>CAJFVJ010000002.1 GCA_904420445.1 Candidatus Adamsella avium | reverse complement strand
CTCTCCGTTTTTGAATTCTTTGCTCGGATATTTCTTGTCATCCTCAAGTATCGTTTTTACTCCTTCGCTAAGGGTTACCGATGCTTTCTTCGAGGTATACGTGTAGTCCTCAGGTATTACATTCCTCAGCACGCCTATTGTGACTGCTGCTACTACTCCCAATATTGCCACTGCCAGCAACACTTCCGCCAGCGTAAATCCAAGCTTCTTCATTTCGTTTCTCCAAAATTAGTTTATCATATTATTTATTATATAATTTTATATTTTATAAGGGAATTATTTAAACTTATTTTTATATATATCTACTTTTTATATTCCATATTTTTTTAAAAAATATGCACAGGCAATTTTTATGAAAATATTTTCAAAATAATTAAGGTATACTAAAAAACATTTTTACTCCCCAAAAAATACAATAAATATGTAAAAAATAATAAAAATTTTAGAAATTCTTATTTCAAAAAACAAAAGAAAGAATATTTTTTCGAAAATCGAAAATAAATATTCTTTGTATTTTGAGTTAACATATTTTAATAAAAGCAATTAGTTTTAAAATCTTAAAGAGAAATATTCATATCAATGGTTTCATCATTATACTCACGGAGGAAGTTAATCCATGAAATATAGTAGTTGCACAAGGAATCGATGTAAGCATCCATTATCTCGCTATAAGACTGCTGTACAAAGACAAGAGAGGTTACGTCAGATTTTTCCTGCGCATAGTTCTGGGCTGCTATTTTGAGAATTTCTTTCGAGTTTGAAATCAAATCAGAGTTGTAGTAGTTGAGATTTTTCTGGGCAATTATGAATTTTTCATATGCGCTCATCAGGCTAGTGGTTGCTTTATTTTTGGTTGATTCATAACGCAATTGAGCCTGCTCAAGCTGGAGTTTGGCGTTTTTTATTTCAGGAGAGTAGTTGTATAAAAGAGGGAGATTGACGAGGTTTGCTTTGGCATAGGCGCCTGAAATCATACCGTTGCCTTCGTTTTGATAAGAGGACATATATGCATATCCTCCTCCGACTTCGATATCCGGTATTCGCTGTCTGATTGTGATATCAAGATTTTTCTTGGCAGCTTCTATTTCATTTTTTGCTATTTTCAAATCATATCTTTTTTCGTAAGCTGATAAAGCCACATCATCAAATTTTGGCATAACACTTTTTGGAGAAGGCGTCAGGTGAGATACAAACCCGTCGTCCTGAAGGTCATCATCTTCTATATCATAAAAAGTATTATCTTCCTGTGAGCGGTTGACATTCAGAGCTTTATTAAAATCATATTTCGCTGCGAGCACGGCGGCTCTTGCGTTATTTTCCTTCAGGATAAACTGATTCAAAACTATTTTTGAAGGCATAATATCCATATCAGGCGTATTCGGTTCTATTTTTGTTTCAGAGATAGAAACGAGTTTCAGTATAATTTCTTTTTGGTCGTGGATGTTTTTCAGTTTTGATTTAGCGGCAGCAAGTCTGATGAATGCCTCTCTCACATCCATCTTAACTTCAAATTCGGCAGCTTTAATGCTATCGTCGCTCAACCTGAGTTCGACCTGAGCTTTCTTCTTACGTGGAGAGCGTTTGCCGAGTTCAATTACCTGAGATATACCTATTTGCTGAGGGTTACCTTTATTCGTATTGCCTATTCCGTAGTCCATCTCAAAAGAAGGATTTTGGAGGCGGTTTGCTATTTTTATGTTATTCTTTGCGATTTCATGGTCTTTTCTTATCTGGTTCAGGTCGACATTTTTCTCAAGGGCAAGTTCTATTGCTTCATGGATATTCAGTTTATCCCCGCTGTGTGATGAATCTGCCGAAAGAGGAAGTTCCGGTTCTTCGACCTGTTTTGTAAGTTCACTGCTCTCAGAGGCATAAGATAAATTTGTTATTAAAAAAGAAATCAAACAAAAAAATAAAAAAAACTTTTTCACTACGAGATATTCTCAAAATCTTCCATCAAGTTTATTCTAGCTTAGACAAAAAAAACTATCAACAATCACTCATATCTCAGAGCTTCGATAGGGTCAAGCAAAGATGCTCTATAAGCCGGGTAATATCCGAAGGTTACTCCAACAATCCCAGAGAAGCCAAAAGACAACAACAAAGACCACCATGCAATATAAACAGGCAAATCAAAGAACACTTCGACAATCTTTGCAAGAAGAATGCCCAAAACAACGCCGACTGTACCACCCATCAAAGAGAGCAGTAGAGATTCAAGGAGAAATTGTATTCTTATATCAGATGCTTTAGCACCTATCGCCATTCTGATGCCGATTTCTTTTGTTCTTTCAGTTACCGATACAAGCATAATGTTCATAATCCCGATACCTCCGACCAGAAGAGAAACCGAGGCAATGGAGCCCAGCAAAATAGCCATAATCTTTGCAGACTCTTTTGCTGTTTCCATCATCTGAGTCAGGTTTCTTATGGTAAAGTCATCCTCCTGCTTGCTTCCAAGGCGGTGTCTTGTTCTCAAAAGTTCTTCTATTTCTTCCTGTGCGGTATAGACAGCATCCTCATCAACAGCTTTCACCATAATATGTCTAACCATCCCCGGGAAATCAACACCTATCAATTTTTTTTGCGCCGTAGTGATTGGAATCATGATTGTATCATCCTGATCCTGCCCCATTCCTGATTGTCCTTTTGACTCGAGGACACCGACAACCGTAAAAGGCATTCCCTCTATTCTTACGGTTTTCCCGACAGGATCCAAATCTCCGAAGAGATTTTCTGCGACAGTCTGCCCGAGGAGGCATACTTTTGTCGAGTTGCTGACATCTTCTTCTGAGAAAGAACGTCCGTATTCAACGCCCCAATCTCTTACAATCATTACATTTGGAGTGGTTCCTTGAATTCCTGTTGACCAGTTTTGATTGCCGAAGACAACCTGTTTTGTCCCTGATAAATAGGGAGCAACAGCAAGCACCGAGGGGCATTTTTTCTGGATATCAAGGGCATCTGAATAAGTCAGAGTCTGTTTGCTGCCTGCGCCCATTCTTATACCGCCTGATGTTGTTGACCCAGAAACGACCATTAAGAGATTGCTTCCCATCTTTGCCATATTTTCAGCCATCGAACGCTGTGCGCCCATGCCTATTGCAAGCATAATAATAACAGAGCTGACGCCGATGATTATGCCAAGACTTGTCAAGATTGAGCGCATTTTGTTTATTCTGATTGTTCTTATAGCTATTCTCAGTGTGGATTCCAAGTCAATCACTTTCGATTTACCTCATCTTTTATAATATGACCGTCCCTAAAGTGAACGACTCTTTTTGCGTAGTCTGCTATATCCTGTTCATGGGTTACAAGCATAATAGTTTTGTGCTGCTCTTCATTCAAACTGACAAAAAAGTCCATAACTTCATAACTTGTTTTGGTATCAAGGTTCCCTGTCGGTTCATCTGCAAGAATGACAGGAGCGTCGTTCACAATTGCTCTTGCTATTGCAACTCTCTGCTGCTGACCGCCTGAGAGCTGGTTCGGGAGGTTATACATCTTCTTCTCGAGTCCTACTATTTTCAGAGCTTCTTTTGCACGTTCAATACGTTCTTTTGGTTCAACACCTTTGTATATCATCGGCATTTCAACATTTTCAAGAGCTGATGTACGGGAAATCAGATTAAATCCCTGAAAGACAAACCCGAGTTTCAAATTTCTGATATCTGCAAGCTTATCTTTTGATAACTTTGAAACATCAATTCCATCAAGAAAATACTGCCCCGAGGTCGGAACATCAAGACAGCCGATAAGGTTCATAAAAGTAGATTTTCCTGACCCTGATGAGCCCATAATTGCCACAAACTCACCGTATTCAACACTCAGACTGACACCGTTCAGAGCATAAAACAGAGAGTCACCAGTGTTATATGTTTTGACAATATTTTCGGTTTTAATCAGTGAAGTCATATTAGAACGGTCTCATACGTCTTTTTACGGCAGCTTTTCCCTTGCTCGTCGAGGAAATAATAACTCTATCACCTTCTTTGAGTTCATCAGAGGTTATTTCCGTGTAATTTTCATCACTTGCGCCTATTTGGACGGTAACACGCTTCGGTTTGTTTTTCTCGAGTATCCAGACGCCGTACTCCTGATATTTTTTCTTCGCACCGTCTTTGGTTGTCTGCGGGCTGAATTTCAGCGCTCTGTTATCAGCACAGAGGACATTTTCCTTTTTGTTTGTGATAATAGAAACATTTGCAGTCATCCCGGGTATCAGCTTAAGGTCTTTGTTATCGATTATAATAACGACGTTATAAGTAACAACGTTCTGGACAGTCGTCGGAGAAATTCTCACCTGAGAGACCTTACCGGTAAAAGTTTCATCTGGATAACCGTCAATTGTATATTCAACGTCCTGACCGACTTTGACCCGTCCTATATCAGCTTCAACAACGCTTGTATCTATCTGCATTTTGGTCAAATCCTGTGCGACAGAGAACAAAGTAGGAGTTTGGAAACTGGCAGCAACGGTTTGTCCGACGTCAACAGAACGAGAAACAACTATGCCGTCAACAGGGGAGATTATTCTTGTATACCTTAGGTTTGTAAGATTATTATCAAGAGTAGCTTTTGCCTGTGCTATTTGAGCCTTTGCGGCATTCAGAGAAGCAACATCAGCTTTATAAGTGCTTTCTGCCAAATCAAGTTCGCTTTTGGCTACAAATTTTCGTTCATAAAGAGCTTTATATCTGTTATAGGTTTTCAGGTCATTTTCCATAACACTTTTGACTCTCTCATAGTTTGCCTGAGCATTGTTCAAACTGGCTCTGGACTCGTTTACCCTTGCTTCAAAAAGAGCAGGGTCAATCTGGGCAAGCAGCTGACCTTTTTTTACCTCAGAGTTGAAGTCGACATAAAGTTCTTTGATTGTTCCAGATACCTGAGAACCTATGCTGACAGTAATAACAGGGTTAACAGTACCTGAGGCGAACACGCTCTGGACGATTGTACGTTTTTTCAGCGCTCTTGTTTTATATTGCTCTTTGTTTGCATTCATATTTATCAATACTGAAACAGCAATTATTATAAAAATTATGCCAAGGATAATAAGTCCTTTTTTCTTCATTTTACCCCCATAGAATATTCAAGATAAATTCTTGCCATGTTGTAATCATAAACAGCCTGAGCATACGCAAGCTGTGCGTTATTATAATCCGTTTGAGCATCCTGCAGCTCGATATAATTTCCAAGACCGACTTCATATCTGCCATCAGCCAGTTCAAAGTTCTGGAAAGCTTGTTTTACCGTCGCATCGAGAAGAGGGATTCTTCTTTCGATTTCTTTCAGGTTTGTATGCGCCTTTTGGACATCAAAGAAAATATTTTGTTTTTGGAGAGTAATATTCGCAAGAGCGGTGCTAAGGTTCACTTTGCTCTCATCAATTTTATATTTTGTCAACATAGGATTGACTGTCGGAATATTCAAAGAAGCACCGAGGCGAAGAGTGTGATGAACCGGGAAGTTATCTCCCATAAAGCCCGTTGATAAACTTGCGTTCAAATCGGGAAAGTATTCTTTTTTTGCCAAGCGCAAAGACTCTTTTGCTGATTTTTCTTTTGCAAGAAGAGCTTTCAAATCGGGTCTGTTCTCGTATGCTGTTTTTATTGCTTCGTCCATTTCAATATTATATGGAGTAAACTTGAAGTTCTCAAGCATATTATGCTTTACAAGACCTGATTTCAAAACAACCGACGACGATGAGCCCTGTTCTGTTTTTGTTTGAGCACTCTCGTCGATATTTTGAGAAACATGACTTTTCTCAGGTAAAACATATTTTTGATAAACCTGTTCGGCTTCTTTTTCAGAAAGACCTTTTGGCATGTTGAAATCTTCAGTGTCTGAAACAGAATATTTTGCACTGTCTACAAGATACATGGAGTTATTAAGAGCAATAATTGCGTTTCTGTAGTTTGTCATAGCCTGAACATATTCAATTTTGGCGTTGTTATAGGTAACTTCAGCATTCGTCACATCTATATAGGATTTCATACCGACATCGTAGAAACCTTTTGCCATCTCATAATGTCTTTCAGCGAGCTGGGCGTTTCTTAGTTTTATATCCTGCTCGACCTTTGCAAAGAGAACACCGTAGTAAGCATTTTTTACATTATAGATTGTTTGGAGAATTACGTTTTCAAGCCCGAAGTCTGCTGATTTCAGGTTGAATTTCTGTACTTTTATTTTTGAAGATGTCTTTCCAAAGTTGTATATAAGCTGGTTTACAGATAAATTTGCAAGTACAAGTTCATCTATCAAGCTGTGTTTTGTGTGGGAATACCCGTTATTAAGCCCGAGAGTCGGAGAATAATCAGCCTTTGCCTGCCCGAGTCTTGCCTTATAAAGGAGAATTTCGTTCTCAGAAATTTCTATCTGAGGGCTGTTTCGCAGGGCGATTTTTATACAATCATCAAGATTCAAAACAACATCTTTGCTTACTTTTGCTTCGACTGGTTTGTTTTCGATTGTTTCTTCATCTATGGCAAAAACGGCGTTTTGAGCAAAAAACAGCAAGAAAATGCAGAATACCGAATTAATAACTTTGTTTTTGAAAGACATGTCTAAGAATATTCTCCTGAGAAAATTTTATCATTATATGTCCTATAAATATTAATTCATTTGGCGTATTTATTGTATAGCTCTTTGTAGTCAATCATTTATAAAAGCTTTTTAGATTCTTCTATCACCTCGAATACTCTGCTCAGGCTATTTTCAGATATGCAATAAGGTGGCATGACATAAACGGTATTTCCGAGAGGGCGCAATAGCACATCATTCTTTCTGTAAAAGTCATAGAGTTTTGGGGCAACACCGGCAAGATAATCATTGCCTTCTCCATCAATATCAAAAGCAAAGATATCACCGAGAATACGGGGATTTTTGAAGTTAGATGCCTGTTTTTCATAGAATTCGGTTATTTTTCTAACCCTGTCAAGGATATCTTCTTCTTTCCATATTTCAAGATTTGCCGCAGCAGCAGCGCAGGCAACTGGGTTGGCTGTGTAGGATGAGCTATGGTAAAACATTTTTGCTTTATCTTTGCTGTAGAAAGCCTCATAAATTTCTTCTGAAGCAACGGTAGCAGCAAGAGGGAGTGAGCCGCCTGTTAAACCTTTTGAAAGGCATATAATATCAGGAACAATATTGCTTTGTTCAAATGCAAACATAGTACCGGTTCTTCCCCACCCTGTCATAACTTCATCGAGGATAAAGAACACATCGTATTCTTTTGAGAGTTTATAGAGTTCATCAAGGACAAAGGGTTCATAAGTCAGCATACCGCCAGAGCCGAGTACAAGCGGTTCCAAAATAATTGCGCCTATTTCATTATGTTTTTGTTCGAGAAGTTTTCTATATGTGCTGATGGTCTTATCTTCCAAGCCCTTTTCTGGATACGGGATGTGTATTACATCAAAGAGCATATGAGAATAAGGTTTATTAAAAACACTCCTTGCGCCTGAAGACATCCCCCCGAAGGTGTCTCCGTGATAAGAGTGCTCGAAGGCAACTATTTTTGATTTATCTTTCCCGAATTTATTATAAAAATATCCGACAGCCATCTTGAGAGCAACCTCAACAGAGGTTGACCCGCTGTCAGAGAAGAAAGTGTATTTGAGTTTTTCAGGGAGAAATTCGCCAAGAAGCTCCGCTACTTTGAGCGCAGGTTCATGGGTAAACCCTGCAAAAATCAGCTGGTCTGTTTTTTTTGCTTCTTCTTCAATTGCTTTCATAATTTTAGGATTCCTATGTCCGAGGGTATTCACCCACCAGGAAGAAATCCCGTCTATAATCTTTCGACCATCAGATGATATAAGAAATTCATCCCGTGTATAAGAAATTTTGATTATATCCTCTTCAAGACCGTGTTGAGTAAATGGATGCCATATAGTGTTCATTTTTTTGCCTTCTTTCAAAGAGTCCGTATCTAAATTTTAGTACAAAGAAAATGTTTGGATTAGAATAGTTATTATGAATACATCGTTTATTAATATATTTCTTGTATTCCTGAAAATCGGCTGTCTTCTGCTCGGCGGCGGATATGTAATTGTTCCTCTTCTGCAGTCAGAACTGGTTGATAAAAGAAAATGGATAACAAAAGAGGAGCTGATTGACTTTTATGCTCTCGGTCAGTGTGTTCCAGGGTTGATAGCTGCAAACACGGCAATTTTCATCGGTTACAAACTGAGAGGTAAAACAGGTGCTATTGTTACTTTGCTAGGGCTTACCATCCCGCCTTTTCTTGCAATAATTCTGCTTGCCTCAATTCTCACGGAACTTGCAAAATCAACGCTTATGAATAACATCTTCTGGGGTGTAAATATAGCCATCATCATACTCATATTTCTGACAGTAAAAGAGGTATGGAATACAAGCATTGTTGATAAATTCACGCTGTTTGTATTCATATTGATGTTTATTCTTTCAATCATCGGGGTTTCTCCCGCTTTATTAATAATCTTCGCCGCTGTGCTCGGAATTGTTTGGAAAAAGAGAAAAGAGGGCAGAAGATGAAGTTGTATTTCCTTTTATATTTTGAATTTTTCAAAATAGGTTTGTTCTCCTTAGGCGGGGGATATGCGACTCTTCCTTTTTTGTATCATATGTCCGAGCAATATCACTGGTTTTCGCCTGTTGAGCTCACACAGATGCTTGCAATTTCAAGCATAACTCCGGGGCCTGTAGGATTAAACGTTGCGACTTATGCAGGTTTCAAAACAGCAGGGATAATAGGTTCAATAATTGCCACCTCAGCCATTATGATGCCGTCATATTTTATGGTTGTAATGATATCCAAGATGCTGAAAAAGTTCAGGAACAATTTTTTTGTAGAATCGGCTCTTTATGCTCTGCGTCCTGCGACAGCTGCAATGATAGGAGCTGTTTCCATCAGGTTATTCAAAGACTGCGCAATCAGATCTATGGCGTTCAATTCATTTTCGTTTGCAAAAATCACATCTTTTCTTGATATAAAAGCAATTGTTTTAATTATCTGTCTTTTTATTTTCAGTTTCTATTACAAAAAAGATCCTCTGATTTTTCTGCTTATAGGAGCAGTCGCAGGAATTATTATGCATATTCTTTAGCAATTTATTTTCTTTTTTGATTTTAACTAAATATATCTAAAAGGAGAAAGAATATTGCAAATCAATACGAACCATAACTACATAAACTTTGGAGAGAAATTTAAAACAAAAGATGTTTTGTCTTTTATATCGGGATATCCTATTTCCAGGAAATCTGGCACAATTGAAACTGATAAGAAAATCATCAAATCGATGACAGGCATTGACATCAACAGCGACTCTTTCAAAAAAACAGATTTATCAAATACTCTTGGAGAAATTGTCTTGCAAACAAAATGTATAGAAGAGATGGGAAAACAGTATCCTATACTAAAAAAGGCTGATGAAAGTGCAGATGATATTTTCATAAAAGTTCCAAAGAATCAACAAGAAATAAAAGAATGGGCGGATACTTATACTAAAGCAATAGGAGAAGAAATTGATATAAAACCGTTTAAAATATCTTATGAGGTTTTGAAGAAAGAATATCTTGAGTTACTTGAGTCTATAAGTTCAATAAGCTTTTTCTAAAGAAAAAGAGAGTCTGAAAAATCAGGCTCTCTTTTTTCTATAAATAATATTAATTATTATTTATTAGGAACTGTAAGAGGTTTGCAGAGTTCAACAAGAACAGCTTCACCTTCTTTAGCGCTGTAGTTAACACCATTTGTAACCAAACCTGTTACCAAACCAACGCCTGCACCTACAGGAAGACCGATAGCAGCAGCACCGACACCGTATTTTTTAGGATCAGGAATAGCTGCAAAACCGGTACCGACTGCAGCACCGATAGCACCGCCACCAGCTGTATAAGCAAGCGGTTTAACCCATCTGTTTTCAGTCAAAACACCATCGTTTTTCAACGGTTTAGCATAGAAAGGAACTGTTTTTCCGTTAGGAAGAATCAATTTTTCAAATACAGGAACAACTTTTACGTTTTTGTTCATTTTTTCTGATGGAACGATTTCCTGTATTTTAGCAATCATTTTTGAACCTGCAGGAATAACAAGTGTTCCTTCAGTTGTGTAGACGTCTTCTTTTGCATAGAATTCAACTACATCACCTGCAGCATGTTCTTTTGATTTGAAGTCGTTGACAAAGTATACTTTCAAAACGTTCTTCGCATCAACAACAACACCTGTTTCCATAATAGTAACAGTGTTTACTTCTGCTTTGTCATAAACATCCAAGTGTTCTACACCCAATCCGGCATTTTTGTATTGAGATTTTACCAAATTGAGTTGATTTTTCAAGTTGTAGAGCAAAACAGCTGTTTCAGCTCTGTTGAGTTTTTTGTTTGGCAGAAGTTCTTTTTCATCAGGATAGTTTACGTACAAATCATATTTGATTGCTTTCGGATAAGATTTTGCAGCCCATGCAGGGATGGTATCTTTATCAGAAAATTTATCCAGAATAGATTCATCACAAGCTGTATCAGTTGTAATATGGCTCAAAACAGAAGTTGCTTCTGCTTTAGTCATAATTCTTGCAGCTTTGAAGGTTTTATCAGGATAACCGTAAACCAAACCGAGTTGTTCTGATCTCAAAATATCAGAATAGTTTTTTGTTCCTGATGCGCTGATATCTGTAAACGGATTAGCGATTTTTACCTGCATATCATCACTGCCTACAGTAACGAGAAGCATTTTGACAAAATCACCTCTTGATACCAGCTCTTCAGGTTTGAATGTTCCGTCGTCATAAGCTTGCATAATGTTGTCTTCTACAACAGCATTAATTTCTTTTGAAGCCCAATAACCTCTAGGAACATCTGAGAAATCTTTTGCAGCAAACGCAGTAGTTGTTGAGGCAACTAAAGCTACAGCCATCATAGACATTGCTGCAATTTTTTTCATCATTTTCATCTTTTTGTCCTCACTTTAAATAAATAACACGTATTTATTTTTTACTATTCTACCATTTAGCTATTTTTGAAGATTTTGTATTCTTTTATCATAAGATTTTTCTATCAAGTCAGCTTTCTTTTCTAAAGAAGCTATTTCCCACTCTAACTTGTCAGTTTGTTTTTTCTGCTCCAAGTAAGAGATTTTAGACTTTTTGATTGTATTGATTTGCTTTTCTTTGGCAGCTATTTGATTGTTGATTTCTCTCAATTTTGCTCTTTTTTCGCTTCTTAAATTAGCAATCTGCTGCTGTTTGTACTTGCTTGCTGTTTCATCTGATGATTGAACAGCATCTCTTGTATCCTTAGCTTTGTCGATAAAGTTTCCGGCTTTATCCAAAAAATCTGCCTGAGCAATATTATAGCTCATAACCAATCCGCATAATATTGCTGAAATCATAATTTTTTTCATAGTAACGACCTATCTTTTTTACACATAATAACAAAACTATCCTCAGTTATTATATTATAAGGTCAAATTTAAATCAAATGTCTGATAAGATTTTATTCTGATTTTTTATCTGATTTTATATTTAAAATTATAATCTCGGGAAAATTATTGAATCTCACAGGAAAAACAGACGTGCCTATCCCGCCTGTTACAAACATTTTTTTATTTTTTTCTTCAAAATATCCCTTGGAATATTTCTTTCCGTATTTTGATGGAACATAAATCGGACCATAAAACGGAATAACGACCTGCCCTCCATGAGTATGTCCGGCAAGAGTCAGCTCAATACGTTCATCAACTTCAGGGAAAACATCCGGTGTATGACTGAGGAGTATAACAGGATTTTCTTCATCGCTCACCTGCTCGGTATTATAATCAAGATGGGTATGACAGACTGAAAAATCCTTTATCCCGATTAACCATAAACGTTTCCCTTCTATATCCAAAGGAATTGTATCATTCTCAAGAACTTTTATTCCGTTTTTTTCAAGTTCTTTTCTTATTCTGCGTGAATTATAATCATAATCATGATTGCCAAGTACCGTATAAAATCCGTATTTTGACTTAATATTCCCGAGTTCTTCTGCTATAACTCTCGGATATAGCGTTTCTTTATAACTGTTTCCGTTTACATAATCACCTATTGATAACACTATATCGGGTTCTTGTTCGTTCACAGTTGAAACAACTCTCTTCAACCTGTCAAGGTCTATCGGCTTTGTGTGCAAATCGCCGAGAAAAACTATCTTCAGCGAATTATGCTCACTGTGCCATTTTTTGAGAGCAATATCAATGTTTTTAACAACAAGAATATTCGGCTCTGCAAAAATCCCCCACAAAATAAGCGCAGCTGCCGCTAAAAAGATAAAAAGAGAAATTCTTCCGAACAATGTTTTCATAATACTCAATTTTACTATGAAAATTAAATATTATTCAATGACGCTCTGACAGCACCTGAAAACTCGGGCCATATCTCGGATAGTTCTTCTTCAACATTCTTTTCCCATATCAGACTTGCAAATTTTCTTCTGCCTGTTTCGCTAAGATGAGTGAACTCATACAAAAAAGCCTTCTCAAGACTTTCTTCTGTTGATGAAATAGGAGAAGTCTTATAAGCTGACTCTTTCAAACTTTTTCTGAAATTATACAAACGTCTTGCGAGATCTTCGCCACGTTTTTCCTGAATTTCTTTGGCACTGAGATAAAAATCAGCCCCCTGCCTGTTTTCATAAGGACTCGATGTATATTTATAATGTTCTTTTCTTCCTTCAAACATCTAAAAACACCTCTATAGTTCTTATATATATAAAGATTTTCTGCTATGAAAAATATCCACTCCTGAATTTATATTGTAACATTATTTTACACAATAAACTATATTCACCGGTTTTGTATAAATGAAAAAATTTTTATATAAAACGAGGTCTTATTTTTTATCATGCAAATCAACGGAATATCTTCACTGAATTTTTTCGCATCACAAAATTCAATAAAACACACTAATAACCAGAATACTAAGAATTTAGATTCTTCAAGAAACTCAACAACAAATCCTCTTGATTATCACTTTAATGACTACCTGCTCTCTTTTGAGGCAAGAGTAGACAAAGGTCTTCCGAGATTTTATGAAGAAAACAAAGACAGAATGCCGCATACAGTCAAGGCATACATTGATACTCTTCCGAACAAACGGGGACTATCGCCGCTGCAGGCACAATACAATGCCTACAAATCAATTGCTTATGCAAAAACAACAGATGATATAAAACAAGCTTATCCTGATGAAGAACTCTTCTCAGAGCTCAAACCTTCCTATGATAACAAAGCAAAAAGAGGCATTCTCTATGACATAAAACTCATGTCAGATGACCTCAAACAGGACGGAGAATCAGTCCTCCCGAATGATGAAGACCTGAGCGTGTATATCGTCAAAAAAATCTTCCTCGAAGCTAAATCTCTATCTGAAATTAATGAAGACCTCGACAAAGACCTAAACCCCATCTTTAAAAAAGAAGATAAAAACTACATAAATTACTCTACTCTTGAAACACTCGGCATAAAACTGCCGAACCCTGAATACCTGACTTCACTTCGTTTCACAAAAGACGGTTACTCTGATGAGATAGGTTCAAAAATTTCGGAAGCTCAGCAAAAATATTACGACAGCCTTACGCCTGAAGAAAGAGCTCAAAGGGCGAAAAAATCTCTTTCAAATATCGAAAACTGGTGGAACTCTCTTTCTGATAACGACAAAAAAGAACTCTTGCTATCGCAGGACAGAGAACTTGAACTTCTGAAAAAATTCCAAAATAGAAAAAAAACTCCAACAAATGAACAAACAAAGCAGAAAAAAGACTCTGCCTCACAACAGACAGTACAACCTCAAATACCTTCTCATCAGCCAAAAGAGAAAATAAGAACCTCTCTTTCTGATGACCCGATGTTCTTAGAATGGGCAGAAAAAAATCTCAAGTTATACTACGAAAATCTCTCAGATGATGAAAAAGCACAAATATCCGAAAAACGTGCCCAATCTATGATAGATCGCTGGGATTCTATGGATGAAGCACAAAAAGCCGACTACATCGAAAAGATGCAGACAGGCAGCGAGAAACAACGATATGCAATGATTAACGCCTGGAATAACTGCAACGACATCAGAAACCACATGTCTGAATTTATGAGAGAACGAAACATCCATAACCCGGGAAACTTCATCTATCGTTCTCAAGAATATACGGAAGCCCAGAGAAATCTAATGATAGCCTTCTGGAGAACATATCCTGAAGATGCTCAAAAACTCGGCGAAGAAATCAAAAACTCTTGGGCAGAAATCAACAACGCTGTTGAAAACGACTCTTTTGAAGACCTGAAAGAGTCTATAGTCGTAACTCAAACAAGAATAAAAAAAGACCTCAAAAAACACCGTCAAACAGTAGAAATGAATCCAGCTTTGAACAATTTTGCAAAAATTTACAGGGGGGCTTATCCTTATCTTCCTGAAGAATATCTGCAAGCTTACTTCAATCTTGCAAGCAAAACACTGGACGAAAAAGACCTTCTCATATGGGGAAAAATACTCAACGGAAAAACTCCCGCAGAAACAGAAAGAACCACACTGGCTGCAAAAATGAAATCAATCGATGACAGCGTTATATTTACGGAAAAACGTGCAATGGAACAATCTCTCGCAGAAATATTATATGAGGCAACAGATGAGCCTGAGATGTTTTCTTTGATGTTCAACGACCTGAACCTAACAGCAGCTACTTCAGAGAATATGGACTTTTCAAAACGTAAGAGCTGGAGCTTTACACTCACATCAGAAGACCAATCTAAAAAAATCGTTACCCTGAGGAGAAAACCTGATTTCTCAAAAATCGACAGACTATATAGAAAATACAACAAAAAACTCTCTGATAGAGATATCGACTCCATAATAAAAACAAACTTCATAATCGGAGAAGAAGACCTTCAAAAAATGGAACAGCCGCTGAGAGAATTTCTGGCAAACTACGGTCAGGCTGCGATGTTCATCTTCGGTCAAAACGGAACGGAAGAAACAAAAACTGCCGCCTACAAAAAATTCCAAAATCTTATGCCGCAAGAATTGACAGAAGACGGCATAGACTCGCAAGTTCTCAATAACACTTTCGAAAATACAGTATATGAACAATACAGCAGCGAATACTACTTTATTCCTGAAGAATTCAGAAAATTTTACATAAACCGGATGACAGAAAACAAAACATCTCCTGAATGCAAAGCTTTGCTAAAATCGCTGCACGCACCAAAAGACAACGCAATCCCCCCTGAAGAACCTCGAAAATTTTCAACGGAGTTTATCAGAAAAAGACTTGCGATGGAACAGGCTCTTGCAGAATCTGTCTATGAACAGACAGACAACCCGCTTGCATTTGCCCTAACTTATGAACAGCTGGCTTATTTAACAAAAACACTGCTGCAAATACCGCCGTCACAGTTCCCGCAGATGTTTTCCCTGAAATACGACGAATACGACAAAAACGAAACGATAATGTTGGTCAAGGCGCCTATTGATACATGTGATTTAACATCAAAATATAATAAATATAAAAAAGAACCCTCCACTAAAGGAAAATCTTTCCTGGAAGAAAAAGCCAAAAACTATCTTGCTGATAGCTCCATAGTAGATGACTACGGTTCAACACTCGGCTACATTACAAACCCGCAAATTATGAAAATAGTCTGCAACAAAATGGCAATATATCACAATACGAAAAAGCAGGAGCAATAAGCACTATTCAGCGGCAGACTCTTCTTTTGGCTTTTCTTCAACAGGTATCATCAGCCCGTTGACAGGATAAGTCCTCTCAACTATTACCTTATCTCCTTCCATAACAATGAAAGAAAGATTTTTTACATCAGACCCTATCGTAAATTTGAGATTGTTTGCCAATGCATTATAAACAAAGTTATCACTCGGAATATCAACCTTGATATCACCAAGTTTTGTAAGCTCTTTATCATCGGGTCTGAAGTTTATGGTAATCACATGCTCTCCATGCTCCCACCCTGGGCCGCATAAAACAGCCAAATCAAAAACAAACTCGGCCGGAAGCTTTAGCGCAACAAAATGATCATAAATATTTATAGCCGTAAGTTTATTATTTTTATAAAAAATTGTTTCAGCAATCAATAAATATTGGTTTTTCATAGTATACTCCCAAAAATTACTTGGTTATTGATTCAAAATTTTCTTGATTATCATCAGCATATCCTGATGGATAAGAAGGTTCTGAATGAACTATTTCTTTAACAAAGCTTTTTTTTTCAACCTTATTTGAATCAATATACTCATTCATTTTTTCATAATCAAACATATTTTCCCATTTTGCAATAACCGTAGTGGCTACACAGTTTCCTACCAAATTTACGGTAGTACGCCCCATATCCAAAATCTGATCTATACCAAGCAAAATAGCCACCCCAATAACAGGAATATTGAAACTGCTCAACGCTGCAATCAAAACAACAAGAGAAACCCTCGGAACTCCTGCAATCCCCTTGCTTGTCAACATCAAAGTCAACATCATCATAATCTGCTGCTCAAGAGTCAAATCAAGCCCTACAACCTGAGCTGAGAATAACACTGCAAGCGAGAGATAAAGCGTGCTACCATCAAGATTAAAAGTATATCCGGTAGGCATAACAAAACCGACAATATTTTTCGGAACACCAAATTTTTCCATCTGCTCCATTGCTTTTGGAAGAGCTGCCTCGCTGGTCGCCGTCGAAAAAGCAATCAACGCAGGCTCCTGAATAGCCTTAATCAGCGCAAGCATTGGGATATTGCATATTCTGCATACGGCAAACAGAACAATTGCAAGAAATAAAATCAACGCCCCGTATAAAACAACTATCAATTTCGCATAAACCAGCAATATATCAAGCCCGTTCAATGAAATAGTATATGCCATAGCTCCGAACACACCTATAGGAGCAAATAACATTACATATTCGGTAAACTTGAACATTATCTTCGATAAAGAATCTAGCATATTCAAAACAGGCTTTGCTTTATCTCCGACAGCACAAATAGCTATCGCAAAAAATACAGAGAAAACGACTACCTGCAGAATATCTCCCTTGGACATGGCTTCGATTACACTTGTCGGAAACATATGAACAAGAGTATCAGTCAGCGATGTGCTTACATGCATATGCTGCATATTCGCAAGAGATTTCATACTCTCAGCTGACGCAAAATCAACAGTAAAACCTTCACCCGGTTTAAAATAATTTCCGGCAAAAAGTCCTATAAACAAAGCTATTGTCGTAACTATTTCAAAATAAATTATTGTTTTTACACCAATTTTCCCTAGCTGTTTGATATTCCCATGCCCTGCTATACCGACAACAAGCGTTGAAAACAACAACGGAGCTATAATCATCTTGACCATACGCAAAAAAGCATCCGCAAGAGCATGGAGTTTCAACCCTGACTCAGGAAAGAACCATCCGGTCAAAATACCAAGTATCAATGCGATAAATATATAGAGAGTTAATCTGGACTTACCCAAAAAATTTGCTCCTTAAAAATTGCCAATAATTATATTAACAAAAAAAACTCAGAACATAGTAATACAAGCGTAGTATTTTTTTACGTTTAGTTAATAATAATTGCTGAATTCTATCTGATACTAAAACAATAACATTTTACAATTTTTCTTCAAGCCATTTGACATAACTATCAGTATGCCTGATTAAAAACTCTATATGACCGCCTTGAAATTCGTTCAATTTCTGTTTTTTCAACAAAAGAGAGAGTATTTGTTTTTTTTCTTCGAGTTTGTTTATTATCTTCGTGAACATAGTTTTTCGATATTCTTCTTCTATCAGCCCGCTGAAAGTTATCTTGGCTGAAACAAACAACTCAAGATGATTCATCGGACAGTCAAAATCTTCCATCATTCGATTAAAAAAAACTTCTTCACCTTTTTTGGTTATCGAAACAGTCTTCTTCTTCAGCCCGCCTTTTGTATAAGACGTTTTCTGATTTATCAACCCTTCTTTTTCCATCTTGTTTATCAAAGGATAAATCGAACCCATGCTAGCCGAGTATAAATATGGCAATTTTTCATCAAGATTTTTTTTTATTGCATATAAACTCAACTTTTGTTTTTTCAGCAGATATAAAATCGATAACTCTAACATAACAGCAAAAATCCGTCTTTATTTTTTTAGTGTAGCATAAAATTTTATTTGTTTTATAATAAAAAAAAATACTCAAGAGAAGAATGTATGTTATTAAAAATAAAATCTCCTAATACAACACCATCAAATGATGCAGAAATAATAAATCTTGCAAAAGAATGCAAATTGCAGCATATAGCAATTATAATGGACGGGAACAGACGCTGGGCAAAACAAAAAAACCTTCCATCAGTGGCAGGTCACAACCAGGGCGTTGTTGCTCTGAAAAATACGGTCAGAGCAATGAAAGACTTCAAAATACAAAACCTGACCGTCTACGCTTTCTCAACAGAAAACTGGAAAAGAAGCCAAAAAGAAGTTGAATTTCTTATGTTCCTGCTTGGAGAAACCCTCAAAAACGAAACTCAGGAACTCCATGAAAATGACGTAAGAATCAGAATTATCGGAGATACTCAAAAACTATCCCCTTCTTTGCAGGAAATTATCAAAAAATCAGAAGAAAAAACAGCAAACAACAAATCTCTCAATCTCCAGATAGCTATCAACTACGGAGGAAGAGCAGAAATAGTCAACGCAATCAAACAAATTACAAAAGATATAGCTTCAAATAAAATCTCTTCTGATGATATTTCTGAAGACCTGGTTTCAAAATATTTGTATACAAACTACATCCCTGACCCTGATTTGATAATCAGAACCGGCGGAGAATACAGAATCAGCAACTACCTCCTGTGGCAGATTGCATATTCTGAGTTTTATATCACAAAAATGCTCTGGCCTGATTTTGACAAAGAAGCGCTAAGACTTGCTATATCAGATTTTGCAAAAAGAAACAGACGTTTCGGGAAAGACTGATGAAAAAAATCGTTCTGGCAACCAAAAACAAAAATAAACTAAAAGAAATAAACAGTTTATTCAAATCGTTGCTTGATATAGACGTTGTTTTGCCAGATTCTGACATAGACGTTGAAGAAACAGGAGAAACCTTCCTCGAAAATGCCTCATTGAAAGCATCAGAAACTGCAAAAAAAATGCATCTCCCTTCTCTTGCCGATGACTCAGGACTATGCGTCGACGCTCTAAACGGAAGACCCGGCGTATACTCTTCCCGCTACGAAAAAGACGACGACTCAAGAATAAACAAACTCCTCTCTGAATTGAAAGACAAAGATAACCGCTCCGCACATTTCTGTTGTGCAATGGCTCTTTCTGATGAAAACGGAAATATATTCTTCACTGCGGAAGGAAGATGTTTCGGCGAAATAATCAACGAAAAAAAAGGCTCAAACGGATTTGGATATGACCCCGTATTTTTCATCCCAGAGTTGGGAAAGACTCTTGCTGAAATATCAATGGATGAAAAAAATAAAATCAGCCACAGAAGCAAAGCACTCTCTCAGGTCATCGACTTTTTGAAAACAAAAGCCTAAATTCTCAAAGAGAATATCTCCATAATCTCTTTATCTGTAAGCTCTGTAATATTCTGTTCTCCTTCAAACAAAGACATATCAAGCAGCTTCTGTTTTGACTTAAGAATATCATCAATTTTCTCTTCGAACGTACCGATTGTAATCAGCCTGTGAACCATTACGTTTCTAGTCTGACCGATTCGATAAGTTCTGTCTGTTGCCTGATTTTCAACAGCAGGATTCCACCACAAATCATAATGAATTACATTCGCAGCAGCAGTCAAATTCAACCCCGTTCCGCCTGCTTTCAAAGACAAAATCATAATCTTCCTATCATCATTCTGCTGAAAATCAGATATTAGCTCTTCTCTTTTTATCCTGCTCAAGCTGCCATGGAAAAACGACGCTTCCTGATTAAGCTCTTTTGCAATAATCTGCTGCAAAATTTCACCCATTTCACGGTATTGTGTGAACAACAGAACTTTTTCGTTGTTATCAACAATATTTCCTAGTATCTCCATCGTCATCTGCGCCTTACCTGAGGATTCAGAGGTAAAGTGTTTTTCCTTCGTAAAATGAGCGGGATGATTGCAAATCTGCTTTAAAGATGTAATCAGCTTCAGGATATTTCCCTTTCTCGTTATTCCAGAAGAAGATTTTATTGAATTCATTGTATTTGACAGAGTCTTTTCATAGAGCACTGCCTGCTCTTTTGTAAGATTACAATAATCATCCAAAACAAGTTTTTCAGGCAAATCACCGATTATGGATTTATCAGTTTTCAACCTGCGCATTAGAAACGGAGATGTAACCTTCTTCAGACGATTTGCCGTATCAACATCTTTTTCTCTTTCTATCGGCACGCTGTAACTTGAATGAAACTCCCCGAGAGTTCCTAAATAACCTCTGTTGAGAAAATCAAAAATGCTCCATAACTCGCTCAATCTGTTTTCAATCGGGGTACCTGTCATTGCGACATAAGCCCCGCCCTTCAAAGTTTTAACAGCAACAGACTGCGCCGTTTGAGGATTTTTGATGTTCTGAGCTTCATCAATAATTACAAAAGGATACTCATGTTTTGATAAAACCTCCAAATCCATACGAACTATCGCATAAGATGTTATTATCAAATCAGCCTTCATATCAAGTTTTCTATCCAGACCGTGATAAATGCAGACCTTCAAACTCGGAGCAAACTTTTCGCATTCCTTCTGCCAGTTTCCAATCAGCGTGGTAGGAACAACAACTATTGACGGCGTTTTCGGTTTGTTTTCTTCCTTATATTTGAGCAGAAGACTCAAAACCTGAATCGTCTTCCCTAAACCCATATCATCAGCTATACAGCAGCCAAAATGTTTTTTCGTATTTGAATATAACCATTTGAAGCCGTTTACCTGATATTTTCGAAGCTCTCCGTTCAATGTCTTCGGAATATCCGTTTCCTCGGGGTTTATCATATCAACGAGCGCTTTTCTGAACAACTCGTCATAATCTACCTCAACATCATCAATTGTCTGAGATAAAGCACTATGCAGCAGCTGCAGACTGTTCATCTTTGTATGCAGAGGTTTTTTGAGCTGTTTTATCAGGCTTGATATCTCAGAGGGTCTTAATATGACATATTTATCACGGTAGTTTATCAACCCTTCAGCTTTTTCAGATAAAGCCATAAACTCTTCTGGGGTAATAATCGTATCCCCCAACGCCACCTTATAAGAGAAGTTCATAATATCATCAAGAGATATCTGCGACGTTCTTGAGAACAATGTAGAGAAATCGACATCTTTGTTTAATTTTGTTTGAAGAAGTATCTTAGGACGGACTATGTTTTTCAAGTCTTTCGGGATAATTATTTCTATACCTGCTTTTGCCCAAGGAGAAGAACACTCCTGTATTAAATAGAATAGTTCCTGCAAGTTTATTTTCGCAGGAGTTTTGGCGTAAAGGACAAAAGACAGACGCTCAAACTGCTTGGACAAAATATAAACCTGTGCCGATATTTCAGATATAATCTTCTTTCTGTTTTCAAAATATTCATTATCAAAAACATCTTTTATGTTCACAACGGGCGTGTTTGTATCTTTTGTATCAACTATATCTATATTCAAAAAGAACTCTGATTCAGTAATTTTCTCAACTCTAATCAGCGGACGATACTGGTATTTCAAAATTCCGATTGAATCAAACCATGTTGATAAAGCACTTGCAACATTATTGCTGCCCTTCATTACCTTATAATTCTGCTTTTTCACAAAGTACAACAACACGGGATTAGGCTTTAGTTTGGCAGCCTTTATCGAAATAAATTTCCAAAGACAAAAGTCCAAATACTTATTCAATAATTCAACGGCAAAATTTTTATTTTTCAAAGTATTGTTTTCTTTGTTGAAAGCAATCGTCTCAGGCATAAAATCAACAATAAAGCTGACAAGATTTTCTATCTCATCATTTGCATAAAGAAGCTCGTATTTTATATTGAAAATATTCTCATTCTCATAATTGACAAATGGTTTGAAATAACAATTTTTCACAGCCTCTTTCACAACAAGAGCGATATAATTCAAAAACTTCGATGAATGAGAAACAGCAGGCACATCCACAAATTCGGAGAAATTAAGAAAATATTCCAAAACGACATCCGCCTCAATATCAAGCCCCTGTTTTTCTTCAAAAATGATTTCACCTTCTTTTTTTACTGGTACAGCCATCATCTTTACTTTATAACGGAATAATGACCCTCTTGACTTAAGATAAAAAGAAAAATTTGTATGCGGCGAAATGAAAACTCTCAGCTCGTTATTTTCATTGTAAAAATAAAAATCAGTGTTTCTTAAAACAGCAAGATTATTGTTAAAAGCAAGCGATGAAAAATCATCTTCAACAGTTTCATACAATGTCATCAAATTAAACTTGAAATCCTTGCCTTTGAAAAACAGAGGATTTTTATCAACAAATTGGAACAACTCTTCAGTATCAAGTTTGCTCAAAACAACAGGAGGCAGCTCTCCGCAGCTATGAACGCCTTCTATTCCGACGTCCTCACTTTGTTTTTTTGTAAAAGCAGACTGCAGCTTATCAAGGTTTATGCCGTTCAAAATAAATACAACAGAGTTATCTTCAGCAATATCATCGCTCAAATAGTTGCAAACAGCGACATAAGCACTTTTTACATCTTGAATATCAGTCTTAATATTTATTTGACTATCATCAACAGGGAGAAGGGGAAATCCCATATACTCTATCGCATCAAAGAAAGCAGGATTCAAATCATTCAACGACAATCTTTTTTTCAATCCCGGTTGTTCTTGAATTAAATCAAACAATTTTTTTTCATCAGACGGGATAGCAAATTCAATCGAAAAATCATAAAGCTTACCGTCTTTTTCTATCGAAAACTCTGCTTTCTTCTCACTATATTCAGCATTTTTAACATAGATTTCTTTATCTATAAGCACTTCATCAAAAACAGATAACTCCAAAAACTTTTTCAGAATATATGAAGATAACTCTATACCGCTGTCCAAAGCCCAAAAAATCTCCAACTGTATGCTTTCATATCTTTAATATTTTATCCAAAAACAAGACTTATTTCAAATGAAATTATTTGGAATTTATATAGCAAATTTCTCAAAAAATTTCCAAAACAACGTCATACTGAGCGTTAGCGAAGTATCGAAACAAAAAGGATTCTTCTTGGTTAAAGCCCTCAGAATGACAGACTTTTAATAGTATCTGCGGAACTTATATATTATTTTGCCTCATAACCTGAAGCTCTTGTCCAAAAATCAGGGTATAACATAGCAAGAAACGGTATAAGCTCAAGACGTCCGATTATCATATTCATCGAAAAAATGAATTTTGTCACACTGCTCAAAGAATCAAAATTCCCCATAGGACCTATCGGACCATACCCAGGACCGGCATTCCCTAGCGTCGTAAAAGTGCCTGTTATCCCGACAATGATATTCTCTTCAATAATTGAAGTTATAATACATGAAAATATGGCTATCACAAAATAGAAAATTAAAAATCCCAAAATCTGCCTTAAAACATCATGAGATAAAGGTTTTTTGTCTATTTTTATCGGTAAAACGGCCCTCGGATGGACAATCTGAACGAGTTCTCTTTTCAGATATTTGAATCCGAAAAGAACTCTGACAACTTTGATACCTCCGGCTGCAGACCCTGCACATCCGCCCACAAAAAAAGTCGTAAATAACAATACTTTAGCCCCCACACACCAGTTGTTAAAATCAACGGAAGCAAATCCGGCTGTCGATATCAAAGAACAAACCTGAAATATCGCATCTCTAATGCTTGTGTTCACTGAATAACCGTCATAAAAATGTAAAAACAAAGCAATCGATACTGATAAGAACAAAACTATCTTACATAATAATCGAAACTCTTCGCTTTCCCAGAGATAACGCAGCTTAAACTTTGTCAAAACTTTATATTGCAGGGCAAAGTTTGCTGATGCCAGAAACAAAAAAAAGGAAATAATCCAGACGAATGCCGAATTATTATACCCCATAATGCTCAATCCGTTAGGAGAAAATCCTCCTCCTGACAAAGTAGAAAAAGAGTTGCACACAGCATCAAACCCAGGCATTCCAAATGCCATCAGAGCAATTACTTCTATTATTGTGAGAAAAATATACACGCCCCAAAGAGCTGTAGCGGTGTGCCTTATTCTCGGAGTAATCTTCTCATCCGTAGGACCTGGTGCTTCGGCAAAAAACATCTGCCTTCCCGCAACTTTGAATTGAGGCAAAATGGCGACAAACAAAACGATAATCCCCATACCTCCTATCCACTGCATAAATGACCGCCAGAAAAAGAAAGTCTTCGGATAAATAGTATAATCAGTCAAAATAGACGCACCGGTCGTACTTGTACCTGACGCAGCCTCAAAAAATGCATTAATCGGGCTCAATCCGAAAAAAACAAACGGAATTGCCGATATAATCGTAAGCAAAAACCACGTTGCACTGACAATAAACAACGCCTCTGTTTTCTTAACATTATTTAAATTCTGATACTCCTCGGTGTATTTACGCAAAATCAATCCGACAGCGACAGTAACAAGCGCTACACCTGCAAACGGCATAATAGCTGACCATTCACGATAATATAACGCTACAAAACACGGCACAAATATCAATCCGCCGTACAAAACCATCATCCATGACAAGGAGTTTAGAATATACTTAAATCTCATAATATTTCTCGTTCTTGAAAAAATCTTTTATCACAGGAGCATTATCAGTTGTTGTAAACACAAAGAGAATATCATTAGCCCGAATAAGCGTGTCCCCCTTCGGTATCAGTATCTTATGCCCTCTTTTTATGGTTGCAACAATCGCATTTGCAGGGAATTTCATATTCATAAGCTCTATGCTCTTGAAATTCTCGGCAATTGTCGTCTCAAAAACTTCGCCCTGTCCTCGTTCTACCGTTGCAAGAATGTTTATGTCCGTTTCGATGAACTTGTTATTCACCTCATCTATAGCTGACTGCAAGGGAGAAAGCGCAACATCAACACCGACTTTTTCAAACAGCGAAGCGTTTGCAACACTGTTTACACGTGTGATAACCTTCTTTACACCAAGCTGCTTCACAAGCAGAGAACACAGCAGATTTTTTTCGTCATTGTTCGTTACACATACCGCTATATCACTGTTGCCGATATCTTCTGACTCAAGAAGTTCAATATCCGTACCATCAGCATTCAACACAAGCGACTCTTTGAGATTTTCAGATAAATACTCGCATCTTTCATAATTCTTCTCAATAATTTTTGTCTTTATCTTCAAACTCTCAAGCATCTCAGCAAGCATAAAACCAACATTCCCGCCGCCGATAATAACAACGCTTCTGATTTGTGAACTCTTTTCATCAATATATTCACGGTATAACTCTTCAAGATTTCTCCTGAACCCCATAAACAAAAGCTTATCATCAGCCTGAATGACACTTGACCCTGTAGGAATAAACAACTGTCCTTCTCTTGATATACCGAGAATAAGAGTATTCTGAGGAAAATGACAATTCTTAATCTGCTTTGATACAAGCTTGCTTGAATTTTTTATTTTATATTCGAGCAGATTAACCTTTCCTCCTGCAAATTCTTCTGCATCAACTGCTTCAGGTATTGTAATAACCCTGAATATCTCTTGTGTCAAAAGTTTCTCCGGCCATATAATATAATCAATACCGGCATCTATATGAAAACCTTCGTTATCTCTGAAATACTCAAACTTGCTGACAAAACATAATGTCTGCACATCTGCAAATTTCCCTGCATTCCAGCATGCAACAATATTCCTCTCATCAACGGGAGACGCTGCAATAAACACATCCGTGCTCTCTATCCCCGCTGCTTTCAATACTTTTGTACTTGAGGGATTTCCCTGAACATAGCTCAAATCAAGCTTATTAAACGCATCAGGCAGTTCCTCTGCTTCACTGATAACAGTAATATCATGATCTATATACAACTTGTTTGCTATTAAATAAGCAGCCTCGGTTGCTCCGTATATAATTACTTTCATACATACCCTTTAAAAAAATAACAGAACAATTTTAAAATAAAATTTAAAATAAGGCAAAGTTCATTTTTTTTTAGTATTATTATATAAAAATAATAATCGGGAAGAGGATAAAAATTTATGAACGACTCAAAAATCATAGTAACTGTCTCCGGACAGGATAAAACAGGTATTGTTGCAGGAATTTCGGCAATTCTCGCTGAATATAAAGTAAATATAGAAGATATCAGACAATCTATTATGCAGGATCAGTTTGTTATGTTTCTTATGGCTGATATCTCAAATTCAAAAGCTTCCTATAAAGAACTTAAACAAGCCCTCTTGGATAAATGTGAAGAACTCGGTATGGAAATCTGGGTCCAAAGAAAAGCTATTTTTGACAAAATGCACACTATCTGAAGAAGGGGTTCAAAATGGAATTTTTTAACGCAAAATCTATTCTCGAAACAATTGAGATGATAAAAGTCCACCATCTCGATATTAGAACAGTCACACTGGCATTGAGCCTCCGGGATTGCATAACCGAAGATATCAAGAAAACAGGCGATAAAGTCTATAATAAAATAATCAAATACGCAAAAAATCTCAAAACTTATGCAAAAGACCTCGAGAATGAATACAGCATCCCGATTGTAAACACAAGAATAGCCGTAACCCCTATGTCAATCATAGGCGAAAGCGCTGATGAATATGACTATGTTTACCTCGCAAAAGTTCTAGATAAAGCAGCCCACGAAGTTGACGTTGACTTTATCGGAGGTTTTGGAGCTCTTGTTGAAAAAGGATGTACAAGAGGAGATAGAGCACTAATCGAAAGCATTCCTCAAGCTCTGAGCGAAACAAACAGAATCTGCTCCTCAGTAAACGTCGCATCATCAAAAGCAGGCATAAATATGAACGCCGTACTGCTTATGGGTAAAATTATCAAACAAACGGCAAACCTCACAGCCTCTCAAGACGGTATAGGCGCTGCAAAACTCGTTGTTTTCTGCAATACTCCTGGAGATAATCCTTTTATGGCAGGAGCTTTCCACGGTTACAGCGAGCCTGAATGTGCGCTGAATATCGGCGTAAGCGGTCCAGGGGTTGTCTTAGCGGCAATTAAATCTCTTCCAAAAGATGCCGACCTAGGCATTGTTGCAAACAAAATCAAAACTATCGCATTCAAAATTACAACAACAGGAGAACTCATCGGTCGAGAACTTGCAAACCGTCTAGGTATCCCGTTCGGTGTAATCGATTTATCACTTGCACCGACCCCGGCTATAGGCGACAGCGTAGCAGGTATACTTGAAGCAATGGGGCTTGAACGTACAGGCACTCACGGAACAACTGCAGCTCTTGCTATGCTCAACGATGCGGTAAAAAAAGGCGGCATTATGGCAAGTTCTTATGTCGGCGGATTATCTGGAGCTTTTATTCCTGTCAGCGAAGATGCAGGAATGATTGAAGCTGCTCAATGCGGAGCACTTACTTTTGATAAGCTCGAAGCTATGACCTGTGTCTGCTCTGTCGGGCTTGATATGATAGCAATCCCCGGGAACACCCCAGAGTCAACCATCTCTGCGATGATAGCTGATGAAATGGCGATAGGAATGATTAACAAAAAAACTACGGCAGTCAGAGTTATCCCCGTCCCGGGAAAAGGAGTCGGAGATAGAGCTTATTATGGCGGACTGCTCGGCGAAGCGCCGATTCTTGATGTTCACAAATTTGACTCTTCTGTTTTTGTCAACAGAGGCGGAAGAATTCCTGCGCCTATACATAGCTTGAATAACTAGGAGTAATATTTCTTTACTTATATATCAATTTCTATTTTTTAGCGGACTTTTAATATCCAAGAAAAAATAGGAGATTTTAATTATGCAGATAAACGCTGTTTCAAATAGTTTTTTTAACACAAAAATAAAACATACCAGCTTCGGAGATAAAGAATATAAACATACAACCTCAAAACCAACAGATAAATCTCATGAAGACTTAAACAAACTTGAGATATATTCACATGGAGAAACATCTAGAGATATTGATATGTCAAAAATATTCGAAGCTAACATACTCGGAAGATCAAAAAATCTTTCAAAAGAAGCCATCAGACAAATCGAAGCTAAAGCAACAAGAGATGAAATGGGTGAAAATCCGTCCGATGCTGTTCTGCTAACTTATCTCACAAACGGCGGCGACCCTGCTGTTTTGACAAAAGATGAAGCCAAACGCCTTGAGCCTTATTTGTTCTTAGACTAAGTTAATCCTGCTTCACTTCAGCATTTTCACTGATTTTCTCAGTTTCTGCAGCATTTCTTTTGTTTTCAATAACAGAAGAAATAAACGCAGCTCCGACAATAACAAGACCAACCATACCTGTGACAACCTCTGGGACTTCTTTTATTGTGCTAAAGAGCATAATAAACGCAAGAAAACCGATTGCATAATGTGCGCCATGCTCTAAATAAGCATAGTGCTTAAGAGTATTTTTCTCGACCATAAAAATAGTCAAAGACCTGACAAACATCGCTCCGATAGCAAGCCCGATAGTGATGATTATGATATCTTTGCTTATCGCAAAAGCACCAAGAACACCATCAAGAGAAAAAGAAGCATCAATCAACTCGAGATATAAAAAACTTACAAATCCTGTTTTGGCAGCACCTTCAACAAGAGAACGTTTTTTTGATTCTTCCTCAAAACGCTCCAGCATATGACTGATACCATCGATTATCAGAAACAGAACAACACCGAGAATCCCTGCAACAAGGACACCGACCTTATGCTCCGGTGCATTGTAGTGAGCAAAGATAACAAGACATATCAAAGTCAACATAGCCTCTATTGACTTAATCTTATCAAAATGAACAAAAAAGTTCTCAACAGGTGCAATCCAGTGAACTTCTTTTTTTTCATTTATAAAATAAGTCAAAAACAGCATCATCAAAAAAGTTCCGCCGAATGAAACAAGCGGAGCATGCGCAACATGAAGATAATGAGTATACTGCGTAACATCATATACAGCCATCTTAACAACTTCGACAATATTATGATGCGAGAAAATTGCGACAACAAGCACGGGGAACAAAAATCTCATACCGAAAACAGCTATTGCAATACCCCATGTAAGAAACCTATGCCGCCACTCATGCGACATATGCTCAAGTTTCATCGCATTTACAACAGCGTTATCAAACGATAGAGTGACCTCTAATATACTCAAAAATAAAACGATGAACAGAGCAAGAAATCCGCTGCCCGGGTGCATATGCTCTGCCCATATATAAGCACATATAAAACCTACTACGGTAACAAATATAGATTCTTTAAAATAAGCTAACAATTTTTTTCCTCCGGTTGTTTTAAAATTATCATACAATAAACTTTTTTGAAAAAATATTTTATTATATATTAATCAGGTAAACGGATTATGGATAGTGAAATGATTCACAACAGCCAACAAGTATTCAACGACTTCACAAGATTTCGCATGAACCAAACAAGACCTGCTTCCTCAGGTCAGACTGCTGTAATCACTCACCATCAACAAAATACAAAAAATGACGAATTTCTCAAAGAAAACAAAAAAGAAAAACTAAATCTCCCCGTTCTCCTTGGCAGCCTCGTCGGGACAATGCTACCAATTGCTGTAATGATTAAGAAACAGGGACTCAAACTCCCATCAGACATAAAAACAAAACCCGTCCTCGAGAAAGCAAAAGATTTATACAAAACTTTCAACAAAATAGAATTCGAAGAAAAAGAACTTATTTCGATGAGCCTTGGAGGGCTGCTCGGCGGAGCGCTGGCAGGAGCAGCTACGGATAAAGAAAACAATCCTCAAAACAGAAAAAACAGAATAAAAGAATTTATCTTTCAGGCTCTGAATGTTTCAATCCCGACAATCCTAACAGGCGCCCTTGTCAGACAGGTCAGCAAACATGCAACAAAATACAAAATCCCTCTTCAAATAGCAGCACCTATAATCGGGGTCGGTGCCGGCATGCCTGCGGCTGCAGCAATTTCAAATAAAATAAATAAAACTTTTGTTGACCCTGAAGATAAAGGGAAAAAAATTCATCCTAAAAACTACTTAGTTCATGCTGACGACGCAGTAAGCGCACTTGTCCTTGCAAAAGTGCCGATTGTCGATAAACTCCCGATAAAAGCAATTCTTCCCGTAATATTTACGAACTGCGGATACGAAACAGGCACTGCTAAAGACTAACTCTTACCTGATTTTTTGGAGATACAAACTGCCTCCGACATCTTTGTTTAAGATAGGGAATATGTCCTGTATCAAATTCTTTTGATGCAGCATCACAGGCCATAATACAATTTTCCATGAATCGTTATAAGCCAAAAACTGTTTCAAAAAGAACACCTCATTCCAGAATCTTCCCTCTCTCACCCAGCAATCAGGATAAACAAAAGGATATACAACATCATGAAAATGCACATATACCCCCTTTTTCAAATTCGGTAATATCCTGTCAAAAATAAACATCACATCGCTGTTAAGTTTCACAACATGAGATGAATCTATGAACAACAAATCGCCTGCCTCCAAAGAATTATAAATCAAATCAGGCTCCAAATCCTGCAAATTCGACTTAATAAGGTTAATTTCCTTTTCCTTAACAAGCTTTAGGAGTCTTCTTTCAGGCTCAGGCTCAATAAAAGTAAAATCGACATCCCCTAGCTCAGAAAACATATCACATGTATCAAGCATCATAGCTGACGAAAAACCGCATCCGACTTCTACAATCCTTTTTGGCTGCGTTTTTCTCAAAAACATATTCAAAATAATCCCATCACCGTAGGAAAAAAACTTATTCTCATAATAATATCTTGTATTGCCGTTTTTCCCAAGCCCTCTTTCTGTTTCTGCAAACCTCTCAGGATTGTAGAACTTTTTCATCTCATGGCATAGAGAAAGCTGTTCATCAATGTTCAGACGTATCGAAGAGTCAACCTCAACAGGTTTATTGGCGCAATATTTTTCTTCATCCTCTTTTGATGGAAGAGGCGAATAAAAATGCCCGTGAGGAACATATCTCTGAAAAGAATCCTCCCTGTTTTCAACACATTTTTTCTGCATAAATATCATTTACCGAATTTTATAATGATAATATTCTAATCAATTTTTATTTATCTATCAACAAAATTTAGCATATTGTATATAATATAAATCATGAAAAATATCACACCTCAAAAAATACTCATCATTAGACAGGGTGCAATAGGCGATGTAGTGCACACAACAGAGACCTATCGCAGCATAAAAAGACTTCTCCCTAACTCTGAAATACACTACCTCACAACAAAAACGCCTGCAGAACTGCTCAAGAACGACCCTGATTTGACAAAACTTATCATATTGCAGGACAGGAGTTATCGGGGATTGTTCAATCTTGCAAAAGAATTGAAACAAGAAAAATACGACCTCATAATCAACCTCCAGCCTTCTATCAGGTTCAAAATTTTCTCATTCCTTTGCAGAGCAAAACAAACTGTCACCTACAAAAAGAACTTCAAATATCATGCCGTCGAAAACTTCTTCTTAACGGCAAAAAAAGCAATAAAAAACCTTGAGTTAAAGAAGGAACTCTGTCTTTATATCGATGAAGAAAGCATTTCAAAAACAAAAAAAATGCTTCCGCCTCAACGCCCTCTCATTGCGTTTAACACTCAAAGCGGACCAGTCAGACACGGCAGAAAATGGAAGATGGAATATTTTCGAGAACTGGCAGACTCATTGATAAAAGAGTATAATGCGCAAATTATTATCATCGGCTCAAAAGAAGATGCTCAAAAACTCGACATATTCAAAAACTGCAACAAGAATATCCACATCGTAGCAGGCAGACTGAATTTGAGAGAAACAGCAGCCCTTCTTGCACAGTGTGATTTTATGATTTCAGGGGATACAGGCCCGCTGCACATAGCCTCAGCATCGGTGCACCCTGTATGCATAGGCTTATTCGGGGCAATGCCAATAAAGAGAACCGGCCCCTGGGGAGAAAAACACTTTGCACTCACATCAAATCTCAAATGTATTCCATGCAACAGAAGGAAATGCAAATTCGGAAAAAGCGAGTTCAACCCCTGCATGAACAATCTGCTCCCTGAAGACGTGATGAAGTTCATAAGAGAAAAGAACTTAATAACAAAAAGTTATTGATAAAACATCTTGACTATGTATAATGATAATTGACCTGCGCCCGTAGCTCAGCTGGATAGAGTGTTTGGCTACGAACCAAAAGGTCGGGGGTTCGAATCCCTCCGGGCGCGAGTTTTTGAAGAGTCTTTTGACTCTTTTTTTGTTGCAAATCAATCAGAGTTTATTTCTTTTGCATATTTTTCATTTGCCGAGGATAGAATTTTCTTTTTCTTCTTATAATCTTCTTTGCTAAAATCAGACAGCCCCAGTTTGTTCTTATCTTCCTGCGTCATATTTTTGAAAATACTATTTGTCCTGTTAAATATCCCCTGTTGTTTAAATCCATCAGAAGAAATATGACCGTACATTTTTGGTGGCACTGATGATGACTTCGGATTAAAAAGATAATTCATGGCAACAGCAATATCAGTACGATGCAAGCCTTGAGCACAGGCGATATAGAACTTTCCTTTATTCATAACATCAAATAATTCAGGAAGTTTTTCAATTATGTCTTTTGAATTCATACTTTCTGAATCAATAGGAATATGATAATATTTGAGTCCGTTTTTTTTGCAAATATCCTCATATACAGAGGAAGCATCTCCGCCACGTAAATCTATTACATTCTTAATTCCGGCTTTTTTCAGTATTGGAATAAATCTTCGTCCCTGTCTGCCTGAAAGAGTCCCACCCCTAACACCGTCATCATTCAGCGGGTGCAGGTTTGGAATGCCTGACTTTTCAAGCAAATCATAGTTAAATGAATATGACTCTTTACCAAGATTTCGCAGTTTGTATAAAAGATATGAGGAAAGCAGCAACTCCGAAAATCTTTTTGTATCTTTTTTCTCTTCATCAACTAAATTTGTACGCTTACGAATAATTGAAGAAGAAAATACCGTATTGTTGTTTATATATGGTCGAAATGCTATATTCATATATTCAAATTTTTATCTGTTTTTCTATCTAAATCTGAAAATATAAAAACAAAACATATAAAAAATTGACAAATATTACAAAATTTTATTAACCAGACTTAAAGCAGCTTTTCTTCTGGGTATTTCATCCAAGAGCTGGCTGAGATTATCCCATCCGAGTTTTGCTGCAAAATCTTCACTCAGACGGGGAATACCCATTTTCTTATCTGTATAACATATATCATTAACTGCCAAAAATATCTTATTTGCAATAGCCGTTGTTTTGTTTTTTGAAGTTCCTGCTTCTAACTTCGGAACGGATAAAGGATGAGGATTGAAAAAATAATTTAAGGCAAGCGCCGTATCAGTCCTGTGCATACCGGTTGCACATCCGATATAAAAATCACCTTTTTTAAGCGTTTCAACAAACTCAGGTATCAGGTCTATATTTTCTTGAGTCCATTTCTCATCATAAGCAATCGGAAACTTCATATATTCAAGCCCGCTCTTGGCACAAATTTCTCCGCTTTTGACCGGGTCACCATCGCTTTTGAGGTCGATGACTCTCTTGATGCCATAATCCTTCAATTTTGCTATTATTTTACGCCCTTTTCTCGAAAAAGGACTGCTGCCCCTTATGCCAGCATCATCTGTTGTTATGGCAAAGTTCTCGATATTCAATTCTTTTGCAGGTAAAAACTTTGACGGTTTTGTATCATCAACTTTAATAACTGACGTTGTCAGCTCTTTTATTGTTTCATCATCATAAACGCCTGCTTGATTTAAAATCCTGCTTCTCAGAATATCTAACGCAGGATCAAGCGCTCCCTTTGCTACAAACCTGTGAGTTTGCCCCGGGGTATATTTTTGTATATTAATAGCAGCCTTTGATGCAGCACTAATCGCATCACTTGCCTCTTTTGAAAATTCCGTTATGCCTCTTTGAGCAGCCTCAGAAGAAGGGATTGCTCTTGTTGCAGAAGATTTTGCACAAGCTTGCGTCATCTCAGGTATTTTCTGCACATCAGAAACTTTTGAATAATCCATAATAAACCCCGTACGAAACTATATATTATAATAAAAACAACCAGAGAACAAAAAGTGTCAATAAAAGGAACTTATATAGCAAATTCCTTCAAAAATTTCCCAAATAACGTCATACTGAGCGTTAGCGAAGTATCTAAACAAAAAGGATTCTTCTGGCTAAAGCCATCAGAATGACGGACTTTTAATAGTATCTTGCTATATAACTCCCAAATAAAACCATTCTGAGGAAACGCAGTGAAAGAAAAATCTCATGGAATATTAAACTGACTGCTATTTCATCATCGATACAGCGCCCTGAGCTGAACACCTGCTCTCAATATATTTTTATTCTCTTTTTTGCTTCTTTATATTTAGCTCTGAAATACTCTTTCTTTTCTCCAAAAGAAAACAAAAACATCAACTTGAAAAATAAATATCTCAAAAATTCTTTTATTTTATGCAAGAAAAACAACTTTGAGCATAAACGCCATGCCTGCTCATTGTCTTGAGAAGCCTCTTCAAACAGAGTATCATCCCTGACAAAAACAGACCCGAGAGTGTATATGGTTCCGCCATCAAGCCATTTACCGGTGCGGGCGCCTTTATAATACTTTTTCACAACCTCAATAACCCTGTCATTGTATGTGCAATAAGGATAAGCAAACCATTCGAAGCCGTTTTTATCAAGATTTTTCATATATTCAGGCGCAACTATCTCCTCCTCGAGTTTTTTGAGGTCTGATATTTCCTCAAGGTGAGGATGGGACTTTGTGTGATATTGAAGACGCCCGCCTATTTTCATCAAACTCTTCAAATCACCCTCGTTCAAGAAAAACTCATCACCCTGCTGAGCCTTGTCATAGAAGTCTTTGACGAGGAATAATTCAAATGGATAGCCGAAGTGTTTGAGAACGGGCGCTGCGTATGTCAAAACCGATTTGTATCCGTCATCAAAAGTAATCACAACCTGATTATCATCTAAGGGGTTATAGTCTTCAAGATAGACGACAGTCTTATCTTGAAGACCAAGCATATGCTTGGTGAATTTTTCGGGGTTGATTGAGATTTCATCGTCAGCTTCGGGCTTTACGTGGTGATAGAGGAGAATCATTGATAATACATCTCTTTCATTTTATTTAGTTTCATTTTGTATTTTATATATTTTTCTAAATGAAAATTTTTCTTCCCCAAAGACAACTTCCACATGATTTTGTGAAAATACTTTTTGAATATCAGCTCTCTTGGGGAATAAAAGATAAAATCATCCTGCGTATTATTTTGGAAAAGAGAATTCAACACTAAAAACTCTTCTTCAGATAAGTGATTAATCTTTGAAAACACTAACCTAATATAAGTCAAAAAATCTTCTTTATCAGGTCCAAACACATCGGGCATTTTCATATTATTATCTTTAGCATAGTTAATCAAATTTTTGTTCACACAGAACAAAAACGGACCTTTGCCAACATGCACGGGATACAGTGTTCTATAAGCATCAATATATGTTACATCAAGATTTTTCACATCATCAACCAAAAACTGCAGCAGATTTGGAAGACAAATTTTATTTATAAACGTTGCTTTTATCCCATCTTTTGCAAAAAGAAGATTATGTGGCAGCGTAGATACTGCACACACGACATGTTCTGCATTCTGCATAAGATGAATTTGTTCAACTGCCGTATACTTTTCCGGAGATATTGAAACAAAACCGTTTTTGTTAAAAAAACTTTCAATTTTATCTTCGCCTATATCTCTATCTGTAAAAACCCAGTTTTTACGGGAAAGATAGATTTTCTTGTGAGTTTTTATTTTGAGAGGCTTCTCCATCGCTTTTTGGATAAGGTGATTTATCAAAAACTTATACTCTCGTGTATAAAAAATGCCTGCCTCTGAACATGTATCAGCGACTATCACTGATTTGAACTTTGTCGGCTTGCGCAAAAATACAACCTGCTCACGTTTGAGTCCGATTAACTCAAGAATTTCAAGATAGCTTCCATCTATCTCATAATCATCAACAGGCTGAAGAAAAACCACTTTTATATCTTTATATTTCTCAGGATTTTTCGCTATCGGATAAAGACGGCAGATGCACTCAAGCAAAAAATGCCCCCACTGCCTTGTACACCACCCCCCATAAAAGACAGTGTCATCTAAATAGTCACATTCTTCAAATTCATACGTTCCATACATTCTATAACCAGAAGATAAATATCCTGAATTGAACACACCTCCTAGTAAAGCATGAATAGCTGAAGAAGGGATATACTCATTTTTTTTATCAAGAAGTCCCCCACAAAAAGTAAATTTCTTATCTTCATTTAAAAATATTGCTGGAAGACAGGTTGCATCATCATATGTTCTTATTTCCAGTTTTCTATCGGAGAAATATTCCTGTTGTTCTGCAAAATCAAGTATTTTCGATGAACACTCATCCCCGAACAGATACTTTCTGTTAATCTTTTTCATATCAACACCTTTGAAAATATTAAAACATCACTTTTTTATATTCTTTTAACCTATTTTTATATTCAATATATCTATTATAAAAATATTTATTTTTACCCTTTATAATCATCGACAAAACTTTATAAAAATATTTTTTGATAAGAAGTTCCTTTGGGGAATAAAAAGAACACCGGCTATGCATCATCTGATACTGTTCCTTAAAATATCTAAGCCTGGAATCAGGTATATCATCAACTCTCCTGAAACATGCATCAAAGTATTTTATCAAATCAGTTTTTTTCATCTTTGCTCTTGAGAACTTCATATTATTATCTTTGGCATAATTTTCAAGATGCTCGTTCATATCAAACAAAAACGGACCGGCGCCAAATTCTACCGGTATCATAGCAAAAAATGCATCAATATATGTAACATCAAGTTTCTTCACATCATCTATCATAAACTGGGTTATATTATAATTTAAAGTCTTATTGATAATAGCAGCCCTTACTCCATCTTTTGCAAAAATAAGATTATGAGCAAGAGTACATATGGCACATGCTAGATTTTCTGCATTTTGTAAAATATGAACCTGCTCAACAAAAGAATACTGCTCCATAGAAACTGATTTAAAACCGTTCTGATTGAAAAATCTTTCAATTTTATCTTCAGCAATATCCCTATCATAAGATAATGCCCAATTTTTTCTCGACATATAAATCTTTTTGTGTGTTTTTATCTGAACAGGTTGTGCCATCGCCTGAGAAATTACATAATCAATAAAAAATTTATACTCTTTTGTATAAAAATTATTTATAGACATACAACTCTCTGGAACTATAATCTTCTTATATTGAAGAGGCTTTTGGACTAATATTATCTGTTCTTCTTTTATACCAAGCAAATTCAAAAACTCTAAATAAGGGCCTTTTATTTTTTTAGTCTCATATAGTGTAAGAAAGATTACTTTAACATCCTTATATTTTTCAGGGTAGAGAGCAAATGGCCAAAGATGGGTCATACTATCAACAATAAAATGCCCCCAGTGCTCAACAAACAATCCGCCATAAAAAACTGTTTCATCACAATATTCTGCACTTTTCAGGACTTTTTCAGACACAACTTTATTAAATAATATCAAATTCCAATGAAATACGCTGCTCTCTTCGATATATGCACCGCTTTCATCAAATAATCCACCTTCTGATACAACAGGATTCTCTGTCCAAGAACGAAAAGACGCAGGAATAACAGTAGCATTATCAAAAGTTTTTATTGATAACTCTCTATCCAGAAAATACTCTTTATTCTCCTCTCTATCAAAAGCAATACGTCCAACTTCCGTATCAAACAAATATTTCCTGTTAATCTTTTTCATTATGCACTTTCTCTATTTTTTTAACTTAACTTTTAATCCCGCTAATCTCACAACTTTGTGATTATTTTCGTTCTTCACAGAAAACAAATTCTCAAGACAATTTTTCACAAACAGTTCATGAGCGTACTCTTTGTTGCTCTCTTTCAACTTTGTGCTCAAGAATGCTTTCATCCTCGGAGTCAGCCACTCGCTGCCGTCTTTTTCCACCCTGTTTCTCATCTCTGCATAAAAAGGCGCCTTATGCTCAGGGATTGCTCCAAATGTCAAAAAAGCGTGCGCATTGTAACAATGCGATTCGGGGCATTTATGCCCGACCGGACGAAAATGAATCGGAGAGTCAATATCTTCAAACACATTCTGCAAGACTTCCCCGCAATAACACTGCCTCAAATCCCCTGTTGCAAGATCAAGCGTGCAGGTCCAATCACCCGCATAGCAAAACTCCCTGCGTTTTTGATTGAATACGGAGAGTTTGTATTCAAACATCTTTGAGTCAAACTGCGACCAGATTTTTTTGTATTCTTCCCTTGAATAATTCGTCAGAATCGGCAGCTCGTATTTTGTGTTATCTCTTGCGACAGTGACATGACACAGCGCACCGACCTGCTCGAGGCAAATTTTCTTCATCTCTTCTATTTCAGGGATAACCTCATCACTCGGTGTCAGCTCTAAAGAAAACGAACACCCCGCCTCCCGAACTTTTCTGATGTTATCAAAAAATTTATCCATCATCTTGAGTCTTTTCAACTCGAGATATTGAAACGAAAATTTGAACAAAAGCCTCTCAAGCAGCTCTTTTGGAAGCTGAACAATTTCATCAAAGCGTTTTGAAACAGTCCCGTTTGTAACCACCATAACAAAATGCCCCTCTTCGAGAAAGCATCTGATTATATCGGTCATCTCAGGAGGAAGGAGAGTTTCCCCGTTGCCGCATAAGTTCAAACAGCAAATACCACCGAGTCTTTCCTTGTTTAGAGCTTTTGCCATATACCCGGGAGTGTATTTGAACACAGGCAGCGCATCAGAGAATTTCCTCTGCTGGGTAATATAGCAGTAGTGGCATCTCAAATTGCATGTTGTAACAGGGACATTGATGTCTATAAAACGTTTTATCTTCTCTTCTTGCATTGTCAGCACCAAATTGTATTGTATAGTTTGCCTGTTGCTTTGGCTGATGAGAGATATTCTTTCAAAAATTCTTCGTATGATAACATATCACAATATCTGACATCAGATGATGTAATCTTATCACAAACAGAGTTCAACGCTGATTTTATTTCATCAGGAGAGTTCAAGATTTTTACATTCTCAAAATACCTGAGCGACTGCTCAAAAATCCCCGATACTTTTCCATAGCTGTTATCAAAAAGAAAAACTCTTTTCCCGAGAAGTGCGGCGACAAGCCCTACATGCAAGCGGTCTGTCACAACAACCTCGACTGAGTCTATTGCCTGCATAAAAAGCTTTGATAATATGCGAACAACGCCTGAATCGGCACATGAACTGCAAGCAAACAAAGACAAATCTATCGCAGGGACATAGAGTTCTGATATTGATTTTTCATCATCTCCCCTCATGAAGTAGCCGACTTTCTTCCCGTTTTGTTCAACAGTCTTCAACTTGAGCTCGTCAACAATCAGTTTAAAAAGCGATTTATATGTTTGATATAAATTCTTATGCAAAAACATGAGGTTTTCATCAGATATATCTTCAAGATTTTGCTTGAGAAGGTTTTTATCAAAACTGTTTTGTCTATATCTGCTCAAATCCAAACTGAATGCCATATCATCAGTAAGGAAGAATTTTGCTCTTGAGTTTTTCGAGATGCAGTAGTCAAAGCTGCGTTTTTCTCTGCAAAAAACAGTAAATCTCTCATCAAGAACATCAAGCAGGTCATCACATTCATAGAAGCTCGAGGGTAAGATTACGGCTTTTCTCAAGTTCGGTTTTTCAAAAATTTCTTTCACCTGTTGATAATTCCAGTATTTAACAAACAGCCCGCCACCCCCATAGACAAGGTCAAACGGCTTGTCATCGATATCATTTGGAGAATTGTAAGCATCATATATACGATAAGAGAATTTGTTATCCTCAAGCATCTGATACTCTGATTCTGCAATAACAACATCCCCGAGGTTTCCGTTGTTCGGATAGAAAAAGAAATCATCGAGGCCTTTGAGAGCATTCAAAATGCGCTCATCGAGAGGTCTTTTTATGTCTTTCGAGAATGTTGTTTCTTTCTCAAAAGATTTGTATATGCTTTTCTTTGAGGCAAAAATGTTATCCAAAAGAAGAGAGATAAAGTCTTTTTTTTGCTCTTCAAGAGTTTTTTTCAGCAATGATTTACGTCTTTTGAAAGACAACTTTATGCCAAGAAGGCGGATAATCTTTTTATCTTCCGTTTTTTCTACAGAGAAAATATTGTGGAAAGGTTTCTTCAAACCAAGCTCGTGTATTTTCCAGTATCTTTTCTTTTTGATGTTTTTTATCCAAAAGTCATTCTTAAAGTAATCCCCGATATCAATTTGGAGCACAAGAGAGTTTGCATATGCAAGAACTTTCTTTTTATATGAATTATGAGCATTCTTATAATCATCATAAAAACATGCACAAAACATTCGAGTCAAAACTATTTCATGAGTTTTGAGCAAATTATATTTCTTCAAAAATTCATATGTATTTTCAAAATTTTTCAGACAATCAAGAAAATGGCTCGATTTTGAAGAAACATTCTCTGACATAATAGAATTTTGTCTTTTTCGATAAAAATACAAATACTCATTTAAACAGAATGTTCGAGGAGCAAAAGCCATATATTTTGTATAAAAAGCAAAATCCTCATGAATGAGATCTTCCGGGAAATCGATATTATACTTGTCTATGATTGACTTCCGGTATAGCTTGTTCCACACTGTATACGTAAGATTATAAAAACTTTCATCTTTCAGAAGTATCTTCCCTCTGTATTTTACCGAATGCCACAATCTTTCTTCTTCATAACAATCATCAACACCATCATCGCAAACTATAGCTGCCGCATAACAAACAGAATCAACATCATCAGAAAAATGCCCGATTGCTTTTTCATAAGTTTCCAAATCAATCCAGTCATCACTGTCAACAAACGAAATAAACTCACCGGTTGCATTTTTCAAACCTGTATTTCTCGCAGCGGATAACCCGCCGTTTTGTCTTGTAATGATTTTTATCCTCGTATCTTTTTTGGCATACTCTTCGAGAATTTTGGGCGAGCTATCAGTTGAGCCGTCGTCAACACAAATTATCTCAAGATTTTGATATGTCTGATTGATTATGCTCTCAAGGCATTTTGAAAGATATTTTTCCACATTATATACGGGAACAATTACACTAATTGTAGTCAAGCTAATCTCCTTAAATTTAGTCTAATTTTCAGATAAAAAATATTTATATACAAATAATTCATAACTTTATATATTGAAAAAAGCTTATTTTTCACTATCTCATAATAATTCTTAAGCGCTTCATCATTGAGAATATAACAAATATAATTTTCTTTATATTGTTTTTCTATTTGTTTAAATTCAGCAAGAATTATATTTTTAAATTTATTTTTTATTAATTTTTTACTGGGAAAAATATTATTATAATAATAAATATATGTTTCTATTTTCCACTTTAAAAATGGACTTTCTAATTCTACAAAAGCATTTTTTGCATTCAAAAATTTTTCTACAACACCTACGACTTCTATTATATCAAAACATTCTTTCCCTTTTCTAAAACGTTCCGTACAGCTTGAAGAATGAAATAATCTGTAGTTATACAAACAATCCTGACAATATGTTATTCTATCTGCAAACAAAAAACTTTTCATATGGAAAATAACATCTTCAAATTCAAGTTTTTCATCAAATTTTATATTATTAGCTTTGAGAAAAGAAGCGTTATAAAATTTATTCCATGGAGAAAATCTCTTAAAAATTATATCCTTAACATCTTTATAATCAAAAACTTCTTTTCTTTTCAATATTTCCCTGTACTCATCAACGCTCCAATAAGGTGAGTCTATACGTTCACAATTTTTATTATCATCAAACAAATAAGCACCAAAAATTACAAAATCAGAGTTGGTCAACGATATTTTGTTCAACAGAACTTCACATGCATTCAATGAAAGCCAATCATCAGAGTCAACGAACATAATATATTCACCTTTGGCAAGATTTATTGCCAAATTTCGTGTAACCCCCTGCCCTGAATTTGTTTGCGACAGAATTTTTATTCTCGTATCTTTTTTTGCATACTCTTCGAGAATTTTTGGCGAGCTATCAGTTGAGCCATCGTCAACACAAATTATCTCAAGATTTTGATATGTTTGGTTGATTATACTCTCTAGGCATTTTGAAAGATATTTTTCTACATTATAGACAGGAACTATTACTGATATAAGACTATTCAAGAGTTTTCTCCCTATAGGTTATGACATCAAAATTTTTCTTAACAACATTTCTTACAAATTCAACAATCAAATTACAATACTGAATAGAAGCAAGTGAATCGCGATATCCATCTTTCCACCAATTATTAGCTTCAACATACGGATGATGAACCTGAAATAGTTCTATACTTTTATTTACTTTTTTCCTGTTCAACTTACATTCAACATCAAGGACAATTAATCTAAAATTCTTTTTATGTCTTATTGCTGATAAAACTTTATACAAATTATTTATATATTGTTCCCGTTCATTGCCAAACCAAGCTAAAACAAAATAGATACAAATATTTTGATTCTTCAAAAGAAGTTTCAGATTATTTATCCGTTTTTCAAATCTTTCTACAAATTTTGATTTTTCTGATTCAGAACAGTCCTGGTCATGATTAAACGCAAGATTATATTTAGTATTCATCCAATATCCTAAAGACCTGTCATACACAAGATTATCAAAATAATCATCAAAATTATTTTTTAACAGTTTTATAACAGAAGACGTTGGAGTAACAGACAAATCAAAAGGATAAGAGAGCTCCCCTTGTTCTTTTGTTTTTTTGAGTCCGTATTTTGTCAGGACATAGCGGGGCATACAACAACATCCGAGGCTAATCAAATTATATTCTTTGGCAGAAATTGAAATTTCTTCTTTAGAATATTTTTCTCGAAACCTCTTCCGTTCCTCTGATGAAAAGATAAAGCCCGATAATATACGTATACAGAAATTCATAAGTTTTATCACTTGAGCAATCCTCGCAAATTTTCTAAAGACTTTTTGTACAATCCTGCTGCATATTCCTTCAGCTTTGTTTGTTTCTTTTCATATTCTTCTTTTGACATATTGATGGCATCAGCCATAGCTTGAGGTAAATCAGAATTTTGCTCATATACAATACTGTTTTCAGAGTCAAAGCCATGTACTTCTGCGAATTTTTTGTTTATCAAACATGGTTTTACAAACCCGTAAATAAGTTGAAAAGCCCCTGATGTTCCGTCTTTGATGTATCTGTCATGGTCAGGATTTTCAGGGTTTAAAAGCGGGAGGAAGAAATCAGCGTTGTTTACTTCCGAGTATAATGTAGGATAATCAACTCTGCCTTTTATTTCAAAAAACGGACGGATTTTTTCAGGGATATCATCCATCTCTCCTCTGCCAATAACAACAATGCGAAAATTGGTATTCCCGTTATCTACAAGAGAATTTAGTGCATCAAAAAGAATCTTCACATTTTTTCTTGAAGCTTCAAGCGCACCTGCCATCAAAAAAATCGGAGTATCATTTTTTTGTGTTGTTTTGAAATCACCAAAATAATGAGGATTTGCGGAAACATAATTAACATCTTCTGCATCAAATTTATAATCAGGCAAAATAACACATTTTTTGCCGCTGTAATCCTCTTGATTTTTTCTCATAATATCAATATGATGCTCTGTCAGAATAATCTTTGAATTTCTTATATGGTGAGGTTTTATTAAATCCAATGCTTTACTCAAATCTGCATAATAAACAATTGTTGAAGTAAAGAAAACATAGTCATATTTATTTATAAACCTGTTTCTTAAAATATGAATCATTGTATCTGAGGTTGTATTAAATATATTCTCTATTTGCAAAGTTTTTTCAGCAAAATAAAGAGGTTTTTCATATTCCTGAGTATTAGAAATCAAGACATCAGCCACATATCCAAGGTCATTCAGGTATTTTATATAACCGGGCAATACTTCACAGTGGCACTCTTTATTCAGTTCAACGAAAAGAACTGTTTTGGGTTTGATTTTTCTGTTCAAAAATTTTTTACAAAATATTCTGTCTATTTTGGGTAGTTTTCTGCTTATTTTTATTCCAAAAAAATTTATTACCTGCTGATTTGACGAAAATTCTTTCTCCATATAAACATAAAAAAGCCTGTCAAGGAAAGAAAGTTTATGAGAGAAATTACTGTCAAGCAAACTATCTATAGAAGATGTATAGTCTTTATCATCAGCAAAATAAAATTTTTCCACTCTATTCAAAAATGATTTTATATGAAATTTTTGTCTTTTATTCAGACTATTTTCTTTGCAGAATTTTATAATACTATTTATATCTTCAGTCAATTTTTCTGATTTCAGTTTTTTATTTCCTTCTGAAAAATTATCAGAAGCATTGCGATAATAATAACAACTGTTGTTTATAAAAGCAGCATTCTTTGAATAATACATAACTTTTATTAAAAACAAACTATCTGCAACATCCCCAGGATAAGAAATATTATATTTTTGCAAAAAAGAACGTCTATAGAGCTTATTGCCGCAAAAATCATTAGACAGTTTATTCAATTTTCTTTCAAATACTTTATCAGTATCAATCGTAAGCTCACTGGTTACAAGATCAACACCTTTTTCTAGAGAGCTAAGTGAAGTTGTAACAACATCAGCATTATTTTCGATAGAAGAATTATACATAGTTTCAAAAAAGTTTGCCGATATATAGTCTTTCCCTCTGACAAAACAGACAAAATCCCCGCTGAGAAGAGAAAAAGCTCTGCTTAAGACTTCATCTTCCGCATTCAATTTTTCAACAATTTTTATTCTCGTATCTTTTTTGGCATACTCTTCGAGAATTTTTGGCGAGCTATCAGTTGAGCCGTCGTCAACACAAATTATCTCAAGATTTTGATATGTCTGATTGATTATGCTCTCAAGGCATTTTGAGAGATATTTCTCTACGTTATATACAGGAACGATTACCGATATCAGCTTCATATAATTATCTCCTCAGCAGCAGCCTGGTCTTAATAAAAAATATATTTATATACAAATAATCACAAACTCTATAAGCGGAAAACCATTTGCTCTTCAAAATTCGATAAATTGACTTTAGACTAAATTCAGGAATGAACTTGCTCAACTGTTCGTCGCTATATTTTTTCTTAATTTTTTCAAAAGATAAAGAAGCTTTTTCCCTAAATTGTTTTTTCAAAGCTTTATCAGAAATATTGTTGTAATAATAAATAAAAATATCAATCTTCCATCTGATAAAAAGCCTGAATAAAGTTTCTTCAACAGCACTGTTTTCAAGTATTGTTTCAACAATGTCAACTACTCCGATTATATCAAGAGCCTCTTTTCTGTTTTTGAAAGCCTCTGTACACCCAGACTGCAAAAAACAACTGTAGTTGTAAAGACAAACATCACAATAAGCAATCTTATGAGCAAGCAAAAAACTTTTTATATGAAAAGCAACATCCTCAAATCTCAAATTTTCGCAGAATTTTATATTATTTTCTCTTATGAATGATAAACTGAAAAACTTATTCCAGGGAGCAAAAGCCCTAAAAATCAAATCAGGAACGTCAGAATAATTGAATACCTCCTTCTCTTTGAATAAATCAACATACATCCCCGCTCCGAAATAAGAATTATCTGATACTTTCCCGCTATTTGAATCATAGATATTTGCCTCAAAAAGAACAAAATCAGCACCTGTTTTTTCGATTTTCGAAACAAGTATTTCAAAAGCCGAAGGCTCAAGCGAATCATCTGCATCACAAAAGAAAATATAATCGCCCGAAGCTTCATCAATTCCTCTGTTTCTTGCAACACCCTGACCTGAGTTTGGCTGTGAGAGAATTTTTATTCGGAAATCTTTTTTCGAATATTCTTCCAAAATTTTTGGAGAACTATCAGTTGAACCGTCGTCAACACAGATTATTTCAAGATTTTGATATGTCTGATTGATTATGCTCTCGAGGCATTTTGAGAGATATTTTTCCGCATTATAGATAGGAATCACTACTGATATCATAACAATCCAACTAACTCTATCATTCAATACTTATTCTAAAACAAATTCATTCAAATATGATGTTTTGTTAATGTTTTTGAACATCACTGTTCTTTATGTTTAAATTACAAAAGATATTTACATATTTTGGAGGAAAATAAGCATTGAAGCCTGAGAAAAAAAAGAAAGAAAGACAAGTGCTATGACTTTATATTCAGCATTGGTTCTGCTTGTCATTGCTCTTCTTTATTAAGGAAAACAGGATTACAGAAGAAATCATATCCTTTTGATTGGGTCGCATACTGTAACTTTGAGAATAGAGCTGATTTGATAGTTTCTGATTTCAAAGATTTTTTCAACAAAGAAGATTTAGAAAAAAGTAATATTTTTAATGATAATAGATACATAAACAAACAAACGAAAATGCACTTCATACATGATTTTCCTCCTCAAGAGGAACAAAGTTTTGATGATGCATACCCCATCCAACTTGCAAAATACAACAGACGAATAAAAAGACTCTACAAAGAAATACAAAAATCAAAAAAAGTTCTTGCGGTATATCTCGCTCATCCGACGCTGAACATACATGTTGATGATGAAACACTCATCAGAATCCAGCAAAAATTGCAGCAGAAATTTCCAAAACAACAAATTGACATACTCTATCTCGAGAGCAAACCTGAATTGTACAAAACAGAGCCTCATCAGGAATATATGGTAAATGATAATATAATAAAAATTTATGCAAATTTTGAACCTATTGTTCATTATTTCAATACGCCTGATACCTCAATTCCTGATTATGAAGTCGTTCAAAAAATATTCAGTGAGTTTTATCTGAATAAAAAAATCAGAAAACTGAAAAAAGGGGTTGGAATATATCTTTTGCCGAGAATAAATACACTACTCCGGTTCAGATTTTACCTCTTCGGTCTCAGATTTGATTTTTGTCTCGGCAGAGTCAGGGGCTAAGAAACTATTTTCCAACAAAAAAATCCACATTATTTTTCACATTCTCTGAGAATTTTTCCATCGAAAAATAATCCTCATAAATTTTGCGCCCCTCTTTTGCAATATTTTGATATTTTTCAAAATTCAAAACAATATCTTCAATCTTATTTTTCAAATCGATGGCATCTCCTGTCTTGAATAAAACAGCATTTTTCTTGTCCTCGACCAACAAAGCCTGACCTATTGCATCAGGAAACAAACACAATTTTGAATGCATAAATCCCTCTGTAATCACTATCGGGAAAGGATCAACGATTGAAGAAGATACAACAACATCACAATCAGCATAATACTGCAAAAGCTCATCATGTGAAACAGGAGGCAAGATATCAAGTTCTTTTATGCCTGATGCTCTATCAAGCATTTTTTTATAATACCCTTGTTCCATAACTTTTCCGATAATTTTAAAACTGCATTTTTCCCTCATCTTTTCAGGGAGAGCAGATATTGCATCAATAAAAATATGTATTCCCTTTCTTTTCTCTATAGAACCGACAAGCAGGAAATTCAACTCACTACTTTTTATTTGTCTTTCAGGAAGCTGCTCGATTGGAATACCATAAGGGAAAAATCTTCGCTGAACCTGTGGAAAATGCTCTTTCAAAAAGTCCTCCAACAAAGGTGATACAAACCAGACTTCTTTCAAAGAGAGCAAAAATTTATCCATATTCAAGATTTTGACAGACTTCATATCCAAAACTTCATGATTCCACCAGACAACTGGGACTGAAACATTATTAATAACATCAAAAAATAAAAACGAAACAGAATTTACTATAATCAAATCAAAACTATCAAGAAAGTTTTTCAAATCATTTTTGAAAAACGGAAGCTCTCCAATCAAAAAAGTTTTTATCCCCGCATCTTCAAAATCCTGCCTGAAAGGTCCATCAGAACACCCCATAACAACAGGAGGTTCTCCAAAGATTTTTTTTATGGTCTTAGCAAGCATAAGACACGCCATAGGTGCACCTGTTCTTGAAAATTCATGAGATACAAGAAGGATTTTCCCCTGATATTTTTCTTGAACTCTTTCTTTCAATATCAAATTCATCAACTCTGATGAATAAAATAAAGGCAATCCATATTCTCCTGTTTTATTCAGCTTTGATGATTCTTTCACAATATTTCTAAGCGTTTTCAAATATTTTTTCTCAGTTGAAAGATTGCTCGATACATTCAACAAAAAGCCTAACTTTTGAATAAAATCCTTCATAAAACACCTCTGACTTATATTTAAACATAATCTTTGATATAATTACAACAATACAAAACAACGGTATAAATATGCAAGACCTGATATCAATCATAATACCATCGTTCAATCATGAAAAATTCATAACCTCAACAATAAAATCCATTATCAACCAGACCTTCAGAAATCTTGAGTTGATAATCATCGACGATAACTCAACCGACAACACAAGAAGCGCTGTTTTATCACTCGAGAATGAATGCAGAAAAAGATTTACAAATTTTAAATTCATAAAAAAAGAACAAAACAAAGGCATCAACAACAGCCTCAATACGGGGATAGATTTAGCAAACGGAGAATTTGTCTATATCATTGCATCAGATGACATCGCCAAACCTGAGGCAATAGAAACATTTTACAGCTTTATAAAAGATAAAGCGGACTACGCCCTTATCACCGGTGATGGCGAGCTGATTGATGAGAACAACAACAGAATTTTCTGGGACCATGAATTCAATCCTCACAAAAAATATGACCCGGTTGTTGCAAAATACAAAACTACAGCACAGAGGATGGAAAAATCTGCAAGAATAAATTTTTTGTCAGAACAATACGGTGACTACAAAACCCTACTGTGGTCGAATTACGTCACAAACGGTTATCTCCTGAGAAAATCAGTACTCCTCGAAGCAGGAAAATACAGAGAAGATGTTTTGGAAGACTGGTATATGAATCTCCAGCTCGCAAAGAAATATAAATTCAAATTCATAGACAAAGTTCTTTTTTCCTACCGCTGGCATAGTTCAAATGCAATAAGAACAGAAGCTTCTCAAAAGAAATATTTATCTACGCTGCTTCTTGAAAAAGACTACTGCTTCAAGCATAATCTGAAAGAGGAATGGGAGAAAGCTTTTGAAAAATACAAAAGACTTGTATAACTCTGAATACTTTGAAGAGGCTTTCGCAGAAGATATTTCGCTGCGCTCAATATGACATTGCCACTCTGAGCGCAAGCGAAGAGTTTTTTTTCTAAATAGATGAGTAATCAAACACAACAGAATCAAGCTCGTCCATAGTTTCCGATTCATTAATTTGAGTTTCATACTGTTTATATGTCTTATCAAGAGTGTTCAACTTGTTGAATATTTCAAGATAAAACGCACCTACCTGCTCAGGTGTCATTTCAGGAGATGGAACCTCCTGACCGTTTGAATATGTTCTGAATGAACCGGCAGGAAGATTTGTTTTGGTAAGGCTTACAAGATTCAAAAAGCCTGTTGCCATCACATCAACTCTGCCAATCGGTGTATTCACTTTCACAACTCCGAAAGATGTGGTCAACGACTCTTTCTGTTCAAGCGCCTGTTTGTTTTCGAGGAGTTTCAAGTTTTTCGTTTTTGCAAGCTGCTGAGATTTGTACTCATCAGTGTTTGAAATATCAGTCAACACACCTTCTATGACCTTAAAGCTGTCCTGATTTTCGTTGAAATAATTGTAGTCAATATCGACATAACTCGACCCCTCAAAAGCCCAGTCAGCCCAGCTTGATAAATTGTTATTTTCTATTTTTATATACATACCTATATTCCTCCTAAATTCGGATAAAATTTTATCGATGCACTACTTGTATAAGCAGCTTGTCCACAGACAGAAGAGATGTAATATGTATCACCTTTTTTCACGGGATAAAAGCAAAACGCTGTATCTCCTTCTCCTGAGCCTGTTCTATCAAGCATACCTATTCTGTTACCGTTAATATACAAATAAACCTGACAAAATCCGCCTGTTTGAAAGTCAATAACTACCGTTCCGTATATCCATCCGTCACATTCAGCAGTATTTGAGGTGTTCCAGGTTTTATTTATTCCCCTTGTAAAATCAGGGAAAAAAGAAGTCAAATTCATATCATAACCGTTTATGTTATAAATAAATGTTCTGACTTTACTGACAGCCCCTGACTTTGCAGTGAAGCTTCCTATCGGAACTTTTGAATATTCCGATATCCCGCTGCCTGTCATCTGATAAGCATTGGTCGGTTCTTTTGATGTATCAAACCAGACAAATCCCTCTTTTTCACTCCACCTTGTAACTTCAAAGTCCACGGGCAAACAGCCGAATATCCATCCGTTTGTCGCTCCGAAGTTTGTAACTCCGGTTATTCTGAAAGCCTTAAATTCCAAATTCGGATAAGCACTTGTATAAACAATGTCTGTATTTGTTCCTGATATTGTTTCATTTATATTTACAACCGTTGTCCAGACGTCATATTGGTCAAGAACTTCTATATAGCCTGTCTTGATTCTTTTCGTGTCCAAAGAAGAAGATATCACCCATTTTTTTGCTTTCATAAAAAACGGCATCTCTAGTTTTGAATAAGAATTCGCCTTAGAAAATGTAGCATTCGTGACAAATGCCTTATAATACGCAGAACCTGAGGCAATGTTTGTTCCGCTGCTGATAAAGCTCTCTTGAGAATTGGATTTAAGAAGAGGGATAGAAAACGGGCTTTCTGCTCCACGTTCAAATAAAGATTTTTCTACAGTTTCAACACTTCCATCAACACCTGCAAACACGACATATTCTCCATCGTCCATTGAAGATACTGATAAATCATCCAAAGAAGACAATACAAAACTCTTTTTCTGAGCATTTGTCAAAACCAAATCAGGATATACTCCTCCGACTTTGAATTTCAGCGCTGAGCCTTCATAAAACAGCAAATCAGGTTCTCCATGCGATAAATTTCCGCTGTTTATGCAGAAATTTTTTGTTGTCTTATACTTCAGGTGCATCAAACACTCATTCAGCGTATCAGGATTGCATGGAGTCCCGAGAGCTGTCGGATTGTCTGACCATAAATAATTCGTCATAAAAAAACTCCTTATCATTTATTAACCGAAACAAGAATAACCTATTTCAATACAAATAATAAGAAGTCCTAACGTTAATAAATTATTTTATTAATACCTTCTACTTAATTGAAAAAACAACATTCGCAACGGCATTAACCTTTTTATCTATAGTTGTTGTATCATTTATACCCCAGTCGCTGACATCATTAGAATCACTGCGTGTAATCTGAAAGACTCCCATCTTGACCGAGCGTATTTTGCCGACGTCATTGTTTGTTGCCTTCAACATCGCCTGTGCTCTTGCTTTTGCGTCTTTTGTTGCGTCTTCAAGCAGTTTCACTTTCAAATCAGCAAGCCCTGTATATTGATACTCGGGATTTGATGAGTTGATATTTATACCTTTAGATAATAAATCCTGAATATTTGTCGATAAATCTTTTATCTTATTTACATCGTTTGATTTAACTTTAACAGGCTGCGAAAAATTGTAAAACGCAACCTCTTGCGTTGCATATCCTGTCTGAGGGTTTGTTTTGTATGTAGGATAAGATGTCGGAGGCAAAAATTCTATCTCCTCTTCTTTTACACCATTTTTCAATAAATATTCTTTCACCTCAGGTATCTGCGATTTTACAGCGTCATAAGCAGCTGCCTTGTTCGCATTTTTTGAAATAATATTAAACTGCCAGCTTGCAAAATCAGATTTTACCATCTGATAAGCAGACCCGGTCACAGTTATCCCGTCTTTTGCAAAATTATCGGATGCTGTTTTTGAACACGCAATCAACCCTAAAGCGAGAACCAAACCGAAAATTACAAGTTGAAAATCCTTTAAAATCTGGTACATAAAATGCCCTGCCATAAAACTTTTACATAAAAATACTCTACACTATTTTGTTGTTCTATGCAATTAAACATATTTAGTGTATTGTAAAAACATAACCACATAGGAGATTGTATATGAGAAGAAATATTTTTATCCTGCTTGCCATTGCCATTCCTCTGAGTATATTCGGATATTTCAAATTGTTTGTGCCGCAGCAGTTTTTGACAATATCAGATACTTTCAAACAAAATTTCTTTCTCAAGGAAACAAAAGACGTTTATATCGTCTGTGTGGACTCAAAAAATTCGACAAAAGTCATCAAATCTCCGCTAAAAAAGCAGCAGAATAACTCTTTTTCTTATGATGGATGTCCGAAAAACTTCACAAAAGCCTTCGTCGTTGATACAGAGTTGGACATCAAAAATCCTCAAACGGTATTTTTCAAAAAAAGCGAAAAAGACTCAGGTATGTCTACAATTTTTAACATTGAAGGGTATCTCTTCAAAATAAGCAAATCAATCGAGCGCAAAATATACCCGGACAAAAAAGAACAAGAAGCAAAAATGACTGTTTCACTTGTTCTTGACACAGGAGAACAACGTTTGAAGGAAGCAAAAATAACCTCTACAGGAGAACTTACTCAAGATATCGACCTGATTTGGTGCGGAGATTTGGATGGAGATAAAAAAACAGATCTTCTGCTGAAAGTTTCAGACCAAAATACACAGGAAAATCTATACCTGTATACGTCTTCTAAGGCAAAAGAACCTGATTTCCTCAAAGAAATAAGACAGTCAACAAAGAATTAGCGATTGGCTTTTCTTTCTCTTATCTGAGCAACTTTGCTTTTGATATCAGCGGCAAGCTGTTGTTGAATTGCCATAATTTCATCATGAACCTGCTTCATCTGTGGAGTTGGATCGTCATTATTGATATTTGAACCAATCAAACTGTCTTTCAAAATCTGGATTTTTGTTTCAGCAACGGCAATCAACTCCATAACTTCATTAATTTCCATATTTGTAAAATTAAGTTTTTTCAAATTTGCCGCCATGGTTTCTTTGATTTTTTCACGGTCTTCTTCTATTTTTTTTGTAAGATTTTCTTCTTTCTTTTTTCCAAAAAACATCTTCTATATCTCCTAATTTCATGCGTTAAATTTAAATTTCCGAACCCAATCAACGCCGTATCTGGCAACATAAAGGAACAACAATTCCCTGAACCTCAAATACATCCACAACGGCTTATCATAGGCTTTATTACATTCAAGAGTACATTTTGTTATCACATCATGCAGTTCTTTTTTGCTCATTCCGACACTATCAAAGTCATAAAACGGAGCAAACTCCTGCTGCTGTTCTTTTATCGATATAATACCGTATTTTCCGGGGTCTTCTCTCAGTTTTGTATGTTTGCCCATAGTAAAAACACTCCGACCGTAAGAGTGTATAACATCAACATTATCGCAGATAATTTTGATGGTTTTTTCTGCATCCTCTACTGTCTCAGCAGGAAAACCGAAGAAAATAAAAGCAAAATTCCATATTCCTGCGTCTGTTGAATCTTTCAATATCTCAAGACGTTTATCGATATCAATACCTTTGTTGATTAGCTCCATAACTTTATTTGAACCGGACTCAAAACCCCAGAGAATCATTGACAATCCGCTTTTGTAAGCTTTTTCAAGAATTTCTTTGCTGAATGCTCTCTCAAGTCTTGCGTTGCAAAAATATTTGACATCAACACCGTTTTTCAAAAGCTCATCAGCTAGTCCCTCCATATAAGAAGGTCCTACTGACTCATCAATAAACTCAAAATGTCTTATTCCGTATTTTTCTTTTATTTCAGAGAGTTCAGAAACAAACTTTTCAGTATGTTTTACGTTGAAATTCTGCCCGAAATCCTGATCGCAAAAACTGCACTTTCTCCAGTAACACCCTCTGCTCGACTGGACGGGCATAACAATATCGGCGCAGAAATATTTGCTCAAATCATAACCGTCCAAAGATATGTTGCTCATATCATCAAGCTTCATTGGAATATCTTTTTTCGTAATAACAGGAGCGCCATCTCTGTAAAAAACGAGATTTGGAACAGCATCAAACGGAATTTCTCCTGCGATAGCTTTTGCAAGTTCAACAACAGGTCGTTCGCCCTCTTCTACCAGAACTGAATCAGCAAAGAGTTCAAAAAATTCTTTTTCTTTTGCAAGATTGTCTATAACTCTCCCGAAGAAATTCCCGCCGATATTCACATGGGCTTTCGTTTTTTTCTTCAAAAGGTGCGACAGTGTAAGCCCCCCGACAATCTGCGTTGATGAATTTATAGAAATGCCTATATAGTCAACATCTTCTTCAAGCAGCTCATCAACTATCTCATCATAATATTCCATGAAGATGTTTGTATCTTTATCAAAACAGTAATATTTGATATTATCATAAGTCAGCTTAAACAAAGGATTAGCATAGTTATCAAATGTTATGGAGGTCGGTGTATAAGGCAAAGAGGCAATATCAAGACCTGCATCAATAATATTCAACGCTCTGATTAACAAATCAGGATTATAAAAATCCTGTTCATTCTTAAGAATCGATACAGCTTCATGTATTAAATCAGGGATATTTTCAAGCTCATACTTCTTCTTTGTAAGATATTCTTTTATTTTTGTATACTTCAGCATCTTATTCTGGATAGGAAAAGGATAATCCATGAATTGCTTTGTCGGAGAATGATATTTCGAAATGTCTTTCAACAACCCCTGAAACATCTTTGATGATTTGTCTATAGATTTAATCAAAAAAGACTTATTCAAAATTTTATTATAAAAATCTATATTCAAATCAAATACTTTTGTTGAAAAACCATTATGCTCAAGCTGACCTTTCAATGAAGGAATGGCAAAATGAGGGCTGAGCGGAGTCCACTGAGGTGGAAATAATAACAAAACTTTCATAAACAAGACCTCTAAGCTGTCCATGTAATTTTAATACCCGTAAGAAATTTATATAACCTATAAAAGAAGGATATATTGCTTTTTGTAACAATTCTAGCAACATTTGAAATCTTTATTCGAATATATACTTTATATATACATATAGAATAAAGGAGATTATCCATGGCAAAAAGAGTAAGCGTAGTGGGAGCGTATGCGAATATTGGCAGCAGTGAGTATGAATATGAAGACGAAGAAGAACAGCTCCAACAACAAAATCAAAGACTTCAACAACTAAAAAGCAATGATTATATAAGCTCAGGGAAAGTACACCTATCAAAAGACCTGGAAACATCAAAAAAAATCATCAACTCTCTTGATGATAGCATTAAACAAGAATTAATAAGCAGCTTTGACTGCGAAGCCGACTATCAGCTGCAAAAAGATATAGCTGCATACTTTGGAAGCAGAACAGGCATAAATAACCATGAGCTTAACGGCACCATAAATATCAATGGAAAAACCATACAGGTTACAAGCAAAAAAAGCGAAGTGGCAGTTGATTTTTACAACGAAACAAACGGCATGAACCATGGAGCAATTGACATATTTACATTCACAGACCCATCAACCGGTGCAGAAATTAAAATAGCAGACGCAAACGGCAATGGTGTAATCGAAACAGAAGAATTATTCTTCAATGAACTGCTCACAGATATCAACACTGAAATCATGAATACAAACAACAATCCTCAAGAAGGACTGCAACAACCTGATATTTCTGATTTCTTTAAAGATGACAACGACAATACCTCCAAAGAAGCGGAATCAATATCCAAACAAGAAATTGATGAAATACGTCTTGAAAGAATAGAAGAACTCTACAGAGAAATTCTTGAAGACAACCCGAACATAAACCCCTATGAAGCCAGACTTCAGGCAGAAAATCAGGCTGAAAACGAAATATTGAACACCTATTCACAACAGCTGAACGGCAATTACACAAGGATTGTAGCGTAAATTTCTTAAATTATTAATTTTTGTAACAGAATATACAAAAATGAGAAATTATTTAAATAATATATACTTTATATATATGTAGTGGATAACAAAGGATGTATAACTATGAAAATGAAAGATTTTATCATCGACAAATACGAATTAGGAATTAAAGGTAACGGACGTTTGAGCGAAGAACCTCTCAAAATAAGCTCACTAAAAGACTTCCCACTTGAAAAATGCGAATATCTTTCAATGGGCGGCAACGGCAACGGATTTAGTTTATAAGTTTTAGAGAATTGTTAACTATACGAATAAAGGAGATATTAACATGCGTATTTTTGAAGCAGCAGCAACAGGAAATGTACAAAACATCGAAGCGCCGGATCCGGCTGATTACAGCTCTCAGGAAGAGTATGAACAAGCTGTAGAAGATTATGAAAACGAAGTCAAAAACAGTTCAAGTTCAACAGGCTCACAATCAACCTCACTCGGTTCCGGGCAATTCCTATCAGCAGGTTTGAAAGACAAATACAAATCAAACACCGGTTATGAAAACTTTAGAAAATATTTCAATGACCTTAGCCCGAATATTGTACAGGATTGCTTAAGCACTTTTGACTCACAAGCTGACCTGGCAATGCAGCAGACAATTGCAGAAGCTCTATACGGCAGCGGAAGAGCAACTGTTAACATAAACGAACTGCAAGGTATTCTCAGTTCAAAAGGTATCACTGTTTCAACAGAATATGTATCAGCTCAATACCGTGTTGATGAATTTGCAGTCGGCGGCGATGGCTATGTTACAAACGGTGCCATAACAGTTATGACCTTCAAAGATGCAAACGGCGGCGAAATCAAAATCGCAGATGCCAATGGTAATGCCGCTCTTGAAACAGATGAGTTGTTTATGAACGAAATTCTAGGCGGTATCACAACTGATATCGGAAATCTTCCGGCTACAAATGCTGAATCTGAAGGTGTAATAGAGGCAGAAGATATTTCCCATGAATTATATGATATGTTAAGAGACGTTGATAAACCAAATAAAACATCTACATCAAATCAAAAAGAAGAAGAAGATTCTGAAACTATGACGGAAGAAGATTATAATGAAATAAGAAACGAAGCCATAGAAAAAGCTAAAAAAGAACTCAAAGAAGAAAATCCGGAACTGAGTGATACAGAAATAGAAAAAATGGCAGAACATTTGGTTGATACAGCAATACTTCTTCCTGAAGATGTTCAATAAATAATAACTTTAATACAACAGACCACTACAATAAAAAAGAGCCTCTTTTATAAAGAGAGGCTCCTTTTTTTATCCGTTAAATAAGCTTAAAATTCGTTATCAACATATTCCTGTACTTTATCTTCAAATGTTGATTTGTCAAAAATCAAACTTGAATCAATCTGTTCTTTTTTGTTTGTTTTCGGATTAACTACATAAACTGTCGGGAAGTACTGAATTTGATATTCTTCCATCAACTTTTGATTTTTTGCATCTTCAGAGTTGATTGTGACAAAGTTAACCTTGCCTTTGAATTCTTTGCTGACTTCATCATAGATTGGAGCAAGTCTTTGGCAGTGAGGGCACCAGTCGGCATAAAAATCAATAACGACAAGTTTGTTCTCTTTCATTGCTTTTTCATAAGAAACACCGGTTTTATATTCCGATGGGAGTTTTGTATCTCCGGCACCTGCCTGTTCATCTGATTCTTTCAGCTCAACCTTCGGCGCTGCCGGATTTTGAGCCTGATATGTATATATCGCATTCAAAATCAACCCTGATGACACCAGAGCAATAATCAAAGACAGCGTTGCCAGTACAAAATATAGTGCAACTTTTTTCATATTTTTTATCCTCATAAACTAACTAATTCTGACAAAATAAATGTTTATTATTTCGCTTTCATCGTGATGATACCACATGAGAGCGAAAAATGTCTACTTTATTTACATGAACTATCCGACTTTTTTGAAGAAAGAAATACTGTTTGCTGATAGAGAAATAGAAGATGAATTATTTCCATCAGAATTAATTGCACTTCTGTTCATGTGTTTTCCAGAACCCGCATATTTGATGTCATCACTGTTAATAACCTCCTGCCAGGTTCCCGGTGGAAATTTTATGTTCAAATTATTACTATAAAATTTATCGTCAAAATTCTTGACAACAAAAAATTCTTCGCCGTCTTTCACAACATGATGAGCATGAACGCTATCTTGTATAACAGTTCCATTGTTCGGAATATAACCGTATTTCAACGCCATGCTGTTTTCGACCAAATCATTCATATCATTGCCGAAGCGTTCAAGCTGACTGAATATAACTTTATAATAAGGATTATATTTTATTCTTCCTGGCAAACAATCCTCATATGCAGTTGCAATATCATAACCTTTTTCTTTGATTGATTTCTCCCTTTCAGCAAGTTTTTGTTCCGGAGTCATCTTTGCATAGTCTGATGTTTCCCTGAAAAATTTGAAAGGAACTAAAGAACCTTTTTCATCTCCCTGAAAGAACATCTTTGGTCCTGGAATCGAATATGACGTTCCAAGAGCAAGTTTATGCAACGCTACAGATGCATTAAAAGCATCTTTCACTACATTCATCGGAATGAAGTTAATAATATCATTATCTTTCAGAAAAGCTTCCCATTTTGCAGAATTTGTAATATTTCCGGCAACAAGGTTTTCAATAATTTTTTGTCCTGTTTGCGCCGCTCTTTGACCGACTTCCGAACTAGAATGCCCCTTGATGTTATAGAAAAGATTAAGACGCTGCGTAAAAATCTTGCTCAAAAGTCTTGTTCCGTCCATGTTTCCTATTTCATCATGGCTCATCATATATTTGACACGGTTTGTTGAATTTTTAAGAGAAGAATCAAACTCATACATATTCCCCTCTCCCTTTATCATCTGATTAAGCGAATGGAAAAATACAAAATCCCACTCACTGTCAAAACCGATTTCATTCAACGGAGGAATCCCCCAGTTGCTGTTTACCCTTTCAACATCATTATCTATCTGTTTTATATAATTTTCATGGCTTATATTTGAAGGTCTTTGAGGAGTGGTTATTTTCTTGCGGTTTCCATCTCCGTCTTCAGCAATCAAAAATGTATCCGGATAGTGTTCGTTCAACTCTGCAACCATCTGTTTCAGCGTAAAATCAGAGCCCATATACATAGGTTTTGTCATATCAAACCTGAGTCCGTCAACTTTATAATTTTTCACCCAATGAAGCCCTAGATTTGATATCCAATCTCTGACATATCTGTTGTCATCGCCTTCGTAGTTGAATACAGCGCCAAAGGCTCCGTGCCCTTTTTCATAAGGACCTGTTCTAGCAAGCATATCACCATCAGGACCCATATGATTCGGGACAATATCCATTATTACATTCAAACCGAGTCCGTGCGCATGGTCAATGAGTTCTTTTAGTTTATCAGGACCTCCCAACTTTTCATTTACGGCAAATTTATCAACCCCGTCATAAGACCAGCCCTTTGAATAGGTACCGTCTATCGGCATTATTTCGATGGTATTTGCTATTCCGCTTTTGGCTATTTTTTCAAAAGCTGCTTTTGCTGATTCAAAATCACCTTCTTTGGTCAGAGTCGGGATATTTACTTCCATAATCCTAAGAGCGCCGACTCCCTGCATGCCTGTGCCGACTTTTCTGCTTATTCTGCGTGGGTCTTTGCCGTTTATCCAGTCAGTATTTTTCCATTTGTATTTTCCATGGTCATAAAGAGTTGACCAGCCCATAATATGCTCTTGTTTTTGGGCATAAGGATCTTTTACTTTTTCAATAACACCGTCGCCTTTGACGATGAGGTATCTATATCTATCGCCATTTTGAGCAGGAATATCTTGGGCTGAAAAAACACCGTCAGATTTGTTTGTCATCTCATAAATCTTTGAGTTTTTATCTTTAGCGCTTATTTTGATATCGCCATCTTCCGAGTTTTCAACCAAAATATCTCTGTCATTAACATTATCAAAATTCTCACCGTCTTTTTTACCCGACATCACTTCTATATAAACTTTTCTTGCATCAGGGAAAGAAAACAGTTTGAAATCAGCCTTACCATCAGCTTTTATGCTTGGTTCCCAGCTGTTATGCTCCTCTACACTGCGTCCGAACGATAAAATATTATGGCGAAAAGCCAAAGACGGAACACTCTGTGAAGCTGAAAAAGATGTTGTAACTGAGTTAGCAGACGATTTTATCTCATTTGTTTTTGATAATTTGTTATTATTCTTATTAAAGAATACTCGTTCTCTTAACTCGTTATCTACAAACATACACACCTCTCAAGAATTTATACAAAAATATTATTACAGGGTAAATATATAAAAAGCAAACATGAAATTATTTGCTACAATTAAAAGCTTTATTAAAAAAAATATACAAAAAAAGAGGTATAGCTGATATTAGCTATACCTCTTTTTTTTCTATGCTTTTCTTTTTAGAATAAGGAATTCTTTAAATTCAATTGGTTTTCCTTCTTCTTTGTTTACAATATCGCCGTCTTTATTAACGACATATTCTGTTTTGCTCTCAGGGTTGTATGCATCGACATAAACCGTTCCTTCTTCAAGTTTGAAAGGCAGCCCTACATCGAATTTATCTTCCTTATCTGAAGCAGTAGGTTTGACATATCCATGGGACATATCAATTTTATCAAGAGTAACTTTTTGAGGATTGACTCTTCTTGTATCAGAGAAACCTTCGTTGCTTGCAAGAGCAATTACATCAGTCCTGTCGTTGTAGCGGTAAAGTCCGAATACTCTTTGATCATGCTGATGTCCGTGTCCTTCATAGCCATCAGCCTCAGGATTTGCAGGAGATTTCAGAACAATTGTTTCGCCATCAACAAGAGGTGATAAGCTTTCATCCAATCTCAAATTCAGAGCTCTTGAAACTTCTTTTACATTTTCTTCAGCATATTTTCTATATTCAGGATTTTTTCTGTTTCTGTTTTCGGCCTCAACCATTCCGCCTATATATTCAAAGCGACCTCTTCCTCTGTTTTGAAGATACTGGTTTTTGGATTTTGATTCAAAACCTGTCAGTCCTAGTTCATCACCTGAGAACAAGGTAGGAGTACCGGGGAGAAGAGCTTTTAAGAAATACATTGCATCGCCTTTTATCATAGCAGGTTTCAAGAATGCTTCTTCTACATCGGCTTCTTTCACTTTTGTTGAGAAAAATTCTTTTGCTGCACCCTCAGGCATTGCATTAAGAATATCTTTCCAGTTATCCTGGAATCCTCTAACAGCGAAATATTCACCATTATTTCTTATTTTTGCCATATCATCAACAGTTTGTATAAACTGTGTCATATATTTTTCAGGAGTGTTTTCAGGCAGTGTTTGTTTTACTGCATCCAAGATTGCTGCTTCCATTGCAAGCGCTTCCGGAGATACAATTTTGAACAATCTGTTTCCGACTGAAAGACGTTCCTGTTCTTTAAGGTTAACAAGGTGAGCTCTTTGTTCGCCTGTCAGTTCTCCTTCTTTTTCTTTTTCGTATAGTTTTGATATTTCATCATTAATTCTGACAGCTTCTTCGATATAAGGAGTATAGAACTCAGAACCTTCCATCATATCTTTGAGTTCATCGGTAACTGATGGTTCAAGCTTGCTGCCCATATAACTTGCATAAGCAAGTTTGGAATTCAGAGCAAACCCATGATGAATTCTAGGTTTGTCATGGTTGCCACCAGCGACGTGTGAGTTATTGACATTGTATTTCGGTCCGCTGAATAAGAAGCCTGGTGAACCATTCCATGCGTAAAGGAGTTTTTCAGTCAACTTACCAATAGGAGCATTGTATCCGCCTTCACCGCTTCCAAGTTCAGGGAATCCGCCGTATATACCATGCAGAATCGAATATTGATAGTTGTAGTTTGTTTGAGTAGTAAATCCGGAATCCTCTACAAATTTTTCTTCGACAGTTCCTGCGTTAGGATATTTGGGTGAGCCTGAAGCCAATATGCCTGCATCTGTAAATTCACCGATTTTGTAAGCATGTTTATTGTATTTATCAACGCCTTTGTTAAATTTATTCCAGAAGCTGATTATTGCATCCATACATTCTTCTGAATTTGCTTTAGTTCCGATACTTTCTATATCAGCAATATCTTTTGCTGCGTCAATACGCCAGTTTAGACCTGCCTGAGCTTTATCAGAAAGAAGTTTTGCTACTCTCAAATCCTCGGCACTAGCACCTTTAATAACATCTTTTTCAAGATATTCGACATAAGGCTGGAGTTTGTTTATATTTATTGAATTTAAACCTTCTTCCAATCTAGCGACAAGTTTTCTTGCGACTTCTTCATGAGAAGAACCTTTAATATCAAGACTATTGAGACTTATTTGATTCAATCTCTGTACATCCTGATGGTCATCATTATCAAAATATGAATCAGTCAACGCATTAACGATAAGAAATTTTGTAATATCATCAGAAATCAAATCATAGACTTCTGCGTTATTATAATTCAGTCTATCACCTGATAATAGTCTGCGTCCTGTTTTATCTGAACGGTCAAGCATCCCCAGTACTTCTATTGTTTTTGCTTTAAGTGCACCGTTATAAATTCTATCTTCAGCAAGTTTTTTAAAGACAGGTGAACCGAGAATTGATGTCAATTCAGGAGAAAATTCTATAGATTCAAGTGGAAAGGCTTTTAGACCTTCTTCGATAGAAGCAACAGGAGCCGGAATATTGTAATAATCATAATCACCGGTCATATAGTTCTCAAGAGTTTTATCTGATGGATTTGAGAGAGATAAAACACTTTGAGGAAGTTTTCCTTTTTCTACAGCTTCCTTGATTTTCGCTTTATACTCATCAACCGTCTTTGCGCCCTGCAGTTGTTGGGCATTATAAGAATTAATAATATTTGAAGTTTTTCTTGTCCAATATTCGCCTATACCGACAATATAATCCTGAACTTCTTTTTCAGCTTTTTTGACGGCTGCAACTTTCAGAGCACCTGATTCTCCTCCGCCAGCATTTTCATATATCTCGGCAAGTTTATCTTGAGGAGTCATAAATCTTAATTTTGCAATATCCTTGTTGCCGACCCAAAGATTGGCTTTTCTATCTTTATTTGAAGTTGTCAATGAGAATTTATCCCAATCGAGAAGAGAATATTTGAACTCATCAGCATCTTCATATTTTCTGAATTTCTGTTCCAATTCCTCTGCTGAGACCTGAAATTTATATGGTTGTACTCCATCCATATAGTCTTTTATTTCATTCGGATCTTCAACATTTGCAATATCATATTTATCAAATAATTTTTGTCTGTCGAGTTGTTCTACAGAGGTCAATCTTCTGTCAAAGAGCTGAATATAAGTCGGTTGTGTCGGGTCATAGCTTTCGTTTTTTGCACCATGTGTTGCTCTTGGCATACCGTTTTCATCAACATTCCAAACTCGAGGACTGTTGATAATTCTTATATCCCAGTTATCTTTAGCTGTTTCATCAAGAGGTAAAACTCCATATCCTATAGGTTCATTTTCGTTGCCAAAAAATTCAAACCAGTTATAATACGGAGAATTTGCACCATATTTATGAACGTCAATAAGGTGTATTCCTTCCAAACCTTCATTGACAAAAGCACCGTCAAGAATCAAACCCATTCCGTTTTTATACAAATCAACGACAAGGTCTTTATAATCTTTTTCGGTACCGAGCGACGGTTTCAGCTGATAAGCATTATTTGTCCAATATCCTATAGGAAGAGGACCTGATGCAAACAGCGGAGTTGTCATGATATTTTTTGCTCCGACTGATTTAATATATGGAACAGCATCTGCTATATCTCTGATTGTACCGCCGTAGTTTGTATAATGAGTAGAACGCCAGTTGTTCGTGTTAAATTCTATAAAGTCATCTTCACCAAGTCTTCTGACCTTTTTATTTTCACCTTTCGGATTCATATTATAGGGAACAACGTGATACATCGTTTGAGGTCCCTTGAGAGAAGATGCATAAAGTCCCTGAGCTATATTGTACGTTTCTCCGTCAACAGTAGCATTTTGGAGATTATCCGTATATGGTTTGCCATCTACGATAAATCTATATCCGAGAATAAAATCGTCATCTTCAGAACCGAGATAAACATCACTGTCTTTCGGATTGAATACGGCTTTATTGTTTCTATCAAGCGGAATTTGATATTTTCTGCCTGTGCCGTCTTCATTGATATTTTCGACATCAATTATATTTCCGTTTTTATCTTTAAGAAGTCTTACAAGCTCTACTTTTGCATCATTATATCTTGCATTAGGAAGATAGAAGTTATATAAACGTTCTCCATGGTCGTTTTCTACAATCTTATGACCGCTAAACCCTATTGACTGTCTTTTATCAGGTCTTGTTGTTGCTAAAGATTTATTTTTATTTGGATTTACAGCGTTTATTGATGATACATAAAACATAGAGCTTCCCTTTTTATACACTTCCCTATAATTGTGATAACGTAAAACATGAAAAAAAATTGCCGTTTTTTAAAGAAATTATTACATTTTATTATTAATTTCTATAAATTTTGTTTATAAACACCTTTAGCTTCTTTTTCTATGTTTGGAGTATTTATTTCAAACACATGGAAACTGGCTGGCGCCAATTCCAACTCTACTCTGTTTTCTGCGGCTGAAATATTATCACCTTTTGTATAAACAGGAGCCAAATCATTAAGCTGTTGATCCGGTCTTAAGCCGGGAACTGTAACACTTGCTTTATGAGCGGCATTTACGTCTTTGTTTGCTACTATCAAGAGAGTTTTTCCATTCAAACTTCTTGCATAAGAGATAATTTTTTCTCCATCTCCTCTTTTTTCATCAAGAGGAATGAAAGACCCTTTGGTGATAATATCATTATATTGTTTTCTGACTTTTGACATAGCAGTCATAAACTCACCGATTTCAGGATTTTCTCCACCCGGTCTTCTTGATTTGTTGAACAAATCGAGTTTTTCGTTGTGTACAAAGTATTTCAGATTGCCCGTATCAGATTCTCTTGCGATTTTATCTCTGAATTTATATACATAACGGTCACCTGATTCAAATCCTGTTACAAAATACGGATTTGTCATCGGAAGCGTCATCTGAAGCCCTGTTGTCATATTGCAATAAGGTGCTCCTCCGTTTGTCATCGGACTCTTATCATCATGTGTTGCAAATGAGCCGATTAACGACTTATCCTTCGGAAGACGCTTTGACATCTCAAGGTTTTCAATGACATAATCATTCAATTCCTTGCCTGTTTTCCATTCGTTGAATATGTGATACTGACCGTAATAAGAGTCAAAGCCTGCGGCAAGCAAATCTTCCGGTCTGTCTTTCGGCATATTCAGCATCGGAGATGCATCTTCATAAGTATAAGATTCTGCCAGGAATGCAAATTCAGGGTCTTTGCTTCTTGCATAAGGAATGATTTCATCCCAGAATTCTACCGGTTTCGCCCTTGCAACGTCGGCTCTGATACCATCGATGCCGAGTTCCTGATAGAGATCGATGACTCGTTTGTGATAATCAACGAGTTCTTTATTCAGGGTTCTCTTGGCTTCATCCTGCCAAGGGTCAAACATTCTGATGTCATCCCATCCCTGCGGTGTTTTCGGGTTTCCTTTCTCATCTGTTGCCATCAGTTCCGGTTTTGCCTTGTACATATCAACAGAAGCGCAGCTCGGTAAGTCAATCATTACGGCTATACCGCGTTTATGGCATTCATCTATAAACTGTTTTGCCTCTTCTTTTACGCTGCGAGGATCATTCGGGTCATCCAGTTTCGGGTCTATTCCGAGATAATCCTTCGGCGCATAAATAGAACCTGCTGTTCCAAGAGCAACTTCCATCCCGGGTTCATGAATCGGAAGCATATGAATTGTATTAACGCCATATCCTACCAGTTCATCAAGACGTTCTATTGCATTCAGGAACGTTCCCGATTCTTCTCCTCCGTCGATTATATCATCACCGTTTGTATCTTTTGCGTTGAAAGTTCTTGGTATCATTGCATAAATAACGGCTTCGTTATTCTGGAAGAGTGTTCTCAGATGATTTTTATATGGAGTTGCTGACGTTTTTTGAGGTTCGAGAGTAACCTGAGAAACGCCGTCAGGTCTTTGTGTTTTCATAAAATTCTCCAACAGTGGTGACATCTTTTTTTGAGGTGTAACAGATGTTGCAGCGGCAGGCTGCACTGTATTCGAATAAGCATTACTTGCAACCTGTTTATTATATTGTTCAGCAAGAACAGGAGGTTGATAGTATGATGTAATGGCAGGAATTGAATAGAATGCCTGTGTTTGAGGACTTGTCATACTAACAGTCTGATATGATGGAGCCGTTGTTTGCAGATTGCTCTGAAACATATTGCCTGAATAATAAGAAGGAATATAAGAGATATTATTTAGCATTGTTTACTCCTTCCCTTTTATATTCATATACATCAGTATTAAATTTATTTTTTCTTCCCATCAGAGCTATACCTATTGCTGTAACTCCAGTTAATACCGCAGCAGCCATGCCGGCACGTTTTAACCATATTTTATATGATACAGTGTCACTTGCTGCCTTTTTGACAAAATCAACAAAGCCCAAACCAGCAGACATAGTAGCATCATTGATAGTAAAGCGTTTGAATCCGCTCATTGAAGAATTTACTGTTTGTGTTAATTCTTTAACCATCTCTGTATTACCTTCTACCTTTTGACCTGTCTGCCACCAGAGTCTTGTTGCGTTCTTCTTGAAGAATTCAACAAATTTATCCGAGTGTTTTTCGAGCTCGCCGACATCTGAGGCTTCCTGTTTTAATAAAACAAAGAAGTCTTTAAATTTGCCATTATCTGAGAGATATTGCCAGAATTTTTTAATAGTGTCATCTGAATCATTTCTAAATTCAAGGCCTATGTAATTTTTAGCCATCTCAAGAAGTTTAACATTCTTAACCTTTTTCAATTCATCAAATGAAGTCATATTCAACTCTGGTTTAATCGGATTTTCAAGAGATGAGTACAATACCTTCATTATGAGATTTGAATCATCTATCTGATCAGCAACTTCTGATGAAAGCTGCTGTCTTATTTCAGGTTTAAGCGGAGCAAAAAGGACATCCATCAATCTTGCCAAACCTTCTTTATCTTTAGGTTTTAATAAATCGTATTGTTCAAACTTATTGAAGAAAGAACTAGCATCTTCGTTGTTGAAGACAATATCTTTCAGCATTCTTGAGACATTTGCCACTTTTTGTTTATCAGCCAGATCAACCGGAGAATAAACTTCTTTCACAAGATTCATTATATCAGGATCTGAACCGTCAGAAATCTTTGATAAAATGTTCATCGCAGTAATCGGTCTTGAGAAAGAAAGGTGAGTATTGAACACTTTATTTGCGACAAGAGTTCTATCGCTGTTCAACGATCTTGATAAGCCGCCTGCAAGAGTTGTAAAGCGTTTGCCTGAATGCTGTTCGAGTTCTCCAAGCTGTTTTAATGTCATATTTTCCATTCCGTCTATATATCTCAAAGCTTCTTGAGCAAGTTTCATATCTTTTGCTGTTGAAGAAGAATAGAATTTGACAATGCCTTTGATTGCTTCTGCTGATTGTTCAGGAGAAGAAACAATTTTTTTCATTCTTCTTGTCACAATATCATCAGCTGTTTTGGCCGGTGTTTTTTGATTAGCCAAAATTTGAAGCTCATCATTGCTGAATCCGAGAGCTTTCACCAACGGAGAAGATGCCTTCTTCCAATTGTTTGCAGTAGCTGAGCCGTCTACATCATTAAGTGTTGCAGATAAGAATTTTAAAAGACGTTTCTTTCTATCATAATATGTACCGGATACAGCATATAGATTTCTAAAATCATCATACAGATTTTCAGGAATCTTTATTTCTCTGCTTTCTGTAAATACCTCATCCGCAATAGTTCTGAGAAGAACGCTTTTATCAATATCTTTGACAGGCGTAGATTGAATAACTACTTTTTTGAGGAAACGAGAAAACTCTTTCTTTGGCATGAATGCTTCTGTTTCGCCTGCTAATTGATCGTTTATAAAGCCTACCAGCATTTTTTTAGTTTCATTGTTAGCTGTAACGCCAAGAAGATTATCTACTTTCTCATACAAATCTTTTGTAATTTTAATTCTGTCTGAAGCACCGTCAAAGAGATGATCAAGTTCTTTTCCTACTTCATCATTAAGTTTTACTCCCAACATAGATGAGGATATTTTCTTGATAAGATTATCTTTTGTACCCTCTGTAATATATTGAGTATTTTTCAATGTCACATCTATATCAGAGAGAAAATCTTTGTTTAAAGACGGTTCTTTTTCAAAACCTCTTCTTGCTTTTGCTATCATAAATTTTTCTACTGCAGGATCAAAAACTCTGCTGCCGAGTTGATCAGCAAGCAAACTTGAGAGAATAGGCGTTGCAAAACCGGCAGTTAACATAGTCCATGTATTGCTTTGAGTTGCAATTTGCTGCATTTTGCTTCTGATTGCACCTTCTCTGTTTTCTATATTTGTCGGAATACCTAGTTTATCACCTACTTCATTCAGCTTATCGTTATCATAGAGTTCCCAGCAAATATATTGAGGATCCTGGAAGAAGGGCTTTACTCTGCCGTAGCTGTCTTCATATTTTTGATTGGGGTCAAACCCCTTTGTCAATTTAACAGCTGAACCGACTAACTTCGGCCAAAGAGCCATAGAACCGAACCATGTAGCAAATCCTACGAACTCCATTCCTTTTTTGAACGGAGATGCTGCGCTGGCAGCAAGAATTGCAGCAATTCCAAGACTTCCCAGTTTCAGACCAAGGTCGTTTATTCTTCCTATTGAATAATCATTACCTTTTCCCTGAGCGGCTTCAACAAAGAACTTTGCTTCCTGAAATGGTTTCTTCACTGCATATTTTGTTGATTCCCACATATTTGAAGGTATCAATCTGCCTTTTGGCTGGAGAGGTTTTGCGCCGACTCTCAAAGCTGCTATAGAAGGGTCATTTGAACTTGCAGCCGCTTTTCTCTGACTGATTATATCAGCTGTATAATTTTGAATAATCATATTGCTCATTTTTGAACACCTCCGTTATTATCAGAGGAATGTTCCTGGAATTTATGATTTTTCAGAGAGGTTTTTGCAAGAATAGTTGAAACAGCAACGGCAGGAAGAATCAAAGATGATAAAATAGCCGTTCTTCCAAGAATTTTTGATGTTCTTGAAACACCTTCATTTATATCTTTTGCACCCCATAATTCCTTAAATGAGTCGATTATAGGTTTTTTCAAGTTTTCTGAAAGAGAAGCTTTAAGCTCTAAAAATCTTATTTTTAGTTTCTTATTTTTATTACCGAGTCCTTTTATTGCACTCCAGATGCCGTGTCCTTTCATATCACCGCCTATTTTTTGGAAACTCTTCTGAGAAGAAAGTCCAAGACCGGTCATAACAAAAGGAGCTGTAATAATATATTTCCATCCGTTTGCCATAGCAATGGTTTCTTTGATTTTTTCACCTACAACAGTGTCTGAATCGTTTAATTTTGTTTTGCTGTCTACACCGAAGCTTTTGGCTATTTCATCAAATTGAGAATTAATTTTTTCTGCCTCAGGTTTGTGGTAATTGTAGGCAAGTCCCAAGTTTGTAAAATCTTTGCTTTCTAACCAGTTATGATATTCAACTTTCTGGTTATCAGGCAATTTCAGAGGAGTATCTGCTCTCAAATCGACCATATGTTTATATTTTTGGTTCATATCGATATTTCTGAAAGATTTCAGAGGAATATCAATGACTGCTTTTGCTGCTGTTGCCGCAATATAATACATTGCAACGCCGAGAGCTATTCTTTTTGTAACCGCATTTGTTGCATTTCTTGCAGTAATATTATTTCCGTTTTTTCCTGCCAGAAACATAAGCGCAAGAACAGGACCGCCTATAAAATACGGGATTTTTGTTATTTTCAAAAACTCAAAAAAGTTTGCATCAGGATCGCCCTGCAAACCACGTGATACGTATCCGGGAAGCTGTTTAAGCTGTTCTTTCTTTAGCCTCATTTTTTCTGAAAAAGTATCCGGTAAAAGCTCATCTTTTTGATGTTCTTTCAACTCCGGATATACTTCAGTTAAACTTTCTCCAAATGTGGATTTGGACTGATTTCTAACTGCTCCCAAATTGTTATTTATAGAACTTACTTGCATATACAACCTATACCTAACCTACATTTATATATAAAAATCCTCAAAAAAAAATTTGTCAAAAATAGATATATTATTAAGATTTTTTTACAAAAAACTATCTGACAGTTAATTTCTCATTATTTTCCATCGGATTTCAACCGTATACAATACACTAATAACAAACTAATTTACCGAATTATTTATTTCAGAAATACTCCATATAGAGCAATGTTTTTTCTCAAAAAAACATTATTATTTAAATATAGTTTTATATTGGATATTTTATGGATGAAACTGCTCTGAATTTTCTTTTTCAAAGTTGGGAAAACATTTCTTCTTTTGACTTTTCAAAAGAAGATAAAAAGGAAAACCTCCTTTCATCATGGTTATTGAATGATAAATACCAAAAAATAAAAGCAAATATTAATATCTCAAAAAATAAAGTAAAACTCAAACAAATTTTAGAATAGGTCTATTTTATTGTTTTCAGACATTCTAAAGACCTTTTTGCATAAAATTCATTTTTTAATTTTTTATCTTTTCTGAATTTTTTATTCACTTCTTCATCCTGTTTGATGATACCCCAGTTACTGTTTATGGGGTTTAGGGTTGCATGCCCTTCATATGTTATATATTTCAAAAGAGCTCCTATCATGGTCATTGAAGGAAACTCCATCAACGTTTCTGATGACAAATATCTTGCCATATTTACCCCGGCGACAAGTCCTGACGCTATAGCCTCCGTGTAGCCCTCAGTGCCTGTCATCTGACCGCAGAAAAACAAATTCTCTCTCTTCTTTGATTGAAGAGTCCTTCTCAGCACTTTCGGAGAAAACAAAAACGTATTCTTATGCATAACTCCGTATCTGACAATATTCACATGCTCCATGCCCGGAATTGATTGCAAAAGTTCTTTCTGGGCACTCCATTTCAAATTGGTCTGAAAGCCGACAAGGTTGTAAAGACTTGCGCACAAATTATCCTGTCTGAGTTGGACAACAGCATAATTTTTTTCCCCTGTCCTGTCATCAACCAAACCTACAGGTTTCAACGGGCCATATCTCAAAGTATCAACGCCTCTTGAGGCAAGAACTTCTATCGGCAGGCATGATTCAAAAAATTTTGCTTTTTTTTCAAAATCTTTCAGCTCTATTTTAGGGGAATTAATCAAAATATCATAAAACTTCAAATACTGTTCCTTATTCATAGGACAGTTGATATAAGAAGCATCTCCCTTATTATACCTGTTTGCATAAAAAGCTTTTGAAAAATCAAGACTCTCCTTTTCGACAATCGGCGCTATAGCATCATAAAAAGATAAATATTCGCTATCAACAAAATTCTTAATATCTTCTGAAAGCTCTTCAGAGCATAAAGGACCTGCGGCAATAATCACAGGAGTAGTTGAATCAGGGATTTTTTTTATCTCTTTTCTTATAAAGTTTATCTTTGGATTTAATTTTATTTTCTCTTCTATTTTTGAAGAAAAAAGCTCTCTATCTATAGCGAGGGCATTGCCTGCAGGTACAGCCGTTTCATCAGCTGTTTTTATTAACTCTGAGTCAAGAACTCTCAATTCTTGTTTTAGCAAACCGCTTGCCACAAGAACATCATTTGACCCAAGACTGTTTGAGCAAACCAGCTCTGCAGGTTTCTCTGTCTTATGAGCACCTGTTGTATTTTCAGGGCGCATTTCGTATAAGTCAACTTCAATCCCCTTTTTTGCCAGTTGAAGAGCAGCTTCACTCCCCGCTAATCCCGCACCGATTACAACAACTTTCATATCACTCTTCCGTAAAACTCTTGAAGGGTCTTGAGTCATTATAATTTGTCATATTTATGAATGTATACAAAATTCCAGACAAGAAATTTTTGGATCCTATCTCAAGTATAATCTTCAACGCATCTTTGGTATTCTTAACGGGATAATTTAGTCGTTCAGAAGTCAGGTTATCATAGAAGTTGCAAATGTTGACAATCTGACTCGGCAAACCGATAAGATCCCCTGATATCCCGTAAGGATATCCGGAACCATCGTTATTCTCATGGTGTTCAAGAGCAACTTTGCATATCGGTTCCGAAAGATGAAAATCCTTGTGCAAAATCTTATAACCTATTTGAGTATGCAGGTTGAGCAAGTTCACATCCTGAGTTGAAAGGTTTGTCTTCTTCAATATGCTCTCATCAATACGGGTTTTTCCAATGTCATGCAAAAGAGCAGCAAGAACAATATCATTCACCTCCGACTCTGTCATTTTCATCTTTATTGTCAGAGCAGCAGCCATAATCGCCACATTCAAACCGTGAATATCATCATAATCACCTATTATCTTCAACTGTGACTTATAAATCATTGTATCTAATACGGGGATTATTGTTTCGAGGATTAAATCTCTAGTTTTCAAAAATAAATCAACTTTTTTTACAGAGGTTTTCCTTTTGAAATCATTCATTGCCCGTTTGAAACTTTTTTTCATCTTTATTTGATTTTCAGGAGTAATAATCGAATAAAGATTTATTTGTTTATTAAACAGCTGCTCATCTATTTCTATTTCCAACACATTATCTGATACATCATCATCGTCATCTTCTTCCGTTGAAAACTCATCTTTTGAAAAAGTTTCATCCTCTTCTTCGGCTTCAGGCAATGATTCTTGTTTTTTTGTGCCGGTTTTAAGAGTATCAGAAGGTTTATTCTCCTTTTCTTGAATACTCAAATCATCTGTATTCTCTCCGGCAGACTTGAGCGTTTTTTTCTCCTCTTCACCGTCAACTTTTGAATAAACAGCATCCAATGACCTCAGCTGCATAAGCTTACCAGGAGTAATAATTTCTCCTGCACTAAACAATTTCTCGCCATCTTCATTATACAAATCAACAGAGAAAATTTTTTGATCAGCCAGTTCATTTACGGAAACAAGTTGCACGGCTCAACTCCAATACATAATCTCTGTATTATTATACACTCTTCTCTAATCAAAACATATACTTCGTTTAAAGAGTTTTTAAGAAATCAATTCTCATGAGTTTTTTGGTCTTGTTTAATAAACTCGCACATCTTCTCTAAACGAACATCTTCCATCGAGTCAAGAATACCTTGAACATCCTTAATTTTCCCGAGAGCAAGCCCTACTTCGGCAAGGAGAACACAATCATTGCATAAAACAACTCCGTCACCATACATAACAGACCCTGCAACAGACTTCTCTTCTCCGCAGCATGTGCACACAAAATATTCATCGGCAGATGCGGGATTATCATCTATATCATCCTGCTTCATCTGGGCAACAACCTTCTGCATCTCCTCGACTATTTTCATCTGTTCTTCTTTATCCATAAATTTTTCCTCAAAAAGGGTAACCATATTCTATTTTTCATTTTAATATAAATTGATTAAAATTTTTATTTAAAATAAAATATCTTTGTTTGAGGAGTAAAAAAAATGAGAGCAGCTCTTGTAAAAAACCTGAAAGAATTTGACATAAAAGACCTTCAAAAACCAACTCTTAAAGACAAGGGAGCAATAATAAAAGTCATTGGCTGCGGACTGTGCGGCTCTGATATAGTAAAACTCCTGCATGGTACCCACATAAACAAAGTCCTCGGGCATGAAGTTATTGGAATTATCGAAGAAATAAACTCTGATACCTCCTTCAACAAAGGAGATAAAGTGATTCTAGCTCATCACATCCCGTGTTTTAACTGTGATTACTGCAGAAAACACAACTACTCCATGTGCGAGAAATTCAAAAAAACGAATATTACACCTGGCGGCTTTGCTGAATATATCTATATAACGGAAGACCACCTCAAGAATACTGTATTCCACGCACCGCATAATTTAAACGACTCAACTTCTGTCTTCATGGAACCTCTTGCCTGCTGCCTTAGAGCTGTCAAAAGAGCAAATACAGAGAAAAATGACAACGTCATGGTCATAGGCTTAGGCTCTATAGGACTTCTTATGGGACAGGCAGCAAAATGCTACGGCGCCAAAGTCAGCGGATGCGATATTCTCGATGAAAGAATTGCTCTGGCACAAAAAGTCGGATTTGACAATGTCTTCAAATCAGACTCTGATGAGAAAACTTCATCTGAATTCAAATCAAAAACAAAAGAAACCGGCGCAGACATAATATTCCTGACATCAGGAAGCAAAAGCTCAATCTCTCTTGCTTTGAAATGCGTTAGAAACGGCGGAGTCATACTCGTCTTTGCAAGCATATCCGATGACGACCTAGGGTTTGCTAACAACCAGATTTATTATCGCGAGCTGACTGTTCTCGGCAGCTATTCTCCGGCATGCTCCGATCTTGAAGAAGCCTTAACCCTTTTAAAATATGGTAAAATTAATGTGACCGGCTTCACAAAAGACTATTCTCTCGATAAGATAAACAATGCAATATCTGATACACTGAATAAAAAAATACTAAAGGCGTACATAAAAATATGAAAATGAATGCAATTAGATTCTACGGACCAAATAACCTGAAATACGAACAGGTCGACATAAAAGAACCAAACGACGACGAAATTCTTGTCAAAGTCAAAGCGGCTCTCACCTGCGGTACAGACATAAAAACCTTCAGAAGAGGGCACCCCGTCCTAATTAAAGAAATCCCATCAGGCTTCGGGCATGAGTTTTCAGGAATAGTTGAAAAAACAGGAAAAAATATAACTCACCTGAAACCGGGGGACAGAGTCGTATGTGCCAACTCAGCGCCATGCTACGACTGCTATTATTGTAGAATAGGCAAATACAACCTGTGCGAAAACCTCGAATTTCTGAACGGCGCTTACGCTGAATATGTGCTTGTCCCAGCACAAATAGCAAAGTATAACACCTACAAAATCCCGGATACTCTAAGTTTTGCAGAAGCGGCACTCACAGAACCGTTTGCAAATGTTGTTCATGGATTTGAAAGAACTGGAATAAATAAAGGAGATACTGTAGGCATCGTAGGCATAGGACCTATCGGACTCATGTTCATAAAACTGGCAAAAGCAAAAGGAGCAAGAGTTATCGCAGCAGGAAGAAATCCTCTCAAACTCAAGATGGCAAAAGAATTTGCAGGAGCTGACGAAGTTATAAACCTCAGAGAAAACCCGAATCCTCAAGAACTTGTCAAAAACTTCAGCAAAGAAGGAAAAGGGCTTGATTTTGTAATAGAAGCAGTTGGTTTACCAGAAATATGGGAACAGGTTTTTTCTCTTGTCCGGAAAGGCGGAACCGTACACCTCTTTGGAGGTTGCAAGTCAGGCAGCACCGTTACTGTTGACACAAGAAGAATACACTATGATGAAATCAGCGTCATAAGTGTATTTCACCATACTCCAGAGTACTTCAAAAAATCACTCGACCTCATCTCCTCTGGAGAAATCGACTTAAAACCTCTAATTACAGCCAAAATGCCCCTTTGTGATGCACAAAAAGCCCTCGAAATGCAAGAAGCGGGTAAAACGCTAAAAGTCTTGATAGAACCGTAAAACGCCGTTTTATTAAGTTTTGTAAAGCTATTTTGCAAAACTAACAATATTTTTCCTTGTTTGATATTAAAATAGTAGTAGGGAATAAAGTTGGTGGATAAAAAATATGCAGACTACGAGGCTACATCAATCAGAATTTTATAAGCATCGCCCTAAGAGTGTGATTAAGCGAGCTGAAAATAAGAGTGTGCAAAATAATAATAAATCCGCAAGTGTGAGTACGAGCGGATTTTTTAGTGCAAAAAATACAACAAATGCTGACACAACAAGCTTTCAAGGAAATATCGGTCAAAAAATATTGACCAGCAAACCGTTTTTAAGCTTTGCAAAGATGTCAAAAAGTCAGGCAATGGTCGAAGCATTTTCAGCTCTGATTCTTGCAGGTGTCCTTAGACCCGCAACAATACTCGCAACAGGGAAAGGAAAAGACGACAAAGATACACAGTATGCGGCAGTTCATGGCATTGCATCAGCATCTATAGGTTATGCCTTCACTGTTGCCATTACCTCGCCAATCAAAAAAGGCGCAGAAAAATTAATGAAAAAACTCAAAGATAATCCTGATTTTATGAAAGGAAGTTATCTCAAAGCAGGAAAAGACGCCTCAGAAGAGGTAGCGGAAAAAGCGGCAAAATATGCAGACAACTTCAAACTGGTTGCTGAATATGCTCCACAGATGGTGTTGGTTCCGTTCAGAGCTGCTCTTACGGTCGCTTTGATTCCTCCGATTATGAAGGTTCTTTTCCCGAACCATAAAAAAACTCAAAAAGCTGAAGAAAAACAGGCACAAACAGCACAAAATCAAGTAAAGGAGCAGGCTAATGCAAGTAAATAGAGTTCAACCTAACATGTCTGCTCGAAACAAGAGCAACGTAACCTTCACAGGAGTACCAAAAGTTCTATCACAAGCCAGCGATAAACTAAGCGACACTGTAGAACTCGGTTTGGAAAAAGTTGCAAAATCAAAAGGCATCGAAAAATTTATCAAAAAAGTTACCGACGCAGGAAAATCCGGCTGGCTCAGACAGGGGTGTATCATAGGTGTAAGCACCGTTCTCAGCTCTTTCTATATTATACAAACACTTGCGAATAAAAATATAGAAGAAAAGAACAAAAAACCTCTCGCCATAAACAACGCCATAACCTGGGCTATCCCGACAGCAGGAGCTATCGCCCTTGATAAGCCTATTCTGAAATTGTTCGGGAAACTCGGTGACGCCTTCGAAAAAGCAAATGAAGGCGGAAAAGGCAAAAAATATCTGGATTGGGCAGCAAAACATTATAAAGACGGTGATTTCGCCGCTCTCAAAAAAGGTGTTGCAAGAAACGCAGCAACTGGTCTGTGCTTCGCATTTATGTACAGATACATTACTCCGGTAATTGCAACTCCTCTGACAAAGAAAATAACAGCAAAAATACAGAAAAGAAAAGAAGAAAAAGAAATGGCTAAACAACCTGCCGTTCAGAAAATAAGCGTAAACCCTCAAGAACAACTTGTCAGAGCAGGTCAGCTGAGCAGAACAAAAAATGCTCAGGCTATGAGCACTTTCAAAAGCTTCCTGAAGTAATTTTTGGGATTTATATAGAAAATTCCACAGATACTATTAAAAGTTTGTCATTCTGAGGGTTTAGCCTGAAGAACTTCGCTAACGCTAAGTATGACGTTGTTTTGGAAATTTTTGGAGGAATTTGCTATATAAGTTCCTAATTTTTGCTTTACTCTTTCAACGTTATTTTTGGTATAATTTCGATGTAAAAAATTTATATCAAAATTGCTATGGAAAAAAAACGACTCGACAACCTGCTGATTGAAAGAGGGCTTTTTGAAACAAAAAGCAAAGCTCAAGCGGCAATCATGGCAGGGGATGTCAAAATTAACGGAGAAAAAATTACTAAAGCGGGCTTCCAAATCAAAGATACAGAAGATTTGAACATCGAAATCCAAACCATGCCATATGTGAGCAGAGGAGGATTTAAACTCGAAAAAGCTATCAAATCATTCAACATAGACTTTTCAAACAAAATTTGCCTTGATGCAGGCGCCTCAACGGGAGGTTTTACGGACTGCCTTCTGCAAAACGGAGCGTCAAAGATTTATGCCGTTGATGTCGGATACGGACAAATAGCCTGGAAACTGAGAGAAGACCCGAGGGTAAAAGTTATCGAAAAAACAAACATAAAAAACTGCCAGCCTGAAGATATCTATGACAATACAGATGAAAAAGCAGAATTTGCTGTCATGGATTTGTCTTTTATCTCTATCACAAAAGTTCTTCCGAACATAAAAAAAATGCTCTCAAAACAACAAATGGTCGCACTAATCAAACCTCAGTTTGAGGCAGGCAGAGAACAAATCGGCAAAAACGGTGTTGTCACTGATAAAAAAGTACACATCGAAGTAATAAAATCGGTAATCTCTTACGCCAAAACCATCAATCTGTTTCCCAAAAATCTCACCTATTCTTCAATCAAAGGACCTGCCGGAAATATAGAATATTTGATTTACTTAACAGATGAGCCAAATTATCTTGATGATGATAAAATACAAAGTGTAGCAGATGAAGCGTTCGAGATACTAAATTGATTATAAAATCAGAAAATAATGACTTTGTTAACATAGAAAAAATCAGCGTAATATACAACGCAGAAATCCCACAATCTTTGACCATTGCGCAGGAAGCGGAAAAAGATTTGCTATCAAGGGATGTTAATGTTGAGCTGCAAGCTCTTTACCCATCAAAAACCAAGAAAACAAAAGAATTTTCACGAGATATCTCCCTTGCCATAGCAATAGGCGGAGATGGAACACTCATCAGCATAGCCAGATTCTATGCTCAATTTGATATACCCGTCCTTGGAATAAACCACGGCAGACTGGGTTTTCTCTCTCAGCTCTCAAAAGATAATATTAAAGAAGGCTTTGACAGCCTGTTCAACGGAAACTTTCAAATAGAAGAAAGACTGATGCTGAATGTATTTGACAGCCCGAATGAAAGTTTCAACTTCAATGCGCTCAACGACGTAGTAATCAAAGGCGGAGCACTCGCAAGAACGGAAAAACTCTATCTCTATCTGAATGACAGACATGTCTGTGACTACCTTGCTGATGGACTGATTGTATCCACCCCGACAGGCTCGACAGCTTACACTCTATCAGCTGGAGGACCTATAGTCACCCCATGCCTTGATGTCATGGTTATAGTGCCTATTTGCCCTCACTCTCTGAGTACACGACCACTTGTTATCCCTGGCGATGAAAAAATTACGGTAAAAACAGACTCTCACTGGTCAGAACTCTATATTACCGCAGACGGGCAAAAGAACTACGAACTCGATAAGAAAAACGTAATAGAAATAAAAAAACACCCCAAAAAAGCAAAACTGATTATAATCGATAGAAAAAACAACAGTTTTTATTCGGTATTGCGCCAGAAACTCCACTGGGGGGTATCACCGAGGGAGGGAAGTGTATGATTAAATCAATCTTCATCAAAAACTTTACCCTCATCGACAAACTGCATCTCAACTTTGATAAACGTCTTAATGTTATCACTGGAGAAACGGGCTCAGGGAAAAGTATTATCATCGGCGCAGTTGATATAGTTCTTGGTGAACGGGCATCAAAAGAGGTCATCAAAACAGGCGAAGAAAAAGCTTTCATCGAAATGGTTCTCGAAGTCGATGATAAAAATATTCTCAACTTCATCAAAAATAATGATATAGACCTTGAGTTCGACAATGAAATAATAATATCAAGAGAAATAACCCAAAATGCGACAAAAACACGTATCAACGGAGTTCTTGTCACGCAGAGTTTTATGCAGGAGCTGAGGCACATGCTCATCGATATCCACTCCCAGCATCAAACCTACAAATATCTAAACCCGAAAACTCACATCCATCTACTTGATAACTACGGAGATTCAGGGCATCAACAGCTCGTAGAAGACTATAAAGAAAAATACTCTCAACTCTTGAAGCTGAGAAATGATTACAAAAATAAAACAGAAAACTTAGAAGCAACAAGGTCACAGATAGATTTTCTCAAATTTCAAATAGATGAAATCGAAAACGCAAAAATTACGGACATCAACGAGTATGATGAACTCAAAAAACAGCGTGAGGTTATCGTCAATACGGAATCACTCAAAGAAGTCAGCTACGGAGGATATTATGCGCTATATGACAGCGAAAACAGCATAATAAGCCTGCTAGATTCAATCGAAAGAAATCTTACCAAAGCTTCTAATCTTGATGAAAGACTTGCCCCTCTTGCGGAAAACATAGCAAACAGCTCAATATCCCTGAAAGAAACAGCTGACGAGCTTAGGAGTTATTCTGAAAATTTGGAAACAAACGATCAACTGCTTGAAGAAATCGAAGAACGCATCAATCTCCTCGATAAACTCCGCAGAAAATACGGTTCAACGCTTGAGCAAATACTCGAGAACTATGAAAAATACAAATCCCAGCTCGATGAAATAGAAATCTCTGATGAAAAAATTCTTGAGTTAGAAAAACACATCAAACAAACAGAAGAAGAAACAGACAAACTGGCTCAAAAAATATCAGAAAACAGACAGACTCTTGCCATGCACCTCTCTAAGCTTGTCAAACAGGAAATCCACTCACTTGAGATGCCAAGAGCCGATTTCAAAATAGAAGTAAACAAAACAGAGAAAAATCAAAACGGAGCTGATGAGGTTGAATTTCTAATAATCACAAACCCAGGCGAACCCTTCAAACCTCTCTCAAAAATCGCAAGCGGAGGCGAAATCTCAAGAATAATGCTTGCTCTCAAGAGCATATTTGCAAAAAGCGATAAAATAAATACTGTTATCTTCGATGAAATAGACACAGGTATAAGCGGAAAAGCATCTCAGGCTGTTGCAGAAGAACTGGTAAAACTATCCTCAGACCACCAAATCCTCTGCATTACTCACCAGCCAATTATCGCAGCTATGGGGCACAAACATTTTTATGTCCAAAAAATTCAGGAAGAAAATACAACAACCGTAGAAGTTTCGACACTGAGCGAAGAAGGCAGGGTCAAAACACTCTCATGGCTTGCAGGCGGAAACCTCAGCGAGGACAGCAAAAACTTTGCTCAAAAACTTCTCGAGCAGGCTCGTGAGTTCAAAGAACAATATAACTAAACTTTCAGCTTATACCGATGAGTTTCTATCATCACTGCAAGCACAGAAATATCAGCAGGTTTTACCCCGCCGATACGGGCAGCTTGAGCCAGTGTCACAGGGTTAATCTTTGATAACTTATCTTTTGTTTCCTGAGAAACATGCTCTAAAGACTGAAAATCAAAGTTTTTGGGTATTTTTATTTTTTCCATCTTCGAGAGCTGCTCAACCTGCAATGACTGCCTTTTTATATATCCCTCATATTTGAACTCAATTTCAACCTGCTCAGCAATTTCTTTTGAAAGATTTAGCCTTTTCGTTTCAAAATCGAGTTCTTTCAACACATCATAAGTTATATTCGGACGCTTGATTATCTCTGAGAGTCTGACACCCCTGTCTATGTTCTCGCCGTATTTTGCAAGAACGGAGTTAACTTCCTCATCAGGAGAAATCTTTTGTGTCAAAAAACGCTGTTTTTCTTTTTCTATACTATCTTTCTTATCCAAAAACCTCTGCCATCTCTCATCAGAAATCAACCCGACCTCCCGTCCAATATGAGTAAGGCGCAAATCAGCATTATCCTGCCTCAAAATAAGCCTGTACTCTGAACGTGAAGTAAGCATTCGATAAGGGTCTTCAATATCTTTTGTTACCAAATCATCAACAAGTGTCCCGATATAAGAACTATCACGGGAGAGAGTAATCATCTCCTGATTCCCGAGAAACCTGACAGCGTTTATCCCGGCAAGAAGCCCCTGTGCAGCGGCTTCTTCATATCCGCTGGTTCCATTAATTTGCCCCGCACAAAACAACCCCTTCATCCTCTTTGTCATAAGCGTATGCTCAAGCTGCACGGCAGGCATATAATCATATTCAACGGCATAGGCAGGTTTCAGAACATGCACATGCTCTAATCCCGGGAGAGTCTTTATCATCTGAAGCTGAACCTCAGCAGGCAAACTCGACGAAAATCCCTGAACATAAGTTTCATAGGTATTCTTACCCTCAGGCTCTATAAAAATATGATGGGAAGGATTTGACGCAAATCGAACAACTTTATCTTCAATCGACGGACAATATCTGGGTCCGACACCTTTTATCAACCCTGCATACATAGGTGATTTATCAAGATTGCTTTTTATAATCTCATGAGTTTTTTCGTTCGTTCTTGTCAGATAACACGGTACCTGCGGTCGAATCGGTCTGTTTGGTTCAAAAGAAAAGAAACTAGGATTCTCATCTCCCGGTTGGACAGTCATTTTGTCATAATCAATTGTCCTTGAATCAACCCTAGGAGGTGTTCCTGTCTTAAGCTTCTTGACAACAAAACCATGCTCTATCAAACTCTCTGATAATCCGACCGCAGCAAACTCTCCAAGACGCCCAGCAGAAAAAGACTTGAACCCGATAAAAATTTTCCCGTTCAATGATGTACCCGTTGTCAAAATAACAGCAGGCGCATAATATTCAAGCCCCAGCTCGTCAACAACCCCGCAGACATGCCCGTCTTTTGAAAGAAGCTTCGTTGCCATACACTGTTTCAAACTCAAGTTCTGTTCTTTTTCTAGAACATTCCGCATATAAGCCATATACTCTTTCTTGTCTGATTGTGCTCGAAGAGCACGAACAGCAGGACCTTTTGAAGAGTTCAACATCTTCAGCTGGACATAAGTCGCATCGGCTGCTATCCCCATAACACCGCCTAAAGCATCAATTTCTCTGACAAGATTTGATTTTGCAGGTCCGCCTATCGCAGGATTGCATGGCATCATCGCAAGATTCTCTATATTCAAACTAATCAAAAGCGTTTTAGCTCCGAGCCTGCTTGCAGCTATCGCAGCTTCACACCCGGCATGCCCGCCGCCGACCACAATCACATCATATTCAAACATTGTATTCTCTTATTATTTTCTCGACTATCTCTTCCTGAGTCATCTCATCGATATAATACCAGTGAATTTCAGGATTTGCTCTGAACCATGTCAGCTGTCTTTTGGCATAATTTCTTGTATGTTTTTTTATTAACCCGACAGCTTCCTCTAAGGATATTTTACCATCAAAATATTCACAAATTTCTTTATAACCTAAAGTTTTTAAAATCGGAAGAGTCCGACCGTATTTTTGCACAAGCCTGTGAACCTCGTCAACAAGCCCTGAGTCAATCATCTTATCAACTCGCCTGTTCGCCCTATCATACAAATAAGCTCTATCACGGGCATTCAATCCTGCATAAAAAACTTCATAAGGCGGCTTTGACATTGAACTAATCTCTGACATGGTCTTCCCTGTCGCATGGAAAATCTCTAAAGCTCTCGTCACACGAACATTATCGTTATAATGAAGTTTATCGGCAGTTGTTTTGTCTATTGCGGCAAGCTTGTCATAAAGAGCCTGTCTGCCGTAATCTTCAACAAATTTATCCATCTCCGCCCGAAAATTTTCATCAGCAGGCACATCAGGAATATCAAGTCCTCCTAAGAGAGAACGGACATAAAACCCAGTTCCTCCGACAACTATCGGTATTCTTCCCTTTGAGATAATTTTTTCAACCGCCTCAGAGGCATCTTTTTTGTAATCTCCGGCACTGTAAAGCCGCTCCGGAGGGATTATATCAATCATATAATGAGGTATTCCGCATCGCTCCTCAGCTGTAGGTTTCGCTGTACCAATGTCAAAATCACGATAAATCAGCCTTGAATCAGCTGAAACTATCTCTCCTCCTATTTTTTTTGCAAGCTCGACAGAAACAGCCGTCTTACCCGACGCAGTCGAACCTACTATCGCAAGAACTTTCATTGTTTTCCTCTACAAACACGAACAAAAGCATCAGATAATAAAGAATAAACAAAAACATAACCGTAATTGCAATCAGCTGAAGCAGAAGATTATTCCCCGCTATAGAGGATATAATGCTCAAAATCATATTTGCACCGAGATAAATCAAATACAACAAAATTACCTGCAGCGGCTTTTTGAACATAAGTTTCAAATTTAAAAAGAAAGCTTTCAAAGGATTGAGAGAACACAAAGCAATCATCGGCGCCCAGAGCATAGTAATAAGAGAAAAGAAAGCACCTGCAGACACTGTGAGCATATTCCATTTCAGATAAATTAATTTATCGGTTTCAGATAGAGAAGATAAGAACTTATACAAAGCCTGCTTATCAGAGAAAACAGCCGTCAGATTTTCAGGAACCTGAGGAATGCCAAACAACTTCACCCCTATAAGACCGGCGCATAAAAATATCAAACAAAACAACAAAAAATACAAAAATAATCCGCCGAGATAAGGCAGAAAATTCTTGCCGACACCTGGTAAAAACTCTTTCATCAAAGCAAAAGAGTATTCTTTTTTTTCTGCTGTCTTATTATCCTGCTTGTATGAAACGGCAATTTTGGCAAACATCTCAAACCACCCGCTCCAGAACACAACGACAAGCCCGATTATATTCGCAAAAATAATTCCAAACTTCAAAGATCTGATTTCTGCCCCGCCTATTGAAGGAATAAGCATGGAGATTATCCAGAAGAAAAATATAAGAGGATACGCAAGAACCAGATTATTCTTCGTCAGCCCCCATGAATCTTTCAATATTTTTATCATCTTAATATCCTCGAAAACTCCTCTTTTGATTATATCAAAAAATCTTTTCAGATATATCCCTATGAGGATAAAAACAGTATATTACGATTTGTAAAACACTCAAACCCTCTGATAGCAAGGATTTTATTTTTTTATTGTAAACAGCACTAAAGTTAACAAAAATACGTCCGATAAAAAAAACATACGAATTAAAAAATTCACTTTTCAATTGTCTGTTGTCTTATAAGGATTATTAAAATGCAAAAGGTTATGTTTAGTCTGGTTGTTTTGGCTGTTGTCATTCTGGCTTCTTTTGGTAATGTAGCTCAAGCTGCTTATGAATCAATCACATCTGATTACAAAATTCAAAAAGCTCTTATGGTTCTTGATGCACACGGCGAAGGCGCTACAGTCAGAACTTTGGTAAGAAAAAACATCCAAATCAAATTTACTGACCTGGCTATGATGTCACCAGCTTATATGAGATATAATGCGCTTGCTGCAAAAGATAGCAGAAACAACCAGTATATCTTCATCGATAACAAACACAAAAGCGCTCCTGTTGAAGCACTGGCTGCACTTCTCGCTCATGAAGCAACTCACCAGAACGTTGTATACGGTGCCTCTATTGATGAAGAAACACAGGCTCACTGCAATGAAGCTAAATTCTGGATAAAAGTTACAGCAAGCAACCCTGCTCTCAAAAACAATCCTCATCCGCTTGTAGTCAGAGAAAATACTCTTGCTGAAAGATTCGGAAATCAAGGCAGAGACGCTATTCAAACAATGGTTGCATCAAACAGCAGCTATGCTAATCTTCCTCAAAGAGTCCCTTCACCAGCTCGTTAATCCTAATTCTCCTGATATATTTGAAATAAATCCGATACAAATTTTGAATAACCAACCTTGAAAACAAAACAAGATTAATCCCTAAAACAAAAGACAAAATTGAACACAAGCCTCTTGCAGAACATGCAAAGGCTTTTTTATTATGCAATTCTTCTTCATACAACTTTTTCGAATCTTTGATATTATTCTTCAAAGATAAGAGAGAAAAAATCTGTGTTCGCAGACACTGCTCACGAGCCTGTTCAATAAACTCTTGAGAATACTCATTTTTTGTTGTTGCAAAAAATTTATCCAAAATAGCAAGGTGCGACTTTGAATAATCATATTCATCAAACGAACGCTTGCTCTTCGAGTTCATATCATACAGATAATAAAACAGCCTCTCTTTTGAATAGATAAACGGGAAATTATCTATCAGTCTGAGTGCAAACTCATAATCCTCATGATGCATTGATTTATCATTGAAATATCCGACTTTTTCTATCACTGACTTGTTCATCATCGAAGCACCGGGGTTATAAAAATACGGGTGAAAGTACTTCACTTCTCTCAACAGCCCGTTGAAATTCTGCTCAGGCGGGAAGTGAACAATCTCATAGTCTGGATTCATCATATAAAAATTCGTGAGCAAAACTTTCTCATCAAACTCCGAGTTAACAAACAATTCATAATCATGCTCAAGCCTGTTAGGGTGCCATAAATCATCAGAGTCAATGAATGCGATAACATCAGCTCTCGCATTTCTTATACCATGGTTGCGGGCTGCTGAAGCGCCGGCATTTTTTTGCTGCAAAAGCACTATCCTATCATCATCAAAAGATTTCACAATACTTACCGAGTCATCTGTCGACCCATCATCAACAATAATAAACTCAAACTCTTTGAATGTCTGCCCGAGCACTGACAACATTGTCTTTTTGATTGTCTTTCGGGCGTTGAACAAAGGAGTTATAACAGATATCTTCGGATTGTCTACTCTTTCCATGAAATATTTTCCTTCACAACTTTTGCAGGATTGCCTGCTACAATGCAATTCGGCGGGACATCTTTGGTAACAACAGCCCCGGCTGCTACTATTGAACCTTTACCTACTCTTACTCCCTTCAAAATTAAAGCTCTTGACCCGACCCAAACATTATCTTCTATCACAACAGGCACGTCTTTATTAATTATGCTCTCTTCCTGATAAATCGGATGCCCGTCGCCTGAAAAAATCTGACACTCCCACCCGAAAATACAATTATCCCCAATAGTTATATCATCATGCGCAAGAATTTTAATATTAGACGTAAAAGTACTCCTGCCAATCTTGAGAGTTTTTCCTCTTCCGACAAAAATCATTGCTCCTGATTGTATCATCGCCTTACCTGTCAAGACAAAAGAAGCATCTTCTTCAAGAATAAGTTTGGAGTTTCTTCTCTTCGAAAAAATATGCGTAAAAAAACCAAAATTCAAACGGGCGCCTTTTTCCAAAACAATCTTCGAAGAACTTGCTAAAGACAGCTCTACATCTTTGTTTGTCAAAATCAATCTGCTTAAATCAACGTTTTTGTTGAATTTTAAATTCAAATAAAGCGCTCTCAATATGTTCAAAGGACACAAATAACTAAGCTTTGGCATGTTCTTTTCTCACAACAATCAGCGAATTTACATACATTATACCCAAAATTATCCAAAACGGAATAATCTCAACATTCAGCAAATAACTGTCAACTAACGACGCAGCCAGCGAAAAAGTTACAAGCTCAAGCAAAAGCAATGAATTAATATCCATAAAGCGTGAATTTAGAGTATTTTTGAAGGCTCTCCACCCAATAGAAAAAAGCGTCGAAAAATAAAAAACGACCCCTAACAACCCGTAGTCAAAGAAAATCTGAACATAGGAGTTGTGCGGGTGATAAATTATCGGAGAATTGGCTATATCAAACCGCTGAGAAAACAGCGTGAATAACGTGCTGCTCGATGCGCCTATGCCATGCCCGAAAATTATGGATAAATCAAATCCCTGCTGCGAAAACAGATATTCAAGCAGCATTGGACGGTAGTTGCTGCTCTCCTGGTCAGCAAAACGGGTAAGCATCCTATCAACAATCCCCCATGAAAAAACAAAATCCATCGTAAAAAACAAAACACCAAGCACACATACAAAACCAAATACCCTGAAAGCTGTGTGAAGAATGTCTTTTGATAACACTACAAAATTGAATAAATAAACCATCGACAAAAACGCAATATTCGTACGGGAGAAAGTTAAAATAGTTGTTATATAAATCAAAAAAAGCGAGATTTTTGTCAGATTTTTCAAAAATTCATCCTTCGAAAAATAGAAAAATCTAAGCAAAAACAGCGAAACACAAACATTCAAAAAACCGAGCAGGTTTGAGTTCGAAGAAATCCCCTTGAGCCTCTTGATGCCTGAAACAACCTCAACAAAACGCAGGTCTGATGAAACATATCCGAGAATAGACACAAAAGCTGCAACAATAAAGAAATACAAAAGAATAACAGCAAGCTGATAATTTATCTTCTTCGACTCTTTCATTGCAAGATTCACACTCAAATAAACTCCTATTATCAAAAAGGTCAAAAAGATGAAAATATCTATAGAATAAATCGTCGGCAAAAGAGGATCCCGCTTCTGCAAATATAAATTCAAATTGTACGTAAAATTCGGAGAATGAGCATAATTGATAACGGCATAAACAACATTCAGCAAATAAAATAACGCTACTCCTAAAAAAGGATATAAATAATTCTTCAAATGTTCCCGATTCCAAACAATCAATATTACAGGGATAATAAACAACAAAACAAGAACACGATAATTAAACGTAATCGGTGAAAACTTGTTCAATAAATACTGAAATATCTGATAGAAAAACAATACCCCCAATGGCAGTATAGGAAACTTGTACGCACCGAGCATACAAATATAAAAATAAACGCACAGAAATAAAACTCCCACAACAGCTTTTATCAGATTATCAGCAGTAATAAATCCTCCGGCATCAGTTATGGCATCAGGAAAAACAACGAATAAAACACTCGGAATAATAATTCCCAACACCAAAATCAGCAATATTCTAATATATCTGTTTTGAAACATATTTCTTACATCTTTGAAACAAACGATTTTTCATCTTCTCTGATGATAGAACCTATCAAATTAATTGAATAACTCGATAACATCTTGGTTATGAATTTGAGTTTTGATTGTTTTATCTTTTTCGAATGCAGGAAGATTACACCGTCACTCAATCTCGCAATAATCGGAAACTCAACAGGAAGCATGCCTGATGGCGTATCAACAATAACCCAGTCAAACTCCTTCCTGATTTTGTTGATAAAAAATGCATAAGCATCAGAAGAAAAGAACGCATAAGGGTCATCAACCAAATCTTTATTAGCATAAACAAACAAATTGTTATTGAGCTGGGTTGCAAATTTTTTCACATCAACTTTGATATCTTCATCAGGCAGTTTCTTGCTTAGAGCTGCTTCAATCCTGATTAGAGTATCAGAGAAATTCTCTGTCAGCTCAATTCCTCTCGTATTTGCAACACTCGGGTTTCTAAAGTTATTATCAAGAAAAGCCACCCGATAATTCTGCATAGCAAGAATTTGAGCAAGGTCAAATATTGTCCCGCTTGTATTAAACCTAACAAAAGGAGATGTGAAAGCAATCACTTTCGTGTTGTTTTTGAGCGTTCCGAACAACAAATTGTTCACAATGTTGCGATAAGATATTGCAAGCAAATCGGCTCGCTCCTGCTCTGAAACCATTGCATTTATCCATGGGATAGAACCGATTATCGGTTTCTTTGTAATATCCTCAATGTCTTCTATGCTGTCACACTCATCATTCAACTCATTTTTCAACATAGCAAACGCAAATCCGAAGAACAATCCCAATATTACGGATAAAATTACATACTGCACTCTGGTAGGCGGAATCGGTTCTTTTGAAAATGTAGGAGGATCTATATCAAAGATGTTGCTTGTCACATCAGCTTCACTCAATGCGGCTTCCATCTGCTTAAGCTTCATCTCATCAAAAGCAAGACTCAAATTTTTCTCTTTCTGCATCAGATTATTCAAAGTGTATTCAACCTCAGGCAATTTATCATAAGTTGAAGCTACATTCTCGAGAGAATAACGAACAGCCTTCTCCTGCGCTACAAGAGATTGATATTCAGCCTGCCTTGCCGCAAGGTTTCTGACAACTTCTGATTTAACGGGGTCAAAAACTTTCAAAGCACCCTGAATTGTTTTCCCGTTTATATCAGCTATTCTTTCTGTAAGATAATCAACTTTTTCATTTATAGCAATGAGTTTCGGGTTTGTATCAGCCCAGATAGATTGTTTTTCTATCTTTTCCTGCATAGCTCTGTTCAACTCTGCCTGCAAGTCTATCAAAATCTTGTTATCATAGCCGATAAGCATATCCTTAACATCAGCATTTTTGACACCGAGCTGTTTCTGCAGAGAATAAATTTCTCTTGATAAACCGTCTTTTTCCATCTGAGCTTTTGTGAGCAAAATCAAAAGTTCATTTTTGTTGACAACAAGTTCTTCTGCTTCTTTATCAACAATAATAACCTTGTTTGCTTCTTTATATTGTTTTATCTGAAATCTTACCTTATCAAGCTCCTGTTCTATTTCATCAACACGGACATCGATGTATTTCCGTCTTTTCTTGATGTTGTTTCTGTTTGTTTCGGTAACTATATCCTTGTACTGAAAAACTATCTCCTTCAACAGAGCCTGAGCAACCTCGGGGTCATTCCACGTGAAATACAGCTCAATAATATCAGTACCGATTTTGTTTTTTATCTTCAAACTGCTGCTGAAATCAAGTATTTTCTTCTCAGGATTTAACTCCGGATAATGAGCATCAACAAACTTTGTCAATCTGTCATTCATCTGGCTTGATTTCAAGATTTCAATCTGTGTCAAAATAGGATTACCGGTCATGGACAGAGGGTCTACGTTGTTGAAATTTTCAAAGTTGCTGTCTGTTATAAAATTCTTTGAAGTAGCTTTTTTTACCCACAATCTTGACTTCGAAATATAGTTCGGAGTGTAGAAAAACGTAACATATACCCCTGACCAGATTAAGGAGATTATCACGAATAATATGATTATCCCCTTCCCTTTATTTATTATTGATAATAATTTCTTAAAACTGTCCAACTGTACTCACCCCAATATATCTAATGGTATTATCATATGATTGTAATAATTTTGGCAACTCTTTTAAGTATCTTAAAATTAATCCTCGGCGTTGAAAAACAAAACTCCCCTAAAAGCTTTCTTGCTCCTATCTTATTCCCGTTTTTGGCAATGTTTGCAATCAAATCCAAAAACTTCAACGACGCAAGAATCTCCCTTTTTTTGTTAAGTTTCTTATCATGAAAATCATAGCCGTTTATTTTTTCAACAATAAACCTGCTGCCTCTTATCAGCTTTTCTTCACTGTCTTTTGAATTCATCAGACTGTTTGGATTTTGTCTGTATCTGAAACCGTATTGATTGTTCAAAACTTCTATACTGCATTCTGAAAATAATCTGACATACAAATCAAAATCTTCAGCAATATCCAAATCCTCTGAAAAATACCCGACCTTATCAAAGACCTCTCTTTTGACAATCAAAGACTGAACAGTCGCAAAAATTTCAGATGCAAAAAGAGAATACACCTTATTTTGAACATTGAAATTCAATTTCGGCTGTTTTTTGAACGGAACCATAGAACTGTCGCAAAACTCAGGAATACCAATATAAATCCCGTCCATATCATTGCTTAACAACAGATTATATGCTGTTTTGAATGACTTTTTCAAACATTCATCATCACCGTCCATAAAAGAAATAAAACGCCCTCTTGCATTTTTTATTCCGGTGTTTCTTGCAGAAGATACCCCCTTCTTCTCAGAAGACAATATTCTAACAGCATCAACCTGCATCTTCTTGAGAACTTCTACCGTATTATCAGTCGAAGCATCATCAACAACAACTATCTCATAGTTTTCCAACCCGAGGTTAATTATCGAAAAAACAGCCTCTTCAATATAATCTGCACAATTATAAGCAGGTATTACAAAAGAAATATCAATATTATCCATTTTTGCAAAATCCGAACAACGCAACTACATAACCGAAATTAAAATTCATCAAAAATCTCGAATCAAATGCCCTGTCTTTGTTTCTGACAAGAGAATAAAAACAATATTCAAGAATATTCTTGAACAAAAAGGCAACACGGAAGAGAGAAAATCCAAATCTTCTCAAAAAAGAATGCACCTTCGTCCTGATTAAATAATCAGACACCCCGTTGTAGAAAGTCATGACAAAAAACGCCTTGACGCTGAGCCTCTCAGGCTGAATGAGATGTCTGACAAAAATATTAGGGAAATATATTATCAAACGCTGTTTTTTCTCAGCCCAGAAGTTCACAAGGGTTTCTTCTCCTGCAAGCATCTTTTTGCCTATTCTTCCGAGTTTCGAATCAAATCCGCCGATTGATGATAAAAATTCTTTTTCAACACAGAAGCATGCCCCTATTGGATAGCGAACAAGCTTCTTTCTGTAATTTTTATTTACAACAAGAATTTCTTCTCCAAAATCATATGCCCCTATCCAGTCTTCACTTTTTTTTGTCAGCCAATCAGGTTTCGCACTTTCATATTCTATATAACTCCGCCCCCCGACAACTGCAACACCTGCATTCTCAGAAAGAAATGTATTCAGCTCCTCAAGACCTTCTGCATTTACAAGTGCATCATCATCAAGATACAACAGGTACTTCCCTTTTGCTTCCCTGATAGCTCTGTTTCTTGCAAAAGATAACCCCTGTTGATGTTCCTGAAAATAAGATATATTCCCGGCTAGTTTTTGAAAAGACTCTACAATCTCCTTCGTTTTATCAACAGAGTTGTTATCTATAACAAGAACTTCATACAGAGTCTTATCAAGCGTGCTGTTAACAATATTCTCAAGACACCTCTTCAAATAATCTTCCCGATTGTAAGTACAAACAACCACACTCAGCAACATATCAACGCATACTCCATGTTTTAAATCCGAGCTTCAACACCAAAATATAATAAAAAAACAAAAAATTCCCGACCAGATAACGCCTCCACAAACGCCCTGGTTCCAAACATAACCTGAATACCCACTCAAGACCAAATTTACGCATAAACAAAGGAGCACGCCTTATCCTCTGTGATAAAAAGTCAAGTATAGCTCCTCCTCCGACAAACAACTTCACGCTGCCAAGCTTTGATTTATTTTCTCTTATCCACTTCTCCTGCATAGGCACCCCCATGCCTGCAATCAGAATATCCGCTTTCGAGTTGTTTATCATCTCAAGAACACTCTCATCAAGACCATAACCTGAATGTACTCCTGCAATTTGAAGCCCTTCAAATTTTTCTTTGAGCTTCACTGCTGCTTCTTCAGCTATCCCATCTTTAGCACCGAGAAGAAATATTTTGTAACCCTTTTTTGCTGCCATCTCTGCTATCTCCGGAATAAAATCAGTTCCGTTCAGATTTTTTTTCAAAACAAGTTTCTCTATCTTCGAGGCAATTTTTATACCGATGCCGTCATTAAGCAGATAATCGCATGAGTTCAGAATATCAAAATACTCTCTGTCTTTCTGCGCCAAGTTGAAACAATGAGCATTCAGAAAAAACAACTCAATACTTCGCCCGCTGTCTATATCTTTTGATAACAGAGCTAAAACCTCTTCCTCGTCATCAAATAAGTCTATGTCTATATTCAACAGCCTGCTTTTCATGACTAAGGAGATACCACATTGTAAAAACGAGTAGGATTAAACATCATGGCCCATCCATTGTACATTGAAGCAAACATACTGATAGGCGTCAAAATTCTTGTAGCATAGTCAAATGCTTTTCCAACAAGCGGACGAGGTTTTTCAGGAACATATACAATGTCATTAGGACGGAGCATGAAATCCCTGTGTTTCGGGTCAACTTTGATGGTTGTAAGAATACCATTCTCATCAACTCTGCTCAAAAAGACATATTTCGGAGCATAAGCTATATCTGTCAAATACCCGCCTGCTTGTGTAATAGCAGAATTGATATTCAAAGATAAATTTGAATTCAACATAACCAACCCGGGGTTGTTAACATAACCATAAACCTTAACAGGAATAGAGCCCGGTGAAAAAGACGCAGCGGCAAACTTTTTATAAGCGGCATCAGTCACTGCAAGAGGAGTGCTTACACTCGGAACAATGACAGAATCCCCTGCCATAAGGTAAATATCCTGATTTGTATTTCCCTCCAACAAATCAAATAAGTTTACCTCAAACTCTGAACCATCAGAAGAATTTTTGATTTTTATATGCTCCAAATCAGCATCATATCGAACACCGCCTGCTGCGACAAGAACGTTTGATAAAAGCGGAGAAGACCTTTCCAACCTGATTTGTCTGTCAGTATTATATGATGCCTGACGCTGGGTGTTCGTGTTCATTTCATAGCTTCCGGGGTTCATAACAGCCCCGCTGACATAAATCATAAAAGATTTTGTATCAGAAAGCGTTATGGTAACTTTAGGATCCCTCAAATAATAAACAAGTGCTGCGGTTATAATATCATTTACTTCGCTTATTGTTTTCCCGGCGACATTTATCTCTCCGATAGGTCCATAAGTGATTATCCCGTCAGGAGGTATGACTATCGACTTTGCATCATACTCTTCTGCATCAATTACACTTATAGAAATTACATCATTAGGTCCGAGAATATATTTTCTTGAAACAAAGTTTTTATCTAGAGATACCCCGCCTTTCAAATTTACGGTTTTGAAATCAACGGCAGGACGTAAATCTTCTATTGCAAAAACATCTGAAGCAGATGACATCATCAATATAAACAATAAAAATAATATTCTAAAAAATGCTTTCATAATAACCTTTTTCACCCACACTTTTCCCCAGTTAATATACATTCTAACACTATTCGATTTTTTATAAACTTTTGTAAAAATTCTTTAATATTTTACCCATAAACTGTGAATAATTCTATCTTTGCGGTTTTTATATATATAAGAAGAGATTAGCAATGATAACCACAAGGAACTTGAGAAATTGGAAAAACTGCTTATTAAAAAACTGAAAAGAAACAAAAAAAACAGTTTATCTTCTATCAGAGAAGTAATTAATTGGATTGAAATTAACAAAAACCATCTTCAAGACCAACCGTTCTGGTTATCAACACATTTCTGTCCGAAGAGCGAAAAACCTTTCCAGTGGATAGTTAAAAGACTTTTTGATATCACATGCGCATCTTTGGGGTTGCTGGCTATTCTTCCATTCCTTGCAATTGTAGCAATTGCAATAAAACTCGAATCAAAAGGACCGGCTCTCTTCAAACAAAAAAGAGTAGGCAGATTCGGAAAAGAATTTTATATGTACAAGTTCAGAAGCATGGATTTGAATGCAGAAGACAGACTCAAAGACCTGCTCAAATATAATGAAACAAACGAAGGCATGTTCAAAATGGCTGATGACCCGAGAGTTACAAAAGTCGGAAAATTCATCAGAAAATACTCAATCGATGAACTTCCACAGCTCATAAACGTCATCAAAGGCGAAATGTCTCTCATCGGTCCAAGACCATGTCTGAGCAGAGAGTTAAAATCTTATAAAAACTGGCACTACGTCAGATTTGCCACCCTCCCGGGACTTACAGGACTCTGGCAGGTCAGCGGACGTTCTTCAATCAAAGATTTTGATAAAGCAGTAAGTCTTGATTACCAGTATATCAACAACTGGAACATCGGTCTTGATATATCAATTCTCTTCAGAACCATCCCGGCAGTACTGTTCCCTGGTAAAACAGCAGCATAAAAATTTTATAAAAACTAAGCACTCATATAATCGGCCTGCTGATTATCAAGCTCAGAAGGCGGAGGCCCTACCTCTTTGACAAGTTTTTTCACAACTTTATGCATCTGGCAGACAAAAGAATAATTTCCTCTGCCAATATCGCACATATCGCAGTTGCCGTTTATTTGATAGCAAAAAACAGCCTGCTCTGTCCAATTTTTCGAAATAGAATCGGATATCCCCTCATTTTGAGGAAGAAAAAGTCCGAGGTCCTCTATTTTCTCTCTACGCAAAGATCTTCTAAACATATCTTCACCTGCTGTAAGTTATTGATATATTGTATATTATTATATTCAAATGTTGCTCATCTAAATGTTGTATATTTTATAATATCTCTTGAATAAGAGAAAATACTTTATCTTTCCCGACTCCGGTCTTTGAAGAGAATACTATCGGTTCAGAATCAAACTCCGTTTTGATGATTTTCAGATGTTTGCTCAAATCAGAATTTTTCACCCCGTCAGTTTTGTTCACCACAACAAAACACGGAATTTCATGATAAACAAGCCAGTCATGCATCTGGAGGTCATTCTTCTGGATTTCATATCTCCCGTCAACAAGATGGAAAACAAATCTCAACTGCTCTCTTTTCGTCAGATAAATTTCAAAATTCTTCCGCCATCTTTCTTGCTCTGATTGAGAAACTTTTGCATATCCATACCCCGGCATATCGGTTATAACAAGAGAGTTATTAATAAGATAATAGTTCAAAAGCCTTGTTTTGCCCGGGGTGTTGCTCGTTTTTGCAAGACTTTTTCTTGAGCACAAGCAGTTGATAAATGACGATTTACCGACATTTGAGCGTCCGATGAGAGCTATCTCAGGCAAATTATGAACAAAAGCACTCTTTATATCCGGAGAACTTTTTATGTATTCCGCTGATGTAATTTTCATTGACTATTTCTTTTTTGTAAGCCTCTGCCAGCTCGAAGTCAAAAAACCATATAGTTTATTATCATAAACATACATCTGGACTTTGTCTTCTTTGTTGTTTATATGAGCCTGCATAAAAAATCCGTCGGTAATAAAATTAGACCCTTCGACATATATAAATTGAACTATTTTCTTTTTAATAAAATCTATAGCCTGAGAATTGAATATTTCAAACGATTTCCAGATATTCATAACAACCCCGAGCTTGTATGTTTCCGTTATTTTATTATAAACGAAAAAACTTATTTATCATAGCATATGACAAAAAAATTTGAGAATATCAACCATTATGTGGAATAGGTTTTGAATATTTTCTGTTATTTTAACTATACAACTCTTAAAGAAATATTGTATAATATGAGTCAGGAGTCCTTTTTATAGAGCGAGTAATATGCCCCAGGTCATGCAAAATTTGGTGTTGGAAGATATAATAAACAATAATCAACAGGAAACAGATTCGGTAAAAAAAGCCGACAATCTTATGCTTTGTGCGCAGATATACAGAAACACAAAAGACTATGACAGTGCAATCAAAGCAGTAGAAGAGGCTCAAAAAATTTATTCAAAAATAAACAACATCAACGAAACAATAAAATGCCTGCTTGAGCTGGCTTTATTGAACTACAAAAAATATCCTGACAGAATAATTAGAGCGCTGACGCTTATAAACGATGCAAAATATCTTATTGAAACAACTCCATCCGCTGATAAAAAAGAACTCACGGCAATGCTGCTGCATTACAACGGAATTATAGAATTTCAGGAAAATCATCAGACAGAAGCTCTTGAACTGTTCAAAAAAGCAGAAGAGCTGATTACTCAAAAAGATACATGCGAATATGCAAAACTTCTTGATGACTTTGCTTTGTATAACCTTCGCCAGAAAAAGTATCAAGTAGCTGAAAAACAACTCATCTCCTCAATAAAAATTAAAAAAAATCATGAAACAAATCCGTTTCAAATAGCAAAAACAGCTGTTATGCTTGGAAGATATTTTGCAAATATCGAAAATAATGAAGAAGCTATTGAGTATTTGAATATGGCTCTTGAGGCAGCTGAGTGTTTCAATGACAATGCATTGAAAAGCAGAATATATGATGAGATGGCAAATGTTTATCTTTCAATGAAAGATACAACAAATGCAATGGTTTTACATCAAAAGGCTCTCGCAGAATTTAACGATAAAATGAATCCAAAACTCAGAGCTTATAACTGCTGCACCCAGATAGAACTCTTTATTATCGAAAAAAAATACAACGAAGCAATGAATATCCTCAAACAGGATATAGAGCCGTTTTTCACAACGGATAGAGAACATGCAATTACATACAGGCTCTATGGAAAGATTTACGGCTGCCTGAAAGATTACGAAAAATCTTTGCAATACCTGCATCAGGCAATCGAGTTATACAAAAAAATCGACAACAACATCGAATTGATAAAATGTTATACGGATCTTTCAGATGTATATAGAGCCTCAGATAACCACCAAATGGCACTATCAAGTCTTGAAGAAGCTCTTGAGGTTGCAAAGATTTATGACCTGCAAATTCTTGCTCAAAAAATAGAAGACCTGATTTTTGAAACGGATAAAGATGAGTGGGCGAATATAATAAATAAAAATTCAAACAAAGAACAATCTTCGAGCGAAGATATGGCATTTCTCGAAACAATGAATCTGCTCGGTTCTCTTACGCAGTCTGATATAACTTACAAAGACTCTCTCTTTGCGCTCTTGAGAATAGGAAGATTTATCTCTGCTGCAACAAACATAGATGAACTGCTTGAAAGAATAGCAGAAGAAACAAAAATAGCTCTTGACGCAGAGAGATGTACTATTTTTATGTACGACAAAGAAAAAAATGAACTCTACTCAAAAATCGCTCTCGGCATAGAGTCAAAAGAACTCAGATTTCCTGCAAATAAAGGTCTTGCAGGATATGTAGCAACAACGGGCGAAACCGTCAACATTAGAAATGCCTATGAAGATGACCGTTTTAACAAAGAAATCGACAAACAAACAGGCTACAAAACAAAAACCATCCTGTGTATGCCATTCAGAAACATAAACCATGAAATAGTCGGTGTCTTCCAGATGCTAGGCAAAAAGGGCGATAAAATTTTCTCTGAAAAAGACGAAGACCTTCTTCTCACAATAGGTTCAAATGCAGGGATTGCATTAGAGAATGCAAGATTGTTCGAAGAGCAAAAAATGCTTTTAGAGGAGCAAAAAAAATCTCTCATAAGCTTCATTGATACGCTTGCCGCCTCTATAGATGCCCGTGACAGTATAACGGCAGGTCATTCAAACAGAGTCCGCCTTTATTCAAAGGCTATCGCAGAAGAGATGAATCTGCCTCAGGAAAAAATTGAACTTATAGAGTACTCAGCAATATTGCATGATATAGGCAAAATCGGCGTACAGGATAATGTCTTATTCAAACAGGGAAAACTGACGGAAGAAGAATACGCCCATATCCAGCAGCATGTAAGAATAACACATGATATTCTCGAAAAAATGTACTTCCAAAAATCAATGAAAGATGTTCCTGTTATTGCAGCATCTCACCATGAAAAGTTCGACGGCACGGGATATTATCAAGGACTAAAAGGAGAAGAAATTCCTCTTGGCGGAAGAATTCTCGCTATAGCAGACGTGTTTGACGCAATCACTTCAGAGCGTTATTACCGTAGTAGAATGCCGATTTATGAAGCCTTGAATTTATTCAAAAAAAACAGAGGCTCTCACTTTGATCCTGCTCTGGTTGATGTGTTTTTCTCTCTATCTTTGGATAAAATCCTTGATATTCTGCTTTCTGCTTATAATATATCTCTGAAAACAGAACAGGGAGAATATTTTTCAAAATATTCAATCAAAAATCTTTATGATGCAATGACCAAAAAAGCAGACCAAAGAAGCGTAATCGAAAATCTCCTGATTGAAAACTTCGACAAACTCTATACTCTGAGCGAAAAATAATAGATATTGAATAATAAATGTTCTTTTCGTACAATTATTATGCATAAGATAAATAGAGGATGTTTGATATGAAAAAATCCATTAAAGATTTAGGAGATATCAAAGGAAAGAAAGCTCTTGTCAGAGTTGATATGAACGTTCCTTTGGATGCTCAAAAAAATGTTACTGATGATACAAGAATCAGAGCTATTTTGCCTACAGTAAAATACTTGCAGGAAAAGGGAGCAAAAATCATCCTGGTAGCTCACCTTGGAAGACCAAAAGGCGACAACAACGCTGATTTGACTCTCGACCCTGTTGCAAAAAGATTATCAGAACTGCTCGGATGTCCTGTTATGAAATTGAATGATTCAATAGGCGACGAAGTTAAAGCAAAAGTCGACACGCTCAAAGACGGCGAAGTTGCACTTCTTGAAAACATCAGATTTTACCCGGAAGAAACAAAGAACAATCCTGAATTTGCTCAAAAATTGGCAAGTTTGGCTGATTTCTATGTAAACGATGCTTTCGGCGCTGCTCATAGAGCTCACGCATCAACAGAAGGCGTTACAAAATATTTATCACCTTGCGTATCAGGTCTTTTGATGGAAAAAGAACTTACTGCTCTCGGAAGTCTGCTTGAAAATCCGCAGCATCCTTTTGTTGCAATAGTCGGCGGAAGCAAAGTTTCTACAAAAATCGGAGTACTAGATAACCTGCTTGATAAAGTTGATACTCTTATCGTAGGCGGCGGTATGGTCTTCACATTCCTCAAAGCTCAGGGTTATAAAATCGGAAATTCTCTTGTCGAAGATGACAAACTCGATGTAGCAAAAGATCTTCTCAAAAAAGCAGAAGAAAAAGGCGTAAAACTCGTTCTTGTCAAAGATATTCTTATTGCCGATAAATTTGATGCTTCTGCAAACGTCAAAACAATCAAATTGGGCGACATACCTGACGGATGGTTGGGTGTTGACTCAGGAGAAGAAACAAACAAAGAAATCGGAGAAATTCTTCTTCAAGCAAAAACTATCCTCTGGAATGGTCCTGTCGGCGTATTTGAAATAGACAAATTCGCAGAAGGAACAAAAGCAGTTGCTCAATATGTAGCAGAAGCTACAAAGAAAGGTGCTGTAAGCGTCCTAGGCGGCGGCGATACAGTTGCTTCTATCGAAAAATTCCATATGGATAAAGCTAATTACTCTCACATCTCAACAGGCGGCGGAGCTAGCTTGGAATTTATCGAAGGAAAAGAACTGCCGGGTGTTGCAGCTCTTGATGACAAGTAATTTTCGAAAATAAAATTACAAAAAAGAGAGAAGATTTTTCTTCTCTCTTTTTTATTTTGTCTAAATTATATTTTATTCTTCTTCGTCGTCATCTTCATCATCAAGGGCATCAGAATTTAATTCTTCTTCGATGAACATAGCAACTCTGTTGAATTCATCATCATCATCAATCGACTCAAAGACATAACCGTCATCCTCTTTGATGAGCTTCATAATCACAATTTCCTGTTCTTCATCTTCGTCATGTTCGCCTTCTTCATCAAGATAAATCAACACACCGTATTCTTGATCGCCCATAGCGACAACATCTATCAACTCAAAGCTGTGGATGTTCCCGTCTTCATCTTCTGTTTTGATAATGTTTGATTCAAGTTCATTCAATTTTTCTTCTGACATGTTTCAACTCCTTCTATCTAAAAATTGCTGCAATATTAATACCGCTGATGTTATATCAACAAGAGATTTATTTTTTGTATATTTTTTCCCCTGCATAGCAAGTGCCTGCTCGGCCTGCTTTGAAGTAAGGCGTTCATCCTCAAAAAAGACTTCAAGACCTGTAATATTTTTTATCTTATCACCAAAGTTCTTGCAATCCTCTGCTTGAGGACCAACAGTACCGTTCATATTCTTTGGAAAACCGACAACAATACCCAACACATCATATTCTTTGCAGAGAGAAGAAATACGGGAAAGTGATTGTTCCTCAGGTTCACGGGCAATTGCTTCAAGAGGCTGAGCGGTAATCAAAAGAGGGTCACTCAAAGCAACGCCTATTCTTTTTGTTCCGACATCTAGTCCTATATACCGCCTCATTAATAACTGCTCCATTTCTCTATCATCAAGTCTATCATGAAGTTGAGTTTATCTTCAGGAATTAGTTTTTCTGTATTTTTCTTGTAATTTGTAAATATATTTGCAGGTGAATTTTTATTGGTCTTATGTTTATTCAACTCACGCAAAAATGCTTCCAGCACTGTTTTTCTCAAGATATTAAGCAAAAAACGAATATCCTTCAACGAGTCTTTTTCTGTGTTCTTGATTTCTTCTGCAACAAATGAAACACTGTTTCGAAGAGCAATATCCTCCTGAATATCAGCAAGATATGCACATATATTCATTCGATTTAATAATATGCCAAGCTGTTTTTCATCAAATATTTTGAGGAAATATTCATCAATTTTATTATCTATTTCAACAACAGACAAACTTTCTTCTTTCTCAAGAGCCGAAAAAATATCCTCTATCATATTCTTTGAATATTCATTATCTGCTTCTTCAAAAAACCAGCTTGAGAATATATTGCTCTGCTCTATTGATTTATAATCAGGAAAGACTATTTCATCAGCCCATTTTTTCACACATCCGTCAATATCCGCCTCAAGCGTCTGTATATCATAAAGTGTGTGCTTCCAGCAGCTGTATTCATAAGGTATTGGATATTGAAGCTTCTTTGTCAAAAGTTCAGCCTCAGAGAGTATCTTCTTTGCATATTCAGGAGTAATTTCAATAGTAACTGACTGATTATTAAGCCGGTCCAAAATTTTGTTAAAATCAAACTCTGTTATACAAAAAAAGCCAAAGCAGTCAATAACACCGTCTATATCATCAACAATAGTGTTAACAACTGATAAAAGCCCGTTTGAGTCAACACGGGAGCAAACAACGCACTGACTTCCTACACCATCAGGATAAGTCGTGAAAAATTTGTACGGTTTTGAATCCTCGCACATTCTTTCGCCTCTGTTCCCATAGTTTCCTTCTTCTGATGAAATACCGAGCAGCTTAAGCTTTTTCAAAGCAAGAGAAGCTTGCTTACGCAAGTTTGCATTTGTCGAATAAGTCAAAATATCTTCAAGACATCCAAGAGCATTATGTGACTTCGTTTCGCTCAAAATATTGATGCACAACTCTTTAACGCTTTCATCTTCTATCGACTCAGCCACAGTACTCAAGATATTAGCAAGACTATCGCCTGGATAATCATATACAAGAGATTTTATAAGAGAAATTTGTTCTTCTTTGCTTACAGCAAACATAAAATCAATTAAATCAACCTGTGCTTCAGGATTGCTTAATGCTGTTTCCATCAATTTTTGAGTTTCTGAATCAATAAGCTTTTGCGGGTCATCCATATAATCAAGCAAGTCTTCTGCCGTAATATGCTCTCCAAGAGATTTCAGAAGGATACAGGACGCCTCCTTGAGTCTGTCAGAAGAGTCTGAGGATTTTATATATTCCCAGAGAATATCTTTTGAATATTCAAGAGAGTTCATCTCAAGGAGCAAAAAAGAAACTTTTTGAATTTTGTTCTCATCATCCGTATTCAGCTCTTTCAGGAGGGTATGAACGACAAGTTCAAGATTTCCAAGATTTTTCAGCTCTTTTGTCAACTCCATTTGATGCTGTATATCAGATATATCAATATTCAGCCTGTCTATAATATCTATGACCTTTGCCCGGAGTTCAAGTTTTGACAGACTCATGATTTTTTGCCCTGCCAGAAAATCTGTAAAAGTTTTTTTGCATCTTCAGATAAAGCACTTCCTTCTATAATCAGGTACTGAACACAAATCAAAGTACACTCAGAGCAGATATTAACCCCGGGACCTTTAATCATCTTCAATACAGAAGTATTAGGTCTTCCGCAAAAAGAGCAATAAACAGGTGGCTCACTCTGTACAGAGTCTTCCCTATGATGAACTTCTTCTTTCTTGTCTCTTGCTCCGCTCAAAGAAACTACTTTGTTCTCTTCTTCGCTCATTTGTTTTACCTGAATATGTAGCCAAGTATCATTTTATACGATTTTTCAAAAATTTAAAAGCATAATACAAAAAAATAGAGCGTTTATCCTATAAACGCTCTATTTTATAACTTATTAAAATTCTATTTATTAACGATAGAATTTTGTTTTTTTGCTACAGCACCAGGAATATTCTGCCAGTTAGCAGACATAATTTTCTTGAATGCCTTGAGAGCTGTATCTTCGAGTTCACCGAGTTCATCAGCTTTCATAATCAATTCTCTAAGAGGGAGCAATGCTCTTTGGTCACGGAGAAGTCCGAGAGCAGCTGCAGCACCGGCTCTAACGAGTTCGTTTTCGTTTTCTTTCTGCATAACTTCAATCAATGCAGGAACGGCTCTTTGATCGCCTAATTTGCCCAATGAAGTAACAGCATAAATTCTGACGTTTACCCATTCATCTTTAAGCATTTCGATAACAGGTTCAACGGCTTTTTTATTGTTCAACTCGCCGAGCGCTCTTGTTGCATCGCATCTTACGTTAACTTTTTCGTGAGAAAGAGAAGCAATCAATGCATCCGTAGCAACATCACCGATTTCAATCAACGCATCTGTAGCTGTAATGCAAACCTGAGAGTTTTCATCATTCAAAGCCTCAACAAGAGGTTCAACGACTTCAGCACCGCCGAGTTTACCCAAAGCTCTTGCAGCACGAACACGAACATCTACGTTGCGGTCTTCACGAAGAGATGTAATCAACGGCCATGTAGCTGTTTCATCTCCGAGTTCGCCGAGAGCTCTTGCTGCATATAATCTGACAGATCCGTTTTTGTCATTTTTTAAAACATCAATTAGTGGTTCAACAGCTCTTGAATCACCCATTTCACCGAGGATTCTTGCTGCATTGTATCTAACTTTTTCAGAGTTGCTTGTTTGCAATTCTTTAATTAAGTCTTCAAATGATTTTTTTACTTGTTTTTTTCTGCTATTAACACTAATTGTCATTAAAAATTTTCCTCCGACATTTGTTATCCATTAACAACAGCCGACAAACATTAGAGTAAAAAACTCATAAAACATTCATCAACCTTCACTATACCTTCATATCTATAAAGTATTTTTTTTTGATTTTATTGCCATATTTTTTTTGTTTTTTTAAATTTTGTTAACTTTTTCTGTAGAGTGATTAAACGTAGAATGAACACTTAATGTGTCTGTATATTATATAATAACATATTTTGAGAAATTGTCTATAGTTATATTAGTCATTAAGATAATTGTTTTTTTATTTTTATCTGTGTTTTAGCTTATTTCATAAAAAATTTATTAATTTTTTTTAATTTTTTACAGGAATTTTTATCAAAAACTCGCTTCCTTCTCCATATGTACTCTTCACATCTATGATACCGCCGTGTTTTTCGATTATTTTGAAACAAATAGAAAGTCCAAGGCCAGTTCCGACTCCGACACCCTTTGTTGTAAAACCGGGGTCAAATATTTTTGAGAGATTTTCCTCTTTGATGCCTGAACCGTTATCTTTGAAGCTCAAAACAAGCGTATTATTTTCAAGATAAGAGGATATGATTATTTTTCCTTTTTTTTCGATACTTTGTGATGAGTTTATCAACAAATTCATGAAAACCTGATTTAAAAGGTTAGGATGACACTTAATCCTCGGGATATCTCCGAGATGAGTTTCAACTTCTATTCTGTTCTTGAATTCATGGTTTAGGAGTTCGAGAGTACTCAAAATTCCTTCATTTATATCTGCCTCCTGCATATCTGCTTCATCAAGGCGGGCAAAGTTTTTCAAGGATTTAACCACTTTATTTATTCTATCGACGGCTTTTGAGACAATATCAAGAGAATTCTCAATAACCCCGAACTTAGCTGCATTTTCTTCATTGTGCCCGAGAGATAATACACATTTTTTTATCAAATCATTATTGCTGTTTATAACTCCTATCGGAGTGTTTATTTCATGAGCTATGCCGGCAACAAGATGTCCGAGGGATGCCATTTTTTCACTCTGAACCAACTGAAGTTGTGTATCTCTAAGTTCTTTCAATGTATTATCAAGTTCTTCAAACAAATAAGCCTGATTAATTGCTATCGCAAGCTGAGAGCATATATTCACAACAAGCTGTATTTCCTCATCCCGCCAGAGTTTATTTTTCTGAGAATATTCAATCAGAAGATAACCGATTGATTTTTCACGGTATTTTACTGAAACAAAGAGTTTTTGTCTGTCAGTACTGAGGGCAAATTCTTTTGTCATCAACTCCTCTGCATTCCCGAACAAAGCTGTATCTTCTTTTAAGCCAAAAGAAAAAGTTTTGTTTGTTTTATTTTCATAAAATTTTGCAGAAGAAGCACCGAGAGTATAGATTGTTTCTTCTATTGATTTTTCTATAATTTCATTCTTATCTATTGTATCCCTGATTGAAGCAGAAACACGATTAAGCAAAGAAGCTTTTATGGTTTGATTTTCCGCTTCTTTTTTCATAAATTTATACAAATTTGCCTGAGTCTTCAGCTCATTCAGTTCTTCTTTGATTGTTGAGAGATCATCTGCATAAGAAATTATGAAGAGTTTTTTATCATCCTCCCTGTTCAAGACTTTGAGGATAACTTTTCTGAACTGTCTGTATGATTCTTCAAAGTCAACAACCGCAAAATATTGTTCTTTTGATAAAAGAGCCGATTCAACGGGAGAATACTGCAATATATCAGAATCATCCAACACGCATATATCAACTGAGAAGAGGTGTTTTATCTCTCTGATGTTTGATACTTTTCCGAATTTTTTCAAAAAACATCTGTTGGCAAAATAAAATGCCCCCTTCTTATCACATAGAAAGACAAAAGAGTCCAATTCATCAAGAAATGTCGCATCAAATTTGTTCATAAGAATATTATACAAAAAGCAGGAGCTTATGTCCTGCTTTATTTTTTAGTCTTCAAAATCTTTCATATAATTTATGTAATCGTCGATAAAGTCCAATCTCATCCTCCATTTTTTTGAATTTTTCTTCATCTTTGAAGAATAAAAATTTGCCATAGAAAGGTCTTCACGTGCTTTTTGAAATTTTTTCATCCGATTTTCTCCACATTAAAAACAAACTAAACAAGCGCATCGCACTAATATTTTTGTAAAAAATTCAAATACCTCCTTTTTCTGCATAGAGAATATTTTATCATTTTTTTAATTTTATTACAACCGTAGTACATAATTTAATGTAGAAAAACTTATTTATTTCAAATCATCACGTATTCTTCTAACAGAGGGAGAAAGAATGATTTTCGGTTCAAGTTCAAGAAATCTGTCAAAGCACTCAACCGCTTGTTTTTTATTTCCTTTTTCTTTGTAAAAAATACCGAGCATAAGCCAGGTTGAAGATACTTTAGGCGATGTTGAACTCAGATTTTTGTATTTCAGAATTTGAGAATTCAGACGATTTGATTTATTCAGTGCTTTTGCATAGTTTTCATAATAATATATAAAATTCGGGTTATACTTCAACGACTGTTCAAAACAATCAACAGCCCATGAATATTGACCGAGTTTCATATAAGTTTCTCCAAGATTGTTGTAGAAAACACCTGATGATGGGCTGTTGTCGTTTAGCAAAATAGCAAGTTTGAACTCCTGAACAGCTCCGTAATAAAAGCCTTTGCGCAAATAATCAATACCTCGGTCATTATGCCAGACAGCATTTTCCCTAGGGTCAATGGGATTTATTACATCACCTCGAAGAAACAGAGAAAAAATTACGACAAAGGCAATTTTACAAAAGCGAAACGCTAAGTCCTTCATAAGCCACCTGTGTGTTTTTGAAGAGTTCCTGAGTTTGTTTTTCTATTTCATCTACCGTTTCATCGTTATAAGAAGGTCCGATGTGGAAGAGATAAAGTTTTGAAACATTCGCCATCTGGGCGACTTTTACAGCCATATCAGGAGTACTGTGCCCGAAGCCCTGTTTTGGATTTGTTGCACTGAGATAGTCCTCTTTTGTATAGTTGGCGTCATGTATCAAAACATCTGCATTTCGACAGAATTGTATAAGCTTTTTATCACCGCCTATATAGCTTTCTTTATCGCTGGCATAAATCAGTGTTTTGTTCTTGTATGATATTTTGAAAATCAACACCCCTTCTTTCGGATGGGCATAGGATTTGAAGCATCTGATTTCTATCATATCCGGATTTTGTATATCCTCAGAGGTAATTTGTTTTATTTCAGCAAGTCTGTCTGAATCAGGGTCAAGAGATAAAAAAGTTTTCTCATGAAAGTTTCTGATATTTATATCAGCCGGCATCTCATCAAAAGTAAGCGGAAACATCTTATCAAATGTGAGAAGAGATAGTGTGTTTTTGAGATTGTTGTTCTCATTATCAGACCCGAATATATCCAAATTTGTCGACCCTATATAAATCGGATTAAAAAATGGCAGCCCCTGTATATGATCCTGATGAGTATGACTGAGAAGGATTGTTGCATTAATCTTCTTTCTTGAATATTCATCAGAGCCGCTAAGAAGATGCTCCCTCAAAAGATTATCCCCGAGAGATATAATCCCCGTCCCCGCATCTATTATAATAAGCTGCTTGCCTATTTTAACTTCAACGCATGCAGTATTGCCGCCGTATTTAAGTTTATTTTTCTCGGGTGTAGGATAACTTCCTCTGACACCTCTGAATGTTACATAAAAATCATTCATAATTCCGCACTTCTGTCCAAAATAACCATAAAGAAATTATACCATGCCTCGCAGCATAAAAAATAATAAAAATGACCGAACTGCATCGGTCATCAAAAGTTTATATTTTATGGATTATAAATAAAAATTAACTTAATTAAACTGCTAAAGCTTCGTTTGAACCCTGAATTTCGTTGATTACATAACGAATAACCCAGTTGTTTTCATTGTCGTATAACAATTCATTTTTGAGAGCTTGAAGAGATGCTCTGCCGATTCTAATCAAACTCATTGCTACGACCGATCTTTTTACACCTTGTGCATCAACCAGATTTCTAACCAAGTCAGATACGGCAGCTTGCCCCAAGCTCACGATTTTGTTTTCTATTTCGTTTCTCAACTTTGCATCTGATGTTTCAACTTTTTTCAACAAATAATCTATTGTATTAACAGTATTGAATGTTGTTGAGAATTGAACGTTTTCTATTGCCGCTTGCATTTGAATAATAACTCCTTAACTTTTTTATTTATCTTTCGAAGTTTATTATACATGCAAAAAAATCAAAAACCGTTTTTCCTTACATTTTTTTTATATCTGTGTAAAAATCAGCATCAATACTGGATTATGTTGTCTATAAACTGGGTAATTGCATCAAAGTTCGGGTCATTAATTTTATGTCTGAACTCAGTATCGGCAATAGTAGCAAGGAACATGGTCACAAGATTCTCATTCCACTTTATTCCTGCACTCTTTATAAAGATATCTATAATCTCATCAAAACGAAGCGCTCTTCTATGCGGCCTGTCTTCTCTAACAGCAGTATATGTATCAGAAATAGACAATACCTGAGAATAAATTGAAATATCAGTACTTTTCTTTCCGAGAGGATATCCTGAGCCGTCAATATATTCATGATGGTCCTTGATAATATCAAGACAATCATTGAACACCGGAAATGGAGGCAATATAATATTTGTTGCAATATATGGATGGCATTTTATCTGCATCCATTCTTCAGGCGTCAGCTTGCCTGTATTTTCTCTATCAAAGTTAAGATTCAAATACCCGACATCATGAATTAAACTAGCTATAATCAAATTCTTCTGACCTATTTTAGGCAAGCTCAACTCTTGTGAAAAATAAATTACACATTGAGCAACGGCAAGAGAATGTTTCAAAAGATACTTGTCATGCAGTTTCAATCGTTGGAGAAGCGTATGTATTGCCTCAAATAAGTCATTTTCATTCTTATTAAAGAATGATTCATCTTCATCTTCTTGAGAAAAAGTATACTTCAAAGAATCATTTATTTGATAAGTAGTTTTTTTTCGTTCCAACAAATAGGGAACTTCCGAATAATCCGCTGTTTCAAAAGGATAGCGAATATAACTGTAATTAATATAAATATTATCTTTGAACTTATTATAAACAGATATTGCAAGATGGTTTATAATATCCATAACCTTTTTCTCATCCTGAAGAAAAGATAGGATAAGAAACTTATTACCATCAATCGTAAACAAGTCTTTGTCCGCCAGTAGATGCATAGACAACACCTTATGAAAAATATTTTCCAAAAGCTGCCTTGTTTTTGAATTAAAAATTTTATTTGGCGCTACTTCATATTCTATCTGGCAGTAATAAAAAGACTTTTCATAACTCTGAATAGAAGAAAATTTTTCTTCCAAAGAGGCATAAAACACTTCTTTTTTTACACAACATGATTTTAATGGATTGTTTACTGACATTCCGAGATATTTTCCATCTTCTCTAGCTGTAGATAATTTTATTTTAGAATTTTATCTCTAAATTTGCAAATAGCTTCATCTATTTTATCTGTATTTTTGATACCTGCCTGAGCAAAATTCGGGCGCCCGCCGCCTTTTCCGCCGCAGAAAGAAGCTATTTCATTTACAATTGTCGAAGCATTATATCCGAGTTTTTGCATATTATCAGAAACTCTAACAAGGACTATTCCCTTATCATCAACAACAGATGCAAGAACAAGAACACTTTCTTTCAAGCGTGATGCAATATCTTCCATCGATGACTTCAACGCATCTGTGCTGACCCCTGAAACTTTTTCACACAAAAGTTTTCCGCCTTCAATGTTGACTGCTTTCTCTGCAATAGAACTCATCTTATATTTTGCAAGTTCGTTCTCAAGTTCTTTTATTTGCTTATGCTGGTCTTTATTATCTGACATAAGTTTTTCAATTCTTGAAACAACTTCGGCAGCAGGTGTTTTCATCATTGATGATATTTCATTCAATAATGAATCATGTGCTGATAGATATTCTATGGCACTATCAGAACATACTGCTTCAATACGTCTTGTTCCAGCTGAAATAGCTGACTCTGAAACAATCTTTATTAAACGAATATCACCTGTAGTATGAACATGTGTTCCGCCGCAAAGCTCTTTGCTTACATCTGCAATAGAAACAACACGGACTTTATCTTCATATTTTTCTCCAAATAAAGCGATAGCTCCCTGATGTTTTGCTTCTTCAAGCTCCATAACTCTTGTTACCTGAAGCAAATTCATAGATATCCATTTATTAATCAGACATTCTATTTCTTTCAGTTCTTCTTTTGTGATTGCCCTATCAAAACTGAAGTCAAATCTCAACCTCGAATCATCGACATAAGACCCAGCCTGCGTAACGGAATCACCAACGACCTTTCTCAATGCTGCCTGCAATAGGTGAGCAGCAGAGTGATGGGCTGTGATACGTTTTCTGTTCTCTTTGTTTATCAGGGCAAAAACATTATCACCGAGTTTTATTGAGCCTTTTTCTATCTTAACTTTATGAATAAATATATTGCTTGATTTCACGGTATCAAAGACATGTGCCTCTGCAACGACACTATCATTTTGCTTAATTTCAATAATACCTGTATCTCCGACCTGACCTCCTGATTCTGCATAGAAAGGTGTTTTATCAAGGACTATCTCACCCTCTTCTCCTTCATTCAAGATATCAGCTTCTTTTGACTTTTTCAAAATAGCAATAACTTTTGCATCTTCTGATGGTTTGTCATAACCGACAAACTCTGTTTTTCCGTATTTTTCAAACAAATCAACATAAATCAGCTCTTCAGCAAGATTTATCTTTTCCTGAGCTTTCTTTGCACGCTCTTTTTGCTCTTTCATCGCTGCTTCAAAAGCTTTTTTATCAACTTCTATGTTTCGTTCTTTTGCTATCTCTGTAGTCAGCTCAACAGGGAAGCCGTAAGTATCATAGAGTTTGAAGACATCTTCACCTGTTATGTTTGCATTATTTTTGATAGCCTGAACAAGCATATTATCAAGAAGCGCCTGACCTCTATCAAGAGTTTGTTTGAATTTTTCTTCTTCATTCTTTATTGTTGCAACAATTTTATCCCTGTTTTCTCCCAACTCAGGATAAGCTTCCTTATAGTTATCAACAACAACATCTACAAGCTTATGCAAAAACGGAAGTTCTAACCCGAGCATCTTTCCATGACGCAGCGCCCTTCTCATAATCATACGAAGAACATAGCTTCTGCCTTCATTCCCGGGAGTAATTCCATCAGCAATCATAAAAGATACACAGCGGACATGGTCTGTGATTATACGCAGGCTGATATCATCTTTCTCGTTTGCTTTATAAGTCTTACCTGCCATTTTGCATACAGCGTCAAGAATTGGTCTGAGCAAGTCCGTTTCAAATGTGGAAGCAACACCGTTCATAACCATTGTTATACGCTCTAAGCCCATGCCAGTATCAATATTCTTGTGAGCAAGCGGAGTATGGTTGCCTTCTTCATCCTGAAATAATTCAGTAAATACAAGGTTCCAGATTTCAACATATCTATCACATTCACAGGTTGCTATAGAACAGTTATCACCGCAGGCATACTGCTCACCCAAATCATAGTGGATTTCACTGCAAGGTCCGCATGAACCGCTTACGCCGACAGGTCCCCAGAAGTTATCTTTTTTCCCTTTTCTGATAATTCTTTCTTCAGGAACACCTACCTTATCTCTCCAGATTTTGAACGACTCATCATCTGTTTCATAAATAGTTATCCACAATCTTGACTTATCTATGCCAAGTTCATTTGTAATAAAATCCCACGCCCATGGAATAACTTCTTCTTTGAAATAATCCCCGAAGCTGAAATTCCCCAGCATCTCAAAAAATGTATGGTGTCTTGGAGTTCTTCCGACATTTTCTATATCAGAATCTTTACCGCCTGCTCTTGCACATTTTTGAACAGTAGCAACCCTCGGTGGTGTCGGCGGTTTTTCATAACCCAGAAAAATAGGAATAAACTGAGCCATGCCGGCTGTTGTCAAAAGTACCGTCGGATTATCCGGGATAAGGCTTGAACTTGGGTATATTAAATGATTATGCTTATTTTTGAAAAATTCCAAAAATTTCTTTCTTATCTCTGCTCCGCTCATCTTCTTCTGTGTCATTATTTATTCCTTTTTCATACAATTTTATTCTAATGCCATATAGTTTTAATAAAATTCTACATCAAACAAAAAATTTTTTTGCATACCGATTTGTTAGAACTTATATAGCAAATTCCGCCAACAATTCCAAAACCAACGTCATACTAAGCGTTAGCAAAGTATCTAAACAAAAAAAGATTCTTCAGGCTAAAGCCCTCAGAATGACTGGTCTTTAATAGTTCCTGTGGTATTTGCTATATAAATCCCGATTTGTTAAGAGAAAAATTACAAATAATAGCTTACAAAAATTCATCATAATATAATAAATTGTAAGATTTGAAGAAGAGGGAAAAAAATTGTACAACGTAGCAATCATCGGAGCAGGCCCTGCGGGGATTTTTTCTGCGCTTGAACTAGTCAAAAAACATCCTGAGTGGAAAATTTTGATTCTCGAAAAAGGAACAAGAATAGAAAAACGAAAATGTATGATTAGAAACGGAGCCCCGAGCTGCCCGCCATGCAAAAAATGCGGACTGCTATGCGGATGGGGCGGTGCAGGTGCGTTCTCAGATGGGAAACTCACACTGACCCCTGATGTCGGAGGTCATCTTTCAGAATATATGCCAAGACAAAAAGTTGAAGAACTAATCAAATACACTGATGATATATATCTTGAATTTGGTGCAACAGACGTCGTCCATGGCACAAATATGGAAGACGTTGCTGAAATAGAAAGAGCAGCAACGCTCGCAGAACTCAAGCTTGTTTATTCTCCAGTTCGTCATCTTGGAACAGAAAGAAGCCTGATTGTCCTGAAAGCAATGCAAGACTATCTTTCTGAAAAAACAGACATAATCACTGATGAAGCGGCAAAACACCTTATCATCGAAAATGGTGAAATAAGAGGCTTTACAACAGATAAGGGCAACACATATTATGCTGAAAATGTAATAGTTGCCCCGGGAAGAGAAGGTGCCGACTGGTTGAGCCATGAGCTTGCTAATACCGACGCCGAACTAGTCAACAACGCCGTAGACGTCGGAGTGAGAGTAGAAATTCCTGCTGCTGTTATGGAGCATATTACCGATAAATTGTATGAATCAAAACTGATATATTACTCACCGACATTCGGCGATGAAGTCAGAACCTTCTGCATGAATCCTCATGGAGAAGTAGTATGCGAAAACTACAATGGTATTGCTACTGTGAACGGACACAGCTATGCAGATAAGAAAACAAAAAACACAAACTTCGCACTTCTTGTAAGCAAACGATTCACAGAACCGTTCAAAGAACCTATTCAATACGGTCAGCATGTTGCAAGACTTGCGAATATGTTATCAGGCGGTGTACTGGTGCAGAGATTTGGAGATTTGCTTGATGGAAGACGTTCTACACCTGAGAGAATGAGAAACAGCATACTGACTCCGACACTTACATCGGCAACTCCCGGTGATTTGAGCCTCGTACTTCCTCACAGACATCTCAGCAGCATAATCGAGATGCTGCTTGCGCTTGATAAAATTGCCCCCGGTGTAGCTGCAAGACACACGCTTTTGTATGGAATAGAGGTAAAATTCTACAGCTCGAGAGTAAAAATTGATAATAACCTTGAAACATGCGGTGTCAAAAACCTTTATGCAATAGGTGACGGTGCAGGACTGACAAGAGGACTTATACAGGCATCAGCATCAGGAATACTCGCTGCAAACAGCATTTGCAACAAATAATTTCAAAAGCCTTATACCTGTAATATTCGAGAGTTTTACCCGATTGCAACCTAATAGGCATGGTACTTTTTTGAAAAAGGGTATTGCGTAAATCTCGAAAATATGTATAATTAAACTTGTTCAGTGTAAGGAGGTTCATTTATGAACAAAGAAGAATTAGTAAAAGAGATAGCTAAAAAAGCAAAAGTATCTCAAAAAGATGCAACAGAAGTTTTGGGAGCAATCTTGGACACTATCGAAAAAACTGTAGCTAAAGGTAAAAAAGTTACTTTAGTTGGTTTCGGTACTTTCGAAGCTCGCAAAAGAGCAGCTAGAACTGGTCGTAACCCTCAAACAGGCAGCGAAATCAAAATCCCTGCTAAGACAGTTCCTGCTTTCTCTGCTGGTAAAAAATTCAAAGAATTGGTTAACTAATTCATTTTTATCAACAAAAAGAGGTATCCTATCTGGATACCTCTTTTTGTATGTTTTTTTTAATCTTAAATCTTACCCTTCAGAACTTCCCCCAGTTTTTTCAGAGCGCTTTTCAAATTGCCGGCATAAGTATCCTTTATGTTATCTTTTATGTTTTTATTATCATCAAGAGTGCGCAAAAAAGTATCGGTAATACTGTCAATACGCTCCGGTACATGTGTTCTCATACTCAAATAATGATGTTTTTCAGGTGAAGAATACAAAGAAAACTCAGCAACATCCTCTCCTTTTTTCAAAAGAGAGAAACCTCCTCCTTCAGGAAAAAATTTCTTATTCAAAGCCCATCTCTCGGTAACATTCAAACTGGCATCATCAGCTGCTTTTCTTAGAGTTTCTCTTAGTTCAAGCTGCTCATAGGGAGCTTGTTGCAATATCGCATTTTGCATCTTGCCGACAGGAATTATCTTCATAAAATATCCTCCATACCAAAACCATTATACTAACAGCATAGTAAAATCCCTCAAAAAATTAAACATAATATTAATAAAGTTAACAGTTATGCCTATTTTTATTTTTTATACTTTTCGGGCATTAAACTCACGGCAAATTAATTTAATATAATATTAAATCCTCAACCCTTTAATCTGCTTGCTACTCGCTTTATATCCGTAAATCATTGTATTTACGGATTTTTATTGCAAAAAAGAGAAGGATAAAAATCCTTCTCTTTCTGTTTATTTATTACAACTTATTTTTTCACAGGAACAAGTTTCAGCCTTAACTCTTGCAGCTGTGCTTCATCAGCCTCAGCAGGAGCGTCAGTCATAAGACATTTTGCCTGAGAGTTTTTCGGGAATGCTATTACATCACGAATTGACTCGCTGTTTGTCAAAAGAGCAACAACACGGTCTAAACCTAGCGCAATACCTGCATGCGGAGGTGTGCCGTATCTGAATGCATTAATCATAAATCCAAACTTAGCCTGAATTTCTTCCTCTTTCAAACCGAGGGCATGGAAAACTTTTTCCTGCATCTCTGGAGTGTGTATTCTAACACTGCCGCCGCCGATTTCATTGCCGTTGTAAATAATATCATAAGCAAGAGCACGGCAGTTTGCTTTATCAGTTTCAAGTTTGTCAACATCCTCAGGATTAGGAGAAGTAAACGGATGGTGCATAGCCATAAAGCGTCCCTCTTCTTCGCTGTATTCAAACATCGGGAAGTCGGTAACCCAGAGCAAATCATGTCTTGACTCATCAATCAGGTTGAGTTTTTTGCCGAAATAGAGTCTGAAACGTCCAAGAACATTGAACACAACACTTGCTTTATCAGCAACAAAGAAGACTATATCTCCCTTTTGTGCATCGGCACGTTTCTGAATTTCTGCCATCTCTGCTTCAGTGAGGTATTTCAAAATAGGTGACTTGACGCTGCCATCTTCGCAGTAAGTTACCCAAGCAAGACCTTTTGCTCCGAAAGAGATTGCCATGTTTCTGATGTCATCCATATCTTTTCTGCTATAGCCTGCAATTCCGGGGATTTTGATGGCTCTTGCCGTTCCTCCGTTTTTGATTACATCGGAGAATGCAACAAACGAACTCTTTTCCATAATATCAGATACATCAAAAAGTTCTAAGCCAAAACGTGTATCAGGCTTATCAGAGCCGAATCTGTCCATTGCTTCTTTGTATTTTATGCGCTTAATCGGTGTTTGCACTTCAACACCCGCAGTTTTAAAAATATTTTTGATAAGACCTTCCATCATTGAAAGCACATCATCCTGTTTTACAAAGGACATTTCTATATCAACCTGCGTAAACTCAGGCTGTCTGTCAGCTCTCAGGTCTTCGTCCCTGAAACATCTTGCAATCTGGAAATATCTTTCAACTCCGCCAACCATCAACAGCTGTTTGAAAATCTGCGGTGATTGAGGAAGAGCATAGAATTTGTTCGGATGAACACGGCTCGGAACGAGATAATCTCTTGCTCCTTCAGGTGTTGTCTTTATCAGGATTGGCGTTTCAACTTCCATAAAATCAATTGAATCAAGATAATCTCTGATAGTTTTTGTTATCTTATGTCGAAGAGAAAGATTGTTGAGAATTTTGCCTCTTCTTATGTCCAAATAGCGGTATTTCAATCTCAAATCTTCGCTGACTGTTTCATCATCAAGCTGGAAAGGCAGGACATCAGCTTTTGAAAGGACTTCAACACTTACAGGGTACATTTCAATCGTACCTGTTTTCAATGATTCATTATAAGTATCCTCAGGACGTTTTGAAACAACCCCTTTTACGGTAATAACATCTTCGCTTCTGAGCTTTTGAAAAACACTGTGAACTTCAGGATTAATATTCGGGTCAGAAACAACCTGAAATACTCCGCTTCTATCACGCAGTTCAACAAATTTTATGCCGCCTAAATCTCTAACGATAGAAACCCATCCTGAGAGTTGAATCTCTTTTGATATATCATCTTCACTCAAAGAAGCCGCCCAGTGGGTTTTCATTGTGGTTAACTCACTCATATTTTTTCCAATTCTTATTCTTCTTCACTAACACTACATTATATTATTATGCAATAAAAAAAAAATTGTGTTACCACAATTTTCAAAAAATTAATAATTAATGTAGAGTTATAGATTTTTTTCATAGGATAAATCAAAAATTTTGATAATATTTCCCCACTCTGGCAACAGAAGTTTCACGATGTTCAACTTCTACCTCTATCACGTTCTTCAGATTTTTCAGGAAAAACAGCTGCTTGTCATAGTCATAGCTGTTAATCTTCCTGTTCACCATATCTATATGATTGATATAAAAAGAAATTTTCCGCAAAAAAGAGTTGAGATGAGAAGAAGGAAGCTTTGATAAAATCATCTTTGTTTTTTCATCAACATCTTCTTTGGTTTTTATATCACCGATATCTACAGCATTTTCAAACTGCATATAGTATAACCTTCCAACCGAATTAATTAACCTTCCATATTAATATAAAAACAACCAATATAAAAAAATTGCTTTTTTCAAAAAAATTTTTTGTAACTAAATATTAAGATACGTTTTTATTCATATATCAATTTTTAAAAACAAAATGTTTTTATATAAATACAAAAGGTAGAAGGTTATAACTATGAATATTATTCCAAATAATAATCCTGAAAAAAAGGTAAGAAATCCAAGACTGTCATTTCAGCCATGTACATCAAATCAAATGGTTCAACCGCCTTATTTTCAAAACTACTACCCCTTTGCAAACTATCTCAACGCACCGGTGAATGATTGCTTTGTGGCACCAAAGCAGAAAAAAAGTTCAAAACTCCTATCAGCACTCAAAGTCCTCGCCGGAGTCGTTGTCGGATTCACTGCTGTTCGTTTCGTTGCAAAAAATTCAAACGGCATCAAAAACTTTTTCACAAAACTAATCGGAAAATAAAAAAACCTCCTGTATTTCTACAAGAGGATATAGGCTAAGAATGAAATTCCAAAAGAATTTCATTTTTTTTGAGTTAAACTTATATATTTTTATAATAACAATTATTATGCCTCTTTTCAATATATTTTAAACTTTTTTTATTTAAAAATATAAAAAAAATGTTTTATAATTATGCATATAGAGTTATTTTGAGAAATTTTATGGCAAAGAAAAAAACAAAATGGGTATGTCAAAACTGCGGTTATGAATCGCCGGCTTACCTCGGTAAATGCCCTGAGTGCAGCAGCTGGGGAACCCTTATCGAAGAAACTGACGAAACAGCCTCTGCTTCATCAATCAAAAAACAAAACAAAGTCACAACCTCAAAAAGCGAACCGACACTGCTCAATGATATTACGGCAGATAAATCAGAACGTTTCTCATCAGGATATGAAGAATTTGACAGAGTCCTAGGAGGCGGCTTTGTGAAAGGTTCTCTGATTTTAACGGCTGGAGAACCAGGGATAGGAAAATCAACTCTTATTCTGCAATCCTGCGGATACCTCTCATCAAAAGGCAAAAAAATTCTCTATGTTTCTGCTGAAGAATCGGAAAAACAGCTCAAAATCAGAGCTGAACGTCTGAATATACATGCTGACAATTTGTTTATTCTCTCAGAAACCTGTCTTGAGAATATCTTTGAAACAGTCAAAGACCTAAAGCCTGATTTCCTTGTAATAGACAGTATTCAGGCAATCTATTCTCAAGAGATTACAAGCTCATCAGGCAGTGTTTCGCAGGTAAGAGAATGCTGCTATTCGCTGATGAATCTTGCAAAATATATGAACATTACAACGGTCATCATCGGGCATGTCACAAAAGACGGGACAATCGCAGGCCCCAAAATTTTAGAACATATGGTGGACGCTGTTATATGCTTTGAAGGCGACAGATATAGGGAATATAGAATCCTGCGTTCAACCAAAAACCGATTTGGATCAACAAATGAAGTAGGTTTGTTCAATATGGGTGAGCACGGACTCAAAGAGGTAAAAAATCCGGGAGAAATTTTCATAGCGGAACGCAGCGAGGACACTGCACCAGGAAGCATAATCGTTGTTGCAAACGAAGGAAACCGTCCTCTTCTTGTCGAAATACAGGCTCTTGTCAGCCAAACATTCTATCCCGCTCCAAGAAGAGTATCTACAGGCATAGAATACAACAGAGTGCTGAAGATTATCGCTGTTCTTGAAAAAAGAATAGGACTCAACCTCAGCAAACATGATATCTATGTAAACGTAGTAGGCGGAATAGACATCGATGATTCTGCAGCTGATTTAGGCGTTGCTCTTGCGATTATGACATCATTCAGAGATATATCAATAGACCACAAAACAGCAGTCTTCGGAGAAATAGGTTTGACAGGCGAAATCCGCTCCTGCACTCAGGCTGAAATAAGAATCAAAGAAGCATATAAACTCGGATTTGAAAAAATAATTATACCAAAGGGCAATGCTCCATCAAATTTGAACCTGAAAAACCTGAAAATAGTATGCGTATCAAGGCTTATTGAAGCTGTTTCATCAGCTCTGCAGCAGGAAAAATCCCAAGCCTAAAAGAACAAAAAAGGCGGAGAATAAATCTCCGCCTTTTTAATAATAAAAACAATTAATTTGTTCCGACAGTCCAGCTGTTCAGATACTCTATCATCTGAGGAGTCAGAGTGTCTATTTCAACTCCGAGTGATTTTAGCTTCAGTTCGGCAATTTTTATGTCATTCTCTTTTGAGAGAACATGGAATTTGTTCTCAAGTTTGCCTTTATTTTTCACAATAAACTCAGCACCGAGAGCCTGATTAGAAAAACTCATATCCATAACGCTTGCCGGATGCCCCTCTGCTGCGACGAGGTTAACAAGACGTCCTTCGCATAAAATAAGAACGGATCTCCCGTTATCAAGTTTGTATTCATCAAGATATGGTCTTATTCTCTTGATTTCTTTTGCATGAGGTTTCAAACCTGCTACATCAAATTCATGGTCAAAGTGTCCTGCATTGCACACCATTGCATTGTGTTTCATGCTCAACAGGTGCTCTACACTGATAACATGCCTGTTTCCGGTAACTGTAATGAACAAATCTCCGAGCTTGGCAGCCTCAGCCATCGGCATAACACGATAACCTTCCATAACAGCCTCAAGAGCTTTCAGAGGGTCAACTTCCGTTACAATAACATTAGCGCCGAGTCCTCTTGCTCTCATGGCACATCCCTTACCGCACCAGCCATAACCGACCACTACGACAGTTTTTCCTGATATAAGAATATTTGCTGCTCTCAAAACACCGTCTAAAGAGCTCTGACCTGTTCCGTATCTGTTATCATAGAGGTGTTTTGTCAAAGACTCATTAATTCCTACAGCAGGAAACGCAAGTTTCCCTTCTCTTTCAAGAGCTTTAAGTCTAATAATTCCTGTTGTTGTTTCTTCTGTAGAGCCGATAATCTCATGGAGCTGCTCAGGTCTGTTCTGGTGAATAAACGAAACAGCATCACCGCCATCATCGACAAACATTTGAGGATGCCAGTCAAACATAATATTCAGATGTTTTTTATAAGTTTCAATATCTTCGCCAGCTTTTGCATAAACTCTCACACCATAATCACGGTATAAAGAAGCAGCAACATCATCCTGTGTAGAAAGAGGATTTGAAGCAATAGCAAGCAGCTCTGCACCGCCTTCTTTCAGGGCAATGCCCAAATTAGCCGTTTCTTTGGTGATATGGTTGCATATAGCAATCTTCATTCCTTTGAAAGGTTGTTCTTTCTTGAATCGTTCTTTTATCTGGCATAAAACAGGCATATCCTGCATAGCCCACTCAATTTGTTTTTTGCCCTGGTCAGCAAGATTTATGTCTTTTATGTCACAATCTTCTTTTGTAATCATTCTGTATTTCCCTTCTTTTTGTAAACAAAAATCCTAAGATAATTCTAACAAAAAAATTCCACATGGTCTAAATTTCCCTAAGCTCCATTATATGTATGATGACTATTAAACCCAGTACTTTAAAATTATATATAGGAGTTTGTTGTTGCAAAAAGAGACACACTTTAATGAGCGTTTTTCAAAACCTTGAGCATACAAAAAATCAAAGAAAACTTTCAGAGAACGAAATACAAGATCTCTGGAAAGAATTTTTGCTCGATAAAACAAACAAAAAAAATAGAGAAGCTCTCATTATGCAATATCTGCCGCTTGTAAAATATATCGTAGGCCGTATGAGGGTAAATCTTCCATCAACAATTCTGACAGAAGACATTGCAGGCTACGGTGTTGAAGGACTAATCAGTGCAATAGACAGATATTCTAATGATAAAAACACAAAATTTGAAACATATGCGATTACGAGAATAAGAGGAACCATCATCGATAAAATTCGTTCGCAAGACTGGATTCCAAGGGGTATAAGAAAAAGATTCAAAGACATACAGCAAACAAGCAGGCTTCTTCAGGAAAAACTCGGAAGGCAACCTTCAAATCAAGAAATAGCAGACCAGATGGAACTGCCTCTTGAAAAAGTAGAAGAAACAATTGCAGAGATGAGCAAAAATTCACTTATGTCGTTATATGACAAAAAAGGCTCATCTGAAGACGGTGTAGAGATTATTGATACAATAAAAGACGAAAGAAAAGCGGAACCTCTCGAAAAACTAGAAGAACAGGATGTCAAAAAAGAATTACAACAGGCTCTTTTAAGATTACCTGAAAGAGAAAAGGTTATTTTGACTCTTTATTATCACAACAACATGACTCTCAAAGAAATAGGCGAAGCAATAGATGTATCAGAATCAAGAGTCTGCCAGCTCCATGCCCAGGCAATCGTAAAATTAAAGAATTTGCTCAACTCAAACAGCCAGAGGTTAAAAAGAAGCATAATATGAACATGGAAAATACAAAATTAGCATACGCTGATATAATCATCCTCGACAACGGAGGATATCTCGGAGCGGTTTTGATTACAGATCAAAAAGGTTTTCCGGTAGAGTTCAGATATACGGATCCAATTACACCGACCAAAATTCAAAAAGTTCTCTATGGAAAAGGAATACAAAAATATTTGAAAGTTGATGTCATATTAGATAGTTTGCTCAAAATTTTATCAAACAACTACGAGATGTTGATAGTCAGCGACGAAGAACTTCTGAGTTATGAAGGAGAGCTTCCGGCTCCGGTTTTGAGAATATCTCAGACAAAATCACCGATTATCGGAGAAAAAGGCGCACTATCAAAAATAAAAGACACTGAATATCTCATTCAAACAACCTCATCACAATCGCCGATAAGAGTTCAGCTAAGACAGGATGATAAAAACCTCTCTGATGAAAATGCAATAAACAACATGGCTGAGTTTTTATGTAATATGAGCGATTTTATTGATGTATATGAACCGCTTTCAAGAGTGAAACAAAGCATTGACCTGATATGTCAAAAAGATATTCAATAAAAGAAATATTTAGAACTATCAAAACAAATCTGTCGAAAAAATTTTATTTCAAAGATTTGTATTTTTTTATGCTGAAAAAAATCTTGAAACAACCTGAGATAAAAATTTGCTTTCTACCAAAACAACGACCTTTTTCAAAAGAGATACAACTCTTTGAAAACATCACATCAAAAACTCTCCAGAAACCGAAACTTGTCGTAAGAGAAACAACTTTACCAAAAGAAGCAAAAACATCAGAGAACATGACCGGTGAAAAACCGCATGTAACTCTCAAATCAGCTCTCGACTTTGACTATAATATCAAATGGATTACCCTAAACCTTGAATCATTAATCGTCAACAGATTCTACGAAACAAACCTCGCATCAAAATTCAGTGCTGAGGAACTGGAGCTTTCAGACTTCAACAAAGAGCTTGCCATAAACAACATTGACAAAACAGAACTGACACTGCCAAAGAGAGCTTTTGTAATAGAAGAACTTCTAAGATTCATTCCATACAAAAACAAACTTCCTCTCGAACTTGTCTATAACCTCCCGTTGCAAAAAGAATCTGCAATCTCAAGCGAATTTGATTCAGAAATGATGACATTATTCAAAAATTCTCTTGCTCAAAGTGCCAAAACAACTCTTCATAATGTAGAAATTCTCTCTATTTACGAACATTTCTACCCGAATCTCTACTCGATGATAAGACGAGATGGAAGAACAAAAAAGCTCTTGTGTTTTCTCGACAAGAAAAAATCAAAAACTCCTCCTGGAAAGAGTTATTATTTCATCATGGGAAAACGACTCGATACAAAGAAAACCTACACAACACTGGTAGAAAATTAATAATCTATTGAAATAAGCCGAAAAATTCTGTATAACTAAAGTATGTCAAGAAAAATCGTAATAGTGCTATTATCTTTATTGATGTTTTTGAATATTACGGCTTCAGCAATAAGCTCTGATGAAGCCTTCATCAACAATGCGGAAAGAAAGCTGTTCAATACCACATATCAAAAAAATACAATTTCAAAAAGGCTCTCACGCCTTGAAAAGAGCATCTACGGCGAAGAAAAAAGTAACCTTTCAACAAACATAAGAATAAACAACCTCAAAAAAGTTCCGACGTTGAAAGAAGAAAAAAATACACAAATTCCTGCTGTTGCACATCAACCAGAAAAACAGAAAAAAAAGCAGCAAACCATGCAAAAACAACCTCAAATAGAAATAACACTGCCTCCCACTCCTCAGGAAAAAACTCAGGATATAGGATATTATCCAGCTATTGACAGATTGGAGCAGCAGGTGTTGAAAACAACTTATAAAACGGAAGATATCTATCCGAGGCTGAACAGACTAGAAAAAGCCGTCTACAAAAAGACTTTTGAAGATAAAGATCTGGCATGGAGAACCGACAACCTCAACGCAACTATCTTCAAAGAAGCACCTCCTCGAGAAATTTCTGAAGAAGAATATGATATGAACGAACAAACTCTATCAGCCTTAATCGGTGAACTTGAAACAGCAGTATTATCTCAAACATATCCCCAGGAAAACTCTCTGAACAGAATAAGACGCCTTGAAAGAAATATCTACAATACAACATATGAGGATGACAGCACTTATACAAGGCTTGAGCGAATTGTCACAACACTCGAAGCAACACAGAAACCTAGAACCTATGAATATGCTTATCCCTCAAGAGGTTTTGGATACAACAGCCCGTACCATACAGTAAGCAGGTCATCAGGGAGAGCCTCATCAAACGATATGCTTCCTATGATATTCCTATTTCTGTTGATGGGGTTGTTATAACTTAATCAAAGAGATTATCAAGACGATTTTTTATTTCTTCAGGATCCATCTCGTTGGTAATTTTATTTAAGTCAAGAGCTATTTGATAATATCTTGCAGCTTCGATATAATCCCCTCTGATTACGATAGCACGAGCCTTGTTGTAGTGAGCAAGCGCATAATTAGGATTGCATTTGATTGCCTCATCAAACATTGTCAATGCATTCATCACCATACCTTTATCATCAAGATAAATAACACCGAGATTATTATAGGCAATATCATATGTAGGGTCATATTTTATAGCCAGTTCATATTCAGAAATAGCTTCATCAATCATCCCTTTTCCGCCGTAAAGATAGCCAAGATTGCAGTGTATCTTTGCATTCTCAGGCTCCAAATCCAAAGCAAGTTTATAAACAGCAAGAGCACTCTCAAAATCACCCTTGTCATAAAACGCACTTCCGAGATTGATGTATATATCAATATTCTTCGGAGTCAGAATAAAAGCATTCTGATAAGCAGATATCGCTGCATCATAATTTTTCTCAACCTCTGAGAAAATATACCCCAAAGTCTGAGATACAACACTCGTCCAATCGTTGTTCGGATTGAGCATAATCGCATGATGATAATTCAAAATAGCCTCTTTAACATCACCTTTCATATACTTAATCCCTGCAAGATTGCTGTAATATGAAGGATTGTTTGGATTTAGCTCGATTAACTTCTTATACATCAACAAAGAGTTGTCATAATCCCCTCTTTCTTCATAAATCGCAGCAAGAGATTTGTATGCCTGCAAATTGAGAGGGTCATACCACAACGCCATACGATACTCATTAATCGCCTCTTCATATCGATAAGTTTCTGCATACACATCAGCGAGAAGAAGATACAACGGCACAAACCCCGGAGCCTCTTCAATTGCCTGCATATACAAGTCTATGGCACTTTGATACTCTTTCTTTTGTGTATAAAAGTATCCTTTCAGTATTATTCCGAAAAATTTGAAATAACCGAGCTTATAAGCAAGTTCCTCCTGCGCCGCTTTATCAAAAGGAAGCAGCAATACAGACATCAGAAAATAATAAAAAGATTTCAAGTTGTTGCCAAAAGATTTATTTGATACAACACTGTTAAGGATATAAAGCTTATAATAAGCCTGAGATGAGCACAATCCGCCATAGTCAACGGATAACTCGGCAAACTCAACAGCTTCTCTGAAACGGTCTTTTTTGACAAATATGTTGCACTTCAGCAAATAAGCCTCTGCAAGATTTTTCTTATATTCAATCGCAAGATTTACATGACTGAGCGCCTTATCAAGCTCTCCTTTCAGATAAAAAGCAAGCCCCATCTTATAATGTATGCTGCCTGAGTCTATATCAAGCTCAAGTGCCCGCTGATATTGAGTGATTGCTTCGTCTATAAAATTAACCGGCTGGTATATGTCCTTATGCTCTTTCAAATACAAATCGCCAATTTGAACATGCAGCTGGGCATTATCGGGATTTTTTTGCAGCTCTGACATATATTTATCAAGTGCCTGCTTAAATTCGCTTGTCTTTGAGATTTCTTTACTATTATCAGTCTTGTTCATTGCGTTCCTTTTTATCTGAGCGATTCTGCTTCTTTCATTGCCTGATGAACTTTCATCTCATGTTCCAAGCACAATTTTATTATCTTATTTCTATCATCTTCTTTGATGTTCTTAATCTTAAACATCGATACAAAATTACCGTTATCTTCTACCGTCTGCAGAACTACACCGCTGCCTGTAATTTCAAACTCGGTATTGGGTATCTTAAAAGAAAATCCATATACACTCTCTGGGGATATTGTCACGTCTGATACCATTTTGAAGCCGCCGCCGCTTATATTCAGCGTTTTTGTTGACAAACAAAGACGTCCGTCTTGATATAACGATATATCAAGCGGAATATCAGCTCTGACATACTGACGGCGCTGAATGACTATGAACTCATCATTCAACTCTAGCGTAAAAGCTTCTTCATAAGGGGTATTTATGACCAAAGACGCCATAATAATTACCTTGCTAGAAAAATAAATTGATAACTCTACTTCCTGACCTTCTCTGAAATAATACATCTTTGAACTATGTTTTTCAGGAAACATAATCCTCAATCTGTCTTTTTCTACCCCGACTATATGTGATTCTATCTCAATCTCCTCTGGAAAACCTATCAATTTCATAAGAACTTTTTGACCGGTTTTAAGATTCTTGATTTTCATTAAAAATACCTTTTGCAAACCACTATACGTTTATTTTAAGGCATTCAAAACTTTTTATCAACAACATAAAAATATTAATACAGGTTTTTCCCCTCTTTAGAGTACATATTTTTTCTATCTTTGACTATCTCTTCAAGGACAGACCGCTCATAGTTATCAAGAAGATTCCGCTCATATAACGAAAATCTGTTAACAACCGAAAATATATTCTCTTTGTTATACTCAACCATATCCATAGCCATCTTTGTATTCGAACAGGCAAGACGTGTCATATCACGAAATCCGCTTGAAGCAAGCAATTTGGCTGCCTCTTTGATATGAGGTTTCTCATAGTTTGATATCATATAAAATAAACTCTGGGATAATATCATCGGAACATGACTAATCAAAGCAACAGCCTCATCATGCACATCAGGCGACATAATAACAGCTCTGGCTCCGGTTTTTGATATTACGCTCTCGAGAAGAGCTATACCATCTTTTTGTTTTTCTTCATCATCAGGAGTCAACACCCACTTTGCCCCTTCAAAAAGATTTTCCTCAGCAGCATCAAATCCGCTGTTTTCTGTCCCTGCCATCGGATGAGAGCCGATAAAGTTCATATCAAGCTCTTTTGCATATTCGCATATAAAACCTTTTACGCTCGCTGCGTCAGTAACAACAGTTTCTTTTGTCACAATTTTTGATAACTTGCACAAAATATCTCTGACAGTTGAAATAGGTGTACAGACAAACACAACATCACACCCTGTTGCCGCCGCCATCTCTGATGTTGCAACATTTGCAAGGTTCTCATCCTGTATTTTTTTCACTGTTTCCAGGGTAGAAGAAATTGCAACAAGTTCAAATCCTTTGTTTTGCAAAGCCCTCAACAAAGATGCGCCTATCAGACCAAGACCGATTATTGCTATTTTTTTCATAAATTAAACAACCGCATGTTTATTGCTGTAGTCAATTCTGCCTATCAGCTGATTAATAGAAGTCATAACCTTTTTGAACTGCTCTATGTTTAAGCTCTGCGCCCCGTCAGAATAAGCTCTATCAGGATCATGGTGAACCTCCATCATAATCCCGTGAGCACCTGCAACCAACGCAGCCTTGCTCATCGGTTCTATCAAATATCTCTTGCCAGTTCCATGGCTCGGGTCGACAATAATCGGCAGGTGAGAATATTTTTTGATAATCGGCACGGCAGCAAGATCAAGAGTATTCCTTGTATAAGTAGAGTCAAAACCCTTTATGCCTCTTTCGCAGAGAATTACATTCGGGTTTCCGTTGTATAAAATATGCTCGGCAGCAAGCAAAAATTCTCTTATCGTAGCAGCAGGCCCTCTTTTTAGCATAACAGGTTTGCTATATTTCCCGACAGCTTTCAAAAGTTTGAAATTCTGCATATTTCTTGCACCGATTTGGACTATATCGGCATAATCTTCAACCAGCGGCAAATCAAGCGTGTCCATAACTTCCGTTACAACAAGCAAGCCTGTTTTTTCTCTTGCTTCAGCTAGATATTGAAGTCCTTTTTCTTCCATCCCCTGAAAATCATAGGGTGAAGTTCTCGGTTTGAAAGCCCCCCCCCTGAGAATCTGGCAGCCCATCTCTTTTGCGGCATAAGCAACTTCTAAGAGTCCGTCTATTTCTCTTTCCACGCTGCAAGGCCCAGCCATAATAACAGGACGTTCAAGACCTCCTATTTTTACACCGTTAGGAAATTCTATTACGGTATCTTCTTTCTGGCTTTCCCTGCTTGCCAGTTTGAATGGTTCCTGAATAAGCTTTACTTCTCTAACGCCATCAAATGAGTTCAAAGAATGCGGCTGCACAAGTCTTTTATCACCTATTGCAGCAATAACAGTCATTACATCGCCATAGTTCAAATTAATTCTAAAACCATGACTTTTAAGATGTTCTACAACATTGTCAATCTGTTGCTTGGTAGCACCGGGTTCCATAATAATAATCATTCTTTGACTCTGCCTTTCTCTTTTTCACAAAATTGCTGTATAATAAACTATTCTATTATAATATTAAAAAAAATAAAAAGCAGATAAATAATGAAATCCCAAAATAAAGACACAGGACGCCACGGAGAAGAACTTGCAAGGGAATATCTTCAAAAAAAAGGTTTAAAAATTCTTCACACAAACTGGCAAATACACAATCAGGGCGAAATAGACATAATCGCAGAACAAAGAAACACCCTCGTTTTCATCGAAGTAAAAACGAGATCCTCCCTTGATTTCGGAAACCCTCTTGAAGCAATAGACAACAAAAAACTCGAACAGATGAAAAAAACCGCTCTTTTATTTTTGTCACAAAACAAAAAACACTACGACAACATTCGTTTTGATGCTGTATCAATCCTTCTCAAACCAGAGATAAAAATATACCATCTCGAAAATATAGTCTAGGACTTGAGAGAAAGAATCTCATTTCTTCGAGGGTCGATTGTTTGTGTATTATCTTCTTGTTTTGAATTTTTCGAAATAATATGCTGCGTAAGTTTTTTGTTAATAATAGGCAGCAATATTCCAAGCGCAACACCAGAATATATATATCCGCTCAACTGTGCAATATTCAGCTTCTTAATCATCTTCTTTGTCGGCTCATCAATGCGTCTAAGTATATCTTTCATCTTCAAAGAAGAAACATCAACACCGTTTCTCAACGATTTTTTTACATAATCAGAGCCGTATATCAAATCATTATGATTTTTCATCTCCATAGAAAGATATTTTTTCAAACCCTTCTTGCCTGATATTGACTCAGGCTTAATCAAATTTTTATCAAGATTGTACGCAACAGACTTAGATACAATACCGCCGATAATAAGCCAGTTTGCAAAACCCATAAAATCTCTGAACACTGACTCTCTCAGCTCATGTTTATCTCTTGCAGCCAAAAATCTGCCGATAATTGTCATGCCATAAACAACTTTCAGCTGAGGAACATTTGCAACAGGCCCGTTGAACTGAAGCTTTTGCGGAAGCTGTTTCAAGTTGCCGATAGTTGATACAACAAAAGCCGCCATGCCAGCAGATGCAGCACCCTTAAGAGCTTTAAAACCAAAACTCTTATCTTTCTCTGATTTTTGCCCTTTAACCACAGAAAAACCGTCTTTGCCTGTTTTTTTCTTTGTCAGCCAGCTGTTCAATGGCTGCATAGACATTGCTACGGCTGATGCAAGAACAAGCCCGATAACAGTTTGTTTGCCGGTCATTTTTTTCAAATATTTTAAGAAGTTATTATCTGCAATCTTATCAGCCTGCTTAAATTCTTTAAGAACCTTATCCTGCAAAAAAGCACGCCCCATTGAATAGGTGTCTTTTATCAGAGCTTTGGCTCCAATATCAATAGTTTCACCATTTTTAGCAAGCATTTTTATGCGGTCTGTTTCTCCTGTATATGCAACAAGCTTGGTAAAGAGATTTTTTTGAGAGTCCCTTGATAAAATATAATCATTGCTCTCAACGAGATATTTTGACATGGTGTCTATAATATCTTCTTTTGCCGGATTGAGCATCTTATCGCCTGAGATACCGTCAAAAATATTCCGCAAATATGCTTTTGCAAGAGCAGGTTTATCTTTGCTTCCGACTCTGTTTACAGCATCTGAAAAAGCTGAGGCAAAAGCATCCATTGTCTTGTTGTTGGCTTCTATTTTATAGAGCGGCACGTCATATTTATTCTTCAAAAAAGGCGATAGCATGAGTGCAGCCAGAGAACCAAATAACCCGACTCCTGCAAGTAAAACAGATGAACTGGCTTCTCTTCTTGCTGTTTCTATTCCGGCTTCAGGCGTCCTGCTCATATCAATGATGGTACGAGGTATAACCATTGAGGCAAGATCAACAAAAAAGGCGCCGAATATTTTCTGATTATTCAAAAAATTCATCGAATTAGTCAATGCGGCAGAATTTTTGAAACTCAGATTATCTTGTTTCTTTCCTCTGTTAAGATATTGATTATTTCCTACCGGCGTTATTTTCATATTTTATTCGTTTGATATCCTCATATCATTTGTTTTATATAACATAAAAAAATTTTTGTTTCACAAAAATATAATCTGCTTTTTATTTGTTAATTCATACAGCGAGTTTCAAGGATATACAAAAAAAATTCTTCTCCATCTCTCGACAAAATTTTCCACATTATTATAACGAAGCTGAAAAAATTTTTTTGCTATTTTGGCAATAAAAAGCTTAACATTGCAGTTAAATTGTTTTTATAATTTTCAAGATATACTGTATTATCTACAAAAAATAGCATTTAATATTTCTTAATACGAGAAATTATATATAAATCACAGCTGTCTTGCTTAAAACCCATCTGTCATCATCAGAGGTTGAAATATAAATCAAAATTATAACATTTCTATCATTATTGATAACAATAGGTTTTGCTTCAACAGAAACAGAACTTGTATAAGAAAGTTTTTCAAGAGGATGTTTTTTATTTGCGATATAAATATCCCTGAAATCAAACACCTTGCCATCATTTGCAAAAATCACCCTGATTTTCAAATTGTCGACAGACTTTTTAGAAATATTCATCACCTGAAACTTCAATACAGCTTCTATCGAATTTTCTGGTCCTGAGCTTCTCAAATATTCGGTATTAACATTTGATATACGAACATCTTTAAGCAAAACCGTCTTGTTAACAAATTTATCCGTGTTTTTGATAAAAAGCCCGTATTGAACAATATCTTTTTCGGAAAGCGTTTCTCTGTTCTGAGATATTCTTTTGCGAAGAGCATTATTATAAACATCAGCATTCACACCTTCCTTATTCAAAAGATAAGCATCCGTATATTTTTTCACGGCTTCATCAAGATTGCCATCTATTTCAGCAATCAGACCAAGTTTGAAAAATGCTGACGCAGTCTTTTTCTTCTCTAGCGAGCTGTTCAAATATTCAACCGCCTTTGAAATATCATCCCCAGAGTAATAATAATCAGCTACCCGTTCATAAACAAAAGCAAGTTCATTTTGTATTTTTTTATATTGAGCGCTTTCAGGATTATAAAAACCGAGTGCTGATTCATACATCTTTGCAGCGTCAAGATATTCGCTATTATCTTCAGCCAGTTCAGCAAGTGAAATCAATAACTCAGCTTTTTTCATTTTATCATTGTTCCGTGTATTCGGAAGTTCTGATAAAATAACTTTCGCTATCTGATATTCTCCCAAATTTATATACAATCTGACAAGCTCATATTTTGCGAGGAAATCTCCCTTTGGAGATAATCCGACAGCCCTGTATAATTCAACTTTTGCCCTGTTTTCCTCGCCTATTTCATAATAAAGTTTTCCCAAATCTATATGAAGTGAAGCATCATCAGGGTTCTCTCTCACTTTATTCTCGAGTATATGCAATTTATCAAACAACTCTTTGGTGTTGACGGTTTTTGTCTGTGAGGCTTCAACTTTTTCTGCTTTGCTCTCTATAAAACCTGAAATCGTCTTAATTGTTAAACCAACAGCAACAAGAGCAAGCAGACAACAAATTATAAAAAATATTCTCAGTTTTACATCACGTTTTAATAATAAAATAAGAACTCTTAACATACTATTCACTAAAATCCTGCTGTATTGAAATAGAATCGACTTTATCTATATTATACACGACCTGAAAAGCCGTTTTGGTAGGATTTTTTGAACTCACATCAGCTTTGAAAGAAATCTTCGCCTTGTTTTCTTCATCTCTGAGAGTCTTTTTTACCGTCATATCAAGAATATTATCAAACTTATCATAAAGCTGGCCGATAACAGCACTTGTATCTGCTTCATCAACAATAAGCAAAACCTTGATTGTCGCAAACTTTTTCCTATTAGGCTTTATGACAACATCCTGAAATTTTCTGACAAAAACAAGAACAAAGACACAAAAAATAGTGGCAACAAGAGCAATATAATAATCCCCCGTTCCTAATGCCATACCGACACTTGCACTGAGCCACAAACTAGCAGCTGTGGTCAACCCAAACACAGAGGCGCCATGCCTGAGAACAGTTCCACCGCCGATAAAACCTATCCCCGTAATAATTTGAGCGGCAACACGAGCGGAATCACCAACAGCCATCTGCGCTCCGTTTACCATAAACTTTGGGAAAGCATAAATTGAGAGAATAGTAAAAACACAAGCCCCCATAACAACAAGAATATGCGTTCTCAAACCTGCCCACTTGCTTGTATATTCTCTCTCAAAACCTATAATAAAACCGCATATCAATGCAGCAAACAAACGAAGGGTTATGTCTACCGTGTTATATTCGGTAAAAATCGTCTCAACATTTGGCGATATCAAGTTTCTCTACCTTTCTCTGCTTTTCGGATCAAGAATATCTCTTATTGTATCACCAATCAAATTAAATGATAAAATTGCAATAAAAATTAAAAAACCTGGAGTAAGCAGCCAAGGACGATATAAGATGTTTATGTAGTCCTGAGCTTCTTTCAACATATTCCCCCAGCTTGCATCAGGCTGCTGAATACCAAGCCCCAGAAAACTCAAACTTGACTCTGCAAGAATATACCCGGGGACACTCAAAGTTATTGCTACAATCACATAACTCATAGTCTGAGGCAGTATATGTTTGACAATAATCCTCATCGAACCTGCACCGAGAGTTTTCGATGCCTGAACAAACTCCTGTTTTTTTATCGACAGAACCATCCCTCTGATTACACGGCTAAACCCGGACCATCCCAAAAATGCAAGAATAACAACAATAAGAGTAAACCTCTGAGTACTGCTCATGCCAGCTGGAAGCAGTGCAGCAAGGATTATCAGAAGATAAAAACTAGGAATAGACATTATTGCCTCAGCAAAACGCATCATCACGGCATCAATCTTCCCGCCGAAATAACCTGATATTCCGCCATAAAGCATTCCTATCGGAAAAGATATGAACAGAGCAAGAAAACCGATTGTCAGAGAAATTCTTCCACCGAATAAAATTCTCGAAAAATTATCCCTCCCGTTTATATCTGTCCCGAGCAGATGGATTTCCCCGCCCTTATCAACCTGAAACAGATGAATATTGCATGGAATAAAACCTAAAATTTTATATTCATACCCCTTCGCAAAAAAGTGAACATAATATTTTTTCGTGCGATCCTGATTGTATTCAATCTGATATGTTTCAGGATTAAAACTCCTCACATAGTTATAAACATACGGTCGGGAAAGTTTATAATCAGACGTAACATTATAAACTTTCGTCGGAGGAGCATAAGAGAGCTGTCTGTTTGAATAACTCTCTGAATATGGAGCAAGAAACGGAGCAAATATTATTGAAAGATACAGCACTCCAAGCATAATCAGCGCCCAAAAAGCAAATTTATCTTTAATAAGCCTGAGAAAAACGCCTCTGTTCAGTTCTTTATATTGTTCTTCAGGCATTATCCCCTCCTATCCTCGGGTCAACTATCCGAAGAACAATATCTGCAATCAAATTTCCCATAACAAGCATTATTGACCCGACCATCAAAGAAGCCATAACAAGATTTATATCTGATTTCATAACAGCTTCCAAAACAAGCCTGCCAAGCCCAGGATATTGAAAGACATACTCGGTCAGAGCAGCACCGCTCAAAAGAGAAGCAAACTCAAATCCAAGCAGCGTAACCATCGGGTTGATAGCATTCCTCAATGCATGTTTATATATAACTTTATTCTCGCTCAAACCTTTTGCCCGAGCCATTTTGATATAATCAGACTCCAAAACATCGAGCAAATTCCCCCTCATCTGACGCTGAAGCCCTGCAAGACTGATGGTAAACAAAACAAATGTCGGCAAAATAAGATGATGTATGACATCAACGATTTTCATAAACGGGTTCATCTCGCTGAAATTTGACGAGGTTAAACCTCCAGAGGGAAACCATCCTGTTTTTACGGCAAAAACAAGCAGCAAAAGAGCAAAGAAAAACGATGGTATAGCCATACCCAAGGACGATAAAAGAGTCATAAACCTGTCAATAGGCTTGCGCCAGTTCATCGCAGCATAAATGCCGAGAGGTATCCCCACCATCCAGCTCATAAAAATAGTCGTGAACGCAAGCAAAAGAGTATTCGGAACCCTCTCCATCATCCTGTTTATCACAGGTTCTCCTGATGTGGATATTCCCAGATCTCCGTGCAAAAAACTCCACGCCCACTTGAAATATTGTTGATAAACAGGTAAATCCAATCCAAGCCGCTGTTTTTCAGCCTCAAGAGTCTGTGCTGTAATACTCGGATTCATCCTCAGTTCAGCAAGAGGGTCGACAGGACTAAGTTTGATTATCGCAAAGCTGATTATGGATACCATAATCAAAAGAGGTATCGCCTGAAGCGTTCTTTTCAATATGTAAGATAAAATACTCATTTTACATATATCTCCTCAAGATTGTGAACTATCCCCCCAAGAGGTGTCGGATGGAGATTTCCGAATTTGTTTCTGACAGCAATAATAATCAACGGAGAATAAAGATAAATCAACGGCTTTTGCTCATAGATTATTGCCTGATACCTGTCATAATATTTTTTACGTGATTTAAAATCGATAACCCCTGCCCCGAGGTCAAAAATCTTATCCATTTCTTTTTCCCATGGGGCGACATCTGCCATATCTTCTTTGCTTTTTCGCATATTGAACAGGTGCAGAGTACCGTCACTCGCCCACACATTACGCCCGCTGTGAGGTTCAAGAGGGCTTCCTGTCAGTCCCATAATGCAAGAATCCCAATCATAGCTGTCAGTCAACTTGCCTATAAGAGAATTATACTCTATCGGTCTGAAATTCACCTTCATACCTATATCTGTGAGGTCTTGTTTTATCATCACCCCGATGGACTCTCTTTCCGTGTTGCCTGCATTCGTCAGAAGATTGAACTCAACCCGGCGTCCGTGTTTATCAAACAAATTGCCGTTTTTATCATAATAAAAACCTGATTTCAACAAATATTCTTTAGCTTTTTTTATATCACGTTTGTGTCCTTTTGCGACTTCTTCATTCAAATAAATCGAAGAAAGCCCTTCTGCTCCGAAAGCTTCAGCTCCGACACCGTATAAGATATTTGAAACAATTGTTTCTCTATCAATCGCATAATCAACAGCAGTCCTGAAATTCAAATCATTGAACCACTCCTGCTTATATTGAGGGACATAATATTTTCCGTTTTTATCTTTCCTTTGATTGAGGTTGAAAACAACAAAAATTGTTCCCGTATTCGCTCCGAGGTTGTATATTGTATAGTTTCCCTTCTTCTCCATCTGCTTAAATCTTGCAACACTGTTTCCTCTCACGTTCAGAACATCAATTTCTTTTGACTCAAACTTCAACAGCTCATTGTTCAAATCACCGACGATATAAACAATATACTTATCAAGATAAGGAAGCTTATTTCCTTCTTTATCCATCATGTAATAATCAGGATTTCTATCAAATATAACACGCTGTGCCGGGATATACTCTTTTAGTTTGAATGCGCCGCTTGTTACAAAACTCTCAGGCTCTGCAGATGTATCCCAAAATGAGAAAAAAGCATCTTTTCCTTTTTTTACCACAGGCTCAAGTATGTGCTTCGGAGCAATTGGGGCAGATAACTGCCTGAAAAAAGGTGCAAACGGTTTGGGTGTACTAAATTTCACAGTATATTTATCTATTTTCTCAACAGTCGGAAGCTTCCCTTCTATGAACAAGTTATCTCTCATGCTTGTATTGCCGTAACCTGCAAAAATGATATCTCTCCAGGTAAATACAACATCATCGGCCGTAATTTCAACCCCGTCAGACCATTTCATTCCCCGTCTTAAAATAACAGTATATTCAAGCTGGTTCGGATTGATGATAATTTCTTTTGCCATCTTTGGAATAACTTCTCCGCTGTAAGCATCCGTTGTGACAAGCCCGTCAAACATAAGATTACCCATATCTGAAGAGGTTGAATCCTTGGCATTCCATGGGTTAAAAGTCTTCGGACCTTCTCCTATTGTCGATGTTTTGAGTTCACCGCCGTATTTTCCGACTTCGCCTCTTGCAACAAGAAACTCCCTCCCGTCTTTGAAAACCGTTTTGAACGGTGGCAGACTTTTACTCTTATAGGAAACAAGTGAAGATGATGATGAATTTCCAGTTGATTTTCTCAAGGGAACTCTATCAACAGAAATACAAGCCCTGAGAAAAAACAACAAAATTATTATTAAAAAAATTATCTTCAAATACTTTCTCATCAAAAACCCTCTCCTTTAATTATTATATACTTTATTACTTTTGAGCAAGATTTTTTATTGTTAAGTTGTTTAAACTTTTTATCAATTTTTTAGGATTATTTTGTCAATAATTTTCGACAAAATGTTTTATTAAATATATAGAGATTATATACAGGGGATATAAATGAGAGAGATAGAATTAAACACGGTATTGAACATTATTCCGGATCCGGATAAGAATGTTTATGATATTTCAACAAGAAAATCAGTTGAAGAAATAAAAAGAATTGTACGAATTTTCAAACTGGCAGAAGCTCAAAAAGCAGAAAAAATTCTTACTGCGACAGAAGACGCCATCTGCATGAATCTGGTATTGAGCATAAACTGATTCTAGAATTCATAGAAAGAATGAATATAACTCACGTCTTCTTTGAATCCAAGAGAACGATACATCCTCATTGATGCATTATTTTCGGAAGCTGTTGTCGCATTAATCTCAACAACAGAGAGTTTCCCTTCGACTACCTTCTCAATAATCGTTCCGGCTGATTGTTTCAGAAGAAAAGAGCCTAATCCCTTCGAAGTAAACTCTTCCCTGCATCCGATTAAAGGGATATTGGCTATCTGAGGACTGCTCAAATTTGCAAAACAAAATGCAACTGGGCATTCATTATCTAATAGCAAAAAGGATGCATCTCGAAGCATATTTCCATATATATCTTTTGTAATTTTCTCCAAAACATCTCTGCAGCCGCTCAAGCTCAAAAATCTTCTGTCATAGAGAGCATCGGTTGTATCTTTGAAAGCTTTATGTATTAAAACAACAGCTGACTCATAATATTTCTCGCTCCATCTGACAAGTTTCAAATCGGATGGAGTTTTCACATGTTTATTTTTGAATATCTTCAAAGAAGTGGTATCATCAAGGTTAAATCTGAATATAGACTGAGAAACAAGCTTAAATCCGAGTTTTGTAATATATTTTGCATACTCGCTTTGTTCTCCGAGCATAGGATAACTAATCAAAACGATTTCTTTCGGGTCAGTAAAATTTATCAACGCCTTAATCAAAAGATTGTTTTTCTCAACTATATTCTCAAAAGACAAAGAATGAATAACATTCAGCTCAATTGTTTCATCTATTTCTGATATTGAATAAATCAATATCGACTCGGGAATATCATCGTCATATAGAACAAGAGCATTCAACAGCCCTTGAGAGAGTGCTGCAGAAAAAGTATCAAAATCAATCGGATAAAACTCAAAGCCGTAAACCCCAACAGCTTTTGATTCAAAATCTTCATAGATTTGTTTTATCTTATGACTGTTTTTTCCAGATAGTTTATAAACACTATAAGCCATTTTTCACCGAAAAAATTTTAAGCTGCGTTTATTATAAAATTATTTTTTTATTAATACAAATACATTAAGGGTATTTTACGAAAATAAAATTTGATATAATAAAAAAGCATGTCTAGGATGTTTTGAAATGGCAAAAATCAAAAAAATTCCAAAATCAAAAATCAAAAATCTGAAAGCAGAAATACAACTCGGATTTGAAACAAATCTCATCAAATCAAATCCGGTGATTGTTGATTTGCTGCAAAACAACAGACAGATATACTATGCTTCTTATGACAACAATGAACTCCTTGGCGCTGTATCTCTTTATTCAGAAGGATTAAAGAAAACGAAATGGGAGTACAAAGGTTTGTACATCGGAGATTTCCCGCATGAAATAACCAAAAAGCTGATAAATTATACCGTTAATAAATACGGAGGCGCAGGTGCAGAACGTTTTGTTGTCTATATTCCGGAGCGTTATAACCAGCTGATTGAACTTCTCAAAAAAGAGTGTATGTTCAGAGGTTGCGGGGATATAGATGTTTTCAAAAAAAATATAGAAAACTATTCTGATGAATTTCCTCAAATAGCACTGCAGGACTTCAAAGAAGAAGATACCGTTCCTCTGCTTGAATTATACAACTACTGTTTGTTCCCTCAGTTCAGACAGTCACTTTCAACAGATAAAAACTACTGGAAAAAACGACTTGCAAAAGCTTGTGATAAAAAAGTTCTTTATATCAGCAACATTATGGAGGGATATTATTCCCTGCATAACCCATCAGAGAACGTTTTTTATGCAGATATACTTATGTCAGAATTTTATCAAAATATGTACAACTCTCTCGTTCAATATGCCATCGCCAAAGTCAAAAGCATAAACCCGAAAGCCACCTTATACTTTGCCGTAAAAAAATTCCATCAAAGCTCAAAAAACTATCTGACAGTGATGAAAGATTTTCAATTTGAACTTGATGAAAGTTATGCAACGATGGTTCGGGATTACTGGGATTTGATAAAACAAAACGCAAAAGAAGAAAAAGCCTCATCGCTGCTCTTTGATAAAATGGGAAGCCCTGCATAATGCCTTATTTTATATTTTTTATACTCAGTGCGGGATGGGTTGGTTTTCTTCTTCTTATGGCTTACATCAAAAATTCCACCATCTGGTACAAATTTGTATTTTATCTGATTGGCATAACCTGCCATCAGGCACCCGAAAAAAGTTTTTATTTTGCCGGAAACCAGATTCCCGTATGCGGCAGATGTTTCGGAATTTACATCGGATTGACTGCAGGGCTATTGATATATCCTTTATTCAAAAATATCAAAAACACATCAACACCGAGCCTCAAACTTCTTCCTGTTTTTATCCTGCCGGTTTTGACAGACGGCGCATTCAACTTTCTTCAGACAAATTTTGAAAGAATGCTCACGGGACTGATTTTCGGAATAGGGGTTGTGTTTTATGTTCTTCCTTTGATAAATGATATGTTTTATTCTAAACGGTGAGAATTTCTGATGGTTTCAAAAACACACATTCTGATGAAGAGTTTTTATCAAAATATCTTTTGATATCTTCTTCATTTTGTTTTATGACATCAAATGTGTTGTAGTGCATTGGAATAACCTTCTTTGCATTCAGCCATTTTGCCGCAAAAGAAGCTTCCTTCGGTCCCATTGTATAAAAACCTCCGACAGGCAGCAGCGCAACATCAGGGAAATACATTTCTCCTATTGTCTTCATATCCTGATGAAGCCCTGTATCTCCCGCATGGTAAATTGTCTTGCCGTCAATATTCATCACTATGGAAGTCGGAACACCGACATAATCATCAGCCCCCGGAACAGAACTTGAGTGAGTTGCATTATAAAACCATACCTCACCCCATGGGAATTCAAGTTTTCCGCCGATATTAACGCCGAGAGTTCTTACCCCCTGTTTTGCACACCAGGAAGCCAGTTCTACAATAGCAGTAATTCTGGCTCCTTTTGCTTTTGCGATGGCAACGGAATCGCCCAAATGGTCGCCATGCCCGTGAGTTACGAGTATATCATCAACTTTAAGTGAATTTATATCAATATTTGCAAGAGGATTTTGCGATATAAAAGGATCAATCAAAATCCCGTAGCCGTTATATTTAATATAAAAAGCGCTATGTCCGATATATTGTAATTCAACAGTCATATTTAAGCTCCTTATGTCAGTTACTTAACAACTATATTCACAAGTCTGTTAGGCACAACAATAACTTTCACGACCTGTTTGCCTTCCATAAATGCTTTTGCTTTTTCATTTTCAAGAGCAAGTTTTTCAAGGATTGATTTATCCAAATCAGGTTCTACTTCGAGCTTATCACGGAGCTTCCCGTTTACCTGAATAACAACTGTGATGGACTTCGTTACAGCAAGTTTTTCATCATACTTTGGCCACTCGCTCAGATGGACAGAATCTTTTCCTCCCAAATCGCACCAAGCTTCTTCCGTAATATGAGGAACAATAGGTGACATGAGTTTGATTAAAGATTCCATCGCAAAGCTCAACACAGCTTTATCAGCATCAGAGTATTCTTTTTTCGAATTTGTATACTCATAGAGAATGTTAACAAATTCTCTTATCTTACTGATAGCAGTGTTGAACTGGAACTCATGAGATATATCCTGAGAAACCTTCTTGATTGCGATATGTGTTTCTCTCAAAAGATTTTCGCTTTCTTCTGATAAATCACCAAGTTCAGGCAGTTTATAATCCAGAGATACAACATCTTTAAGAGCATAAATCAAACGCCATACACGATTGAGGAATTTATAGCATCCGTCAACTCCTGAATCTGACCAGTCCAAATCTCTCTGCGGAGGAGAATCGCTGAGAATAAACAATCTTGCTGTATCAGCTCCGTAGTTTTTGAATATTTCATCCGGGTCAACCGTATTGCCCTTTGATTTGCTCATCTTTGACCCGTCTTTCAAAACCATACCCTGAGTCAATAGGTTTGTAAACGGTTCATCAAAATTCAACAGTCCTCTATCTCTCAGAGCTTTTGTGAAAAATCTTGAATACAGCAGGTGCAAAATAGCATGTTCTATACCGCCGACATATTGATTAACCGGCAGCCAGTAATTCACTTTATCTTTGCTGAATGGCAGCTCAGTGTTATGAGGGTCTACATATCTCAAATAATACCAGCTTGAGCAGATGAACGTATCCATCGTATCAGTTTCTCTCGTTGCAGGTCCCCCGCATTTCGGACATGTTGTTTTCATGAATGTAGGAGATGTAACAATCGGAGATTTACCCTGAACGGTAATATCAATATCCGTCGGAAGAAGAACCGGCAAATCTTTTTCATCAACCGGCTGAATACCGCAGTGTTCGCAGTAAACAACAGGAATAGGTGCCCCCCAGTATCTTTGACGGGATATCAACCAGTCACGGAGGCGGTATTGAGTTTTTGACTCTCCAAAGCCTTTTTCTTCAGCATATTTAATAATCTCTTCTTTTGCTTTCGTATTTTCTAATCCGTTGAAAGATTGTGAGTTAACAAGAACACCAGGATCAACATAAGCCTCTCTCAGCTCTTCACCCGGATTAGAAGGATTTTCGATAACTCTTTTTATCGGAAGGTTGAATTTTTTTGCAAAAGCAAAATCTCTCTCATCATGTGCAGGTACAGCCATCACAGCCCCTGTACCGTATTCAATCAGAACATAATCAGATGTCCAGAGAGGAACTTTATCGCCTGTGAACGGATTTATAACATGTGTACCGAGAGGAACTCCCGTTTTGGTTCTCTCAGTTGACAATCTTTCTATTTCGGAAGCTTTTCTTGCATAAGACTGATATTCTTCTACAGCCTTTTTATTCTCGGGCGTTGTCAGCTTATCAATATCTTTATACTCAGGAGCAACAACCATATATGTAATACCATATACGGTATCAGGTCTTGTTGTATAAACAGGTATTTCTAATCCTTCAACTTCCGCAACTTTAAATTTAAGAATAGCGCCCTTTGATTTGCCTATCCAGTTTTTCTGCATTATTTTGACGCTCTCAGGCCAGCCTTTCAAATCATCTATGCTCTGCAAAAGTTCTTCGGCATAATCGGTAATTTTCAAAAACCACTGGGAGAGATATTTTTTCTCAACAACATCATCACATCTCCAGCACTTGCCGTCGATAACCTGTTCGTTGGCAAGAACAGTCGCACACTTGTGACACCAGTTCACTGCGGCTTCTTTTTTATAAGCAAGCCCTGCTTTATAAAGCTGCAAAAACAGCCACTGTGTCCATCTGTAATATTCAGGTGTTGACGTTGAAATTTCTCTCGACCAGTCATAGAACAAACCGAGAGTTTTGAGCTGATCTCTCATATAGTCAATATTTTTGTTTGTCCAGATTGCCGGATGGCTGTTTGCTTTGATTGCGGCATTTTCAGCAGGCAGCCCGAAGCTGTCCCAGCCAATCGGATGAAGGACATTGTAGTTATTCATTCTGTAATAACGAGCAATAACATCGGTAATCGTATAGTTTCTGACATGCCCCATATGCAAACGTCCTGATGGATATGGAAACATAGACAATGCATAATATTTAGGCTTATCAGACACGTCAGGCGTTGCGTTTATATTTCTTTCTTCCCAGATTTTTTGCCATTTTTTCTCAATTTGCTGTGGAAAATATTGCTCTTTAACCACTTGATGCTCCTTCTTAATTCCATTTTTTATACAGAAAAATTATACCCTAAAAAAATAAAAAAGTATTGTCTATGACAATACTTAAAAAAATTAGTTTAACTCTATTTTCTCTCTCTAATATATCTCTTATTTATTTCTGAAAATCTGCAAAAGCCGCATTTGATGCCGGTGGTTGAGAAACAGCAGAAGCAGCAGCGGTTTCTTCTGGAAGTTGTTGTGAAATCTGTGTTTGTTCTTCTGCGTCGTTTGCTTCTTCTTTCTCGCCATCGATGGGTTTTTCTCCGGCGTTGAGTGCCTCTGTTTGTTTTTCATCAACAGCCTCTGCTTCGGCAGATGGGGCAGGTTGTTGAATTTCCTTTTGAGTTGTATCTGCACTAACAGGCTGTTTATCATCTACTCTGTCTTTAAGGACATGCGATGCTGCCAGAGCAAAAGAAGCAATCGCTCCTATCGTACCTACTGTTCCTATAGCTTTTATAACATTATGATTTTTACCGACATGATTCAACACTCCTGAAACAATGCCCATTATTCCTGATGTCAGAAAGAGATTTGTTGTATTTTCAGGGGATGATTTGGAATAAGTATCTTTCGCAAGCTGTTTCAACTGTGCAAATTTTGATTCTTTTTCTTTTGGCTGAGTTTGAACAGCCTCAGGTGTTTGTTGAGGTTGTTGAGATTTTATCTCAGCCGGTTGAGGATTTTCTCCGGTAAATTTTATAGAAGAAACTGCCGATAAATTCATTTTTTTACTCCCATTTGAATACCTTCTTATTCTATCATAAAATCAAACATAAACGAAATTTGCCAGTTGTTGAAGAAATATTAATAAAAATCTGTATGTAAAAAATAATTTATCATATTATAATAAACCTGTTGTAAAAGATAACAAGAGATAAACAAATGCTCGCAAAAAGAATAATACCATGTCTTGATATAAAAAACGGTCAAACGGTAAAAGGTGTCAACTTCGAAAATCTGCAATACGCAGGAGATCCGGTTGAGCTCGCAAAAAGATACTCGGATGAAGGTGCCGACGAGCTTGTGTTTCTCGATATTACAGCAACAAACGAGGGAAGAAAAACAACTGTCGAACTCGTTAAAAAAGTGGCGAAAGAAGTGTTTATCCCATTCACTGTAGGCGGAGGCATAAACACAATCGAAGATATAAGAAAACTTCTCCTCGCAGGAGCTGATAAAGTTTCTCTCAACTCGGCAGCCGTAAAAAATCCTGACTTAATCAAAGAGGCATCTCAGACTTTCGGTTCTCAATGTATTGTAATTGCTGTTGACTCAAAGAGGGTCGATGATGATTTTTATGTTTTTATCAATGCAGGTCAAAAAAATACGGGAATAAAAGTTTTGGACTGGATAAAACAAATTCAGGACTATGGAGCAGGAGAAATTCTTCTTACATCGATGGATGCAGATGGCACAAAACAGGGTTTTGACATTGAGATAACAAAACTTGTCAGCGAACACTCAAGAATACCTGTCATTGCATCGGGAGGAGCAGGAGCTGACCCAAAACATTTTGAAGATGTATTCAAAAATGGTCTTGCTGATGCGGCGCTAGCTGCGTCAATTTTCCACTTTAACCTTCTTCCGATAAAAGAACTCAAATCTTATTTGAACAGGCATGACATATCAGTCAGAATTTAGTTTTTCTTTGTTTTTGATGCCTGTTTTTCTGAGAGAGTTTTCTTTCCGGTAATAGTTTTCATTAGTCTGAAATACTTACCTTTCAATCCGTCGCTTTCGAGATTTTCTTTTTCTACGGCAAGAATTTCATCTTTTGATTTTTCACCTAGAGGCAAGCCTGTTGATTTTCTTGTTATTGTTTCGTTGATGAGGGCATAAGCTGCACCTATCAGGGACATATTAAACAGTGACTTGCTGTATGGAACTTTGAATACATTATTCAATAAAGAAAGGAGGAACGAACCGTAGAGGATACCATAGCCTCTTTGGATAGCTCTTTCTTTTGCCTTTTGAGTAGCTTCAGCTTTATCCTGATTTTTCTGCATAACGAGGTTGTAGTTATCAGCAATCAGGAAGTAACTCGTTGCTGCACTTGCACTAAGTTTTGTGATTTTTGCAAGATTGTGATTTGAATAATTTGACTTGGTAACATTATCAAAAGACCCCAGGAGCTGTTCATTAACCTTCCTTGAGAAATCAGCATCTTCAGGGATTTTCCTGATAAAGTTAATATTGTTTGAAATCATTTTCTTTTGAGAAGCGATTTCATCTTTTGCTTTTTTCAGAATGCCTGATTCAAGTTCTGATAACTCAGAAGCAGGTTTTGATGATAGTCTTGCCAACTCATCTTTTGACATAGCTTTGAATGCATCGGAAACAGCCTTATCAGCATCACGCAATTTTGCAGATTTGTGAGTCACCATATCAGCAATATTTTTTGTGAAGTTATAAGGCATCATAGCCCATTTCCAGACTGTTCTCACAGGGAATATCAAAATATCATTAACGATAGGATTAACCACTTTTCTGTCTTTTTTGCCGAGGTTAATCATATCTGATGTCTGGTCTTTGATAATATCATAATATTTATCAGCTACCTTTGAAAAACCATTCTTGCGAAGTCTGTTCATAGCCTTATCAAAGTCTGCACGAGAAATAAGGTCATCTTCTTTGATTATGTTGTTATAACCTTTTTTAATCGGTTCTATAATACTTTTGCCAAAGTCAGTTGCTTTAAACTTGTTAGCGGCAAAGCCTAATGCCCATAACCCGCCGATAACGGCGCCAACCTTCGGCCATATAGAAGACTTTTTCTTTTCGCTTGTTTTATTATTGCCTTCGTTCTCTTCATTTGAGTTTGTAAAATATACCTGAGAAGGCTGATTGGTTCTTTCAAAAGGTCTGAAAACATCAGAACGTGAATTTTTATTTATACCCTTTGCGCTCTTGAATACAACAGGGTTGTAAGAGTCTGCTTTTGATATATTCGAAGAAAAATCATTTTCTGATTTCTTCGATTCAATTTGTTGTTTATTATCATCTTTTTGAGCGCCTTCCTGTTTTGAGGCCAGTTCTTTTGCTCTTTTTTCAGATAAGAAAGTTATCGGCTTGTTCGTCAACAAACGGGAGAATACTTCGGCGACAAGAACTATACCGGTTGATACGGTTGCAGAAAGAGCCGGACTCTTGTTGATGACCTTGCCTAAAGCACCCAACGATACAAATGTTGCATAAGCAGTGAAGACAACTCTTGCTACTTCCTGTTTGATACGTCTTGTTTTTTCTTTTGAAGCTTCCTTATCATCATCATTTATCAATCTTGTAAGGTTATACGCATCATTCCCGAGGTAAACAGCCGGAATCAAACCTGTCACAAGTCTGTTGAGACCTCTTTCTTTATCAGTACTGTAGTTTGATATAAGAGGGTTCAATCTGCGATGACCTGCTTTAAATAAATCATCCGGAGTAGCGCCATCCTTAACTTTCTCAAGAAGAGAAGAAATTGAAGCAACTTTTGCATTGTTTGCAATATCTGTTCTTCTTTTTTGCAAAAAATTTGAGTTTAATAAATTATTTAACGTTTTTGATTCGGCCATTCCAGGGACTTTTTTTGCTGATTTCAGAATAAATTCAAAAATATCTGCAGGCATACCGGTGATTGGATAGAGAAGAGATTCTCCGAAAGATTTTGCAACTGATTTTTGAGAAAGAGTGATGACATCATCTTTTACACTAACCAAATCAGTATTTTTTGCAAGATTGTCTATTTCTTTTCGAAGGAATTTCCCTGCATCATCTCCAAATGCTTGAGAATATTTTTCAATCGCAGGAGTCAAACCTTCATAAACTTTTTTAACGGAAGATAAAGAAAAGCCCTTAAATGACAATTCCGAAGAATTTGAATTTAAGGGCTTTTCTCTAAAAGAATTATTGGAACGGGTGTACATCTTACTCTCATAAAAAGAGGGACTATGACCCTGGGACTTTTGACGTCCCTTAGATAAAAATTTTTTATTAATGTCTACCGAATTTCTAATTTGCATATCTCATTCCTGTACTCTGATGTAAGAATCACATAAGAAATTTCTTTATGCAAGTAACAAAATATTAAAATAAAATTACTTGAATCTGATTCCCAGTGACCCCGAGTGATAAAACACCTCTGAAAAAAAATTTTTGACAGTCTGCATAAAACTTTAAAAGGTATACATACGTAAAAACAGCAATAGACAAGTATTTCCCAAAATATTATTATATTACAAAATGTAACAACTTTCTCAGCTATAAGCAATTATATATAAAAGATATACTTTATATATATGTAAGGGTTATTTAAAAGATTTCAAAACAAAAACCTACTACCTAACTAACCTTCCCTAACCTAAAAACCCTAACAAAACTTTTACTCCCAGTCGGGAGCTTTTTTTTGCCTATTTTTTGAATATCTTTGAGCAGGCATTTTTTATCTTTGAAGCAACACCAACAATGCCTTCAACAATTTTTTCTTTTGTTTGCTCACGTTTAAGTTGTTTCTGGTAGTCAGCCATAAGCCTTTTATACCCGGGCGAATTATGATTTGCGAGCGTAAATATGCTTACTTTCTTTAATCTTTTTCCAAAACTTACGGAAGACACGGGGGATAACTTCATACAAAAACCTTTCTTTATAAAACTAGCAATATTAATAAATAACTACAAAAATATATTACAAAATGTAACAAGTTTTTTAATGTCAGACAATTATATATCTAATATATACTTTATATATATGTAAGGGTTATTTAAAAGACTTCAAAACAAAAAACCTACTACCTAACCTAACTAACCTTCCCTAACCTAAAAACCCTAACAAAACTTTTACTCCCAGTCGGGAGCTTTTTTTTGCATAAAAAAAGGAAGAACTTTTTTAGTTCTTCCTTTTTTCCTAAAATGGTCTTGTTTGATTTAACTTGTTTCTCAATTCTCTGAATCTGTCCATATCTTCTTGGGTTTTTACGGCTTCTTTGAAGATAACCTGTGTTGAAGGATGAACCATAAGTATATAGTCAATATGAACTTCGAGAAAGTTATATTTTCTCGGCGGTCCATGCCCGTCTTTGTTCATAATCTCAGCATCAGTAACAGCCAAAAATCTTCTTTCACGGTCATTCAATAAATCCGTCAGCTCTCTGTTCGTATTTGTATACTTCGAAACATAAACAGTTCCTTTTATATTATGATCAACCGTGAGTATCAAAACCTCAATAGGTATTGTATCTGCGTGTTTTGCCATCTTAACTCGTTAAATAATATATAAACTAACTATCACTCACAATAGTATAATATAAAAGTAAATATAAGGCTAGATATTTAATACTTATAAAGTATCTTTTTCTTCTGCACCTTCATCATCTTCGTTGTATTCTTTTTCTTCGTTATCAAAATCATCTTCATTTTTGATATTTTCTTCGAGAGTTTTTTTCTTGATAACTTTAGGCATATTAATCATCGCCAAAGACGCAAGTGCGGCACGAAGCTGTGCACTCTGGTCAACATAAGGCTTTTCCTGAAAAGTTTCTTCTGTTTCCTGACCGCCTCTTACATCAATATATTCATTCGATGAATATTTTTGAGAATTTGTCTTAGAAGCAATTCCCGTATCATCAGAACTCTTGAAGCTCAATGCACTTCCAGAGCCAACGCCGATTGCTCTGTTGTCAACCATTACAAACCTCTTTTTTGCCCACCTTACTAACTATTATACCAGTAGCAGAAAAATAGTTCAAGACTTATTCATCAAGTCACAAGATTGTTCTATCTGCAATATTTGTATTCGTAGTTGAATTTTTGTCTCATCAAGTTTTTATAATATGTAAGCTCTGACTCTGGCGGGGTATTTCCTGTTTTTAGCAAATCTGCCATAAAAGCATTAACTTTTAAAGAAAGTGATACATAATTGTTCATTTCACTCATAGGAATATAACAATTATCAAGCTTAACTGACCTGTTTGTATCCTGATCTGTAACTTCTTGTCCTTTCATTGAAAAATGACATCTTCCGTTTGCAATTCCATGGATTATATTGTGAGATGTATTGTTTGTTGGATTGCAGACTTTCAATTTTTGATAAAACTCATCAGACGTAAAAAAAGCATGTGCACTAAGAGTTCCTAAAACAAACAAAGAACAAAATAATATAATTTTTTTCATAACATTACCTTTCTTAATATCAACAAACTTTATTATATCATTCCGTTTTGTAACAAACTATTTAAATTTAATTTTTCAACTGTTTTGTTGATATAATATCAATACACAGATAATCTTTAATGCTCTTGGGAATTAGTATGTCAAAAAAAGTAAAGTTTTCTCTTATATTCATAACATTTTTGCTGATAGTATCAATCATCGGATTCTGGCAGGCAAAGAAAATTACTGCAAATTTTGAAAAACCTCAAACAAATACAAATCAGGAATCCGAAAAAATTAAAATAAAAGATATGCTCATCACAGAAACAAAAGACGGACAAAAATACTGGGAAGTCTTTGCCGCCCTCGGAGAATATACAAACACAAAAAATAAAGCAACTCTTACGGATGTCGTCGGCAATTTTTACAAAGAAGGCAAGGTATCAGTCAGTTTTAAAGCTGACACAGGGATGTATGAAAGCGATGCAAAAAGAATTACTCTCAACTCAAAAGCCCTCATAATCGCTGAAGACGGCACCTCGCTCTCTGCTGACAAGATTGTCTGGGAAGGAGCTACTGATAAAATAAATGCCTTCGGGCATGTACAGATAGTCAAAAGTGATACACTTTATGCAACCTGTGACAGATCAGAGTTCACTTCTGACTTCCAAAAATTCAAAACATTTGATAATACAACAACAAAAGTCTATAGCAAATAAAAGAGAACCTGGAATATGAAAAAAAATATCAAAGATACAATAATAATTACACTGCTGGCTCTTGGTATAATCCTGCCCGCTCTCGCCTCAAATGTTGAAATAGAATCAGCAAAACAAACCTATGACGCTGCAAACAACTCAACAAAATTTACGGGCAACGTAAAAGTCAAAATGGATGACATCACAATCAAAAGCCCTACTGCTGACATAAAAATGAACTCAGAAGGCAAACTCGATGTTGCTACCTTCAAACCAAACGCCTATGCAATCAAAGACAACGGAGTGAACCAGCATGAACTCAAAGCAAACACCATGAGCCTCTCGCTTCTTGCTAAAAAAATGAAAGCCATCGGCAACACAACATCTATCTTCAGCGAAAAAAGAAAACCCATGGTAACAGTGCATGCTGACTCCCAGGAATTTGACATCAAAACAAATCTGATGAAAGCTATCGGCAACGTGAAAATTGACTACAAAGACGTAAAAGCCTCCTCAAACGAAGCCCATGTTACCGTTGACTCAAAAGGAAACGTCAAAAAAGTTAAACTCATCGGAAACGGCGTAATCATCCAGGAACCAAACGAAATTAAAGCGGATAATTTCTTATATAATCCGGTATCAAACGATATAGTAGCAACCGGCAACACTTATACAAAAGCAAAATTGGAAGATGGAGAAGTTGTTGATATCTACGCAAACTACCAGCAGATGGACAGACTATCAAACACTTTCATGGCAAGCGGCAAAGTAAAAATTATTTATCAGGATTATGTTGCTGTCGGTCCAAAGGCAACCTTCTTCCCCGATAAAAAAACAAAAAAACCGAATGAAATAGTATTCTACGGCAGAACAAAAATAAAAGAAGGCGACAAAGAAGTTGAAGCTGATAAAATAGTAATTACGATGAACCCGAAAAACTTCACTGCTGAAGGCAATGTCAAAACAAGCTTCGCAAACGTAAAAGGATTGGATTCTTCTCTCGAAGACTAAAAGGATTTAACTATGTCAATAAAAGCACTTAATCTTAAAAAAATATATGATGACAGAACTGTTGTGAATGATGTTTCTTTCAATGTCGAAAGAGGCGAAGTCGTTGGACTGCTAGGACCAAACGGAGCAGGGAAAACAACCACTTTCTACATGCTCACTGGACTCGTAAAAGCAAACGAAGGAAAAATCCTCATCAACGGAAAAGACCTCACCTATGCGCCAATACACGTCAGAGCCATCGCAGGCGTTGGTTATCTTCCGCAGGAAACATCAATTTTCAGACAGCTCTCGGTTGAAGACAACATCAACCTCGTTCTCGAGCTGAACAAAAAACTGAATAAAAAACAAAAAAAAGAAAAACTCGAAGAACTCTTGGAAGACTTCGGCATTACAAAACTGAGAAAAAGCTCCGCTATACAGCTATCAGGCGGAGAAAGACGGCGTGTTGAAATTGCCCGTGCACTGGCAGCAAGCCCGCAGTTCATCCTCCTTGATGAACCCTTCACAGGGATTGACCCTATTGCAATTATGGACATACAACAACAAATCAGAGGGCTGACAAAAAAGAACATCGGTATACTGATTACCGACCACAACCCAAAAGCCACCCTCTCAATCACCAATCGGGCATATATTATCTTTGATGGAAAAATTAAAGTCCAGGGAACAAACACAGAAGTAGCAAACGACCCGATAGCAAAAAAATTCTATCTCGGAGAAGACTTTGAGTTATAAATTATGAAACTTCTTGATAAATACATCCTAAAACAAATATTTGCAGCAACTCTCGTAGGAATTATCCTCTTCATTGTTGTATGGATATCACCTGAAATACTATTCAAAATAATCAAAAGAACTGTAGCAGGCGAATATACAATCGCTGTTGCCATAAAAAGATTTATCTTTGAAATACCCGAAATTTTGGGAAAAGCTATCCCCGTTGGCTTGCTGCTCGGGAACCTGTTCATCTTTGATAAGCTGAGCAAAGACTTCGAACTCACTATCCTGAGAAACATAGGTATCAGCCTGAAGAGAATCCTAGCCCCCGTTATAGCCCTAAGCCTCATATTTAGCGTGCTGTGTTTTGTCACCTACGACAAACTCATCCCTGTTGCTGCAAAAAAACTCGCAGCTCTCAACAACGACAGAGAAACAATACAGTTTGTCTATATGAAAAAAACAAAGGAAGAAAAACCAGAACAAATAATAATCGTCTCAAACTACAGTGATTACAAAATTAAAGGGGTTACCGTCCTGAATTTTTCTCAGCATAACATGAGTAACAAACCTCTAATGGACAGGGTTTACAGTGCTGAATATGCTCTTTACACTCCTGATTACTGGGAGTTGAAAGACGGCGTCGAATACTTCATCAATGACGTAAATATCTACGAAGATATTACAAAATTTGATTCCATAAAAATCCTCGATAAAGAAACATCAACAAGAGTCTACAAAATTATGCAGCTCTCGACAAAAAAACATGAAACATTCACAAACGACGAGTTGAAAGAATACATAAGCCTGCTGAAAAAAGAGAAACTTACTGATGAATATCTATACAATCAAAATAAGCTATACCAGCGTTATTTCCAGGTAATAAGCTGTATATTCCTCGCTATATGCGGTGTAGTGCTCGGATTTGGACGTCCGAGAGAAAAAAGACTCATCGGCTTTACCTCTGCAGTAGGCGTAATATTTATGTACTACCTGATAAATCCGTTTCTTGATTTACTCGCACAATACGGAGTTCTTCCCCCCATGCTGACAGCAGCAATCCCATGCCTGCTGGTTATTGCAGCAACGCTTACCGCAGCAAAACTCAAACAACTAATCTAATCCATATGGTCTAGAATTTCACTTTGCAACAGTGACCTATGGGAGGATGATTGTTTATATAAAAAAAGTAAAAATATAAATAACAGGTTGAGGCAAATCTCAATGAAATAAGCTAACCTGTAGAGTGCATAATATCTGCATAAATGCTTATAAAAGGAGAGTTAAGACTATGAACAACTTATTAGACTTATTAATATTTGTTGAGTATGAGCCTCAGCCTGTTTCCTACAATTTTTGCGAAGACAGGATGAATAATATAATCAAAAACTATATCTATTATCCGCAAAAGAGGTTTTTAGAGATAACAAGATAAGAGGAGGTTGGGGGAGGAATAGAGCACCCGCTTGCTTTATCATAAGCGGTTTTAATAAAACAAAGACCGGGTCGGTTAAATGGTCCCGGTCTTTCTATTTGCTTCCTGAACACTTTTTAGCGCCGTTTTGCCGCTTATATGTTCGATACAAAATTCAAGAATACAAACTCTATCCAACAATTTTTCTATCTCGGCATAACCATATTCGGAAAAATCGGGAGCAAATTTCTCAACAAATTTTTCAAGAATGCGGCGTTTTTCATCGTCACCTGAAACAAAACCAATTCTGCCGAAAAGAATAACACTGCAAAAATCAGTAGCAAGCATTGAAGGAACAACGTCATCTTTTGCAACAACACAAAAAGACGCTCTATCATCGTTCTTCACAGAGTCAATCTTGTGCCCTTCTGATGCACAGTGGAAATAAAGCTTCCCATCGCAAAAAACATAATTCAACGGTACGGTATAAGGATATCCTCCATCACCAACAAGCCCGAGAACACCATAAGATAAACTGGTCAAAATGTTTATGGCTTCTTCCTCAGACATTTGCTGATTTTTTCTTCTCATATCACGGAACATAAAAAAACACCTCTTCTAAAAAAGCGCCGGATTAGATAATCCAACGCTTTTTGCTGAAAAACAATCGAAACTACTTGCCTGCTTTCATCAAATTGCAGTTTTCATCTCTTTTTCTTTCCTGATCTTTATAAATCTTAAGTCTGTTAATAACTTCATCAAAATCGACTTTGTGCCCGTCAAAATCAGGACCGTCTACGCAGGCAAACTTAACCTCACCGCCGACTGTAACACGACAAGCACCGCACATGCCGGTACCATCAACCATAATGGGATTCATACTTACTATTGTTGAAATGTTATAAGGTCTTGTCATATCTGCAACTGCCTTCATCATAGGCATAGGTCCAACGGCAATAACCTGATTTATTTTTTCTTCCTTAATCAATTCATCAAGAACCTGAGTAACAAATCCTTCACGACCTAAAGAACCGTCATTTGTCGTAATAAATACCTTATCACAAGCGCTTTCCATCTTCTCTTCCCAGAAAATAAGATCCTTATTTCTTGCACCCATAATCATATAAACCTTATTTCCTGCTTCTTTATAGGCCTTCGCCATCAAATAACACGGAGCAGCGCCATATCCTCCGGCAACACAAACAACCGTACCGAGTTTTTCAACATGAGTAGGTACTCCTAAAGGTCCTACAATATCTTCAATTTCATCACCGACATTCAATTTTTCAAGCTGCTTTGTGGTATAACCTACAGCCATAAAAACAATCGTCAGCTCGTTTTTCTCTTTGTTTACATCGGCAATTGTCAGAGGAATTCTCTCACCTTCCTCATTGACTCTCAATATAATAAACTGCCCTGCCTTCGCATTTCTTGTAATATAAGGCGCATCAATTCTGATTTCAAACTGATTCGGACAAACTTCTTTTTTGTATAAAATCTTATAACCCACGACTGAAACTCCTGTCTTAAATTAACCATTTATTTACTAATAGTATAACCGCTCAAGAGAAAAGAACAAGTTTTTAATATTGCCCTTTACTCTGAATTTGGCTATCATAATAAAAAATAAAAGAAAAGGACGCTCTTTTGAATATCGCTCAAGTAACAAAAATTCATTCTGATTTCTACTATGTCAAATTCTCTGGCAGAATATATGAATGCAAAATCAGAGAAATTTTGAAAAAATCAAACAAAGAAATCTTTATCGGAGATTTTGTCAAATTTGAAATAACAAACGAGCAATCTCTGCATGGGATTATATTTGATATCGAAAAAAGAAAAAACTTCATCCCCCGTCCCGCAGTCGCAAACCTCGACCAGATAATCATTATCTCTGCAATTAAAGAACCAGACTTTGACTACACCCAGCTTGACAGATACCTCGCTTTTGCAAAACTGCACAATATCAATGCGACAATCTGCATCAACAAAACAGACTTATCTCCTGATAGCAAAAAACTCTCAGATATTAAAAAGCTCTACGAGTCGCTGAATTATAAAGTTATTGAAGTTTCTGCCAAAACAAAAGACAATCTTGATGCCCTCAAAAATATTCTCAAAAATAAATTTTCTGTTTTCTGCGGGCAATCAGGCGTCGGCAAATCAAGCCTGCTCAATGCCCTATCCCCGGATTTACACCTGAGAGTAAAATCTGTCAGCGCAAAAACAACAAGAGGCACTCACACAACACGACACAGCGAAATTCTCGAAATAAATCTCGGTAAAAACAACGCCTCAATTGCTGATACTCCGGGTTTTAGCCTTCTCAAATTTGACTGCCTCCTTCCAAAAGATATAACAAATTTGTTCCCTGATATACTTGAATTCAGTTCTTTTTGCAGGTACAATAATTGTCTGCACCTCGAAGAAGACGGATGTCATGTAAAAAACAACCTCGACAAAATCGCTCCATCAAGATATGAAAGTTACAAAACTTTTGTCGAAGAAGCGCTCAAATACAAAGAAAAACTCTCAAAAGAGGGAAACAAAAAAGAAACAACAACAAAAACCATTGATAAATCTCAGAAAAAAATAGAAATAGCCAAACTAGGCATAAAAAAACGGGAAAAATCAAGAAGGTTTAACAAACAAAATCTGGTTTATGAGCATATGGAAGATGACGAACATGAATAAAGAATTTGAACAAGTTTTTGAAAACTACAAACAGGACATCAGACAAAATCTCAAAAAATATTTATCCGTAAGAAAACCTGAAAATCTCTGGAAATCAATGTATTATACTGTATCGGCAAAAAGCAAGCTGCTACGTCCGGTGATGGCTCTTGAATGCTGCAGATTGTGCTCAGGTTCTTATGAACCGGCTATGCCATCAGCCTGCGCAATAGAAATGCTTCACTCTCAAAGCCTTATTCATGACGATCTGCCCTGCATGGATAATGATGACTACAGACGTGGTCAGCTCTCAAACCACAAAGTTTTTGGAGAAGCAGTTGCAGTACTTGCAGGAGATGCTCTCTTGAGCTATGGTCCGCAGATAATAATCGAGAACACACCTCAAGACATAGACCGCCTTGCCATTGTCCATAAATACGTGCAAACAGCAGGAGCCTTCGGGCTTGTAGGAGGACAGGTCGCAGACATCGAAGCAGAAGAAACTGAAATAAACACTGACGAGCTCAATTACATCCATGAACACAAAACTGCAAGACTCTTTGAGTTCGCTGTTTATGCAGGTGCTATCTGCGGAAATGCAACACCTGAACAAACAAAAGCTTTCTTAGTTTATGCTCAAAAAATGGGTCTTGCATTCCAGATATCCGATGATATTCTAGACATCATCGCAACAAAAGAGGAAATAGGGAAAACCCCTGGGAAAGACATTCTCAGCGGTAAAAAGACTTATCCGCATATCTATGGCATTGAAGAGTCAAAAAAACGCACTCTCGAACTGTGTGATGAAGCATCGGAGATACTAAATGTAAACAATTTTGATAGTTTAATTTTAGAAGGTATACTGAATATAATAAGAACAAGAATAGAGAAGAACAGATAAAATGATTTTGGATACGGGAGCAGAAATAGCATTATCAGGTCTTTTGGGGGCATTTATCGCTCAAATTTTGAAGTTTATTGTGTATTTAATCAAAAACAGACACATCAATTTTAAAATCCTGTCAACGACAGGGGGTATGCCAAGCAGCCATAGCGCAATGGTTTCTGCTTTAACCACCTCCGTAGGACTTGTTGAAGGCTGGTGGAGTCCGCTTTTTTCTGTTTCGCTTGCGTTCTCTCTCGTTGTTATGTATGATGCAGCGGGTGTCCGTCTTGCTGCTGGCAGAATGGCTGCAACTCTCAACAAACTTGTTGAAGATATCTACGAAAATAAAGGGCATACAATCACCAAACTGAAAGAACTCCTCGGACACACGCCAAAAGAAGTTTTTGCAGGCGCAATGCTCGGGATAGCAATAGGTTTATACTTCCACTACTACCTCATCAAGCACATGTAAGTTCTTTCACTGTTTCAACTATTTTATCTGTGTTGATATCAAGACATTTCAACTCTTCGCAAGAGCAGCTTCGTTTATCCCACAGGCATGGACGGCAATCAATTGAAGAATTAACCACAACTTTGAAGTTATTATCTTCAGCAATAAGCTTCTTTTCATCAGTTCCTGCAAAAATAGCGCATAACTTTGCCCTCACGCAAACACCTATGTGCATAGGAGCAGAATCAACACAAACAACAGCATCTGAGAGCTTCATCAACGCAGCAAGCTCAATAAGATTCTTTGTCTTCCCGAATAAGTTAAAACAGCTTACTTTAGAAGAAATCTTATCAATAATCTCCTTATCATCAGGACCTCCTGCGAGATAAACATTAAACCCGCAGTCTTTGAGTTTTTCTATAATTTCACACCATTTTTCAGCAGAAAAACTTTTGATTATCTTCTTTTTGACACTCATCAAACTGACACCCGGATGAATGAGAACATTCTTCTTTCCATTCTCTTCAAAAAGATTTCCGACCGAGTACAAATCGGAGTGCGCAAGTTCAATAGTCGGAAGATTAAACTCTGCACCATCATCAAGTCCTCTGACCAGATCATGATACATTCTCGCAGCGTATTGTTTCTTATTCAATTTTATAGCCTTAGAGAGCAGCAGACGGCTCATAAAACCGCATTCATATCCGATACGATGTTTTATACCCATCAAAAACAAAATAACCGAAATAAACGGCGACGCCCCTGATGATAAAGCTATATCAAAATGTTTTCTCCTAACATCAAATATAAGCTTCAAAAGCTCGGTATATTTATTTTTGTTTTTTATATCACATGGAATAACCTCATCAATAAAAGGCGTAAGATTTTTTATCCCTGCACTCCTCGGTTCAAGGACAAGAGAGATGGATGACTCAGGATAAAGAGTTTTTAGAGAATCAATAACAGGCAAAAAAAGTATTTCATCTCCCAAACCACCAAAATTCATCAACAAAATGTTTTTATGCGACATCTTTTCCCTCTTTATTTTTATTCATAACAACAACAAATAACGCACTCATAAACCAGAACAAAACCTGCACCTGAGGACGGAACCAAATAGTATCAACAAAACCGTGAGTCATCATACCGACTACACCTGTCAAAATCAAAGCAAAAAGAATTTTATCTGAAAAAGAAACAATCTTTGCCACCAAATTCTTCACTGCTGATACAATCATAAACCCAATAAACGCTAACAGCGTACTTAAGCCGATAATCCCCGTTTCAACAGCTGTTTCTAAAAATACACTGTAAGCACCGAGAGCATCAAAGCCGCTGCGCATATACAACCCGTAAATCTCACGAAAAACCTTGTTGCCAATGCCAATGCCTACCCAGAAATTATCAAGAAACATCCGGAAACTCGACTGATAAACATTCATCCTGAAAGAATTGCTGCTATCTTCTCTCATTGCAAAAATTGACATAATACGAGCCTGCAAAGCCTCAGATGAAGCAACAAGAAAGATAACCCCGAAAATACTAATCAAAACAGATGCAATCCAAACTTTCTTGAGATATTTTTTATCCCGAAAATCATTCCATACAAAATAAGAAAAAACTGCAAACAACACAACAAACTCTACCAATAAACCGACATAAGCCCCCCTGCACCCGCTGAATAATATACCTAAAGCACAGCAAACAAGCATCAACAAAACAACAAAAGACATCCTGTATCTCTTAACTTTCAACAAACTAAAAAATCCGCCCGCAAGAATCGGAAACCCTGAAAGAAGATATCCTGCCAGCAAATTAGGATTAAACGGCTGCAATGTGCCATAAACTCTTGTCAACACCTGCTCAGCATTCAGATGACTTGTATCCTGCCACCCTGAAATTTCTTCAACACCAACAAAGTTCTGATGAATTACATATAACGACTCAAATGAAATAACAGCACACAAAAGAAAAATAAAATAATACCCTCGCCTAAAATCCTCCGATATCAAATGCTTCATCACACAATAAAACATCAGATACGTCACCATCTTGCTCAGCCCCCACAAACTCTGCGGCAACAGAGATGCAAACGCTGTAGATAAAAACATTGCAAAAAACCACACAAGAATAAGAACGTCTGTAAAATCAACGCTTATTCGATAATCTTCGAGCAAAATTTTGACCAAAAACAACGCAAAAGACAGCCAGATAAAAATACCGATAACAGTCGAAGACGCAAACAATGAGGAAATAAACACAAGCGAACATACAGCTGTAATCAAATAGTCCAAATTCGACAGAATAAAACTGTTTTTCAAACTACAGGGAACAAGCTTCCGAAAAAATTCCAATCCTCTGTTCAAAAGTCTTATAACAAAACAACCGTTAATATCTGCCTCGGTTTTTCGTATATCAAACATCTATTCTTTTACCCTAACATCAGATACAACGCCGTTTATTCGATATTTAAACCCTTCCATTATAATCGGCAGCCCTATTTTTATTTTATTTCCGCCAATTACGGCACCATCATCAGTTATTATTGCATCATCTTTCACTGTAACAACATAGTTGTATAAATAAGGCATGGATGGGTCATCAACGGCAACAGCCTTCTTTGTTCCGTCAAATATCACGACTTTTGAATGGGTCTTCTTGACATTCACTATCTCAAGTTTTTTATAAGGAACATTTCTTATTGTCAAAAATGCCTCTTTTTCTGCAGCAATAGGGTCTTCATCACTTGTCAGACGCACTGATTGAAACGTTACGTCAAACTCAACCGTTGATTCGCTCTTGATTGCCTTGTCAGAAGTTTTATGAAAATTCATCTTTACAGACAAAACTCCGACCAACAGCAAAAAGATTAAAACCAAAACGGTATAGTCAACCCAATTAAATTTCTTGCTCATCTTTTTTATAACCCTTTTCTAAAATTCTATTTCTTCAATTTGTTCTTTCAATTCTTCACGAGATGTTGTTGCACACCCGAAGTGCCTGATTACAATGCTGGCAGCTAAATTTCCGAGAATCATGGCCTCTTCCGGTCTGGCTCCTGCAGCGAGAGCAGCAGTGAACGTCGCAACAACGGTATCGCCTGCTCCGGTAACATCAAACACATCAGTTTTGTTAAATGCCGGAATTTTGTGAGTTTCGCCGTTTTTCAAAAACAGCATCATACCAAAAGACCCTCTTGTAATCAGTATCATATCTGCATTAGTCTGAGCAAGCAGGTCTTTACCGGCTTGATTCAGAGTTATATCATCAACAATCTTGTATCCGACAGCTTTCTCAGCATCAGGCTGATTTGGTGTCAATACGGTTGCATTTTTAAAACGGCGCATATCACTCTGTGCATCAACAGCAACCACAATGCCATGTTCTCTTGCCGTATCAATTGTCGCTTTGATTATACCATCTGTCATCATTCCGATACCATAATCAGATAAAATAACAGCATCAAACTTCGGCACAGCTTTCTTTATCTGTGAGATAACTTTCTCCTCTGTCTCCTTTGAAACAGGGTCATTCAGCTCACGGTCTATTCGAACAATCTGCTGGGTAACAGACTGCGTCGAAGAACCTGAGATTCTTGTCTTTGTAGTAGTTGGTCTGGTCTTATCCTGAACCATATACTGAGTATCAATATTTGCCTTCTTCAATGCATCAAGCAAAATCGGAGCATGATAATCATCTCCATAAACACCTATTGCTCCGCATTGCTCGTCGCTAAGAGTTGCTGCGTTGTGTATTGCATTGGCTCCGCCGCCCAAAATAACTTTTGTTTCAGTATGTTTCAAAATCAAAACAGGCGCTTCTCTTGATATACGGGATGCAACACCGTACATCATTTCATCAATTGCCAAATCACCGACGACAAGAGTTTTTACCCCTCTAAGAGAATCTATTCTTTTTTTTAATCCCGCTATATCTAATTTAGGCATATCCTTCTCCAATTATCAATCAATATCAAATATCATAAATTATTAAACTAATATAATATATTGATGTATTCGCTTATATATTTTAATATAATGATTATAAAACTAACATAGAGAATATAACAAGTTATTTGGAGCAAAATATAATGCAGATGACACCGGACTACGAAGTAGACAGTGAAACGCCTTTCAAATCTAAAAAATTCGTATTCAAAATATATCCGGAATATGTAAACTACATCGACCAGATGGATGTATCTCAAAGAAACGAGTTCATTAATCAGGCAATCGAACAACACCTTGCTGCCTACTCAAGATGGCAAAAATACGATACTCTCATCGCAAAGCTCCGCCAGATAGCAGTCTATTCACTCATAATTGCCATCTGTATACCAATTTTGATTTTTTCTTTCAAACTTCTTGTCAACGAATCAAAAAATACCGACAGAAAAATGCAATATAACTTTGAAAAAGTTATTGAAAGCTATCAAAACAGATAAAAAAAGACGCTTAAGCGTCTTTTTTTATTGCCCTAAATTTTTGACACCCACGGATTATTCCTGATATAAAATCTCCATTTCAAATCAGCACCGGCTTTAATCCCTATCCTTGTCGTGCAAACGATATCAGACTCAAAGACTTCTTCTCCTCTTTCTATCCTTAACACTGACGATGAAGACGTCAAATCAACCTCATTCAGCTCACGGGTAATCTCAAAAGCCCTGCACAACTTCCCAGGACCGTTTGTTCCTGAGAAATTCCCCATAGGCTCAACTGCTCTGATTAAAACAGCACACCCCCTGCCTTCTTCTTCAGTCACAACATTCATACAGTTATACATCCCGTAAATCAAATAGACATAAGATAACCCTGGCGCCTTGAAAAGAGTCGACGCCCTTTTTGTCTTCCCTCGAAATGCATGACAAGCAGGGTCTTCCTGAGTATAAGCCTCTGTTTCAACAATCATCCCTCTCAAAACTTTTCCAGAGTCAAACTCCCTGCACAACACACATCCAAGCAGGGATTTTGCTACCTCCAAGGTATTTTTTGAACAAAAATCTTTAGAAATTATTGTCATTCTTACACTTTTTCTTTTCTCTTTCTCATACCATAGTACTATTATCTCTCAAAATCTACTACTTTTTAAATTTATTTTTATGAAATAGAATCTGTTTTTTTGCCCAAAAACCTCCAGAAAAAACTCCTTAATAAAAAAATAATATTCCTCTTAAACACTGATTTTATTGGACTTCTAAACTTTTTGTAATATTTGTTAATAATATCTATTGACATTCAAAAATATATAGTGTATTATGTACACATAATTAAGAGTGTTTGAAATACACTAAATAGAAACGGAGATGATTCTAAATGAATATTAATTCAATAAATACATACCTGAACACAAGGATAGAAAGAAATACAAGAATCGAAAGAAACACCAGAATGGAAGGTTCTAGAAATACAAGAATGGAAGGCTCTAGAAACACCAGAATGGAAAGAGAAGCAGTTATGAGCAACGGATGTGGCTCAAAGTTAAACATTCTAGCATAAATTTACTCCATACCTAATAATAAACTAAAACCAAAGAATAGAATGCCGTCTGAATAAGACGGCTTTTTTTTATGCAAAATATCAAATATCAGCCTTAATCACTCCTGAATAAACAGCTCTCCCTCCGACACAAACACGATTGATTTTATTCTCCTCAAAATCAAGACAAACTCTGATTTCAGAAGGCTTTTTCATTGAATATCCCTGTTCAAAAACAAGCGACTGCGCCTGACTTTGAGAAATATGATTATATCGATAAAGATAACAGCCAAGAGCTCCGTTTGATGTCCCTGTTGCAGCTTCTTCATCTATGTCATAAAGCGGCGCAAAATTTCTGCAATGAGCTGTTCCTCCGTACTTTGTCTGTTCGGTAAACACATGAATGCCTACCGTATCATATTTTTTGCTGAGAAAGGCAATTTCTGAAAAATCAGGCTTTAGATTAAATAGAACATCCAAACTCCTTACGGGCAGCAATATATCCCTCAGTCCTGTAGAAACCACTTGTATCGGAAGGTCTTTAGCCAACTCAGACTCTTTTAATCCAAAACAAGGCAGAATTTCTTCTTTCTCAACCATATCACAAAACTCAGGAAGTTTCTGGGTCATAAAAATATTACCGCAGCTGACTTTTATCTCAATTTCTCCGGCTTTTGTCAACAGAAAATAACCACCATCTCCAATCTTTCCCTGCTTTTCCAAAAGAGCAAAAGACGCAATCGTCGCATGCCCGCATAAATCAACCTCTGCGACCGGTGTAAAAAACTTGATTTCATAATGAGAATCATCTATTTTGTTCAAAAAGGCTGTCTCAGAAAAACCGGCTTTGGATGCAATTTTGAGCATCTCTTCTTCTTTGAAATGCGAATTCAAAACAACGCCGGCGGGATTTCCTCCCTCCGGCGTCTTCGCAAAAGAATTCATAACAAATACTTGCGTCATAATTTATCCGAGAATCAATCTGCGAGCAAACTCTATAACAGTGTAAATTACACAGGCAATCATCATACATACGGGAATGGTCAAAACCCAGGCAAAAACAATGTTTTTGACTATGCTCCATTTTACCGCAGAAGCTTTAATTGTAGAACCTACACCCATTATTGATGAAGAGATAACATGTGTCGTGCTGAGAGGGATACCAAAGTGCGAAGCAGTAAGTATTATCGATGCTGCAGATGTTTCTGCTGCAAATCCATGGATTGGCTTAAGTTTAATAATCTTGCTTCCCATCGTTCTGATAATCTTCCAGCCGCCTGACATAGTCCCTAAAGCAATTGTCGCCGCACAAACACAAATTACATAAATAGGTATCTCAAAATCACCGTCAGGACTCTTCTCAAGGACACCTCCGACCAGCAAAGCAAGAGAAATTATACCCATTGTCTTCTGCGCATCGTTTGACCCGTGAGATAACGCCATCAAACCTGAAGACAACAACTGAAAGCGTCTGAATCTTCTGTTAACTTTATCAGGATTTTTCTTATAAAATAATCTGAGCAAAAATAACATAAAGATAAAACCTACAACAAAACCGACAATCGGTGATGCAAACATAGGAATAATAACTTTATCTATAAGCGTCAGGAAGCTCACGCAGCCGATACCCGAATGCATAACCCCGGCACCGAGCAAACCGCCGATTAGAGCATGAGAAGAACTCGACGGCAAACCCAAAAACCATGTGAACAAATTCCACACAACAGCAGCCAACAGCGCACATAATATAACCTTCAACGTAACGGCATCAGGATTCACTATCCCTGACCCGATTGTTTTTGCAACGTGTGTACCGAGCAAAGCTCCGACAAAATCAAGACTTCCGCCGAAGATTACAGCAGCCCTCGGAGAAAGAACTCTCGTCGACACGATGGTGGCAATAGCATTCGCCGCATCATGAAAGCCGTTGATATATTCAAATACCAACGCAGTCACGATGACCATTATCAAAAAAATTACCATTAAAGTCATAACCGTTTCTCTCTTTAGTTTTGTTTCAATACTACATTCACTACTTCATCAGATACTGAGAAGCACAAATCAAGTGCATTCTCGATATCCTTGTAAATATCTCTGATTTTTATTACATCAAGAGCCTCATATTTACCTGAAAAGAGTTCATCCATCGCATGAAACAGAATTTCATCACCATGGGCTTCTATCTCTTTCATTCTGATATTGCTCTCTGTGATGTCTTTTATCGAGCTGACTTTTCTCAGGTGCTGAACAATATAAATCAGCTCTGAACAAGCTTTCACAAGAGTTTCCCCCTGGCTTTTCATATTGCCTGTATAACGTTCAAGACGATAAACCCTCAAATTCATGCAAGCTTTCACTATCTTCTTCGTAATTTTATTCAGATGAGTGGCTATGCTTTGAATATCTTCTCTGTCTATCGGAGTAACAAATGTGTTATTCAACTGTGTTAGTGTTTCTTTGGCAAGGTCATTACTTTTATGTTTCAGCCCTTTAGCTTCAATAATATGCTTCTCAACCAGACCATCGGTCATAATAGCATTGAACAAACGGGCTGCATCTTCGCAAACCTTTGCACTGTCTTCAAAAAGAGCATAAAAAACCTTCTCTTCAGGAGGTAATATATAACTCAATAAATTAAATTTTGACATATTTTTCCCTTTCATTTTTCCTTAAATTACCTAACCAACAAGTATACCTGCTATCGCTGCAGATAAATATGACGCAAGCGTTCCGCATATCAATGCACGAACACCGAGTACAGCCAAATCTTTTTTCCTGTTCGGAGCTATTTCACCGATACCGCCGACCTGAATAGCTATCGAACCCAAATTTGCAAACCCGCAGAGAGCAAAACTGGCAATAACAATCGACTTCTGCGACAACAACCCGCTGCTGTTCATCGCAAGCAAATCAATATAAGCAACAAACTCGTTCAACACAAGCTTTGTCCCCATTAACCCGCCGACAGAAGCAGCTTCCTTGAAGGGAACACCCATCAAATATGCAAAAACCGAGAATATAGCCCCAAGTATCTCCCTCAAACTCAAATGAGCAAAATCAAGCCCCAGAAATGAAGAAACATGAAACCAGTTAACAACAAGACGCCCTGCAAAACCGAGAATCCAATCAATCATCGCAATCAGAGCAATCAAACCTATCAACATGGCAATAATACTCAAAGATATTCTCATACCATCGCTTGCACCATGTGAAATAGCATCAATCAGATTGACATAAGTCTTCTCGACCTTGAGTTTGACCTCGCCTTTTGTCTCTGACTTCTCTGTCTCGGGATAAACTATCTTCGATATAACCAAAGCCCCTGGAGCAGCCATAATGCTCGCAGCAAGCAGATATTCGGCAGGCACGCCCATTGATATATAAATTGCCATAACACCGCCCGCTATACAGGCCATCGAACCTGACATAGACGCCAGCAGCTCGGAGCGGGTCATACCTGCGACATACGGTTTTATCATAATCTGAGCTTCAACCTGACCGACAAATGCACTTGCCACATTTGACAACGCTTCAGCACCGCTCACTCCCATAATCTTATACATCAACTTGGCAATCACGGCGATTACTCTCTGCATTATTCCAAGATGATAGAAAATATTTACCAAAACAACAATGAAAATTATCGTCGGGATTATCTTTATTGCAAAAATGAAACTGCTTCCGAAAATCGACGTCAACAAATCGGGCTTATCAGCAAGAAAACCAAAAACAAAACGTCCGCCGTCATCGGAAAAATCAAGAAGTTTCTTTATAAAATACCCTATTCCTTCAAAAATAGCCTTCCCTAAAGATGTCTTTAAAATAAAAACGGCCAGGAATAACTGCAATCCAAGACCGACCAATACTGTTCTTAAATTAATAGCTTTTTTGTTATTTGACATCAAAAACGCTATACCGAGAATAAAAACTATCCCTATCAACCCAAAAAAACGATCCACTCGTAATTCCTCAAAAGTCTTTATACTCCTATTCTACTAAAAAATATTTTTTTCATGTGCGTTTGTTAAGTTAAGCAAAGAAATTTCAAATAAAATAAAGTGTCTGAATGAGTTCAAATATTGCTGAAAATTATATACTAAACAAATAAATAGTATAATCACGGAGGATGTAACTGTGGCAAGGAAAGCACTAAAAATAAAAGAAGAAATACCTCAGTTATACGAAGTCAAACCGGTAAAAACAAAGCCATATAACGATATAGACCTCAATCACTGGAAAGATTATGACCACATAGATACAGGCACTCTATGGATGTATCAATCCCGGGCAAAAGGAAACGGACACTCTTTTGACTACCACGGCAACTACATCCCCCAAATAGCACAGCAGCTCTACGAAAGATACACAAAAAAGGGAGATGTTGTCCTCGATATGTTTTTAGGGTCAGGCACATCAGCAATCGAAGCTCTGAATATGCAAAGAAGATGCATCGGCATAGAATTGAACCCGAATGTTGTTGAATATACTTCTTCAAAATTTTCCCAAAAAGATTTGTGCACTGACATCAGAATCATAAACGGCGACAGCGCATCAGAAGAAATCAGAGAAAAAATTCAGACAAATCTTGAACTTATGACAGAAAAAAAGGCACAGTTTGTCGTCTTGCATCCTCCATATGATGACATAATCAAATTCAGCGACAATGAAAAAGACCTTTCAAACTGCAAATCAACTCAGGAGTTTTATGACCTTTTCGAAAAAGTTGCAAAAACTGCCTATGATTTCCTTGAGAAAAAAAGATTCGCAGCCCTCATCATCGGTGATAAATACGCAAACGGAGAACTCATTCCGCTTGGATTCAAATGTATGGAAGCGATGAATCACGCTGGTTTCACGACAAAATCAATTATCATAAAAAACATCGAAGGCAACGAAAAAGCAAAAGGAAAAACTGCAAACCTCTGGAGATACAGAGCACTTGCAGGCGGTTTCAATATTTTCAAGCATGAATATATTATGGTGTTCGAGAAAAGATAACTATTTTTTCGCTCTTAATTTGAACCTGAATAAATAAACCAACGCCCCAATCCCGACAAGAATAAGCCCGGGGATTGTATACTGCGACTTGTGTATCAAAAGATTTATGCAGATGAACGTTGCCATAAAACAATACGCAAGAGGCAAATACGGATACAAAATCGCTTTATAAGGGCGGTTTATATCCGGAAATTTCTTTCTGAAATAAACTAACCCGCCTATTGTCAAAATGTAGAACAATAAAGCAACAAAAATCACATAATCCAACAAATCTGAATAAGACCCCGTCAATACGAGAAACGATGCCCAAATTCCCTGCAAAATCAAAGCATTACCCGGGACATGGTTTTTGTTTAACTCTGCAAGATAGTTGAAAAACAATCCGTCTTTTGCCATTGCATAATAAATTCTTGCTCCTGAAAGAATCACACCGTTTACGCATCCCAATGCAGCTATCACGATTATCACGGCAATAATTATCTTGCCCCATACGCCGAATATTTCCCCCATAAAAGCAGCTCCGACAATATCTTCAGGGGCATGTTTTATGGCATCAAGCGGCAAAGCTCCAAGATATATAACATTCACAAGAACATAAATCAAAACAACCCCGCCTATTCCAAAAAACAAAGACAAAGGAAGATTTCTCTCGGGATTTTTTATCTCAGAAGCAATCAGCGTAACATTATACCAGGAATCAGCCGAAAATAACGCACCTACCATCGCAACTGCTATGGCAGAAGAAATGCTTATGTTCTCGGGTCTTGCAAAATTTGTTATGTTCTCGGTGAAAATATGAGGATTGAACCCGAGAAATATACCGCACAAAATCATCCCTACAAGTGCAAGAATCTTCGCAGAAGTGAATATATTCTGGATGATTACCCCGTCTTTTACCCCTCTGATGTTGAAATAAGTCAAAATAACTATCAATAAAATAGCCAGCGCCTGCAAAGACGAAACGGATATCCCATGGAAAGAAATAAGCTTTATGTTCGAACTGATTTGAGGAAATAACACCCCGCTGAATTTTGCAAATGCAACAGCAACAGCAGCAATGGTCCCGGTTTGGATTACAAGAAAAGACACCCACCCGTAAAGAAAACCCGCAAATTTTCCCCAAACTTTCTTCAAATAAACATACTGACCGCCTGCTTCAGGTATAGACGCCGAATACTCAGCATAACATAATCCCGCTATCAACGTCATAACACCTGCAACAATCCACACCAATAAAAGCATCAAAGAAGAGTTGACCTGACGGGCTATATCAGCGGATACAATAAAAATCCCCGAACCTATCATTGAACCTGCCACAATAGCAATCGCATCAAACAAATTCAGCGAACGCTCCAAAGACGCTTCTTTTTTTTCTTCCATATCCAACCCTTCTAGCTTCTCAATATTCTCAAAATATAACACACTCAAAAGGAATAAAAAGGATTTGTAACATTATCTTGAAAATATTAAACAAAAAAACTTGAATACAGACGATAAACAGTATCTGAAAGAATTATTACCGAAAACAAAATCGTAAAACACGAAAGCACCGGATTGTTCTCCTTCGAAGGAAAAGTTATCGCAAAAAATGCAGCTATCGGCAAAAGAACAGATGCAAAATACCTCCCCTGTATGCCGTCTATCAATTCAGCACCCACATGACTCCATACAATATACATATTTGTGCTTATTACAAATATAATCAACAAACTCAAAAACAAAACAAACAGCTTTTGCTTCAACGAAAACATCTCTCTGATTTTTCCGCCGCACTCCCCTGCAAAAATTACATTCAAAACAAAAAATATATAATACAAACCATATGCCCACCAATCGAGTCTTATGTTCAACCACCCGAGCACACCGACCATCTCTCTCAACATTCTCGAAAAAATCCTCGAAGTTCTGAAAAAAGTCTGCAAATACTCAATCGGATGACTCAAAATATAAACAACCTGCTTAGCAGGCTGTGCGCCATTACCTGGGACAAGAACGCCCGACGCTATCTTTCCCCACACAATAGATAAAACTACCGACGGAACAACAACTGCCGCCATTTTCCAAAAATATCCTCCGCAAAATTTCTTCTTTGGAATAAGAAAAACAAAAAATACTATCAAAAAATTCTGCTTTACCTGACCTATAATAAATGCTAGAACAGCAAGCAGCACAACCTGCTTCCACCCGACTTTCGAATCTTCACCGACACTGTATTGCAAAATCTTGGCAAAAAATAACATACTTGATGATAATAATACAGGATCAGTCGACAAAGACCCTGCCAGAGAGAGATTTATCGGCGCAAGCAAAATCAATACACCAACCCACTTTAAAAACGGAAGCGAACGTATTGCAAAAAATCCGAGAATTAAATAAAAAAGAAAATTACAAATCTTACCGCCAAACATAATATACAAAAAAGATGGCGTAAACATCCCTGCAGCCGCCATGCCTGCAAGCTGGGGCATATACGCAACTGGTGAATACAGAGCAGTATTTATATGATTGACAAAAATTTTCTCTCCATTTTTTGTATAAGAAGAGGCATCAGATATGTCCTTAAAAGAAATTCTCGCTTTTAAGCAATCTCTATCAGCCAAAAAATCATAAAATTTAGTCCTGTTCTCAAAATCATGAATAGATTTTGGCAAAAAGGAGCCTGAATGTTCTTCATCAGGTTTTTGAACAACTATCTGTCCGTCAAGAATCCCTAATGATCTATAAAAATGAGCATTCTCATCAGGATACAAAAACGGCGGCGTAAAAATCATTATCATTACACCGAAAAGCACCCCAAAAAAGAGAAATACCCTCTCTGGACAGAAAAGTTTATTCATCATCAGAACCGCTCTCTTCAACCTGTGATTTGTTGTAAAGATAAGATATCAACATCAATACGGCTCCGAGGACAAGGAATACAACAACCTTGTACACTGACTCCAAACCTGCTATGTCATAAAAAATTATTTTGAAAACGGCAAGTATGCTTATATAGATAGCTGAATTTTTGAGGCTTTTTACATTAAACGCAAGCCCGAACAAGCTTAAAACAGCAAGATACAAAATCCACATAAGAGTAATTACAAAACCTGAATTTTCATATATGCCGAATTTTATTAAATAATCAGCCGCCTCATAAGAAATAAGCAAAAATCCAAGAGCTATCGCAAGATAATCAAACCAGCATTTTTTCTCCATCTTCGAATAAACAAGCGCCCCTGCAATCCCGACAGCAAAAGCGAAAAATCTCAAATTCAATATAGGCAAAAATTCTTCGACAGGAACATACCTTACTCCGAGCAAAATCAAAAATACAGCACTCACACCCCACATCAAATAACTCAGCAAACGAAAGATATATGACTCTTTTATATCAGCCAAGAATTTCAAATGCAGAGCATAAATAAACCCAATGCAGATATTCACCATCGCCTTTAGAGTGACAAACATATTATCTACGGAATTTGAAACCAGCGCAGAATGCATCATCCATGCGTTAAACTCAAAAATTATATACAAATAAATCATCGTCGAATACAAAAATGTCAAAAACAACGACACTTGAAAATCTCTGCTCTTCGGGCACTTCGACAATATCGAAGCGCATACGAACATAACTATCGCAGGAACCCCAAACAACACAAGCCTTGAGTTCATCAAAGGAACATAACCTTCGAATGGAACTATCGCCGAGTTTACTCTCAAAATTGACACAATGCAGGTCAAAGAGAAAAATAACACCCATTTTGTTAAGTATTTCAGGTCAAGGAAATATCTCAAAGAGGTTATGAACAAAGTCTCAAAAGCCCAGAGAATAACCCTCGTCATTCCTGTTGACACAAAAAACGTTCCCATATAAACAACAGCTATCAAAGCATAAAAATAAGGCCGAAGTATCTTTCTTTGATTTTTTGAAAGGAAATAACACACAAGCACAAAATAAACAGCAGCATAACAGAACAAAACTCCGCCGAGAATCATCCTCTGCTCAGAGAAAACAAGCCATGACAAAAACGACAGCGCAGCCAAATTCATATAACTAGACATATAATGCTCTTTTTCATGAGCCATCTTCTTTTTGAGTATCCTCAACAAATCAAAACTCAAATACATAACCCACAAAATTATCGGACATATTATGCTGAATTTATCCCGTGCAAAAGCAGAGTTTCCAATCAAAAGAACAGTCGTCAAAATCAGATTGACAAAATTCAACCACCGTTTATCAGAGTTAACATAAACATATATCAATGCTATTGCATTCATAAAAAGCAAATAACAGAACAAAAAATTCTGAGATAAATTATCGGTCAGAAAAAACGGAGTCAAATAACCTCCAAACAACCCGAGCCCTAAAGCTGAATAAGACTTGTATCGATGAGCGAGTGAATACGTCAATAAAAGCATAACACATCCGATACCAAGCCACCAATATGTTGAAATAAGATGGAATACCCCGGTTGCACAATAAGTTGATATGAACAACACTGCAAGCCCCACACCCAGCAAAACTTCCGCATAAGGTTTCATATTATTGCTATTTTTATGCATATTTAAAGAAACAAAAACAAACGCCAAACCGGCGATGAAACCTGCTGCTACTCTCATTGCAGGAGTGAATGTTATAAACTGCGATACAAATGTAATAAATATTCCGGCAGCCACAACAAGAGCTATAGCACCTATCTTATTGAAAAGACTGCCAAAGAATATATTCTCAATACTCTTGTTACATTCTTTTCTTTCTTCTTCAGATGGATTCTCATGATGAACAGTTTCTTCTTTGATTTGTTCTTTTTCTATTACAGAAGCTACCTGCTGACAGAGAGGCTCCTGCTTTTTTGATATCTCTGAACCACTGTTTGAAACCTCAAGCATGTTCAGTTTTTTCTCAAGTTCTTCATATCTTTTTGTAAGCTTCTTTTTGAACTCGCAAAAATCGCAATGAAGAAACAACACCCAGAAAATCATTATTAAAACAAGTAAGAAAAGAACTATCATCAACTATCTCCAAACACTAAAAAATCCGCTATAAAGAAATAATACAAATATTTTTTTCTAAATGCAAATTGAAAAAACTCTGCAAATTTAAATAAAAACATTCTATTACCCTCTAAAAGCCTTTAAAATCAAGTTAAAAAAATTTTTGAACTTTTTTCTCTCATACTCGTTATAAAAAGTAAGTGGATAGCTAAGAAAATTATTTCAGAGGAAAGGGAAATTTTATGAAAAAGAAATTATTATCAATCTTGCTTGCAGGTATTTTGCTGACAGGTCTGACGCTGAATGCGGAGAGTTTTGCAGGTCCTAGAGATCACCACGGACAAAAATACTCTCAACACAAAGAAATGCGACATCAACAGTACAACAAAAAGAAACAGGATCACAAAAAGAAATATCAGCAAAAAAAACAGGATCATAAAAAGAAATACCAGCAAAGAAAACAGGAACACAAAAAATTCTTCAAAAAAACAAATGACAAAAAGAAATTCAACAATCACAAAAAAGTAAACCACCACAAAAAACCTGTGAACCATCACAAAAAGTTCGGAAGAAGATAATCTGAAAGAAGGCGCCTCCAAAGGAGGCGCCTTCTTGTATTCAATTCTTTATAGTTTATAAATCAAATGCCTCATATCTTTTCCACCAACATTCTTCACAAACTCCCCTTCAACACCGGCGCCGAGTCTTTCTGCCACATTTCTCGATGCTCTATTTTCAGGACGTATTTCAAAAATAACTTCAGATAAATTTAATTTCTCAAAAGCGTATTTTACCAGCGCTCTTGCACACTCTGTTGCATAACCTTTATGCCAGTATTGCTTTTTGAATATGTACCCGACTTCATAATACTCCTTGCCATCTATAACATCAGGCATTAATGCCGCCTGTCCCAAAATCTTTGAACTTATCTTATCTTCAACAAGAAAATAACCGGAATTACAACGATTGTATCGTTCAAGATTTTTATTAATCCAATCTTTAACATCCTCTTCACTGAATGAATATTCCCAGGCATACATAACTTCAATATCCTGAAGCATCTCTGCAAGCTCGCAATAATCATCAAATGTCATCTTTCGCAGATAACACCTCTTTGTTTCAAGAAATATATTCTTATCCATAAAAACCTCTTATACAGAGAAATTATAACACACTCTTGCCTGTCAAGTTTGGCATGCACCGAATTCTCTCAGGGAAATAAATACAAGATACTTGAGGCAATGAAAACCAGAATTACTATAAGACGCTGTATTAATGAAAATCCTCTATTCATCCAATAATACCCTCCTTTGTTATATTCAGCTTACACCTTATGTATTTTGTTAATCAATTCCGTTTCCGGAGAACTTATATAGCAAATTCCGCAGATACTATTAAAAGTCTGTCATTCTGAGGGTTTTAGTCAGAAGAATCCTTTTTTATTTAGATACTTCGCTAACGCTCAGTATGACGTTTTGGAAATTTTTGGAGGAATTTGCGGTATAAATCCCGTTTCCAGCGTTTTTTTTGTTTTTACAGGGTTTTATTGCATTAATTGTTTAACCAAAGTTTTGTGATAAAATTTGAATATGATTAGAAATACTTTAAGTTTCAAATTTGGTAAAACAATAGGTTTATTTTATCTTATTTGTACCGCTGCAGGCATTTTTACAGTTGCTGCCGAAAAAATATATTATTTAATCAAACAAGCGGAGATGCCGGGTTATGGGCTTTCATTTGTCGTAATCATTCTTTTAAACGCATTTGTTATATTTGCGGCGATTTTCTTTATTGTAGAAATTATTCTGTTTATCATCGATTGCTGCAGAATAAAAAAGATTATTAACAGCAGTCCGGACGAATTGAGTCCGCTCCGCAGGTATTTTGATTATTTGCTGTTTTCGATTTCAATTTTTGTACCGGTAGGTTATATGTATGCAATCTTGTCAAATATAAAATAGTACATAATATATTCTCCATTCATTGTACACACACGATATTTAAGAAAAAATTGGCACACTGCATCAAAGTTTTATATCAGTTATGTATTAAACATCAGATTATGGACTACAAAAAATTTACAACATTAAATGAAGATATTATATCAATCAGAAAAGCTGTCTTTGTAGAAGAACAAGGGTTTCAAAACGAATTTGATAAATTTGATAAAAATTGCACCCATATTGTTTTATATGATAAAGGAAAAGCGGTTGCCGTCTGCAGATATTTCAAAGAAAACGGAATGTATCATCTTGGACGTGTTGCAATAGTAAAAGAATATCGGGGCAAACATCTGGGAAATTATATTTTACAGACAGCTGAAAATGAAATTAAAAAAGAAGGCGGAAAGAGCATTGTAGTATCAGCTCAGGTAAGAGTAAAAGGTTTTTATAATAAAAACGGTTACACTGAATCCGGTGAAATATTTTTTGATGAATATTGTGAACATATAAATATGATTAAAAAAGTCTAAATAGATTTATAAGACATTTCAATCATGTGTGTTTTATATAATACAAACCACAACAACAAAAAAAAGAGGCGTTCAGTAGCCTCAAAGTTTCACTCTAGCAGAAAAGGAGGAGGTGGGATTCGAACCCACGGTGCGCTCGCACGCACGACGGTTTTCAAGACCGCTCCGATAAACCGCTCTGGCACTCCTCCGTGCCGATTTATTAATTTTATAATACTATATAAATTTTTTTATGCAATATTTTTTTAATTTATATATTTATAATATAATATTGCTATGGAAAACAAAATTATCAAAATAACAAAAAACAAACTCAATTTCGTAGGCATATCGGTCAAACCGGACACAACAGAAGACTCAGGGATTGCAGTTCTTGATGAAGATTTGAATATCAAATACATAGATAAAGCTTACAGACTCAACGATATAAAATTCTTTGTAGAAAATCTCAGCAACAAAGACAGTTTGATTATCTCAATTGATATCCCGCTGAATAATATGTTTCTCATCGGAAAATGGAGGCAGGAATCCAAACATTATCACTGCTTCACAGTCGGAACATCTTACAGCTCGAAGCAAATTTGGAGCACAAGACAGAGCTCGAGAGGCTCTGAAATTGCTCAAACATTGAAAGACGAAGGCTATGACGTATTCAGATACAACTCATCTTATTCAAAATGCGCACTCAGCCTGACATATCCATTGAAGTCACGTTCTCCTGCCGGATGCAAATATTTTCAAGAAATGCTCAAACAAAAACTGGGGATAAACGGCCTCACTAACAACATAATGTCTTTCTCTGCGCTCGACGCCATATTGGGAGCATATACAAGCTGGCAGATTTTTTATGGAGAGCAGAATAAAACATTCAAAATAGTCAACAGCTACAAGGACATCCCTGTAATAAGCCCTATTGAAAAGATATCGTGTTGAACTTATATCCCTTCAAAATAGAGTTCTCTTTCAAATTGTGATTTGGGCTTTCAAGAGGAAGATTGCCGTACTTTTCATCAATTCTTTTCAATAAAGCTGTCTTCTTCGGGTCTTCATCGAAAAACAACTTCGAATATAAAACAACTCCGTCATTCACTATGTTTGAAGATGAGGCTTCAAATACATACGGATATTTCCTCGAATGATAACGATTAGCAAGCGCATTCATCGCCAGAGCGTCAAATTCTTCCTGAATTGACGCCTCAACATCATCATCCTTTGCATGTGTTGTTTCATGCAGCACCGCTTCTGATATTGCCAATATATCGGCAAAATTGCGGGTATTCGAGTATGCCTCATTAATCAAAATATCTTTTTGACCGTTGTCTTCCTGAAACTGGGCATGGTGTCCAAGTGAAGGAAGAGGGGCAAATTTTATGGAAATATTTTTATCCCTTATATAATCTACAGCTTCCTTACCTGAGTTGAAAGCAATATTAACCCCCATATTCTCCATATGCGCCATATCTTCCTGCGAAAACTCAACTTCTGATAAAAAGTTTATAGCCTGTCCTAAAATAAAATTATCCATCCCGGGATTGAAATAATTCATACTTACAGACGGCATCTCATTCATCGCAGAAGACTGCACACCTGATGAAATCACCTGCCTTCCCGGCTGTTTTTTTGAAAAATATGGATTTGAATTGTATGAAACAGGATATATCTTATTTATAAACAAAACAATTTCTCAAAAACTATACACAGTTTTTTTATTATATCCTTTTTTCAACATTTTTCAATAGGTCTGAAACTAAACCACGGAACTTCCTGAAGTTTTTATTTTATCTATGCACTTCTTCTGACCGGCAAACTCAACTGATAACTCCCGAACCATATCCAAAGCGTCAACATCACGAGCTATTGCATCTTTCAATGATAAAATCTCTGAAACAGAAAGCTTCTTAATTTCTTCTGACTTTTGCAGCTTCCAGATATTTCTGAAATTACGCTGTGTCTGCTCATCATACCCGGGAAGTGATGATTTATAAGCCATCCAGTGATAGAATTGATGAGCCAGAATATAAACATTCGGAGTGTTTACGCCGAGCAAAAACATATCAGGCAGCTCTGAAGATATTTCAGCATTCTTATCAGAAAAGAGCTTTATCATAACTGATAAACAAAACGTTTTGAAACCTTTTTGCTTAGGCAAAAAACCGGGAGCTATATTCAAAAGAAGACAAACTTTTTCAATATGCTTCATCCGTACAATAATTGTTGAGTGATTTTCAATGTATCTCAATATGTTGTCAGGTTCTTTGATGTGTTTTTTCAAAAACTCTTTCGCTTTATGATAAACATTCTTTGCTCTCTGCTCATCATGCGCATTGAGTTTCACAACACCTGATTGACTCAAGAATACATTCGAACTCTTATTTTTCAACGACGAATATTTTCGGTACTTAAACATATAATACTTCTGTGAAACAATGCTATATATAAGTTTCAGGAAATTAATAACTTTAAACAATATAAAAATCCTCATAATAATCCTTATATATAAAAAAACATACAATATAAAATAATTGCCATATCATACAAAAATGCGGAACAAAAACACCGCAAAAAGCGTCTAAAAACATGAAGTGCCGTATTTGTACAGCCGTCTTATAGTGTAAGACGGCTTTTTTTTACTTCCAAAATCAAAGAATCATACACCTCAACTGTCTGAGGGTGTATTACCAAATCATTATCAATCAGCTTTTTTATCGTAGCCTTATAACACAAAATAATAGCATCATCCATATTTCCATGCTCACTCAGAGCATCCCACAAAAGTTTGGAAATATCTGGTCTTCGAGTTCTTGATTCTATTTTATCAGCAAGGAAAACTATCTTCTCCGTCTGGGACATATTTATTCTGCCGATTGTATGAAACCTGATGGCATCCAAAATCTCATTATCTTCGATATCAAAAACTGTTTTTGCAACATAAGCCCCTACCGGCGCATGAAGGGTTTTGAAGTTCTCAAGCTCCATCTTCGTAACATCAATATTATTCTGCGATATAAGCCTCAATAATTCATCATTTGGCAAACACTTGGCACAATCATGAATTAAAGAAGCTATCTCGGCTTTTTCATTTTCCACACCCAAAAACTTACATATTTCTCCTGATGCCTCATATGCACCGAGAGAATGTTCATACCTCTCGTTTGTAAGATTCTGCCTCAAATAAGTTTTAAAAAAATCAATATTCATAACAAACTATAATATACCAATAATCGAATCACTTCTTTTGAAGACCATCTCCCTGAATTCAAGAGGATTGCTGAGTTCAAAATCAATAACCGATGATACCTCAGAGTCGAATATTGAATCCTCAAATTTATCCTGCGTAATTTTTTCAGCGACATAAACTATTCCGGTTACTGATGAAGCTGATGAGTTTTGCAGAGAATGATGATATCTTATTGAATCGCAAATAATCGCCGGCAGCTGATATTTCTTTGCAAAAGCATACCCCAGCTCGGCATGGTCAACCTTGTAGACACTCTGCTCGGCAGTAAGTTTGTCAGTTCCTTTGTTAATCAAAAACTCAACATCTTTGTACTTGCTGAGATTATAAATATAAAAAATTGCTCTTCCAACATCATGCAAAAGTCCTATGACAAAAGCTTCTTCAGGGCTTGCTATTTTCAGATTTTCGGATAAAATTTCACTTGCGACAGCGCAGCGAATAGAATGTTTCCAGAGTTCATGCCCTCTTTTTGTCATGACCATAGGTTTCATTGCCATACCCATAATCACGCCTTTTACAGTCTTTATGCCAAGAAGAGATATTGCATCATTAATCTTTGTTACGGGATTTGGTATTCCAAAATATGCGGAGTTGACCAAATTCAAAATCCTTGCAGACAGAGCAATATCTTTTGAAATTGTTTTTGATAGTTTCGAATAGCTGAACTGGTCGTCTTTCATTATCTCCATTGCTTCAAGAAAAACTATCGGCATAGCTTCAAGTTCAACAACTACATCCAATATTCTTTTTGATACTTCCTCTGAATTCATAAACACCAATCTTTCAAGTAAGTTATATTTTTTAATTATATATTAAGATGTTTCTTTATGGAAACAAAACTTCCGCATGCACAGAAAACAACCCCCATAAAAAGTATCGTAGCAATAACAACATTTATTGTCATAGGGTTCTGCGGCACGGCAAAAAATTCATACGTCTTATCAATATACCGCTGTAAAATCAAAACTGGAATAATCGCAATCAATGTACCTGATAAACCGTAAAAAGCACCCTGCAAAACAAGAGGCATTCTTATATACCAGTCGCTGACCCCCATAAGACGCATTATCTCTATTTCTTTTCTTTTTGAGGCAATTACTATCTGTATTGTATTGTTTATTATGAACATCGTCAGAAATCCTGAAACAATAAGGATTATAATAGTAGCTGTATGACTGATGTCACTGACTTCTCTCATTTTCTCGGCAAGCTCATGAGCATATTTGACATCCTCAACCTCTTTGAGCCCCTCTATGCTCTTAGCAACCTGTTTTATATCTTTCTGGCTTTTTACCCGCACATGCAGCGTGTCAGGCAGAGGATTCTCAATGTTCGGCAAATCCACCGTTTTTCTGAAATTCGTCCACGCCTTCTGCTTTGGTATAACGTTTATTCTATCAACAGAAGGGATATTCCTGACTTCAAACACTGCATCTTTCAAGTTTGCATCAGGTTTGAGATAAACAGATATTTCAAGCACTTTTCCAAGCTCTTTGACAACAGAGCCAAGAGCAATGCTCGTTCTGAATATACATCCGAAAATAGTCAAAATAGCAGCCATCGTCCCGATGATAAATATATTCATCATGCCTGCCTGAGTAATTCCTTTAATCGTTTCCATAAGGACTCGATAAAAAATTATAATATCCGTAACGATTATGGATGCCTTGCTTCTTTTGTTTGAGTTGATACTATCGTTATTCATAAGTTCCCTGTTGAACGTCCTTAATTATTCTACCGTGTTCAAGAGTAATTACTCTTTTTCTGAAATGATTAACCATTGCATGGTCATGTGTTGAAATCAGTGTCGTAATGCCACGTTGATTTATTTTTTCCAAAATCTCCATAATTTCAAGAGATGTCTGCGGGTCAAGATTTCCCGTAGGTTCATCGGCTATCAATATAGAAGGTCCGTTGACAAGAGCTCTTGCAATACCGACTCTTTGCTGTTCGCCGCCTGATAACTCCGTCGGCTTTGATGTCATCTTATGGCTCAAACCGACTATTTTCAGAGCACTCTTTACTCTGTTATCAATATCTCTCGAGCTCAACCCGAGCGTTCTGATTACAAAGGCAACGTTATCATACACATTCTGCTTTTCTAACAGCTTATAATCCTGAAAAATTATCCCCATGCAGCGTCTTAAAAGAGGCACCTTGTGAGCGGGCAATCTGACAACATCAATTCCAGCAACAAGAACATTTCCGACACTGGGTTTTTCTTCTCTGTAAAGAAGCTTCATTAAGGTGGATTTCCCTGCACCGCTTGACCCTGTCAAAAAGACAAATTCGCCCTGTTGAATATCCAAATCAATGTTATTCAGTGCAAATGTTCCTTTATACTGTTTACAAACACCTCTTAAATTTATCATTATTTTATCTCTATAAGTTTCAATGCTTCACCAACAAATTCTTCAGCTACCAACCCATATTTTGACATCAACTCTGAGGATTGTCCACTTTGTCCGAAAACATCATTGGTGCCTATTCTCTTCACCCAGGTCGGCATATTTTCGCTTAAACACTCGCATACAGCTGACCCCAGTCCGCCAATAACGGAGTGATTTTCGATTACCATAACTTTTTTTGTCTTCACTGCACTCTTAAGGAGAATATCCTTATCAAACGGTTTTACAAAAGGATAGTTGATTATATCAGCCGTAATTCCTTTATTTTTCAAAAGCTCTGCACATTTGAACGCTTCTATCAAGGTTTCTCCGTTCGAAACAAGGGTAATATTCCATCCTGTATTCAAAAGCTGGGCACGCCCGTATTCAAGATGGTAATTTTCCTGATTGAACAAAGTAGGCAGAGAAGTCCTTGATATTCTTATATAAACAGGTCCTTTATGTTCAACGGCAAACTTCACAGCTGCACGAACTTCCACCTCATCAGACGGAACAAGAACGGTCATATTAGGAATAGTACGCATAAGAGCAACATCCTCAAGCGCCTGATGCGTTGCGCCGTCTTCTCCTACTGTAATACCGCCGTGAGTACCGACTATTTTCACATTAAAATTCGGATAACATATACCGTTTCTAATCTGATCCCATGCCCGTCCTGCAGCAAAAACAGAAAAAGTGGCAACAAAAGGAATTTTACCGCATGTGCTTAAACCCGCTGCAACTCCCATTGCATCCTGCTCGGCAATGCCTGCGTTGAAAAACCTTTCAGGAAACTCTTTTGCAAAAAGCTTTGTCTGCGTTGAACATGATAAATCAGCATCAATTGCCACAATATTCGGATTTTCCCGTCCGAATTCAACAAGAGCCTTTCCAAAAGCTTCTCTGGTTGATTTTATTTTTATACCCGATTCATTAACCATTGTAATCACCTCTCAGCTCTTGCAGCGCTCTTTCTGTTTCCTCTTCTTTAGGAGCCTTTCCATGCCAGTCAGGGTTATTTTCCATAAATGAAACCCCTTTTCCTTTTATTGTGTCACAAATAATCGCAACAGGACATTTGTGTTTTTTGCCGATTTTATGAGCCTTTGATACAGCCTGGAAAATTTCCTGATATTTATGTCCGTTTATCTCCATCGCAGCCCAGTCAAATGCTTCAAACCTGGCTTTCAAATCGCCCAATGATTTTATATCATCAACCTGTCCGTCTATTTGCAGGTTGTTTCTATCAACAAACAATATCAAATTATCAAGCTTATGCTGGGAGGCACCCATAATCGCTTCCCATATCTGCCCCTCCTGCATCTCACCATCACCGCAGTAACAGTAGACATAAGAGTCTTTCTTATCAAGCTTTAACCCGAGAGCCATCCCGCATGCCATAGATAACCCCTGACCGAGTGAGCCGCTTGAAACTTCTATCCCCGGAAGGTATCCATAAGAAGGATGCCCCTGCAATCTTGTCCCGAACTTTCTGAATGTCATCAACTCTTCAACCGGAAAATACTCAAACTCTGCCAACACTGCATACAACGCAGCAGATGCATGCCCTTTCGACAAAACAAATCTGTCCCTGTCTTCAAACTCAGGATGCTCGCTCCACTCTTTATAATGACGCATACATTTGCCATATAGAGTAACAAGAATATCAACTGCTGATAAGGAGCCTCCCGGGTGACCAGATTTTGCGTTTGCTATCATATTGATGACATGCATACGCACCATTGTTGAAATAAGCCCGAGTTCTTTTATTTCAGATTTTGAGAGTTTATCATGATTGAACATTTCTATTTTCTTTCTTTATCTTATTACTATTTAAAATAACTCTAAAAACAAATAATGGCAATGATGGGAACATCCTCGAAAATCGATTCGGTTCTTTAATCAATCTATATAACCACTCACAGCCCAAACTTCTGAAAATCTTCGGAGCCCGCATCACACGACCAGACCACACATCAAAACTTCCTCCGACACCTATCATCAAACAGCCGAGAATATCTTTGTATTTTCTGATAACAATCTCCTGCTTCGGAACGCCCATTGCTACAAACAGAATCTGCGTACCTGCTGTTTTTATATCTCCGACAATTGCAGGTTCTTCTTCTTCGTTGTAGTATCCGCTTCTGACATAAGACACTGTAAGCTTGGGATATTTATTCTTTAGATTTTCAACGGCTTTCTGAACCACATCTTCTTTTGCACCCCAAAAACCGACTTTCCATCCGTGTTCAGCAGCCTTTGAAATCAACTCTTCGCTGAACTCAATTCCCGGGATACGATGGACATCAGCTCCGAACGACTTCACCGCCATAACAAGCCCTGCGCCGTCAGGAAGCACTATATCTGCTTTTTGCAGAGAAGTTTTTAAATCAGAATTCTTCTCCCCCATCATTATCATCTCAGGATTCAAAGTAACAACCTGAGCTGATTTTTTTTCTTCAATATAACTCTCTGCACATGACAAGCCTTCTTCTTTTGTTATCAAATCCAGTTCATAATCAAATATCTTGAAACGTTTGTTCACTTTTTCTTCTCTAATCACTTGTCATCACTTAATATTTTACACAACAACTCATTATTTTGTCGAGATTTTGTAACTTCTTTTAAGCAAAAAAATGAACTGCTCTGCTGTGAATAAGCTTTCATATTCTCAACAGCATTTGAAAAACCTCTGTTAATTATCTCAACAGGTATCAAAGGGATATTTGCCTGACTTGCAAGATTTTCAACTTTTATATCATAAGATATTGCTAACACTCTCGCTCCGCTTTTGATTGCAACCAAACAGGCATGATAGCGCATAGCAATTACAAATCTGCTCTCTGATATAACTCTGATAATATCATCGCATGAAAGATTGATGAACAACTCCGCATCAATGTTCCGAAGCTTCAGCTCCTGCTGCATCTTTCTGCATACATTCATATCCGAACTAATCTGAAGAGGCAGGATTTTTATGTTATAACCACGAAAATCCTCAGCAATAACATCAGCAATATTTTGAATTTTTTCTTTGTTCATACCGCTCCAGCTGCGGAGTTGTATAACAACCTGATTTTTCTTTTCTCTCTCGGGAAACTCGAGTCCCCAAAGAGCATCAGCGGTCAAAACAGCATCAATTCCCGCCTTTGACAGCTCGTTGAAACTTCTTTGATCTCTTACGGCAATATTATTTACACGCTTAAGCAAAAATTTTGTCCACCACCTCCCGATAGGAGTTCTAATTGGACCAATTCCCTGCGAATAGAGCATAACTTTTTTTCGGAACAATAACCCCAAAAAAATTATCCCGAGATAATAAAAAAGACTCTTCACGCTTGTCACATCCTGCAGCAAGCTCCCGCCGCCGCTGACAAGGACATCACAGAACATTATCTTCTGCAGCAGGGCAATCGGATTAAAAGAACCGACACTCTCAACTCCGTATAGAGCTGATGTTTTCTTTGGATTTCGGGATAAAACTGTAATATAAGCTCCCTGAGATTTCAGAGTATCAACGATAATACTCAAAACTTTTTCATCGCCAAAATTATCAAACCCGAAATATCCCGATAAAACAACCTTCTTCATATTGCATCCAACTAAATTTTATTTCTGAATTCTGAATAAATTTCATCTTTATACGGCAAAGATTTTATGGCGCCGATTTGTTTTGCCTGATATTTCGCAACAACAGCAGCAAGCTGTGCAGCCTCAAACGGCGGATATCCCGAAGCTATACCATGCAAAAATCCTCCGTTGAAAGCATCGCCGTTATTTGTTGTGTCAACGGGATTGGTTATAATGCTCGGGAAGTGTTTTATCTCTCCGTTATAACCGACAGTGTAACCTTCTTTTCCGTTTCTTACGACAACAACTGAAACACCTCGGTCGTTCATATATCTGATAATTTTCTCAGGCGCCGGCAGCTCTATCAAACTCTGGGCATCATGCTCTGCATTCAACAGCAATATGTCCACATACTCGACTATACTGTCAAAATACTCTCTCGCCCCGTTTAAATCAACCGTTGATGAAGAATAATTCGGGTCATAAGCTGTCAGTATTCCGTTTTCTTTTGCAAATTTGAAAGACTCCCTCAATGCCTCGTCATAAGATGGAGATAATGACTGTATCATGCCTGAAGAATACAAAATTCTTGTTTTTTCAAGATAATCAAATGCTATATCATCGACAGACAGGTTCAAAACAGCCGTTTTCTTTCTGTAATAAGCAAATTCTTTTGTCTTGTCATTATCATTCGGTCTTGCAACAAAATAAACACCGTTTACACCTTCAACTATTTTGATGTGGCTCGTATCAAGACCATCCATCTGCATTGATTCAAGCAAAAAATCTTTGAAATAATCATTCCCTATTCTTGATATAAAACCGACACGGGAGCCCAATCTTGCAGCAGCAACAGCCGCACACAGAGCATCTCCGCCGTAATATTTATTGAAACTCTGAGCATAAGTAAGGCTATCTTGTGCCGATAACTCAACCAAACCTTCGCCTATGCATATAATATCAAAATTTTCGTTCATAAATAAATTGCCTTATTCAAATACCGACAAATTAACATAAAAATCCTGACACGGTCAAACATTGCCATTTTCGTTCAAATAATCTTCAAGTTTTTTTACAATCTGCTCTGACCTGCTCTTTATCAGCTTGTAATCAGCTCCGTCATAAAGATTTTTGCCTATGCCGACTGCTTTTGCCCCGGCTTTGATATATTCGATGCAGTCATCTTCATCAACTCCGCCTGCTGGTATGAGATTCAAAAACGGCATAGCCTTCAGCAAATCCGCTATATAATCAACTCCGCCTAAAGCTTTCACGGGGAAAAGTTTAATAAAATTAATTCCGTATTTCCATGCCTGATATGCCTCGTTTGCTGTAGAGGCACTTGTTATCAAAGAAAAACCGTAGTTCTTGCTCAGCTTCAGCAAATTCAGCTCCATAACAGGCGAACTGATTAACCTTGCCCCGGCAAGAATTGATTTTTCAACCTGCTGGCAGGAAATGACCGAACCGGCAGATACAACAATATCCTTGTTTTTTGAAAGCTCTTCTATAGCAACAATCGACGCAGTATTTGAATAAACTATCTCTATGATTTTTATTCCGCCGTCAATCATCGCATTGGCTATTTCAATCGCACGTTTTGAGTCATTTTCTCTGATAACGCCTATTATTTTATTCTTCTCTATGCATTCTCTGATATATTTTGACATTACATCTCCCCGATTAAATTTTTCCAAAATTATACCTCATTCTATATGCTAAACAAAAAATAGTAAACAAATCCCCTCTTTTTCATATTAAAAAATATTAAGCCCTCCCATTTTGAAATAGCCCCCTAAGGCTTTTATTTTATTAATATTTAGTGTATTTTAAAAAAGTATTATACTGTTGAAAATAAAAAATTATGCGACTAGATAAATTCCTGAAAGTATCCCGCCTGATAAAAAGAAGAACCGTTGCAAACGAAGTTTCAGACCAGGGACGTGTTCTTGTCAACAATAATCAGGCAAAACCATCAAAAGAAATCAAACCCGGGGATACTATCACTATTGAATATTTCTCAAAAAAACTAACCGTAAAGGTTCTAGAAGTCCCTGAACGAAACATCTCTGTTCAGCAGGCAAAAGAACTCTACGAAATCATAGAAGATACTACAGATACAAAATAAGAGGAGGGAAAAATATGCCGACTTATATCGAAGACGTACAAGCAAGACAAATCCTTGACTCTCGTGGCAACCCGACAGTAGAAGTTGATGTAACTCTTTCTTGCGGAGTTATCGGACGTGCTGCAGTTCCATCAGGAGCCTCAACGGGTGTTCATGAAGCTCTTGAACTAAGAGACGGCGACAATTCAATGTACGGAGGGAAAAGCGTTCTGCAAGCAGTCGATAACGTAAATACCATCATCGCAAAAGAACTCATCGACCTTGATGCAAGCAAACAATATGAAATTGACCAGACAATGCTTGATTTGGACGGAACGCCAAACAAAAGCAAACTTGGAGCTAATGCAATCTTAGGGGTTTCTCTTGCCTGCGCAAAAGCAGCCTCTCTGGCTTATGAAACACCGTTATATCGATACCTCGGAGGGATAAATGCCACAACGCTTCCGGTTCCGATGATGAATATTCTCAACGGCGGCGCTCATGCCGATAACAATGTTGATGTACAGGAGTTTATGATTGCACCCGTAGGCGCTTCATGTTTTCAGGAAGCAATCAGAATGGGGGCAGAAACATTCCATGCTCTCAAAGCCGTACTGAAAGAAAAAGGTCTTGTTACAGCAGTCGGTGATGAAGGCGGATTTGCTCCGAATCTTTCATCAAACACTGAAGCCCTCGATGTTATCCTCAATGCAATTGACAGAGCGGGATATAATACCGACAGAATAAAAATCTGCCTCGACGTCGCCAGCTCTGAACTTTATGACAACGGGAAATATAACCTCGCAGGAGAAGGAAAATCTCTCTCAAAAGAACAGATGGTAGAATTTCTCTCTGATTGGGTAAATCAATATCCGATTATATCAATAGAAGATGGTATGGCAGAAGATGACTGGAGCGGATGGAAAATGCTTACGGAAGCACTCGGAAACAAATGCCAGCTCGTAGGCGACGACCTGTTTGTTACAAATACAAAACTTCTCGAAAAGGGAATAAATGAAAATATCGCAAACTCTATCCTCATCAAAGTAAACCAGATAGGTACGCTTTCTGAAACGCTTTCAGCAATAAATATGGCGCAAAAAGCGGGTTATACTGCAATTTCTTCTCATAGATCAGGCGAAACGGAAGATACCTTCATCGCAGACCTCGCTGTTGCGACAAACTGCGGACAAATCAAAACAGGCTCAGCATCAAGGTCTGATAGAATAGCAAAATATAACCAGCTGATAAGAATCGAACAGGAACTCGGCTCTGCTGCAAAATATTTAGGACTTAGCGCCTTCAACGGTCAAAACAGCCGATGCAAAGTCTGCATATAAAAACTCAATCAAAAAAGTCCCGAGTTTCCTCGGGACTTTTTATTTAGTGATTTTTTGGTACTTATCTGACTTTATGCTATCATTGAAGAATGAAAATTGAGATAAAAACAAAAATAAAAACAGATTCGCCTGAAATCCTCTCAAGAGTTTATACCCCGGGGGTTGGAGAATGCTGTATTGAAATAAAAAAAGACCCTCAAAAGCTGGTGGAACTTACAAATTATGCAAATTCTATCGCCGTTCCAGGATTTGAAAGAGATAAAGCAAATGTAGAACAAACTGTATTGAAATACATAAAAAAAGGGTTTTCTGCTTATCCGCTGATTCTAAAAGAAAATCCGCCTATTTCTCCTCAAAAGATTTTTGAAAGTCTGACTCCGACGTTTTCAGCTTTTGACACAACACATCTAAAAGCCAACGGGAACTTCCCTCAAACGACTCCTGATAAAATTTCAATACCACAAAAAGAAGAGGGATATAACAAAAATAAACTCTCTCAAGATGTAAAAAAAGACTCCATTGAACTCCATTCAAACCTAAGAGGAGTTATAAAATCAGAAGAATCATCATCTGATAGAAAACTAATAGGTGTAATCAGCGACGGCAGTGCTGTCCTCGGCTTTGGAAACATTGGTCCAAAGCCCGCCATGCCTGTAATGGAAGGTAAATCAGCTCTATTCAAAGAACTCGGTGGAGTTGATGCATTTCCTATCTGTATAAACAGCTGCAATACAGAAGAACTCATAGACATCATTGATGCAATCTCTCCGACTTTTGATGGGATAAACCTCGAAGATATATGCGCCCCAAAATGCTTTGAGGTGGAAGAAAGCTTAATCAAACGCACAAATATACCTATTTTCCATGATGATCAGCATGGAACAGCCATAATAGTCCTTGCCTCGGTCATCAATTTTTTACGTCTGACAAAAAAAGATAAACAGCAAATAAAAATAGCTATGAGCGGAGCGGGGGCAGCTGCACAATCGGTGGCGAAACTTCTGCTCGAATACGGTATCAAAGACATATCCTTATCAGATATAAACGGAACTGTTTATGCAGGAAGAGAAAACAACGATAAATATCTTGAACAACTTGCACAAAAAACAAATCAGGAAAAAATAAAAGGAAATCTGACAGACATAATTCAGAACGCTGATATATTCATCGGACTTTCAGCAGCAAACATCGTTACTCCTGATATGATAAAATCAATGGCGCCTCAATCAGCAGTGTTTGCACTCGCCAACCCGACGCCTGAAATTATGCCTGATCTTGCAAAGAATGCAGGAGCTCTTGTAGTTGCAACAGGTCGTTCTGATTTCGAAAATCAGATAAATAACTCTCTGGCTTTTCCGGGGATATTTCGAGGAGTGCTTGAGTCAGGCATAAAAATTATTGACAACAAAATCAAAATAAATGCAGCAAAAGCAATTGCCTATCTTATTGAAGATAACGAGCTTGCGCCAGATTATATTCTCCCGAAAGCTCTCGATAAAAGAGTTCCTGATGCAGTAGCAGCTTCTGTCAGAGGCAAATAAGCTTTATTTATGCTTTCTTTTTCGAATTTTTTGAACTCTTCTCGGAAGAAACAACATCATCTTCATTCTGTTTTGTTGTTTCCTTCGTTTCTTCTTCCTGAACAGAATCATCAGAGTTGTCTTCTGCTGTTTCTTCAACAACTTCTACAACGACATCTTCTTCAGAATCGGCAAAAAAGTCATCCCAATCATCATCCTCTTCTTCATCTGAAAAAGGTCCATCTATAGAATCTTCTATAATCACATGTTCTTCATCAAACTCATCATCTTCATGGTCATACAAATTAGGATGATTTTCATCAGATGACACGGAGGTTTGAGAATCAGGGAGCTGTTGTTTGGCTCTGATTACAGGTATGCTAGCAACAAGAGCAATCTCATTTCCCTCGCTTGCAAGGTCAATATTCAAGAGTTCCTTGTCTATTTCGACATATTTGGAAATAACCTCTACAAGCTCATCTCTCATACGTTCAAGCGTAGCAGGATCAAGCTTTGTTCTGTCATGCATAAGAACAAGCCTCAGACGATTACACGCAGAGTCTTTCGGATTTTCGGGACGGGCAAGCGTCGAGCTGATAAGTCTGTTACACCCTGATATAATATCTTTAAATATATCACTCAACATTTTTTTCATTTTACAATCCACTCCCTACAGTTTATTTATTTTTCTTCGACAATCCGAAAAAACTTTTCAATTTATCAACCCAGGTTTCAGGTTCTTCAAGGTCCATAAGAGGAACATCTTCGCCGGCTATACGTTTTGCAACGTTCATATAAGCCTGCGAAGCCTTTGCCTTATCATCATAAACTATAGGTTCACCTTTGTTTGTGCTGGTAATAATTCCAGTATCTTCAGGAATCACGCCGATTAGATTAACGGAGAGGATTTCTTTTACATCATCAACACTCATCATGTCGTTTGTTTTTATCATATTCGGACGGACTCTGTTCAACAAAAGTTTGTAACTCTTTATTTCTTCTTTTGCCTCCAAAAGCCCGATAATTCTATCAGCATCACGAACAGCTGACATTTCAGGAGTTGTAACGACTATAGCCTCTGATGCACCTGCTGTTGCATTCAAAAAGCCCTGTTCAATCCCTGCAGGAGAGTCAACGATTATAAAATCAAATTTTTTCTTGAGTTTTTCACAGATATCTTTCATCTGCTCTTCCGTAACAGCTGACTTATCTCTTGTTTGAGCGGCAGCAAGAAGAACGAGATTAGGATTTTTCTTGTCTTTAACGAGAGCCTGTTTCAGCTTGCAGTTGCCTTCAACAACATCAACGATGGTGTAGACTATTCTGTTTTCAAGCCCGAGCAGCAAATCAAGATTTCTCAAGCCTATATCGGTATCGATAAGAGCCACCTTGAAACCGTTTTTGGCGAGAGCTGTTCCGATGTTGGCACTTGACGTAGTTTTTCCTACTCCGCCTTTTCCTGATGTAACAACTATTACACGACCCTCTGTCATTTATGCCTCCTCAAATTGTTATTTTATTTTATCGCTATTCATTGTGAAAACTATTATTTCACCATCGCAAATTCTTGCTTCTTCAGGTGTAAATGTATCTGTCGGTGCGCTTACAAATTCTATGTTTGCTCTATCAGGACGTCTTGCATAGCAACCTGAGATACGAAGCTGTATAGCATCGAGTTTTAGCGCTCTGATTACAGCACTTTCATTCCCCTGCGCTCCGGCATGGGCTATCCCTTTCAGCTCGCCCCAAACAGTAATATCACCTGAAGCTATAATCTCTGACCCGGGGTTGCAATCACCTATAATCACGACATTTCCGTCATGAGAAACAATCTGCCCCGAGCGAATTGTCTGTTTGACATAAACTGTTTCAAATTTTTTCGTATCTTCTGATAAGATAAATTCCTTTTCTTCTTCATCCTCTTCATGAGTTTCTTCTGAGTGTTGTTCAGAAGATATTTCCGTATTTTCTTCTATTTTATCTTCTTCAGAAGGCTGCTCTTCCTCAGGTATTTCTTCATCTGAAGGCGGTTCAAGAGGAATATATGACACCATCTGAGAATTGTTTGTTTCTTCTGCTTTTTCTGTTTGCATATTTTCGACAAAAGCAGGATTAGACGAAAACAATATATTCACAGCCTCTTCTTCACTCATTGGTGTTTGCGTTCCTGATAAATCGGGATTTTCAGCTTCAACTTCTTTCGGAACTTCTCTGAATACGCCGTTGGCAACAGAAATCCCGACACTTAAAGCAGCACCTCTGGTCAAATCAGACTCTGTGTATATAAAATCTATTTCCGAATCAACACTGCTGATTAATGATTTGAGGCTAAGAAGCTGGGGATGATTTACTTCAATTTTCCCCATATTCAAAACAATTTTTTTTGAATTGAAATTTCCAGTTTCTAACTCTTTGCTCAATAAAAATAACATCTCTGATGGAGATTGAGCCTGTGATATGTCAATATACCCCGTTGTCATATTTCTCCCGTCTATTCCTTCTTTAACATGTGTTAATTATAAATCAAGAAAAAAACTTTTTTCAGTTAATATTAAGTTTTCCTAACATAACATAAAAAAAGCAGCTGTAAAATACAGCTGCTTTTGATATTTTAATTAATTTTTATCAGTCTTTTTTGTTCTTAATCCAGAAACCTTCTGTTCCCTTCGGAACAACCCTAGTAAAGCCGAGGATATTATTCTTCACTTCATATCCTTCAGGCAGCTTTCTTGTGCCATTTGTAAGGTTCAGGATGTTATTCTGGATTGTATATGAATATCCTGCATCAGACATTGCATTTCTTCTGAATTTTGCATTCTTCGGGAGCATACCTGTTTCATTAATTTGCTTTACCTGCTCTTTTGTCAGACGTCTGAATGCAAGTCTGAAAAAGCCTACTTTCGGAGGTTCTTTTTGAGTGGATAACTCAACACTGTCTCCTTTTGCTTCTGCCGGCTTCGGAGCAGGAGCCTTGAATGCATCAAACGGAGTTTTTGCAACTGCCTCTGTTCCTTTGAAAGAAGTTGAATTTAAATTTACTCCATCTAAATTCATAATTTAATATCTCCTTTTTTTATTAATGTTATATACAACTTTAACGTTTAAATAATAAAAAAATTGCCACTTTTTTACAAAATTGTTTAAAAACTTTAAATTAAAACCAAAAGACTGTAAATATTCTTGTATTATAATATAATTTTGGTATCGTATCAATTAATATCTTTCATTTTTTATGTATAAATATCTCAAAATACTCTTCATAAGCATTCTATTTATTATCTTTGGGCAAAGTTTTGATAAAACCTGCGCCCAGGATAACACTTCCGATAATTTTATAAATATAGTATACCCGGCGCAAAACGCAACAATAAAAGCCTCGTCGACATTTTTTGTCGGAAGCACGCACCCGAAAGCTACGTTAAAAATCAACGGAAATACAGCAAAAGTATATCCTAACGGCTCTTTTGTCGAAATAGTTCCTCTTATGCAGGGTGAAAACTCTTTCACTTTTCACAGCACACTTGATGGAACAACCACAATCAAAAAACAAAAACTCAAACGTCCTAACACACTAAAAACACTTTCAACAACAACTCTTGAGATAGATAACTCATCAATATACCCGAACAAATCACTCACGCTTACTCCTTCAGACACTCTTGAAGTAAAATTCAGAGGAACCGGTTCAAAAGACTTTATCAAAAAAACACCGATAACCGCCTATTTCAAAATAGGAAATACCACTATCAATATGGTTGAAGAGAAAAACGGATTTTTCAAAGGAACATACAAAATCAAAAAAACTGACGATTTTGACAAAACACCGATAAACATCTTCTTTGAAACAGAGGGAATAAGCCTTCAAAAAACAACACCTGGAACACTTTCAACCATAGATGAAGATTTCTATGTCATAGGCAGAGTTATCTCGGATGATGCAGTAGTCCGTCTGAATCCTGATACAAATGCAGCAAGATTATCTCCAATGAAAAAAGGAACTCTTCTTGCTCTCAACGGCGAATACGGCGACTATTTCAGAATAAAATTATCCGATAGAAAAAAAGTCTGGATGCTCAAAAAAGACATCGAAATGGCTGAACTCACAGACTGCCCGCCTATAAGCGATTTATCAAAAATCAACATCTACTCTGATGACTCAAGTTTTTTCATCGTCATTCCCGTTGAATATCAAGCGCCAATACTTATTAATAACATTTCTCAAAACAAGCTTATACTTGATATCTACGGTGTAAAAGAAAATATTCTTCCAAAAGAAACAACGACCATAAAAAACAACATTATCTCTCTCAGCTACAGCCAGCCTGATCCAAAAGCGGCAAGAATCAAAATAGACACGGACTACAAACACCTCTGGGGATATGATTATTTCTTCAAAGGGAAAAACCTGATTATTGAACTGAAGAAAGAGCCTCAAATCAATCCTCAAAAACCTCTTGAAAATATCATTATTGCAATAGACCCGGGGCATGGCGGCAACGAAAAAGGCTCCATAGGTCCGACAGGCATCCCTGAAAAAGACATAAACCTCCAAATAGCCAAATATCTGCAGCAAGAACTGCAAGAGGCAGGAGCAAAAGTTATTATGACTCGCTCTCAGGATAACAGTGTTGGATTATCTTCAAGGGTAGATATTGCAAACAACAACAAAGCTCTTTTGCTCATCAGCCTGCATAACAACTCACTCCCTGACGGGAGAAATCCTTATATCACTCATGGCACATCAGCCTACTACTACCAGCCGCAGTCATTTGGACTCGCTCAAAAAATACAAAAAAATCTGGTTGCTGATTTGGGGCTTATGAACAATGGACTCCATCGCCAGAGCTTTGCACTTACAAGACCGGCAAAACCAATCTCTGTTCTGGTTGAAATAGCTTATATGATAAATCCTGATGAATACTCGAAACTTCTTGATACCAACTTCCGCAAAGATGTAGCAAAGTCAATAAAGAAAAGTCTTGAGCAATATATGATTTATTCAAGAATAAATTAATTTTAAGAAAGGTATTTATTTTAAAAATTTTCCATGTATAATGTTTCTATAATCAAACTTTGAGGATATTCAAAGTTTCACATAAATTATTTTATGCCTTGGTAGCTCAGCTGGATAGAGCAACCGCCTTCTAAGCGGTAGGTCATGCGTTCGAATCGCATCCAGGGTATTTTTTTATGCATAAGAAATCCTTTCGAAAAATAAGACGGTTGGTACTGGTGCGACGGTGTTATCTGGGATGAAACAGCCCAAAATCTTATAACCGATAAAGGCTAGAGTGTATCTTGTTCTTATGATGTGAAGCTTGCAGACGACGCAGGCGGAACAGAGAATAATATTCCGTATGATATTGAGTTCTTAGACGGGATATTTACCCACCTTGCAATCGTAGACAATCCGCGCTACGAGCGGGCAAATATTGTTTTTAATTCAAAGACGGTCGTTAAAAACGAAAACCATAATGCGCAGGTCATTGAACAACTGTTTCAAGAGGCGGTTGACGAAGTTTTGCAGGAGATAGGGCAAGATGACAAATTTAACACCAGAAAGACAGAAAGAGTTTAGGGAATTACATTACAAATTATTAGAACAGGCATTATTAGAGTTTAAAAAACATAATTTTGCCCCTGCTCCATTGAGTTTAACATTTAAAGAAGTTATAGATTTATCTATGCAGGAATAATATCAAAATTTTTCGGAATTGCTCTTAATTACACGAATACAGTAAAGGCGAGGGCATGGGGGATTATTTTATAAAATTTTAAGGTTTAAAATGGATAAACTCAAAGACTACATAAAAACACTGTTAAAACTAGCCATACAGAACAACCCCGAAGTGTTAAAGGTTGTCAGGAATGCTAAAGCGACAAATCTGGTAGTGCAAAATTACAATCAAAACCAGCCTAGAGTACCAAAAGGAAACCCGAATGGCGGGCAGTTTGCGAAAAATACAGTTGATTTAACAAATTATTTTACCTCTACTCCTACAATGAAAGAGGTAAAATAATTTTTAAATAAAATGGTTGAGGAAGGAAAAGAATTTGCTACTTCTTCACCGGATTGGTTTGTTGATATCCCGAGTAGTTCAAGGAAAAAAGACCATATTGCAAAATCAAGTCAATTTCAAAGAATGAACAAATCCCAAAAGAACAGACATAATAAATATGTAATAGCTTTAGAAGATTTGTTAGGAAGCGCTCAATATTTAAACCCAAGCCCCAACAAGAAACCATTAGAAAAACCTAATACACAGCAATACCACTATTTTACATCCGAAGCTAAAATTGGTGATAAAACCTATAAAATCTTGTTTGATACCGAAGAATTTAAAGGCGATAGCACAATAAAACCCCAAACTGTACATCTTTATGATGTACAAGAAGTAAAAAATTCTTCTTCGGGTGCCAACGATTTAATGTCGGTTAAAAATCCCAAAGAAGAATCTAATATTATTATAACCGATAACCGCGAGGATTTCAACTCAGATATTAAGAACAATGTACAAAATAATAAGGAGCAGGACATGGCACTATTAGACGAACTTAAAAAACTGATTACTAAGGTCGAAAACGACAAAGTAACTTGCAAACGGAGCGCAAAGCGCAGGTGCGTTTAATGCGAGAAACAAAGAAAGAGAAGTTGACAAAAAGTGAACAAGAGTATATCAAAAAGCAAGATAGCCACGTTTCAATCCACACTCCCGTGAAGGGAGCGACATTAAAATTATAAAAATCTTCAAATATAATCTGAGATAAGATATGATACTCTTATGTCTATTTTGAAACATATATTGCTAACTTCTTTGTTATTATCTTCGCTGACTTGTTTTGCATCCACAGCAGTCAAAACTAACGAAACATATCATGTTATCAAAGTTATAGACGGAGATACTGTTTATGTTGATTTCAACAAAGACGGTTTTCCTCAAAAAGAAGAAAAAGTCAGACTCAACGGCATCGATACCTTTGAGATCAAGCCTTCTCCTTTTCTGGACTATCAGATGAAAACCCTTGCGCTCTCTCAAGAGGAAGCTCTCGGACTCGGATATCTCGGGAAAGAATTTGCGAAAAAACACCTTCTCAACAAATATGTACGGGTTGAGTATACAGGAGATAAAAAATTTTGCGACGTGGGAAGACACCTCATGTCCGTGTGGTATGACAACGGCAAAAACTATGAACAGGAAGTGTTGAAAGCCGGGTTAGGTGTCGTATATAGAGATTCAAATATAGCTGATGAGCTTTATCAATATGAAGATATGAACAAAATAAAAAAGAATGCCCAAAAAGCCAGCTCACTCAATCTTGTACTGCTCAATAAAAAGAACGGAAAGTATCATAAACCGACTTGTGAATATGGTCTGATGTCCTCGGATGTAGAATTGATAAAAAAGCCCTTCTTGAAATACCATGGAGCAGGGTGTTGTTTTGAAAATTCAGTCAAAAATAACCACAAATACAAAATATACAACGGTAAATTAAAACCAGATGTAAAAGAAGGACATGTGGAACTTTATTTTCTCAGTCCGTTAAAACAAAAAAATCCTGAAAACAGCTGTAAAAGTAATGCGTGCAAAGCACTTTTATATAATATAGATCACTCAACAAAATCCATAGATTTTGCCATATACGGAATTTCCGAACAAGACAAAATATTTGAAGCCTTGATTCAGGCTCAAAAAAGAGGTGTTCAAGTTCGCTGGGTAACTGATATAACGGAACACAACGAAAATATATACACAGATACTTACAAGCTGATGAAATTTATCACTAATGTAAAAAATGATTATGATAGTGCAGAATCCAAAAATATTCCTGATTACACATACAAACTGGCATACCAAGGTGCAATAATGCACAATAAGTTTTTCATTTTTGATAATAAAAAAGTTTTTACAGGCTCAGCAAATATTTCATCAACCTGTTTGAGCGGATTTAACTCAAATGTAGCAGTTGTAATTGACTCAAAAGAAGTTGCCGCAGTATATAAACAAGAATTTGAGCAAATGTATTCAGGGAAATTTCATACTGATAAAAAAGAAGTATCAAATAATGAAAATATAAAAATTAATAACATGATTTTATCTGCGTATTTTTCTCCTGCAAACAAAATTACAACATCAAAAATTATCCCGATTATTCGAAAGGCAAGGCATTATTATTTATGTGCCTGCTTTTTATCTGACGCATTATTTCATTAGTAAGGAATTAATTGAAGCAAAAAAAGAGGTGTCGATGTCAAAATAATTGTTGACCAAACAAGTGTTGAAGGGAAATATGTAAATCTTTCCGCATTCAAAAAAGCTTCCATCCCCGTAAAGGTTGAGGATTGGCCTGGAAAAATGCATATGAAATCAATGATTATTGATGATAATATTCTGATTATCGGGTCTATGAACTTTACGAAACAGGGAGAAATCAAAAATGATGAAAACACTATAATAATAGAAAATGTTCCAATATTAACAAAATCATATAAAGAACATTTTTTGAAATTATGGGATTCTATCAAATATAATCCACAGAATTAATTAGATTTAGAAACGGTTTGTTCTTCAATTTTTTTTCTCTTTGATAATTTGTTTTTATTTTTTTTATATTCTCCGGTTTTATCATATCTTCTAGCAACATATCCAAATTCCAGCCAACTTGCTTATAAAATCCGGGATTATCAGCTTTTTTAGCATCTTCAAAGGCTTTTGCCTTAAGAAACAAATCAGGATGATGTTCATAAAGCTTTAACCATGTCATTTTACTTTGATATGGACAGAAATAACATCCTGAACGTTTTGACCATTTATAATAACCGGGCAAACCGATACCAAACTTATCCAATATTTCCATTACATCTTCATGAGTAATCAAGTTATCAACAAACGGATAAACTTCTTTGATAGAACTATCACCATATTTATTATAAGCTGCACGTCGTAATTCATCGTATCTTATTCCTATATAGAGTTTTATTACTCCTCCGCAAAACTTCAATTTTTTATGGACAAATTGTTTGAAAGGCTTTGTTTTTAACTCAACAGTACACCAACGATGAATTGGAGACGGAAGATATCCATAGGTTATCATCAAATGCTCAAAACTTTTTTCAGGTTTTATTCTTGTTATCTTTTTCCCTAAAAATACTTCAACTTTGTTCAAATAATCATACGTCTCCGGCAACTCGCATTCTGTATCACAAAAAACAAGCTCTGTCTTCTCAAAAATTTCCGGCATATTCTCCTTCATAAAAAACGCCAACGCCGTCGAATCCTTCCCTCCTGATAAACTTAGTATATGATACTCTTTCATCTTCTACTCCTTTATACAAAAAAGTTCTGTAGAAATTCTACAGAACTTTTTCTTCAAAAATAAGAAGCTCTAAACTTAGTATCTCATCATCCTGTTCATATAATCAGCGGCATCACGTCTTCTCTGCTGGTCAAGATACTGCTGCTGCCTGCGTTCCATCTCAAGTTTTTTCTCTTCCTGCTCTTTTTCCCATTTTTCGTTCTTTTTCTTTTCTTCTTCTTTCAGTTTTGTATAACACTCATTCAGCTCATCATCTTTATATTTTGTCTGACATAAATCAACAGCTTCTCTGAACTGTTTTTTACGCTCAAACCAATAATCATTATCGGGTCCTAATTTTTTTGCATCCCAAAAACCTGTGCTTTCTCTTGCATCAAGATATTTTTCAGGACAAAATTCGCTCCATTGAGGAACAAGAACGACATCAGCATTAGCCTGCCCCGCAAATAAAACAACACAGCAAAGAACGCAGAATAGTACAACAAAAGTCTTTTTCATATAAAACTCCTTATAATATCGTTTAATCATTTTATATTTTTAGAAAAATACTGTCAATTAACATAACTCCGGACGCAATAAAAATTATTCATAAACTTAAATATTATTAAAGGAGATTAAAACAATGAACGTGTCAAATATTTCTTTCGGAAAAGTCTTATACTCATATAAAGCAAGAAATATTATTCCTTCAAAACAACTCGATTATCTTGATAAAATATCTACAGCAACCGGGACAGATATCATAATATCACCAAAAGATTCTCCTGAGGGAAAAAACAGTGCAACCATAATTCTTGATTCCAAAACAGGAGTTATTATTGAAGAAAAGGGAAATGTCGGACTTGGAGAGATATTATCAAGAGTTTATAACAATATGCTGGTAAGAAACACAGATATTTTAACGGCAAGAAACATTGTAAATTATGAAATTTTAAATCCATCTCAAAAAAATCAAGAAAGCGATTTAGAAAAAATAGGAAAAATTATGCTTGAATCCATATACAGATATATGGCAGAATCAGGTTTGACAGTAAGCAACGAAAGTTCAAAACTTCAGAAGAAAAAGCTTAGAACAATATCAAACGAAATTCTCGCAAAAGACTATCCTCATCTAAAAGCAAAAAAGGACAAATTAGAAGCTGAGAGAACAGAAATAGAACAACTCTGCAAAGATAAAGGTATCAGCCTGAAAACCAGTACCTGCAAAACCTACGATGATATTTACTAATTCAAACAGAATCATCAAGCATATCTGTATTTTTTAATTTCGCCGACTTTATATCTTCAAGAAGCGCATCCATAAACTCTCTTCGATAAAGAAACCCCAAATGCGAGCCATGGTTTAATAAAACCATTTTATCTCCGGAATATTCTCTGAGCTTCTTCAAATGCTCTGGAGTTACAAAATAATCATCAAGCGCATGATAAATTTTGTAATTATGCCCGCTCGAAAGATAATGTGATATATAGTGAAGACTTGATTCATAGGCAAGACTGTCATGAGAATACCCTTGTTCTTCAACAAGATATTTCTCTGCATAATCCTGATAAGACATGTTATTTATTGTTTCATAAATACCGGTTTTTCTGATTGTAGGAGTTTCTTCAAGAGTAAAAATCAAATCAGAGAGCTTCTGCCTCATAATAAAACCAGATATCAGCTTCGCCTCATCTTCAGAAAAAGATTGAAATTTATCAACAGATACTCCATCTGAATTCAATACATCAAAAACTTTTGCAGCGGTAAGTGAGGCTGCTTCTTTTATATTATCATTGAGAAAGCCCTCATTGTTTTTATCAGCCTGCTTCATCGAATATGTTAGCTCAACAGGCGGACAAATTGCGATAAACTTTGATATTCCGAGGATATTTTTCTCCTCCTCAAGATTTGCAACAAACAATGCAGCCATCGCACCGAAAGAGGTGCCTAAAAGTATTTTGTTTTTGAACTTGCAGTTGTATTTTTCCTGAAGTTTTTCAATTATTTTTGCAGTCGTCATCCTCAAATAATACGCATCCTGAGGAAGTATCCCGGGTTTATAACTCTTTGGCATACTCTTGACAAAAGCCCAGTGAAAATGACTCCCCTGTATGATGACAGAATATCCGAGGTCATAAAATATCTTTGCAAAAATTCCCGAATGATGCGACATAGATCCCTCGCCTATCGACGGGTAAATTATTGCCACAGGTGAGTTTTTGTCTTTTTGCATAATATATCTGAAAGAATAGTCTTCTCTAGGAGGAATAATGTTAACCGAAGAGGTTTTTATCCTTTTGAAAAAACTCCTGTTCCATAAAGACAGCTCGCTCCACATCGACTTATCAACCTCAGGGATATTGAACAAAACAGTCCTCAATGAGTCTGATACTGGTCCCTGCGGATTATAATCATTAAGAATCAAATCAGGCTCAAGACTCTCTTCTTCTAGATTTTGAGATAATAATTCACCATTTTCAAACACCGGAATTTCCGGTTGAATAATTGCACTTTGTTTTTGTTCTTTAAAGAAATCCTCAAAAGAGCAGTTTATCTCATCAGAAATTGTTTGCGCTATTTGATTATCAGAAATATTTTGAATACTGAAAAGTTCCGTTTTTTCATAATCTTCAAGTACTTTTTCTTCTTCATAGAAAGCAAGCATAGTACCATCAGCATTTTGAACTGTTTTTATAATATTTTCTTTTCTATCAAGATTGTTGTTTTTGATATAGCGTTCTATTGCATAAAGTTTTTTCATCACATCATAGGGATCAGCGTATGTCGTGCCCATAAGAATATTCATTGGCTGAATAAGAGTCATTCTGTTAACGACCAGCCCTGCTTTCACCATACCGAGAACGGGAGTTGCTATATAAGATGATGGGTCAAGCGAGGCATCAAGCGCTCTGCCTGCAAGCCCCCTCGGAGTTGATGAGGCAACAACAGGCAAAACAAGATACGGTCCCTGTTTTATCTTACATTTTGAAAGAGCCTGCTCCATATCTTCATCACGTGGTTCCAGTTTGAAAATTTTTTGTGCAGGATCATATAATCCGCCTAGCCCGATTGTTGAATTGGTCAAAAATCTGGCTGTTTCACTCTTTGTTGTCTTAAAATCCCGCTGTATCAAAGAGCTGATAAGGCGCCTCGGATATTCGATGTTTTTATGAGCGGAGTGTATTCTCTCCATGACATATTTTGGACAAATCGAAGACCAGACGACATTTATCGGACAGATGACAAATTTGTTCAATTTTGAGTTGAAGGCAAACATCTTCCTGTTAAAATTCTCATATTTATCTTCGCCGAGAAATTCATATGAAAAATCAGGATATTTGCTATCTTTAGAATTTTGAGCATACGAAGGATTTAAAAAACTTATATTCAAAAAGGCAAAAAGAGCAATTAGAGCCAATACCCTGCTTATTTTCGACATATTTAAAACATCTCATTCTTATGTGCTTCATATTGTATTTTGGAAAATCAAAAAAACGCATTCCTCATCAGGGTATTAAACCGGATTATTCCCCTCTTCAAATTTCTTTTCTTCATAAAAACTTGTTTTTTTCTCCAAAATCCCCGATAATTTTCAGATGGAAAATCTCATTCAAAAATTCAAATTTCTGATAAGCCACAGGAATAACTCATCTTATAAATATGTTCTTGCGCTGTCTTTTATCTTCTGCTTCAAAAAAGGGAAGAATAAATACCGTTTTGATGAGCTGATGAGGTTTATCATCCCTTTTTATTTCAATATGCTCAGATATAAAATCACAGAAAAATCATCTGGAAAACAACCAAGAGTACTCCAAAATATCAGTGATTATTCTGATAAAAAACATCTGAGGTACCTGTGCGAAGATGACTTCATCTATCTGCTAAAACAAAACGAAAAGCTGTTTTTCGCATGCCCCTTAAGCTGCTTTGAGAATAGAGCCGTTTCAAGTTTTGAAGGGGGGAACGAGTTTTTTTCTTATTCGATGAAAGAAAAACACATTATCCTGTCAGAAGAATTTTTCTCTCTTCTCTCCGATCGCCATGCCCGTGAGCTGCTCAAAGACACAGTTTTTCTTTCTCTTTTGAAGTTTCTTGAAAAATACAACTCTATCCCGAATCTATACACAAAACTCTCAGGAAGCTTGTGCAAAAAAGATTTGAAGAAATACAAAAAACTCTTCACAGACCAAAAATCCCCTCTGTTTTCGGATGCCTGCGGAATATGCGGAGAAAAAATCGGAAAAGATTTGAGCATAGACCATTTTATTCCCTTCAACTACGTCGCATGCGATGAAATATGGAACCTAATCGCTGTGCATAAACACTGCAACTCTTATAAAAATGACCGCCCAGGTGATGAAAGAGCATACGAAAAACTCTGCGAAAGAAACAAAAAGCTCTATGAAATCACCGAAGACAACCCTTATTTTGATTTTCTGAAACAGGAATTGTTCGATAAATTTCCGACCTATCAATCGCTCAAAAAAGAGATGGATGACATCTATGCTTCATGCAAGTCTGTCGGATACAGAGAGTTCTCATTCAGGGTTTGACTACATACCTATAAAAATTTTTAATCTCGGAAAATAATTTGCAATTATTTTAATCATTAAAAAAGAAAATAAAAATGCACCTAAAATCATAATAATCACACAAGTATAGTAGCTAATTAGATTTATTTGATAAAATATCCGCAAACCTGTCTGAGCAAACCATGACAATAAATAAATCTGATAATACCACCCGTCAAGAATTCCCCACAAAAATTTATAATTTTTATCAGAACATATTAATGCCATAGAAAAAGACAGTACTATCCCGCACAAAGCAAGCGGTATTTTAACAATATCCGACGAAATCGCAGATAGATAGATAGATAGATAGATAGATAGATAGATAGATAGATAGATAGAGTAGTAAGTATAAAAAACTTATTTTTAAATAAATCAAACAATTTATTTTTATAATAAAAAATCATTATTCCGCATACAAAATAAAATATATAATAAAGAACTCCCTGTATATTCAAAAAAGATATTGATATATTATCTGATAAAACAGAAAGCATCAAAGAAAAAACAAATATTGGAACAATATATTTTTTCCTTCCGACAAGGAAATAAAAAATCAAAAATACTATAAAAATAGTCGGTAAAAACCACAAATAAATATTCGGATTACTCAAGGGATAAAGCATTGATTTTAAATAAAATAGAGCAGAAGGTGTTGACGGTCTGTAAGCAAAACTGTTAAAAATAAAAGTTTTTAAACAATACGCAACACTACCTACTGCTATATAAGGAATAATCAGCCTGTTAAACTTTTTTATAAAAAATTCTTTAAAACTACCAAGTCCCTTTTTCTCAAAAGAATATACAAACAAAAAACCTGCAAGTACAAAAAACAACGGCATATGAAAAGAATAAATTAAACTTCTTATGCAAGCTGCCCAAGCAGGAAGAGAATCAGTCAAAATTTCTTTCGGGAAAGAATGTCCTATAACAACCAATGTTACAGCTAATGATTGTATAAACGTTATATAATCTATTTTTTGCTTTCTTAATTCCATAAATATTATAATAATACAAAAAATTTTTTATATATATAATTTATACTAAATTAAAATAGCCCGCAAAAACTCTCCGGTGAGGCAGTTTTATTTTTCAAAGCCGATGCCTAAACTTTTCATGCAACACATGATTCCGGAGGTTTTGATGACAAAAGCCGTATTTTTTGACGTAGAAGACTACGAAAAAGATTTCCTGCAAAAAAATTGCAACGGGAAATATGACTACTACCTGCTTCCAAATCCTCTCAACGATATCTCAAAACTTGACGATGACATAAAAGACGCTGACATCATATCATGTTTCACAACTTCAAGAGTAAGCGGGGATATCCTCAAAAACTTCTCAAACCTCAAACTCATAGCGCTCAGGTCTGTCGGTTTTAATCACATTGACCTCGACTACTGCAAAGAACACAATATCTCTGTTGTGAATACACCGAATTATGGAAACAAAAGCGTAGCAGAATTTGCCTTCGGACTTATGCTTGATGTATGCAGAAAAATCACAAAAGCCTGCATCGACTTCAGGAATATGAACATTAACCCTCTTGAAACAATAGGCATAGAACTTGGAGGAAAAACAGTAGGCATAATCGGACTAGGCGCAATCGGCGCTGAATTTGCAAGGATATCCTACGGATTTGATATGAATATCCTAGGTTATGACATAAATCAAAGAGATGAACTCATCGACAAATATGAAGTCGAATACACTGACTTTGATACCCTGCTTGCAAATTCAGACTTTATATCCCTGCACTCCCCGCTGACAAAAGACAACTTTCACATGTTCTCAGAAGACAGCTTTAAAAAAATGAAACCATCTTCAATCCTAATAAACACGGCAAGAGGAGAGCTTATTGACACACAGGCGCTCTATAACGCCCTCATCAACAAAGAAATATCAGGCGCAGGACTTGATGTTCTCGAATCAGAGGAAACAATCTCAGACACAGACTATCTCTCTGATATAAGCATGCTGAACTCTGAAAAACTAAAAGATACCATCCTCAATACAAGACTTTTCCAGATGGAAAATGTCATCATCACCCCGCATATTGCCTACAACACAAAAGAAGCAATTAACAGAATACTTTCTACAACAATAGAAAACATCAACGCCTTTCTTTCGGGGAAAATAAAAAACAAAGTCGACTAACACCCGCCCCAATCGTTCAAAACTTCAACAACATAACCAGCCTCATCCTCCTCAATTACCTGCGACATCGGAAGACTCAACACTTCGTTGTGAATTCTCTCGCTGATAGGAAAACTTTCTTTTTTCATCTCTTCATACGCAAGCTGTCTATGAGGAGGTATCGGATAGTGTACAAGCGTTTCAATTCCTTTTTCTTTGAGATATTTTTGAAGTTCATCTCTTTTTTGACATCTTATGACAAACAAATGCCACACATGCGCCGTTTCTTCATAAGTTTCAGGAAGAATCAATGCGGGATTTTTTATGTTCTTACGGTAAAATGCTGCTATCTGCCTTCTTCTTTGATTGTCTTCATCAAGCTTCTTGAGCTTGACATCAAGAACAGCAGCCTGAATTTCATCAAGACGAGAGTTAAAGCCTTTTGCAATATGGTGGTATTTTCTATCAGAACCGTAGTTTCTCAAAACCCTTATTCTTGATGCGAGCTGCTCATCATCAGTCGTCACACAGCCGCCGTCGCCAAGACATCCGAGGTTTTTCCCTGGATAAAAACTAAACCCAGCAGCATCCCCTAGATGTCCCGTTTTCACTCCGTTATAAGAAGCACCATGCGCCTGAGCGGCATCTTCGATTATCTTCAGATTATATTTTTTTGCAAGCCAGAAAATTTTCCTCATCTCAACAGCCTGCCCGTAAAGATGCACGGGCATTATAGCTTTTGTTCTCCCGGTAATTTTGCTTTCTATAAGCTCTAAATCTATGTTGTATGTTCTTTCATCAGGTTCAACAAGAACAGGAGTGCATCCGTTTTGAGATATAGCAAGAATCGAGGCGATATAAGTATTAGCGGGAACGATTATTTCATCCCCGCACCCAAAGCCGTAGGCAGCTATGATTAACCTTAGTGCATCAAGCCCGTTTGCACATGAAACCGCAAATTTCGCACCGCAATATGCTGCAAAATTTTTCTCAAAATTTTCAACCTCTTCTCCAAGGACATACCACCCGCTTTTGATAACTTTATTCACTCTCGAAGTTATCTCGGGTTCGTATCTTTCATTAATTTTTTTCAGATTCAGAAACCGTATCATCTGTATTTGTTATTTCCTCTTTTTCCCCGTTGTCAGTATCTTTCACTTCTTCTTCATAAAACAGAGTATATCCTTTATTTGCTTTCAGTGTGGCCGGACCTCCTGGAGAATACATAATAAATGTGCTTGCCCCGAAGGTAAACGGTATGCCTGCATAGCTTATAACATGCTGAAAGAAAGATGTGTTCATCCCTTTGACAATAATTTTGCCGTTGAGTTTTATCTCATTTCCGTATACATCCCGTGTTTTGAAATTTTCAAGCACAAGTTCAGCCCCTCCGCCACCTGATACGGGCGGGGTAACATTTCCGATAATCCCGACAACCTCTGTCCCTTCTTTAATAAAAACTTTCCCGTCTTTTTTGACATCATCCTCCGTTTTGAAAATTATTTTATCACCGATATCAGTTGTGTTCAGATAAAACTTCGGTGCTCTCCCTTCTTTTTTCTTCGCTTCATCTTTTGCAAGAATACTGACGACATAAGAACTCGGGGCAGATACCCTCACCTTTATTTCTCTTGAGTTTTCATCAATTATCCTCGGAGTGTATGTCACTTTCTCAAGACTTCTGTCCTTTGGAACAAGGAGGTAGTTGTCTTCTATCGGAGGGAGGTCAACATGTCTTTGTTTATAAACCCTGCGTCCTGCGAATTTTTCTTTTATGACTTCATCTTCTATAATATCCTCTTCAGGATTATAGGATTTTTCCGGTTCAACAGGTTCGAATCTTATGTTTCTTAGCTGTTCAATCAGCTCATCATCATAAACAAGAGGAGTGTAAGACCTTTTGGTTTCTGAAAAATCCTTCTCATCAAGCAGAAGAATCAATTCATCTTCTATAACTGAAGCTTCATCAACCTCCGGAGGATGTTCTTTTTTCTTTTCTTTTTCTGTTAAAGCAGGTTGTTCTTCTTGATTTTTCGGAATTTCAGGCAATATTATATTTCCGTACAGACGGGTTTGAGAAGCCAAAGCCTGATTATGAAAAAATACGGAGAAAAAAATTATCAAAGAAATATAAAAAGTCTTCTTATTCATTTTTTAGACAGCTTCTTTTTTTTCATTCTTTTTTCTGTTTTTTTCTATTTTTTTCAACTCTCTCTCTCTGATTTTTTCACGGTCATCCTTTGATATCAAAAGGAAATTCTGATAATACAAATTTCTTCTATAATCGTTGTCAACGAGATATCCAGGGTATTTTTTGTAGATATATTCATAAATTAGGACAAGTCTTCTTGAACCTGCTGGATGAGTCGAAAACCATGAAGATATTCCCTTTTTCTCCCCTGATATTTTATTAAGCACAATAATCAATGCAACAGGATTATAACCGGCTGTCACCATATAGTCGACAGCTTGTTTGTCCGCTTTTTCTTCATATTTTTTCGGTGCAAACCCCATAGCCACCGATTTGAAAAAACCGTCATGATAATCCATTCCATGGGCAATTTCATGACTCAATATTGCAGCCAATTCATTATCATCATCAAAATAAGGCAGCAGACCTTTACAGATAACTATGTTTTTTGCCCCGCCGTAAGTATAAGCGTTTACATCCTTATTTGTATCATAGCTGAAGGTCATTCTTTTATCTATTCTGTTTGCATTCAGAATGCGAAATCCCATCTCCATGATTTTTTTCTGATATTTTGTTTCCTTATCCAAAAACAAATAATCAGACCCCGCATAAGCGTTCAAATTTGTAAAAAACAATAAAAATAATAAAACTAAAACTTTTTTCATACCAAACCCGTCTTTCTTTAACTCACTCCTAGATTATATTTAAATCACGCTTTTTTTGTCAATTTAAAAGCACCCTTTCAGAAATAATTTTAAATTTAAAATTGTTTATGCTATAATTGACCCCGCGAAAAAATGCTAAGGAGTGAGAATAACACATGGATAGTTATTTAGAAAAAGTTTTGAAAGAGACAAGTGAAAAAAACTCCCATGAACCGGAGTTTTTGCAGGCAGTTGAAGAAGTTTTGACAAGCATCGAGCCTGTATTGAAAAGACATCCTGAATATAAACAGATGGCGTTGTTAGAAAGAGTTGTTGAACCTGAAAGAATTATATCATTCAGAGTTCCATGGGTTGATGATGCAGGACAAACAAGGGTAAACAGAGGATACCGTGTTCAATTTAACGGCGCTTTAGGGCCTTACAAAGGCGGTTTGAGATTTCATCCGACAGTAAACCAGAGCATTATGAAATTCCTCGGATTTGAACAAATTTTCAAAAATGCTCTTACAGGTCTTCCTATCGGCGGCGGCAAGGGCGGCAGCGATTTTGATCCGAAAGGAAAATCAGATGCTGAAATCATGCGCTTCTGCCAGAGTTTCATGACAGAACTGCAAAGACACATCGGACAGGATGTTGACGTGCCGGCAGGTGACATCGGAGTCGGAGCAAGAGAAATAGGTTATTTATTCGGTCAGTACAGAAGAATAAAAGACGTCTACGAAGCAGGCGTGCTGACAGGAAAAGGACTTGATTACGGCGGTTCTCTGGTCAGAAAAGAAGCAACCGGCTACGGGCTGATTTATTTCATGAGAGAGATGCTCAAAGCTGACGGTCAGTCATTCAAAGGTAAGAGTGTTATTATCTCAGGTTCAGGTAACGTTGCAATCTATGCTTGCGAAAAAGCTCAGGAATACGGTGCAAATGTTGTTGCGATGAGTGATTCTAACGGATGTATCTATGATAAATCAGGTATCAACCTTGATACAGTCAAGAAACTCAAAGAAGTTGAGCGTCTGAGAATAAAAGAATACCTCAAATATCATCCTTCAGCAGTTTATACTGAAAACAAACCCGGTGAAATACCTGCTGTTTACAACATCAAAGCTGATATTGCTCTTCCATGCGCAACACAAAATGATATAGAACTCCCGGCAGCTGAACTGCTTGTTAGAAACGGAGTAATAGCAATCGGTGAAGGTGCTAATATGCCTTGCAGCAACGAAGCAATCAAATACTTCATTGACAAAGGTGTTCTCGTTGCTCCTGCAAAAGCTGCAAATGCAGGCGGTGTTGCTACATCAGCGCTTGAAATGAGCCAAAACAGCATGAGATATTTCTGGACATTCGAAGAAGTTGATAAAAAATTGGATGATATTATGACAAATATCTTCAAAGCTTCTCAAGAATCCGCTAAAGAATACGGATACGGTAAAAACTATGTTGCAGGTGCAAACATAGCAGGTTTCAGACGTATTGCAAAAGCAATGAAGTCACAGGGAATTATCTAGGGTTCAACTCCAAAACGAAAAGCATCCTGTTTTGCAGGATGCTTTTTTTATGCAAGTTTAGGATGTTATGTAAAACCCTCCATCGAAAATCAAGCTATTGCCCTCAAAACTGTATAATCTTCCTGTAAAATAAGTGTAGAAAAAAGAGAATGACTTCTTTTGAAGAAGTCATTCTCTTTTTATAAGATTTGAATTTCAAGAATTACAGAGCGATATCAAGACTCAAATCTTGTGTAAGTTCTACCATAATTTCATCGCCCTGATTAGCTTTGTAAGGAACACCAGGTGTAATCAAACCGAGCAGCAGACCTGTACCGGCACCGATACAAAGACCTATGATAGCACCTTTACCTGTGTTATTATCATTAGTGCTCATTCTGCCGATAGCAAGACCTCCTACAGTACCGACAGCTGTTCCGATTGCAGTGAACTTAGCAACTTTTGCAGCGCTTGCCCATCCGCCTCTTTTGAGGATATCAACGTCTTTTGTTTCGACTGCTCTGCCTTCAAAAGGAACAACCTGACCGGAAGGAAGAACCATATCTTTGAAGATAAGTCCTACTGCACCGCTTTTGTTAAGCATCTTCGGTTTTTCGAGATAATTAACTTCTGCAACAAGAACAGTCCCTGCTGGGAATGTAAGAGTCCCTTCATCAGTGTAGATGTTCTTAGGAATATCAAATTCAACGAGGTCGCCCATTTTTACTTCATTTGAGTTAAATTTTTGTTTGAAGTTAGCTTTGATAATATTTTTAGCAAGAACAATTTGTCTAAGGTTTGTAATCTGAACAATATGCTCATCAGCTTCAGGCACCTGATTCAGATGTTCTGTTCTGATGAGGTATTCTTTTTGTTCAACAGGAGCGGCATCACCTTTGTATTGATCCTCTACGAGATTCATTGCTTTTCTTATTTTATAAAGCAAAACGGCTATCTCAGCTCTTGTTGCATCCCTATTCGGAGTCAGCATGTTTTCATCAGGATAGTTTACATACAAATTGTTTTCTACACACTTTGTATAAGCTTCAAATGCCCAGTTCGGAACATCATTCTTATCAAAGAACCTGTCAAGAGTTGCAGGGTCTTGAGCTTCGCCTTTTGTAATATGGCTCAGAATTGAAGATACTTCTGCTTTTGTGATATTCTGGCTCGGTTTAAATTTCTTATCAGGATAACCATAGACCAAACCGAGTTGTTTTGTTCTCATGATATCTTCATAACCGTAGTTACCTGAAGCCAAATCCTGGAAAATATTGTTTGTTTCAATATCTATATCATCATGCCCGATTGCCTTCAGAAGCATTTTTGTGAAGTCAACCCTCTTAACAGTGCCTTCAGGTTTGAATGTGTTGTCTTTATAACCGTTCATAACCTGATCGTTAGACACAGATTCAATTGCTTCATAAGCCCAATAATCTGCTGGTACGTCATCAAACGCAACCGCAAGCGCCGGCGTTATGTTTATCATAAGCATAAAGAACGCCAGAACCATTGAAATACACTTTTTCTTGAAATTCATTTTTGTTCCCTCTTATCCAAACTTTGGTTAATTTTATATTCTGATACGTAACATATTACTATATTTTATTAAATAGGCATATTTTTTTTTCATAAATACATATAATGCTGTAAATATTTAAACTTGTGTAAAGATTTGTTACAATTAACGACAAATAAAATTTTCTCCGATTATAGTAGTATTTTTCTGAATATTTTAATGTTAAAATTATGAAAAATCCGAATAATTAAAGAAGAAGGGACATGAAAGAATGAGCGTAAATCAAGGAATAAAACCGATAACAACAGAAATAAACGAGCAAGGTCATCTCTGCATAGGAGGATGTGACCTTGTTGAGCTGGCTGAAAAATATGACACACCTCTTTATATTTATGATGAAGACACCATCAGAAGTATGTGTCATGAATACAAAAAAGCTTTTGCAAAATACGAAAAGTCTAATTTCATGTTCGCATCAAAAGCTTTCATGACAAAAGCTTTATGTGCAATTCTCAAAGAGGAAGGTTTCGGTCTTGACACAGTTTCAGGCGGAGAAATGTATACAGCTTACAGCGCAGGCTTTGATATGTCTCATGTTCTTCTCAACGGCAACAACAAATCAATAGATGAACTAGAGATGGCGCTTGACTACAACATAGGAAGATATTCCGTCGACAACTTCCTCGAGCTTGCACTACTTGATAATCTGGCGAAATCAAAAAATAAAGTCGTTGATATCTTCCTTAGAATTACACCGGGGATAGAATGCCACACCCATGAATACATCCAGACAGGACACCTTGATTCAAAATTCGGTTTTGATTTAACACAGCTTGATGAAGCAATCGACCTTATAAAAGAACAATATAATAACCTGAATCTCGTAGGATTGCACGCTCATATCGGCTCCCAAATTTTTGAAACTCAGGTTTATTATGATGAAGTCGGAGTAATTCTGAAAGAAATCAGAAGAATAAAAGAAGTCCACAACATTCACCTTGAAGAAATAAACCTCGGAGGAGGTCTTGGTATAACTTATACGGAAGCTGATATGCCGCCGTCTGTTGAAACAATAGCAGATGTAATAATCCGCTCGATAGATGTCCACTGCAAAGAGTACAATCTAGAGCATCCGACAATTTATCTTGAACCCGGCAGAAGCATCGTCGGAACAGCAGGAGTTACTATATATACAATAGGAAGCTCAAAGCAAGTGCCTAAAGGCAGAAGATACGTGGCTGTCGATGGCGGAATGGCTGACAACCCTCGTCCGTCAATGTATCAGGCAAAATATACAGCCGTAATTGCAAACAAAGCAAACGAAGAATGTGATGAAGAAGTTACAATTGCAGGCAGATACTGCGAATCAGGAGATATTTTGATACGTGATATCAAACTTCCTCATCCAGAAGAAGGAGATATTTTGTGTGTTTTCAACACCGGAGCATACGGATATTCTATGTCCAGCAACTATAACCGAACACTTCGTCCGGCTGCAGTACTTGTAAAAAATGCGCAATCTGATATCATTATAAAAAGAGAAACTTATGAAGATCTTGTTTCGGATGATGAAATTCCGCAGCGTCTTTCAAGTAACATTATGATAGAAAGTTAAATAAAGAAGGGATTTTTAAGTTGTTTGAGAAACTGATTACGGTTACAGATATTTCAAACATAGATTTCTCAACACTTGCCAACGGCTTACAGCTCAAAAGTATTTTAGAAGTCGGTGTTATAGTCCTAATTCTTTATTTAATTTATAGAACATATATCAGAGGAACTCAATCCGAACGTCTTGTAAAAGGGATTGTCAGTGTCCTGATTATGCTTCTTCTGAGCAAGCTTCTTATTCTGATGGATTTTCAAATCATCGGTAAGTTTTTTGAAACAATTGTCAATATAATCCTCATTGGTCTTGTTGTTGTTTTCCAGCCGGAATTGAGAAGATTTCTCGGATATCTCGGCCAGCAGGGATTTTTGACAAAAAATATATTTGCAAACAACCACAATGATGACCACAAAAATCAAATAGACGTAGTGAACGAACTTACAGATGCCGTAAAATACCTCTCAAAATCACGAACCGGTGCGCTGATAGTTATGCAGGATCACAACGACAGCTCAGGGTATATTGATGTCGGAACAAAAATCAACGGAATATTATCAACAGAGCTGCTGCTGACAATATTCCACACAAATACAGCATTGCATGATGGAGCCGTAATTATAAGCGGAAACAGAATCTTATCAGCAGGAGTCCTTCTCCCTCTGACGGAAGACCCGAAACTAAGCTGGCAGTATGGGACAAGACACAGAGCAGCAATCGGAATGAGCGAAGTGTCAAATGCTTTGTGTATCGTTGTTTCAGAAGAAACAGGCAACATCTCGACAGCCCAACTCGGCGTATTGACAAAATGCGAAGATTTGGCGCATTTTAGACAAATAGTCAAAGATTATCTTGGTCTGGAAGAGAAAGAAGAAGTTAAACAAAAAAACGGCGATAAATACTTGAATATGCTGAAATTCTTTAAGCACTCGCCAAAGAAAGATGCAACAACATCCGTATCAAAAACTCAACAAACTCCGACAGAATAATCATTTGCAGGGGAGGCATTCATGGATATTTCTAATTTCAAAAATTATAAAATGATAATATTTTTCATTTTAGTAGTTATCACATTATTCGGGATGTATTATTTCAAAGATGTATTTATGCTGTTTTTTGCATCCTATGTAATAGCTGCATCTCTTATGCCTCTTGTTGACAAGCTCTCAAAGAAAATGCCGAGGTCTTTTGTTATTTCGTTGATTTATCTTATTGGTTTCGGGTTGTTCACGCTTATCCTGATTCCTCTTATATCTTTGTTATACAAAGAAACAGTACTCTTCATAAAAAATATTCCCGAATATTTTCAGATGATTATGAACTATCTTTCTACAACGGATTTTATGGGCAAAAAGCTGATAGAAGTTATCAACACGGAAAATGCTCTTATGTCTTCTGCAAGTTTCGGCTCAACAATAATCGACAAATCAATAAACTTCACCGTAAGCTTGATATACGGTTTTACAATAGCATTCACGCTTGCAATCATTGTGTTGTATATGCTTCTTGATAAATCGGAAATAAAAGATTATTTTCTGGCTTTATTTCCAAAAAATATGAGAAATAAGGCAAAAGAACTATCATCAAATATATCAACAAAGGTCGGAGGATACGTTGTCGGACAGCTTTTGATGATGTTTGCCGTAGGATTGATTACCTTCATCGGGCTGGCTATTTTCAAACTTCCGTTCTCTTTATTGATAGGATTTATTGCAGGGGTTCTTGATATTATACCGATAGTAGGGCCTATTATAGCTTTTGGACTGGCAATAATAGTAGTATTCCCAAAAGGAATTGCTGCAATTGTTGCTGTATGTGCAGTATTTGCCTTTGCTCAGTGGTCAACAAACACTTTCCTCAAACCAATAGTATTAGGCAAGATGCTTGATTTACATCCGCTTATAATTATCTTTGCTATCTTCGCTTTTGAAAAATTCCTGGGAGTATCAGGAGTAATCCTCGCTCCAGCCATCGCAGCAACCGTTTGTGTACTGTTTGATGAACTCTATGTAAAAACAATTAATAAAGAATAACAGGTTGCTATGATGGATAATAAAGAAATATTTTTATATAAACCTCAAAAAAAAGATAACGATGCAATAAAAGTGTGGTTCTCCTTCCCCTGCAATTACAACATAGGGATGTCAGCGCTCGGATATCTGCATCTGTTTCGTCTTATGGATGAAAACCCAAAAACCGACGTTGAAAGAATATTCACCGATACGGAACTATCAAGGCATAATCTGAAAGATGTTGATGTCTTCGGCTTTTCTTTTTCTTTCGAGCTTGATTTCCTGAATATCTTCAAAATTCTGCAAAAATACAACATACCCCTAAAATCAAAAGACAGAGATGACTCATATCCTCTCATTTTCGCAGGAGGTCCGGTATTATCAGTCAATCCTGAACCCTTCAGCGACTTCTTTGACTTCATTCTTGTCGGAGATGGAGAAGTTATGATGAATGAAGCGATGAACTTTATCCAGAATTCAAAAGGAAAAAAAACAAAAGCAGAAATTCTTGAAGGACTTGCATCAATAGAAGGCGTTTATGTTCCGTCTTTATATAACTTTGAATATGATAAAGACGGTGCCGTTTCTTCGGTATTTCCGAATATACCCGTAAAAAAACGTGTAATGACTGATATGCGCTGTGTGTTTACACCGATTATTACTGAAAACACTATGTTTTCAAACAACTGCCTGATAGAACTCTACAGAGGATGCCCGAACAGATGCGCATTTTGTCTTTCTTCTTATCTGAATCTCCCTCCGAGATACCCGTCTTTTGAAGAAATAAAAGGAATAATAGATTTAGCTCTTGCTAATACAAACAAAATAGGTCTTCTCGGTGCACTTGTCAGCGCACATCCTCAATTTGATAAGATTTGCGATTATATCCTCGAAAAGAAAAAAGAAAAAGACTTCGAAGTTTCAATCTCCTCGCTGAGAGCGGATAAACTAAACGCAAAAACGGTAAAGATGCTCTCAGAGTGCCATCAGCGCTCTTCTACAATCGCACTTGAGGCAGGCTCGCAGCGTCTTAGACAATTCATAAACAAAAATCTTTCGGATGACCAGATTGCTGCCTCAATCAAAACAGCCTCAGAAAACGGACTAAAAGCACTAAAAATTTATGCAATGATAGGACTTCCTGAAGAAGAAGACAAAGACATCGAAAATATGGTGACTCTTGTCAAAAACTTGCAAAAAGAAAACAAAGACATATCTCTTACGCTGAGTACGTCTTCGTTTGTGCCAAAGGCTCAAACGCCGTTCCAATGGTATGGAAGAGAAGACGAGAAAACACTTGAATCAAGAAATAATTACCTGAAAAAACACTTGCATATGGCAGGCATAAAATACCGCCCGACAAGCATTAAATGGGATGAAATTCAAGCGATAATCTCAAGAGGCGACAGGCGTTTGAGCGATTTGCTTATAAAAGTATATGAATATAAAGCATCACTCGGAAGCTGGCATAGAGCGTATAAAGAATTATCCGAAGCAGAGAGTATTCCACCTCTTGAGTTCTACTCAAAGAGAAAAATTCCGTTTGAAGAAACCCTCCCATGGGATTTGGTTGAAAATACCATTTCAAAACAACAACTAGTTGATGAACTGAAACGTCTTCAAAACCTTCTTTACACTTCTTCTGGCAAATAAAGAAGATTATCTTCGAGCATGTTTTTTGCACTCAAAAAATCAAGCGTTCTATTACGGCATATCTGTTGGTACTGCTGTACAACCATGATTATGTCATCTGAGGATAATCTTATCATTCTTCGTCCAATATGATTTTCTATTATCTTTGCCATACTATCTCCGAGTGTGCTGATACTTTATTTATCGACATAAATTGTTTTTTTATAAATAAGTATCTTAAATATCCTTCAATCGGAGGACTCTAAAAAACTAAAGTTGCTGAGTCTTATCAAATATCCCGAAACGGAATAAATCATTAGTAGACATGGGTGTTATTGAAAGATGTTTTATATCACCAAGATTTTTGCAATCGAGTTTTGGCAAATCAGTATAACTCTTGAGGCTGCCGAAATAATTCTGCATTCCAAGGCGCTGAACACAGAATTGTATCGGGTTAAAACCTTCTATCCCCCATTCCTGCAGGTGAGGATAGGTCTTGAATAATCTATCGTTTATGCCGTCAAATTTTATGTTCTCAAGATTCAAGCCCATCTCATCACTTCTCATCAGCTGCTCAAAGACCTCAAGACTTCTGCCGGAGTCGCAATAGTCCTGAAAGATATAAGTCTTACCTGAGCTTTTCATCTTCTCCGGAGATAAACCGAGGCTGTAGAGATATTGTTTATAATCTTCAAATCCCGCCTGAGATGTAAGGCTTTTTATGTCAGAAACATTTGTCAGTCCTGAGATAGGAACACTCTTCGCTTCAACGCCCATTGCTTTGAGGGCTTCAGAAATATTAGCGCATGACCTGCCAATTGAAACATATTCCCAGTTGCCTGCTCCAAACTCATCATCATAGGATTTTTTCAGAGCTTTAGCTGCATTAACACAATCATTTACAACCTCTCCGACATACTCATCAAGCTCGGTACGCAGAATATCTTTATCAGCGGAATTCATTGCCTTGTATTTCAAAGCATCAAGCGGTGCAAGGTCTTTTAGGATTGCATAAGCTCTGTTTGAACCGAAAGAAACATCGCTCCTGCTCTTCTCAAAAGTATCTTTCGCAGGCTGTTTTTCTAAAGAGTTATAGCCCCTTGTTTGCCTGGGAGATGTCTGATTTATACTATTTAAATTCAAAATCTGTTTTGTAATATTCATCATATTATTTTTAAAACAAATACGCTCAGTAAATTGACAAAAATTTTAAAACTCGGATAAACATTTCTTATGATATAATTTGAAAAAGTAAATTTTACGGAGGTGAATGTCTTGAATAATCTGAAAAAAGTAAAACTAGGAAATATCGAATTCGGCGGTAACAAGCTTGTCATAATCGCAGGACCATGTGCAATAGAAAATGAATATATTCTTTTCAAAACAGCCGAGAAGTTAAAATTTATCACACAAAAACTCGGTATAGACTACATATTCAAGGCATCCTATGATAAAGCAAACAGAACCTCTCTGGACTCATATAGGGGCATTGGAATGGAGCAGGGACTCGAGCTTCTAAGCAAAGTAAAACAGGAATTCAATATTCCAATCCTTACTGATGTTCATCTTCCCGCTGATGCAAAAACCGTAGCGGAAGTTGTTGATATCATTCAAATTCCTGCATTCTTATCAAGACAAACTGATTTGCTTGTTGAAGCAGCCAAAACAGGAAAAATAGTTAATATCAAAAAAGGTCAGTTCCTATCTCCGCAGCAGATTATTCTCTCAGCCCAAAAAGTTGAAAAAAGCGGCAATCCGAATGTAATTATCACAGAGAGAGGAGACTCTTTCGGTTATAACAACCTTGTTGTCGATATGAGAGTATTCCCTATAGTACACAGCTTTGGCTATCCGATTATATTCGACGCCACTCACAGCGTGCAGCTCCCCGGTGGAGCAGGGGCTTGTTCTTCAGGACAGAGAGAATTTGTTCCGCCTCTTGCTAATGCATCACTAGCAGCAGGTGCTGACGGTGTGTTCTTCGAAGTTCACCCTGATCCTGATAAAGCGCTCTGTGACGGACCGAATATGATAAAACTCGATGATGCATACGATATCTTTGCGAAATGCAACGAAATATTCAATATAATGCACTAAAATATTTGATAAAAACAGAAACAGCCCGTATTTATTACTCAAAGAACGGGCTGTTCCTTTGTTTTCAAAAATTAATTTGTAATTTTTGAAAATATTGCTAAAATGTTTATTATATGAGAAGAGGAATTATGTTAATAAAAGATTAAGAATGAGTAACTAATTTTTGTAAAATTCTTTACTAAAGGATTTATTTCTCATATATTGTTAAGTAGAAAAATTATAGTTAGTACATGATATAAAGGGGTCAGTTAAGTGGAAAACAACTTTGGACCGGTCAGCTCAGCTGATAGCGATACACAAAGAAGCGAATTAATTAGTCAGGCAAATATAAAAGTTGTCGGAGTAGGCGGCGGCGGCGGAAATGCTGTCAACAGAATGATTAGATCAGGACTCAGCGGCGTTGACTTTTGGGCAATGAATACAGATTCTCAAGTGCTTGAGATGTCTTCAGCTCCAAACAGAATTCAACTGGGTTCAAAACTTACAAACGGTTTGGGAGCAGGTGCAAATCCGAGCGTCGGAGAAAAAGCAGCCGATGAAAGCCGTGATGATATCACAGTAGCTCTCGATGGCGCAGATATGGTATTCATCACTGCAGGCATGGGCGGTGGAACAGGAACAGGCGCAGCTCCAGTCGTTGCTCAGGTAGCAAAAGAACTCGGAGCTCTGACTGTCGGTGTTGTTACAAAACCTTTCAGATTTGAAGGAAAACACCGTATGAATCAAGCTCTTCAGGGTCTTGAAAAACTGAGAGAAAACGTTGACACATTGATTGTTATCCCGAATGATAAGTTGATAGAAGTTGTTGACCGCAGAGCAACAATGAGAGAAGCTTTCTGCGTTGCTGATGAAGTACTCTTAAGAGGTGTTCAAGGTATTTCTGATATTATTACCGTTCCAGGGCTTATTAACGTTGACTTTGCCGATGTTAAGGCTGTAATGCAGATGTCAGGTTCTGCTTTGATGGGTATCGGCAGAGGAACAGGCGAAGGCAGAGCTCTTGAAGCTGCAAAACTCGCCGTAAATTCACCGCTGCTTGAAACATCAATCAACGGTGCAAGCGGGGTAATCCTCAACGTAACAGGCGGTTCTGATATGACTCTTCATGAAATATATGAAGCTGCAGAAATCATCCACAGCACAGTTCTTGAAGACGCTGTTGTTACTTTCGGTGCGGTAATCGATGATAGAATTCAGGGAGAAATACAAATTACAGTGATAGCTACAGGTTTTGATTTGAAAGATTCTTCTCAAAATTCTGAAAAAGCTCTTTCATTCCCGAATCTTCCTAATTCAACAACATCTGATTTGAAAGCTGATATAAATGACTTCTTTGCGAACAAAAAGTCACCTCAGGAAGTAGCAAGCCAGATGCTTGATTTACCTGATTTTTTGAAAAATAAATAATCGGTATTCAGAATTAATTAAATAAAAAAAGTTGTCAAAAATTTTGACAACTTTTTTTAATGACAATTTTTTTATTCTTCCTGTTTTTATATTATTAAGGGAAGATTATATAAAGGTAGAATAATGACGGTAAATTTTCCGGGGAGAACTATATATCCTCAAAACACTTTGCAGCAGAAGCAAAATGAAACAAAAAATTCTGGTATAGGAGTCGCAGCAGGAGTCGGAACTTATCTTTTGGGTAAACAGTTCCTAGCACTGCCGACAAACGGGATTATGCAAAATATGAAAAAGATAAACTCATCTCTTAGTGCAGATGAGTCAAATCTGTTATCAGATTCTTTTGAGAAGGCTTTCAAAAAAAGCGGACTTGAAGAAAAAGGTGTTCGAATCTTAAGAGTTAATCCTTCAAACGTTGCCGATACAGCAGCAAGTATGACAGATGCCCATTATGAGCAAATAAGTAAGAAAATTCCACAAAATTTAAAAAATCTCGAAGGTTTTGAAGATGGGGTGAAAATACCGCTATACCAAAATGTGTACAAACAGCTTGATACAGTAGCAAAAGGTAACAACGCCTTCTTTCAGCCGAAAGTGAACTCTGTGCTGCTGCCTGAAAAAGGAACAGGTTTGCAGCTCTCATCTTTCCATGAAATGGGACATGCTATCAACAAAAATGTAAGCAAAATAGGAAAAGCACTCCAAAAACTAAGACCTCTGCAAATTATCGCTCCTCTTGGAGTAATGCTTGTTGCAATGACAACAAAAGAAAAAGCAAACAGCGCAGAAGGAGAAGGCGGAGCAAGACAGTTCATCAAAGATAACGCAGGTGTTCTCGCAACAATGGGCTGGATACCGGCAATAGCAGAAGAAGCGCTTGCTACAAAGAACGGAAACTCCATTGCCAAAAAAGCACTTTCTTCAGCACCGGAGCTTTTGAAAAAAGTCAAAAAGACAAATGCCTTAGGGCTTGCGACATATGTAATTATGGCTGCGGCAACAGGAATAGCGACAACTCTTGCTGTGAAAGCAAAAGATAATATTCAAGCCCAAAAAGAACAGGAAAATAAATAAACAAAAAGCCGATTTCTTTTGAAATCGGCTTTTTTGATTTTTGAAAAAGATTATTAGTTAAAGTATCTTTTCAACAATCCTTCGAAAGCTTTACCATGGCGGGCTTCGTCTTTGCACATTTCATGAACTGTATCATGAATTGCATCATATCCGAGTTGTTTTGCTTTTGTAGCAAGGTCTTTCTTTCCTTGAGTTGCACCAAATTCAGCTTCAACTCTCATAGAAAGATTTGTTTTTGTGCAAGGAACAACAACTTCGCCTAAAAGTTCAGCAAACTTTGCTGCATGTTCTGCTTCTTCAAAAGCAATTCTTTTGTAAGCTTCAGCAACTTCAGGATATCCTTCTCTATCTGCCTGACGGCTCATAGCGAGGTACATACCGACTTCTGTGCATTCGCCTGTAAAGTTAGCCTTGAGACCTTCAACAACTTCTGCATCAAGACCTTTAGCAACTCCGATTTTATGCTCATCAGCCCATACTCTGGCTTCTTCTTTTTGTTCGATAAATTTATCAGGACCAACTCCGCAAGTAGGACACTTAGCCGGGGGAGTATCGCCTACATGTACATAACCGCATACACTACATACGAATTTTTTCATTTTTAAATCCTCCATTACGTTTGCTCTATTATAGTATATTAAATTTTAAACCTCAAATAAAAAATACATTATTTCTTAATATTTCAAAAAAAGCATGCTTGTTGTATTATGTATTATTATAACAACGTAGAATTATAGAGGATCGAAGAATGACATTAATGCAAGGGAAAAAGGGTATTATTTTCGGAGTCAGCAACAAAAGAGGAATTGCTTATGCCATAGCTCAAAAGCTTTATGAAAACGGCGCAGAAATCGCTTTTACTTATGCAAACGAAGCGATGAAAGACAGAGTTACTCCGATAGCACAAGAGATGAACTCAAAATTAATCATCGAATGCGATGTAACAAACGAAGAACAGATGAAACATGTTTTTGAAGAATATCAAAAAGTCTATGGAACCATCGATTTTGTAATCCATGCCGTAGCATTTGCAAACAAAGAAGACCTCCACGGAAAATTCTCTGATACAACCAAAGCAGGCTGGGATTTAGCTCTCGGAGTCAGCGCATATTCTTTAATTCCAATGGCAAGATATGCAAAACCGTTGATGAACGAAGGAGCAACAATCACAGCGCTTACATACCTCGGTTCAGTCAGAGCCGTTTGCAACTACAACATTATGGGCGTTGCAAAAGCTGCTTTAGAATCTACAGTCAGATACCTTGCTTATGAATTCGGACAAGACGGTATCAGAGTCAACGCACTCTCTGCAGGACCTGTCAAAACACTTGCAGCAAAAGGCATCGGTGATTTTGATACAATGCTCAAAGTAGCAGCAATGAAAGCTCCTCTTAGAAGAAACGTTGCTCTTGAAGATGTTGGCAAAGCAGGTTTATACCTCGCTTCTGATATGTCTTCAGGCGTAACAGGCGAAGTTCACTATGTTGACTGCGGTTTCAACATTATGGGCGTATCAGAAGCCGATGCAGGACTTGTGAAACAATAAGAAACAAACAATCTAAGCAAAAAAAGATAAGGTGTAACAAAACCTTATCTTTTTTTTACAATCTGTCAATTTTTTTGCATTTTTGATTTTTAATATTATTGTAAGGTTATTATGGTAAGGAAACTAAAATTATGACAATGCCGGTAGGAAATACAGTTCCAACAACAGAACAAATGCTTATGGCTGCAAGCCAGCAGGGACAAACTCAAGGACAGGCAATCGCTGCACAAATGCCAGCTGTAGAACAAGCTATTGATAAAAATATAGCAATGGCTACTCCGAATCTCGGTCCTATTGATACATCAAAATTGGCAGGGCAACCTCAGCAGGACACTTTTGTTCCTTCAAAAGCAGCTACTGCACCGCAAGCATAAGTCAAAAGACTATATAAATTTTGAAAAGAGATAAAGCTTAATAAAACTTTATCTCTTTTTTTAAATATGTCAAAAATTTTTATACTTTTGTTTTTAATATTTATATACACTTTTCAGGAAAGGAATCAAGGTTATGAATATTTCTACAAATTTTTCTTCAGGTATACAAGAAAAAAAATATCCTCTTCCCTCTTATCCGCTGCCTGCACCAGAGCAAAGCACTAAACCGAGCGAAACAAAGAATAATAATAAAAAAATTATTGCAGCACTTGGAGCACTTGCCGCAGCTGGAGCTGCTGCAGTAGCCATAGCGGTAAGCCTGAAAAAAGGAAAAGCTCCGGATATTGAAACATCTGATGTAGCAAAAGCAACACAAAAATTAAGTCCTGAAAAAAAAGAACTCTTGACGGAATATCAAAATTTATATAATAACTACTTAGCAGCTTGCGGACCTGAAAGAAATGAAATAACTAGCAAGTATTATGTAAAGCTAGACGAGATTATAGAGCATATGCTACCACCTGAAATCATAAAAAAAGGTATAGAGGGTTATGGAGACATAGAAAAAGCACCTTTGTTTACAGCATCCACGCATCAATACCTTTCCAGTGATATTAAAGCCCTAAATAAAAAATTAAACGATAATATTGATGCTCCAAAATCTTTCAATGATATAATTGATTGGTTGAAAGAGATCCATGTAGTAGAAGATATATCGGAGCTTCCGGATGAAAAAATTAAAGAGTCAATATCCGGCATAAAAAAAAGTATAGAAAGAGAATCGTTCTATACAGAAAAACGTAAAAAGGTACTAGAACCTTTCATTCAATCTGTTCAGGAAGAATTGACAAACAAATTCAATATATTAAAAAACCCTCCTAAAGATATGAGTCTTGATAGTTATGCTGCAACTTATGAAGAAGTGTATAACTCACTGCAAAATTTAAGAACAAAAACTTACAATGCTCTTGAAGAGTTTAAGAAATCATATCAAAGTTCAAATTAATTCAAATATATCTGCTCTTTGAGCAGATATATTTTTTATGCGCTCAAATTTTCGTTTTCGCCTTCATCAAGCAGGTCATTGATAGTCATCTTCTTTGAGTTTTTGACAATCTTCGGAGTAAAATGTTTCAAAGCAAGCATCTGATTTACATCATTGCTCAGTGTTACAAACGTTTTTTCAGGATGTATCAGCTTATCTCTGTTTGCCACAAAATTCTCGACAGTAGAAAGAATTTCAAGCAAAATCTCTTTGTCAATCAGCTCGCTTTCAAAGTCTTCGAACACTTCCATCAAAAACGGATAAGCATCTTTTGCGTCTATATCGTTTATTGCCTGAATATGCATACGGACATCTTTATCTCTGAGTGTAGCAGAAATCATCTTTACATAATACTTTGAATATTTCACAAGATGTTTTACAACAGTGCTGCGGGACTGAAGTTTGAGCCTGTTCATAAAAAATCTGCAAAACTCTTCATAGACAGATTCTTCCTTCGGAATAGACCCGTTATTTTGGATAGTAAGATAATCCCTGATAAAATCACTCAAACGATTGCCGCATCCTACACTATCAAAAGACTGAACCATCGGACTCCAGTATTTTTCGAAGAGTTCATCCTGTTCTTCTCCGGTTGTTCCAAGCAGAATAAAATTCTTTATCTGATCAACCTGAGAGAGCCTTACGCCGGTTGAATTCAAGCTGTCAAAAATCAGCTGAGAATTATCAACTTCTGACTCAAGAGCCATATCAACTATTTCAAGTTTTTTTATTGTTTCAAACAAAACACATGGCAGAACTTTTGTTGATTTTATCTGATTTTTGAAAAATTCATAAGCCTTAAAAATCAAAGCATCCGTTTTCAGATTATCTTCGCCGTCAAGCAAAGAAGAATAAACCTCTTCATCATTGCTGTTCAGCATAATTTTGTAAGGGCAATCTTTATCATTGTTAAATAACAAACTTCTTATTTCTTCGCTAAGGCTGATGCTGTCTTCATCGTTTTCTTCATACATCAAATTCTGCAATGCAGCAAGAAGCAAAGACAACGTAATGATTCTCTGCTGTCCGTCTATCAGTCTGACTATATTTGTTTTGGATATTTGAACAAGATTTGTCGGTTCATAAACAACTGTTCCAAGGAAGTGTTTTTTCATCTTCTCATAACGTGAAAGACTCAGCACATCATCAAAAAGCTGCTGCCATTGTTTTAAAGACCACACATAATTCCTCTGAAAAGCAGGTATTTCAAAACATCCAGCTTTTTTCAAAAAATCCGTAAAACTTGTATTTGTTACTTTCATGAGCTTTCTCTGCACTAACTTCCCTTTTGATATTTTATTTGATTTTGCTTAATCAAACAAATATATTAAGATTTCTTATTACTGTTCATATGCTATACTTTAGTTTATGAAAAGAAGAATTTTAATTACAGGAGCAACAAAAGGAATCGGAAGAAGCATCGCAAAGGAACTGGCATCTTCTCACAGCGTGTTTATTGCAGGAAGAAACGAAAAAAAACTCGAGGAACTCTGCAAACAAATCAACGCTCAAGACTTTTTCGCAGGCGATTTGCTCCTCGATGACAATTATAAAAAACTTTTTCAAAAAGCCTCTTCCTCTCTCGGGGGAGTTGATGTGATAATTAACAACGCAGGAGAATATATCTGGAGTCCTGTAGAAAAAACTTCAAACGACGATATCGAAAGACTGCTCAAACTGAACCTCGAAATCCCCTACAAACTCTCAGTCCTTGCAGCAAAAGGAATGAAAGAACAGAGATGGGGTAGGATTATCAACATCGGCTCTATCAGCGGAGCAGTCGGCGAAGCAAACGCATCTTTATATTCCGCTTCAAAAGCAGGCTTAATCGGCATGACAAAAGCTCTCGGGCTTGAACTGGCGGAATACGGAATTACAATAAATACAATTAACCCGGGGTGGGTAAAAACAGACCTGACAGAGCAAGCTTTCTCAGACAATCTCAATGAGCAGGAAGAACTTGACTGTATCCCGCAGCATAGATTTATCAAGCCTGAAGAAATAGCAAAACTCACCTCCTACATCATCTCTGATGATGCAAAAGGAATAACGGGACAAAGCCTTAATCTCTGCGCCGGTCTGAGCCTCGGTTAAAAATTATTTTTCGAAGTCTTCTTTTTTGTGAACTTTCGGCACATCCTGTTTGATTACAATCAGATTTTGAATAATCTTCATCGCACAGGTAGGAAGAACAACATCATCAAGCCCGCCTGCAATGCTAAGAATGCCGCCTGCTTTCAAAACTGTTTCCTGTCCTTTATACAAAAAAGTATAATCGGTATCTCTGTCTGAACGGATTGTTATTTTGTCCATTGCTCTTTCCCTTTATATAAATTTACAACTTTTCCGATAAAAATTTTATAATTCTCTCTGACGCCCTTCCATCCCCATAAGGGTTCTCTCCCGAGAGCATTTTTTCATAATGCTGTTTTGAATCAAGCAGCTTTTGAGTTTCGCCAACGATTTTTTCTTTCGACGTTCCGACAAGCTTGACTGCACCTGATTTGACAGCTTCTGGCCTTTCTGTCGTATCCCGAAGAACAAGCACGGGTTTCTTCAACGACGGAGCTTCCTCCTGAATGCCTCCTGAATCGGTAAGAATTATATCAGCCTTATTCATCATCGTCACAAAAGGAGCATACTCCATAGGTTCTGTGAGAATTATTCTCTCATGGTCAGAAAGTTTTCTGAACACAACTTCTCGAACATTCGGATTGAGATGAACAGGATAAACAACCTGTATATCACCGTTTTTTTCAACAAGCTCCAAAATCGCATCACAAATCGATTCAAGAGGTTTTCCGAAATTTTCTCTTCTGTGAGAGGTCATCAATATAGTTTTCAAATTTTTATTCAAATTCAAATAATCAAGATTTGCCGGTTTGTTCTCTGCTGTATAAAGCAAAGCATCAATAACCGTATTACCTGTTTTGACAATATTTTCAGATGGAATTGCCGATTTTTTGAGATTTTCAACAGCTTCATCAGTCGGCGCAAAATGATAAGATGACACACTATCAGCTACTACCCTGTTTATCTCCTCAGGGAAAGGATAATACTTATCAAAAGTTCTCAACCCTGCCTCAACATGTCCGATAGGCACCTTTGCATAAAAAGCCGACAAACTCGAGGCAAGTGCTGTTGTTGTATCTCCATGGACAAGAACGACATCAGGTTTTGTACGTTCGATTACATCCTTTGTTTTCAAAAGTATATCAGATGTCAAACTCCAGAGGTTTTGATTTTCTTTCATAATATCAAGGTCAAAATCAGGTTTTATCTCAAACAGCTCGAGCACCTGATCAAGCATCTGGCGATGCTGTGCGCTTACACAGACTACAGGTTCAAATTCGTCATGTTTTTTCAGCTCTATAACCAAAGGCGCCATCTTTATCGCCTCAGGACGTGTCCCGAAAATTAAAAGAACTTTTTTTCCGCTCATCAAAGATACCTTTGTTTTAATGCCATCGATTATTGATTATAAAACAAATATATATTTTTATAAAAAATCTTTTATAAAAACTTTTTCACGCTATAATATTTGTATATGAGTATCAGAGGGTAACGGAATTATGGTTGAACAGAAAAAAAGACAAGTTCAGGAAGCTCTTGCTCCCGATTACAGAAATAAAAACTTTGAAGAAGTAGAAAAAAGCTTCACAAAAGAACAGGCACTCACTGAAGCATCAAGATGCCTCAACTGTAAAAACGCAAGATGTATCAAAGGATGTCCTGTTAACATCAACATCCCTGCATTCATTGCAGAAGTAAAAGAAGGTAATATCCAAAAAGCAGGCGATATCATCAGAGAATCAAGCCTTCTGCCTGCCGTATGCGGAAGAGTCTGCCCGCAGGAAAGACAGTGTGAAGGACAATGTGTCCTCGGCATAAAAGGCGAAGCTGTTGCAATAGGAAACCTCGAAAGATTTGTTGCAGACAACTCGGAAGTTGAAAAAACAACAATTGTTCCGAGCGGCAAAAAAGTTGCCATCATCGGCTCAGGATGTGCCGGCATAAGTGCAGCAGCAGACCTGAGAAAAGCAGGGCATGATGTTACCGTATTCGAAGCGCTGCATGCCTTCGGAGGGGTTTTGAGATACGGTATCCCATCATTCAGACTTCCACGAAATGTACTCGATAGAGAACTTGATTCTCTTCGTGAAATGGGAGTTAAATTCGTTAAAAACGTTATTATAGGGCGCTCGCTTTCAATCAACGACTTGAAAGCAGACGGATTTGACGCAATTTTTGTATGCAGCGGAGCAGGTACTCCCAAAATGCTGCACATCGACGGCGAAAACCTGAACGGAGTTTATTCGGCAAACGAATTTTTGACCCGTGTAAACCTGATGAAAGCAAACGACGAAAACTCTCCGACACCTATCAGAGTCGGCAAAAAAGTTGCTATCATCGGAGGCGGAAACACTGCAATGGATGCGGCAAGAGTCGCAAAAAGAATCGGCTTTGATGAGGTAACTATCGTCTACCGCCGTTCTGAAGAAGAATTGCCGGCAAGAAAAGCAGAAATAATCCACGCAAAAGAAGAAGGGATTATCTTCAAACTTCTGCACTCACCTGTTGTAATCGAAGGCGAAGACGGATATGTCAAAAACCTCAAACTTCAGGTAATGGAACTCGGTGAACCTGATGAAAGCGGAAGAAGACGTCCTGTTCCTATCGAAGGTAAAATTGTTGATATGGATGTTGATACAGTCGTTGTTGCGCTCGGTACAAATCCGAATCCGATTATCCAGCGTTCAGCCGAAGCAGACCATCTCAACCTCCAAACAGACAAAAAAGGTTACATTGTTATTGACCCTGAAAGCGGCAAAACCTCTATCGAAGGAGTATTCGCAGGCGGTGACGTCGCTCCGACAGGAGAATCAACAGCTATCAACGCAATGGGTGCAGGAAAACGTGCTGCTAAAGCAATCAATGAATACCTCGCAGCCCAACCCGTTTGCGCAAAATAAAATTGTTCTATTCAACACAAAACAAGACCCCAGCAATAATTTGCTGAGGTCTTGTTTTTAGCAGTATTTTTTTGAATTTTTATATTTTTGAACGAACCCACTTATTTCCAATTTTCAAAAAGCAGTCATTCAATCTCGAACTTCCTTCAGAGTCATTATTATAATCTGCGTAGAAAGTCGGTTTTTCATGTCTAAAAGACAAAATCTTATCAGAGTCAAGGAACAAGGGTTTAACACCTTCCTGATAAGATGAAACCGCCCCTTCTTCATCATATGTCAGCACCCTATCAGCTACTCTGTTTTTAAAAAAGCCATTTGACACCCCTTCTTTATAAAGAATAGGTATACCTTCATCAAAACAAAGCTCACTCGATGCTTTGACATATCTTTCTCCTCTCAGCGAACAAGACTCAACCCCTTCTTCATAGATACAAGGGTTCCATGATTCATCAAAAGACAACTTCTTTGCGGCTCTTTCCAAATTAGGGCTATATTCTATTCCTTCCTTATAGAGAACAGGTTTGCCGTTTTCAAACAATAAATCTTTTTCTATGGTGTCTTTTCCACCGGGAGAATAGTCATATACAACTCCCTCTCTGTATTCGACTATTTCATTGTTTTTTAAAAACAGCTCAATGTTTCCCTCTTCAATCCCAATCCACTCATTACCAAGAAAATAAATTTTTCTTTTCTGGGAACCGTCTTGAGCATATTCTGTCATTGAGGCAGGTTTTGCACCGTTCATCTCAAAACTTCTTCGAATTACACCGTTTTCGTCCAAAACATCAGAATAGTTGTTCTTTTTTCCTTCTCTTATTGCTGCAAGTGTTTCATCAGCCAGTTTATTAGCTCTCTCTGTAATTGGTTTTATTGTTTTATCCGTCAGCTTGTTTATTTTTTCTATTTTTTCATCGGCATTATGGCGCATATTGTCTGCTGCGTCTATTGCAGAACTGACTTTTTGCGGAATAAAAACTCCCGAAAAAGTTATAGATGCCGACGCCATTGTTCTTGCTGCCGCTGAAGCTGAAGAATCGAGGCTTGTATTGCTTGCAGAATACGGTGAACTGATATTCTGTTGAGTTGTTTGTTTTTTCAAACCAGAAGAGGAAGAAGGTTTATAACCTCCGAATATCTGGGTGATTGGTTGAACCATTTTTTAGAAAATCTCCATTGTTTAATATAATTATATTAATTAGGAACATAAAAAATTTTTGACACCTGCCAAAAAAAAAATTTACAAACGAAGAAACCAGTTCATACCAACACTTTCAAGAACTTTACTCCTCTATTCATATGAGATTCAAGAAAAAAATTAAATATTATTTTCAAATCATCCGATAACCAAATTGTGAGTTTTATAAAGGACAAAAAAATTGGATAAAACAGTTGAATATCCCGCCCTGATTTATAAAACCCGCACCAACAACACATTTGTTGCTAACTGCATAATGCTGAACCTCATCGGTTTTGGCAAAACGGAAAAAGAAGCAATATCAAAGTTGTACAAGTCCCTTAGTGAGATCAAGAAAGGTTACTCGGTAACCATAAAACCTTTGTATAGTATATAAAAATATATTTTGTTGACTGTATTTCCCTTGAGCCTTTTAAATTTATAAAAGGCTTTTTTTTATCGAATTATTAATACATAATTAAAAAATAATTTCCTGCATTTATTTTAGAGTAAAATTAAATTAAGGATTGATTAAGAAGGAAAAATATTATGTGGGAATATAGCGAAAAAGTAATGGAACACTACAGAAATCCTCACAATGCAGGCGTAATGGAAAACCCGAGTGCTGTTGGAGAAACAGGCAGTATAGCCTGCGGGGATGCGCTGAAATTATATCTGAAAATAGACAAAAACGGGATAATCACTGATGCCAAATTCCAAACTTTTGGCTGCGGCTCGGCTGTCGCTTCATCAAGCATTCTGACAGATATGGTTATCGGGAAAACCGTTGATGAAGCAAAAAAAATTACCAACGAAGATATTGTTAAAGCCCTTGGAGGTCTGCCTGCTGAAAAAATTCACTGCTCGGTTATGGGGCAGGAAGCCTTGGAAGCAGCTATCAACAACTACCTTGGCATAGAAGAAGATCACTCTCATGAGAAAATTGTTTGCAGATGCTTCAATGTGTCCGAAGAAAAACTTATTCAGCAAATCAAAGAACACAACATCAAAACCGTTCAAGAAGCAACAAACTACTGCAAGGTGGCTGGCAGCTGCGGAAGATGCGCTCCTGAGGTGCAGCATATTATTGATAAAGTCAACGCTCTCAATGAAGCGCCCAAAAAGCCAATGACAAAAACTCAGATGATTGTTCAAATAAGCAAAGTATTAGACAACTATGTATCTGATGAGCTGAGAAAAGACGGAGGAGATATAGAACTCATCGATGTTGAAGACAACAAAGTTTATGTCAAACTGCAAGGCAGCTGCAGTGCTTGTCCGAGCAGCCATCTGACACTCAAAAATTTTGTTGAAAATGTTTTGAGAGAACATATCTCAAAAGATATCGAAGTTGTAGAATACAAAGACTAGAGAATGGAATTGAAAAATGAACAAAGTTATTTATCTTGATAACAACGCAACAACAAAAGTCGATGAGCGTATTTTCGAAGAGATGAAGCCTTATTTCTGCGAAAAATACGGAAACCCATCAAGCATACATGCCTTTGGCGGAGAAGTTTCTCATGCAGTCAAAAAAGCTCGCAATCAGGTAAAAGAAATGCTCGGAGCAGAAAACGAACGTGAAATAATCTTCACTGCAGGCGGGTCTGAAAGCGCAAATATGGCAATAAAAGGTGTTCTTGACCTGAACAAAGATAAAAAACACATCATTACATCAAAAGTCGAACACCCATGCGTTCTCAATCTCTACAAATGGCTTGAAAAACGAGGTTATAGAGTGACTTATCTCGGAGTAAACTCAGAAGGCGAACTTGACCTCAACGAGCTGAGAGAATCAGTCACGGAGGATACTGCGCTGGTAAGCGTTATGTATGCAAACAACGAAACAGGCGTTATCTTCCCGATAGAACAGATGGGAGAGATTATCAAGAGTAAAAACAAAAACACAAAATTCTTCGTAGATGCCGTCCAGGCTGCCGGAAAAATACCTATAAACGTATCTGATATGCAAATTGATATGTTAGGAATTTCCGGTCACAAACTCCATGCCCCGAAAGGAGTCGGAGCATTGTATATCAAAAAAGGCATAATGCTTACCCCTCTTGTTATTGGTGGTCATCAGGAATTCGGAAAAAGAGCGGGAACAGAAAATGTGACAAGTATCGTCGGACTTGGCGTTGCGGCAGATTTGGCGGTTGATGCGCTGAAAGAAGAAAATACAACAGTCCGTGCACTCCGTGATAAACTCGAAAAAGGTCTTCTTGAGAGAATTTACAACGCACGTGTCAACGGCGGAAAAGCAAACAGAGTGCCGAACACATCGAATATAAGTTTTGAATACATCGAAGGAGAGCTTATACTTCTGCACCTGAGCGACATTGGCATCTGCGCAAGTTCAGGAAGCGCCTGCACATCAGGCAGTTTGGAACCGAGCCATGTACTGAAAGCAATGGGAATCCCATTCACCTCAATGCATGGAAGTGTCAGATGGAGTCTGAGCCGGTTCACAACAGAAGAAGAAATTGATTATGTCCTCGAGCATGTTCCAAACATAATAATTAACAAAATAAACAAGCTCTCCCCGTACCAACAACAGCTTGAAGACTTAAAAAGACAGAAGAACATGAAATAAAAACGTTTCTTTCAAAGAGATATTTCGCTTCGTTCAATATGACTAAGGCTGAAAGGTTGTACTCTATTGATGTACTCATCGACTTCGCCTAAGCTGGAACAATAATATGTTACTCTTCTTTCAAAAAGACTCTTCTTAAAGCTTTTGCAAGCCTGAATCTATTTGAAAATATATGCTTTTTTGGTAGGAGAAAACCAACCAGCACCAGTAGAACCTCCTGTATAGAGATATGTTCCATCCTTCAATTGTATAAAATTGCCCGCTCCCGTAGGCGTCATATATGTTTTTTTGTAAAATTCATTTTTTGTTGTATCAAAACCAAACAAAGGATCATGGTTAACAGGATATACCTTTTTAACCATAACAATATCATTTTCTTTTCTCTTTATTGTTAATATTTCATTAACAAATCCCATGTTAATAATATCGCTTTCAATCATTGAGAAAGAGCCGTTATTTAAATCAAATATTGCACTTTTATATTTATGATAACTTTTTTTTTCAACAGAATTCCAGGAAGAATTCGCAGCCAAAATCAAAAATTTCCCCTGATTAATCTCTATTCCTGTTTTGTAATCATTGTAATAAGTTGCACCAGGTATTTTATATACAGATGATTTCAGTGTTTTTTTATCAACACACAAAACTCCATCATCTGATGCAAGAAAAATCAATTTCTCATTATCGTTATGCAGCTCCTTAAGATATGAATAATATGAATAATCTATCAGTCGATCTGTTTCTTTCCACGTATGATCTTTTGGGTTATATAAAAATGCCAATTTTTCATTATTTTGTAGTAGCAATGTATTTTTATTTAACTCTATGATATAGTATTTCCAAGACATACCAGGCATTGCCGGAAATGATGTATCTTCAGGAAATTTTACCCCTAAGGATATTGTATTTGTCTTCGGATCATAAACTTCTACTGTTCGTGCAAGATCTACTTCTTTCTGATTTTGATGATTTCGTGCAGAATCACATGGAAAAATCAAAACTTTACCATCCTCACAAAGATAGAGAAGAGGTGTAAAATATTTTCTGAAATTTAGTTTTGGGCCGAGAGAAAAAGTCTGAGTCTTTGGATCATATATCTCTGTTGTCCAGGATGCTTCTTCTCCTCCTCCTCTTCCTCCGACAATCAGAACACGACCGTCTTTCAAGAGAATTGCACTATGACCTGATCGTGCATAGTGCATATTTCCGGTTCTAAAAAATCCCTCTTCTCCATCAGAGATTTTCATTGCATAAGAACATGAAAAAATAGAAGACAACAGAAAGAATAAACAAAAATAAAAAAATACCACATATTTGGTTTTCAAAAACTTCTTGTACATTCAGACATACCCCTAAAAAAACTAATCCAACGCAGATAAAAATTTATTTATGCAAATAAAATTTATATTTTCTATAATAGAACTTTTTTTCTTTTTTGCAAACAATATGAGAAAAAAAATTACATTTTTTATTATATCAGCTTTCTGCTAAAACAGACAAAAACACAAGCCCTGTAGTACCGTAAGTCTTATCCTTCAAAACCTCATACCTATCTTCTGCATCAAGTTTCAAAGCCACAGGCTTCTCTACAATAAGAAGCCCATCTTCCGTGAGCAGTCTTCTGCTGCTGACAATCCGCAAAACCTCATGGAATAACTCCTCTTTTGCATAAGGCGGATCGGCAAAAATTACATCAAAATGCTCGTTCGTATTTTCAAGAAATCTGATAGCATCAGTAACAACAGGCTTTGAAGATATTTTCAGTTTTCTGAGATTACCCTCAATCAGCCTTGCAGTAGAAGGATTTTTCTCAATAAAAATACTTTTCTCAAATCCTCTCGACATAGCCTCTATCCCCATAATCCCGCTGCCAGAAAACAAATCGAGAAAACTCCCGCCGCCATGCCCGAGAGAAAAAATCATATTGAACAAACTCTGTCTGACCTTCGATGAAGTCGGTCGAACATCGTTGTTCTTCAAGGTTTCTATTTTTTGTCCTCGGTATATCCCGCCCGTTATAATCATATTACCTCTTGAAAAAAGCCTGACCCTCAGGTCAGACTTTTGTTTCAAACATTTGCTGTTTCTTTTTTCTCACTCATATGTTCCTGAATAAAGCCCGTATTAAAATCACCTTTGATAAAATAAGGATTTTGCAGAATTTTCTGATGGAACGGGATTGTTGTTTTCAATCCTGTGATTGCATATTCATCGAGAGCCCGAAGCATTCTTTTTCTTGCTTCTTCTCTGTCTTTCCCCCAGCAGATGAGTTTTGCAATCATAGAATCATAGAACGGAGGAATTTTATATCCCTGATATACATGGCTGTCTATTCTGACGCCGAATCCTCCTGGAGCGACATAACCTTCTACAAGACCGGCTGCTGGCATAAAGTCCTTATCAGGGTCTTCCGCATTTATTCTGCACTCGATGGCATGCCCTCTCAGTTCAACATCATTTTGGGTAAACGAAAGTTTTTCACCGGCTGCTACTCTTATTTGCTCTTTCACAAGGTCAACAGAGGAAATCATTTCAGTAACGCAGTGTTCAACCTGAATTCTTGTGTTCATCTCCATGAAATAGAAGTTTTTATCTTTATCAAGAAGGAACTCAATAGTACCGGCACCTTCATAGTTGATGCTCTTTGCTGCCATAATAGCAGCCTGTCCCATTTTTCTTCTTATATCCTCGGTAATAGCAGGTGATGGAGCTTCTTCAAGGAGTTTCTGATGTCTTCTTTGTATGCTGCAATCTCTTTCTCCGAGGTGGCAGACATTTCCATACTGGTCTGCTATAATCTGCACTTCGATATGTCTTGGATTTTCAAGATATTTTTCGATATAAACAGCATCATTTCCAAAGGCAGAGCGGGCTTCATTTTGAGCGAGGTTCATCATATCTTCAAGTTCATCCTCGCTTCTTGCAATTCTCATGCCCTTTCCACCGCCGCCTGCCGTTGCTTTGATGATTACCGGATAACCGATTTTTCGGCAGAAAGCTTTTGCATCTTCAACACTTTCAATCAAATCAGTTCCCGGAGTAATCGGCACGCCGTTTGCTCTCATAGTAGCTCTTGCGCTTGCCTTATCACCCATTTTGTTAATATGCTCGGAGGTAGGACCGATAAATTTGATATGATGGTCACGGCATATATCGGCAAAGTCAGCATTCTCAGCCATAAACCCGTACCCCGGATGGATAGCATCAACACCTGCCATAATCGCAGTTGAAATAATGTTCGGCACATTCAAATAGCTTTTTGAAGAAGCGGCAGGACCGATACAGTATGCTTCATCAGCGAGCATAACATGCAAAGAGTTTTCATCAGCCTGAGAATAAACAGCGACTGTTGATATACCCAATTCTTTGCATGCTCTTATTATTCTTACCGCAATTTCAGAGCGGTTTGCGATTAAAACCTTCTTAAACATTATATAAATTCCTCATAGGTGCTTTTTAACTTAAAAACAGGCGACCTCAAAGAATCAGAGAATCGCCCGTTTCTTTTACAATAAATTATTCCACATACATCAGAACTTGTCCATATTCAACAGGTTCACCGTCTTTGACGCATATTTCGGTAACTTTTCCTGCAACTTCGGATTCTATCTCATTCATAAGCTTCATAGCTTCGATAATACAAACTACCTGACCTTTGTTGATGGTTTGTCCGACTTCCACGAATGCTGGTGATGTCGGATTAGGAGCCTGATAGAAAGTTCCGACCATCGGAGCGGTAATCGGTGTGCCCTTTGATGCAGGAGCAGCTTTTTCTTCCTTCGATTGAGCTACAGGTGCAGGTTGTAAAGCTGCAGCAACAGGTGCTGCTGCCACTGTTTGAACAGGAGCCCCCTGAGCTATCTGTGTGATAACTTCTTTTTCTTTTCTTACAGTAATAGCTTTATCGCCTTCTTTAAGACAAATTTCTGTCAGGTCATTTTTGGCGACTATTTCTGCAAGTTGTTCTATATAGTCTATTTCAAATTTCATTATTCCATATGTCCTTATACTCTGTCTAAATATTCATTTGTTCTTGTATCAACTCTGATTTTATCTCCAATGTTAATAAAGAACGGAACGTTCACAACAGCGCCTGTTTCAAGCGTAGCAGGTTTTGAACCGCCCTGAGCGGTATTTCCTTTTTCTCCTGGAGCTGTTTCTTTGACTTCAAGCTCCATATGATTCGGCATATCAACACCGATAATTCTTTCACCATGCTTGAGGATGCCGACTACAGTGTTTTCTTTGAGGTATTTAATACCGTCGCCTATTTGAGCTTTGCTCAGCGCTATTTGTTCATAAGATTCATTATCCATGAAGATATAATCTTCGCCTTCAGAGTAGAGATATTCCATCTCTCTTTTATCGACAGTTGCTTTCGCAATTTTTTCGCCGGCTCTGAAAGTTTTTTCAACCACGTTTCCTGTTTCAACATTTTTGAGTTTTGTTCTTACAAAAGCGGAACCTTTGCCCGGTTTTACGTGCAAAAATTCAACCACGGACCAAATTCCGTTATCCAGTTCGATGGTAACACCGTTTCTTAAATCGTTTGATGATATCATACTCTATCTACCTTTATCTAACTCACTTATCAATTATAATATAAACATGTCTAATTATTACGCAAGTAATTAACAATTGCTCTCAATCCAAGCATATAGCTGTTTTTCCCGAATCCGCAAATCTGTCCGATACAAGCTGGAGCAGTCATGGACTTGAGGCGGAACTCTTCTCTTTTATGCAAATTCGAGAGATGAACCTCTGCGCATGGCAGCTCAACCGCCAGCAAAACATCTCTTAAGGCTACGCTTGTATGAGTGTACGCTGCAGGATTAAAGACTATTCCGTCAAAATTATTTTTTGCCTGCTGAATTTTATCAACGAGTTCTCCTTCAATATTGGACTGATATGTTTCGATTGTTACATTAAGCTCTTTGGCCAGTTCGCAGAGTTCGTCGTTTATTTCTTTCAGCGTAAAAGTTCCGTACTTATCTGGTTCTCTTGTTCCGAGCAGGTTAAGATTCGGCCCATGCAGAACTAATATTTTCATATTTTATCTTCCTTATCCTTGTTTAGTTTATTTTATCAGGATAAGAAGGCGTGTGTAAATATTACTTTAAGATAATTTATTACTTCTTTTTTGAATTAGAAATCTCTCTGCTTGGTGCGCTGATGATTAAGGCTGAAAAAATATCGGAAAATCTATCATAAGATATAGTATATTTCTTTTCTTTTGTATCATGCGGGTCAACAACAGACACCATCTTATTTTCAGAGTCAATATCAGTAATTATGAAAGAATGACTTGCCGGAAATTTTAAGTCTTCATCACAAAAATAATATTCTTCGCCGTTTACCGTTTGTTTATAATTAGTTGAATCATCCGTTTCAGCAAGAATTATAACCTTCGAACGATCAGGAGCGAGCTTATCAAAATAATGTGAAAACACTCTGTTTTTTACATCAGGCAGAGGAGTAATCTCATCAGCCTTCCATCCGCAGATATCATTTATCGTGACTGACTGCCACCCGTCAGAAAGCGCATCTTCGATGGATAGATTATTTTGGTACAATTTTTCGTTCCTTGCCTTCCCGAAAGCATATTCAAGGAGCTGAACAATTCTATCACCTTCAGAAAAAGTGTTTTCCTCTAGTTCTTTTTCGGAAACTTTCACTTCATCATAATTGTGAAATTTGACAATATAATCCCCTTCTTCATCAAACTTAATAATGTTTTCCAGAACTTTCTGTCCGTCTTTGTTTCTTGAGAGAGCATAAATAACGCTCAGCAGATAACAGTCACCTATTCTTTGCTTAAATTCAATCTGTCCTATAGCATTTTCTTCCTCATCAAGAGCAGGCTTAGGCTCTTCTTCTTGAGGGGCTTTTGTTTTCTCAAAAATATCTCTTTTGAGCTCGCCAATTCGTTGTATATTGAACACGGGTTGAGAAAAAGTGTATGACAGCGCTTCTGCATAAGCATCTATTAATCTTATTTTGTCAGAAATATTTATGCTCATAATATCTCTCTGTTTTTTTATATATCAAATAAGGCTTATGAAAAAAATTTTTGCCTTTATTTTCTATATATGTAACAAAATATTTCATTTCAGAAAATTTTTCATAAAAAAATAACAAATATATTAAATATATTGTTTTTATATATATAAGAGAGAAAACCACATAGAGGATAATGGAGGAATCATATGGGATTCGCACCAAAAGATAATATTGATCGTCTTTTGCTGAATAAATATCAAAAAGCTCAGGTTGATAATGTAGAGCTGAGCAAAAACATGACAGTTCCGGCAAAAGAGGTTCTTAATGCAATGAATGATTTTGCCGATGTTCAAAGAACAATGCTGTTTGTTCAGGCAAAACTGAACGATGTTTGTTCCGAGTTGAACTCAAAATCGGCACGTTATAAGAGTTATTCGCTAAAACGACGGAGGGCATAGAGTAGTCTAGGGAGTTCTTAAAAACTGAATATTTGGTTTGCATTGGAAGTTGTCACTATGGCAACTTCCTCTTGCGTTATGCCTTTCAAGGAGGCTATTTCTTTTGCCACAAGCGGGATATAATAAGGCGCATTTAGCTTACCTCTGAAAGGGTGCGGGGTAAGATAAGGGGCATCTGTTTCGAGGACAATTTTCTCAAGAGGAACAACTTTTGCTGCTTCCTTGGGTTTGACTGCATTCTTGAATGTAACAACTCCGCCGAAGGCGATATAAAAACCTTTTTTTACACATTCAAGAGCAAACTCAGGACTTCCTGAAAAACAGTGCATAATAACAGGCACATCAGACAGGTCATAAGACACAAGCAAGTCATATGTATCCTTATGCGCTTCTCTATCGTGGATGAGCAGAGGTTTCTTCAGCTCTACAGCCAGTTCTATCTGTTTTTTGAAAACTTCTTTCTGCAAATCGCAAAAGCTCTTATCCCAATAATAATCAAGACCGACCTCGCCTATTGCAACGACTTTCTCGTGTGATGCAAGTTTTCTTATCAGCGCAAAAGTTTCATCGTTCATCTTTTTTGCTTCTGATGGATGAATGCCAATAGCGCCATAGAGGTTGTCATATTTCTCTATAAGAGAAATTATCTTTCCATAGCCTTCCGGTTCCACCCCGGGGATAACAATTTTTTCAACCCCTGCTTCTTTACATTTTTGAAGGAGTTCATCAAAGTTATCCTGAAAGTCTTCAAAGTCTATATGTGAGTGAGTGTCAACAAACATCTTATTTCTTCTTATCGCCTGCAAGTTCTGAGTCTATTCTCAAAAATACTGGAGTCAAAGAAGCTTTATCAATAATTTTCTTAGGCTCTATCATTCCCCATTTCAAATCATCGAGTTTTATATCAGCAATGTTTTTCTCTTCTCCGAGTTGAGAAAGTATTTTTTGAGAAATATCAGGTATCACAGGATACATCAACACAGCGACATGATACATAACTTCCGCTACGTTATACAAAACTTTTGCGCAGGCAATAAGAGTGTTTTCATCCTTCGCAAGCGACCATGGAGCTGTTTCGTTTACATATTTATTTGTAAGGTTAACTAAAGAAATAACCTCGTCTATCGCCTCTGTAATCATATAAGAATCAAAATTCTCAACGACTTTCTTCTTTGCTCTAAGAGTGGCATCAACGAGTTCTTTAGCATCATCGTTAACAAATTCCTGTTTTATCTCCCCTTCAAAGTATTTGAGCAGCATGCTCAAAGAACGATTGAGAAGATTCCCCGTATTATTTGCCAAATCAGCGTTCACCTTGCTTTTGAAATCTTCATCGCTATAATTCCCATCACGCCCGAAAGAAGTTGTTGTCATAAGAAAATATCTCAAAGCATCAGGACTCTCAAGATGGTACTGTTCAAGTATGCTCTTATGACTGATTACATTGCCTAAAGATTTGCTCATCTTCTTCTCATCAATCGTAATCCAGCCATGTGCAAATATCGTCTTCGGAAGTTCTACACCGAGCGCAAGAAGAAGCCCTATCCAGTATATTGAATGGAATTTGAGAATATCCTTCCCTATCATCTGGCAGTTTGCAGGCCAGTATTTTTTGAACAGCGAGTCATCTTCGCTCTCATATCCTAACGCCGTAATATAGTTAGAAAGAGCGTCAATCCACACATAAATTACCTGCTCTTTATCTCCCGGGACTTCTATCCCCCAGCTTACTGATGTTTTCGGACGTGAAACACTGATGTCCTGAATGTTCTCAAGCTGGTTCAATATTTCATTTTTTCTATAAGACGGCAGTATAAAATCAGGATTTGCGTTGATATGGTCAATTATTTGCTGTTTATATTTTGAAAGTCTGAAGAAATAGTTTTCTTCCTTAACTTCCTGCGGCTTTGCCATATGATCCGGGCATAATCCGTCTTCTGTCAAATCTTTTTGAGCAAGGAAACACTCGCATCCGCTGCAATACAAACCCGTATAAGACGCCTTATAGATATCTCCCTTCTCAAGAAGCTTTTGAAATATTTTCTGAACAGCTTTCTCATGGTAGTCATCGGTTGTTCTTATATATTTGTTGTAATCCAGATTCAAATCCTGTGCCAGTGCCTGAAAATCAACAACGTTGCTGTCACAAAATTCTTTCGGTGACATATTGTTTTTCTGAGCGGTCTTCTGGATTTTGATGCCGTGTTCATCAGAACCCGTAAGGAAATAAACATCATCGCCTCGTTGTTTGAAATGTCTTGCAATAACATCAGATGCAATCTTTTCGTAGACATGCCCGATGTGAGGTTTTCCGTTTACATAGTCAATAGCTGTTGTTATATAAAAAGTTTTACCGCTCATAAGAACCCTCTTTTCTTTAGAAATTTTTTATAAAAAAACAATGTTTGTTATATACTTTAGAGTATAAAAAAATAAGCAGAAAGGCAATAAATATATGAGAGTAAATCGAAAAAACGATGAGCTGAGAAAAATAAAATTTACCCGCCATTTCACAAAACACGCTTCAGGTTCTGTTCTTGTCGAATGCGGTGATACAAAGGTTATTGTGACTGCAACAGTCGATGAAAAATCACCAAAATGGATGGACACCCCATCAGGATGGGTCACGGCAGAATACTCTCTTCTTCCATCTTCAACAAATACAAGAGTCAGAAGAGAAAGAGGGAACAACCCTGTTTCAGGACGCACACAGGAAATTCAACGCCTCATCGGAAGAAGCCTCCGGGCCTGCATAGACCTCGAAAAACTCGGGGAACGAACAATTACGATTGACGCCGATGTAATACAAGCTGACGGAGGAACGAGAACAGCAAGCATATCAGGCGGTTTCGTTGCTTTATGCGATGCCGTGAAAAAGCTTATGGACGAAGGGTTGCTGAAAGAAAACCCGATAATAGAACCAGTAGCAGCAATCAGCGCAGGAATTCTCGACAATCAAATTCTTCTTGATTTGGAATATTCTGAAGATTCAATTGCAGATGTTGATGCAAACATTGTTATGACCGCATCAGGAAAAATCGTCGAATTTCAAACAACGGCAGAGGGAAATCCCTTCAGCGAACAACAGTTGATAGAGCTTCTGCATACAGGCAAAAAAGCTATTTTTGATATAATTGAAATGCAAAAGCAGGCACTGGCAGAATAAAAAGATTAATTTCAGGAGAAAAATATGACTATACAGGCTCAAAAAGGAACAAAGGATATATTACCGGGCGACTCGCAGAAATGGCAGTTTATGGAAGAAACAGCAAAAGAAGTCTTCTCAAATGCCAACTATCAGGAAATCAGAACCCCTATTTTTGAAGCTACGGAACTCTTCTCAAGAGGAGTCGGAACAACTACAGATATCGTCAACAAAGAGATGTACACTTTTATACAAAAAGAAAGAAGCATCACCCTGCGTCCTGAAAATACGGCAGGAGTAGTAAGAGCCTTTATTGAAAACGGTATGCACCGTCTTTCAGCTCCCGTAAAACTCTGGTACCACGGTCCGATGTTCCGCTATGAAAGACCTCAGGCAGGACGTCAAAGACAATTCCATCAGGTAGGACTTGAGTTATTCGGCATCGAAGGACCTATTGCCGATGCAGAAGCAATAGCTATGGCTATCGAATACCTCAAAAAACTCGGTTTGCCTGACTTATCTCTTGAAATAAATTCCCTCGGCTGCCCGAAGTGCAGAACAGCTTACCGTGACAGACTGAAAGAAGTAATCTCAAAAAATATAGACCAATTCTGCGAAAACTGCCGGAGCCGTCTTGATAAAAATCCTCTAAGAATTCTTGACTGCAAAGTGCCACAATGTCAGGAGCTGCTTGCAGATAAAGAGATACAGGACGTAATCAACTCTGATTTTATATGCGAAGAGTGTTCTGACCACTTCGAAAAACTGAAAGAATACCTCGATGCGATGGGAGTAAAATATAGTATCAACAAATTGCTCGTAAGAGGTCTTGACTATTACAACAGAACTGTTTTCGAAATAAAATCAAACTCTCTCGGTTCTCAAAATGCGGTATGCGGCGGCGGAAGATATGACGCACTTACAGAGCTTCTAGGCGGTCAGCCGACTTATTCTGTCGGCTGGGCAATGGGAATGGAACGTCTTCTTTCTTTGATAAACTACGATGTAAAAGATTATCTCGATGTTTTTGTTGTATCAAGTTCAGCAAAAGAAGCTTTCCTGCTTGCTCAGTATCTTAGAGAACATGGTTTCAAATCAGATTTTGATATGAACTGCAAAAATTTCAAAAAACAATTCGAAAAAGCCTCCAAACTGAATGCAAAATATGCTTTTGTCCTCGGCGAAGATGAAATAAACAACTCAACAGTAACTGTAAAAAATCTTTCAACAACAGAGCAAAAAATAATCAAACGTGATGATATGCTTAATTTCTTAAATCAAGTATAATAAAAACCATGGGCATAGAAACTAAAACGCTGGATTTTTTGGAAGAATATAACCTGCTTGAACCGGGGTCAATCTGGGTTGTCGGTTTTTCATGCGGTTATGACTCTCTTTGCCTTCTGCATGTTCTCAAAAAAATAGCAAAACAATATTCAATTAGATTAATTGCAGCTCACCTAAACCATAACTGGAGAGGAGAAGAATCTTTCTCAGAACAGGAGCGGGCAAGAGAGTTCTGTGAGAAGAATGACATTGAATTTTACACAGAAACTCTGACTGATGAAATCCCGAAAACAGAAACAGTCGCAAGAGAATACAGATACTGGTTCTTCAAAAAAGCAGCCGAACAATACAATGCAAAAGTCCTTTTCACTGCACACACAAAGACAGACAATGCAGAAACAATTCTTTATAGAATAATCAAAGGAACGGGAGTAAAAGGGATTGCAGGCATTGCACCCAAAAGAGATATGGGGTCATTCTGCGTTTATCGCCCGATGCTTGAAGTCGAAAGAGAAGACACCATATTCTATTGCCTAGGAAATGCCCTCGATGCCTGCAACGACTCGAGCAACTACGACAAAAAATATATGAGGAACAAAATCAGAATTGATATTATCTCCCAGCTCAAGAAAATAAATAAAAACGTAGAAACAGCCCTCGCTCAACTCGGGAAAATAGCAGAAGATTATGAAGAGATAGTTGCTGATATAACACCTGATTTCAACTTCGAAACGGGTGTTTCAACAAAAGACTTTATGAGCCTGAAAGACGGTCTAAAGCGTGTTGTCATCAGAAAATTTCTGACAGAAAAATCAATCGAATATGACTTTGAAAAAATAAATATCATCTTAGATAAAATCAAAGAAAACTCTTTAATCAAAGCAGGGAAAAAATTTTCCATAGCTGATGGAATGTGGCTTTTTGTCTCCGGTGACCACATAAAATTTTTAAGTGCCTGTCAGGACTTTTTCGTTGATGAAGATTTAGAAATCTATGAAAATCAGGAAACTTATATCCAATTTTTGAATAAGACAATCAAAATTTCAAAATTTGAAGGAGATTCTGTTTCAAATTACCCCAAAGAAACAGAAAACACAGTTCTTGCTGATATGAGCAAGTTGCATTTTCCTCTTGTTTTAAGAACACGCAATCCGGGTGACATCATACAGCCGTTCGGAATGGAAGGAAAAATGAAACTGAAAAAATATTTCATCAACAAAGCCATTCCACGCTACAAAAGAGATACCATTCCGCTTCTTGCTTATGGAGATGAAGTTCTATGGGTCATAGGTGTCGGCATAAGTGAGAAACTAAGAGTTGATGGACATCCGACACATATTATCGAAATAAAGTGAGGTATTCATAATGATAGTTCTTGACAGAAAAAAAGAAGATCTGGTAGAGCTTTTCTCAGAAGAAGCAATCCAGAAACGTATAGCAGAAATAGCAGAACAGATTAATGCAGACTACCCTTCTGATGAGCCGATGTGCGTAATCTGTGTGTTAAAAGGCGCTGTTTTATTCGCCTGCGACTTAATCAAACATATCGATAAAGAAACCCATTTTGAATTCATAAAACTCGAAAGCTACGGAAACTCACAATCTTCATCAGGAGAAGTTAAATCAGTATCAATGGCGCTGCCTAACCTGAATTCAAAAAACGTCCTTGTTGTTGAAGATATTGTTGATACAGGACTTACCGCAAAATTTTTGCTTGATTATATCCAGATGCATTTCCAGCCAAAGATGCTGAAACTTGTTGCCCTCCTCAACAAAAAATGTGCAAGAGTTCATGACATCAAAGTTGACTACTACGGTTTTGAAATCGACAACAAATTTGTAGTCGGCTACGGGCTTGATTATATGGGATACTACAGAAACCTTCCTTATATAGGATATTTCCCTCAATGAAAAAATCTCCTTTGAATGTATTCATTGTTCCAACTGGAGTTGGCGCATCAATTGGCGGCTACGCAGGCGATGCCTCAGGAGCAGCACGCATGTTCTCAAAAATCGGCAAGCTGATAGTAAACCCGAATGTTGTCAACGCTGCCGTTTTCTCTGGTATAGATGATAATATGCTCTATACTGAGGGTTATATCATCGATGAATTTTTCAAAGGTAACATTGCCCTGAGAGAATCAAAAAATAACAAAATAGGTGTAATCTTCGATAAATCAATTCCAGAATATGTCCTGAACATACATATAAACACGATTAATGCGGTCAAAACAGTCTATGGAATTGACATCTTTGATTATGAAATAACAGAAGAACCGGCAGGCGTTGAATTTTTTATCAACGAAAACGGAATATCTTCAGGCACCGTCCAAAATGCGGACACTTTAATCAACGCCGGAAATAATTTAAAAAACAAAGGAGCTCAAGCTCTCGGTGTTGTCTGTTTGTTTGACAACTCTGATGATGAATCCTACGAAAATGCAGACGGTGTTGACCCTGTAGGCGGTGTAGAGGGGATTATATCTCATATCATAAGCAGGGAGCTGAAACTTCCATGTGCACATGCGCCGGCTTTTTCTGATATAAGCATCCCGACACGCATCGTCAGCGAGAAAGCGGCAGCAGAATACATTACTCCTACATTCCTTCCTTGCATCCTGCTCGGGTTAAACAACGCTCCTCAGATAGTTTCATTTGACGAAAAACAAGATAGTGACTACTGTATTGATGATGTAAATTCTTTGATAATACCTTTTAATTCTCTCGGGTCAATACCCGTTTTGCAGGCAGCGGAAAGAGGTATCAAAATCTTTGCCGTAAAAGAAAATTCGACAATTCTTGATGTCAACGCAGCTTCTCTAGGGCTTGATGTTATGGAAGTTGAAACATACAAAGATGTTTTAAAAAGTCTTTAAATACAACAAAAAGGCGGTGTTAGTAACACCGCCTTTTTTAAAATAACTTATTTCCTATTGAAGGAATGGTTGTTTTTCTTCTTCAGAAACACCTTTCATCGTAAGATTGGTTCTTCCTTTTTCGTCAATTTTGATAACCTTAACGATTACCTCTTGACCGTGAGAAAGAACTTCATCAACAGTGTTGATGCGATGGTCAGCTATTTGAGATATGTGAACCATACCGTCTTTGCCGCCGCCGAGTTCAACAATGGCACCGATAGGAAGGATTTTGATTACACGACCTTTTATTACCATACCCGGTTCAGGTTTGAAAGTCAGGTCTTTTATCATCTTGATTGCAATATCAGCGCCTTCTTTATCGTTGCTTGTAATCGTAACTTCACCGTTATCGTTGATATCGATTGTAGCACCGGATGCATCGATGATACCTCTGATTGTTTTACCTCCGGGTCCGATAACCGTTCCGATTTCATCAGTGTTTACCTTCATAGTATAAATTCTCGGAGCAAATTCGCTTACATCAGCTCTCGGTTCAGAGATTGTTTCTCTCATTTTATTCATAATGAACAAACGACCGTCTTTCGCTTGCATAAGAGCTCTTCTCAAAGTTTCAGTTGAAATACCTTTGATTTTCATATCCATCTGCAAAGCAGTGATACCGACTTCATTACCTGTAACTTTGAAATCCATATCGCCCAAGAAGTCTTCGATGCCCTGAATATCAGTCAGAATAACAACATCATCGCCTTCTTTTATCAAGCCCATGGCAACGCCGCCAATCATTGTTTTGAGAGGGACACCGGCGTCCATCAATGCAAGACAGCTGCCGCAGGTGCTTGCCATACTTGTTGAACCGTTTGATTCCAAAACATCTGATGTTACACGAATAGCATAGCCAAATTCTTCATGAGGAGGAAGTGCGGGCAATATAGCTCTTTCAGCAAGGTTACCATGTCCGATTTCTCTTCTTCCGGGGCCTCTCAGCGGTCTTACTTCGCCTACGGAAAAGCCTGGGAATGCATATGTGTGCATATACATTTTTTCTTTCTGAGGGTCAATTCCGTCAAGTTCCTGAGCCATGCCGGGTCCTGCAAGAGTTGCAACAGAAAGAACCTGTGTTTGCCCTCTTGTGAACACAGCTGAGCCGTGAGTTCTCGGAAGCATACCCACTTCACACCATATCGGTCTGATATCGGTTGATTTTCTGCCGTCAGCTCTCACACCTTCGTTAATAATCATTGCACGCATGATTTTCTTTTCGAGATATTTGAACTCTTCTGCAACGAAGTCAATATCAGATTCTTCGATAAGTTTTTTGATTTCGTTATCCTCAGGAAGCTCTTCAAGTTTTTGCGCAAGAAGTTCCTTTGCTTCTTTGAGTTTGTTCTGTCTGTATTCTCTATCAAAGTTGTGATAAGCATCAAATACCATATCATAGCAGTTTTCTTTGATGAAATCAGCTAAAGGCTGAGTGTTGAAAGGATTTACGAACTGAAGAGGTTCTACCCCGCATTCTTTCATAAAATCTTTCTGAGCCTGTACCTGTTTTCTGATTTCAACCTGAGCAACTTCAACAGCGTGAAGAATATCATCTTCCGTAACAAATTTACATCCGGCTTCCACCATAATTACTGATTCTTCAGTACCTGCAATTACGATATCCAAATCGCTTTTGTTTGCCTGCTGATAAGTCGGGTTGACAATATATTCACCGTCAAGTCTGCTTATTCTTACAGCGCCGATAGGACCTTCAAAAGGAGCGCCTGAAAGGCTCAAAGCTGCCGAAGCGCCCAAAACGGCAAGTGTATCAGGCTGCACTTCCTGATCAGAACTGAGAGTTGATGCTACAATCTGAACATCATTTCTGTAGCCTTTCGGGAACAGAGGTCTGATAGGACGGTCTATCAAACGGCTTATTAAAATAGCTTTATCAGATGGTTTGCCTTCTTTTCTGTTAAATCCTCCGGGGATTTTACCGACAGATGACATTTTTTCTTCATAATCAATCAAGAGAGGGAAGAAATCAATCCCGACTCTCGGTTCTTCGCTGACGGTAGCTGCAACAAGGATGACTGTATCTTCGCATCTTACGGTTACAGAAGCCGTAGCACTTTTGGCATACTTGCCTGTTTCAATCGTAACGGTTCTTCCGCCGATTTCCAAACTAAAGTTCTTTACTTCATTCATTTTTTATACCCTTTTTTATCTTTCATATAACAGTATATAAGAAAAATCATTTATAACCAATCATTAAATAAAAATAATTTTATTGAATTAAGCGCTTTTTCCTATATAATTCTATTAATACGCTTTATTTCACCAAAATTGTATTTGCACATTTTTTAATAAATTTATAATATAATTTAATTATATTATTAGAGAAGGAGTAATTAATGACCACTACCACAGACAAACAAAATCCTGCAGAAGAAAAAGGCTTCAAATTTCCAAAACTGACAACCATGCAGCTGATAAACTTTTGTATAGGATTTTTTGGACTGCAATTTGCCTGGCAGATGAGAATATTATTATCAGGACCTGTTACTGAAAGCCTCGGTGCCTCCCCTTTTCTCTTCAGTCTGATTTGGCTTGCAGGACCATTCACAGGTCTTGTGGTACAGCCTGTTATCGGTGCAATCAGTGATAACATATCTACTCCTTTCGGAAGAAGAAAACCTTTCCTCCTTGGAGGTGCTATACTGTGCAGTTTGGCACTGTGGGCTTTTCCAAACTCCGGAAAGATTGCCGATTTTCTTGGAAAACTCGTCCATTCTGATGTGCCAATCTGGGGAGGATTGTTGATTGCTGCTTTGTTAATCTGGGTTATAGATGCCTGCATAAACGCCTCTCAAGGACCTTATAGAGCGCTTGTTCCTGATACAATGCCTCAAGAGCAGCATGCGCTGGCTAATTCTTACTTGAGTCTTTCAATCGGGCTCGGTTCTGTCGTCGCATCAGGAGCCGCCTGGTTTATGAAGACTGTTTTTAATTACCAGCTCTCTGTTGAAACGCAGTTTGTTATGGCAGCTCTAGCATTCTCGCTTGCTGTAATCTGGACCTGCATCACAACAAAAGAATATATGACAAAAGTTAAAACAGCTGAGGAAGAAACACCTGCTCAGGAAAAACAAACGTTTCTGCAATCTCTGAAAGCATTCTTCTCTGATATAGAAGTCTACAAAGTCTGCGCCATCCAGTTCTTCACATGGATGGGTGTTATCAGTATGTTAATTTATTTCACAAACTTCTCAGTACACAATGTTTTTGGTGTTCCTGATTTGACATCGGTATCAGAATCGGTCAAACAATCTTATGAAGCAAAACTGCTTGAGGGAACAAACTTTTCGTCATTCTGTTTTGCAATTTTCAATCTTGTTTGTTTCCTGTGTTCAATACCGATAGGTATTCTTGCTTCAAAATTCGGAAACAAAAAAGTTCATACGGTAGCTCTGCTTCTTATGGCAGCTGCATTTACAGGTTTGGCATTCACGGTTAATCAAACTTATGTAGCTATTCTGATGGGTCTTGCCGGTGTAGGCTGGGCATCACTGCTTGCTCTGCCGTTTGCAATGCTATCTGAATACATCCAAAAAGGTACAGAAGGTTCTGCTATGGGGATATTCAACTTATTCATAGCAGGTCCTCAGGTTATATCATCAATTGCTCTCGGTGCAGTAATTGCAAGAAGCCCGATGACTACTGACGGATTGTTGAATTATCACTGGGAATATGCATTCCTTGCAGCAGGGATATGCATTTTGATAGCAGCGATTATGACACCGTTCATAAATGAGAAAAAAGCTTAGAATAAAATAAAACCTCCATATTGGAGGTTTTATTTTGGAGAAATTAAAAATGAAAAGAAAAATAATACTCGCCTCTGGCTCTCCTCGAAGAAAGAGGATGTTCGAAGATATGAGAATAGATTTCAGCGTGATGGTATCGAACTATGAAGAAGATATCACAGGCAAAGATTATGATGTATCGCTTGTTGAGAAAACAGCTTATAACAAAGCGCTCGAAGTTTCAAAAAGAGCTGATGACGATGCACTGATTGTTGCGGCTGACACAGTTGTTGTGTTTGATAAAAAAATACTCGGCAAACCAAAAGACAAAGCAGATGCAAAACAGATGCTAAAAATGCTTCAGGGAAATACGCATACTGTTGTAACTTCTATAGCAATAATAGACAATCTTGAGAAAAAAACATTGATAAACTCCGAAAAAACAAAAGTCACATTTGATAAACTGACCGACCGGGAGATTGATGACTATATCAAAACAGGCGAGCCGATGGATAAAGCAGGCGCATATGGTATACAGGGATTAGGATGCGTGTTTATACAAAAAGTCGACGGTTGTTATAACAACGTCGTCGGACTTCCTGCATATCTTCTTGCAAAAATGCTGAAATCTTTCGGAGTTTATCTTTTCTGAGTTACTCTTCAACGGAATTTCCGCTGGCAGAAAGACTGATTCTTCTTTCAGCAAAGTTAAACTTCATAACAACAGCTTCTATTTCACTGCCGACTTCGAGTATCGAACCCATTTTATTCTGGAGTTCAAGGACTTCTTTTTGAGGAAGCAGGGCTTCAACTCCCGGAAGAACCTCTACAAAAGCACCGAAAGGTTTGAGGCGTGTAATCGTTCCTTTGACTTTTTCGCCTTCTTTAATTGTTTCTTTTGCTTTTTCCCAGGGGTCTTCCTGCAGGGATTTCAAACTCAGACTGACTCTTTGTTTTTCGGTGTCAATACCGATAATTTCAACTTTGATTTTTTGAGAAATTTTTAAAATATCAGTCGGATGGTCAACCCATCTCCATGACATCTGCGATAGAGGAAGCAGACCATCAAGACCTCCGATGTCAACAAATGCACCGAAGTCTGCAAGACGAACAATCTCGCCTTCAACTACCTGTCCGAGCTTTATTTCCGAGAATACGGCTTTCAGCGGTTTTTCCTGATTTTCAGAGTAAGCTTTTCTGTTTGAAAGAATGAGCGTGTTTGTCGAATAATCCATTGATAAAACTTTCAAATCAAGAGTTTCCCCAACAAGCTCATCAGAGAGTTTTGTGCGCAGATGACTTGATGGGACAAAACCTTTTATGCCTTCAACATCAACGATAGCACCGCCTTTGACCGTACTTAGGACAACACCTTTCAATATGGTATTTTCAACATCCAAATCCTGAAGCTTCTTCCAGCTGTAAGCAGACTGAACTTTCTTATAAGACAGTGTCAGCTGACCGTCGTCATCTTCTTCTCTGATAATCAAAAATTCATATTCTTTGCCTTTTTCAAGGATATCTTTTACCGATTCGTTTTTTGAGGATGTGACCTCTCTGTTTGGACATATTGCAACAGTTTTTGCACCGATATCAACAAGTACATTATTTGAGTCATAAGAGATAACCTCACCTTTGACCAAATTTCCTTTTTTAAAGCTGTAGTCATACAAATCCAGTAATTCTGCAAAAGTTTTTTCTTTAGTATCGCCGGATGGCATTGTATCCTCCTGACATAAAATGTCCAAACACTATTCTATTCTACATGTTCCATTATACCAAATTTCATATTTTTTTATTCAAATGCAGATTTTAAATTTGAGTGTCTGTTGTTTTTTACAACACAAAAAAACAGGTAAAAATCTTTTTTTATTTAAAAAGAGCGCCCCTGTTTATTCTAAATTTACAGGAAGATTTCTATTAAGTTTTGTAAATTTAATCGTTATTTTTATATGAATATTTATACAAATTTATATTCAAGGATTAATTCAAATCCCATTTTCCGCATGTACCACCCCAGCGGGCAATAATCTTACCTTTAACTTCCTTCGGTGATTTTGCGTCAGGATTTTCATTTTCTCCTTCAAGGATAGTAATAATTTCGCAGTTATTAGAACAGTCATGGCATTCATTCGTTACAGAAGAGAATGAAATATCAGTTACGTTCCATCCTTTGAACTTCGTTTCAGCACTTGTGTAGTCATAATTTTCCATAGCAAGAAGTGCTGCACCGATAGCTCCCATTGTCTGGTGATTTTCAGGAACAACAACTTCATGCCCGAGAGCTTCTTCAAAGGCTTTTACCATGCCGATGTTTGTTGCTACACCGCCTTGAAAGACTATTGTCGGGAGCAAGTCTTTACCGAGAGCAAGATTGCTAAGGTAGTTTCTTACAAGTGCCTGACAGAGTCCGTATAACAAATCCTGTATAGGATAACCGAGTTGTTGTTTGTGGATAAGGTCACTTTCTGCAAAAACACCGCAGCGGCCTGCTATTCTTGCCGGCGAAGTTGATTTCAGAGCAGTAGGACCAAATTCTTCTATAGGCACATTCAAACGGTTTGCCTGCTGGTCAAGAAAGCTTCCTGTGCCTGCTGCACACACGGTGTTCATCGCAAAGTCAGTAACAATACCATCTCTGAGGATAATAATTTTGCTATCCTGTCCGCCTATTTCGAGAATAGTCTGCACTCCGGGGATTTTTGTGCTTGCTGCAACAGCATGTGCGGTAATTTCGTTTTTGATAACATCAGCACCGACAAGAGCGCCTGCAAGATGACGTCCTGAGCCTGTTGTTCCGACACCTTTGATGACATATTCAGTACCTTTTGCCTGCTCAAGCAGTTTATGCATGCTCTGTTGGACAGCAATAACAGGTTTTCCTGCTGTTTTAATCATTACGCTGTCGATATATTCGCCTTTTTCGTCTATTACTGCAACTTTTGTAGTTACTGAACCTACATCTATACCTAAAAAAGCACTTTTCTGCATTTTTATATTCTCTCCCCTTTACGACAAGATACTCTATACAGATTACGCCAAACATACCTCATTGTAAAGAGAGAGGAAACGGGGATTCATATAGAAAATTCCGCCCCAAATTTACAAAACAACGTCATACTGAGCGTTAGCGAAGTATCTTTATTCTGACTAAAGCCCGCAGGATGACGGGCTTTTAATAGTATCTGTGGAATTTGCTATATAAGTACAGAGAAACGTTTACAAAAATCCGAGGACTATCGGCAAAAGCATAAGCAGGGTATTTCTCACAATTTCACCTTTTGAGGGACCTGAGTCATATTCATCGTATGAGTCAAAGTAGTCATCGTTATCATAACTTCTTGATGACATAGGGAAACTGCTGTAAGATGACGGCGGTTCCGATGCAAAATAATCATCTATTGATTTCTTCTGAGAGATAGTTTGCAGGCGATGAACTCTTTCTTCATAATCACCGCTCTGTGCTGCGCCAAGGAGTTGATATTCTATCCTTTCAAGACGTGCTTCAGGAGTTTCTTCAGGATAAGTTCTGCTAAGATTTTGCCGTTCAAGACGTTCGATATCAGTGACCAGAAAGGCAGGAAAATCTGATATATTCGCCTGAGCGCTCAGTCTGTCAACTCTGTCTGAAAGAGCTTCGTTATCAAAAGATTTTTTATACAGACTTCTTTCAAGTCTGCTCAGGCGCTGATAGATATCTTCTCCTTCAAATGTCTGGTTAAAGATATTCTGCTCTATTTTTGTAACCATAGGATAATTATTATAATCATAACCATCCTCCCCATGGGCAAAAACAGGGGATAAGATTGCCAAAAAGATAAATAACAGTACCGTAAAGAATTTTATGTTCATAAACAGCCGACACCTATTTTCGTCTGTTTATAACCTAACCTTTTTGGAATGACTTTTAATCCGAAAAAGTATTAATATTCAAAAACTGCCTATTCGGATAATAATTTTATTTCATCTTGAAGGATTTCTATGTTTTCAGCCAATGCGGCAAGATTTTTTTCTATATTTTCTTTTTTGTAGGCACCGCCCGCTGAAGAATAAGAAACATATTGAAGAGTATAGTCAGCCTTTTGCCAGAGGGCAAGGATTGACTGATTTTGTCTTATAAGTTCTTTTACTATCTTATAAGTGACATATTTTTCTTCAGGCTTATTTTGATATTTTTTCAGGAAAAGATTTGCTTTCAGATTGAAATAATAAGCCTTTGCAGCAAACAGCTGAAGATTTTCCTTTTTTGATGCGTCATAGAGTTCTGACATGGGTTTCTGGAGTTTCAGAATTTCAACAAGATAGCCGGCATAAGGGTTATTCTCCATTATATAGTCATTGTATTTTGGAGAATTTAGAGCAGGAGCCGTTTTCTTTGTCGGGTCTTTTTCTACATCAATAAACGGTCTTGAATCAAGTTTTTTCTGTTCCTGTTCATGTTTTTGCTGCAGTTTTTTTTGTTCCTCTTTGAAGGCTTCGCCAAGGTCAGGCAAATCCCCGACATAACCGGCCGAAGTATTCAAAAAAGCTATGAGAAGAAGTATTGGCAAAATCTTTTTCATAGCTTTATTTTAATAATGTTTGAATCAATAATCAAACTTTGTTCAGATGATTTCCATATTTTCGATGAACTCCTGCAGCGGAGAGTCTATGCGGGAGTTTATATTATTAACAACATAAGCGCACAAACATATATTCAAAATAACAGAAACTACAGAAACGACTATTGCTATTTTGAGGAGATAAAGAAGCGTTTCATTGTTTTTATCGACCTTCTCATCAAGGCGAATCAACAACTCTTCGTTCACCTTTGCTTTGGCGACATTTTCTTCGCAGAGCTTTTGAACTTTTTCGAGAGTTTCTGTTTGTGATTGGAGTTTTTCTGCCTGCATTGCGCTCTGAGCTTCCTTCTCCTGAGAAATTTCTTTCATCTCATTGAGAGTTTTTTTCATATCCTCATCAACAACAGGAACTATTTTGACATCTTTTGAGAAAAATTCTTTGAAATTTGAGAGAAAATAACCCGCTTTTTGAAAAAATCTGAATTTATCCGTAATATTTTTCATACTCTTATCCTTAACAAATTTATGCCTATTTTATAATAGCATTATTCCCCAAAATTTTAAAATCCTTCAGAAGGCAAAAATTTATTTATTTTTTTGCATATCGCCAATCCACTTTTCAAAATCAAAATCATCAGGCAGTTTATAATCAGGATTGCTCATTTCAAAAAACGTTTTTAGAAACTCTTTATCAAAATGCCTGTTCACAGCACGTTCAGATTCACTCAGCGAATGTTCATATTTGATATTATGAAGAGCAGGGTCAAATCCGAGTAATTTTTTTATATAATCCATTCCTTCTCTCGCAGCCATAACGGTGTTTGACCAAGCATCAACAATTACCGCACTGTTACCCCAGGTTTTTATATCAGAGAAATCAGCATCTTCACGGAGTCCCAAGACAGCAAAGAGATGATCTCCGACACGTTCCTTCAAACCTCCGTCGCTTTTGTTTGTAATTGCAAGAGAAATTGCATGTGCGTCAAGACCGTCTTCAAGCATCATCAACTCCATAGCATCGTTCATTGCACCGCAGTTTCCAACCTTATTGTTTTTTATATCTCTTATCACATCAGCAGAACTATCCCATGAGCTGCTGAGACAAAAATTATCCTCAAGTCTGTCATATTTTTCGCTCAATTTATCCAAACGGGGAATAATCGTTTGAAATCTCGGAGAATTTTCATGCCGGATAATCTGTGTCTGTATGCGTGTTGAAGATGGAGCATAAGGAAGAATCCTTTTGAATTTCGCAAGTTCCCGCCTTCCTGCTTCCAAATTTTGTTTCAATGACCCGAAAGAAATACCTGCCATAAAAAAACCTTTCATACCATATCTGATATAAAAGGTTTGTGATTATAAAAAATTGCTCTAAATTGCGATAAAAAATTAATCTATTTTAACGGGAGTATCTTTTAGAGATTTTCCCTCAGCGGCATATTGCTGTATGCATTTTGTTGCGGTGCGTTTATTGCTGACGCATGAAGAACCGCCGACACAACCGCCCTCACAGGTCATAACTTCAACGAGATTACCCTCGGGGCACTCTCCGTTCTTTGCCCATGATTTAAGCTCTCTGATTGACTTGACATCAAGACCGTTAATAAGAACCGGACTGATTTTTACAGCGTCATCATCATCACTTGCAACCTTGACCGAGTTTGCGACACCGCCTGTTATGGCAAAATTGCGCCCTTCTTTTGACGCAGCGACATCAAACTCATAATCCTTGCATTTTGATAAATCAAGTTCGAGAGCTGTAAATATATCATCCATCTCTTCAAAACTCATAACAAAGTCAACGTTCTTATCAAACTGTCCTTCTTTTCTCTTGGCTACGCAAGGTCCGATAAACACGCTCAAACAATCAGGAACTTCTTTTTTTGCTATCTCTGCCGTATAAGCCATCGGAGTCAAAGTGGCAGACACAAAAGGCGCAAGCTCAGGAACATGGTTTCTGACAAGTTCTTTATAAGAAGCACAACAAGACGTTGTCATAAACTTATCGCCTTTTTCCATTCTTTCTTTGAAGTCCTTTGCTTCATTTACAGCAGTAATATCAGCGCCTCTGGCTACTTCAATAACCTTATAAAAGCCTATATCTATCAATGCCTGCGCTATTTTATTTATGCTGAACGGTATTTGACCGACAACTGATGGCGCTAGCATTGCAACAAGTTTTTTGCCTTCCTTGATTTTGCGCAAAACATCTATAACCTGACTTTTTTCATGTACGGCACCGAACGGGCATGTTGCCACACAAGCACCGCATCCGATACATTTCGAAAAGTCTATTTCGGCATGTCCATGTTCGTTTTTGTGGATAGCTTTTGTCGGACAGCTGTTTTCGCAGGGAACAATAATCTTTGCAATGGCATTGTAAGGACATGCCTGCATACACTTCATACATCCCTTGCACTTATTACCGTCAATAACTGATTTTCCGTTTATAGAGCTGATTGCATTGAAATGGCAGCTATTGATACATGGTTTTGCAACACAGTTCTGGCACAAATCCGTAACATATATTCTGTTCGGGACACATCCATGACATGCAGTATCTATTACCGTGAGAATATCTTCTTCCAAATTTTCACGTTGCATAGCCTCTTGAGCGTAGTTATAAAGAGGTTTCATCTCATCATCGCTCTCGACATTGTGCCCTAATGAAGCAATTACTCTTTGTCTTAAGATAGCTCTTTCTTTATATATACAGCATCTATAAGGAATTTCAGCATTTTTCGGACGCATATCAAACGGGATTTTATCCGCTGTTTTTGCAAAGTCATCGCTGTAAAAAGCTTTTATCAGCCTGACGAGTATTTCCTTCTTCAGTTCTGTTGTATTATTCGGATTTTGCATATTCTTACCCTTCAGTTAACCATTACAATAAAATTTTAACATCAAATAATCAAAAAAATGTAAAGATTTAATTAAATTTTTTCGTGAAAAAGCAATACAGACGTGACTTTTAGAAGTTTAATCGTAACAAAACTCACCCGTTAATCGTGATTTTTTGAACAAAAACTTATAAAAGAATAAGACTCAACCCTATCATAAACATTCCCGTAAGAATGCCTATGATTACATGATGGTTTTCGCCGTACTCTCTTGCCAGAGGCAAAAGGGTATCAAATGAGATATAAACCATAATCCCGGCGACAGCCGCAAACATTGCTCCGACCATGCTAGGAGGCATAATGGTCTTCAAAAGAATAAAACCGAGAACACCGCCTACCGGCTCTGATATACCTGATAAGAACGAATAAAATATTGCCTGCCTTTTCTGCCCGCTTGCATGAAAAATAGGCAGTGCAATTGCTATTCCTTCTGGGATATTATGAATAGCTATCGCTATAGCGACAGGAATACCAAGGGTTACATCCTGACTCGATACAAGAAACGTCGCCATTCCTTCGGGAAAATTGTGTACGGCGACAGCTACTGCGGTAATCAATCCCGCTCTTTTTATTTTGTGTATTTTATGGTCACATTCGGCAGGAGAAGAAAACAAATCCGTTTCGATATGATCAGGAATAAAATAGTCTATAAGCGTTGCAATCGCAATGCCTGCAAAAAAGGCAAAAAAGCTTATGACAGATGATGTATGAGCAGAAAAAGACATTCCAAGCATCTGCTGGGCATCAAGCATAATCGCCGTCAAACTGACATAAATCATTACGCCGGCAGAAAATCCCAAACCTATAGACAGCGCTTTCATATTATCCCGTCTTACAAAAAAAGTCAAAAAACCGCCGAGGACAGTCGACATGCCTGCCATCAAAGTAAGAATTATAGCTATCAGATATTTATTGTCCATAGTGAGATTATTTTATCACGAGAAAAAATCAGGTACTAAAAAATATTTATACAATTATCTTCAAGTAGGTTAACTTTTTTGATGATGCATTCATATGGCATTATGTTTTATAATGACTAAAAAAGGAGGTTTAATTATGTTTTGGATTCTTAGATGGATTTTATTTGCACTGGCAGTGATGTTCACCGCATGGTTAATCCCGGGTATCAGCGTTGACGGTTTTTGGAGCGCATTGTGGGTATGCGTAATTCTCGGGATTATAAACGTTTTCATAAAACCTCTTATATTCCTTATCTCACTGCCTATCAACATCCTCACTCTCGGACTGTTCGGATTTGTGATTAATGCTCTGCTGCTTTTATTAGCGGGTCATATAACCCCGGGATTTGCCGTTGACGGTTTTTGGAGTGCACTGCTCGGATCAATTGTCCTGTCAATCCTAGGCGTTGCAGTAAACCAGATCGGAGATAAAAAATAAACAGCCAATCAGAACTAATCCTCATCGGCAATGGCAAAATTTGCAAAAATTTTACATATTATGGATATGAAAAGATTAGGACTGTTTATTTTATTTTCTCTTATATTTTTTAACCTCAATGCTTCTGCAGAAAGCTGCCTTGATGAAGAACGGGTTTTAAGAACCGAGCATATGTTCTGTGAAGATGGTGCGCTATCTGATGAGGTTATCATAACAAACCTGAGAAATATCATATGCAAAGGAAATATCTTCAAAGTTGCATTTGAATGCAAATTCTGGTCAGAATGCGCAAAAGCAGGAGATAGAGTTAATTTTAGCGTGCCAGAAAGCATTTACACACAGGAGGGAACTCTTCTCATTCCATCAGGTTCGAGAGTTGTCGCAACCGTTTTGAAGATAGAAAAACAAAGAATTCCAAATAAAAACGCAAGAGTTTTTCTAAAGTTTGAGTGTCTTATATTGCCTGATGGGAGTGCTGTTGTTATGTCAGGAAAGCCGTTCACTGAAGACGGAGCACTCAAAGAAGGTCCCTGGATGACAGCAGGTAAACTCAGCGCTTATACCCTCGGACTTGGGGTTGTCGGCGCAGGAGCGGCAACAGGTTTTGCATTTATCCCGCATCCTCTTCGTCTTGGGGTAGCTTATGCAATAGGTATTCCAATAGGAACAAGCATCGGGCTTATTACGGGACTTGTAACCCCGGGGTTGAAATACCATGCCAAAGCGGGCGAAGTTGTCACGCTCATCTTATGCGATAATTTATGCCTGAAAAAACAATGCTGTCCATAACATATAACTAAAGTATTACTAAAAAAAAACTTTAGTTGTATTAAAAATATTATTACATTTTTTTATAATAAAAATATATAAGGGAAATAGTATTATCAGAATTTAAAAGGTATATGTTAAGTATAGATACTTTAACATCTAATATTATAATGCAAAGGGCTTTAAATCAATCAACAAAAAAGCTCTCCCTTAGTATGCAACGACTATCAAGCGGACTAAAAATTAATACCTGTGAGGATGATGCAGCTGGATTAAGTTTGTCAGAAAAATTATCTTCAAATATCAGCTCTCTAGGTAAAGTACAGCAAAATACAAAAGATGGAATAGCTCTTTTGCAAACGGCAGAAGGGGGACTTAAAAATATTCTTGATATTTTACAACGTATTAAATATTTATCAGTACAAGCGTCTTCTAATTTATGGGGAGAAGGCTCAAGGAATGCAATGCAGCAAGAAGCAGAACTGCTTGTTGATCAAATTGAACAAATAACAAAATCAACTAATTTTAATGGAGTAAATTTGTTTGAAAAATCTGTAAGTAAAAATACACAAACCGCTACAATACAATCATCCCCTTATATATCAAATTACAATAAAAAAATAACAAATATCAAACATGTTCCGGAAACAAAACAAACAAATAATTTATCATCAATTCAAACGACATCATCAACAAATTCTAGCAGAAGTGGAACTATAATTTTTTCCAGTAAAGATGAAACAAAAACTCTCACCCTTGATGGCAAACACTATACGGTAATAAATGATTCCGAGTCATCTTCCACAATATCTTACTCTTACAGTGCAGATACAAAGCTATTAACTGTAGAAGGTTCTAATATAACTATTACATCTGCCGATAACCAAGATAACAATATTGCTATAAAAGGAAGCCAAATAAAAATAAATGGAAGCAATCTTGCGGATAATATTACAATATTGTCAGGAAGTAATCATATTTCTGTTTATACATATTCCGGTCATAATGAAATAACCGTAAATGCTGATAATTGCTCAGTTTTTACAACTGGAGTTAATAATAAAGTTACAATCAACGGTTCCGGCAATCGGCTGGAAACCTATCCCGATACTAAAAAAACAGATATAATAATTTTTGGGAACTCTAATCTTATAATGAATAATAAAGGCGACTATTCTATTTCCTCTTACGGGGATAGTAATATTTTTATTCTTGATGGTAATAGCGATAAAATAGAAATAATCGGGTCTTATAATAATATAATTACAGCTTACAATACAACAAATAAAGTTACTATAAACGGTAATCAAAATTCTTATAATAATGTGGGAAGTGGTGCCACCAATTTTGAAATAACCGGAGATAATAACACAATAAACGGTGGTAAAGGAAAAGACAGATTTTTAATTAACTCTGGAACAAATAACAGAATAGACGGAGGAAGCGGCGATCGAAATACAATGATTAACAGAGGAGAAAATACAACATATAATAACGTAGTTGACATAACGCCGCCAGAACCGTTTGTCTGCGATTTGCAGATAGGAACAAAATCTGATGAGAATTCAGTAATAAGTATAGAAATAAGTTTCAGTCTGCTTGATTTTGAGCCTGATTTTTCAACAGCAAACAGTTCTCGAAATAATATTGATACAATAGATGAAATGATAAACAATGTTATAACTCAACTAGCAAATATAGGCGGAAATATAAACAGACTTGAATCAGTTCAAAAAAGCCATTTAATACGAATAGAGAACCTTTCATCTGCACAATCAACAATACAAGATGCAGATATTGCTGAAGAAACTTCAAATTTAGTAAAAAATCAAATACTTCAACAATCAGCTACTACACTTATGATGCAATCAAGAATGATGAGTGCTGATTTGGTTTTGTCTTTAATTACCGGTATACAAAATTCAAATAATATTTATGCATAATAAATCAAATTTTAGACTAAAAATAGAATTATTAGGCAATTTTTACCGCAAAAATGTTTTTATAAATATATAAAAGAGGGATAAGAGGACAAAAATTTTGATAGGGAAATATCATACCTCAATCACAAATGAGGCGTTAGGAACAAGCTTTAACGGATATGCCGTAAATTATATAGAAAAGGGCAATATTGATTCAGACGAGCTGAGAGATTACAAAGAAGGCATAACAGACGGTTATGACCTCAGCGCTCAACACTTCAACAAAACGAGTCTTGAGAAATGCGATGAATTTCTTGAAGATGCGCAGGATGTTGTTCTTGAAGACTTTATTGAAGCTGCAAAAGCTGACGGAGCCGAAGAAGATGAACTTTATGAGCAGGCGTTCTACGACCTCGGACGTTTGGTTCATAACATACAGGACTTTTATTCCCATACAAACTGGATAAACTTAAATCAAGATGAATTGTGGAATGAAGACATCGACAACCCGAATGTTGACGACCCTGAAAAGTTCAAGACAGGTGACTATTCTTATTTCTCACAGTTTCTGGATCAAATAAATCCGTTTTATAAATTGTATTTATCAGCGAACTATGATGCTCTTTACGAAGATGATTCATCAATATCTCACTATGGCATAAATAAAGATAAACCGGGCACCATAGCTGATGAACTCTATGAAGATAAATACGGAATATCTGGCTTCACACTGGCTTCTGATATGGCAAGAGAACACACCGCGCAAAAATGGGATGAGATAGACAGTGCGTTGAAAGAGTCTTTGAGCGAAGAAGAATATGAAAACCTAAAACAAAAAATGTCCGAATTTGACTCAACACAGGAGGATTTTGACGAAAACCTAGACGAGCTGAGGGCAAATTTCAACGAAGATATGAAAGAATTGCAATAAAAAATGCGTCTGGCGCGATTCGAACGCGCGACCTATCCCTTAAAAGGGGAGTGCTCTACCTGCTGAGCTACAGACGCATTTTTTAAATATTATTCAATTTTCAATGTTATTTTGTTATTTCGGCTCTCACCGTATGTATAAGATACCAACAGCATACTTTAGAGTCAAGTATTTTTTTTTGAAAAAATTATTTTTTCTCAAAAGGATTGCTCAAAACAATTGTCTGCGCTCTATCAGGGCCGACAGAAACTATGGAGATTTTGCATCCTATTAGTTTTTCAAGTGCCTTGATATAGTTTCGGGCATTCTCAGGAAGCTTATCAAACGACTTCACATCAGAAGTAGAAATTTTCCACCCCGGGAATGTTTCATAGACAGGTTCCAAATATTTATGAACATTGATGTTTGTGACATATTTATCGTAGACTTTGCCGTTTCTCTTGTCTTTGTAAGCGACACAAACTTTTATTTCATCAAAAGTATCAAACACATCGAGTTTTGTAATAGCCATGGAGGTTAAACCGTTTACCATAACGGCATATTTTGATACAAGAGCATCAAACCATCCGCAGCGTCTTGGTCTTCCTGTTGTCACTCCATATTCATGTCCGATTTCAAGGAGTTTTTTACCATATTCATCATTCAATTCAGTAATGAAAGGACCTTCTCCGACTCTTGTCAGATATGCTTTGCTTATGCCGACAGCTTCATCAACAAATGCAGGTCCAACGCCGCTTCCTGTGCATGCACCTCCCGCTATAGGATTTGAACTTGTAACATAAGGATACGTTCCGTAGTCAATATCAAGCATAGTTCCCTGAGCACCCTCAAGAAGGATATTTTTACCTTCTTTCAGATAGTCAGACACCATATAAACAGCATCCTCGCACAGATATGGTTTGATTATCTCAGCAGCCTTCGCACAATAATCAAGCAGCTGCTGTTTTGTATAAGGTTTTAAGCCGTAAACACCTTCCAGTTGTTTATTTTTGAGAGCTATTGCCCTGTCGAGTTTTGCACTAAGCTGTTCTTCATCAAACAAGTCCTCAACTCTTATGCCTATTCTGTCAAATTTATCAACATAAGTAGGACCGATACCCTTGTTTGTTGTGCCGATTTTGTTTTTCCCCAAGTTCTTTTCACTGCTTGAATCGATATCAATATGATAAGGCATTGTAATATGTGCAAGCGGGCTGATTTTCAGCTTTGAGGTGTCGACATTTCGAGATATAAGACCATCAAGCTCTTTTTTCAGAGCATCAGGATATATCACAACGCCGTTTCCAATCAGACATATTTTATCACCGTACAAAATTCCTGATGGTATGAGATGGAATTTGAATGTTTCATCTTTGACAACAACAGTATGCCCTGCGTTGCATCCTCCCTGATATCTGATTACCAAACTCGCTTCATCAGTGAGCAGGTCGGTAATCTTTGCCTTTCCTTCATCTCCCCACTGAGCACCGATTACAATAACATTTGACAAAATATCGCTCCTTCATTTTCCGCACAAAAAAGATTGTCTGACAAATTCGAGAGAAAAACAATCTTTTTTAAACTAATGCAAACAATTTTTTAGGTAGAATTCTTTTTTATTCAAATTTCACAACAGATTCTTCGGACTTCGTTCTCAGAATGAAAACGAATGATTGGAATGCTTTTTTCTCAAGATTGTCTATGGTAATTGTATCCGTAAAAAGATAAATTATATAAATAAAAAAGGTCTTTCTTTCGAAAGACCTTGAAAAAAAGTTTTACGCTGTGTTTTTTATTGTTTTGTGAACTCTGCATCAATAACATCATCATCAGAACCTGATGAACTTTGATTATCAGAAGCCTGTCCTGATGCTCCGGCATCAGCCTGTGGCTGCTCAGCTGTTTGCTGATAAGCTGCCTGAGAAATTGCGAATATTGTCTGCTGGAATTGGTCGGCAAGAGTTTTGATTTCAGAGCCCGGTTTATTTTCATCAAGAGCTTTCTGCAATGCAGCTTTTTCTTGTTCCAATTTTGTTTTATCCGAGTCAGAAATTTTACCTTCAAAATCTTTGAGCAGTCTGTCTGCCGAATTGACCAAAGAAGCGGCGTTGTTCTTGATTTCGACTTCTTCTTTGTGTTTTCTGTCTTCCTCAGCGTTAGCTTCAGCTTCCTTGACCATTCTGTCAATATCCTGTTCAGACAGATTTGATGAGTTAGTGATTGTAATTTTTTGTTCCTTATTTGTAGCCTTATCTTTAGCGGAAACATTTACAATACCGTTAGCATCAATATCAAATGTAACTTCGATTTGAGGAATGCCTCTCATAGCAGGCGGAATACCGTCAAGTCTGAACATACCTAAAGATTTGTTATCCTTGGACATCGGTCTTTCACCTTGCAAAACGTGAATATCTACAGCTGTCTGGTTATTTTCAGCAGTTGAGAATACCTGTGATTTGCTTACAGGGATTGTTGTGTTTCTGGGGACAAGCGGGGTCATAACACCGCCGAGTGTTTCGATACCTAATGTCAGAGGAGTTACATCCAACAAAACGATATCTTTAACTTCACCTGCAAGAACACCTGCCTGAACAGCAGCACCAACAGCAACAACTTCATCAGGGTTAACTGACTGGTTAGGTTCTTTGCCCGTATATTCTTTTACCAGAGCTTGAACAGCAGGAATACGAGTTGAACCGCCGACCAAGACAACTTCATTTATATCATTTTTTGTAAGGTTAGCATCTTTCAAAGCTTGCTCTACAGGTTTTTTGCAACGTTCAAGCAAATCGTGAGATAATTCTTCGAATTTAGCTCTTGTCAAAGAAACATCAAGGTGTTTTGGTCCGTTAGCGTCAGCCGTAATAAACGGAAGATTGATGTTTGTTTCAACAACTGATGAAAGTTCACATTTTGCCTTTTCAGCAGCTTCTTTCAAACGTTGCATAGCTTGTTTGTCAGCTCTCAGGTCGATACCTTCCGTTTTCTTGAACTCATCAGCGAGCCAGTCCATAATTTTCTGGTCAAAATCATCACCGCCTAAGTGAGTATCACCTGAAGTTGAAAGAACTTCGTGGACGCCGTCGCCTATTTCAAGGATTGAAACATCGAATGTACCGCCGCCAAGGTCGAATACAAGAACTTTTTCCGTTTTTTCTTTTTCAAGACCGTATGCCAAAGCTGCAGCAGTCGGTTCGTTTACGATTCTCAAAACATCAAGACCTGCAATTTTACCTGCGTCTTTTGTTGCCTGTCTTTGTGAGTCATTAAAGTAAGCAGGTACAGTGATTACAGCTGATGTAACTTTTTCACCCAAATATTTTGATGCATCATCAGCAAGTTTTCTCAAAATCATTGCGCTGATTTCTTGCGGAGTATAATCCTTTCCGTCGATATTAACTTTGAAATCAGTTCCCATATGACGTTTAATACTTATAACCGTTCTGTCAGGGTTCAAAATTGCCTGTCTTTTTGCAAGTTGACCGACCAATTTTTCTCCTGTTTTTGAGAATGCAACAATAGAAGGGGTTGTACGAGAACCTTCAGCGTTTGCTATAACGACAGGTTTACCGCCTTCCATAACCGCTACTACGGAGTTTGTTGTTCCCAAATCAATACCTATTGTTTTTCCCATGAGTATGACACTCCCTTTCTTATTCTATTTATTTTTCTATTGAACCTTATATTATAATTTAAGCAACAAAATTTAAAATACCTCAAAAAATAAAGAAAAATTTAACAATTTAAAAACCATAAAAAAACCGGCTTGGTGAGCCGGTCTTTTTTGTCAATTTTAAAAAAAGTTAAACAACTTCTTTCCATGTTTCCTGATTGCTCAAGAGTTCTCTGTCGATTTCATTCTCGTTATCAGCAATAACTGAGGCAACAACAATATCACTGGTGACGTTCAACATAGTTCTTGTCATATCAACAATTCTATCAATAGTGAAGAGAATTGCAAATCCCTGTACAAGCTGTTCAGGTGTCAGACCAAGTATTTTAAGAACAAGAGCAATAGTAATCAACGCTGCTCCGGGGATACCTGCGCAGGTGCTTGAGGCAACTATTGCAAATAAACAAACCATTACTATTGTCAGAAAATCAAGCTGAATACCATAAGCCTGAGTCAGGAAGATTACGCAGAGTGTCTGGAATAAAGCTGTTGCATCCATATTCATGGTAGCACCGAGAGGAAGAACAAAGCTGCAAATCTTATTTGAAATACCGACTCTTCTTTCACAGCAGGCAATAGTTACAGGAAGAGTTGCAGAGCTGCTTGCTGTACCAAAAGCAACCATCATAGCTTCTGCAGATGCTCTATAGATTGACCATATATTAAGCTTGCTGAAAAGTTTTACCAACAAAGGATATATAACCGTAAGCTGTAGGATAAATCCGACAAAAATTAATATAAGAAATTTTGAAATATCTCCGAAAACAGACAGACCGTAGTTCGAAACAGATGCCGCAGTCAGAGCAAAAATACCGGGCATTGCAAGCACCATAATCCAGTCCGTTATTTTCATGGTCGAGGCAAATATTGACTCGAAGAATGAAACAACAGGTCTGTTAATCTCACCGATTACGGCAAGAGCGCAACCGAGAATAAATACAAAGATTATGATAGGAACCATATCACCGTTTGCTAAAGAGTGAATGGGGTTGCTCGGAATCATATTCAAATACATGTTGGTAATATTTTCTTTTTGGGCTGCCGCTGTAGCATTAAACTGCTGCTGCGCTTCCATTGCCTGTTGAGGGCTGATATAGCCCTCGAGATTTGTCCCAGGAGAAAAAATACCGCCCAGCACCGCACCGATAACGACAGCTGCGATAGTTACAAATGCATAATACAAAACCATTTTCAAACCGATTTTGCCAAGTTGTTTTCCATCGCCCAAACTTGCTATACCGACAATAATCGCACTAACGACAAGTGGTATAACAACCATTTGTATTAATCTTATAAACACCTGACCTGCGAAAGTAAATATTTCATTTACCGTAGGATGGTTTGCAGCGGGGAAAAGAGCTCCGACGATGGCACCTGCGATAATCGCAAAGAATATATGCCAGTTTCGTTTTGCACCAAGGCCGAGTGCTACCAAAATCTGTGATTGTATTTTCATATAACTATCTGTCCTTTCAGCTATTAAATATATATCCGGAGATTGTTTTATTATACAAAATATATCAGGGTTTAAGCAATTATTTTTTTTATTTCTAAGATAAAAATATGAGAAAAGAACCTTCATATCTAAAAGATATCTGAAATTTTCGGAATTTATATAGCAAATTTCAGAGGTACTATTAAAAATCCGTCATTCTAAGGGCTTTATTCCGAAGAATCCTTTTTTGTTTAGATACTTCGCTAATGCTCAGTATGACGTTGTTTTGGAAATTTTGGGTGGAATTTGCTATATGAATCCCAAATTTTCAATGCATTTTTCCAATAACATACTTTTATACGATAAGTTTATTCCTGTTTTATCGTAATATAAGTACATTATGTCTGAGATAACAGCAAACAAACAAGTTGAAAATAATATAGACGAGCAGATGAAGCCTATTTTGACGGATATGTTGAAATATTCGCCGTCAAAAATAGTCGGATTTCTCGGGAATCTGATTGTTGTTCCGATTTATACCCATCTTCTCACAACGCAGGAGTATGGGCTTTATGCCATGGCTGTAGCGGCACTTTCCTTTCTGTGCATAATTTTTTCTGATTGGATAGGGCTATCAGGGCTAAGATTTTTCAGAGTGCATCAGATAAATGAAAACATCCCGAAATACCTGACAACTCTTCTTGTACTTCTGGTTATAAATCTATCTGCGTTATTTTTAACCGCATTTTTCTTCAAAGATAATTTCTGCGACTTCTTCAAAATACCGATAAACGTGTTTCTTGCTACTCTTATACTGATTATACCGGTTGCAATCAGAGCACTTTTATTCCAAATCCTGAGAGCGCAGATAAAGCCTAATGCATACACGTTCTCGACTATTTTAAATCAGTTTTTGACCATTGCGATGGCTGTTGCAATAATCAAAACAACAAATCTCGGAGGAGTGTCCATTCTGCTTGCAATGGGGATATCTATTTCGCTCATAGATATCCTGTTGTTATTCCAGAGCAATATTTTTTCTTACTTCAAGTTTGAAAAAATTCAGTTCAACATTTTGAAAACACTGTTTATCTACGGGGCTCCGATTGCAATTGCCTCAATAAGCGTGTGGGGAATGACTCAGAGCAATAAATTCATACTTCAGCGCATAAAAGGCATTTCATCTGTCGGCTTGATGGGAGTCGGATATAATCTCACTTTCCCCCTGCTCATGACAATCTTTGCAATCATTCCGATAGCTGCCTTTCCCCGCATAATCAACCTATATGTCGAAAAAAAAGACGTTCGTCCGGTAATATCAAAACTAACAGAATATTTCATGTTGATTTCCCTTCCTATCATAGCAATAGGTTCTTTTTATTCTAAAGAAATAGTTTTGTTCTTTGCTCATCAGAGATTTTTAGATGCCTATGTTCTGCTGCCTTATCTCGGTTTTTCGGCATTTTTCCTGAGTTTTGCAGAATATACAACCATGCAATATCATCTGATAAATAAAACTCATATTGATACAATCATAAAAGTAGCCTCAGGAATTATCGGAGTTATTCTGAATATAGTTCTCATTCCTTCTCTCGGGCTCATCGGCGTCGGGATTGCTACATTATTCGCAAATATTCTGTATTTTCTTTTAAGCATAATAATCGTCATCCCAAATCTCGAATGGCAGGTACCATATCGCAAAATATGCCTGATACTCCTCTCCTTCCTTCCAGTATACGGATTGTACGAACTTCTTCAACACTCGGAGGGGCATACAAAATCAATTTACGAAATTATTGTTCTTATGGGTGTTTATTATCTTGTATTCTTCGTGCTGAACAAATTTTTCAAAATAAAAAAGGAAGCAGCATAACGCAAACTTCCTTCAGATGTATGTAAAAAATAATTATTTTACAGCTTTTGAAATCTCTGCGGTAATATCAGTTCCGCCAAAGAGGACTACGCCTTTTGCAAGAACAAGATTATAATTGCCTGCTTTTGCTTTAGCATTTACGATATTTGATATATTTGTATCTATAGCTTTCAGTTTTGTAATGTATTCTTTTTCTATTGCCGCTTTTTTTGAGTCAAACTCTTTGTTGTATTTATCTTCGAGCGCTTTGCGTTTCTTCGGGTCTTTTTCTTTTGCAATGTTTTTTCTTGCTGTATCTACAAAGTTAATAAGATTGTTCATCTTTGCCTGCTGGTCTTTTTTGAGAGCCTCCACCTGCGAAGATTGAGATATAACTTTTTGTACATCAACAACAGCTACTTTATAATTTGCAGGAACACCTGACATCGCAAAGTTATTCAAGCCCATACCCAAAACGAAGGCACCTAGAGCAACTGCAAAAAATTTCAAATCTTGTTTCATACACAACTCCTCCTAAAGTTTTTTTAAAATTATAACACAATTCTTATTCACAAATTATATTTTCTTTTTCAACAGATGGAGGCACCTCAAGGGTATATTGAGCAGCCTTCATCGAACTACAGTCTTCAAAACTTATAATATTAAGATATTTCTCAGCCCGTGATAAAGCGACATAAAACAATCTCAACTCCTCGTTTTTCTCTCTGACTTTCTTCCAGAGTTCTTTATATACAACATTTTGAGGGGTATCTTCTCCTGAAAGTTTTGTTAAAATCAAACCGAATCCGGGTTTATTCCCGTACTGCAAATCAAGAACAATCTTCCCTTCGCTCCTTGATACATAATTACGCACAGCGCAGACAAAGACATAAGGAAACTCAAGCCCCTTGCTTGCATATACCGTCAACAGACGAACAGCGTCAACTTCTGCCATACCGGCTGATGGGAGTTCAAAATTCCTGTCCGATTTGATTTTATCGATATAAGATAAAAGCTTATCAATCGATATGGAATACTCGCTTTTCATAAAATCAGCAATCACTCTCTCGAGGATTTTTAAATTCATCTCCGCCTTATATGCGGCAATCTGATTATCAGCCGTATAAGGCTTGATTTCGTTGATAAAACGATAAAAAATCTGCAGCAAAGACATATCTGTTTGATGTTTGTTGATATATGAGCAAACAGAAAAAATTTTAGATACTAAATCTTTGATATAATCTTCAACTTCAAGAGAGTCAAACAATTCATACTCTTTGAGAAAAATTATTTTTTCGCAAAGATTCTTTCTCTTCAGTTCATCATAATCGGATATTTCTGCCATAACAGCCGTATCAACAGCTTTTTTGAGAGCAAAAAGGTCATAATCAGACAAATATAACGATAAAATTTTTATGAATGCAAGCTCATCAAAACTGTTCTTTGCAAGCCTGAACATAGCAAGAACAGTCCTAACAACATCACTTTCAAAAAATCCTGTATTAACACGTTTTACACTCGGGATACCATACTTTGATAATCTTGAATCCAAAAACTCAGCCTGAGCATGAGATTTCACAAGTATTGCAAAATCTTTGTAAGATACACTTCCGTCTTTTTTCAGACGCAATATCTCAGATGCAATATAATCAGCCTGTTTCTCATTCAAATCATAAGCCCCCTGGCAGCCTGTGAGAATCGTATTCTTCACCCTTATATCAAAAGAAGATTTGTGCGCCTCAAGACACTCATCAAGATGCAAAAAGTCTGTTGTCACATAATTCACAGCCTCTAACACCTCTGGAGTGGAACGATAGTTTATATCAAGTTTTATTTCGGGATAATTCTCATGATATTTCTCGCATACAAACTTCTGCAGAACATCGAGATTCTCCATCTGTGCATACCTGAAACCGTATATAGATTGTTTCCTATCGCCTACATATGTCAAATTAGGACTCTCTTCTTTAAGCAGAAGTTTTATTAACTCGAGCTGAGAGCCGTTTGTATCCTGAAATTCATCGATAATAATATGCTCAAAATAATTTCTGTAATACTCTAGCACCGAGGAATTATTTTTGAAAACCTCAACAGTTTTGTTTATCAAATCATCGAAATCAGCAAGGTCAGCTTTCTCAAGTTCATTTTGATAAAGCGCATAAACAAGCGCACTGACTTTTATAAGATACAAAGACAAATCATTAGATTTATTTACAGTGTCCTCAAACGTTTCACTGCGTGTCCACTTCTCAGGTTTTGGCGACCGGTTTTTCTTCAGCACGCTGCTGTTTGACATAACATCAGCTACGGCATCATCTGGACTCTGGCAAAAATCATCGATATAATCGTCCAAAACTTTCTCCCATTCAGTAATATACTCTTCTTTCGAAGAAAAACCGAACGGAATTTTATCAAGAGTATGTCTATATCTCTCAGTTGAGAAGGATGTCCTCTTATAATACTCATAAGGTGTCAGCCCGAGAGCCTTCACTTTTTTTATTACGCTGAATATATTCTCAAAAATATCATCAATATCATCAATATCAGAAAGAGATGTAAGCTTATCAACACAGAGAATCTCTCCGCCAAAGCCTAAAGTTTTGGAGATTTTATCAAAACCTTCAATTGTAGAAACCTCGCCTTCTTTGATTTTTTGAATAAGATAATCATATTTTTTTGACAGAGTATCTTCATCTGCAAGCTTAAACGACGGTGATAAGCCGACTTCAATTGAATGACGTCTTAAAATCCTCGAGCAGAAACCATGAAACGTAGATATCCACAAGTTGTCAACATCACAGCCAACCCCGCTTATGCGCAGCTCTTTCAAAATTCTTTCTTTCATTTCCCCTGCCGCTTTGTCAGTAAATGTAATTACAAGCAGCTTTGACGACGGCTCATCAACACCTCTCTCAATCAAGTCAAAAACGAGCTTCACAAAACGTTTTGATATAATCTTTGTCTTCCCGGTGCCTGCTCCGGCTACAATCTTTGTGCATGTATCAATCGAATTTTCTACTGCTGTTCTTTGATTTTTATTAAGCTCATCAAAGAATAATGCCCTACTGTTCAACATCAGATGACTCCTCCTCGCCGCATAAAAATGCGTATGCGCATGAATTGCAGCTACGTTTATCTGCTGTCTTTGAAAAAGAAGTAATCCCCCTTAGCTTATCTATAACTGTTTTTGAAATATTTTCAATAATCTTATCTTTTTTTTCTTCTATAACATCAGAGGAAATAATATCCTCAAAATACCCTTTTTTCTCCCCTCTTATTGACGGGCGGATATACTTAAGCCCGAGAGTCTTTACCTTGTTTTTAAACTCTTTCAAACTCTCAGCATTCTGCAGTGCAAGATAATACAACGGTATCTGATACTGATAGTTTTTGACGTTATTTTCGCTAAATACACCTTTGTTTCTCGAAGAATCACTCTCAAAATTCACGCCGTAATCACTCAAATAATATGACAGCGGACGTTTAGGCTCGCCTGTTTTATAATCAGCAAGCGAATACTCCCCGTTTTTTGAGAGAACAACATCGATTTTACCGTTAATGACAACACCATCTACACCCGGCAGGTCAAATTCAAATGATTTCTCACAGCAGGCACTCTCAGGAGCTTCCTCAAAAAAGCCACCCTGTTCCATAGACTCAAGAGCTGAGAGAAATTTTTTCTTCATCTCTGCTAAACTCAAATCATCTGTCGAGCTGACCAGTGATACAACAAGCTGGTTATAACCTGTTTTTAAGGCGATTTCATTATCAAATTTTGCATTGAATAAAATCTCTGCAAGAAATAGCAGACGTTCCTTTGTATAATTTTCAAGACATGTTTTGTTGAATACCTCGAGTATCGCATGCACAACAGTCCCGTAACTTGCCTGAAACGAACTTTTTTCTTTCAAGTTCAAAACATTCTTATAAAAAAACTTTCTCTCACAGGATAAAAAAGCAGAAATAGACGAGGCATTCAGCTTCAAAACATCATCATCAGAAAAAACAGCTTTCGAAATTTGTTTTTCCCGTGTTTCTATAGGAGAATTTTCAATTTTCTTCAACAAACCGCCACCTGCAACAGAAAAATTTTCATGGTCATTATTTTTGAAAAAATCAAAAAAGATTGATGGAGAAGAACTTTTTTTCGCCTCACCCGTATGATAAGACAAAACAACCCCGTCTTTTGCTTTTGCAAGTGCATAATATAAATTCTTCAAATCTTCATAAAATATAAACTTATCAGATGCAATCAACTCGGAAAAATCAGGAAAACGCTCCCTAATCGCATCTGAAACTTTTTTATTTCCTTCATGAGATACAAAATAAGTCGCATGAGCATACCTCGGGAAACTCTCATCCCCAAGCGACGGAATATAAATATATTTGAACTCCCTCTGCCTGACTTCATTAAAAGAAAGAATGCTGACACAATTCCGGTTATCGGAAACATTCAAGGAATCACTCTCAAGAAACCTCAACACAACTTCGCCGCAAAGATTGCGCCCCATCTTTTCATAAAGAAGCGAAAGAGCATATAACTTGTTTCTGAACTTTTTCAAAAGCTCTCTGCTCTCATCATCCACAAACTCCTGCTGCAAAACATCTGATATCCCGACAAAATCAGACTCGAGAAACTTTGAATAAACGACCTTAATAGTGTTCATTTCTTTCAAGAAAGCTGATTTATCATCATCTCCAAGGATGTCGAGATTTTTATACACACTCAACAAAAGCGACCTGCTTCTTGAAGATGTATGCAAAAAGACAAATCTGTCTTTTTTGTATATGTCATCAAAAATATCTGACAAAATATTCTCAAAATATAAATCAAATTCCTCAAGAAAAATCTGCTCATCAACCGCTGATTTGAGCTTTACTCCGCAAATAGCCTCTTTTGAAATCTCATCAAGACAAAGTTTTTTCGATATGACGCAGATATTCAAATATCTGATTATCTTCGATACAAAATTCCTGAACTTCTCGCAATAAGCAACAACATTCAACGGTAAATTCGAAGCGCTCAAAAACTCAACAAGCTGTTGTTTCTTCTGCAAATCAAGAGGAACAATCGCAAAATCAGAAAATCTCGCCCCCTCTGAGAGATGTTTCTTTATATCTTCTGCGATATAAGCCGTTTCCCCTTCAAAACCCGAAAACTCCAAATACCGCAGGCTATCACTTCTGCCAAAATCAAATGAAGCTGATGAACCTTCAAAAAACTTCTGCTTCATTGCCTCAATCCGGCAAAAAATATCCTGATTTCTCTTTTGCTCCAGGCACTTAGTCGCCGTTATCCCCTGTTTTTGCGAAAAAGAAATATTTTCAACAAAAACTACATCATCTGATACCTTTGAGAAAAACTTTCTTAAACCGGGAGAAATCTCTTCCGCATCATCAACAAACAAATATCTGTACTTTTTATATGCAGACGGCAATGCAGCATAAATCAATCCGTAATAATCATAATAGCCCGCATTTTCAAGAAACTTGCAATATCTGTCATAAACTTCAAATACGAGTTTCAGCCTGCAAAAATCCGTATCACTCAAAGATACACTACCCAAAATATTTGATAAATCGCTATATCTGATTTCATTTTTTCTGAACAAGCAAAACAGCTCATACAACTCTTTTGAAAAAGACTCGGTCTTCAAAAGAGCCTTCATCGAATAATCATCAGAAAATAAATCTTTGCATATATTACTGATTATATGCCTGTAGACAAAAGCCTCATGCAAACCGCTAAAGTCTTTAGGCAAAAAAGATTTGCAAAGTTCTCCTGTATCAAAAACACAAACCTCCTTAAGCAAAGGTAAAGCACTCTTTCTCTCAGTAAGTTCTTCTTTCTCTGCCTTCGAGAAGGTTACAAATGCCATCTCAGAAAAGGAACACCGTTTAGCTTTCAAAAGAGATTCAGCTTCTTCAAGCATTTTCGACGTTTTGGCACACCCCGAATATCCCTGAATAAATTTTTCCATATCCCGCCCCTAATAATAAAAATTATTATTTATATTATCATAAGACCCCTGATTATATAAAGGATTTGACAATACAGTGTTAAGAGAATAAAATAATCTGACTATGATGATGTCTTGGTTATATTTGTTTCTTGCGGCAATCTTTGAAGTTGGCTGGCCCGTAGGGTTAAAGCTGGCACAGGTTACATCCGCAAAAGTTCTGTGGATTTTATTTGCAGTAGTTGCAATGACTCTTAGCGGAGTGTTTTTGTATATGGCGCAAAAACACATCCCTATCGGCACAGCTTATGCTATCTGGACAGGAATAGGCGCTGTCGGTACATTTCTCATCGGCGTAATATTCTTTCATGATGCAATGTCTATGATGAGATTTTTTGGAATAATTTTAATCATCAGCGGGGTCACCCTCCTAAAAATAGGTCATTAACCCGATTTCTATTTTCTCGCCTCAAATGCTAAACTAATGATGTGTTAGTTTAGGGAGAATTGTGATGAATAACTTTGAATTTTATTGCCCGACAAGAGTAATCTTCGGTAAAGATACCATAAAACAACTCGAACACCTGATATCAAAAGACAAAAAAATTCTCATCATCTACGGCGGAGGCTCTATCAAAAGAAACGGAGTCTACAATCAGGTCAAAGAAGCTCTCAAAAATCACACAACATTTGAATTTGGCGGGATTGAACCAAACCCGAGATACGAAACCTGTATGCAGGCAGTTGAATTGATAAAAAAAGAAAACATCGACTTTCTCCTTGCTGTAGGCGGGGGTTCTACTCTCGATGGAACAAAATTCATCGCAGCAGCATCAAAATACGAAGGCGAAGACCCGTGGGATATTCTCGAAAAAGGTGCCGAAGTCAAAGATGCACTTCCTATCGGAGATATAATTACACTCCCCGCTACAGGCTCAGAGATGAACGGTAATTCTGTTGTTTCAAAAAATGCAACAAATGAAAAACTTTCCTTCTGCAGCGAAAAAGTTTATCCTCAATTTTCAATCATTGACCCGCAGGTAACATACAGCCTGCCTGAAAAACAAACAATCAACGGTATTGTCGACACCTATGTACACGTAATGGAACAATTCGCTACAATCGAAGAAAATACTCCGCTGCAAAGTTACTGGGCTATCGGCATAATCAAAACCCTCGTTCAGGAAGCACCCAAAGTGCTGAAAAATCCTCAGGATTATGACGCACGTGCGAACATATTCTGGTGTGCTACCTGCGGTTTGAATTACTGGTTCTCGCTAGGCTGTACTCAGGACTGGGCAACTCATATGATAGGACATGAACTTACAGCCTTCTACGGTATAGACCACGGTCAGTCGCTTGCAATAGTTTTACCGAGATTATGGAGAAATCAAAAAGCTTCAAAATTTGAAAAACTCGCAGACCTCGCAAGAGATGTCTACCATGTCAAAGACTCTGATGACTTCAAAGCTGCCGAGCTTGCTATTTTGAAAACAGAAGAATTTTTCAATTCAATCGGTATGAAAACAAAACTCTCTGACTACGGCATCAACCCCGAAGAAGCTGCTCAAAAAATCAAAGAACGTTTTGAAAAAAGGGGCTGCAAATTCGGAGAACACGGCAACATCGATGCTCAAACAGCTTATGAAATCATAAAAGCTTGCTAAACATAGGAGATAATTATATTGTTCAAAAAAAGAATAATTCTGCCTGTTGTTATCTCCATGGTGGTTTTAGTGATTATTTTTTCTCTGCTGTTTTCTATGAACAGCAGAGAAAAGACTTATCCATATCAAGACCGGCTCAGGGATATGGTTGCTTTTAGAATAAAATTCTTTGATATTTCCGAGCAATGTGATAAGGATTTTAAAAAAACCATAGACTATCTTGATCACCAAAAACATAAAGAAAGCATTCCTTTCCCTTCAGAAGCAGAAAAAAGTTGTTTTGAAGCTTATCAAAATTATAAAAATCTTGAAATACCCAAAAGCCTTTCTAAAGAAGACAGAAAAATTATAAAAAAAGAGATTGAATATCAAAAAAAATTGCGAAAAACCATGTATCTGACCACAAAAGATACAAAAAAAATGATGGAATCGAACTTCAACCCTATAGTATCAATACCCGTGTTATTAGTAAATTATTCAAGATATAAAAAATTAAATGACAACGGGGTAGATACTCAATTCATACAAATATATATCAATCTTTTAAAAGAACCTTGTGATAAAAATTATATTCCTCAAACACCCTTCGAGAGTTACACAATGTTCGTAAAAAAAATATATGAAATAAGAAATGAATGTTTGGAATATAGCGATAAAACAGAAAAACTCCTTGATAAAAATAATCTGACAGAAGCTCTAAAAACTGCCCAAAAAGCAGAACAAAGCTGTCTAAAAGCGAGCCAAAATTATGCAAAACTCAACGCTGATGACAAAATCCCAGAAGAAGAAAGAAAACTTCTCAAAAAAGCCTCCGATAAACTTAGCGGAATATATCTCCTGAAATATGAATACACAAAAGACCTGCAAACAGCAGCCAAAACAAACTCAAAAGATTTCAGAAAAAAAGACAAAACAAAATCTCCGAAATATAATAACGTACTCTTATACTCTTTTGATATCATAGATGAAGCAGGCAAAAGATTGATATTGCAGGATGAAAAATAAAAATCAAACCTTCTTCCAGCGGATTCTTATATCACATAGATTTTCGAGGCTCGCGGCATTTTTCAAAGAATGAAGGGTAATATTTTTCTCTTCATCATACTCAACCTGAGAGAGAACAACCATCCCGTAGGTGCACTCTTTTTTATACTGAATTTCTACCTCTGCTAAAGAATTCTCTACTCTGAAATCATAAGGCAGAGTCTCTGTCGCCCATGCTATATAATTCGCATTGTTCACATGCCTGTTGATATCGAGGTCATCAAACCTTATCTCAAAAGTTTTTTCATAATCAACTTTCAAAACGGGAGGAATTTTTTCAAAAGACGTTTCAAGAGCCTTCTCTTCAGGAAGATTCGGAAACTCAAGAGTTTTGAAGGGGTTAACAGGACGTTTTGAGTCAACACTGACAAGCACCCAGGCACTGCTTGCAACACCTGTTTTTCTTCCGTCTTCAGAATAAATCTCAAAATCACGCAAACACTGGATACCGCCGTTTTTCCTCGGCCAGGTTTTGATTTTTATTTTCTCCCAAGCCTGCGGAAGCTCTTCAAACTTCAGATGATATTTCACAACAAACCAGTACAAATTTTTTGCTGATGTAACACTGTGCCCGAATCCGTAGCTCTCAGCATTCAAATAAGCAACATCCTCAAAATAATGCAAAAGTGCAAAAGGCTTCAACTCATTGTTCTGGGTAACTTCATAACTCTTTATCTTATACTCTTTTATGAGAGAAATATCTTTTTTTTCTTCCGTAATCATAACTTCCCATACCTGCTATATGATAATATTTTAAATTTTATCATGGATGTAGTATTCTTAGCATAGAATTTTACAGACGCAAACAATCTGGAGACACAATGAAAATCAGAAAAATGATAAAAGATGACATTCCGCAACTCGAAATTCTCTACAGATTATACTGGAATGAAAAATCAGACATAGAAAAAATGAAAGAAAAATTCGACGAAATAAACAACCATGAAGACTATCTTCTCCTGAGTGCAGAAGAAGATAACAAACTCATAGGCTCTGTTATGGGCATAGTCTGCCAGGAATTATACGGACCCTGCAAACCTTTTCTTGTTGTAGAAAATCTTGTTGTTGCCAAAGAAGCACAGAGAAAAGGCATAGGCAAAGCACTTATGGCTGAAATCGAAAGATTTGCCAAAGAAAAAGAATGCAGACAAATAATCCTCGTCACTGAATCAGACAGAGAAGACGCACTCTCTTTTTATCCCAAAATAGGATTCCCTAAAGGAGCAAACAGCGGATTCAAGAAAAAGCTGAAATAATTTTTATTACCCGTCCTGACAATCACCTTACTAATTGTAAAAGAGGAAACACTTCTTTAAAATCAAAAGTGCCGAAAACAAAGGAGGTTATTATGGACGAAAATAACAACAGACACGACTATGACAGAGAACACCATGAACTGCATCATGTACTTGGCTGGGTAAAAGTTCTTCTCATCAGCTTTGCAGCTTTCCTTGGTGCTTATCTCGCTACATACTACATCGTAGATCAGGCAAGACACACACATGGTTATCCGCTCGCAAGATTTGAACGACCAAACAGAGATTTCATGGCACAAAGAAAATTATACGAAGACTTCAACAGATTTGAACGTGATGCGCTTATAATGGATAAAGAGCTGATGGCAAAAAATCCCGTCAAAATTAAACCGCTCAAAGATAACGAAGGATATAAAATCTGCATCAATCTCAAACCTTTTGACAATAACGAAAAAAACATCAAAGTTGACATAAAACCAAACAGAGTCAATATATCAGGACAAAGCAGCAAAGTAGACAAAAATAATGAAAGCGAATTTTCTTTTGCCCAAAGTTTTATTCTTCCTGAAACAATAGATGTATCAAAAGTCAAAAAGGAAAGAAAAGGACATAAATATATAATTATTCTTCCATTTGAAGATTAATAACAATAAACACACTCAAAAGCTGTCTTTTTGACAGCTTTTTCTCTTTTGGTATAATCTCTGTTATGAACAACGAACATAATCTGATACTAAAAGAAGCAAAAAACTCCGAGATAATCTTTGATGATATGCAAAAGCAATTTCCTCCAGAAGAACTCAAAGATTTCGAAACTTTCAAAAAATTGTTGAACACGCCTGATTACAGACTATTTGTCCTCGACGATAACTCAAAACTGACAGGATATTTGATTTTTCTTGAAGATAAACTTTCAAAGACAATCTGGATTGACTATGTTGCCATACTCAAAGAATATCACGGCTGCGGTTACGGATCAGAAATTTTTCACATTGCAAAAAACACCTTCAATGAGCTGAAAGGATGTTATCTCGAAGTCGAAAAGCCAAATCCTGATGATATAAACACCCTGCGGCGCATAAAATTCTATACCCGCCTCGGCGCAAGAAAGCTCAATGTTGACTACATCTACCCGAACAAAACAGGGGGGCTTCCGATGGATTTATATTTCATGCCTTTTGATGAAGCTTATTTCCCTTCAAAAAAAGATATAATGACGGCAATCAGACATACTTTTTCTTTTTTGCACTCAGATATTGAAAACACGGAAGAAATATTCGCAAAAATCAGCTGACACTCTGTTTTTGTCCGTATAAACTTTGAGAAGAGTAGTTTCTTATATATTCCAAAATAGCACCTCCTATCTCCTCGCTCGGGTCAAAAACAGGGGGAACCGGTCTTTGAGAAGTTTGGACAAGCATTCTGCAAAGAGGTCCAAAAGCATCAGGAACCTGTGTTTTACGATAAATCCCCGATAACAGAACCTGAACGGTCGGAGATTGAGAAGAGTTGAACCTTGAGATAGTGCCGTAAGTTTTATCTATCCCCTTCACGCCTGCATCAAGCATCCTATCATAGACATAAAGCCCTTCAGATATTGTCTTTTCATCATAAGCTTCTGCAAGTTTCTTTTCTATCACAGGCACTGCTTCCTCTCTGTAAGCAACAAGCTCGTTAACAAGAGGCATATTAAAAACGGCATAATTCCTCTGAGGAGTTGCCATATCAACATTTTTTCCGAGATTGTTTACAAGAAAATTTATCCTTTTAACTTTTGGCGGTATGACAGTTCCTGCAACATATCCGCCTCTCATCGCAACAATTCTTGAAATATCCATCATTCCTCCTTATGCATAAACAAACGGAGGACCGTTTTTGATTTCAGATAAAACATTATCAGCCATCTTCCTCAGCTCTTCATCGCTGATATCAGGATATTTTTTCCTTATCTCATCCATCAAAGGCTCAATATAACTCATTTTTTTGCTGTAAAAATTCTTTAACTCGGTATTTATCAAACTCTTTTGTAGTTCGAGTTCAGAATCAGTGTTTGCCTTCTTCACCTCTGCATCTCGAATTGCTTCGATGCCCTGTTTCCCGACATACCCGATGCCTGAAACGGCTGTAAGAACAACAGATAAAATACCAAGAGGCTTGGAACCTAAATTCATCATCCAGTTGTAAAAATGTCCTCTTGCATCATCGTTATAAGAATAGAACTGCCAGTTTCCTGCCAGACCGCCAAGTTCATAAGGTGTCATTGCAAACTTATTATTCGACTGCCTTAGCCTGCTCACAACGTTGTTTCTGACATCATCGTCACATCCGACTTTTTTTAGCATTTTATCAGCATAATCAGCCTTGAAGTTAAATGAAGTTACTATATCAACGACATTATCTTTATATTTTGAAAGCTCACCCTCAGGCGCATTGTCTAAAAGCCCCTGCACACTCTTCAAAAGCTCATCATGCGTTTTCCCGAGCAGCTTATCTACTTTTTTGATATTCTTATACGCCGATGCAGCAAATAACACGGAAGCAGCAACCGTCCCGAGTCCTATGAGAGGATAGAGCTTATTTTGTTTTTTCTCCTCAGCCTTCGTTTTTTCTTGAATTGTTTGCGTTTCCTTCTTTGCATCTTCCCCATGCCCGAAAGTTGGAGTGCCTCTCAAAAATCCGCTGAATGTTTTCTTGCTCCTGTCATATTTTTTGTTCGATTCAATTCTCTGCAGCTCAAGAGCTGTGGTAGAAAGCATGTTTCTGATAATTTCGTTCTTACCTTTGAACACACGTGTTTCAACATCAATAAGATTTTCCTGAAGATTTTTCTCGGCATCGAGTTCTTTCTTCTTGACCCAGATTGATTTTGCCCCGTCAACAAAATTTTTCAGAACAAACCCTGTTATCGAAAAAGCGGCAAAAGCAGCCGTTGCCATAACAGTCTTTATCTCAGGATTTCTGATTAGCATATAAGATACAAAAAACTCTTCCTTATTCAGGTTCATATTTCTTCCGATATCAGGAAGCTTCTCATTGTTGTTGTTGACAAAATTTTTGAAACTGCGGCGAAGTGCTGCATTCTCAGTCAAGTCTTTCAAATCATCAAGTGTCTTAAGCTGAGGGATTTTCAATTTTGACCGGGCTATTTTGCTCCCGAGTTTTGCAACTCCTGCGACACCACCGGTCAAAAGAAGCGTTGCACCTGCAAGATACAGAAGAGGATTTTTTGAATTTTTCTTCTTATTATCATCTTTTGATGAGGTTGGCACAAACAAATCCTGAGGAAGCTCGGCATGCTCGGGGATAACATAATCACTTCTCAAATCAGCCATCCCGGAAGATTCTTCCCTCGGTATAGTGTTGATAATCACACCCTGTTTGGTATCTATCATATTTTTGCGCTGGGTTGATGTATTATTTCTCAGCTGGCGTTTTGTTTCAATGTCATTAAACGGATTTCTAGGATTTATCATCGTCTTCTTGTTCTTTCTCTTGTTTTATTATCAGCTTTAGTTTCTGAGTAAGCGTTTTCAGATTAAATATCTTCTTCAACTCCTCGTCATCCGTTTCTTCTTCAACTTCCAGTTTCAGGAAGGAGAATATGCTTGATAATTTTTTCTTCACACGGTCTATGCCTTTTTCAAAGACCGAAGACAGCGCATTTTTCAAATCTCCGTAAATCGCCGCCAGTTTATCCGTAATATTAATAAATTGACTCTTTATACCTTCAAAAGCACTCGCCAGCATATTTGATACAGGATTGTTCACGACAAAAGACATCACATTGCGGGCAAAGTTCATAACAGCCTGCGCACCATCCTTCAAAACAGCAGATATCGGCTTGCTCAAAAGTTCCTGTATATTTTGTGTAATCTGGCTTATTTTCACCGCCAGAGTTAAAACAGGCTGAAGCATCTTATTATGCGCCACTGCATTTAAGAATGCCGTTTGCTGGCTTTGCAGAGCTGCCTCCTGTGCTGATTCGGCAGCACGTTTCATCAACATACCTTCATAATAACACTGATTCCAGCTCATTTCTCCTGCAACACGAGGAGTATTCAGAGAACTTCCGCCGCCTCCGCCTGCTTTCCCGGAACAAATCGGGCAGGCCCCCGGTGCCATTCCATGCGGGCATGTTCCGCTCTGAGTACTTAGAGGAGATACCATCTTTTACCCCTGTTTTTAACACTCCTGCCAGTGATATCGTGAAAAATAAAAAAACTAAAAAACTTTGTGTTCCCTAAAATCACGAAGTACTAACAAAAAGGTCTGCTGCCTTCTTCCAAAAAATATTCCGACTTTAACGGCTACGGCTTAGTTGAGGATTTTCACCAGCATTTCTTCTTTGAAATTAAGTTTATTTTACTATATACAAAAACTTAGTAAATAATTTATTACAAAACATTTAAACGACTTAATCAAACAAGACATCAAGAACTGCCCGCCTGAGGAATACATCCCTCTCAAAAGAACATGCTAATATCTTGCTGTTCAAAAAAATGAGGATAGAAAATTATGAGAAAAAAGTTATTTTCACTGTGCGTAGCAGCAATATTTGTTTCCTGTTCATCTTTAGTATCTGAGGCATCTGATATAGTAGAGGTAAAATCTCCGCCTGTATTTGTACCGATTAACACAGCCAAGAGCGCAACTCAAACACAATCAGCAAAGAAACCTCTTTCTCAAAACGTCAAAAACGACCTGAAACAAGCCGAGCAAAAAACCAAAAACGCAGCGGAAAATGCAGAAAAAAACGTCAAAAAAGATTTGAAACAAGCTGATAAAAAACTTCTACAAACAGGCAAAGACATAGAGCAGGGAACCAAAAAGGAAATAAACAAACTGAAAGACAACACAAAAAAACAATAAACTTCCTCTCATTCGTAGAAAAAGACCATAGAATATATGGTCTTTTTCATATCATAATAAAATAAGCCAGCTAAATCAGCTCTTTAAGCTTTTCAAAACACAATGAAGCGCTTATACCGTCTTCATTTAATATAACTCTTGTATATGATTCATCTCTAGGCGCCCATTCATCAACAAGAAACGGAACAAAAAACAAACTCACAACAGGCATTTTCATTGCAACACCTATATGCATCGTTCCCGTATCAACACTTACCAATGCTCTGCAATTTTTCAAAACCCCGCCGAGCAAGGCAATATCTGTCTTATTTATCAAATTCAAGAAGACATCTCCGATATTATTCTTAACTTCCTCTGCCATCTCAGAAGAATTTGATGTTCCGACCCACACAACACGCTTCCCGCTCTCATTTACCAATCTTATAAACTCCGCCGCATCTTTAGCATTCCAGTCTTTTACAGGATTTTTCGTGTTTGTGCAAAGCGCAACGAGGTCATATTTATCATAACCCTGTTCTTTTATCATATCAAAAGCTCGCTTGGCGCACTCATCTTTTACTTTATAATTCATTGATGATTCAGGCTTTTTGCCTGTAATCGGCACAACCAGTTCAAGTGTCCTGTCAAGAACATGAACACTATTTGTATCCAAACAATCAGTAAGCAAAAAACGGGTAAGATTTTTCTCCTGCTTGTTTGATATCCGTCTTTTTGCCCCTGTCAAAAAAGCAAGCAGATTTCCTCTGTCATAAGAATGAATCGGGAAGCACACATCCACATCTTTGAATACAGAAGCAAATTTCAAAAGCCCGAGCAATCCTCTGTGTTCTTTTTTCTTGTCAAAAACTCTTACCTCATCAACAGAAGGAATACCCTCTGCAACCTGAGCAGAAATTTTGTTCGTAACAAAAATAAGCTTTGACTCCGGGTAATTCCTCTTTATCTCCTCGCATAAAGCGCTGCATACCATAACATCGCCGATATATGCAAGATTTATGACAACAAAAGTCTTTTGCTTATTCTTCGCCATAATAATATCTTCGACCTATTTCGTATGTTTTCACCATATCTTTTGAAAGTTTTTTGGCATTCTTCCAATAAGAAAGATGCGCTCCCATAAAAGTCCGCCTGCTCTTCAAATCAGAACGGTCAAACAAAAATCCCTGTCTTGGCGAAATTTCAAGCCCCAAAATTTTCGATATACCGTCAACATCCAAATTCGTAGCTGTTGGAAATCCGAGAGGGTCTTCCCTGTAGTTTGTCGTTATCCAGAAAAAATCATGTTCTATGATATACTCATACAACAATTTATTATACACACTCAAATCAAAATCATTGCTGCTTATATCTGAATAAAATAAAACAAGCGGGCTTCCAAAGTTAATAATCCCTCTTATATCATCTGAAGAAGCACAAGAACACTCTGTTTGTTTGTCTAGCGACAAATATTTTTCCTTCAACATTTTTTCATTCTCAACAGGCACAACACGACCGTTTGCACTTACAACAACAAGATTTGAATCAACAAGCGCCTCAATGCAAGTAGGATTTACTTTCGTGTTTTTAATAAACTCCTTGCTCTCTTCAGAGATATTCGAATTTAAAAAAATTGTTCCCGGGTCAACTACATAAGGAAATTTGTTGAAAATATACTGATATGTAATAAAACTCCCCGCACTATACCCGAGAAGCACCACGCTGTTGCCTGCTGCCCGTTCATGTTTAATCTTCTCATGCAAATCAGAGGCTATCATGCTCATATTATGCGGTTTCTGCACCCAGATTGCATCATGCATGCAATGAGCAAAAAACGCACGGATGCTCTGTGCTATCTTCGGACTGAATATGCTCGAGATTAAGAGTTCTTTATCAAGTCTTCCGACTTCGCTCTGACTCTTATCTCCCCAGTAGAATGCAACAGGCTCCGGAGAGATTGAAAATTTATTCCCCTTCAAAAAATGCTTTACTGCATACTCATTTGACTCAAATGCACTCTTCAAAAAAGGATGAAATTCCTGAACATCTTCCAAAAATCCGTTCTTTGATTTCTCGCAGTTCGTATTTGAACCGTTCATATAAATAAAAACTATATTCTTCCCCTCTTTTGCCACATCAGCCTCATCAGCATATGCAGCCGAAAAAGAAAACAATAACAAAAGAATCATCAAACAAAAATTTTTCATAACCGCCTGCCGTTCATAATCTCCTTAACGCAATGTTATCATAACAACAAAAAAATCACCACATTTACAACAATGTTTTTTTTGACTATCATCCCTAATAATAGACAGAACAAGGAGTTTTTATATGAAGTTTTTGCACACAATGATAAAAGCTTATGACATCGAAAAATCGCTCAAGTTTTATACTGAATTGATGGATATGGAAATCGTAAAAGAAAAATACGCACCTGATCTAAAGTTCACCCTCTACTACCTATCTGATAAAGAAGGTTATACCCAGCTCGAAATTGTTAAAGAAGACGAAAAACCTCAACATCCTTACAATATTGGAGAAACGTTCGGGCACCTTGCTTTCGAAGTCAAAGACTTTGATGAGTTCACAAAAAAACTGAATAACTACGGACTTGATTATATTCAAAAACCTTTTGTATTAGGCAAAAACGGAACCAGAGTCGCTTTCATAAACGACCCTGACGGCAATTCAATCGAACTTATTCAAAAAGGATTCAAACTGTAAATTTAGTTCAAATTATTATATAATTATTGCGTGGGTAACAGTTTATTAGAGGACACATACTATGTGGGAAAAAGATATTGATATCTATCAAGTACAGGAACTTAGGGTAAAACCGAACGTATATTTTGGAGTCGGAGCAATAAACAAAATATCTGATGCTCTGAAAGACTTGAAATCAAAAGGTGTTGAAAAAATAATCGTAATCTCGGGAAGAGGCGCTTATAAAAGTACAGGAGCCTGGGATGTTGTTGAAAAAGCGCTTATTGAAAACGGCATCGGGTATACAAACTACGCAAAAGTCACTCCTAACCCGACAGCAGACCAGGTTGATGAGGCTGCTCAACAGGCAAAAGACTTCGGAGCAACAGCTGTCATGGGTATCGGAGGAGGCTCTCCTATCGATACAGCAAAAAGTGTAGCAATCCTGCTCGCAAACGAAGGTGTTTCTTGCCGTGATGTCTATGAATTCAAATTTATTCCAGAAAAAGCCGCTCCGATAGTTGCTATCAACCTCACTCACGGAACAGGCACGGAAGTTGACAGATTCGCAGTTGTCACAATCCCTGAAACTCAATACAAACCGGCTATTGCCTACGACTGTATCTACCCGTCTTATGCAATCGATGACCCGGGATTAATGACAAAACTCTCAAAAGAGCAAACTGTTTATGTATCAATCGATGCGGTAAACCACTCAATTGAAGCAGCTACATCAAAAGTCGCCTCTCCTTATTCAATATCAACAGCAAAAGAATGCATAAGACTTGTTGCTAAATACCTTCCGATTATCAACCAAAATCCTGATGACCTCGAAGCGAGATATTATCTGCTTTATGCTTCGTTGCTCGGCGGTGTAAGCTTTGATAACGGACTTCTGCACTTCACGCATGCTCTAGAACACCCTCTCAGCGGCATGAAACCTCAATTGACACATGGTTTGGGACTCGGCATCATCCTCCCTGCTGTAATCAAATATATTTATCCTGCGAAAGCAAAAACACTCGCAGATATCCTCGAACCGGCAATCCCGGGACTCTCTGATGACCCTGCGTCAGCTGATGAAGCAGCAAAAAAAGTCGAAAAATGGCTCGTAGATATGGGTGTCAAAACAAAACTCAAAGACGAAGGATTTACTGAAGAAGATGTTGATAAACTTGTCAATCTTGCCTTCACAACACCATCTCTTGACGGTTTGTTGAGCATCGCACCTGTTGAAGCTACAAAAGAAGTTGTCAGAGCTATCTATACAGAATCTCTGACTCCTTACAACAAATAAAGTCAATAATCACCAAAAGACTGCCGATTTTATCGGCAGTCTTTTTTTAATTAAACATTGTAAATAAATTATCTTTTTTTATCACATATGCAAAATTTTTATCATTAAATAAAATAGTGATTGAAGAAAAAAGAAACAACTCTATGAACAACATAAGCATACATATCCCGAAACTTAAACCGGAAGAAGTTCAAGCAAACCTCAAGAAACTTCAGAAAAGCGGATTTGAAGTTATTTACAACGGAAAGGGCAAACAAGGACAAGACATCGTCACCCTCAGCGGAAAAAATGAACTTATCTCAGACTGCTCCTCTAGCGGAGAAAATATACTTGAAGCACTGCAAAATCTTTTTGCAAAATTATCAAATACCACAATAATAACCAAAACGGATAAATACTAAACTTTTTGACAAAAATTATATCTGATAAAACATTCTAACCAGCAGAATAAATATTATAACAAACGATTGAAACAGATGTTTGAAATTGTTTATGGTAATATTGATTAAAATGAAAGAAAAATATGTCGTGAAAAAGATTATAATTCGACAGGAAACGGAAAAAGATAGAGCATATGTCTACAATCTAATAAAGGATACTTTCAAACAGGCAGAGCATTCTGATGGAAATGAACATAACCTTGTTGAAAAGTTAAGAACAAGTGAAGCATTTATTCCAGAACTTTCTCTTGTCGCTGTATTAGATAAAAAAATAGTAGGTCATATTCTGTTTACCAAGCTTAAGGTTGGGGAAACAACACAACTCGCTCTGGCTCCTTTAACTGTTGCAACACCGTTTCAGAAACAGGGTATCGGTAGCCTGCTAATCAAAACGGGACATAAAATAGCAAAGGAAATGGGATTTGAATATTCCATTTTATTAGGAAGTCCAAAATACTATTCACGTTTTGGGTATAAACCCTCAACGGAGTTTAATATTATATCTCCTTTTGATGTTCCTCAAGAGTATTTTATGGCTGTAAATCTTCAAGAGAAAAACTCTTTGCTCAATGCCAAAGTTGAATATCCAAAAGAATTTTTAATATAGTTTGTTAATCTAATGTAAAATAATCACACCGCTCTTAACTTTATGGTGCCACAAGATGCGAAACTGTTCTAGGCGCAAATAATTTAAACAAGAATTTTCCTTGCAAAATTCTGCCCATATATAAAAAACTTTAAAAAAGTCTTTTTTGAAAAATGTCGATGGAGGGACTCGAACCCTCATGAATCTCTTCACATGCTCCTGAAACATGCGCGTCTACCATTTCGCCACATCGACATAAAATATTTACTTTTCAACATACAAAATATTATACCAAACAAAAAAATCGGGCAATCAAATATTTTTGGGATTTATATAGCAAATTCCTCCAAAAATTTCCAAAACAACGTCATACTGAGCGTTAGCGAAGTATCTAAACAAAAAGGATTCTTCTGCCCCCCTCAGAATGACAGACTTTTAATAGTATCTGTGGAATTTGCTATATAAGTTACATATTTTTCTTGCGAAAACCAAAGTCCTTCGATACAAATCGTCCTATGCCTTCTATTTTCTCTTCAAGCGCTCTTTTGACATAATCAGCAGGTGTATCCTCTCCGCTTTTCCCGGGGTACAAATTGTAATATTTTTTATGCACCAAATCTGTTACATTCGGCATAACAACGTTAGCCCCGCTTTGCAGTGCAAGCATGCGGCCGTCAGGACTTAATGTTTCCATCGCTGTTGTTGCGGGAATATTTATATCAGGCATAAGCAGCCGAACAAGAGCCATAATCTTTCGAGCCTTCTCAAAAGTTCCGCCCCTCTCTGACGACAAAGGAGTATCAGGATTCGGAATAAACGGTCCAAGCCCTATCATATCAGCACCTATTTCCCTGAAAAACAATAAATCTCTTGCTAAAGACAGAGGAGTCTGCGAAGGCAAACCGACAAGACATCCCGTGCCGACCTCATAGCCTAACGTTTTCAAATCTTTCAAACATCTCACCCTGTTTGAAAAATCCATCCCTGGATGCAATGCCTTATAAAGTGCGGTATCTGTTGTTTCTATTCTGAGCAAAAACCTGTCAGCCCCCGCCTCCTTGAACTTCTTATACTCCTCATAACTCTTCTCTCCTATGCTAAGAGTTATCGCTAAATCAAATTTCTTTATCTCTCTCAATATATAAACCATTTTATCAACAGAATAAACAGATGACTCCCCTGATTGCAGCACAACCGTCTTATACCCGAGTTTTTTTGCCATGCCTGCAAGAGAAATTATTTCATCAGCTCCAAGGCTGTATCTGTTAACATTCCTGTTTTCACACCGGAGTCCGCAATAAAAACAACTCCTAGAACACACATTCGAAAACTCTATCAAGCCTCTTAGATGAACACAATCGCCGACATATTTTTGCCTCACCCTATCGGCTGCTTCAAACAAATCTTTATCATAACAGTCATTTCCGATAAGCAGAACAAGCTCTTCTAAAGAAAGATTATGTTGTTTTTCTATTTTTCTGACAATTTTGTTCATAATAAAAAATTATAATATAAGCATGAACAAACTCTGCAAATAAAAAATAAATTTTTTCTTATAATGCAAATTTTATAAAAATAAAGGCTTTCAAATTTTTTCAAAAAATAGTTTAAATATAAATATATTTGTTTTATAATGCTCAAGATAACATGAGTATAACTATATATTTTTAAATAAGAAAGAGAGAAATATGGACGTAAAAATCGAAAAACAGGAAAATAACACTGTAAAACTTGATATCACAGTAGATGCTGAAACAGCTTCGCAAGAATACAGCAAAACTTGCAAAAAAGTCAGCGAATCAGTAAACATCCCAGGGTTCAGAAGAGGAAAAGCACCTAGAAACGTTGTCGAAAAACACGTCGGCATCGGCAGAATCAAAAGAGAAGCCCTCAACAGAATGCTCCCGAATATTTTTGCCAATGTAATCAGCGAAAATAAATTCAACGTTGCATCAGAACCCTATGTCGAATCATTTGACTACGAAGTAGGCAAACCGGCTAATATCATAGCCAAAATTGAACTCAAACCGGATGTAAAAATTGATAAATATAAAGATATTTCAGTAGACGTCGAAAAATATACAACTCCTGACGACGCTGTTGAAAAAGAACTCTCAAATCTCGCTCAGAGATTTATAACAACAGAAACAGTTACTGACAGAAACTCTACCGATAAAGATATCGTCGTAATCGATTTTGACGGAACAGTTGACGGAGAACCGATTAAAGGCGGAAGCGCAAAAAATTATTCTCTCGATTTGGAACACAGCAACTTTATCGAAGGATTTGCTCCTCAACTGGTCGGGCATGCTGCAGGCGAAGAATTTGACATCAATGTCACATTCCCTGAAAATTACCACGACGAAACACTCAAAGGCAAACCTGCCGTTTTCAAAATTAAAATTAATGAAATAAAACAAAAAAATGTTCCTGAAATTACTGATGAGCTCGCTCAAAAAGTAGGTCCCTTCCAAACAGTCGACGAGCTGAAAAAAGATATAGAATCTTATCTCAAAAGACATGAAGAAATGGAAAATAAAAACAGAGCTCAAAATAAAATTCTTGAAACAATTATTGAAAACGCACAGGTTGATATTCCGGATTCAATGATAAACAGAGAAGCAAAACTTCTTATGGAAGACATCAAAAACAAAGTCACAGCAAACGGCACATCCTGGGAACAATTCCTTGATTTGCAAGGACAGGAAAACATCTGGAACAACCTTAGAGAAGAAGCGCAAAAAAGAATTAAAAATTCTCTGGTTCTCGAACACATCTCAAAAGTCGAAAATATCAAACTTGAAGATGATGCGATTGAAAAGAAAGTTTCTGAAATGGCTAAGATGTACAACACTGATGAAAAGACCGTTTACAATCAAATGTCAAAGAATCCGCAGATTCTTCAATCTCTCATCCAACAACTTATCAGCCAAAATATAATCGACTTTTTGGTTGAAAATAATAAAGTTAACTATGTAACAAAATAAGAAAATCTGTTACAATTTTATTAAATACGGGATTTTATAGGAAAGGATAAATATTAATGAGTTTCGTACCTGTAGTAATAGAACAATCAAGTAGAGGAGAACGCTCTTTTGATATTTTCTCAAGATTGTTGAGAGAACGCATAATTTTCCTTGGCACACCTGTTGATGATATGGTCGCAAACCTCATCGTCGCACAGCTGTTGCTTCTGGATTCAGAAAACCCTGAAAAAGATATTATGTTATATATAAACTCACCAGGCGGCAGTGTAACGGCAGGTCTTGCAATCTACGATACAATTCAGCATATCAGAGCTGATGTCTGCACTATATGCTTGGGACAGGCAGCCAGCATGGGAGCATTCCTTCTTGCAGCAGGTACAAAAGGTAAGAGAATGGCTCTTCCTCACTCAAGAATTCTTATCCACCAGCCTCTTGGCGGTGCACAAGGTCAGGCAACAGACATCCAAATTCAAGCAGCCGAAATCGGCAGATTGAAAAAAACTTTGAATGAACTGCTTGCTCAAAACACAGGTCAATCAATCAAAAAGATAGAAAAGGATACAGATAGAGATTATATCATGACTCCTGAAGAAGCTCTCGAGTATGGTATGATTGATAAAGTGGTTGCTCACGCCGAAAAACCTAAAAAAAATTCAGAAGACTAATTAGAAAATCAGGAGATATAAATGGCTAAAAGAGATGACAGCCGGCTAAAATGTTCGTTTTGCGGAAAAACGCAGGATCAGGTAAAAAAACTCATTGCAGGACCTGAAGTTTATATATGCGATGAGTGCGTAGAACTCTGTAATGAAATTCTTGATGAAGAATTCTTTGATGACAAAGAAAAAGCTCAGGAAAATATCAAAACAGAGGATAGCAATATACCAAAACCAAGCGAAATTAAAGCTTACCTCGATGAACATATTGTCGGCCAGGATGATGCCAAAAAAGTTCTCTCAGTGGCTGTATATAACCATTACAAACGTATCCTCCATAATACCGGCGACAACACAAATGATGTTGAAATTCAAAAAAGCAACATACTCTTAGTCGGACCGACCGGAAGCGGCAAAACTCTCTTAGCACAAACTCTTGCAAAAATGCTCGATGTTCCTTTTGCGGTAGCAGATGCAACAACCCTTACAGAAGCGGGTTATGTCGGTGACGATGTAGAAAATATTCTCCTTCGTCTTTATCAAAACTCAAACTACGACGTAACCAAAGCTGAAAGAGGCATAATCTATATCGACGAAATTGATAAAATTGCAAGAAAATCAGAAAACCCGAGCATAACAAGAGATGTCAGCGGAGAAGGCGTTCAACAGGCTCTGTTGAAAATGATTGAAGGAACCGTTGCAAACGTCCCTCCTCAGGGCGGAAGAAAACATCCTCATCAGGAATTTATCCAGATTGACACCAAAAACATACTCTTCATCGTCGGCGGAGCCTTCGTCGGACTTGATAAGATTATTGAACAGCGCTCAACATCAGGTAAACGCCTCGGTTTTGGAGCCGTAACTTATCAGAGCATCGAAGAAAAAGAAATGCAAGAATCAAGACTTCTAAAAGAAATGGTTCCTGATGACCTTCTGAAATTCGGATTGATTCCTGAGTTTATCGGTCGTGTTCCGGTATATGCAATCCTGGACGCACTGGATGAAAAAGCACTGATAAAAATCCTAACGGAACCCAAAAACGCAATCATAAAACAATATCAAAAACTTCTTGATATGGATGGGGTAGAACTCAAATTTGAAGATGAAGCTATTTCTATGATTGCAAAAGAAGCAATAAAAAGAAAAACAGGCGCACGTGCTCTTCGCTCAATCGTTGAAGAACTAATGCTTGATATTATGTATGAAATACCATCAAGAGAAGATATCAAAGTCTTCACGATTACAGCTGATATGGTAGAGAAGAAAAAAGGGATAGCGGAACTTCTTCCATGGCCAAAAAGCATAATGCCTCAAGATGTGTCTTCTTCCTCACCAACACCGCCTGTTGCGGAAGAAAACAAAGAAGAAATTGCTTAAGCTAAAAACGGGATTAATCTCCCGTTTTTATTTATCAAAAAAATGTAAAAAAAATAAAACAATTCCCTTATTTTTATCAAAAAAAATATATTTTTAATTTTTATATATAAGTAAGGGATGAATTGATAATGGATCAGTACTATATAAATATACAAAAAAACAATGCCTTCGAGGCTTTTGAGAAAAAGGATAATACTGCGCAATTACACAAGTATTATCTAAAACCTGACTCTGATAAATTTATCCCTAAAAAAAAGGTTAAAGCCTCAAAACAAAAAAATAAAAAAAGTATCAAAGATATGGTTATCCTCGGATTTGGAGCCTCGAGCCTTATGCTCGCAGGTGCGTTTTTATTTTTAACAACGGGTTCGAGCAACAAACTGTTTAAAAATATAGGACATAGCTTCAAAAAGCTGAAATATGCTGTTGTTGATAAAGATACACACTTTATGTTCGAAAAAGCGTTAAACAAAGCCTACAACGGAGTTAACAAATTTCTCAACATATCAGCGAACTTCACTCCTATCAAAGATACCATATTTAGAAAATTTATGTTCTTACTGCCTGATAACATCGGAAGAAAACCATGGCAGAAAATCACTGATATCTATTCAAACATAAACGTCAGCACAACAAGACGTACCCTTACGGAATCAAACGATAAAGTAAACAGAGTCCTTGACTGGATTAACTTCAACGGTGAAAAACTGCCTGAAGATACAAGAAAACAGCTCATCGAACTCTCTCAATCCTTGCACAAGACAAAATCTGACTATTTCAAAGGCTTTGACTCAAGAGTAGATAAAATGCACAAAAGCATGCATGACATGAGAGAAGCCCTCTCTATCAAAGAAATATTTCTCAAAATGAAAGACGGTCTTGTTACTGACAGCCTTCTTGAAGAGAAAAGCGCTATTTCAGGATATTTCACTCCTCTGCAAGAAAGCATAGAAACAATGTCCAACAACATCCCGCAGCTTTGCAAAGGATTGTCTGAACAAATTAACCAATCAAAAGACTTAATGTTCAAAATAGAAAATAAAAAACTGCGTTTGGAAGTAAGAGATTATTTGAAAGCTTTGACAAAAGAACTCGATGTATACAAAAAAATGGATAACATAGGCAGAGATGAAAAAGCAAAACAAATAAGAGAGCTTATATGCAGTTATCAATCATTCCTGAAAAACAATAATCAAGAAGAACTTCTTACAGCATCAGATAATCTGCTGAGGGCATTTGACGATATCCCGAATAAAAAAGGCATTATCGAAGAAATGCGAATTCTCATTCGCGACTCTGAACTCAGCGAGCAGGATAAACTATCTTTCAAAAAGGTCTGCGACAATGCCCGTGACAGCTTGTATGATTCTCTCAAAAGCGAACATAACATGTTCGATAAAGATAGAGAAATCGTTGTCGGAAACGGACCGACAGATGTTCTCAGCCTGCTGGCTCCTTTTGCTCTACTCGGTGGACAACTGGCAAGCAACAAAACAAAAGACGAAAAAATAGGCATAACACTCGAAGCCGGAGCGCCTCTCATAGGCGGTGTCGCTACATACCTCTATGCAATGGCAAGACAGCTCTCTGGGGTTGCTGCTCTGGTTACTTCTTTCGGAACAGGTGCTGTATTGAATTTGGTTGGTTCTGCTATCTTCAAAACATATCAAAATCACTCGAAAAAAAATCCGCAGATTGAAGCAGCAAAACTAAATACAAATAACGAAGAAAACAAAGAAAAAACTAAGGCTTCAAAATAACTTTGTCAATAAGCCCGTATTCGACAGCTTCTTCTGAACTCATATAATAATCACGTTCAGTATCTTCCTGAATTTTTTTCAAATCCTGACCTGTATGTTCTGATAAAAGATGATTGAGGGTATCTTTCATTCTTAGAATTTCTTTTGCTTCAATCTCAATATCGGTTGCCTGACCTCTTGCTCCTCCAAGCGGCTGATGTATCATAATTCTCGCATGAGGCAGAGCCATTCTTTTCCCCTTAGCACCCGATGAAAGCAAAAATGCACCCATGCTTGCCGCCTCGCCAAAACAAATTGTATTTACATCAGAAGATATATGCTTCATCGTATCATATATCGCCATGCCCGCTGTTATAACACCACCTGGAGAATTTATATACATCATGATATCTTTCCCGGGATTTTCGGAGTCCAAAAGCAGCAACTGGGCGATTATTGAATTTGCCATCTCATCATCTATTTCATCTCCCAAGAAGACAATTCTCTCTCTCAAAAGCCTCGAGAAAATATCAAACGAACGCTCTCCTCTTGAAGAAGACTCTATAACCGTCGGCAAATAGCTCAATATTTTTTGATAATCCATAAATCAACTCCGAAAATACTTACAACCTAATTATATAAAAGTGATAACGCTTTTTCAAGAATAAATACAAAACAACTACCTGACTATTTCTCCATATACCCTGGAGTCAAAAATATTTTTCACAAAAACATTCTGCATCGTATTGCACAAATCCCTCTCATCATCAACAAGAATATTTATATAATTCCCGCTTATCCCCTTGAGATAACCTGTTTTTTTATCCCTCTTCCTCTCTATCAAAACCCTGAGAGTCTGACCTCTCATCGACTCAAGAAATTCTCTTTTTTTCTCATGAGCAAGTGCTTTCAACCTGTCAGCTCTATCCCTTTTCTTATCATCAGCGACCTGCGGTTCTATCTTCGAGGCAATAGTATTCTTCCTGAGCGAATAAGGAAAAACATGTATGTCTGACATAGGCAGCTTCGATAAATTCTCATAAGTTTCTCTGAACTGCTCATCAGTTTCACTAGGAAAACCGACAATTATATCACTGCCGAGAAAAATATCAGGCATCCTCTTCTTGAGCTTATGAATTATGTCTGAATAAAACCCAACATCATAATGTCTTCTCATCAACTCAAGAATTTCATCACACCCGCTCTGCAAAGAAAGATGCAGATGATGCGCAAACTTCTTCGATGAACTCAAAAAATCAATAACTTCATCACTTATCTCAGGTGGTTCCAAAGATCCTATTCTATATCTCTCAACCGGTGTATCTTCAAGAGCTTGCAATAAATGAAGAAAAGACTTCTTCTCTTCAAAATCCAATCCCCACTGACCGAGATGAATTCCTGTCAGCACAATCTCTTTATAACCTTCTTCCGATAACTCCCTTACATTGCGCAATATATTATCAAGCGAATTGCTGCGGCTCCGCCCCCTCGCAAAAGGAATGATACAGTAAGAACAAAAATTGTTGCACCCATCCTGCACTTTTATGCTGGCTCTTGTTTTCTCCTGGTGAGCGGATATATCTCTGAATTTTTTCTCCTCAAATATATTCGATACAAAAACACTCTGCTCTCGATTTATCAAATACTTCAAAATTTCCGTTTTCTCACTGTTGCCCAATACCATATCAACCTCGGGCATGGCTGATACTTCATCTTTTGATACCTGCGCAAAACAACCCGTCACAACGACTTTCGCTTCAGGATTTGTCCTCCTCGCTTTTCTTATATAATACTTTGACTCCTGATCGACAAGTGATGTAACGGAGCATGTGTTGATTATATAAAAATCGGCACACTCTTTGAAATTCACTTCTTCAAAGCCTGCTTCTTTCAGCTGCTTAACCATGACAAAACTCTCAAGCTGGTTTGTCTTACACCCGAGAGTGTATATTGCAAATTTGTTCTTCATAATAATTCAATTTTCCAACAAAAAATTGAAAAAATATGTTAATATTTATTAAAGATAAGAAAAAAAATAACAATTTTATTACTGTTTCAACTTTATTATTTTATAAATTATAAATTACTAAAAAGCGGGAGAAAAAAATGGTTGTACCAAGTGTAGGTTTTGATATAAATAGCAAAAAAGAGCTTGCAAGACAAATTATCTCAATTCCTGATGAACATCTCAATATTATAGCCCATGCTCAAACTGCTGATAAATACGAAAAGAAAAACGAAAATCATCAAAAAGCAGGAACCGCACTTATGGCAGGAATACCTATTGTTCATGGTATTTCAACAGCATTGAACTCCGACAAAATAATACAACTGGCTAAAAATCAAGGCATAACAATTATTCCCATGAATGCAGCAGAAAGAGCTGTCAAAGGCTTGAAATCAGCTGGTTATCTTGGTGCAGAATTGGGCGGTTTTGCTATAGCAAACAAAGCTTACAACAAATTGAGCGAAAAAATTCCGTTTTTGAAAAAATTCAAAGAAGAGTCACCGACTCTTTACACCCTGACAGGTCTTGCAGCTACCTTCTTCGGTGGTGAAGCTGTTGCAAGAGGCGGTGCAAAAGTTGCCTCAAAAATAGCTGAAACAAAGACTGTTCAAAACCTCAATATACCTCAAAAAATTGAAACAGCTCTCAATACAATCAAAAAACATATCCCTGAAAAAGTTTCAAACTTCGCAAAAGCTCATTCAAAAGGTATCAAAACAGCTTCAAAACTCGTTATACCAGCAGCTATCGTAGGTTACTTTGCTTCAGGTATAATTAATGCCGTAAAACAAGAAAAAGAAGCACAGGCTGTCTATCAGGAAGCAAAAAATCTAAAATCTCAAGTAGCGGTTGATTATGCCAAAACACTTGATGCAGAAGATAACATCTAAACTATCCGACACAAATAATTACATAAATCTTGAAAATATCTGATAATAAATATACAAAGAAAATAATACAAGAACTAATCCGCTTGCTTTCATGAGTAAAGCGGAATATTTTTGCAATTTCATAACCTTCTTGAACACATCAGTGAACAAAGCAGCTATCAACAAAATTAACCCCTGCCCCATCGAAAAAGTAAACAAAAGCACTGCACCCGTAAAAAGATTTGACTCAAGCGAGGCAAATGCCATTATGCTAGCCAAAATCGGCGTAGAACAAGGCGTTGTTCCAAGCGCAAACGCAGCACCTATCGTAAGAGGGATGAAAAATAAATTGTGATGTGTATTCTGCGGAAGCTCTTTTACAACAGCAGGAATAGGAAGAGATATCACCTCCATCATCTGCAATCCCATAACAAGAATCATTGAGGCAAGAATCAATACCCATATTGTCCTCGATTGAGCGGAAAAAATCTGCCCGGTTGCAGCACAAATAACCCCAATCACAGTCAATGTAAGAGCTAACCCGACTATGAAGAAAAATACCTGAACATACAACCGCCAGCTCCTCTTCTCATTCTGACCGCCGACATAACTTATAATCAACGGCAAAAGTCCCAGCGAACAAGGTGAAAGCGACGATAAAAGCCCGCCGAGAAAGGCAAAAAGAACAAGTATCAACGACATCCCATGAAAATTTGTCAGATATTGTGAAAAATGTTGTGTAACAAAATTATCCATTATTCAACTCTTCCAACTGTTTTCTGAAATCATCCTTCGTCATCGCCCCTTCTACTTTTTTCTTCAAATCTCCTTTTTTATTGAACATCAAAAAAGTCGGGGTCAGCGTTATATTATATTTCTTTATATACTGCTGTGTTTCCTCATTCTCAGGATACATCTTTTTGAAATCAATCTTGCTTTCAAACTCTGGAAGCACTTCTTGAACAATCACATCCATTTTTTTGCACTCTCCGCACATAGAAGACGAAACCATTATTACAACAGGGTTGGCTCCAAGTTTGACTGACGGATTTGCTTCTGCTCCCTTCATCAGAGTATAAAATATTATGGGAACAACAAATATCAAAAGTATAATCAAATTGTTCAGCTTCATATTTTCCTCCTGCAATTTAGTATAGTTTAATTGTATATAACATTTTGCGAAATTTCCAATCAGCTGCGTATATATTTTAAAAAATTAAATATAATATTACAATTAGCTAGCTGAGTACATATAAAATACGGACATGATATACTATATCTTGTTATTCTTAAAGATAAACAAAAATGCTTAAAACCGAAAAAGAAATCCTCAAAAACTACCTTAATTCATCAGAAAAACTTTCAAGAACAATAAAAAGAATTACCCTCAAAAAACTTCAAGGGCTCTTCGGGCTGAACTCGAGTGCAAAAGAAGTCTTTATCAGCAGACTTGCAGAACAAACGGATAAACCACTTTTCATCATAATAAACAGCCAACAGCTTATGCTGAACTTTCTGGATAGCCTGAAAAATTTGACAGATAAAAATGTCCAACTCCTGGACCAAACAGAACAATCCCCCTATGAACTTCTCTACTCTGACGTGTCAATCTTTCATCAAAACAGACAAAAACTCAAAGACTTCCAAAACGGGAAAATTGACATTCTCCTCTGCTCAGCAAAAAGCTTGATGGACCTTTACCCGAATCAAAAAATATTCGAAAACTTCTCTATCCGTCTTGAAAAAAAACAGGACATCAACCCCTACGACCTTATCAAACAATTATCTTCTATAGGGTATAGAAGGGTAACAATGGTATCTGACGCAGGAGAATACAGCCTGAGAGGAGATATCCTAGATATATTCCCCTCGAATACAGCACCCGTAAGACTCGAATTCTGGGGCGATACAATCGAAAGCATCAGACACTTCTCTACAGAATCTCAAAGAACAACCAAACACATCAAAGAAATATCAATCAACCCGAGATACAGCGTCGTTCTCGAACAAAAAAATCTGGAAAATTTCAAAAAAAATCTTGATAATGCCTATTCTGCCCAGGAAAAAAAACTCGATAACGAAAGCGCAAAAGACACCCTTCTGCATACCTACCGCAGCATAATAGAAGACCTCGACCAAAATTTTTATTTCGAAGGCATAGAATACTTCGCCCCTTATATCGAAAACAAATTTGATACGGTATTTTCTTATCTTCCTCCGGAAACTCTTATTATCACTGTTGAAACACCGGAAATCCTGTCAAAAATCGAACTCCAGCACAAAAAATATACCGAAGAATACAACAACTCCCTCAATCAGGGACTTCTGCTGCCGATACCTAGACTTCTTCACAACGACTTCGAAAACATAGAAAAATATCTCGCTCAATACCAGCGTTTCTACCTCGACAGCTTTATAAGCGACCTGTTCGAATTTGACGACTCAATCGAATGCGAACCTGCCCCAAAATTCGGGACCGATAAAGACGCCCTCATAAACTACATCAAACAACACCGCAAGAAAGGCAATTTCACCATCATATCAACGACTTACCCTCAAAGAGCAGCAGAAATCCTCAAGGAAAACGAAATTCCTTATCAAAATATCAAAAACCTAACCGCTGAGATTGACTGCAAAGATGTCCTAATCTGCAACTTTGAACTCACTGAAGGATTCTCATCAGAAGACCTGAAACTCACAATCCTTACAGACACGGAATTTTTCAACAAAAAAATCAAGAAAACAACCGTAACAAAAAAACTCCTCAACAAAGAAAAAGCGGAATACATCGAAAACATCAACGATCTCAAAGAAGGCGACTACGTCGTCCACCTCCACCATGGAATAGGGCGATATCTTGGTCTTACAAAACAGGAGTTCGACGGCGAAATCAAGGACTACCTCACAATAGAATACGCAAGAAAAGACAAACTTCATATTCCGGCTGAACAAATCAACTTCCTCTCAAGATACAGAGGCTCAGGCAATCAACCGCCTGTTCTCTCAAAAATGGGAGGCGATGACTGGGTTAAAACAAAAACAAAAGTTCAAAAAGCAATCGAAGAAGTTGCTCAGGATTTGCTTCTTCTCTATGCAAGAAGGGCAAAAGCAGAAGGCATAGTCTATGAACAGGACTCTCCCTGGCAAATCGAGATGGAAGACGCTTTCCCCTACACAGAAACCCCTGACCAGCTTAAAGCAATAGAAGATACAAAATCAGATATGGAATCACAAAAAGTTATGGACAGACTCATCTGCGGCGACGTCGGCTTCGGCAAAACGGAAGTCGCAATCAGAGCTATCTTCAAAGCCGTACTTTCTGGCAAACAAGTTGCTATGCTCGTCCCGACAACAATCCTCGCAAGACAACACTATCTGAATATATCTGAGAGATTTAAACCTTACCCGATGAAAGTCGGCTTGCTCTCAAGATTTCGCACCCCCAAAGAACAAAAACAACTCATCAAAGACATCGAAACAGGCGAAGTTGATATAGTTATAGGAACACACAGACTTCTTCAAAAAGACGTACACTTCAAAAAACTCGGACTCTTGGTCATTGACGAAGAACACCGCTTCGGCGTAAAAGACAAAGAAAACCTCAAACAGCTTAAAGCAGAAGTCGACGTCCTGACACTCTCTGCAACTCCTATCCCAAGAACACTATATATGTCACTCTCAGGAGTCAGAGATATGAGCCTCATAAACTCCCCGCCGGTAAACCGGGCTCCAATAAAAACATACGTAGGAGAATACAACATCAACTACGTAAAATCAGCCATCAACCACGAAATTGAAAGAGAAGGACAGGTCTACTTCCTCTACAACCGTGTCGAAACAATACATCAATTCGCCGATGAGCTGAGAATGCATATGCCGAACATAAATATCGCTGTCGCACACGGTCAAATGCCGCCAAAAGAACTCGAAGAAATTATGTACGCCTTCTCTGAAGGAGAATACGACGTTCTCCTCTGCACAACCATCATCGAATCAGGTCTTGATATTCCGAACGCAAACACAATGATTGTATATGACGCTGATAGATTCGGGCTCGCCCAGCTCTATCAAATAAGAGGACGTGTAGGACGCAGCGAAAGACAAGCTTACGCCTATTGTTTCTACCGTCCCGGAAAACTCCTTACAAAAGAAGCTTCAGACAGACTCAACGCAATCAAAGACTTCACAACACTTGGCAGCGGCTATCAAATAGCAATGAGAGATTTAGAAATCAGAGGAGTAGGGCATATATTGGGGCATAAACAACACGGTCATATGATAAGCGTCGGTTTCGACGCCTACTGCCAGCTTCTTGATGAGGCAATAAGAGAACTCCGTGGAGAAAAAGTCGAAAAAATAACACCTCCGGCTGTCGACATCAACGTAACAGCCTATATTCCAGATGAATGGGTCGGTGATGAAAATCAAAAAATGATAGAATACAAACGCCTCGCTGATGTCAAAAATCTGAGGGAACTTACTCTGATAAAAGAAGAATGGGAAGACCGCTTCGGAAAAATCCCTGAAAGCGTTGAAATACTCATCAAAGTAATCAAAATAAGACTCCTCGCAACAGGCATCGGCATAAATTTCATAAGAGAAACACCTTCCGGAATAAGAATTTATACCGAATATGAACAAAATGAATGGAAATTCCTCGCAAACCACCTCGACAAAAAACTTCTGCGCCTGCTCAAATGGACAAAAGCCCCTGAATCATCAAAAGATGCAAAATCAATTATTATACTGAACAACTCCCACATGGGTACAAATGAATTATTTGCCATGCTCGAAACACTGTTTTATGGTATAAATAAAATACAAAATAAATTATTAGACGTTTAAGGAGTTTATAGATGAAAAAAGTTTTGTTATCCCTGTTGATTGCCTCTTCAATATTTATGGCAGGATGTTCATCTTTCAAATCAGGAAAAGACGTAATCATTAAAGTAAACGATACAAATATCACCAAACAAATGTATGATGATGCCTTCAATCAGTCAGCTTCAAGCTCTCTTGTCAAAAAAGAAGACAAAAATTCAGACAAAGGCCGCTTCTTAAACCTTGTTATGAAAGACAGAATAGTCAACGAGCTGGTTATTAAAGAAATGCTCGAACAGGAATACAAAAAAATGAACATAACAGTCTCTGATGAAGAGATGGATAAAGCAATGGATAAAATCTATACCCTCGTAGGAGGCAGAAAAAACTTCCTCGATGGTCTAAAAATGTCAGGTGCAACGGAACAACAATACAAAGAAGCAGTTGAAAAAGAACTCAAAGCAGACAAACTTCTCAAAAAAATCAATACAGAAAAAATCTCTGATAAAGATATCGAAAAATATTATAACGACAACAAATCATCAAAATTTGTCTACCCTGATATGGTCAGAGCTTCTCATATTCTGATTATGGCTAATGAAGAAGAAATCAAAGAAGAACTGAAAAACAAAAATCCAAAAACCGACGACTCAACAATCGCTTCTCAAGCCTCACAAGAAATGGAAAAAAGAAAAGCAAAAGCAAACGCTATCTTGGCTGAACTCAAAAAAGACTCCTCAAACTTCGCAAAAACAGCACAAAAAGAATCAGAAGACCTTAGTTCTGCAAACCTCGGCGGTGACCTCGGATTTTTTGCACAACAAGAAGTTCCTGAAGAATTCTCAAAAGCTGCCTTCAACACAAAACCGGGAGAAATGGTTGACTCGGTAATCCAAACAATGGCAGGCTATCACATCATTAAAGTTACTGACAGAAAAGAAGCAGGCATAATGCCCTTTGAAGAAGTTAAAGGAGATATCAGAACTTTTCTCGAAAATGAAAAGAAAATCTCATCTCTTCAAAAATATATCGACAGTCTGAAAGCAAAAACCAAAGTAGTCTACGTAGACAAAAGTTATGACCCTGCAGAAATCCAACAGGAACTCAAAGATGTAATGAAAAAGTTTAATAATGAATCACAACAAACTGTTAAAAAAGACGAAAAACAAAAATAATAACAACTCTAAGGCGGAAAGTTTATTTCCGCCTTTTCAAAAAGGATAAGAAGTATGAAAAATTTATTAAACGAACAAAATCTAGAACAAACAATACAAACCCTCAAAAAACAAAATAAAACAATCGTCACAACAAACGGCTGCTTCGATATACTCCACGTCGGACACGTAAGATATCTCGAAGAATCAAAAAAACTCGGAGATATCCTGATAGTCTGCCTCAACTCTGATTCCTCCGTGAAAAAGCTCAAAGGCGACTTAAGACCGCTGAACAATGAACTCGATAGAGCAGAAGTCCTGCTCGCTCTCAAAAGCGTTGATTATGTCATAATCTTCGAAGAGCAAACTCCATCAAGACTTCTCGACATAATAAAACCGGATATCCACACAAAAGGCGGTGACTACGATGCAACAACACTGCCTGAATATCCGGTAATTATGAAAAACAACGGCAAAATGGTGTTCATCAATTTTGTGGAAGGAAAATCAACAACCTCAATAATCGAAAAGATGAAAGCTAACTAAAATATGGAACTTATATAGCAAATGCCACAAATACTATTAAAAATCCTTCATTTTGATGGCTTTAGAAAGAAGACTCCCTTTTGTTTAGATACTTCGCTAACGCTAAGTATGACGTTGTTTTCGAAATTCTTGGTTGATTTTGCTGTATAAATCCCTAAAATATTTATTTGCGAAAAACCGTTGTTAATAATAAAATATAGAAATAATGTACATATATGAGGGGTTAGGAAGTTGAATACAGAAAAGAACTATTCGCTCGAAGAAATTACTGAAATCATAGGCGGTATCCTTACAAAAAAAACGGATACAAAAATCAAACGCATCGGTCCTCCGAGAATAGCAGACGAAGAAACCCTTGCTCTTGCACTCTCAGAAGAAGAAATTATGAACCTCGGACACTGCAGCGCTAAAGCAGCTCTCGTTCCTCTCGGTGTCAATTTTGACCATATTTCAACAATAGAAGTCGAAAGACCAAGACTTGCAATGATGAAACTTCTTCACCTCTTTTATATTCCGCCTGATGCACCATCTGGCATACACCCGACAGCAACAGTCCACCCCGAAGCTAAACTCGGACAAAATGTTTCAATCGGTGCAAATGTCGTCATCTCAAGAGGGGTAGAAATCGGCGACAATACAAAAATTCTTCCAAACTGCTACGTCGGGAAATACACCAAAATCGGTGCAAACTGCCTCTTTCACCCGGGCGTTAACATAGGCGACTTTATCAAAATCGGAAATAAAGTAATTATCAACCACGGCGCAAGCATCGGCGGCGACGGCTTCAGCTTTGTAACAGAAACCCCCAGCACCATCGAATCAGCAAAAGAACAGGGCAGCGTTCAGGGAGATTTTTCTTCTCAAAGAATCTATAAAATCCCATCTATAGGCTCCGTAATCATAGGCGATGATGTTGAAATCGGCGCAAACACAACCATCGATAGAGGAACCGTAGAAAACACTGTTATCGGCAACGGAACCAAAATCGATAACCTCGTTATGATTTCTCATAACTGCAAAGTCGGCGAAAACTGCATGATTATTTCTCAAGTCGGTGTTGCAGGCAGCTGTAATATCGGAGATAGAGTAGTCCTCGCAGGTCAGGTCGGAATGGCTGACCATATCAACATCGGAGCTGACTCGATTGTTATGGCTAAATCAGGCGTAAGCAAAAGTATTCCTGAAAAAAGCATCGTAATCGGCATCCCCGCTGTTCCAAGAAAACAATTCATCAAACAAATTAAATATATGAAAGAAATGGAATCTCTCGTCAAAGATTTCAAAAAATATCAAAAACAAATCGAAGAGATGTTCTCAACAATCCAAGAGGAAGAATAATGGCAACACTGAAAAAACAAATAAGCATACAGGGACATGGGCTGATGAGCGGGATAGACTCTTCTGTCGAAATTTTTCCATCCGACAAAAAAGGCATAAGATTCTTTGTCAACAACACAGAAATCCCTGCAAAAGCAGAAAATGTCGTATCAACACAAAACTGCACCGTCCTTGCTAAGGATAACTCAAGCATTATGCTCATCGAACACTTCATGGCAACATGTGCATTCTGCAACGTAGACAGCCTTGATGTATGCGTAAGTGCTCAAGAAATGCCTATTCTGGACGGAAGCGCAAAAGGCTGGTATGAAGCATTCTGCGAAGCAGGCATAACTAATGAAGAACAAGAACCCCTGATAATCAAAGAACCAATAAACTTCCGCCACAATAGCTCTCTTGTCAGCGTAATCCCTTCTGACTCGTTGAACATAAGCTATATGGTAAACTTCAACCATAAAGACCTCTCTCAAAGATGGGTCAACTTCACAAAAGACACTGATAAAACAGAAATTATCGAAGCAAGAACCTTCGGATATCTCAAAGACCTCGAAAAAATTCAGGCAATGGGGCTTGCAAAAGGCGTAAGCATTGATAATACGGTCGGTCTTACTGATGAAGGTTACACAACAGAACTGAGAAGCCTATATGAGCCTGCGAAGCACAAAATTCTTGACCTCATCGGAGATTTTATGCTGACAGGCTTCAACCCTCTTTCGCTGAATGCAATGATTATCGCAAAAGAAGCAGGACACTTCCTGCATGTTGAAACGGCTAAGTTGATGAATAACTTAATTGTAACTAAGGAGAAGATATAGATGACACAAACAGAGAGCAAAATGAGTTATGATATTATGCAGATAATGGAGTTGATTCCTCACAGATATCCGTTTCTGCTTATTGATAAAATCACTGAATGCACCCCCGGAAAATATGTCAAGGGATACAAAAATGTAACCATGAACGAAAACTTCTTCCAGGGACACTTTCCGAATAATCCTGTTATGCCGGGTGTTCTGCAAATAGAAGCAATGGCTCAGCTCTGCTCTGGGCTTGTTATGACTATGCCTGAATACAAAGGCAAATTAGCCCTCTTCGCAGGAATTGACAATGCACGTTTCAAAAAAGTCGTAAGACCGGGTGACCGCCTCGATATGGAAGCTGAAGTAATTAAAATGCGCGGTCCTATTGTTAAAGCCAAAGTAATGGGACATGTCGACGGAGAAGTCGCTGTAGAAGCAGAACTTATGGTAGCTATTCAGGATAAACACTAAAACTTAAAGACGAGGTATGAAAATGTCAAAAATTCACAACACTGCAATCATCCACCCGAGCGCACAAATAGCTGACGATGTTGAAATCGGTGCATTTGCCGTTATCGGTGAAAATGTCAAAATTGACAAAGGCGTAATCATAAGACCCTATGCCCATGTTGAATTTGCTGAAATCGGAGAAAATTCTATGATTTACAGCGGAGCAATCATCGGAACAGAGCCTCAGGACTTGGGATACAAAAATGAACCGACAAAAGTCGTAATCGGAAAAAGAGTTCAGGTCAGAGAATATGTCACAATCAACCGTGCCTCTGGAGAAGGGGGAGTTACACAGGTAGGCGATGAGTGTTTGTTAATGACGAATGCGCACCTCGGACACAACACAAAACTTGCAAATAACGTAATCCTCGCAAATAATGTAATCCTTGCAGGTCATGTCAAAGTCGAAAAACGTGCATTCCTTGGAGGAACGATGGTCGTTCATCAACACTGCCGCATCGGCGAGATGGCAATTATGAGCGGGTTTTCAGGCACACGTCAGGATGTTCCTCCTTATGCAAAAACAGACGGACGCCCGGCAAAAGTTGCAGGCATAAATTCTGTCGGACTCAAAAGAGCAGGAGTAAGCGACGAAGATAGAAATATTATCAAACATGCCTACAAACTTTTGTTCTATTCAGGATTGAATACAACCCAGGCCCTTGAAGCAATAGAAAAAGAAATGCCTGCAGACAATCCTTACGTTAAACACCTTGTTGAATTTATCAAATCAAGCAAACGAGGAATAATTAAATAACACAAAAAGAGGACTTGTTGAACAAGTCCTCTTTTTTATTTCAAAAAAATGATTATGCTTCTTCATCAAGTTTTTGTGCTTCAACGGGAGCTGCAGCCTCTGCAACAACTGCATCTGACTTTGCATTTTTACCGCCTTTGTAAGCATCAACAATATTGGCAATCCACAACCCTGTAGAAGCAAGCCCCATCAATCCTAAAGCAACAAATTTTCCTACAGGAGTTTTTGGCAAAGTTTCAGCCCCTTCTTCTAATGCTTCAGCAGCTTGGGCAGCTTTTCTCAGCATAGAAACACTGACCAGAGTTGATGCAGCACCAAGACCAACTGAAGCACCAAGATATTTAGCACCGTCTTTGTTTCTTCCATCCAAAAATTGTCCAAGCCCCGGAACAAAAGCTGATGCAACAGCCTTCACTGCTCCGCCTTTTTGTTTTGGCTGGTCGATATTTCCTGCAAAATTTACCGGTGATACTGTCATGATTTATTTCTCCTTACCTTCACTTTTTATATGTTTATTTAAAATAGAAACATAATAAATAATGCTATTAAAAAATTTAATATTTACAAAACTAAACATTATAAATATTACAAAAGGGAAAAGCTCTCATTCAATGAGAGCTTTTCCCTTTTGATTTGTGTGTTTTTAGTACTTGCAGGACTGATATCCTGATTCTTTTGTGGCTGAGAAATTTACATCCTTAATTTTCCAACCATCATACGGGTTTACTATTCCAGGAGTAGAACCGTCAGGACATGTCAACCCCGCACCATCGCAGCCACAGCTTCCCCCCGCATCATAATACCTGCCCTGAATAAGTTGACAAGCTCCTTCGCCTGGAGAAATCTGACGTCCAATGCATAGTCCATTTGCATTCATACCTTCGCCACAGGCATTTCCTGCTTGAAGACCAATTGTTATTTTACCGCCGGTAAAACCTTTTAAATTATAAGTCTTACGCCCATCCGAGTATACAGGCACCTTGTCGTAAAATGTTTTATTACCGGCTTTAATTGTAATTTTTGCAGGTATTTTATACCCGTTAATACCAACAACTGTCAATGTTATTTTAGCATCAGAATACACAACTGAACCGCTTTCTTTTGAACCAATAACAGGTATTTTCTTATTAAAGGTCTTAAATGCCATCAGAGGGGAACGCAAAGATAAACATTCTCCTGCGTTAACATCTCCGGCGGTACTTCCATCAGTATTTATACCGCCACAGTTTGCTACAGCATACGTAACACCAGGTGTAGAAACATTGTCTGATTGAGGTTGCGCAGGACAGCAGATTACTGATTTTGGTCCGTTACAATCAGTGTTCTCACACACTGTTTGTTTGTAGTTTTCAGCAGAATTGCAGGTTTCCACAACCGAGCATTTTCCGCATCTATCAAGCGGCTCTGGCTGTTTTGGCAGCGTATCCAGTTTGTTTGAACACAGCGGGCTTGGATAACGGTATTTGACCGTTACTTTAGATATCTTATCATTTTTGAATTTATATACCATACATCTTGAGTTATTTTTGTATTTTGCACAAGCCTTGCAGGTTTTGCCAGGGTTTGATTCGGTCGGACACGGATATGTTTCCCACTTACAGCAGCTGTCGCAGAATCCGCCCTCTGATCTTCCGCATGACGTTCCATTGTCACTGCATTTTTCATGGCAGGTTTCCTGACCGCTTACTTTTACCCTGAATTCCTGTTTCTTTTGGTCATAACTTACCAGTTCGCAATTCATATTCGTTCCAGCGTCGCACCCCTGGAAGATGAAATAAGGAGTAAGTTCTTCTTCTTTTTGCGGCAGCGAGCTCCAGTTGCCACGTACCGGCTCATATCCGTCTTTATATTCCAATCTTTGTTCTTTATCTACCATATTATTTGATACATCTTTATCCCAGACAAATTTGTACATCTTTTCTTTTGCCTGTTGGATATGAGCTGATGACACTTTTATTGTAAAGTATTTATATGTTGGATTTCCGTCTTTTGTTCCGCTCGGACATGCTCCTTTTGAGTGGTCTTTATCACAATATTGGAAGTTTGTCGGATATCTGTTTTCTGTTGATGAAGACAGTTCTGATGAGCTTAGCAATTCACAGGCGCAGTCATATTTTACTTTTCCTGAATTAAATTGAGTATATTTATTATACTCTTCCTGACCTTTACCTGTTCCCCACTTATCTGCCGCATCACAGGTTCTTGTTCTTTCGCATTTTGCTGTTTTTATATCCTGCAATACATGTTCCGAATAGCACGCACTGCATCCAAGAAGGTTTTTAGACTTATCTGACTTAAAGCCCTGATTGAATGTTGTATCTTCGCATTCTCTGCTTATTTGAGTGCATGCTGTCATATATTTAAATTTATAGCCGTTTCCTGTTTTATCATTATTTTTGACGGCTGTTTTTGCATCTTTATTTTCTTTCAAGAAGTATTCTTCCTTCAGCGTACATGCTTTGCAGCCTTTTTTACCTCCGTCGTAGTCATACGGTTCACTTCCGAGGTTCATATTTCCATCTCCCCCCTTGCTTCCTCCGGGGAAGTTTGACGAGAA
>CAJFVJ010000001.1 GCA_904420445.1 Candidatus Adamsella avium | reverse complement strand
CTCTCCGTTTTTGAATTCTTTGCTCGGATATTTCTTGTCATCCTCAAGTATCGTTTTTACTCCTTCGCTAAGGGTTACCGATGCTTTCTTCGAGGTATATGTATAATCCTCCGGTATTACATTCCTCAGCACGCCTATTGTGACTGCTGCTACTACTCCCAATATTGCCACTGCCAGCAGCACTTCCGCCAGCGTAAATCCAAGCTTCTTCATTTCGTTTCTCCAAAATTATAATCATGCTAATTGAATTCAAATAAAAACATTTATTTTATATTCCACATCAGCACAAAAAATATTCCAATTTATAAGAAATTATAAGTAATGTATATATTTTATCAAATATCTTAACAAATTAAAAATTAATTATTTAAGTAAAACCATATTAACAGATTATTTTTCAATCGTATGCTGTAGTTTTTCACGAAGTTCCTTAACTTCATAAGAAAGACGTCTCAATTCGCATGTAATCGGATCAGGAATACGGTTATGCTGAAGTTCGCCGTTTGGTTCACTATAACGTTGTATAACAACACGCCCCGGGATTCCGACAACTGTCGAATGAGGAGGGACATTGTCGACGACAACAGAGCCTGCTCCGATACGGACATTGGCTCCTATCATAATATTTCCGAGAACTTTTGCGCCTGCGCCTATTACAACGTTGTTTGAAACTGTCGGATGTCTTTTCCCGTGTTCTTTGCCTGTGCCACCGAGGGTTACTCCCTGATAAATCAAGACATCTCTTCCGATTACAGTTGTTTCGCCGATAACAACGCCCATACCGTGGTCAATAAAGAAACGTCTGCCGATAGTAGCGCCAGGATGTATTTCTATGCCCGTAAAAAATCTTGAGATATGAGATATCATACGTGGAATCAGCGGAATTTTTTTGTGATAAAGGTAGTTTGCAAAACGATGGCAAATCAGTGCATGCAACCCCGGATAACAAAGGATAACCTCTGCAAGATTCGTTGCTGCCGGATCTTTATCGTAGATTGTTCTTATATCCTCTTTTATTAACTTTGAGATGCTTAATCTTCTTTTCATAATCAGTATTCCTTAATCAAAAAGAGGTGTTGATAAATATCTCTCAGCCGTATCAGGAGCGATGACAACAATCAATTTATTTTTATACCCGGGTCTTGAAGCGATATCAAGTCCGGCTCGCAGAGCAGCACCCGCAGAAATTCCGCAGAGAATTCCTTCTTTTTTTGCAAGCAGCTGAGAAGTTTTGATTGCATCTTTTGTTTTTACGGGAATTATTTCATCCATAAGAGTCAAATCCATTATCTTTGGAATAAACCCCGCTCCGATACCCTGTATCCCGTGCATTCCGCAATTCTTACCTGACAAAACAGCGCTCTCTTCCGGTTCAACAGCAACAATTTTGACTGACGGTTTCTTTTCTTTCAATTTTTTTGCAATGCCTGTGATTGTCCCGCCTGTGCCTACTCCCGCAACAACCACATCAACCTTGCCATCCGTATCTTTATAGATTTCTTCAGCAGTTGAAACGTAATGAGCAAGAGTATTTGACTCATTTTCAAATTGCATCGGTATAAAAGAATTTTTTGTTTTGGAATAAATTTCATTAGCCTTATCAATAGACCCTCTCATACCTTCTTCTCCGGGGGTCAATACAATTTTTGCGCCGAATTGTTCAATCAGCTTACGTCTTTCGACGCTGACAGAATCAGGCATTGTAATAATCAATCTGTATCCTTTGATTGCGCAAATCATGGCAAGCGCAATGCCCGTGTTGCCAGATGTAGGTTCGATAATTGTTGCGCCATCAGTTATAATTCCGGCCTCTTCGGCTTCGTTTATCATCGAAATAGCCGTTCTGTCTTTTATTGAGCTTGTCGGATTAAAATACTCCACTTTCAAAACCACATCACCACAGCAATCTTTTGCGAGATTATTCAGTCTTACAAGCGGAGTATTCCCTATTAAATCCAATATGTTTGAATATATTTGCATATACTCATCTTACAAGAAAATAAGCATAAGTAAAGTATTATATTTTCTTTTTGCAAAGGTACCAGGTCAGGCATTCTTCGGCGTCATTCCTGTCTTTTTGAGAATCCTGCAATGTCTTAGGCGGAGGAATTATCACAGACTGCCCTTCTTGCCAGTCTGCAGGAGTAGCCACATTATTTTTCGATACAACCATCAGGGCATCAAGTGTTCTCAATATTTCATGTATATTTCTTCCAACCGATTGAGGGTAAGCGACCATATATCTGATGAGGTTATCAGGGTCAATAATAAATACCGTTCTGACTGTTTGTGTATCGCTGATTGAGGGGTGTATCATCCCGTAGAGATTCGCTACTTCTGCAGACAAATCAGCGATGACAGGAAATTTAATCTCAACATCAAAGGCTTTTTCTATATCTCTCAACCATGCAATGTGAGAATGAACACTGTCAACGCTTAGTCCTATAAGCTTTACACCTCTTTTATCAAATTCTTCCTGATTTTGAGCAAAAGCAACAAACTCTGTTGAACAAACAGGCGTAAAATCACCGGGGTGAGAAAACAACAGTGCCCATGAACCTCTTTTGTAGTCATAAAAATTTATATTCCCGTTTGTAGTAACAGCGTCAAAGTCAGGTGCTTTATCTCCGAGTTTCAAACAGTTGCATATTGTATATTCATTGATAAATTCTTCAGTATTTTCAGCCATAGTTAAATACCTCCTTTTCCGTATTGAGTACGATATAAGTTAACCCAAAACAAAAAAGATGTAATCTCACACATGGTGGTACTTGTTGGCTAAGATTATGATTGAACTTGAATTATTTTTTCTTTGAGTTCCTTTGCTGATTCTTCGTAGCCGCGTCTGCCCATCAGCGCATAAGTGTAATTTTTTGCCTGTTCAACTCCCGGCTGGTTAAATGTATCAACATTATACAGCTCACCAGCGATAGCAGTCTGGACTTCTAGCATATAAAGCAGCTGACCAAGGTAATAACCGTTTATGCGGGGTAGGGTGATAGTTACGTTCGGACGTTTGTAGTCTGTCAGAGCAATCCTTGTTGCATCAGCTTCAGCATTCATCAAGTCATTTATGGTCTTTTCGCAAAGATAACCGATACCTGTATACTCAAATGTTTTTGGAATTGTCAAAGTAGAGTCAAATTCTTTCACTCTGATAAAGTTTATCAACTTATCATTAGGTCCTTCATTGTAGAGTTGAATTTGAGAGTGCTGGTCAGTTGCTCCGAGAGCCTTAATCGGAGTAGGACCGATATGGACTGTATGTCCCTGTTTATCAACTTCTTTTCCCAAAGACTCTGCCCAAAGCTGAACATACCAGTCTGAAACATATTTCAACCTGCTTGAATAAGGCATCATAACGGAAAGATTTTTACCTTTTTCAGTATCCATCAAATAATGAATAAGAGCATTCTGCGCTGCTATATTTCTTTTTATATCGGTATTCTTCAAATCGAGGTCTATATCTTTGATACCTCTGACTATTTCATCGATATCAATTCCAAGAAGAGCAAAAGGCAGCAAACCGACTGCTGAGAAAACAGAAAAACGACCACCGACATCATCAGGAATAACAAATGTCTTATACCCTTCCTGATCAGAAAGCTGACGAAGGACGCCGACTTCTCTGTCTGTAGTTGCAACTATATTATTTCTGTAGTCTTCCCCGAGTTCCGCTTCAAGCTTGTCTTTTATAATCATATAAGCGGACATGGTTTCCGCTGTTGAGCCTGATTTTGTTATGACGTTTACAAGAGTTTTTTTCAAATCAAGAACATGCAAAAGCCCGTTAATTGTATCAGGGTCAATGTTGTCAATAAAAAATATCCTGGGATAGTTATCTCTTTCCTCATCAGATAAAAAATTCCAGTAAGGTTTCAACAAAGCTTCGGTAACAGCCTGCGCCCCGAGAGCAGAACCGCCTATGCCGAGAACCAAAAGATTTTCAAATTCTCCTCTGACTTTAGCAGCATACTCTTTGATATACCAGATAGTTTCCTCGCTATATCCGAGATTCATCCAGCGCAGCCACTGACCCGGTTTGTCTTTTCTGGCGTTCAAATCTTTGATAATCTCACCGATTTTATACTGATATTTGTTGAATTCTTCTTCTATATCAAGACCGTGTTCCTGTCCCAAAATCATGGATGTGACATTTCTGTAGTTAAATTCAAGCATTCATGGAGTCCCTTATTTTTTTATGCTGCTATTTTTATTTTATTTGCTAAAAAATAAAATAACAGTACTCAACTTAACGGTTTTTTCTTCCAAAAAACAATGAACATCGCTAATTCAGTTATATATTATTTTTAAGCGTACATACTACACTTTAATAAGTTAAAAAATGTAACAAAGTCAAAACAAAAACCAGGGGATTTATATAGCAAATTCCTCCAAAAATTTCCAAAACAACGTCATACTGAGCGTTAGCGAAGTATCTAAACAAAAAGGATTCTTCAGGCAAAAAACCTCAGAATGACAGACATTTAGTATGGAAGTTGCTATATAAGTTCCAAAAACAGAACATCTTATTTTGCAATAGGAAACATATTCTCAAAATGTTTTTCTATCTCGCCGTACATAATTTTCAAATAAGTCGTGTCAAAAATTTCCGTATCAGCATAATATAGTTTATCATTATCAGGTTCCTCTTCTGCTTTGAACATCGGAAGAGAGGCAACAACCTGATGCCCCTGCTTAAGCAGAAGCCAGTCCCGTCCCTCACCATCCTGGCGATAGACAGCATTGTAATAACCTTTCGGCACTATCTGTCTGTTGTTATAAATATCACAAGGCAGCGCCATAAGCATATATGGTTTTACGAGAATGTTTGTATTCCCGTGGATTTTTTTCTCATCTGCTTCTTTGAGCATTTTATCTTCTTTTGAAAGTTTTGGTTTCTTCTTCGGTTTTGGCATTCTTCCCTTGTTTTCGTTCAGGGATTTTATGGTATCGATTGCCTCCTGATATTCTTGCGGGGTAACAGTTTTGCCCATATCAAAATCTTCGTAATAATCAAGATTTGACTCTGAGGCATACGAGCAGATGTTGAGGGATAAAAAACTTATTATCAAATATAACAAAATCTTCTTCATAAAACCGTCTTTCTTATATAAAGAATAAATTATTTATATTATAATTGTCTGAGGAAAGACTATAAACATATGGATTTATTTATTTTTATAATCATTATATTACTCATCTTTCTGACATCAATGATTTTTAAGCAAAAATCATCTTTAAAGAGGTCAGATGATTTACCACGGCATTTTTATTTTAATGATAATTCTGAAGAAATAAAACAAATTATAGACTTATACAACTCAAATCGCATAAAAGATGCCGAAAGAAAATCACGGGAAATGATTTTGCTTGATTCAAAAAATCTTTACTATCACTATCTCCTAGGGTGTATTTTGATGAAAGAAGCAAATTTTCAGGAAGCGCTGCAGCAATTCAATATAATCCTTGAGTTAATGCCCGCTCTTGAATATCCTCGAAAAAGAATGATTGAATGTTATTATGAAATGAAAGATTATGAAAAAACAATCGGAGAATGCGAATCATACCTAAGAACATACAATTATTCTCCTGAAATTTTTGAATATAAAGACCTGCTTGCAGATTCTTATTTCAAAACCGAAAACAACGATAAAGCAATAGAAATTTATATCAAACTACTCTCATCAAACACATCAAATATTGAATATCTCAATAGACTCTCAATTTTATTTCTCCGAAAAAAAGAACCTGAAAAAACATTTGAAATCGATAAAAGAATACTCGCTATGAGCAACTTTCATCAAGAAGCTGTCATGAGAACTGCAGACTTTTATTTTGACAGAGAAGATTATCCCAAAGCCCTCGAATTTTTTGAAACGTACAATAAAATCAAGCCGGAAGATGAAACATCTCTCAAAATAGCACAATGTTTTTATCATATGAACAGAATGATGGATTCAAGAGCCATTGCAACAGGACTTCTGCGCAAAAATCCGGATAATATTGATATTTACTATCTCTTAATAAAAATCTGCAAAGCTCAAAGCTGCTATGAACGAGCTATAGAATATGCAAAAGAAGCAATAGGACTTTCAAAAGACGAGGAGGAAGCAACAGAAAACAAAAAAACTGTGTCATCCCTTCTTCTTGACTACGGAAAAAAATGGCTGGAAAAAGACCAGCAGGAGATAAGCTTTGATTATTTTCTCGAAGCGCTCAAATATGACCCTGAGAATGCTGAAGTTTATTATGCTCTTGCCATAAATAACCAGTACGCAAAAGACTATGAAAAAGCTATCACAATGGTAAAAAAAGCCCTGTCTTTCGAAAAAAAAGCAAAATACTACCTGCTTCTAGGATATCTCTTTGATGAAGAGAACAATCCGATTCTCTCAAGAAAATCATTTGAAGATGTCCTGCGGCTTGAACCTAATAACACTGAAGCTATGTCATTCCTTGGAATTTTTTATGCTCAGGAGAAAAAATATGACAAAGCTATCGAACTTTTTTCGGATATAATTAAAATTGATAAAAATAATCAAGATGCATATTACAATATTGCATTATGCTATGAATATTTGGATAATAAAGTAAGAGCATATGAGTATTATAAAAAATTGTTGGAAATAAATCCCCAACATCTCGGTGCCAAAAATAATATTGATATACTACAATGGGAAAAAATTGACTAGGAAAAAAGGAACAGAATTATGTTGATGCAAAGAATGCAAAGAACGTTCATCGCTATCAAACCTGATGCGGTCCAAAGAGAGTTAATCGGAGAAATTATTACAAAAATCGAAAGAAAAGGGTTCAAAATTATCGGGATGAAGATGCTCCACCTCACAAAAGAGATGGCTCATGCCCACTACGCTGAACACATCGGAAAACCTTTCTTCGATGATCTGGTAAGATTTATAACATCAGGTCCTATCGTTGCTATGGTTGTTCAGGGAGTAAATGTTATCGAAGAAACAAGAAGAATAATGGGTAGAACAAGACCTGAAGAATCAGAACAGGGCTCTATCCGTGCAGAATACGCTCAAAGCAAACGCAGCAACATCATTCACGGTTCTGACAGCTATGAAAGCGCAGAAAGAGAAATCGCTCTCTACTTTAGGGAAGATGAACTCTGCACAAACTGGGAAACTACATCTGAAGAATTTTTGCGTAAATACTAATGTCTGATTTTTTTAGTTTCACACTTGAGAAAAAAAGCTCAAAAACTCACGCAAGAGCCGGTTTGTTCAAAACCCCTCACGGGGTGATAGAAACGCCAATATTTATGCCTGTAGGGACAAATTCAACGGTAAAGATGCTTACAAATCACCATCTTTATGAAACAGGAGCACAGATTATTCTTGCAAATTCCTATCATCTTTTCTTGCGCCCTGGGCATAATCTTATCAAAAAAGCCGGCGGAATACACAAATGGATGAATTGGAATAAGCCTGTTTTGACTGACTCAGGCGGTTTTCAGGTGTTCAGTCTTTCTCATCTTCGAAAAATTAAAGAAGAAGGCGTCAGCTTTCAGGACCCAAAAGACGGCAAAAAATATTTCATCAGTCCTGAAATTTCTATGGAAATTCAGGAAGCTATCGGTCCTGACATTGCAATGGCGTTTGATGAGTGCACTCCATATCCATGCACTTATGAAGAAGCAAAATTGTCAATGGAGAGAACTCACAGATGGCTCGAGAGATGCTTCAAATCACACACACGTGAAGACCAGGCGCTGTTTCCGATTGTTCAGGGCTCAACTTTTGATGACCTGAGAAAAGAAGCTGCCGCAGTAATATCATCATTTGACGCTATAGGTTATGCTATTGGCGGTGTCAGCGTAGGTGAACCTTCTGATGAAAAAAATCATATAGTCGAAATCACAGCCCCCTTGCTTCCTGAGAATAAGCCAAGATACCTGATGGGAGTCGGCACGCCAGAAGACCTCCTCGATGGAGTAAAAAGAGGGGTAGACATGTTTGATTGTGTTATGCCGACAAGACTCGCACGCCATGGCGGATTTTTCACGGATGAAGGAAGGAAGATTATCAAAAACAAAGAATTTGAAGAAGACTTCTCGCCTCTTGACAAAAACTGTACCTGCTATGCCTGCCAAAATCATACAAGAGCTTACATAAAACACTTATTCAGAATGAAAGAGGCAACAGCGGCAACGTTATTATCAATCCACAACACACACTATCTCATAAATCTCATGAAAGAAATCCGCAATGCCATATTGGAAGACAGATTTGAAGAGCTTTATGAAGAAAAGATGAAAAAACTCTCACCCCGCTAAAAAATTAGCGGGGCAATTTTTTTGAATAAAAATACTTTATATATATATAATAAATTTATTTTGTTTATATAGTCACAAAATAAATTTCTAAAATTTTACTTTACATACTTATCAGGGATATTTACAACTATGACTAAAATTGTTATTGTATAACAATTTGTCTGAATCAAGGGGGATGTTAGCTTATGAATTTTATGGTTGGAGGAGCAGGAGACCAAGTACCGAATCCTGAGGAATATACAAGGAAATACGCTTATCAACAAGGAAAATCAATTGATGAAGCAAAACAAGTTTTAAAAACTGAAATCGATAACGTGCAGGGTGTTGATAACAACCAATCATCAATAATAGGCGGCACCTCAATATGGACGGCCGGGAAACAGGAAAAAACAAACAAAAAACAAACAGACGACATTTCCCTAAACGCTTCTTATCCTTATACTATGGATTTCAGCCAAGAGCTTCTTCCACCGGAGCCAATTGACGGACAAAATTCAGGCACATTCTCATGGTTCAACAAATTTCTAAACGGAGGAAAAAATCAGGAACAAAAAACACAAAATGATGAACAACCAAAAGAATTCAAGAGTTATTGGGGATAAAAATTTCATATCATCCCCTGAAAAAAGAGGAAAATTCTATGACACAAATTAATGGGGTAAACTCAAATTATCAAAAACAGCAAATTAATCCTGAGAATTATGCACAGAAATATGCAGAACAAAATAACATCTCTCTTGAAGAGGCAAAACAAGAGCTGAGAGCCTTATTCGGAGACCCGTCGAAGGATTCTTCAATCCCTGCTATGCTCGCAGGAAGCGCACAGACGGGTATCACTCCAATGACAAATGACCAGACTTCAGTTTTTCAACTGCAAGGTGGGCCAAAACAGCCAGGTGACCCGAATCCTCTCGGATTTGCAGGAATAATGGCAAGTCAAGAAACCAATTTCAACAACAATGACTTTAGGTTCATGCAGGGTCCCCAGGAACTGAATCCTTTTGAAAAAGAGCCTCAAGAATCCGGAGGGCAGACATTTAAAGGATTAGATTTATATTTCTAACAAAAAGAGGATAGTAAAAACTATCCTCTTTTTGTATAAGAAATTATACCCTACTGTTTGGATACTTTTTCAAGCAAGTCTGAATTTTTCACTTTCAGAGCGAAATAAGGTCTGTCCTGATTTGCTTCTTTCATAAACAAAACAAACGGCTTATCAAAGAAAAATTCTCTTCCGCCATCTCGCCGTATAAGGCTCATTGTTGATATAACCATTGCCTCACTCTTGAGGTTGCCGCCTTGATTGTCTAGTCCGAACTCTACTGTTTGGATTGCTTTATCGATAAACAAACCGTTAGTTCCTACTATTTTTTTGTTGCACAACTCATCATAGGAGAACTGTTTTGAAAACTTGATGTAAGGAACTTTCAACAAATCCTGTTCTCCGAGTTCTTTTTTGCCGAACCAGAATCTTTTCTGTTTCTTCATTACAGCTGAATACAAATCATCAAAAGATTTGTTATCATCTGTTCTATAAAGAATAATCTCCTCGCCCTCTTTTGTCTTCAGCTTTATAGCATAGCTGTTTGCAGAGTTGTAGAACAAAACATCGACATTTTGATAAAGCGTAGGATTGCTTGTATTTTTATCTATCCCGAAATATCTGACACTTTCTCCGCTGCCGTTAAACTGAGCTGCTTCTATCTCAGGGAAAGCAGAAAGATACTTGAACTCTTTCTTCAACATTGCATAAACAACATATCCCTGACCGGATGTCCAATCTATGCTGTCAATAATTGCGCTTTTTTCGCCGAATTTCTCCATCAAACCATTTTCTATTTCTTCTTTCAGCTTCAAACTTTTCTCTCCATAAGCTTTGAAATAAGAATTATCAGACAACATATCAGACTTGAAGGGTTGTCTGTTGAGTTCTTCAACAAGTTTTGGAGTTCCTTCCTCAAATTTTACCGGTGCTTTGACTATTTTATCCTGAAAATCATTCCACACCAGTTGAAACGTCCCGACCCACACCTCATTTTCTCCAACGGCATTTGATGGTACAAAAGATGAATATTTTTCAAACCATCTTGCATCAGCGGATAAGGACGTAATAGAGCAAGCCAAGAATAAAACCAAAATTGCTGATAATATTTTCTTCAAATTCATAATCAAAAATCCTCTATATTCTACTTATTAAACATTAAAGCATAAAAAAAGAGCTGATTGTATTCAGCTCTTTTTTGTTTATATGATAGTAAAACTATCTCCCGTTGTTTACAGCCCCTTTGTTTGCAGGTGAAACGGTTTGAGAATATTTCTTCAAATATCCTTTTGATGCTTTCGGCTCGAGAGGTTTGAAATTCTTTCTGCGTCTTTCAATTTCTTCCTCAGAAACAAGAAGGGTCAGTTCTCTTTTTTCGATGTTGATATAAATCTCATCGTCATCTTCCACAAGGCCGATAAGACCGCCGTTAGCAGCCTCAGGAGCTATATGCCCAATGCACAAGCCTCTTGTTCCGCCTGAAAAACGTCCGTCTGTAATCAAAGCAACTTCTTTTCCAAGACCTTTGCCGACAATAGACGATGTAGGAGCAAGCATTTCTCTCATACCCGGGCCGCCTTTCGGTCCTTCATATCTGATTACAACAACATCGCCAGGGACAATCTTATCAGTATTGATGGCAATCATCGACTCTTCTTCGCTGTTGAAAACTCTTGCCCGTCCTTTGAATTCAAGACAATCTTTATCAACACCGGATATTTTTACTACTGCGCCGTCTTTTGCAAGATTACCATACAAAACAGCCAACCCGGGGTTTGATGTAATCGGATTATCAAGAGGTCTGATTACTTCATTATCACACCAGACATCTTTTATTATCTCAGAGATTTTTAACCCTGAAACTCCAACTGTATCTGTCATCTCAGGAACTTTGCCGAACATGGTTTTCAAAACGGCAGGAATACCTCCTGCATTTTCTAAATCAGTCATAGTCATAGTGCTTGAAGGGTCTAACTTTATTATCTGAGGAATTTTGAAGCTCAACTCTTCAAAATCATCAAGAGAAATATCTATGCCCGCTTCATTTGAAATAGCAAGCAGGTGAAGAATAGAATTTGTAGACCCGCCAAGTGCCAAATCAACAATAATCGCATTTCTGACTGATTCTCTTGTTATTATCTGAGAAGGACGAATATCCCGTTCGACAAGATCATTGATTATAAGCCCGGAGTCAAAGGCTATTCTTTTTGTCTTCGCAGATACGGCAGATGAACAAGCACACCCCGGCAAGCTCATACCCATAACTTCTGATAAACAAGCCATTGTATTAGCTGTATAAAGCCCCTGACAAGCACCTGCTCCCGGGCATGAATTCATCTCCATCTCTTCAAATATTTTCTTATCAATCTGTCCTGATGTATACTTTGCAATTGCCTCAAAAGTACCACGAACCATAGTCAATGACTGGTGCTGACATTTTCCTTCGAGCATCGGACCTACTGTCACAACAACACAGGGAATATCAAGCCTGAGTGCCGCCATCAACATCCCCGGGGTAATCTTATCGCAGTTTGTCAGAAGAACAAGACCATCAAGCTGGTGAGCCGCAGCAACTGACTCAACACAGTCTGCTATCAAATCTCTTGAAGGAAGAGAATACTTCATCCCGCTGTGTCCCATTGCAATTCCGTCGCAAATAGCTGGAACACCAAAGACAAAAGACTGTCCTCCGCCTGAATGAATGCCTTTTTCTATCTGGCGTTCAATTTCTCTCATGCCTGCATGGCCTGGAACCAGATCGCTAAAGCTGCTGGCTATACCGATAAAGCGTTTATCAATCTGCTTATTCGACATGCCTGTACCATACAAAAGAGCTCTGTGCGGAGTTCTGTGAACTCCCTTTTTGATTTCATCACTTTTCATATTTTAACTATCCTCAAACATTCTTATTAATTTTATTATACTAAATAAATTGTTTAAAAATATTAAGATTATTTATTTGTTAGCAATTTTATAAAACAAAATGTTTTTATAAATATAAGGGTAAAAAGGTAAATCGGTTTTATAGAAGGTATAGGATGACAATAGATTCACGGATAGTGGCTTTACCATTTCAAGTATACGGAAAAATGTTTGCAAGAAGTGCTTCTTCAGGAGTTGCAGCAGGAAATGACGGCAACATATTCAAAGAAGTAGGCGGTATCGCAAAAGACATAAACCGTGCACCTGATATCATGTATGATATGAAGAGTGTATGGAGTGATGTCAAAAACATAAACGGAAAAATATCAAATCCTATTAACAGCTTGAAAGGCAGTGCCTCAGAAGTTTCTGAATGGACATTCTTCAAAAACACTTTTCTTGACAGCAAGGTTTCTCAAAACAGCTTTTTGAGAACTCTTGATAAAACAATTCTCAACACAAAAGCCGGAGCAGATATAGTCGAAGCTCTCGGAGGTAAAATAGTTACGGAAGAAGTGGCTGATCAGGCAGGGAAAACCGTTCTTAAAAAGACAATCGAAGGAACAGCAGCCTCTCAGGTTGTCGGCAATACAATGGCAAAAATATCAGGATTGAACTTGATATTTGCATCAGTGCTCGAAATTCCTGATATTGTAAAAAGTATCGAAAACGGTGATGCACCGCAGCAAATCGGACGTTCTGCAGTTAACGTTACAGCAGGATGGGTATCGACAACATTCTTCAGCTCATTATTCAAAAAATTTGCACCCAAAAAATTCAAATCAATAGCAGGTCTTGTAGGCGGCGCAGTAGGAGCTGTATTAGGAGGCATCGGAACTTCTAAATTCAATAATGCCGTTTTCGGGAAAAGCATAGCTTCACAAAAGAAAGAACAGGAACATCTCGAAGAGCAGCAAAAGACAAAAGCAGCAGCTCAAAGAGTAATCGATACAGCACTAAATCAATACAATGCTCAAACAATATCAATGATGGCTTAACATAACCCCAAAAAGAAGAGGTCCTGATTGGACCTCTTTTTTTATTTTAATCCTTTGATTCTATTTCTATTCGCCCTGCCGGTTTGAGTTCAAAAGTTCTGTTGTTGAAACTTGCGAGATAATCTATCAACGCCTGAGTTGTCGTAACACCGAAGGCTTTAATCATCTTCTCTGGACAGTTCATCATCTCAAGATACTTTGGTCCTCCTCCGAGATAAGTATCATATACTACAGTATAGAAAGTGTTTTCTGAAGGATGTTCTTCATCTATTTCTTTCCAGGTGCCGTCTTTCTGCTGGATGAAAACATCATCAATTTTGTTGTCTTCATCTATCTTATAACGCAATCCTGATACCTGAATTGCACTTGGACCGTGAGCTTTGTTAACATGAGAAGCAACACCGCCTTTGAGAACGTCTATAATATCTTTTTCGCTGTATTTGAAAGTCTTCAGCTCATTTTCATAAGGCAGCAGTTCCATAATCTGTCTGTCAGTAATTTCACCCGGACCTACAGAGCCTCTGACAGAGCCTATATTCGAAAAAGCAACATCAGCGCCTGTTTTTGCCCTCATGGCATCTGTTATCAAATCAGAAATCGCACTCTCTGCCATATATTCTTCAGAGATTGCGTCAACTTTGTTTGTTATATTCGCAAGCACTTTCGCAGGTCCCATATGGACTATCTCGAAATGGTTTGCAAGAGCACTCTGCGGGATATTTTTCGTCGGATAAACATTATTTTCTGCCTTAATTATTCTTCCCTCATCATCCCATGTCACTTTGGCGACACCGTAATGTTTACCGTCTTTTCCTGCCTGAGTAATAAGTACCGGATCCCCATCTTTGTTGTAAACAAAGTTTTCGCCTTCTTTGACCCCATCAACAACTTTGTGAGTATGAGCGCCGGTTATAATATCAATACCTGATGTATTCTCGGCAATTTTTTTCTTCTCATCATCTTCCATATGAGCGGAGAGGATTATCCTATCAACGCCCTGCGCTTTGAGTTTATCAACTTCCTGCTGTAGTTCAACGATTGTTTGGTCAAGATTATCTACACTCATCGTTTCTGCTGTTTCTTTCGCATCGGCATTCAATCTTTCTTTCAGGTTGGTAGGTATTGCCCCGAGATAACCGTATTTTGTTCCGTTTTCTTCAATAATCGCCGACCTGAGAATTTTGTTGTTAACAACATGCCTGTGCAGAGGATTAGACGGGTCTGTGTTCAAATTTGTAACGACAAAATTTGAAGGAATCTTATCAAGATGCTCTGCAAGCTTATCAGTGCCCATATCAAACTCATGGTTTCCGGGTGTTTTTGCATCTATGCCCATCAAACGCATCAAATCAAACATATATGCGTTCTTTGCATCATCAGAGCCGATAGCAACATCGCCTGATGCAATTTTGAGAGTATCAACGCCTTTATTTTCATATTGGTCATCAAACTGATGTGCGGCTGTCACAAGTCTTTTCGAGCCGTCAAGGCGCCCGTGCAGGTCGTTTATATACCACAGAACAGTCTGGTTGTTACCTTCAGGTTTTGTTACAGCAGGTTTTGTTTCAGGGGGCAGAGATGAAACCTGCGGCAAGGGAGTCTTTGGGGCAGGTTGAACAGCCATCTGCTGCTGTTGCTGCGGCTGATATGGATAAGCAAAAGGAGCAGACTGCGGCATATAAAAAGAATACGTCCAATTTGCTCCCTGCTGATTATTATTGAAATTATTCACACCGTTCTGGGCAGGATATTGCGCATAATAAGCCTGCTGGGGTGGAATATATGTCTGCGGTGGTGGAAATGAATAAGAATACATTTACTTTACCTTATATGTCTTTATTTATATTAAAGCGCCTAAATAAAATTATTGCCCCATGTTTCATGTGTATTGAAATAAATTTTTACAATCATAAAAAAAACGGAATTTATATAGCAAATTCCGCAGATACTATTAAAAGTCCGTCATTCTGAGGGCTTTAGCCAGAAGAATCTTTTTTGTTTCGATACTTCGCTAACGCTCAGTATGACGTTGTTTTGAGAATTTTTTGCAGAATTTGCTATATAAATCAAAAAAACTCCGGGTATGTGCTCCCGGAGTTTTTTATTTATGTTTATTGAGAGAGAATTTCTATTATCCGTAGTATTGTTGTAAGTAATCTTGAGCGACATCTCCTTTTGACATTTCGTAAGGGAAAACTTGTTTTCCTGCTTGAAGCATATCTTTTCCGTGATTTTTGAAGAATTCAATTCCGTGTGCTTTTGCTTGTTGGAATGCCCCTGAGCCGACTGCTTCTTTGTATGCGACCTGACCTGATTTTGACAACATGTCCGGATTTATTTTCTGACCTTGTCTGAGAGCAGATCTCAGGTATGTTTTATCTGTTGTTGATAATCCTTTAATATCATCGAGATTGTCTAGTGTGATTTTTGTTTTTGACGGAACTTTTGACTTCAATGCTTCTACATAATCTCTTCCTGATGCTTTTACCGAATTTTTTCCGCCTTTTGCTGCATTTTTAAGTGTATTCAAGTCTGTATATTCAACACTGTTATCAAAATCATCAAGAGCTTTCTGAGCTGCATCGAGTTTTGATTTAGCTGCTGTTCTGGCTGCATCATCTGAAGCATTTGCAAAATCGTCAGCTGCGTTCTTAACTGCTTCGGCAAAAGGTTTTCTTGAAGAAGCAACATCATCCATAATACTATCGCCGAATTTTTTTGCTCCTGATTTTGCCAGCTCATCCATTCTTGTATTAAGTCTTGTATTTGCAATTTCATCGGCTTGAGATGTCAAAGTATTTTTGAAATTTTTAATATTAGATATGGTTAATTTTTTCCCTAATGGTGATGATTTTGCATCTTTCCACATTGCTTTGCCGAATTCTGTTGCACCTTTTACAGGTTTGAACTTGCCTCCATCTTTGAATACATTTGTCAGTTTAACTTTTCCGGTTGAAGGATCAACAAGTCTGCCTTTGATAGCAGAGCCTGCGCCCATTGACTTAACGGAAGCTTTTGCACCGACTATTGATGTTCCGAGGACAACACCGCCTTCTCCGACCTGCTGCCATGCGGCTTTTGCTTCTGCATCGGTCTTGGCACCCATTGCGTTTGCAACTCCGCCTATCATTTTTGCTGCACCTGTTGCAATACCTACACCCGCAAGTGCGAGACCTACTGGAGGACACAAAAAACATATCGCTGCTGTTGCAACTGCTCCAAGCAGCTTAACAGGGTTTGTTACAATATCCTTAACTGTATTTACTACAGATTTTACTGCACCTTTAAATATATTTCCTATTGCACTGAAAAATCCGATTTTACCATCGTTATTCCCGTCAGTACATCCTCTTGATTCAAGATACTCTTCTCTTGTCATCGAGTTTGTTGAATTTGTTGATGAAGTTGTTCCGTTAAACAACGACATTTGCCCCTGCACGGAACTCATGGTTTCAGCCAGCTGTTTATCAAGCTGCGGATTTCCATACGGGTTCACATAAGTGTTTGAAATAGCGCTCATAGAAATTCCTCTCTTTCTCTTCTCAATTTGGGTAGTAAAATTTCTCTATTGTGGCATATATAATAATAAAAACTGAATCATAAAAAATATTGCTTTAGTATATATTCTTTAATGACTTTTTAGAGCCGTTTTTAATAAAATCATTGTTATAACTAGCTTTCAAAAGTTTACATTATTTAACAATATTTATATACTCAAGTTTATTTTTATAAAATCCGCATATTTCTATCAGCGCATGCATCAAAAGGGCAGAATACTCAACTTCTTTCTTCCATTGATAATACCCGCAGCTTTCAGGCAAAATTGCAAGCGGGTTATCAGGAAAATCCCTGCACAGCTGAGGCCGTTTATCGTATATTGAACACAGGTTATCATCTGTTATGTGAGGGCAATGATAGAAATATACTCTACCAGTTTTCGACTCCATCATAGATACAAACTCTGGATAAACCTGTCTTGCCTCCTTTATATTTTCATAAGGAATAAAAATACTTACAAAATCCTTTGCAAACCTATCCCCATTCAAGGCTTTCTCTTTGAGCTGCTCAAGTGTATACTCTGAACATGCAAGACGGCAGCAGGTGCCCGTATGATTGCAGGAAAATTCATATCTGTATTTTTTTATCTCTCCGAGTTTTTGGAGGATATCTTTTGATATTTCGTTTTCTATTTTATCAAGAATAAGCTTCTGCCATCCGCCATAAGAGCACCCTTCAGAAAGAACGGTCATTGACGAGTTCGGATAACCGAGGCATAATGCTGCACTATCTTTGTTCCTGATGCATTGCCCGTCAATAAAATACCTGCATCTGAAAAAGAAAACATCCTTCGAAACCGTATCAAAAACATGCCGAACAAAATCATCATCAGCCTCTTGAGCAAGTTTATGATTTTCTGCTATATCAACATCCTCAAATTTATCAGAGCCAAACGGGACAAAGAGCTTCTCAAAAAGTTTGTTTTCTCCAATCAGCTGCGAAGGAGGAGCTTCTTTGCAGAGAATTTTGCAGCAGCGTCTGCATTTTTTGCAGGAAAAGTTATTTTTCAGACTCAAAAAGAACTCTTCAAGCGACTTTGAAGAATTCTTGAACAATTCACGATATAATAGTATATCCTCGCTGCATTCTTTAGAAAGTTTATTTTTATTATTCATATTTGCTTTCAGCAGAGGATAACTTGCTTGATAAAGCAGCGACAACTCTTCCTATTTCAGAACCGCCTATTGCAACCTCCAAAATAAGCGACGGATTCAAAAGAACTGTTTCGCAATATTCCATCGTATCAGTGTCAATGACGTCAACTTCAACAAAATCAGCACCGACATACTTAATTTTGCAAAACTCGGCAGCTGTTGCCCAGCGCAAAAAAACTATCTGTCTTTCAAATTGTTTTAGTTTGTGAACCAACAACATATCTGCCCTGCATCCTCTAAAAAAACCTTATATATACATGATAGCTTATTCTTCAAAAGTGTCAATGAACTTAAGATATTCTTTATAGTTTGTAATAAAAAACTTAATTTTAATGCCATCACAAGTTTGTGTATGTTATAAAACAGTTAAGTAGGGAAATGAGATTAGAAATTGAACAAAATTAACTCAAAATTATTGTTATCAATTTTATGCTTGATATGGATGAGCAACGCAGCATCAGCCATATCTTTCCCGCCTGTGCCGATACCAACAAAACAAGAAAAAACGGTCGAGAAAAAAACAGCTCCGGCACAAAAAACAAATACAATAACAAAAAAAGAAACTCCAAAAACAACCCAAACAGCAAAACAAACACCTATCAAAGAATCATCATCAAATCCCTACGAAATTACTCTGACAGCAGAAGACATGCCAGAGCAGAAAATTCAGAGCAAAAAAATAACAAAAATCGATGACCCTCTCTTTGAAACAGACAAAGAAGAACTCTCAAAGATTTTTAATGCCCAAAAGAAACAGGATAAGGAAGACCTTGACAAACTCTGGTATGCAACTCTTGATCGCAACAGTGCAATAAGATTTGCAGTGCAAAAACTGTCCATTCCTCCTGAACAGCTCAAAAGCCACTCATCAATAATGGCTCGTTCAATCTCCACTCTTATAAGCGGGGCAGCACTTGTGCCTTATATGCTGGGAGCCGGCTACACTACGCAAACACTTTCTCTCGCAGGCGGTCAGCTTGCAAGCAGGCTGGTTGAAAAAAGCGCAATGCCAAAGAAAATGCCGCTTACTGATACCGAGCTGATTCAACTCTCTGAACTCGTCGAGAATCTTCAAAACCGTATAATCAAAAATTATTACGGTTATAAAAGTTCCATCAACGAACTCAAAAACTGCCGTCAAAAAATGATGGTCGAACACAGAAATTATTCAAATGCAATCGAAAAAAATGACTCCTTCTACATTGTAGTATCATCAGCACTCTATGATGAACAGCTCCTTGAAGAAGTCAAAATCAAACAAAAAATCAAACAATACAGACTCGAGCTTGAAAGACTTGCCGGTGCAGAAGCTGTATCTTCTCTTAACTTGAACGCTGTTGTCTATAATAATCAATCCGATGAAAAATCTGATGTAAAATAAATTTAAAGATATTATATTAAGAAGAAAAAATGAAAAAACAAACCCTTATTATACTCTCCATATTTTTTTCACTCTTAACAACAAACGCTGATGCCGTTATAGTCCCGGGGAAAAGCCCAGCTGTTGCCGATAGCAAATCAGTCAAGTCAGGCAGCTATTATGACATGGACATGACTAAAATCGCACAGGAAATAGGTCTTGAACTCAAAGACGAAGAAGAAGACATGCTCAATGACCTCACTTTCTTATGGCCTTATGCCGTTGAACACAGCGAAACAATCAAATTTGCCATCTACAAACTCTCTGACCCTCAGGATAAAGATAAGGAAAAAGAAAAAGCAAAAGTAAAAAACCTTCTCAAACCTATCGCTGCCATCGCTCCTGTCGCAGCACTCGGTTCGTCTTCGGCAATGCTCGGAGGTTCTGCACTTATTGGCGGCAGCTTTCTGCAGGAAGTCCTGCAAGGCAGCAAAACTCCTCTCGAAAAACATATCGAAAAAGTAACCGATACAGATCTTGTACTTCTTGCAAAATCAGTTGAAGAACTCCAGACAAAACTTGTCATTACCTACTACGACTATATAACAGCAAAAAAAGTTCTGTTTATGACAGACGAAATCCTCAAAAACAGACATAAACACTACGTGCAGATGCAAAACTCTACAGATAAAAACCTTGTCATCGCAGATACATTTTATCGTGATGCAATACAAAAACAAACAAAAGCCCGTGAAGACTTCCTAATCAAACGTTCTTCTCTTGAGCAAATAGTAGGAAGCGAAGCAATTGTCCTCCTCGAAGAACAGAAACAAAAACAAAAGGAAACTCAGAAAGACGACAAAACAAAAACAGAGGACAAACAAAAACAGGAACCTGACAAAAAAGAGTCAAAAGCACAAGAACAACCTCAAAAACAAGAAGATAAAAAAGAACAACAACAGGAACAACCCTCTGAAAATGACGCAAAGAGTTTGAAATTCCAGGAAAAAGAATTCAAAAAACTAAAAGAAAAACACAAAAAATCAGAAGAAGCTAAAAAACAATCTCAAACAAAATCTCAGGATAAAACCACACAAAATCAACAGACAAAAAAATGAACTTATATAGCAAATTTCCCAGATACTATTAAAAGTATGTCATTCTGAAGGTTTTAGCCAGAAGAATCCTTTTTATTTAGATACTTCGCTAACGCTCAGTATGACGTTGTTTTGGAAATTTTTGGTGAAATTTGCTATATAAATCCCCCAAAAAGAAATAATTTAGCCTATAAACTTCTGGAATGTAGACCCTGTTCGTTCTCGAAGATGTCTGAGCGACGGCGCATTTTTGGTAATCGTAATATTTGACTCAGCCTGCATAGGTTGCACTTGTTTCGGTGCTGCCGCAAAAGATGGTTGTTGTGCTTCCTGAGCAGCTTTTTCTGCTTCTTTTGTTTTCTTTTCATTAATACTCGGTATCAAAAGACCGAGAATTAACGGAGTGATTACAAACAAATTCAAAGCACCGGCCAGTGAATTGTAGAACTTCGTTTTATTAACAAAAATATTATCAGCATTCCCGAAAACTTTCTTCAAAGACTCGGCGCCTTTTTTCATCGCCTCTGGGGCATCTTCTTTGAATGCACGTCCTACAACATCCAGAATATCATCATTTGATGCCGCAAAAATAGAACCTGACTTGCCTGCTTCTTTATACATATTCTCTAGAACAGGAGCATCTTCTTTCAGGTTTTTGAGCATCTTGCCGAGGTTTGCTCCGTTATCTGTCAGCACTTTAAAGAAATCCGTTGCCGGTCTGCCCGCAGAAATATAATCATCAATCCCCGAGTAAAGATGTTTTGCATCAAAAGCATTCAAAACCCTGTCACCTTTTTCAGGTCTTATCGTATCAAAAACATTCTTCAAAAATCCCTGATTTTTTCTGTTTGGATTTGTTGACAAAATTAATCCTGATTTTTCCTGACAAATCTTTGCCATCGTCTTATTCAACAAAGGAACAGAAAATAACACAGCACCTATTGAAGGAATATCTCTTCTCAAAATATCCTTCAACTCAACATTCTTAGCTCCCTGAGTTTTGGCTTTATCACGTTTTTGAGCCTGAATAATACGGGGGAAAAGCACAAAACCGTAAGTTGTCGTAAACAATATAGGGAAAGACATATTCAAACTGTCAAATTGAACAACATCCAAAAACTTTTTGCCTGAAGAGCTTTTTGAAAATTTATCAACAGCATCACCGGCCTTGGAAATAATAGTCGATACACTTCCGAATGTTTGTGCTTGGGCTTTCTTTGTTCCCAAACGTCCATTTTTTTTCATTCCGTCAAAAGAAACTCTATTTACCTGCATCTTGAGCTCCTTTCTCCGCTGCGGCTGCCGGCTGGGTATTGTTTGTGTTTTTAATCAGCCCCTCAGACCCCGGATAAGTCTTGCTTCTTGAATAAATTTTCGGTATCACCGTCATAAATGAGAATATAGAAGCTATCGCTACCAAAGAGGATGCAAACTTGGCGCCTTTTACTTTCTTCACTGATTTTTCTACCATATCACCCAAAGAAGAGTTTGTGACAGATTTTTTTACTCCATCAAACACCGAAGCAGATTTATCAACTACATCATTTGCAAAAGTAACAGCCTGCTTTGCAAATGCCTGAGAATCTTTTGATAAAACCTCACCGCCTGATTTAACCACAATAATCGAAGGATTTATAGCTGAAGCGGCATCTTTCTTATTTGCAACAGCAAATGCATCGGCTATTTTTTCATAAAGTCCTGAAACAGCTGCCTTATACTCTTTTTTGGTAGCATAATCGGTTTTCTTCAACTCAGAAATCTTCATCATTGAATCTGTAACGGAGGCAATTGTCTTTTCATCATCCGTAACAGATTTCGCAACATTCTCAAAAAATCCTCTCTTCAAACCTGCTTTGTCTGAAACCTTCTCAACATCAACATCTTTCAAATTATTTTTGAAAGAATTCAACAAATTAAAATCAACAGATGTAGACGGTCCCCACTTTTTCTTTGTTCCATAGAAAATAGCAGCAGGAATCAAAAACATGCTCGGTCCTGTTATATACTCTCTGAGGGCTTCCTCAAGAGCTGCCTTATAATTCAGCCCGCCGATTTCTTCTTTGTTCCTGAACAGCCCTTTGACCGTTCTTGGAACATTTGTTCCCAAATTATCAGTAATCGTAAACGAAGCAAACAATCCTCCTCTGTCTATAGCTCCCATCAAATTAACGAGAAAAGATGACGCAGCACCCAACGATGCGGCACCTGCTGCGACATTAGACGCTGATACACCTCTGAATGACGGTGTGCCCTGTTTCTGCTGATTGCGCTTTCTATAAACACTTACACTGGTATTATTTATACTGTTTACTTTCATCTATCTACCGACTAACCTGTTTGTTTCAGACCTTCTTCTACTCTCACAACAACTGTGAATAAAATAAATTGCCTGTTTTTCTACAAAATTTAATAATTTTTAAAAGTGTAAGGGGTACAATTATTATTGTATCAAAAAGAGTATTAAATTCAATATTATTTGCTAAGTCTGTAATATTTAATAACACTTCCGAAAAACTCACAAAACAACGTATTTTTTCAACAAAAAATATCGCTTGAAATAAGTTTTTACGATATGATTAAATGGGTAAAGTTTTTTCAAAGAGGATTTTCCATGCCTACACTAAAATCAGAACTCGATATGAACAAAAAACTGGATGAAGTTATCAACAAAAACTCAAAACTGCACTTCATCGCAATTGGCGGTATAGGAGTCAGCGCTGTTGCAAAAATTTTCCTGCAGGCTGGCTATCATGTTTCCGGAAGCGATATAAAAGAAAATAAAAACATAACAATGCTCAAAGAACTGGGAGCTGAAATTTTTATCGGGCACAAACCTCAAAACGTACAATCAACGGATATAATCATAGCAAGCTCGGCAATACATCCGGATAACCCTGAAATTATCGAAGCAAAAAAACTGAACCTCCCTATATTCCACCGTTCTCAGGCTCTTGCTTATCTTATGAGCAAAAAAACTTCTATCGGCGCATCAGGTACCCATGGAAAAACAACTACAAGCGGAATGGCTGCATTTGTTCTGAACAGTTTGAAAGATGGAACCTCTTTTGCAATAGGCGGAATTATCCCCGAGCTCAAAACAAATGCTAAATACGGACATGGAGAATTTTTCGTATCAGAATTGGATGAAAGCGACGGTACAATTCTTATGTACTCTCCTGATGTGACAATTGTCACAAATCTGGAGTTAGACCATGTCGACTTCTACACAAGAGGATTTGAGCAATTGCTTGAAACTTTTGAAAAATTTTCATCAAATCTGAAACAAAACAGCAAACTTGTTATAAACACTGATAGCGAAGGAAACCGTAAATTACTCGACAGAATAGACAAAAACAGGGTAATCATCTATACAACAAAAGAAAATAAACTAAACGGGTATGAAAAAATCTACTCTGCACAAAATATCAAACTCAATGGTTTCTCTTCATCAAGTGAAATATATCTGAACAATAATCTAATCGGAAAGCTCAATTTGAATGTTCCCGGCGAACACAATATTGCAAATGCACTTGGGGTAATTGCTTCCCTAATGGAACAAAATATAAAATTCGAAGACATAACATCAAACATCATTCACTTCTCAGGCATGGGCAGAAGATTTGAAATAATAGGCGACTACAACGGAGCAAAAATTATTGACGACTATGCTCATCACCCGACTGAAATTAAAGCCACAATAAAAAGTGCCCAAAGCGTTTTAAAAAGCCGGGAAAACGGACGACTGGTAGTAATTTTCCAGCCTCATAGATACTCCCGTTTTGAAGGATTGTGGAACGAATTTCTGACAGCTTTCGATGGAGTCGATAAACTTTATATCTGCGATGTTTATGCAGCAGGCGAAGAACCATCTTCAAAACATACTCCGGAAGAATTTGCAAAACAAATAAAAAACGTACCCACTACTCATCTCAGCGGTAAAATAAACGACCTCACTGAAGATGTAAAAAAAATGATACAACCGCAAGATATTGTGATTACAATGGGCGCAGGCGACATAACAAACTTAGGGAGGAATATCTGCCAAAAATGAAAAAATACGAAAACTACGACCTGAAAAACAACACAACATCAAAAATATCTTCCGTCGCCAAAGTTGTATATATACCTGAATCAAAAGAAGAATTTGTTAACCTGCTCAAAACATTTGACTCAATGCCCGTGATAATCGGCGGCGGCTCAAATGTGCTGCTATCTTCTCATGGTGTAGATACACCCGTTATACTAACAACAAATTTAAGAGACATAACAATCAACAACAACACCATAAAAGCTCAATGCGGGGTCAAAACCGGAGTTCTCTCAAAAACAGCAGCAGACAATAATCTATCAGGCATGGAGTTTCTCTTTGTAATCCCTGCAACAGTCGGCGGAGTCGTCAAGATGAATTCATCAGCGCACTCTCAGAGCATAAAAGACATCCTCATCAGCGCAGAAGTTTTTGATATGGAACAAAAAAAAGTACTTAATCTCTCAAACGACGAACTTGAGTTGTCTTATCGAACTTCAATTCTGCAAAAAAAACCATTAATCCTCCTTGAAGCTGTCTTTAACCTCGAAAAACAAAACAAAGAACTGATAGACAAAAGAATGCAGGAAAACCTCGACTACAGAAAAGAAAAACAACCAGCTCTCACAGAACCGAACTTTGGCAGTACTTTCAGAAACCCTCAAGGAGCTGCTGTCGGAAAAATGATAGAAGAATTGGGACTCAAGGGCACAGTTGAAGGCGGAGCAAAAATTTCTGAAATTCACGGAAATTTTATTGTGAATTATTCAAAACAGGCAACCTCAACAGACGTGCTCAGGTTGATGTTTAAGATGTATAATGCGGTTAAACAAAAATTCGGATACGAAATAAAAACAGAAGTTATTTTCATAGGAAACATGACAGAGGAAGAAAAAAAGATATGGACACTGATAAAAAGCCATTAATATCATACGACACCAAAATCGGCGTGCTATATGGAGGCATGTCAAGCGAAAGAGATGTATCCCTGAGATCAGGCAAAAACTGCTACGAAGCTCTTTTACGCCTTGGTTACAAAAATGCTGAACTCATCGACGTCGATAAACACATCGCCTCAAAGCTTATCGATAAGAATATAGAACTAGCTTACATCGCCCTGCATGGCAAATACGGAGAAGACGGATGCATTCAAGGATTGCTCGAAATATTGGGAATTCCTTACACAGGATGCGGGGTTGAAGCAAGCGCCGTTTGCATGAACAAAGAAACCACAAAAAAAGTTCTCAAAGACTCGGATATCCCGCTGATAAAATCAGTAACAATCAAAAAAGAAGATGATATCTTCGAAAAAATAAAAGGTCTTTCTTACCCGTTTATGGTAAAACCGCTGTGGGAAGGCTCAAGCATCGGAATGAGCAAGGCATCTGACGCAGAAGAACTGAAAAAATCAGTTAATGAAGCATTCAAATATTCTCCTGAAGTAATGATAGAAGAATATCTCATCGGAAAATCAACAACAGTCGGAGTTCTTGACTTGCAAGATAAAACAATAGCAACCTCAATCCTCGAATTCAGAACAAAGACAGAATGGTATGATTTCGAAGCGAAATACACAAAAGGGCTTACCGAGTTTGTTCTCCCGGCAGAACTTGATAAAGAAATGACCGAAAAAATAAAATCACTCGCAATCAAAGCACATAAAACAGTCGGTGCTACAGGCATGAGCAGGGTAGATTTTCTCGTAACAAAAGATACGCCTTATGTTCTCGAAATTAATACAATCCCCGGCATGACTGACCTTAGCGATCTGCCTGCACAGAGCAAAGATATCGGAATATCATATGATGAGTTGGTAAATATTATTCTTCAAAGTGCTACAATGCCTAAGAAGTAGTTTATCAATCCGACGCAAAAGGAATTGGAATGACAGACGAAGACATAACCCAAAAACAAATTCTATCAGACTCAATAAGACGTCGTTATGCTTATTTGAAAAGACGACGCAAAGTCCGTGCCATGAGAATTTTCTGGGGAAGAGTCAGAATGCTTATCAGACTCGCCTGCATCTACTTTCTATGCGTCGGAATATGGAAATTCATGCATCTGCCACAATGGTATCTTCCGCCAAAAGCCTTCGACACCTACAATTCAAGCAGGGTAGAATTTGAAGGCAACAAAATTGCCACAAACCAGCAAATTCTGAATATGATGAAACGTGTAAAATATCCGAATAAAGCAATCTACCTGATAGATGTCGAACCTTTCAAAAAAGAAATAATGAAACTAGAACCTATCAAAATGGTTTATGTCAAAAGGTTTGCTTTCCCTGCACGCATAAAAGTCATCGTGGAAGAACATGAACCGATTTTCTCGGTTGCTCCAAAACCTGATGTTCCGCCTCTTGCAGTATTTACAATGGATGGAACAATTATCCCGAATAAATATCTCCCATTTGAAGGCATGGACAAAACTTATCGTGTTCTGACCTATGATGACTACGAAAAATGGTCAAAAAAGAATATAAAATACCTTATCTATCTTGCCAAAATGGCGGAAGCTTACTCAGGCGAAAAAATTCAATATATCGATATGAAAAATCCAGATGATGTTTATATCCAGCTGCAAACAGTATCCGTAAGAATAGGAGAACTTGATAAAGGAGCATTCGACAGACTTGCAAAAATCGAAGCTGTCCTCCCTCAGATGAAAACCCTCAAAGAAGACGTAAAATATATCGACCTGAGATGGGAAGACTCTGCCTTTATCAAACTCAAAAAATAAAACTAAGAAACAACAACCGGAAAGTTTTCAACCTCAAGACGATAGATTGCCTCAGGTCCCAAATCACCGTAAGCAACAAGCTCTGATTTCTTTATACACTGCTGCAAAAGGCAAGCAACTCCGCCTGTTGTCGTAAAATAAACAAGCCCCGATTCAACACCACGTGCCCCTTTGCCTATAGTTGCAAGAACCTCTTGTTTCTCGCACATATCAAGATATTTATCCATTCTTGCCGATGTTGTAGGACCTACAGGCCCGATAACTTCACCCGGAGCATTCGGACACGGTCCAGCATAAAAAATAATCTTATTCTTCAAATCAAACGGAAGTTCTTCCCCTCTGTTCAAAGAGTCAAACATACGCTTATGCGCCATATCCCGTGCGGTATAAATTTCTCCTGACAACAAAACATGCGTTCCCTTTGAGAGTTTTTTTATTTCATCACACTGATAAGTGTTCAATTCAACAATATCATCAGAAGGTATTTCAACCTCTTCCATCATTTCATAATCAAAATCATCACAGAATCGAACTTCTCCATCAGAAAATATCTCAACCCCGCCATGCCTGCTGCAATGACAGCACAGGTTCACACTGACAGCCATCGAGGCAATATGCGTCGGATAATCTAACACCCTTACGCCGAGAATATCAAAATCCTTCAAAGCGTCTTCAATCTTTTTCTCAAAATCATTTTTCTCAGAATCAAGATGCAGAGTCAAAGCCTTCTTCGATAACATTGCAGCCTTCTCAAGCGTTCCTCCGAGGCCTACTCCGATGATATAAGGCGGACATCCCTTGTCTTTTGCATTTGAGAGAGTTTCTTTGATAAACTCAAAAACTCCCTCTTCACCGGCTGATGGGGGCATCATCTTTATTGCACTGACATTCTCGCTGCCACCGCCTTTGACTTCAAGAGAAAACTTGATGCTGTTTCCTTCAACAATATCAATATAAATAACGGGAGGAGTATTATCGCCTGTATTCACTCTCTCGAAAATATTTTCAGCCATCGACTTTCTGAAATGATTTTCTTTGTACGCCTCAGAAACAGACTCCTCAACAATTCTTTTTATGTCAAAAGAACACAGCGGAAACTCACGACCTATCTCAATAAAAAAAATACATACCCCTGTATCCTGACAAATCGGACGATTTGTCTTTCTTGCAATGGAAAGATTTTTCAAAATTTGAGCATACTTTCTATCTGAAGATTTGCTGTATTTTTCAAGAATTGCAGCATAAACATCACTGCCTACAGAGACATTTGTCCTGACAATAAGTTTTTTTAATGCATTTTTAATTATATCAGTGGATAATTCGCCCATTTTTCCAATCTCTTATAGTCAGAACTCTATTTTTAATATAAAATATAGAATAATAATACTACAACAGAGAGACAAAAAAAAGAAAATGGCTATATTACAAATAAAAACATACGGAAACGAAGTTTTGAGAAAACCCTGCAAAGAAGTCAGCAAAATCTCATCAAAAATTCAACGGCTCATTCAGGATATGCTTGATACCATGTATGCAAACAACGGTGTAGGACTTGCAGCGCCTCAGGTCGGAGAAAATTTGAGAATATTCGTAATCGATGTATCAACAAATAAAGAACCTCTCCACCCGATTGTATTCATTAATCCGAAGATAATCTCAAAAAGCGGGGCAGCTATCCACTACGAAGGATGTTTGAGTTTCCCTGATTTTTATTCTGATGTAAGAAGATACAAAAACGTTAAAGTAAAAGCCCTCGACAAAAAAGGCAAACCTTTTGTCCTTGAAGCAAAAGACGGAGAACTCCTCTCTTTTGCAATACAACATGAATTTGACCACCTCGAAGGAATTTTGTTTGTCGACCATGCAGTAAACCGCTTTGCGGCAGATGTAGAGCTGGAAGCAAAAGGGCTCCCCTGCATCGACCCTGAATATCTGCTCGAAGAAAAAGAACTTTGTGAAGAACTTGCAAAAGAAGAGGGGAAATAAAAATTTATGAAAGCCGTATTCCTTGGCACTCCTGAAATAGCGGTCAAACCGCTTGAATATCTATGTGCAAAAAACGATGTTGAAATCTGCGCCATTGTTACCCAGCCTGACAGACCATCAGGACGTGGTCACAAACTCACTCCTCCGCCCGTTAAAGTGAAAGCTGAAGAACTTGGAATAAACGTTTTTCAAACCGTATCAATAAGAAAAGACTCAGATTTGATAGAAAAACTTAAATCTCTGAACGCTGATTTTTTCATAACAGTAGCCTTCGGGCAAATCTTGAGTCAGGAAGTAATCGATATCCCGAAATCAGGAGTCATCAACCTCCATGCCTCGCTACTGCCTAAATATAGAGGAGCAAACCCTATCCAGCGAGCAATAACAAACGGAGAAACAAAAACAGGCGTTACCACCATGATGACTGACATAGGACTAGATACGGGAGATATCCTTCTGGTTGAAGAAATAGCTATTACACCAGATATGACATCTCCTGAACTTGCTCAAAAAATAAGCGATATAGGCGGCGATATACTCTATAGAACAATGATTGGACTGATTGACGGCAGCGTAAAAAGACAAAAACAAGATGACTCTCTTGCAACAAAAGCAAATAAATTCCAAAAACAAGACGGACTCATTGACTTTTCTGCCGGTGCACAAACAATACACAACCTCGTAAGAGGACTTCGTGACTGGCCATGCGCTTATGTCGAATTCAAAGGTACACCTTTGAAGATTATGAAAACCTCGGTTGCCGATGAAAACAAAATCTCTGATAAAACAGGAATCATTTTGAGCATAGAAAAAAAAGGGATTACAATTTCGACAACAAAAGGTACAATATTAATAGAAGAACTTCAGCCTCAGGGGAAAAAAGTCATGAAAGCTTATGACTGGAGCCATGGGGTAAAACTGACTACGGGGGATTTTTTCAAATAAAAGGAGAAAAAATATGTATATGATATTATTCTTGATACTGGCGTTGTTTCTGATATTTATGCCTCAGATGTTTGTCAAAAACACCTACAGAGAATATCTCAAATTCAACTCTCAAAGCGGACTGACAGGCGCTGAGGTTGCCCGTGAAATTCTTGATAAACACGGATTATCTCAAGTCGGGATTGAAGCAATAAAAGGCGAACTTAGCGACCATTATGACCCGTCTGCAAAAGTTTTGAGATTATCGGAAGACAACTACTACGGAAAAAGCATTTCATCTATCAGCGTTGCCGCTCATGAAACAGGTCATGCGCTGCAGGATGCTTACAATTATATGCCTATGCGTGCAAGGGCAGGCGTTTTCCCGATTGCTTCTTTCGGATCTTCTATCGGTCCTTTGTTGATGTTCGGAGGGTTAGCGCTGAGAGCATTTGTCGGAGGTGAATTCGGTTTATTGATAGCTATTATCGGTTTCCTGGCTTTTGCAGGTGCCGCTTTATTCCAGATAATCACACTCCCTGTTGAGTTCAACGCAAGCAAAAGAGCCGTTGCGGAACTTGCAAACGGAGGATACATTACAGGGTCTCAAGAGCTTGATGGAAGCCAAAAAGTTCTCCTTGCTGCAGCTTTGACCTATGTAGCCGCAGCACTGTATTCTATTATAGAACTTGTTTACTGGGCATGGCAGCTGTTTGGTTCAAACAGAGACTAAAGAACGAACCATAACATAATTTTACATATTATTGAGAAAAACCCCTCTAGTGTGAGAAAATAAGACATACACAAAGAGGGATTTTTCTATGAGCAGGTTTTTAATAGTTGATGATGACGCAGAAATACGTGACTTCATAAAAACCGACCTTGAAATGAGCGGTTTCAGTATCGATACGGCAACTGACGGACAGATGGGGTTGAATATGGCACTCAAATCAGACTACGAACTGATAATCCTTGATGTCATGATGCCAAAAATGGACGGGTTTGAAGTCTGTCAAAACATCAGAAAAGTGAATAAAAAAGTGCCTATTCTTCTGCTTACGGCAAAAGGCGCAATCGAAGATAAAGTTAAGGGATTTAACTGCGGTGCCGATGACTATCTTGTCAAACCGTTTGATATTCAGGAACTCCTTGTCAGAGTCAGAGCATTGTTGCGCAGAAACGCCCCGGCAGGCAATACCTCAACAAATGAAACACTTTCACTCGGAGAAATCAAACTATTTCCGGAATCACTCGAAACATCAATCAAGGGACAAATAATCAAACTCACACCTACGGAGTTCGAAATTCTCTACTGTCTTATGCAATATGCAAACAAAGCAGTAAGCCTTACAACACTGTTGAATGAGGTGTGGGGATATGACGAAGATGAGGATGTCAGAATGGTCAGAGTCCACGTAGGCGGACTGAGACAGAAAATAGAAACTAATCCGAAACATCCCGAATTTTTGCATACGGTAACAGGCGTCGGTTATAAGCTGACTCCGTTTGGTGAACTATGAGAAGACGTCTTCGTATAGTCGAGCAGATAATTATCGTACTGATTTTTGCGGTAATAGTACCGCTTGTTGTCAGCACGCTAATTATCGCAAACGTTAATCAACAGGCAATCAGAAGAGAACTGCAATCTTCTGTTCAGATAAACACCCTGAACTCATATCAATACATCCAGAATAATCTTGAATCAAAGAAAAATCTTTTGATTAGAATTGCAGGTTTTCTCGACTATCTCCCGACACAAACGAAGAAAAAACAATTTATAAAAAGCATAATAGATGAAGACCCTTCAATAAAATCCCTCAAACTACACCATAGTCATCTTGAAGATACGGAGTTTAATCCCTCTGTCAGCTACGATAATAAACAAAAGCTTATAAGAATTACCTACAAAATAAACGACAAAAAATATATTGAAGAAATTATCGACACTGAAAAGTTCAGACAGGACGTCCTCGAACACTTCAACGACAAAGAGCGCCGTCTTTATGTTTTTGATGAAGACAACGACCTTGTCTTTGCATCAATTTACAACGATGAGCTGACAAAACAGCTGCTTGAGATGATGCCCTCAAAAATTGAAAATGACGAACCTCAGTTTTTCTTCGAAATCAAAAACCAGCCGAATATGGTAATCCAAACCCAGAACCCGAATTGGAAAGTAGTTGTCACAACGCCAGTCAAAGTGACCAAATACGGCATAAAAGAAGCAAGATACAAAATTATCGTTGCGACTCTTGCTGCGGCAGCCGCAATAATTGTTATATGCCTTACTTATATGATTTCACTTTATACAAACTTACGCCAGCTCTTCAAAGCAATCAAAGCAGTATCTGAAGGAAACTACGACAGACGCATAAGATTGATTGTCAACTACATGACGCCTTATGAAGTTATGTTCCTCGCACATGAATTCAACAAAATGGTCGATAAAATACGCCACTCCTATAAGGAAATCAACGACAAAAATGAAAGACTCAAACAACTCGATAGTTTCAAATCAAACCTCATAGACACTGTCAGCCATGAATTCAGAACACCGCTTACAAGCATAAAAGGTTATACCTCAAGACTTCTAAGAAATGATGTCACTATCACCGAGGATATGAGAATTAAATCGCTCAAAACCATCAAACGCCAGACGGAACGCCTCAGCAGAATGGTCGAAGATTTGCTTGTCATCCCTGATATCGAAACCTCAGTCCTGCGAGTGTTCCCTGAGAACATAAACATCGCCTCGATTATTGATAATGTAGCACTGTTTATGCGCCACAACACAGGCAGGGTAATAAATATATTCATGCCTGAAGAATGCCCGCTTGTTTATGCTGATGAAGACAGGGTCGAGCAGATTATAATAAACCTGCTCGAAAATGCCGCCAAATATGCAATTCCTGATACAGAGATAAATGTCCATATCTCATCAGACAGCCAGTTTGCCAAAGTTGTGATACAAAATGAATGCCAGCAAATAGAAGAAGAGAAACTCAACAAACTCTTCGATAAATTTACAAGAATGGATGACTCGACAACAAGAACAACAAGAGGCACAGGGCTGGGATTGTTTATTGTGAAAGGACTTGTGGAAGCAATGGGCGGAAAAATTATGCTTTCTTCTCATAATGATTTTTCCGTTACATTCACTCTTCCTCTTGCTGACAACGATGAATAACGAACAGTTTATGACACTGGCTCTTAAGGAAGCTTCAACATCACAAAATGACCTCCCTATAGGAGCTGTACTCGTGTGCGATGACAGGGTGATTGCAGCTGCCTCAAATCAAAAAGAGCGCACATCAAACCCTCTCAACCATGCGGAAAAAATTGTTATAGAAGAAGGGCTCAAAAAAATAGGCGACTTCAGAGGAAAAAACATCAAACTCTATGTCACCCTCGAACCCTGCCCTATGTGCGCTGCAGCAATAATTTTAAGCAGAATAAACGAAGTATACTTTGGTGCTTACGACTTGTTATACGGAGCATTCGGGTCTAAAATCAACATGAGCCGCATAATGAATTCAAAAATAAAAATCCAAGGCGGCATACTCGAAAATGAATGTTCAAAAATACTGACAAATTATTTCAAACAACTCAGAGAGGAAGAATATGGAAAACCTGAAAGAACATCTTGATGACCTTGTCAAAAAATATGAAACGGAAGAGTTTATCTCTCATGACCCGATACAGTTCATACACCGCTTTTCAAAAAAACAGGACGCAGAAATCTCAGGACTTGTGGCATCTTCGCTTGCCTATGGAAACAGAAAACACATCATCGCAATAGTAAATAAAATCCATGAACTTATGGAATATGAACCGTATGAATTCTGCAAAAAATATACTGTCGAAAAAGGAGAAAAAATTTTTGATGGAGTGAACTACCGCTATACATCATCTCAAGATTTGGTAGCTTTTTTCCACTGCCTCTCAGAAAGCCTGAAAAAATACGACTGCTTCGAGGATATGTTCGTTAAATACTACCAAAAAGACGACAAAAACATAAAAAATGCGCTGATAGGTTTTTCGGGAGAAATAAAATCCTTTTGCCCTCAAATGAGAGGTCTGAATTTCCTTTTGCCTTCACCTGTTAACAACAGTGCGTGCAAACGACTTAATTTATTTTTAAAATGGATGGTCAGAAAGCCCCCTGTTGACCTTGGGCTATGGACATCTGTTGACCCTGCAAAACTCATCATTCCTCTTGATACCCATGTTGCAAGAATTTCTCAGGTTCTTGGCATTTGTTCCCGAAAATCAAATGACTGGCAAAAAGCTGAGATGATTACAGACATCCTCAAAGAATGCGACCCTTCTGACCCTGCAAAATATGACTTTGCCCTCTTTGGATTCGGGGTTGAAAACAGAAATGTCAAATAAAAAAACGGAAGACTTCTAGAAGTCTTCCGTTATCTTGTGCATATTCAATTTTCAAAAAATTTTTATTCAAAACATTTATTATGTTTAAATTTGCGGCTGCCTCCTTTTTTGTAAACCTTCGCAAGAGAATAATAAACTCCGCTTACCATCTCGATGTCACCTTCTAACTCATCATAAAATTCGTTCATGTCGACTTTGTTTGAGAGATTACTTAAGATGTTACTGTTCTGCATTTGTCCTCCAAAATAAATAAACTTGACGAGCATTTTGATTACTTTATTCTCTATCGGTTATATTCCACAAATCTTGAGTAAACATTTGTAAACAATTTCGCAAATTACTCATCAATATCCTCGACCCACACCATCACAGAGCGCCTTTCAGGAGAATAATAGCTAAAGAAATCAACATATTTTTTGTTACAATAATTCACAGAGCTGAAAGGATTTGTCGCATCAATTTTTTTGTCAAAATCCCATACATCATAAACAAATTTTTTCAAAACTTCCACAATGTTCATAATCAAAAACCGCCTTCGCCAAAGCGCACAAAAAGGCTTTCATTCTGGTATATTATAGCTTTTTATGTATTGTATTATGACTCTATCAAGAAAAATTTTTATTGCACAAATCAGTTATATATTGCTAAATCGTTTTACGAATTTATTAAACTATCTCTAAGGTTCAAAAAGCCGTATTTCTTATACCCGAAGATATCAGAGAGAAAGGGGATTTTCTCAAAAAATTTATTATCATAAGGCACTCCTGCACATAGAGCGGCATCAATCTTCAATCTTGAGATTAACTTCCTCTGCCCCTCGAACAATACAGCGTTATAAGAAACAAAAACCACCCTCTCATACCCTTCAGCCAGTTTACAAAGAGAGAGTATTTCTTCTTCTTCAGGATTCAGAGAATATTCCATCTCGCAGGGATTTTTCAGCCCCCACAAATCAGAAACCAAAAATTTATCTGTTTTATAACTGTGGATATTTTCTCTCCTCGGCCGCAATATCAACACCCTGTCCGTTTTTGAAAGACTTATATTGTTTCTTAAAACAACAAAAGTCTTTTTCGACATTTCAAAAACTTTTTTCCTTGCATCTTCAACATCAAACTTGATATCCCTATCAGTTATTCTTGATTTCAACCCAAGTATTTTTTCGTTTGAATATTCTATTTTCTCAAAAAATTCCGGATGTTCAAGAGCATATCCGGCTAGAAATTCAATAAGCTTATCACTGTCTTTTGTGTAATTCCTGAAAATCAGCATGTTAACACCGGCATCTATCGCTTTGATACATGCTTCTTCAGGAGAATAATACTTTGCAATCGCCCCCATAACCATATCATCCGAAATAACAACACCCTCAAACCCGAGTTGTTCTCTCAAATATGAAATAACCACAGGTGATAAAGATGCAGGATTCTTTTCATCAAGCGCAGGATAAATCGCATGTGCGACCATAACGGCGTCAACACCGTGTTTTATTGCCTCTTTGAATGGAGCTATGTGCGTTCTTTTGAGTTCATCAACATCCAAATCCATAACAACCATACCTCTGTGCGAATCATCGCATGAACCACCATGCCCCGGGAAGTGCTTGGCTGTAGAAAAAATTCCGTTTGAGCGAAAAACATCAACAACCTCTCCCGCAAGTTCTCCAACCCTTTGAGGATTTTGAGAAAAACTCCTGATGCCGATTATCGAATTTTTTTCCTCCGTATTCACATCACAAACCGGTGCAAAATTCATGTTTATTCCAAAACTCGACAGCTCTCTTGAAAGAATATCATAATGCGACTTCACAAGACTCTTATCATCACTCTGCGCAATCCCCATAGGAGAAATATAATCAACCTTATCATCAAGATTGATTGTCCTCTCAACCAATCCTCCCTCCTGATCAATCGATACAATCAACGCCCCGCCAGATAAAGACTTGAGCTCACCAACGGTATTTTTGAATTTCTCTCGTTCTTGAATGTTGTCGCTGAAAAAAATAACTCCGCCCAAACCGTTTTTGATGGCATTTTTGATTTCACAAGAAGGTTCTTCTCCCTGAAAGCCTGCTATAAACATATTATTTAAGAGTTTTTTTATTGAATGAGCGTCCATTTTATGCTAAGTTGAAAGATAATAACTCAAATTATTTTATAAAATATCAGATAAAAAATAAACAAAAAACTTTAGGCGGGGTCGAGGGTAATGTTGAAAAGATTTTTAATATTGTGTCTTTCTCTCTGTGTTTTTGCAGGAATATCAAACGATGCATTCGCTGCAAAAAAACAAAAGAAAATGACGGCAGAACAAATTATGCAGGCAAGAGAAGAAACAGAATACCTGAGAAAAAAAATCTATGCCCATGGTCTGTTCTCTCCGCAGGATAACGAAAAATTAATTAACATAAAAATGCAGCTTGATAACTCAATGCTTATAAGCATAGACCCTCAGTTTGCCCCGATTTATTACCAGCTCGGGATTATTTACAAAGCAAGAGAACTCAAAGATGACGCTATCGACTGCTTCCAAATAATACTCGAAAACTTCCCTGATACAGCATTCGCTCCGAAAGCAAAAAGAGAACTCCAAAAAATGGGAGTCAACATAAAAGACCCTGCTGTATCTGTAGAATAAAAAATTTTTCACAAAAAATGCCTCTCAAACTTATAGTTTTTCTATCCAAACTAGTCGGAGGCATTTTTCGTATTATTACTATAACCTTTTTTTAGAAATCCTTCATCACCGGAACATACAATTTATAAAAGACTCTTTATATACTCAAGTGCATCGTCCTTTGTAACTACATCGCCGTCAAGTTGAGCCTCTTTCAGGGAATTTATCAACTCACCGAGTTTTGGCGACTGAGGAACTCCGAATATTTCTATAATCTCCGTTCCAGATAAAAGTTTCTCAAGAGGTTTCTGATTTTTCTTGAACTCATAATACCCCTCCAAAAGCTTTTTCAGTCCTGATATATTGTTATCAACTATATCCTGAGTAATCTCAACACCTCTTGCGCTGAGTCTGTCCGCTTCTGCAAGAAGTATCACATCAATCGCTTCATTATCAAGACGTCTATACATCCTGTTTATCGCTCTCTCTGATGTATCTGATTTTATGAGCTGAGAAGGATAGATATGATGTTTTATCAATTTTTGAACATAAGCAATCTGCGCATTCCCGAATTTTAAACGGCGCAAAATCGGCTTTGCCATCTGCGCTCCGACTTCATCATGTTTTATAAAACGATGTCTTCCCGTTTCTTCTTCAATTGTCCATGTCGAAGGTTTGCCCAAATCATGAAGAAGGGCTGAGAGTTTGAGATAAGAATATCTGCTCGTACTCCCAAAAGCCTCAAGAAGATGAGCTTTCACAAAATCGGGCTGAGAAGAAAAATTTTCTTCAATCTGTCTGATTGTTTCTATCGAATGGTCTATCAACCACAGATGATGATGCAAATTCGGTGGAACTGACATCTGAGCTTTCAGCTCCGGAAAAATCTCAAATAACACCCCGCTGTCTTTCATCTCAGAGATAACATCAGCAGATTTTTCTCCCTCAAGCAGCTTCATAAATTCAGCGTTAATACGCTCATGCGAGACATGCTTAAGCAAATGTTTGTACTTTACAAGCATATTAATAGTTTCATTGCTTATTTCATATCCGAGCTGGGAAGAAAAACGGTACGCTCTCAAAACTCTCAGTGGGTCGTCTTTCATGTTTTTTTCATCAACAGCACGTATAATTCCCCGTTTCAAATCATCAAGAGAATTTTCGGTATCAATCAAAACATTTTCTCGGAGATTGTATGCAAGCGCATTTATCGTAAAATCCCGATTTTTCAAATCATCAAAAATATTTTCCCCGCTGCATTTTGCAAAATCAAGGCAGTTAATCTTATCATCAAGAACAACTCTGACTATTTCTCTTTCTTCATCAAGCATAACAAAATGCGCATCAAGACTCTCAGATAGTTTCCGAACAGCTGGAATGATATTTTTTCCAATCAGCACATAATCCCTGTCATAAGACTCGTTTTGCAGAAATTTGTCCCGCAAAAAACCGCCGACCAAAAATATATTCATATCTTCTGGAATAAGAGAAAGTACTTTTTTTGATATTTCATCATCAATCTTCATATTCATAAATCACACAGCTCAATGCACTAATAACAGCAGTCTCAGCCCGTAAAATCAAATTACCGAGAGTAACTCCGCAGAAATTATTCTTCTCAAAAAAATCAAGTTCTTCATCGCAAAATCCGCCCTCAGGACCGATAACAACAAGAATTTTTGACTCTTTTGTATGCTCAATCGACCTCAGCAGCTTTTTCAGGGGGAGAGTTGTGCTGCGCTCCAAGCAGGCAATTTTTATGTCATACTCATCTAGATTTAACTCCTCCAAAGGGACAATCCTTTCTATAACAGGCATTGAAGAGCGCTCGCACTGCTTGCAGGTTTCAAAAGCAATCTTATTCCATTTTTCAATTTTCGAACTTATTTCTTTTTCGCTCAAAAACTTCGGCACGGTACGTTTTGTCAACACCGGAATAATTCTCGGCGTCCCGAGTTCCACAGCCTTCTGGATTGCTATATCCTGAGCGTTGTTTTTCAAAACACTCTGAGCGAGCGTAAGATTCAAAGATAACTTTCTTTTTGACTTCTCTTTTCTGATAATCTGCGCTTTCACCAAACGTTTTGACACCTCAGAAACCTCTGTTTCATAAACAAACTCTTCTTCATCAATAAAATTCAAAATATCACCTTTTTTTATCCTCAAAACACTGACAAGATGCTTCAAATCATCAGGGTTATCTACAAGAATTTCAGAAGAATTTATCTGTGATTTTTTCACAAAAAACTGCGGCATAACTACTCTTTTATCTCCCCTTCAAGCGTTCTATTTACAGCAGCAAGACAGTGAATTTCCGTTGTGTTTATTATCGGAAGAGATGAAGTTTTGATTATATTCGGAAGTTCGGTGCATCCGAGGACCACTGCCTCTGCTCCGTTCAGCCTGCATTCGTCTATAATTTCAAGCAGCTTATTCCTTGAGTTATCAAGTATAACTCCTTTGCATAACTCATCAAATATAATCCTGTGAACTTCATCCTGAGAAGTTTCATCAGGAACTATCACATCCAAATTGTATTCATCAGTAAGCTTTTCAAGATAAAAACCATCCCTTTGCATGGTAAACTTTGTTCCTAAGAGTGCAACCCTTGAATAGCCTCCCCGCAAAATTGCCTGAGCCGTGGCATCAGCAATATGCAAAAGAGGAATGTTTACTGAGGCTGCAACCTGCGGTGCAACCTTATGCATTGTATTTGTCGCAATGAGAAGAAAATCAGCACCGCATTTTTCAAGTTTTACAGCAGTTTGAGAGAGGATTTCTGCCATCTTTGTCCACTCACCATTATGCTGGAGTTCTTCTATTTCTTGAAAATCATAACTTTCAATAAACATAGAGGCAGAATGCACTCCGCCGAGACGTTTGTTTACCTCGCTGTTTATAATCCGATAATATTCAATTGTCGACTCCCAGGACATCCCCCCGATAATACCGATTTTCTTCATCTTTTCTCCTTCTTTATCTTTTTTAATTATAAATTAAAAAAAGATTGTCTACTCCATTCGGATGATTTGAAAAAACAGAATTAAATACACCCAAAAAGTTTGTTATTATTGACTTTTTGTCATCTAAAAATTTGTTTTTGTAAAACTAAAGTATTAAAGAATGTAAACTTTGGTTCGATAAAAAAATATGTGAGTTGATTAAAAGAGAAACATCAACTCTGAAATCAGAATTTAGATAAGTAATAAAAATTAAGGAGAGTAGAAACATGCCAATTACTATCAATTCAAACACAGCATCTCTGGTTTCTCAAAGGCATTTGACTAACAGTACAAATCTTTTGACGAAAACCTATGAACGTTTGTCAACAGGATTAAGAATTAACAGAGCCGGCGATGATGCGGCAGGCTTATCAATTTCAGAAGCATTGCAAGGTCAAATCAGCGGTTATTCCATGGCTGAAAGAAACTGTCAGGACGGATTGAATGCTATCAACATTGCAGCAGACTCACTCGGTGGTATAAGCGACCACATCCAACGTATCAGAGAACTCTGCGTTCAGGCTGCTAACGGCGTTTATTCTAGTTCAGAAAGAAGTATGATTCTGACAGAAATTTTTGAAAGATTGGAAGACATCAACCAGCAGGCAAAAATCACAAAATTCAATGATACTCCTCTTTTGACAGGGGAAACAGAACACTTGATTCTTCAAATCGGTGCAAACAGCGAATTGAGCACAAACACTATCGACTTAGGACGTGCTTTGCCGACAGTAAATGCAACAGTACTTGGCATTGCACTCGATAAAAACACCGTAAGCGGCGGTAACTGGACACCTGATATCATCAGAAACTACCTTGACACTCTTGATGAAGCCCTCACAAAATTGACTACAGCAGGCGCCCAAATCGGTGCTATGCAAAACAGATTGGAAGCTAACCTCCAAAATCTGGATGTTATGACTCAAAACATAACAGAAGCTAACTCAAGAATTATAGATACGGATATTGCTGAAGAAACGGCAAATATGACAACCCAGCAGGTTCGTCAACAGGCAGCAGCCTCAGTACTTGCACAGGTAAATCAACTTCCAGCAATAGCTCTAACATTATTACAATAGGCGGTTAATTAATCCTTAACCCCCTACATATACTCTCCTTATATTACGCCGGCTTATGCCGGCTTTTTATTTTGTTTTTTTAAAAACCTATCAATATGCGCATAAGCTGATATTCATTATTGCTGTTCTGTGTCATCAAAGCAGTTGTTGCATCTGCAAGAATTTGATTATGCACGAGATTTGACGTTTCTTTTGCGATATCGGTATCCATGATTATTGACTTTGCATCGGATAGATTTTCTATTTTTATTTCATTCGACCCGACAATTGACTCGAGGATATTCGAATTTGCTCCGACGTAAGCTATTTTATCATTAACCTCGCCTAAGAGAGCTTCAATTTTGTCTATACTCTCTCTTGAGGCTTCACCTGATGACAAATCAACACTTATATCAGTAATATCAAGAGATGTATCAAGTGTAATGCTCGACGATGACTCCGTTGAGTCGCCTATTTGAAGGACTATCTCCGCACTTTGAGAGGTGGAATCGCCCAAAAGCTTTATGTCATTAAATTTTGTCGAATCTTTGGTTTGTTTTATATGTTCGATTATCTGGTCAGCTTCTGCCTGCAAAACAGCTCTTTCAGAATCAGAATAAAGACCGTTCGCAGCCTGAACAGACAGGTCTTTGAGTTTCTGCAATGATGAGCTGATGGAATTGAGGGAATCACCTGCTATAGACAGGACATTTATTCCTGTTTGAATATTGCTGTTTGCTTGATTTAATCCGCGTATTCTGGTATTCATTCCAGTTGACAGAGCAAGCCCGGCTGCATCATCACCTGCATTGTTTATCTTCAATCCCGTTGCAAGACGCTCAAGCGATGTATTAATCTGTTTGTTCGCTTTCGACAAACTTCTCTGCAAAATAGAATCAATATTTATATTACTCATACGACGACCATCCTTATTATTTATACTTATTAATCATTTTCAGCATAATATTGTTTTTTGCGTTGTTATCGGCAACAACATCAAGAATACTCTGGTGATAAATATTGTTATTTTGTATTGAATTCAAAATTGATTGATGTTCTCTTCCGTTGCGTTGAATATTATTCAGCGAATTCTGAACTTCCTGTCCTGATGAAGCAAAATTCAATCCTTCTATCAACGCCATAGCCTGATTATATTGAATATTCCCTGCCTGTATCAGCATAGTGTTGCTCAATTCAAATTGCCGTTTTGCCTTCATCAGCTCAACCATTTCAGCTGCAATATCCGCATCAAGAATTGTTGACTTTGCAGCCTCAAGATTTTCAGACTTCGCCTCGCTTGTTTCGATAGAAGACTTAAGAATATCTGCTGTTGTAGAGAAAGAAGCTATTTTCTCACGGACAGTTGCAAGCGCATTATCAATCGACTCAAGACTTATTCTTGCTGTATCGCTGTTTGATAAATTTATCCAGATATCGTCAAAATCAAGACTTGTATCAATTGTCCACCGTGAAGATTCATCATTATCAGTGCCTATTTGCAGCACGACTTCCGTTTTAGCATCATTATTCCCGGGGTCTGTCGGATAAGAACCGCTTTGACCTCCGCTGCCAGGGGTGTCAGGATATCCGTCAAAGTCAGGGTCGCCTTCATCTCCCGGGTCAACTCCGGGACCGACATAATTTTCCCATTCAAGATGAGGTCTCGGGTTCCCCTGTGTCAAATTCCAAATTGTGTCATTCCAGCCTGCTCCGACAAAATTGTTCATATTCATAAAATCTTGTGTCGTAAGTCCGGTCAGACCTGTTGATGCTCCGCTGCTAACACCGGTCATTCCTGCTGTCGTCGTATTCCAGAAGCTGTTTGCAACGCTTCCGCCGGTTATTGTTCCTGCAAATCCTCCGGTGTTTGTAGCACTTGAGTTCACCGCACCGTAGGAATAGACGTTTGTAAAGGTACCGTATGTCATATTACCGACAAATCCGCCGATATTTCCGCTGCCGCCGGCAATTCCAGTAACGGTTCCGATTGAATAGCTGTCAGATATTTCTCCGTTGCCGCTGGCTGTTGTTGAATTAACTCCGACAAATCCGCCGATAGCGCTATAACCGGAAACAGCGCCTTCTGCATAGCTGCCGGTGATTGTACCGTAATTTACGCCTGCAAATCCGCCTGCGTTGTCACTTCCTTCAACATCACCGGTGGCATAGCCGTTTTCAATTATTCCGTTGTTATATCCTGCAAAACCTCCGACATTTGTTTGACCAAAAATATCACCTGTCGCATAACTTCCTGTGATACTTCCGCTGCTGTGTTGACCGACAAGACCGCCGACACCGATTTGTCCAGAAACATTGCCTTCTGCATGGCTGCCTGTGATTGTCCCAGAGTTATAACCGACAAGTCCGCCGATGATAGATGTCATAACATTTGTCTGGTTGACATTTCCTGTTGCGTAGCTGTTTTCGATTGTGCTGCCTTCATTGCTGCCGACAAGACCGCCTGACTTATCACGACCTTCGACATTTCCTGCGGCATAACTGTTTGTGATAATTCCTGCTCCGTTGTTCCATCCGACAAGCCCGCCTGTGTTCTCTCCGCTGGATTCAACTCTGCCTGTTGCATGGCTGTTTGAGATTGTACCTGCGATGTTTCTTCCTATCAGACCGCCCGTATTGGTTTTGCCGTTGACACTGCCTTCAGCATAACTTCCGGTGATTGTTGCATAGTTGTTCAGACCTATAAGTCCTCCAGTGTTTTCAGTTCCTTCAACATTTCCTGTTGCATAGCTGTTTGTAATTGTTGAAGTGCTTCCACTGTTTTGACCTATCAGTCCTCCGGTGTTTTCAGTTCCTGTGACATCTCCTTCCGCATGGCTGTCAGTGATTGTTCCTGAGTTCACACCGATAAGACCACCTGTTTTATCGTTGCCTTCGACATTTCCGGTTGCATAACTGTTGTCGATTGTGCCGCCGTTGTTATTTCCGATTAAGCCGCCTGCGCTGTTTCCGCTGACACTGCCCTCTGCATGACTGTCAGAAATTGTACCCGAGTTGTTCAAACCGACAAGACCGCCGATATTTGTATGTCCTTCTACATCAACTGTTGAAGAGCTTCCTGAGATAGTTCCGTCGTTTTCGCCGACAAGACCTCCGACCTGATAATTTTTTACTCCTGTTATAGTCCCAGAAGTCAAGCTGTCTGTGATTGTTCCGGTATTATGTCCGATAAGACCGCCTACTGCATCAAAAGCGCCGTCTATATCAACATCAACAGAGCTGTTCGAGATTGTTCCAGAGCTTGTGCCTGCAAGACCTCCGACAGATGAAAAAAGAATAGCAGCATTACCGGTTGTGATATTTGAGTTTGTAATCTTAACATTCTCGATATTTCCTGCGTTTGTATTAACCAAAATACCTGTATTTGAGGCATTTGCTTCAACATTGAAATTATCAAGGGTAACATCTTTTATCTCGGCGTCAGCGGTTGTCGAGGAGAACAACCCTCCGCCTGATGTAAGATTTTTGATTGTATAGCCGTTGCCGAGGAAAGTTCCTGCGAAGTTTTCTTTTGCCTTATAATCCGACAACGAAGACATATTTATATCATTCATAAGAATATATGTCTTGCCTGCAGTGCCAGATCCGTCCTGAGCTATTTTATCGATAAAATCATTGAAATTCCATATCAAAATATATCCGAGCTGTTCGGCTTCTTCTGCGCTAATTTGACCGACACCTGTTCCGCCTGCCGTCGGGGGGAGGTAGTTTTCGGTTTTCAAATGAGGTCTGTCTTCATTGAAGTCCCAGATGGAAGTGTCCCATCCGTCAGCAGCAAAATTATGAGCAGAGAATTCTTTTTCGCTCAGCCCTGTCATACCTGATGATGAGCCGTTTCCGACAGCTGTTGTTCCTGCTGCCGTCGTGTTCCAGAAGCTGTTTGTAATGTTTCCGCTTGTTATTTTTCCTGCAAAACCTCCGACGTTATTGGTGCTGTCAGTATTCACTTCTCCATAGGCATAGACATTCGTGAGGGTTCCTGAGTTCATATCTCCGACAAAACCGCCGATGTTTTCTGCAGAAGAATTTCCGTTGACATTACCTGATGAATAAGAATCCGAAACGCTTCCGCCGCCGATACTCATATAACCGATAAATCCGCCGACAGCAGTATTACCTGTCACATCTGCCGTTGAATAAGAATTTGTAATTGATGCGGATCCTCCTGATGAGAAGTCGCCGATTAGCCCGCCAACGACGCTATTACCTGATATACTGCCTGATGAACTGCTGTTTGTGATTGTTCCGTTAACAACCTGTCCTACAAGACCGCCGTACATTCCTCCATCTCCGGTAATGGTTACATCAGCAGATGAATTTGAAATATCCCCTGATTGATTGTTTCCGATGAGTCCTCCGATGTCTTGATAACTTCCGCCGTTGATTGTTGCGTTGATGACATGGACATCGTCGATATCACCTCTGTTCACTCCGACGAGTGCGCCGGTATTATTTTCCCTGATCTGAGGTCAAATTTTTGATGGTATGACCGTTGCCGATGATGGTTCCTGAGAAGTTTTCTTTTGCAACATAGTTTGAGATTGTTGAGAAATCAAGGTCATTGTTGAGGACATAGGTTTTGCCTTCGGTGCCTGTCCCATCCTGAGCTATTTTGTCGATGAACTCCTGTGCTGATGAGATGTGGATTGTAGAGCTTGCAGGTTCATAGTTTTCCCAGACGAGGTGAGGACCGTCGACGGTGAAATCCCAGTCAGCTTCACTCCACCCTGCATTAACAAACGGTGTTGAGGTTGCGAACTGCGAGCCTGTCAGACCTGTTACGCCGTAAGATGAGCCTGAGCCGAGAGCAGATGAAACACCTGCTGTTTCTTTATTGTAGAAAGAGTTTGTAATAGTTCCGTAGTTTTGCCTGCCGACAAAAGCACCTGTATACGAAGAACCTTTGACATTCGATGTTGTATAGCTGTCAACTATATTCGTATATTGAGATTGACCGACAAGACCTCCAACATCTGTCGTTCCTGTAACAGTTCCTGTCGAATAACTGTTTGAAATTGAACTTGAGCCTGCTATGCCGACAAGTCCGCCAACAGATGCATCTCCAGTAACATCTCCCGTTGAATAGCTGTTTGAAATATCTCCTGAAGTGGAACCGGCAAGACCGCCGACCTTTTCCGTTCCTGTAACATCTCCTGTTGAGTAGCTGTTTGTGATTGTTGCATAGCTTGAACCGACAAGACCGCCGACCCGATTACCGCCGGAAACCGTTGCGGAAGACGAGCTGTTCGAGATTGTTCCAGATGAGCTTGAACCTGCAAGACCTCCGATGTTTTGATAACTTCCGCCGTCGATTGTTGAGTTGATGATATGGACATCGTCAATATCACCTCTGTTCACTCCGACGAGTGCGCCGGTATTATTTTCTGACGCAGTGATGGTAAAGTTTTCGAGGGTCAAATCACTGACCTGATCTGAGGTCAAATTTTTGATGGTATGACCGTTGCCGATGATGGTTCCTGAGAAGTTTTCTTTTGCAACATAGTTTGAGATTGTTGAGAAATCAATGTCATTGTCGAGAATGTAGGTTCTTCCGGCTGTGCCTGTCCCATCCTGAGCAATTTTGTCGATGAATTCCTGTGCTGAGGTGATATGGATTTCTGTCGGAGCAGGTTCATAGTTTTCCAAGGCGAGGTGAGGACCGTCGACCGTGAAATCCCAGATTGTTTCGTCCCATCCTGCATTAACAAACGGAGTTGAGGTTGCGAACTGCGAGCCTGTCAGACCTGTTACGCCGTAAGATGAGCCTGAACCGACAGCAGATGAAACACCTGCTGTTTCTTTATTGAAGAAAGAGTTTGTAATCACACCGCCATAAAGACCGGCAAGAGCACCTACGTATTCAGTACCTGTTACCGTACCTGTTGCATAGCTGTTTTCAATAACCGCATATGGAAGAGTCACGCCTGTAAGACCGCCGACTGAGGAAGTTCCAGTTACATCTCCTGTTGCATAGCTGTTTGAAATAGTACTTCCTGTGGTATGGTTACCGACAAGTCCTCCGACTTTATCAGTACCGCTGACATTTCCTGTTGAGTAGCTGTTTGAAATATCTCCTGAAGTGGAACCGACAAGACCGCCAACATCTTCCGTTCCTGTAACATCTCCTGTTGAGTAGCTGTTTGTGATTGTTGCATCGTTTGAACCGACAAGTCCGCCGACATGATTACCGCCAGAAACCGTTGCCGAAGACGAGCTGTTTGAGATTGATGCATTATAGCTATATCCGGCAAGTCCTCCGATGTTTTGATAGCTTCCGCCGTTGATTGTTGAGTTGATGACATGGACATCGTCGATATCACCTCTGTTGTTACCTACCAGAGCGCCGGTGTAATCTCCTGATGCCGTGATGATAAAGTTGTCCAGGGTCAAACCGCTGATTGATGAGGATTCCGCTGTTGATGCAAAAAGCCCCTGATCTGAGGTCAGATTTTTGATGGTATGACCGTTGCCGATGATGGTTCCTGCGAAGTTTTCTTTTGCTGTATAGTTTGAAATTGTTGAGAAATCAAGGTCATTGTTGAGGACATAGGTTTTGCCTTCGGTGCCCGTCCCGTCCTGCGCAATTTTGTCGATGAACTCCTGTTCCGACCTAATAAGAACTATTTCGGAGGAAGAAGTGTTCGATGTGGCAGAAACAGGAGCGGAGGCAGGAGTGCTTGAAGGGGCATAGGCAGGGGCTGAAGCAGATAGAGTTTTTGAGGATGAGGTTGTTTTGATTTCATAGCGTTCATAGCTGCTGCCGTCATTTGTGGCGCTGCCGACTGATGACGGTGTATTATACATAAACGCAGCGTAGTTAACATATGACGCCACAGATGGTGTTGAAGGAGCAGATGCAGAACCGAGTTTTGAGCCGAAGATGTTTATTTGCCCGAAAGATGTCGAGTTTTTTGTTGTATAAAGTGATTTCAGCAGCTCGTTTGCCTGTTTTTGCATTTCCTGGCGTTCAGAAGCTGAATAAGTCCCGTTAGCAGCCTTTTCCGTCAGTTCTTTGAGTTTCAGCAGCGTTGACTCCATCGTTTGCAGTGAGTCAATGCCGGTATGAAGCAAATTTATGCCGTCCTGAGCATTTTGCATTGCCTGTGCGAGTGTTCTTATCTCAGAATTCAGATTTGAAGATAAAACAAGCCCTGTCGGGTCATCAGCAGGCGAGTTTATTCGCATACCCGTGGCAAGTCGTTGAAGAGTTTGTTCTATTCTGTTATTAGCCTGACTAATACTCCGTTGAAGTATCAGATTAATCTGATTCATTGACGATACACCTGTATATTCCTTTATTGACGATTATGAAGAAGCTATCCCTATTATAAAAAGCTTCTTTTATTTATGAATATCCCTATTCAAAGTGTACAGCCCGTTTAGAGGCTTGGCATCATACAAATAATGTATTTTTAATATATTTATTGTTATACCCGTTATTAGCAGATTTTATTCAATAAAAAAAATATTTTGTTGCAAAAATTTTTTGAGTATTTTATAATCATTTCACAAAGGCAATGGGAGCGTAGCTCAGTCTGGTTAGAGCGCCTGCCTGTCACGCAGGAGGTCGCGAGTTCGAGCCTCGTCGTTCCCGAATTAAAAAAGTCCTACAAAAGTAGGACTTTTTTAATTGGAATGATAATGGTGAGGACTCGTCAAATTCGCGAGTTGCGCGAGGGAGCTGAGGCTGGAGCGTTTTTGCGTTTGTGTTGAAAACACATTAGCAAAATGCGTAATTGCCGTTAAAAGCGACCGAGCAAGACACGAGCCTCGTCGTTCCCGCCATTTACTAAAAATTGATTATTTATCAATAAATCAAAGACGGAACTAAGCTCTATGCTTAGTTTTTTGTTTTTATAACAAAACTTCGTATATTTTATATCTCAACAATTTCATATTCTCTGCTGCCTAAACCGAGTGTTTCTGCAACCTCAATAGTATGAATGCCGTTTCTTGACTCTATGCGTTTGATTAAATCCTTTTTCCCTTCATCAGGCGAGCGATAAACAGCATCAACGCACGCCTGATCAACAGCGACAGGGTCAGTCGAAGCAAAAATGCCTATATCTGCCATCTTTGGTTCTGCCGGATTTGAATCACAATCACAGTCAACGGACAGTCTGTTTGCCACATTGATATAGACAATATTCTCGCTTCCCATATAATCAACCACTGATTTACACGCCTCAGCCATTGCTTCAAGAAAGGCATTTTGTTTTGATATTCCTATAAAACCACCTGCATTGTGTATCTGTGATTTGCCATGAGCAGAGGCAATTCCGATAGACATATTTTTGAGCGCACCGCCAAAACCTCCCATAACATGTCCCTTAAAATGCGATAACATCAAAATAGACTTATAATTTTGCAAATTCGCTCCGACAAAATTTTGTTTCAGATGTTTTCCTCCGATGATTTCAAGAGCTATCTCTTTTTCGCCGTCCATAATATCACAGGGAGCTATCTCAAGAAAGCCATGTTTTTTCATAACCTCCCAGTGTGATTTTGTTTTGCTTCTCGGACCGCCATATGCTGTGTTGCACTCAACAATCGTTCCGTTAACTTCTTTTACGAGTTCTTTTATCATACCCGGCTGCAAAAAATTGTGTCCTCCAGGTTCTCCGGTAGAAAGTTTTACGGCAACTTTCTCTTTCAGCTGCACGCCTAGAGTTCTATAAATTCTTAAAAGACTATCTGAAGAAATTTCTTTCGTAAAATACACCGTCGATTTTGCCATACCGCACCGCCTGTTTTCAAAAATCAATATATGAACTATATCACAAATTTTCTTTTCTAACCCAGTTTTCTTTTAAACGTTCTGCCTGCAAGTGTTAGAGTGATTGAAGCTATAATAACAAGCGGGATAAGATTTACGATTACATCTTCAAGTCCCATTCCTTTTAATACAATGCCTCTTGTAAGCTGCATGAAAAACCTCACAGGGTTTAACCATGTTATTAATTGCCAGAATAAAGGCATATCTTCTATCGGAGATATAAAGCCTGATAAAAGCACGGCTGGCATCATAAAAGTCATTACACTTAATATTGCCTGCTGCTGAGTGTTACAGATTGCTGAAATAAATAATCCGACTCCAACTATTGCAAGAAGCGAAATAAATATTGATATCATAAACAGAATAAATGAACCGGCAAAAGGAATATGGAAAAATGCAATAATTATCCCTGCCATTACCATAGTTAAGGTCATTGCAATAATTAACGGCGGAATTGATTTGCCAAGCAGGATTTCAAACGAAGATAATGGGCTTACGATAAGCTGGTCAAATGTTCCGAGTTCTCTTTCCCGTGCTATTGATAATGCAGTCAGGATTAGTGTTGTCACAAGAGATAACATTGCAAGGATGACAGTTAGAATAAACCACTTATATTCAAGATTCGGATTAAACCAGTTCCTTACAGAGGGCTTAATCCCCGCCTCATCACTTTGTGAAGAGAGTTCTGCTCCGTATTGAGTAATGATTTGCGAAGCATAACCTGAAGCAATAGAAGCGGAATTTGTCTGCCTGCCGTCTGCAACTACTTGCACGGAAGCTGTTTTGCCAGATTTAATATTTCTTGAAAAGTCATTATTTATCAACAAACCGATTTGAACTTTCTGTGTGTCCAGTTTATTTTTAAAGTCAGACATATTATCTACATAATAGAATTTTCTGAACCTCGGAGAATTTTCAAATCTTGATAGCAGTTCACGTGATTCAACGGTTTTTGATTGGTCAAACGTTACGACATCAATGTTTTTAACCTCCATTGTAACTGCGTTTGCAAATATCAATAATTGCATTAAAGGCAGACCGATTATTATCCCTTTTGTTTTCGGGTCATTCCAGATTGTTATAAATTCTTTTTTTATAAGCGCCATAACACGTCTGAGAAAATCTCTAATCATCTTTATTTGCTCCTTGCCTTTTAATGCTGCCCTCATATACAGGATGAGTAGAAACTTTTTCCAATCTCATAGATGTATTTTTGCAAACAACGGCAAAAAACAGCAGCCCTAAAAGTGTAAGATATATCGCATTTTCTAACCTGATACTTGCAACACCGCCTGCCATAAATTCACTTTCTATAAATGAAACATAATATCTCGGCGGCAAAACTCTTGTCAGGTGCTGAAAGAATACAGGCATGGAATTTATGGGAAACATTAGTCCTGAAAGCATTAATGCAGGCAGAAATCCGACGCCTAATGAGACCATGCTTGCAAGAAATTGATTTTTCAAAGCTGACGAAATATTTAACCCTATACCGAGTGATGTAAAAAGAAATAACCCGCTTAATCCAAATAAAACAAGATAACTTCCTCTAAACGGTATTTGAAAAACTACCACACAGAGGAAAATATTAAACGCAAGCGAGAGCATACCAAGAATAAAATACGGTATGTATTTCCCAAGAACTATGTGAATTGCTTTTACGGAGGTTGAAAGCATAGCTTCCATAGTTCCCCTTTCCCATTCACGGGCTACAACAAGCGAGGTTAATAAAATACCGATTAAAGTCATTGTGATTGCGATTGACCCGGGGACAATAAAATAATGGCTGTCCAAATCAGGATTGTACCAGGTGCGGATTTGCGCATTAATTGCAGGAGGTTTGATTGAAGAAGCATATTTGCTTGAAGCAAGCCAGCTATTTGCAATAGCTGTTGCATAACTTTGAACATAATTTGCCGTATTAACCTCTGAACCATCCGTAATAATCAGTAAATCAGCTTTTTGTCCTCTGGACAATTTTGTTGAAAAGTCATTCGGGATTATTACAGCTCCTTTTATTTTTGAGCGGAGTATGGCTGTTTCAATATCTTTTACATTATCAAAATAGATTGAATTAACATACTTGCTGTGTCCGAAAGATTTTACAAGTGTTGAAACTTCAGGGTTCGGGTCATCATTTTTTATTCCCATTGTAATTTTAGCAGAGTCCAAGTTTATCCCGTACATGTAAATTGTTATTGAGATTAACGGCAGTATGAATGCGATTATTATACTGCTCGGGTCACGCAAAATCTGTTTGATTTCTTTATTTATGAGTGCCAAAAGTATTCTCATTCTTTTTCACTCTCCTTTATCAAAGTTATAAAGGTTTCTTCCATAGTAGAAGCTCGAGCTTTGTTTTTTAATTCCTGCGGGGTTCCAAGAGCAATCGTTTCACCTTTATAAAAAAGGCTTATTCTGTCACAGTATTCGGCTTCGTCCATAAAGTGTGTAGTAACAAGTATTGTTACCCCCTTTTTTGCAAGGGATGTTATATGATTCCAGAAATCACGTCTTGTAATCACATCAACACCTGATGTCGGCTCATCGAGAAACAAAACAGGCGGATTGTGAATTAAAGCACAAGCCATTGAAAGCCTTTGTTTTAAGCCCAATGGCAGCTGCTCGCTTTTCTGGTCAGCATAATTCTTCAAACCAAACACATCAATAATCTCTTCAACTCTAGATATCCTGTTTCTAAATCCTATACCGTAAGCAGAGGCAAAAAATTCAAGATTTTCCCTAACCGTAAGACTTCCGTAAAGCGAGAATTTCTGTGCCATATATCCGAGATTTGAGCGGGCTTTTTCTGGTTCTTTTGTTATATCTATTCCCATAATTCTTGCGGTTCCATTTGTCGGGCGGGCAAGTCCGCACATCATTTTGAAAGAAGTTGATTTTCCTGCACCATTAGGACCTAAAAGTCCGAAAATCTCTCCTTTTTTGATTTTAAACGTGTTATTTTTAACCGCATAAAACTTTCCGTAACACTTTTCGAGGTTGTCAGCTTCAACGGTTAAGTCAACTTCTGAGGCTTTATAATCGTAATTTTTTGCAATCAAGGATTCTTCCCGTTTATATCCGCCCATAAGCTCTATTACTTTGTTTTCAAATTCTTGTGCTGTCGGAGCTAAATCATGCGGATTTCCGGCATAAATTACTTTGCCTTCATCAATGACAACAGCAGTGTCAAAACTATGAGCTTCATCAAGATATGCGGTTGACCAGAGGACTGTAGTTTGAGGGTTAATCATATCCCGCACCATCTTCATTAAATCTCTGCGTGAAATCGGGTCAACGCCGACAGAAGGTTCATCAAGAAGCAAAAATTCAGGATTTCCGAGCAGTGTGCAGGCAAGCCCGAGTTTCTGTTTCATACCGCCTGATAATGCACCTGCAAGTCTGTCTTGAAACGGTGCGAGTTTGGTAAACTCTAACATCTTTTCAAAATCATGAGGAACATTTTTTAAGTCAGCATAAAGCGATAAATTCTCAATAACCGTCAAGTCCTCATAAAGTCCGAACTTTTGCGGCATATATCCGATATACGGAGTCAATTCTTCTTTCTGCACAACAGGATTGTAACCGAGCGTTGAAATATTGCCGTTATTTGGCACTAAAAGCCCTATAATTGTCCTTAATAACGTTGTTTTTCCTGCTCCGTCCGCCCCGATTAGTCCTGTGATTTTACCTTTTTCAATATTCAAAGAGAGGTTATCAAGAGCAGTAGTTGAACCGAAAGTTTTCGTTAAATTCGTTATCTCAACTGCGTTCATTTAAGAGCTTTACCCTCGCTGCTTAAATCAACTTTTATTGTGACCGGCATACCCTGCCTCAAATACTCATCAATATCATAGATATAAACTCTTATGCGATAAACAAGGTTGGTTCTAATATCTGTTGATTGAACAGTTTTCGGGGTGAACTCGGCAACAGGTGAAATATATCCGACCTGCCCTTTATATTCCCGCTTTTTACCTGTTTTCGGGTCAACAGTGTCGGTAAATACTTTTACCTCCTGTCCGTATTTGATGTTTCCGAGGTCTGTTTCGTTTACATAAGCTCTCACCCAGACAGGTTTTGTCTTTGCCATTGTATAAACAGGCTGCCCTTTTGCGACATTTGCTCCGGGTTCTTGAACTCTAATCATAACAATACCTTCTTCCGGTGCATAAATTCTTGTATAATCAAGCTGGTTTTTCGCAAAATTTTTCTGTGCAACCGCCGCATCATAGTCAGCTTTTGACCTGTTTTTGTTGTTTAAAAGGGTATCGTAATCCTGTTTTGATATTGTATTATCATCTGCAAGCGGTGCGTTGCGTTCAAATTTTGAGTCGGCATCCGATTTTATCGCAAGAGTTTTTTCAACCTCAGCTTCCGCTTTTTCAAGATTTGAGCGGTAATCCTTATCATCCATAACCGCAAGAAGCTCTCCAGCTTTCACCGTATCGCCTTCTTCCTTGAGCAGTTTTTCAATCCTGCCTGCGACCTGAAAACTCAAATCCACCTGCCTGATTTCTATATTGCCGTAAAGTGTGAGTTCATTATTTAACCGGCTTTGTTTAATATACCAAAAGCCTGCAAGCGCAAAAATTATCAATAGCAATAATATTATAACTGCTGATTTCTTCTTCATAGTTGACCTCCAACGGCTTTATAGAGTGTAAAATAGTTAATAATTCTCTGAGTTTTTGCTTGCGTAAAATTTGTCTGCGACTCAAGAAATTTTGTTTTGGCAACAAGATATTCAGGAACAGAAATGACACCTTGATTGAGTTTCTTTTCTGCATTTCCAAAATTTTGCCGTTCATATTCGAGTTCAGACTTTGTGTTAGCTTCTACCTGTTTGTCATGTTTGATTATGCACAGTGAGGTATTCACTTCTTTTACTGCTTCAAGATTTGTTTGGTTATAATCTTCAAAGAGTTCTTCATATTTTGCTTTTTGCATTTTCAGTCTGGCAACTTTCATACCGCCTTTAAATATATCCTGCGTTGCACCTGCAAGAATAGCAGCAAGAGAAGATTCCCATGAAAAAAATGACCCGGGAGCAATAGTATTAAACGCCCAAACACCTACAATATTGAATCTCGGGAAAAATTCTTTTTTGGCCACCCTCACATCAATTTGTGCTTTCTCAAGATTTGCCTCAGCAGCCTTGACATCAGGGCGGGCAAAAATTATATCAGAACTGACTTCCTTCGGAATATCTCCCGAGTATTCAAAACTATCAAAATTGCCGAATTTCATATTTGCAGTGTTTGCAGCAGAATTTCCTATCAGCACTGCAAGTTGCATAACTGCTGTTTCTCTTTCTTTTTTCAGATTTTCAAGCGTGCTTTTTGATGCTTCAACACTCTTTTTTGCGTTATTCAAATCTGTCAAATTTATGACACCGTATTCAAACTTTTTGTTGTTGCGGTTTAGAATTTCTTCTTGTATTTTCAGAAGTTCTTCCTGATTTTCAATCAAATCATCATAGCGCAAAATATTTGTATAAACAGCTGCAACATCGCTCAATAGCGCAAGATAAACCGCTTTTTCATTAAACTTTGCAGCTTCATAACTTTTCTTTATTGCTCTTGTTTTATCACGGTTTTTCAAGAGCAAATCAGCTTCATAACTTGCGATAAAAGGGAGCACAAATGCATTTTTCTTAAGCTGAAAATTATCAAGCTCGGGAACTTTTACCCCCAAATAATTTGCACCTACACTCAAAGAAGGAAGTTCCTGACCGAGTGAATATTTTGTCTGCTGTCTGTATTGTTCGACAACGTGTGCAGTTTTTTTAAGGTCGTGATTGTTATTCAATGCCTCCTGAATATAGAAGCTTAAATGTTCATCATTGAATTTGTTGAAAAAATCTATGTTGAGTTCCTGAACGTCAACTGCAAAACAGCTTTGAGAGAATAACAACAATATAAATGTGAGGGCTGCTTTCTTAATATTCATTTATTCCCCTTTTTCGTTTGATAATGAGCTTATGTAAGATTTTAAGTTATCTTTAATAATTCTTATATCTTCTTCGCAAAAATCATCCTGTCCTAACAATCTCAAAGAAAATGCGGGCAGAATTCTCGGTGAATTTACTTGTGATAGCATAAAAAGCATTTTAAAAACAGCAAGTCTGTCATTTTTATCTACTTCAAGAATCCTTGCAACCATACTTCTTATGCAATCAAAAACAGGAGAATTTATAATAAAATCAGGTTTTTGCTGTTCTTTTAATAGTAAAACAATTAAATCAGAAGATATGTTTGTATAGAAAAAGTCAACAAACTTGTCCATAACTTCTGACAAAAGTTCTCTGCATTCTTCTTTTGTCATATCATAAGGGTTTTTATTTAAATCAAGAAAAGATTTTGAATATTCAATCTGATTTTCTATCAGGTTATCAATAATCCCCTGATAAAGCTCCTGTTTCCCGCCCCAGTAGTAAGAAATCATGCAGATATTGACATCGGCTGCCTTGCATATTTCACGAATGCTTGTCCCGTCAAACCCTTTCTTTGCAAAAAGAGTTGTAGCCGCAGCCAAAATTCTGTTTTTCGAATTATCGTCCCGATTCTTTTCCATAACACAACCCAGGTTTTTCTATAATTAATTTATAAAACAAACGTTTGATTATGTCAAGATTCAATAATATATACCTAAAAAGCATTAAATATAATACAATATAAGTATTTGCTATTTCATGTAATATAAAGAATAATAAATATACTTGGAAAAATTGGTAAAAATATCACTATGAGCACACTCGAAGATTTTTTTGAATATATGAACTCGGGCAAGACAGTTGAAGCAGGCTCTCCTATGCTGTCTTTTTTTGACGAGCTGAGCCAGCAAGCCTTGAAGATTACAACAGAGCTAAACAACAAATATCACTCACCGCAGGAAATTGTCGAAATTTTCTCAAAACTTACCTGCAAAAACGTAGACAAATCTTTCAGACTTTTCCCTCCTTTTTATACTGACTGCGGAAAAAACATCACAGTCGGTAAGAACGTATTCATCAACTCCGGGTGCAAGTTTCAGGATCAAGGCGGGATATTCATCGACGACGGCTGTTTGATAGGTCACAATGTCATAATAACAACTCTGAATCACGACATATCACCATCAAAAAGACAGGCATTGCATCCAAAACCTGTAAAAATAGGCAAAAATGTGTGGATAGGAGCAAGCGTAACAATACTCCCCGGAGTCAGCGTCGGAGATAATGCTATAATCGGCGCTGGAAGCGTTGTGGTCAAAGATGTCCCAAAAAACACAGTCGTTGTAGGAAACCCCGCAAAAGTAATCAAACATATAACAGAGGAGTAAAAAATGGCAAAAAAAGTTCTAATCATTGCAACAAGTCCGAGAAAAAACGGCAACTCATCTCAAATAGCTCAGGAATTTGCAAAAGGTGCTTCTGACGCAGGAAACAACTGCGAAATAATTTACCTTGCAGATAAAAACATAAACTTCTGCAAAGGCTGCCTTGCCTGCCAGAAAACAAAAAAATGTGTAATACATGACGATGCCCCTGAAATCGTCGAAAAGATGAAAACATCTGATGTTATTGTATGGGCAACGCCTGTTTATTATTATGAAATGTGCGGACAGATGAAGACAATGATTGACAGGGCAAATTCACTGTTTGCAGATGACTATTCATTCAGAGATATCTACCTGATTGCAACAGCGGCAGACAGCGGAGATTATTCAGCTGACGGTACAATCAAAGGGTTGAGCGGGTGGATAGAATGTATGGATAAAACAAACCTGAAAGGCGTAATCAAAGGCTTCGGACTAGAGCAGCCTGATGACATCAAATCTCATCCGGAAATATTGAAAGAATCCTACAATGCAGGACAAAACGTATAAGGCGGAGAATTTTTTATGCTAAAAAAACTGATAATTTTTGCAGGACTATTCTTATTAATCATCGGAGGAACAACTATGGCAACAGCAAAAAATAACGACTGGGATAAAACTTTCCCGAAAAGTGATAAAGTTAATGTAGAAAAAGTTCACTTCAAAAATAGATACGGTATAGAATTAACGGGAGATTTGTACACGCCGAAGGATAAAAAAGGAGACAAACTTCCGGCTATTGCTGTATCTGGTCCGTTTGGAGCCGTCAAAGAACAGGTTTCAGGGCGTTATGCTCAAGCCATGGCAGAACGAGGCTTTATAACCTTAGCGTTTGACCCATCTTACACAGGTGAAAGCGGTGGAGAACCGAGAGATGTGGCTTCTCCTGATATAAACACGGAAGATTTCAGTGCAGCAGTTGACTATTTAAGCACTCTGAAAGATGTTAACCCTGAGAGAATAGGGATTATAGGTATCTGCGGATTTGGCGGTTTTGGATTAAACGCTGCTGCAATAGATACAAGAATCAAAGGTACAGTCACCGTTACAATGTATGATATGACACGTGTTACGGCAAAAGGCTATAATGATTCTGTTGATGAAAACGCTCGTTATGAACTCAAAAAACAACTCAACAAACAAAGAACCGAAGACTTCAAAAACGGAACTTATGCAAAAGCACAGGGGCTGCCTGATAAATTGACAGGCAATGAACCGCAGTTTGTAAAAGATTATGTAGGCTTCTATAAAACCAAAAGAGGCTTCCATGAACGTTCAATCGGCTCAAACGGCGGCTGGAACACAACATCATCTCTGTCCTTAATCAATATGCCAATACTCGCCTACAGCAGTGAAATAAGAAACGCTGTGTTGATGATACACGGAGAAAAAGCTCACAGCCGCTACTTCAGCGAAGATGCTTTCAAAAAGCTCAAAGGCGAAAACAAAGAATTGTATATTGTCCCCGGGGCAAACCATGTTGACTTATATGACAATCTCGAAAAAATTCCGTTTGATAAGATAGAAAAATTCTTCACAATTTATCTGAAATAGGCAAACAGGAGAAAACGTAATGAAAAAATTGATTCTGCTGCTATTGGCATTTTTGATTATCCAAAACGGAAGTATGGCACAGGCAGCTGATAAACAAGGAGAAAATATGACAAGAACAGATATTTGCAAAGATAACTACAGAACGCTCTTCAAAGGGGAAGCGCTCCAAACAACGGGCGATGACCCTGAAATGATGGCAATTTTGCAGAAATATATTTTTGGAGAAGTTTTTACTGTCGGCGACCTTGACATCAAAACAAGAGAGCTGCTTACAGTGACCTCTCTCAGCGTACAGCAAACACTTCCTCAGCTCAAAGCGCACATCAACGCAGCTTTGAATGTCGGAGCTACTCCGATTGAAGTGAGGGAAACAATTTATCAGCTTGCACCGTTCATAGGTTTTCCGAAAACATTGAATGCTATCGGTGTAATGAACGAAGTTTTCAAGGAAAGAGGCATCAAAACTCCTCTCAAATCAACCGCTGCAGTAAAAGAAAATGAACGTTATGAAAAAGGATTTGCAATACAAAATCCTCTTTACGGAGATGAAATCGCACAATCACTGTCTGGACTCCCTGAAAATATGGGAAAAGATGTTTCTGATTTTCTGACTGAAGTCTGCTTCGGTGACTTTTATACAAGAGATGGGCTTGATATTAAAACAAGAGAATTACTTTTTATCGCAGCACTTGTCACAACAGGCAACAGCGCAACGCTAAAAAGCCACATCAAAGGTAACCTCAAAGCAGGCAACTCAAAAGAAACAATAACAGCAGCAATAATCCAGTGTCTGCCTTATGTCGGATTTCCAAATACTATAGCAGCTCTAAAAACGATGAAAGAAGTTTTGAACGAAAAATAGAAAAACAACACAACAAAAAATAAGGTGCCGAGGCACCTTATTTTTTTATCGAGATATATTTTTTCCGAGGTCATAAGCCTTCTGTGGATATTGCGTGTGTTTTATATCACCCTCGCTCCACACTCCTGAAGCTATTACCTTCCCAGAGTCAGACCACCCGAGATAATTCAACAAGGCTTCATAATGACTGATAATCGGCTGAGCTTCTTTTGCCGATGTATCAGCATAAGTCATCAATAAAACGGCTTTTTTAGGTTTGCTTATTTGTGAATTAATTGCATAAAACCTGTCTATTACAGCTTTGATTTGAGCAGATATTCCGAAATAATACATCGGAGTTGCAAAAACAACCGCATCCGCATCCACAATATTTGCTTTGACAAATTCAAAATCATCTTTGAAGACGCATTGACCGTTCATACCGCATTTATTGCAGGCAATGCATGGGTGAACATCCTTGAATGCGGAGTCAAATCGAACAACGCTGTGCCCTGCTTCCTGTGCGCCTTTTATAAAATTATCCGCCAACGTGTTTGAATTCCCGTTTTTCCTCGGGCTTCCAGTGATAACAAGTATCTTCATTTTTTTATTTCCTCCAAACAAATTTGTTTTCTTCTCAATTGCAACTGCACTGCCGACAACGACAGCGCCTGCTGCTGCAATCAGTGTGTTTTTGATAAATTTCCGTCTGTCCATCTTTCACCTCTTTTCAATTTTACCCCCTTAGAGCAGCTCTCAGTCAAGAAATTATTTTGCCATTATAGTCAATTGCCTTTACCGTACCCAATTTGTGGATATCTTCATCCGTTCTGTTCCCGTAGATTGTGATTTTATCAAGTTCTTTTTCTATATTTTCAAACTCTTCATCAGTCAGTTCAACATCGGCAGCGCCAAGATTTTCAACAACTCTTTCATCTTTCCTCATGCCGGGTATCGGGACAACATGCGGATATTTTTTGAGCATCCAGGCAAGAGAGATTTGAGCGGGAGTGATGCCTTTTTTCTCAGCGACCTCATGCAGCAAATCAAGCAACGGCTGATTTTTCTCAACATTTTCAGGAGCAAATCTGGTGATAACACGTCTTACATCATCCCCTTTATATTGAGTATTTTTGTTGTATTTCCCGCTAAGGAACCCGCTTGCCATCGGAGAGAAAGCGACAAACCCGATGTTCAACTCAAGACAGAGAGGGATAACATCTTTTTCGAACATTCTTTCCATCATTGAGTACTCGCTTTGAATAGCGCTCAAAGGAGTAACTGCATGAGCTTTTTTGATTTGCTCTGCGGTAGACTGCGACTGTCCCCATGCCCGAATTTTACCCTCTTTAATAAACTCGCCCATCCAGCCTGCAACTTCTTCTACGTTGCTATCAAGAGGAACTCTGTGTTCATAGTAGATGTCAATATAGTCTGTTTGAAGGCGTTTAAGAGAATCATTCAAAGCGTTTGTAATTCCTTTTTTGCTGAGTTTCCCCTCAGGAATTTCCTGCCCTGCCTGAAATACCGGAACAAACTTTGTCGTCAAGATAATTTTATCCCTGAAAGGCTTGACAGCCTTCCCGACAAGTTCTTCATTCGTGAAAGGACCATAAGCCTCTGCGGTATCAAACAATGTGCAGCCGAGGTCATATGCTTTTCGCATCAATCTGATTGATTCATCTTCAGGAGGGATTGCGCCGTAACCATGGCTGAACCCCATGCAGCCGATGCCGACTGATGAAACTTCAATGTTTCTGAGTTTTCTGTATTTCATATTTTTCACCTCTTATTATTCAAATTGTCTTTTAGTTGATATAAGGGCTAAGTATTGCCTTGAGCTGAAAGGCGCAAAATTTATCCGTCCACTCAAGCGGCTCAAATTTCCCGTCAGACATACACCAGCTCACCATCATCCCGTACAGCTCGCTGATAATTATATATGTCAAAAGTTCAACAGGTGTTTCTTCTTTCAACTCACCGTTTGATACCGCATTGTTGAGAATCCCTTTCAGCATCTCAACATCATAAACCCATTTTTGACCGTCTTTATTATCAGGGGTATTATTCGGATCAAGAACATCCCTTGTCCACTGACGGCAGATATGGATGCCGCATGTTTCCACACATTCCATAAAACGATGAAAATAATGCGCCAGCTTTTGGATTATTTCCATATCTTTCATATTTTCGATTTCATCAGCTATCTCAGAGAAAGGAGTTCTGCTGATTTCAAGGACAATATCCTCTTTTCTTTTGAAATAAGTATAAAAAGTTCCCTTTGCCACTCCTGCCTTTCTTGTAATGTCCTCGACGTTTATCGAATCAAAGCCGTTTTCTTTGATAAGTTCAAGAGCGGTTGATATAAGCTTTCTTTTTGTTTCAAGAGCAGAGAGCTGACGTTTGTTCATAGGTTGTTCCTTTCAGGAACAATAATATCATTTTATTGACCATAAGTCAATGACTATTGGTCAATAAAAAATTTTATTTTGAAAGAAACCTGCCGTTTTTTGCCTGAAGAATTGACAAAAAAGGGAAAATACGATAAATTTCACAAATTTTTACTTAACTTCCGTTCCTGTTTTATCAATATAAAAACATCTCTCGGACTTATCATTTTCAGAGTGTTTTATGCATACATAAGCTTTGCCTTGCGAAAAAGGAAAAGCCTTATTATAACGAAAATCTATGGCCTGACTGCCTTTTTTATCAATAAAACCAAATAAACATTGTCTGTTTTCTCTTTTGCCGACAACAGCAAGCCCGTCAGAAAAATCACCTGCGTAGTCGTATTTAAAATCAACAACCATCTGCCCCTGTTCATTCATATAGCCATACAACATTTTGTTACCGCTGATTATTCCAACAGAAACCAGCCCCTCAGAAAAATTACCCAAAAATTCCGCATTTGAGAAAAAAACAGGTTTCAAATTCTTGTCAAAATAAACAAAATCCGCCTCCGTATTAACCTTTATATAATCATCATACACTACAATTTGTTCTTTAAAGACGGGAGGTAAAATGTCTTTCTCCTCCATATCTTTCACACCCCAGAGATTATTCTTTTTATATGCAAAATATTTAGAAAATCCATTATACCATATCTTTTCGTATTTCCCGCAGGGAACAACCTCTTTGTGAGATGCAAGAGTTTCTATCCTCCATGTGCCGTCTTCGCACATGCAGGCCAAATATTTATACATTTTTTCAAGCGTTTTATCGGTAAGTTGTTCAAGTTCATCAGCTTCATCTTTTGATATCTTCTTCTTTTTCCCGTCAGATTTTATCAAATAAATACCGTCCGATTCATACCAGATAATTCCATCCTGTTCAAAAGAAAAAAGTTTTTTATCAAACTTTTGGGAAAAAGCCTGTTCAGTAGAAAAAGAAATTTTGGGAATAACTTCTTCCCCTCTTCCGTTAAAGATTTTCCCCTCAAAACTCGGGTATATCAAATCATCAGACCAGTCGTAAGTATTAGTTGCAAACAATCCCCAGGGGAACACCGGTGAAAGATAGTCATAATAATTCTTTGAAAGTTGTTTCCCTTTCTTATCAACAAAAAAATATCCTTTGATATTCTTTGCAATAATCATATTCTCAGAAAAAAATTCTATCGATGAATCGGGAAGTTCAAGCAGCTTTTTGCCGTTCAAATCATATATTGAATATTTCGGATATAAACGTGCGAGATAGCCGTTTTCCTGTTTTTCCAAAAATTTATATACCGGTTCAAGAAGAATCTTCCCTGAAGAATTTTTTATCCCATAATAAGTATGAATTCCTCTTCTTTCCGAAAAAATTTCATCCCCGTAGGAACTAGAACAAAAAAACATAACAAAAATGAAAGAAAATATTACCGCAAGATGTTTCATCACAAAGTACCCTCAAAAATTATTTTGCACACATTGCTTCAACTTTTGCGACAACATCAGCTATCGCCAATATTTCAACAAAGTCAGATAACATCTCCTGATAGTCTTTTACGTTGTTAATTGATTTAAAAAACGGCATATCAAAAAGATTGTAGTCAGCTATAAACAAATACATTTTTTTGTTTTTGAAAACAAAGCTGACCTGCTTGTTTGTTTTGATATGCAGCTTTATAAGCTTGTCTACGACATCATCAGTGACAAACTCTTTGACACTATCGCTGTTATCCGAAAAAATATGAAATATGTTATTAAGCTTGGGATTATCTTCAAAATTTATTGGTTTCAAATCTTTCAGTTTTTTATTCAAAATAACAGCATCCTGAGTAACCAAAATATGTGAATTTATACTCTTGTCGAGAAAAATTTCGACGACAAGCCCGAAGTCATTTGCAAATAATTTGTGTTGAGAAAGAGAAACATCCTGAACTTCAAATTTTTTATCACCGAATCTGCCCGAAATCAAAGTGTTGCAGTCAATATTTCTATAATATTTGAACAACCCGGTTTCGTTGAGCTCATCTTTTTCAGAACTCGGACGTGTTTTGCTCTGTGTCGAAAAATCTCCGACAAAGTTGAGCATCTTCTTCAAAAAAATGTTTTTTGCAATGGATTTATACCGCTCGTTATAGCAAAAAGGGATAAAAGCAAGCAAAAATAACAGCGCAAATATTGCATTTAACTTTAGTGTATTTTCAAGAATACCTGTATAAGAGAGATATTTTATACTCAAACTTATAACAAAAAGTGAATATGCAATTGATAAGATTATCTGACGCATAAATTCAAATTTGTTGAGAGAAACTTCTATATTATTTTTGAAAAATTCACGAAATTCTTTGCTGTTTATCCTCTGTATTAATTCTTTAGAATTATTTTTATCCATTTTTACATTCCCGTTACTTTTATTTACTTATTTTATCTTATTTGTTTTAATAAAAAATGATGTATTTGTATTATGCGGGAAACATAAAAAATGCCGTTTATTTTTGAAAAACAGAGTATAGAGGATGTTGTTCTAATCAAGCCGAAAGTATTCGAAGACTCAAGAGGTTTTTTCCTCGAAAGCTATAAATATTCAGAATTTTGCAACAACGGAATAAAAGAAGTTTTCATACAGGATAATCACTCAAAATCTTCCCTTGGCGTCCTTCGAGGACTCCACTACCAGCTTAATCCGAAAGCACAGGGAAAACTTCTGAGATGCACCGAAGGAAAGATTTTTGATGTTGCTGTTGATATTAGAAAAGGCTCGCCGACTTTCGGGAAATGGGTCGGTGTTGAACTCTCAGAAGAAAACAAGCACATGTTTTATATTCCCGCAGGTTTTGCCCATGGTTTTGTCGCTCTCTCGGATAAAGTACAGCTGCTTTATAAAGCAACCGAGGAATATTCCCCCGAGAACGACAGAGGCATAAGATGGAATGACCCTGATATAAACATCAAATGGAACATAGACTTTGAACCTCTATTGTCAGAAAAAGACAAAAAACAACCTATGTTGAAAGATGCGGAAATAAATTTTGTATACAAACAAAACTGATATAAGGAACTGAAAATGAATTTATTGGTAACAGGAGGGGCGGGTTTTATCGGCAGCTGTTTTGTCAGATATATGCTCAAAAATCACCCGGATTATAAAATCATAAACCTCGATGCACTCACCTATGCAGGCAACCTTGACAACCTGAAAGAGGTAGAATCAAACGCTAACTACTCATTTGTCCATGGCAATATATGTGATAAACAGCTTGTTGATTCGCTTATGTCACAGGTTGACGCATGCGTCAACTTTGCTGCGGAATCACACGTTGACAGAAGCATCACAGGACCTGAGATTTTTATACAAACAAACGTAGGAGGAACTCTGAACCTTCTTGAGATGGCAAAAAAACATAAAATAAGCCGTTACCTGCAGGTGTCAACGGATGAAGTCTACGGAACTCTCGGTAAAACGGGTTATTTCACGGAAACAACTCCTCTTGCCCCGAATAGTCCTTATTCAGCATCAAAGGCAAGCGCAGATATGCTTGTCAGAGCATACTATGAAACCTACAAAATGCCTGTTCTGACAACAAGATGCTCAAACAACTACGGACCTTACCAGTTCCCTGAAAAACTCATACCTCTGTTTATATCAAACCTTCTCAAAGGAGAGAAAGTCCCTGTCTATGGCGACGGAATGAACATCAGAGATTGGTTATATGTCTATGACCACTGCAGCGCAATTGATACAGTACTGCATAAAGGGAGAATAGGAGAAGTTTACAACATCGGCGGCAACAACGAAAAAGCAAACATCGAAATCACAAAACTCCTCATAAAAGAACTCGGAAAAGACGAATCATCAATCAAATACGTCGAAGACAGACTTGGACATGACAGACGTTATGCCATCGACAGTTCAAAAATCCAGAATGAACTCGGCTGGCATCCTTCAGTAACCTTCGAAGAAGGCATAAAAATTACAATCGACTGGTACCTGAATAATCAGGACTGGATTAAACGCCTTGAAAACAGAGAGGTAGCAGTATGAGGCGAATTCTCGTTACAGGCGCAAAAGGAATGCTCGGGCAGGATTTATGCCCGATGCTCGACCAAAACGGATTTGAAGTAATCCCTTCTGACTATCAGGAGATGGATATCACTGATCTGAAACAGGTAGAATCTTTTATTGATACAAATACCCCGGGGATGATAATCCACTGCGCAGCGTACACAAACGTCGATAAAGCCGAAGAAGATAAAGATAATGCTTTTTTGATTAACGAAAAAGGAAGCGAAAATCTCGCAAAAATTTCAGGAGAAAAAAGCATACCGATTATTGCAATCAGCACGGACTACGTTTTCGACGGGACGGCAAACAAACCGTATACGCCAGAAGACAAAACAAATCCGATTAATGTCTACGGGGCTTCAAAACTTGCAGGAGAGCTTGCAATCAGGAAATATAACCCGATGCACTACATAGCAAGAACAAGCTGGCTGTACGGAATCCATGGCAAAAACTTTGTCGAAACAATGCTCTCTCTGGCAGAAAAATTACCTCAGCTGAAAGTTGTCAACGACCAAGTCGGCTGTCCTACCTGGACCGTCGCACTCTCTTACGGCATCTTGAACCTGATTAGGCAGGAGATGCCCTATGGTATCTATCACCTCTGCGGTAGCGGTTATACCTCATGGCATGGATTTGCAGAAAAAATCTTTGAACTCTCAAACATAGACAAAACCGTAACCCCATGCTCAACAGAAGAATTTCCCCGTCCCGCATCAAGACCGAAATACTCCGTCATGGACAACCATGGAATGCTTCCTGCCTGGGAAGACTCTCTGAAAAATTATTTACAACTTAGGAGCCTGAAATAATGAAAGGAATTGTTCTTGCAGGAGGTTCAGGAACACGCCTCTATCCCGTAACAAAAGCCATCTCAAAGCAGCTGCTGCCGATATATGATAAACCAATGGTTTACTACCCGATTTCAGTGCTTATGCTCGCAGGAATCAGAGATATTCTCATAATCTCCACGCCTGAAGACATATCAAAGTTCGAAAACCTGCTCTCTGACGGCTCACAGTTTGGTGTCAACTTCAGCTATAAAATACAGCCTTCTCCTGACGGGCTTGCTCAGGCATTCATTCTTGGAGAAGATTTTATCGGAAATGACACAGCTGCACTTGTTCTCGGGGATAATGTTTTCTACGGACAGAGCTTTTCAAAGACACTGCAAAATGCGGTAAACAGAGTCGAAGCATCAGGCGGCGCAACAGTCTTTGGATACAGAGTGCGAGACCCTCAGCGTTTTGGTGTCGTCGAATTTGACGAAAGAGGAAAAGCCCTCTCAATCGAAGAAAAACCCAAAAATCCAAAATCAAACTATGCGGTAACAGGACTGTATTTCTATGACAACAAAGTTGTTGAATATGCAAAAAACCTAAAACCATCTTCCCGTGGTGAACTCGAGATTACTGACCTCAACAATATCTATCTCAAAAATGACAAACTGCATGTTGAACTCCTCGGACGAGGATTTGCCTGGCTTGATACAGGAACGCATGAATCCCTGCTGCAAGCAGGTCAATATGTCCAAACAGTAGAAAACAATCAGGGCATAAAAATCGCCTGCCTCGAAGAAATTGCCTACAACATGGGCTTTTTGAAAAAAGAAGATATTGAAAAAATCTCTTCACAGTATAAAAATAATGAGTACTACGGTTATATAAAAAGTTTAATAAAATAGGACAGAAAAATGGAATCCGAAAAAATTCATATAGTCAGTGTGGTAAATGATTTTGACTTCTACAAAAAAGTCGTCAACCTGAGTCCATGCCTGAAAACATATCAGGTCTGTGTGTATGACAACACAAAAGAAAACATAGGAATATCAGAGAGATACAACGACTTTATAACAAAAAACATCGCAGCAGACAGCGATTTCTGGGTAATTTTCTGCCATCAGGACTTCGGTTTTTTTGAAGACCCTTATGACAAGCTGAAAGATTTGGATAAAAATTGTGTATATGGAGTTATCGCCCCCAAAAACGGAATAAACCTGATCAGAATTCTGAAATCAAAACTAGTTGCTAACATGGACTACTATCCGTCGATAAAAATTGATATAAGAGGGCTGATTCCTTTTTCGAAACATAAATTCATCGATATTCACAAAAAACCGAAAAGATGCAGAAAACTCACAAGAGAACTGCTCGGACAGATAAATCAGGGAAATAACAACTTTGATTTTCAAAAAAACGGTATCTTTTTGAAAGAGCCTACTACCGTATCAACTGTTGACTGCTGCTGCATCATCGTCCACTCATCTTTAATTTTTGAGCATAACCTGAGATTTGATGAAAATCTCAAATGGCACATGTATGCAGAAGACTTCTGCATCAACGCACGCAGGAATTACGGTATTCTCACAAAAGTTGTCCAGCTCGACTGCTTCCATACCAGTACGGGTAACTTAGATAACCTGGATGAAAACTTCTACAACTCGGCTGATTATATAAAGAAAAAATACAATATAGAATATATAAACAGTACGTGTATCGATTAATTTTTATGTTTATGCTTATATATGTAACAGATAAAAAAATGGAATCTTAGTGGTATGTCAAGGATAAATATCTGTTTTGCATGTGACGATAACTATGCAAAATTATGCGGGGTGTCTATTGCATCAATACTCAACAGAGCAAAAGACAGTGATGACTTGAATTTTTATATATTGGATTATCACATCTCAGAAAAAAACAAAGCAAAATTTGAACACCTCAAAAAAATAAAAGACTGCGATATCAACTTCTTCAAGATAGATGATGAAAGGTTCAAAAATCTATACCTTCCTGAGAAAAAAGGCTATCTAAGCATAGCGGCCTATTTGCGTTTCGTAATCAGCTCTTTATTCAGGGGAATAGACAAAATTTTGTACCTCGACTGCGACGTCATCGCAACGACAAGTCTTGAAGAACTGTATAATACTGATATAGAAGACTTTTATGCCGCCATGGTCAAAGATACCTCCTCAGAAGAAAACTGTGAAAGACTTCAATTCAAAAACGATGAGATATACTACAACTCAGGCGTAATTCTGATGAACCTCAAAAAATGGAGAGAGGATAACCTTGAACAAACCCTCTTCAGCACAATAGATGAAGGACTCGATGATCAGGATATTCTGAACATCGCAATGAAAGGAAAAATCAAAACTCTCGAACCCAAATGGAACTGGCAGGGGAAAGCAAAATATTATCCAAAAGGAGAAAAATATCCGAATCTGATACACTTCATCACAGCTTACAAACCTTGGAGAACAGGTTCCCGTAGAGGTTACAACAAAGAATATTTCAAAAACCTAAAACTTACCCCCTGGAATAATATCTACGAACAATACTTCTCAAGATATTTCCCGAATATTTCAAGAGATAGAAAATACCTGCATATATGCCTCTGGGGTGTAAAAACAAGAGTGAAAATATCCTGATATAAACACAAAAAAAAGCCGTCAGCTTTATTTTAGAAACGACGGCAAGACTTAAAGGGGAGGAGGTTTTGGTATATTATATTTATCGACTCCTTCAATGAAAACTTTAGGATTTTTATTGAAATCTTAACATTTTGTTACATCATCTGAAATAATTCTCAAATTTCTTTCAAACATTGCAACCAAAAAGATTTTTTGTCTTATAATTGTAGTATTAATTACAGGGTTAAAAAAAGAGGAAGATATGAGAGATAAACTTCAGCAAATAAAAATAGACGCACTCGTCTTGATAGACAATGCTCAAACACTCGAAGACATAGAAGACGTAAAACTGAAATTCCTCAGCAGAAAAGGCGAATTGAACTCTTTCAAAAAGAAAATCAAAGACCTTCCTGCTGACCAGAAACCGATTATCGGAGCACTTGCCAATGAAATCGCTCAGGAACTCGAACAAAAACTGAATGACAAACTCTACATTCTGCAAAGAGAAGAAATTCTGAAAAGAATTGAAAGCGAAAAAATCGACATAACAATGCCGGGGAGAGGTATTTATTCAGGCAAAAAACACCCGCTTACAACAACAATTGATGAAATAGTCGAAATCTTTCAGGGTATGGGTTTCTCGCTTGTTGAATCACAACACTCGCCAGAAGTCGAAACAGAACACTACAACTTCGATATGCTGAACTTCCCGCCTGACCATCCGGCAAGAGATATGCAAGACACCTTCTACACACAGCTTGCCTCAAATGTAATCCTGAGAAGCCACACATCAAACTCTCAGGTCAGAGAAATGCAGACAAAAAAACCTCCGCTGAGAGTCGTTATCCCAGGTAGAGTTTACCGTGCAGAAGATGTCAGCAGCAGAAAAAACAACCTCTTCCATCAGGTAGAAGGTTTTATGGTTGACAAAGACATCACCTTCGGAGATATGAAAGGCGTGTTGAACGAGTTCATCAGACTCTACTTCGGTCAATCAAGACCCACAAGATTCAGAAGCAGCTTCTTCCCCTTCACGGAACCAAGCGCCGAAATTGATGTTCAATGCATTATGTGCAAAGGGAAAGGATGCCGTGTCTGCTCACAATCAGGCTGGTTAGAAATTCTCGGAGCAGGAATGATTGACCCGAATGTGTTGAAAAACGCAGGTATCGACCCTGATGTTTACAGCGGGTTTGCGTTTGGGATGGGCGTTGAAAGACTTGCCATGCTCAAATACGCAATAAACGATATCAGATTGTTCTTCAACAACGATATCAGATTTTTGAAACAGTTTTAGTATTTAATAAATAGGAATTAAAAATAATGATTGTATCACTAGAGTGGTTAAACGAATTTGTTGACCTTTCAGGCATAAGCGAAGAAGAAATTGCACACGCTCTTACTATGAGCGGACTGGAAGTTGAAGAAACAGAAAAAATTACGGCAAAATTCTCCAACATCAAAACAGCAAGAATCCTCGAAATAAAAGACCATCCAAACTCTGATCACCTGCATCTTGTAACCGTCTTCAACGGCGAAACAAACAAAGAAGTTGTCTGCGGTGCTCAAAACATAAAACCAAACCAAATAATCCCCTACGCAAGCGTCGGGTCAAAAGTTCTCGACCGTAAAACAGGAGAACAATTTGAGCTCAAACCCGTAAAAATCAGAGGCATTGAATCTGAAGGTATGCTCTGCTCAGCTGATGAACTCGGTGTCAGCGATATTTACAAACAGGAAGAAGACGGAATACTTATCCTCCAGAACTTCTTCCCAGATATCGAAGTCGGAAAAGACCTGAAAGAAGTCTTCGGCATCCATGATGATGTTGCCTTCCACACAGCTCCAACTGCAAACAGGGGCGATCAGATGTCTGTAATCGGCATCGCCCGTGAGCTTTCTGCTATCTTTAACCGTGAAATGAAAAAAGCTAAAGTAATAACCGAAGCTAATACACCTGATTTCAAATTTGAAGTCGAAATAAAAGACGAAGATACCTGCAAATATTATTCTATAGCTGTCTTGAAAGACCTCAAAACGGCAGATTCACCGCAGTGGATGAAAAGACGTCTTGAATCAGCAGGGGTTAGAAGTATCAACAACATCGTAGACATTACAAACTACGTAATGCTCGAATACGGTCAGCCATTGCACGCTTTTGACCTTAACAAACTTGATAACTACCTCTGCGTAAGAAGAGCACAACCGGGAGAAACAGTTACGACTCTCGACGGTAATGAACACAAACTAGTGAAAGACGTTGTTGTCAATGCGACAAAAGACCACGCCGTAGGCTTAGCAGGTGTTATGGGCGGAGCAAACTCGGAGATAGATGAAACAACAACAGATATCGCTCTTGAGTCTGCTTATTTCACGCCAAAAACAAACAGACGTTCATCAAGAGCGGCAGGAGTCAGAACAGAAGCCTGCGCCCGCTTTGAAAGAGGTGTTGATATCGAAAACGTCAGACCGTCGCTTATGCGTGCCGTTGAACTCCTGAAAGAATACGCAGGAGCAAAATTCATCGGTATGACAGCAGCAGGCGATGATATTCTCGATGAAATAATCATTACCTTGAGATTTAACCAGATGAAGAGAATTTTGGGAATAGACGTCCCTCAGGCTAAATGCATCGAAATTCTCGAAAACCTCGGATTTGAACTCTGCGGCAAAAACGAAATCGCTGCAAGATTCAGAGTTCCGTCTTACCGACAAAATGATGTCACAAGAGAAATTGACCTTATTGAAGAAATAGCAAGAATTTACGGCTACGACAAAATAGAACCGACACTGCCTTCAAAAACAGTTTCTCCCGTTATCACTGATGAAACACGCCTTACAAACGAACTCAACAAACTATTTGTGGCAAGAGGCTTCTACGAAATAATGACCTCTTCTCTTGTTGGCGACGGTATCTACAAATGGGCAGGCGTTTCTTATGACCCTGAAAAAGCTCTGAAAGTTGCAAACCCTCAGTCAGAAGACTATACAATGCTCAGACAATCGCTTATACCCAGCATTCTGAATGTTGTTAAACGCAATTTTGACAACGGACAAAAAGATTTGTGGCTGTATGAAATCGGCAAAACATATTTCATAGAACAACCTGCAACCAACACTGACTCAGGAGTCAAAGAAACAAGAGTCCTGGCAGGCGCAATGACAGGAAACGTCGCTTCTTCAAAATGGTCTTGCGAAGGTAACTCCGTTGATTTCTATGATGTCAAAGGGGTTGTCGAAAATATTCTGCAAATTTTGAAACTTGACTCAAGAATACAATACAGACCTCTCAAGGATGTTCCCTATTATCACCCCGGGAAAGCGGCAGAAGTTGTTCTCCTCGGAAAAACTCCTCAACGTCTTGCCGTATTCGGAGAACTTCACCCTGATGTAATCAACAACTGCAGATTGAGTCAGGATGTTTATCTCTTTGAAATTTACTTCGAAGATATTATGAAGCTTATGAACTTCTCAACGCCGAAGTTCAAAGAACTTCCGGTTTATCCTGCCGTCAGCAGGGATATGGCTTTCATAATAAGAGATGATGTCCCTCATCAGGACATAGTCAGAGTAATCAAAAAAGCCTCCTCTCACCTGTTCCAGAAAACAGATTTGTTCGATGTTTACAAAGGCGAGCACATCAAAGACGGTTACAAGAGCGTTGCTTACAGAATATATCTGCAAGATTTGAACGCAACCCTTACTGATGAAAGAGTCGAAGAAGAAATGAAAAAAATCAAAAACGCTATCAAAGCGGAATGGTCTGACTCAAAATTCAGAGAATAAGGAATAATAAACTCATATAAACAAGCCATTATCTTTTAGATAATGGCTTGTTTATTGAAAAAATATTTCTATCCCCAAGCTTCAGGGTTCCAATCATCCATCTTCTTTGTATGATACAACATGGACAAAATCGGCATAAACTCTTCAGCTCCGTTGAAATCTCCGTCTGTATCTATATCTCCGAAGTCAGAGCCGAGTTCGTTATCTATTTTTATGGAAACTTCTTTGCCGTTAATCAATCCCGTAACTTTTCCGTCTTCATCAAAGGATAAATTTATCTGGTCATTGCCAAAGTTTCCGTTTATAGAAACTTTGCTGTTTTTGTTTTTTATATCCAAATCAACATCCTGTGAACCGGTTGTTCCTGAAAGATTGAGATTGCCGCCAAAGAATCCTTTCTTCTTCATCTTGAGTTCAGTTTCATTTCCATCAAAATCCATATTGATTTTCTTGATATTGCCAAGCCCCCAGGTAATGCCTGTTTTCATCTCATAAGAAAACTCTTTCCCGTTGACTTCGCCTTTTGCTTTTCTGAAATCACCGTCAATCTCCATATCACAGCTATCCTGGGATGAGCCGGTTTCTACCTTATCAGAGTAAAGATTATTTGATGTTTTTATAATATCTGTATCACCTCTGTTCTCTGCTTTTGATGATGTCGAAACAGAAGTCGTATTATTTACCTTAGGATCAAAAGAAATAGATGTCATTACATTCCTCCTCTTTTATATATACTTTATATAAAACATATACCTTTAAAAAATTGCTACTTAAGTTAAAAAAAATTATCATTTATGACAATGAAAAAAAGTGAAAAATCTCTCATACTGACTATGTACCACAATATGGAGGTCGAAGTATGAAAGCTCTTACTTATATCTCTTTTGCTCTGGTAATTATCGGTGCCCTGAACTGGGGGCTGGTCGGTTTTCTCGGGTTGGATCTTGTTGCTGCCATATTTGGCGAGATGAGTGCCGTTTCAAGAGTAATTTATGCTCTTGTTGGTCTTAGCGGTATATTCTCGCTGATATCAGCCTTCCGCCACTGCACGACAAGTCCCTGCCACAACCGTGATTATTGCTAGATAAGTATCGCAACACATACTAAAAAAGAGAATGCGCCCATCAAATTTCGTGCGAGATAAAATCTTATCATGAAATTCTGCGCATTCTTTTTTTCTATATCTTCCCACTGCTCAATCGGTCCCATCCACCACTTTCTTAAGAGAAGCGAGGTATCTCCTTCAACAAATTTTTTCATCAACACAACAAGCCCGATGCTCATCGGAAGAGTGAGAAAAGTTATCAAAAATTTGAGAGGAAGAACCCCTGAACACATCAAAGCAAATATGTTTGCATAAGCTAAAACAAGCATAACAACAAGGGCATAAAACGCTTTCTTCTTCGAGCCAAGTATTGCACAGAGAGTTTTTTTATTTTCTTTCACATCAAAGTCATAATCCATAAGCGTGTGCACATGCAGAAGAACAACCGTCAACAAGCCTGTGGACACTGATACTAGAACGGGAACAAGCGCAAACTCCCCGCACATCACGAAATAAGTTCCCATAAACAAAAGCGGGGCAAAAGTTATCCCGACAGCAAGCTCGCCAAGACCAAAGTACGTAAGCCGAGGATAAAGCAGGCAAATCACGCCCGCAGCAAAAGCTATCGCAGCAGGCTGCCAACCGCATACAAACGTAAGATAAAGCCCGATAACAAACGCCGCAGCAAAATAAAACACAACAACTCCAAGAACCTGATTGATACTGACACTGCCATCAAGAATATACTCGCACTTCCCTTTCTGTCTTGCCTGAATTGTCCCTGCCTCAGAAATATAATCAACATAGTCATCCCCGAGGTTTACTCCGAGCTGGGCAAATAACACACCGGCAAGCGCAAGCAATCCGTTCAGAATGTTCCCCCCGTCTTCAAGCGCAAAACAAAACACGACTGACCACGACATCAGCGCCATCGGCAAAGAGTGCACTCTTGATGCTTTCAGCCAAAAAATTATTCTATCAAAAATGTTTTGCATCCTTATTTTGATACTCTATAAATATAAAACTCACCTGGAGCAAGTTTTTCGAAAGACAGAGAATTCCCTTCACATTGTGTTTCCTCAAGTTCAAATCCTCTGAACTCATATCTTCCAACAATATTCATCCCCTCAGGCAGCTGAAGAGTTTTGTTGAAGATATCAACTCCCTTTTCAACAACTCTTTGGGTTGAACCGTCTTCCGTTTCTTTGCAGATTTTCTCTGTAGGCGCCTGAGCATTTGCAACAACAAGCAGAGAGGAGTTGTTATTCTCTTCCCTGATGACCCATGCGGTAAACTTATCCTCATCACTGATAAGAATTTCCGCTTTCCCGTAACGGGTGATTGTGTTTGATTTTGCAAAGTCGTTTATTGCCGTAAATTTATTGAAGAAATCACGATTGTCATCTCGTTTCATTGAGATTTCCGCCCCGATAACTTTCTCTATTCCTGTTTTGTTAAAACTTTCATCACCATCGATGAACAGAACCGGACGTTGAGCAAATTTGCCGCCGGGGAGAAATTTGAATTTCAGCCATTTAAACAAAGCGCCTGCTTCTCCGAGCTGCCCAGGGTACTGGTCAATTTCTCTGAACTCTCCGTCCTGATTGTTATAAGCCTTCAAAATAGACAGTCTGCTTCTCTCAGAAGGCAGTGAGGAGTTGTATTTCTCAAGAGTTTCATTATCTTCAACAATTGCAGGAACTGTTTTTGCCATCTGAGAAACGATATCATTCCCCCAGAGCAAGTCAAAATTCATATCCTGATGGTACTCCTTCAAATAACCATCCCACAGCATATACTCAGCAAGAGTGCCGAAATAGCAGACCTGTTCTTTCATCGAAGCATTAAGCTTGCCTAACACCATCCTCGGAGCACGATAGCTGATTGGCAAACCGTTTTCGTCTTCAGAAAATTTATCGACAATATGGTCAATATGGTCAACACGATAGGCGTCAAAGTTATACTCTATCTGAAGTTTTTTCATATAATCAACAAAGAACTCAACTACAGCCTCGTTGATACTGCCGTCTTCAAGGTAGACAAAATAATACGGTGTCTGACAATCGAGGTTCGCAAAAGCGCTCACATCATTCCCTTCATAGTCAAAGTGCTTAAACGTCGGGTATCCTGCCCCTTTGCTCATAATATCAAATACCGGCACGCCTGAAGAACACCACGCTCCGCCCGGAGCAGGCCACAACCCCTCGTTAATCAGCTTTCCGATAATCTCGCCCTGTTTATCGGTCGGGATATCCTCCTCGCTGATTTGAGCAAACTCATCAAAACCGAGATGGTCGTTGATAATTTTTTTTGCTCTTTGTGAAAGAATTTGCTGGGATTCTTTCTTCATCATATTTTCTGATAATTCTTTCTTCTTCGGCAAAAGCTGTTCTTCAATCTCAGAGATAATATCCTGGATTGACTCGTTTGCATCATAGTATTTCCCCTTCAATTTATCTTTGAGAAAGGCTTTTGCGTCATAGTTATCGCTAAGCGAATCAATCTCAGCTTCTATGTTGCTCATCAGCTGTTTGACATCAAACCATCTTGCTGCAAACGGATGAGATAAAATAATCTTCGAAAAACGTGCAGTCTGAGGCAAAATATCATACATAACAGGATGCCCGCAGAGCTGTGTGAGAGCGATAAAGAGCTTTACCTGTCCTTTTGCGTCAAGCCCCGTCAAATCTTTCAAACGAGCATCTTCAAGCGCAGGGCTGACCTCAGAACTTGCGGGGAGATAAGCACACCCGAATTCCCTCGGATGAAAAGGCAAAAGATAAAGCGTTGCAGGCATTACATTGTTCTTATCATCACCTGATGGCAAAATCAACAGCTCACGAAGCCAGTCCATAAATTTCCCTGGAGTTTCTGACCTGTTCCCATTCCCCAAAGCAGCGAGCCCGACAAGTTTTATGTTATGCTGTTCAGTCTTTATCCACGCCGAATTTTTGATGCCTCTTCTTTCAAGTGCGCTCTGTGAGGAGAAACTAAACTCAGAACCATTATAAGTCGAATTTTTCTTGAGTTTTTCTTCAACAGCAAAAATAACCTCGGCATCAGAAAGCTCTTCGAGCGCCTGAACCTGAGTGTATGGCAAATAACCTTTTTGTGATATCAGTGAAGAAAGATATTCTTTCCTTTCATAAGGGATAGTATCAGTGTTGAAAAATTCTTTCAGCCTGTTCCAGATATTGTTCAGTGCATCTGTTTCAAAAGTCTTGTGATTTGTGGTTATTTGCATAAACTCGCTCCTATAAATATTTGTAATATTATTTTAGCATGCAAAAAACAGTTGACGAAAATTTTTGAGCTTAGTATTATAGACATATTCAAGAGATGCCGCGTTAGCTCAGTTGGTAGAGCAAGGGACTGAAAATCCCTGTGTCCTTGGTTCAATTCCGAGACGCGGCATTTTTTGTGCGTAAATAATATGGCTTGGTTCTTTTGCTACACATTCAATAGTATTTTTTGCATATTTTGAGTGTATTTATTTGAGTGGTGTGAGTAGCTCAACTGGTGTGATTATTTGGGGCAATCGGCATTTGGTGTGGGTTTGAGGGGTAGGAAACAAGCAAACCATTTGACCCAGCAACCGGTCAAATTACTCTTTTGCTGGTCAGGGCAGATGGTGTGATTATTTTGGGCAAACAATTTCAAGACAATGCTTTTAACCTATTTTTGTACTAGTTCAAATGGTATGATTATTTCGGGCAAAACAAGATTTAAAATTAAACATATAAAAATATATTGATGATTATCATTTATATGTCTAAAGAATTAAAAAATTAACAGAAGTTCTCGAAAAAAATCTGTTCCTTAACAAAACATTTTCTAAACCCAATAAAACCTAACTTTTGAAATGCTCATTTATATTTATGATAAAATATTAACGAAAAGAGGCTCCTATGCATAATCAATCTTTTATGAAAGTTGATATTTCAAGTATTCTTGGACAAATAAATGAGAATATAACTTTTTTCCAACCTTTATTTGAAGCAATAATTAATTCCCTAGATGCACAGGCAACAAAAATTGAGATAGATATTAAAACTGATATTCAAAAAACTTTTTTTGATAATATCGAAAGATTGTCCATTATCGGATATTCTGTGACTGATAACGGAGTTGGCTTTAATAAAGAAAATAGAGATTCGTTTTCAAAATATTTATCTTCTTACAAACAGAAAATCGGGTGTAAAGGAATTGGTAGATTTACTTGGTTAAAAATATTTGATAATATTGATATAGTCAGTTATACAGGAACCGAAAAAGTTTCATTTAATTTCAACAGGAATTTTTCAGAAAATAATATCAAAATTGAATATAATAATAATCAGTGTAAAACAGTTGTGAATTTTAATAATATTAACACTGATTATTATAAAAAATATCATAATGAAAAATTAATCAATTCTGATGATAGTTTAATAACAGATATTGAGCAAATAAAAGAAATTATTAGTGATTATTTATCTGTAAAATTGTTTTTACTCAATAATTCAGGATCTAAATTTGATATAACTCTAAAATTAGGTAAATATACAACAAATCTCAATAATGAAAATATTGTTAAGTTTAATGAAAAAAATTTTTCGATATATAGTAATCTTAATGAAGAACAGCCGATAAAATATGATTTTTCTCTATATTATACCTTTGAAAATAATGGGAAAAATATGCACAAACATTTTTATTGCGCTCATGGGAGAACAGTAAAACCTTTTACAAAATCAATAGTACCAAAACTTTTACCCAATAATGATTCTTCTATAATGTTATTGACATCAGAATATTTTAATGAACGAACAAACAATGAATGGAATGAATTCATTTTTAGTATGAGTGATAATAATAAAACAATAACAAATCCTTTGCCAATACCTTATATTAATGAGCATTTAAGAAATGTTATAGAAACTATTTTACTTGAGAAATATCCTGCACTTGCGAATGACAATCAAAAAATCATTGAAGAAAGTATAGATGAATATCCATATTTAGCAAAATATATAAAAGAAGATGAATCGCAAATTAAAGTAAAACCCGATGTTATCAAGTCTGCTCAGAAAAAATTTATTGATGAAAAAGAAAAAGTCAAAGCAAATTTCATAAAAATGCTTGAAAATAATAAGTATACAAATAAAAAAGTTTTTATAGATAATATAGCAAAGATTAATGATCTTTCTGCTAGAGAACTTGCTCAATATTTTTTATATAGAGAACAAATTATTAAAGCAATACAAAAGGTAAAGGATGATAAAGAAACAACAGAAGCAGATTTGCATAATTTATTTATGAAAATGGGAATCATAAGTAATTCAGAAGAAGTAGATTTTGGAATATATGATACTAATTTATGGCTATTTGATGACAAATTTCTGACATATAATTGTGCATTTAGTGATAAAAAATTAAAAACAATTAAGGAATATATTTCAAAAGAAGAAAAACGTAGCACTGATAACGATAATTTTGAGCCAGATATTGCAATTTTTTATAATAATGTAAGCAATAACACAAAGGACGTTGTTGTTATTGAATTCAAAAGTCCAAATGCAAAAGAACTACAAAATGGAGTTGGTGTATATGAATTATCTAGAAATATATATCCAGTTATAGAAGTAATGGATAATGTGAGAATGGCATTTGGATATGTTGTATTAAACATAAACGAACAAATGGCAAAAAACTTAAGTAAACAACCAGGGGTCAAAACGATTTCATTTGGAGATTGTCCTATTTTCTATATTTATAATGATAATATTGAAGATAAAAATCACAATAAAATTCCTGTTCATTTGTATATTATGTCTATAGATACAATATGTAAAGATGCTGAGTTAAGAAATAGAACTTTCTTGGATATAATTAAGAACAAATAAAGTCACTTTTTATTTTGCTCCTCAATTTGCTCTTTAATGTTTTTAAAACATAATTATCTATAATATACTATTTTTGTATTTCGGATTACTATGAGTAATGGTTCAATATTTATAGTTATTTTGGGCAAAATAAAATATAAAATTAAACATATAAAAAAATATTGATACAGAAAAGACACAAAGGTCGGAAGTGGTGTTCTAATTTTTTACAATTAGAGTTAATGTGTTTCTGACATGGAAGATAGATATATTAATATAAAAGAAATAGCAAAGGTAAAAGGTTTAAGCAGCACACGCTCACTTCGCTTGGAAATAAACAAAACGGAAAGTAAATATATTGCAAAAGAAGTTAAAGTCAATGGTGGCACATCATATGAAATTTTATTCTCAAGCCTTGAACCGGAAATTCAGCAAAAACTCAGAAATGCCGAGAATAAAACAACAGCATTAGTCCCTTTAAATAATAACAAGCAAGCTGGATTTATCTCAGATAAAACAAAAATGACAGCAAATTATCGGGCTAATATTGTCGTTGCATTACAAAAACTTCGTAAAAAGTATTCAACTAAAAAAGAAGCAGATACAGTTTTTTTAGATTTATATAATTCAGGATTATATCTCCCTAAAGCATATAAATTTATAGGAAGTATATCGATTGGTACTCTGCATCGATGGATTAGAGCTTTTGAAAAACACGAGTCAACAGAGTGTTTACAACCGAAATATAAATGGTCAAAACAAGGTGAATATAATTCTATCTTAAATGATGAAATGAAGAATATTCTATTAACACTTCTACTTCATCCCAGTAAGTATAATTATGGAAAAGCTATAAAACTAACAAAAGAGATATTAATAAAAAGAGGATATGAAAATCTTCCAAGCGATATAAGTTTTAAAAGGTTTACGGAGCACTTTAGAAAAAATAATTATGCAGAATGGGTTTTAAAAAGAGAAGGTATGAAAGCATACCACGATAAAGTTGAACCGTATATTGAAAGAGATATCTCTAAAATAGAAGTTGGGGATATTCTAGTTGCAGACGGACACGTTCTAAACTTTCAAGTTATTAATCCATTTACAGGTAAGCCGACCAGAGCAACTTTGGTCGGCTTTTTAGATTGGAAATCAACAGCACTTGTTGGTTACGAAATTATGATGACAGAAAATACACAATGCATAGCTTCAGCCCTAAGAAATGCAATTATTAATTTAGGTATGATTCCGAAGGTAGTTTATCAAGATAATGGCAAGGCTTTTAAATCAAGATTTTTTCAGAATGTTGATTTTGAAGAAGAAGGGTTTAATGGTGTATATGCAAATTTAAACATCCACTCTGTCTTTGCAAAACCATACAATGCTAGAGCAAAAGTTATTGAAAGATTTTTTAAAGAATTTCAAGAAGAGTTTGAAAAAATGATGCCAAGTTATATCGGAACAAGTATTGAAAATAAACCTGCTTGGCTAAAACGAGGAGAATTATTACACCAGGAATGGCATAAAAATTTAACTAATAATCATATTCCGACTTTACAAGAAACAATAAAATATATTAATGCTTGGATAGAATTTCATAACAAAAATATTTGCCCCAATAACCGTTCAAAAACTATTCAAGAAGTATTAAATGAAGTTCCAAAACAGAAAATTAATGTTCAAATCTTAGATGATTTAATGATGAAAACAGAGTGCAGAACAATAAATAAACATGGAATTACATTTTTAAATATGCATTATAGGAGCGAGGCAATTATAGGAATAAGAGATAAAGTAAATATACGATATAGTTTATTTGATTTATCTAAAATACACGTTTATTCAACTAAAGGAGAATTCCTATGTATTGCTCATAGAGTTCAAAAAGTGCATCCAATGGCAAAAATCCTCGGTTCTGTTAAGGATATGGAAGAGTATAAACAACAATATAAAAAACAACAGCAATTAAAAAATAAATTAATCAAACAAGTCAAAAAAACTTTTCAAAAAGAAGAAATTCAACTTTTAGAAATTCAACAAGAAGACTTCGAATGTGCAGAAGAAACAATTATAGAAAAACCTAAACGAGAACGAAAATTAACTCCTCGTGAACAACAAATGAACAGACCTATTTTCAATACAGACTATGAAAAATACGAGTGGTTAATGGCAAATGGATGCACTAATCCTGAAGATAGAAAATGGCTTACAAACTACATTAGAAGTGATGAATACTACAATCTATATGGAGATTAAATTATGAAAAAAACTTTTATTAGGACAAAAAATGTCAAGCAATTTGTATCGTTGATGGACGAATTGCAAAAAGTGCCACCTAATATTCCTAAGATGGCATTAGTTTATGGAGAACATGGGTTAGGCAAATCGCAGACGATTCAGTGGTGGGCTGATAAAAATGATTCAGTGTATGTAAGAGCAACACAAGGAATGACAAGCAGATGGCTTTTATCTGAAATCGCAGAAGAGCTTGGAGAAGAGGCTTTTTATCATTCCCAAGAAACTTTTGCATTAATTGAGAATAATTTAAGGCTTAATAACAAGGTAATTATTGTTGATGAGGTTGATTATTTAATCGATAAAAGTATTATTGAAACCCTAAGAGATTTACACGATAAAACGGGTTGTCCTGTAGTTCTTGTTGGAATGGGAGCTGTAGATAAAAAACTTGCACGTTATCCTCATTTAATGGATCGGATTTATAAAAAGCTGAAATTTGAAAAATTTAATTCAGATGATATTAAAGAAATTCTCACAGAATTAACGGATTTGAAGTTCAAGGATGATGCTATTGAATACCTTGCGACTCGTACAAACCAATTCAGACAATTAGTTAAACTTATCAATAGAATTGAAAAATTAATGAAAACCAATCAAATTGAAGAATTAGACGAATACACAATGAAAGGATTATTAAATGAAAGAACGAATATTAAAACTATGCAAACGTTTAAACAAGTTCTCGTTGGATGAAATTGAGACAATATCTGAAATTGATTCGGAAGAACTTAAGCCCATAATTGATGGTTTAATTCAAGAAGAACGGCTCACATATTGTGATGGAAGTTATTATTACAATAAAAGAGTTTGTAAAAAACAACAAATAAGTAAACTTCCATTATTTTTTGATTTTCATAAAAAACAAGATATTGATTATATAATTAGAGGTTTTTGTGCTGATATTGAAGTTCTAAAAATGATTGATTTATTTGGATATTCCAAACACACTATGAATAATTTTTATGTATATTTAAGAACATTAATTTATGATAGACAGTACAAAGAACTATTAAAGCAGTTTGATAAATATCCTAAAATCCCCCAAGAGAGAGTTTACATGAATACGAAAGTTTATTTATACTTATATAATCATAATTTATATGTATCGGAAAAGTATCTTGTAAATAAGGATGCTCGCAAACACAAAGAACAAGAACGACTGGAAATTAAAAATATATACCTAAGAAGTTATAGAAAAGTCTTAAATCGTTCTTTTATAAATAAATTTCATCTTCACTTGGCTGAAGAGATTTGGAAGTACGGAAAGTCTTACGAAGAAGAATTTTCACTAATAAATAGAATGTTATTTTCTTAACATTTCTTAATAAAATATTTGTTAATTTTAAAATACTCTTGATTATTTGCTTTGAAACCATTTTTCAAAATCGCATAAAAATAAAATCTTATTATTACTGGGTTCTAATTTTTCAAAAGGTCAAATATTTGACCTTCCATTTTTTAGGGGACATTTTCAAAAAAAACTATACAAATATAATTAAGTTATAAGCTATTTTTCCCTGATGGAGAAGCCGTGTTAGGCTATTTTGTCGTGCAAAAATTAGCCATATAACCTAATAAAAGAGATTAACAGCCACAACTTGAAATATATATGTAACTAATTTCAAGAAAAGGAAAACTTAATGACAATTAAAGAGCAGAATGACAAATCAAAAATTTTAAGGATTCTGTTAGTATTTTTAAATCTAACACCAACAAAAGTTGCAAAGATGCTAAATGTATCAAATAGCGTTATCAGCAAACATTTATCAGGAGAAAAGACTTATTATCCTTGTGACATTTTTCTAATTGAGAAAGTTTTCAATATAAAAATTGAGGGGTATCGTAGAATATGTCAATAAAGTCTCAAACTTGGTTTACACTAGAACAAGTATGTGAGTTATTACATATTACACCTAAAACTGTCAAAAATCGTTGTTATAAAGGCAATTTTATATATAAAATTCAATTAAAAAATAATGTTAAACAATTTTTTATTCATAGTTCCTCTATTAAATTAAAAAAAATATCAGAGATAGACGATAAAAAATATTCAGATGCACCCAAATGGTCTAAAATACAAGCTGATAAATATATTAAAATTGTAAGAAAAAGCTTAAATATTAGAGGGAAAGAATTAAAAGACTTTATAAATAAGTGGAATAATGATAATCCAGATTTTACAACGTCTTATTCTTCTGTAATAAGAATGAGAAGTCGATATATTCAATGCGGAATAAGTGGTCTTTTAGCCCAATATGGAAATAATTATGGCAAAAGTATAATTGATGACAATGATTTTGAATATTTTAAGAATTTATACTTAAAGGAAGGTGCTCCCTCATTACAAAGTTGTTGGGATTTAACACTTGGCTATGCAATTAGGAATAAAAATATTGAGGTATCTGATTTTCCAAGTTGTTCTACTTTTAAAAGAAAATTAAAACGTGAAATTCCGCAACAAAGTATTTATTTAGCACGTTATGGACAATCTGCGTGGAATAGAAAATATAATAATTATATTGAACGAGACTATTCTAATATTATTTGTGGCAAGGTATGGGTATCAGACCACGCACAAATTGATGTTGCTTGCTTGAGTCCTGATGGTGATATTGTTTTCCCTTGGGTAACTGCTTGGCGAGATTATAAATCGGGGAAATGGCTTGGTTGGTTGCTTCAATGTGGGCATCCTAATTCAGATCACATATTTCAAACTTTTTATTATGCAGCAAAAGAATTTGGACTTCCTGAAGATGTGATTATTGATAATGGAAAAGATTATCGTTGTAAAGATTTCGCAGGAGGAAGACAAAATAAAATAAAAGTTGAAACAAACACTTCTAAAACAACATCTATGTTAGATGAATTGAATATTCAAGTACATTTTGCACTTCCATATAATGCACAAACAAAACCTATCGAGAGAGATTTTCTAAAAATAAAAGAATTAATTTCAAAACATTGCATTGGCTATAGGGGAGGTAATGTTGTTGAAAGACCTGAAAAATTGATAAATGAAATTAAATCAGGTAAAATTATTCCTTTTAACGAATTTAAATCAATATTTGATAAATTTATCCTTAATGTTCTAAACAAAAGACCTTCACAAGGTAAAAATTTACAGGGTTTATGTCCGGATGAACTTTTCTATCAAGAATTTAAAGAGAAAATTACGACATCTCAGAGTGCACTCAAGCTATTTTGTATGAGAACATCTAAAACTTACACCATTGGCAGAAATGGAATCAAAGATAATTCTCTTGGTATTACATACTGGGCAGATTGGATGATATCTCAAACAGGATTAAAAGTTTATCTTCGAAGAGATATTCAAAATTATAAAGAAGCTTGGGCATTTAGAGCTGATAATGATGAATTTGTCGGAAAAATAACAGCCGTAAAAGCTGTTGCTGCTCTGCATGCAGAAACTGTTTCCAAAGAAGAATTTAAAGAAGCAATGTCAATTAAAAAACGTAATTTGAAGGTTGCTAAATCATATATTAAACAAACAATGGAAAGTCCTCTTGAAGAACAATATGAAAATTATAAAACTGTGTATGCAAATACTGAAAAACAATTAAAACCTAAAATTTCTAAATTAGCAAATACCAATATGGATAAAGCCATTAGAAAAAATAAAGAAATGGAAGAATTTGGCAAACAAGATTTATCAATTTTCTTAGAAGATAAAAAGATTGAAGAAAAGCCATTGTATCTGTATGAAACTGATAAAATTCTTGAACAAGAATTAAAAGGAGTGGTGAATGGATATTAGAACAGAATTAAAAGAACTGATGGAATGTAGAAATTACAGCATTGGATATATTTCAACAGCCACAGGTATTGCAAAATCGACTATAAGTATGTGGATTAACGGCAATTATAACGGTAAAAACGATAAAATAACTGATGCTATTAATAATTTTATTCAAAGAGAACGTGAACGTTCAGGCAACAATGAACTTCCATATGTTGAAATTTCAACTGTTAAATATATTTCTGAAATAGGTAGGCTTTGTCATACCCAAGGGAAAATTGGTGTTTGTGTTGGCAAAGCCGGACTTGGTAAAACTGTTGCTGTCAAAAGATATACAAAAGAATTTATGGATTCAATTCTTATAGAAAGTGATTCAGGTTATACTGCAAAATCTTTACTTAAAGAAATTCATAGACGTTTAGGTTTAGCTGGTAAAGGTTCTGTTTATGACTTAATGGATGAGGTAATAAGAAAATTAAATCAATCCGGTAGGCTTTTAATTATTGATGAAGCTGAAAATTTACCATATAGAGCACTTGAAATTACAAGAAGAATTCACGATAAAACAGGTGTTGGAATTTTATTGGTAGGCAGAGGAATTTTATTAGAAAACCTTAAGGGCTACAACAATCAATATGACCAACTTTATTCAAGAGTTAAATTTACAAAGATTATAGATAAAATTTTAATTCAAGATGTAATTAAAATTCTTGAGTCAATTGGACAGAACGTAAAACTAGCAGAGAAATATCTTTTTTATTCTGATGGTAATACAAGAAGATTAGAACACTTAATTTCTCACAGCATTAGCATTGCTAAATTTAATGGCAAAGCTGAGGTCGATGATGTTGTGATCAAACAAACTTCCAAATTATTAATGGCTTAAGAAGGTATTAGAATGAACGATGGTAAGAAATTCCGACCCGACACTTCATTATGGTTAAACATCTTTTTAATAGCTCTTGCCATTTTTATTTTGGGAGTGCAAATAGGCATAAAACATGGACGAGAACTTCAACTTGAAGATATGAGTATTAAATATGGCTACGAGTTTTCAGATTAAAAAGATTCATACATTAAAAAATATATTAAGTATTGATGACGATTTATATCGTGAAATGCTTTTAACATTTAACGTTAATACATCTAAAAAATTAGACTTTACAAATGCATCCAAATTTATTGAAATTCTTGAAGAAAAAGCAATTGCAATAAACAAGTGGACTAGACAACAAAAAAAATATGCAGGCTTAAATCGTTCAGACAATATGGCATCAGATGCACAACTTAGAATGATAGAAAGTTTATGGAGAGAGCTTAGCTATTATAACAATGATAAATTTGCTAAAAAATCCTTAAGAAAATTTTTAAAATTAAGATTCAAAATCAATGACGTTATGTTTTTGACTCGAATAAAAGCAAATAAAGTAATTCATGGAATTATAGCAATGAAAAAGAATGTAGAAAAAAGTGCGGCCACACTTAATTAGTAGAAGAAAAAGTAAAGGAGAAAATTATGTTAACAATGGAAGCAAACAATGAAATGCAATTAAACACTGAGACACAACAAAAAAATAACACTATGCAAAACTCATGTGGCATAGAATCTCAAATTTTAGAATCGATTAGACAAAAAATTCTAATGTTTAGATATGAATTAGACGATGCAAAGATTAAAAGTTATGACGCTAAACATGACCAAAGTATCCATTGGAGTATAGTTGCTGAAAGAGAAAGCAACGTTAAAGTGATTGAGGGTAAAATTAGTGTTCTTGAAAAATTAAATAAAGAAATTCAGTCTATGCAAAGTAATCCAATGATTGTTGCTATGTAATTACAGGTCGAAACGGTCGGCTAACGGTGCAAGCTGACCGTCTTAGAGTATGGCTCTAACTGATGAGACCAAACGTAATAAGAATGAGGAGATTATGGAATATAAGCCTTGGATGGATTATATAAAATCTGAAGATATGCCAAATGATGATTTAAAGACAATTGCTGAATCAGCTGGCATACGTTCAGCTTTGGCTTTAATTTTTCTAACTCCAGGATTAACTGTTACGATTCCAAAAAATGCTTTTACAGAGGTTAAAAAGAGGTACATAATAAGTCAGTATGATGGCAGGAAATATACGATTAATCGATTAGCATTAGAATGTGAGTTTTCCCAAAGATATATTTATAAAATAATTCAAAACCACCTCCCAAATAAGTCACATCCTAAAAGCAAAAGCTAATATAATACATCACTTCTATACTTCAATGTTTATATTTATTACACATTGAAGTTTTTTATAATTTATTCAAACTGATATAGCTAATAAAATGTTAAACAAAATAACAATATTGAACTTTTGTTTTTTTTATATATTATGAAAACATTGGGGCTATAAATGTGAACGCTTTAAAACAGATTAAGCAAGAGATTGAAATAGCAGATTTAAATGTTCGTTATTATGACGACCATATCAAGTTATTTCAAGATATAAAAAGAAAAAGCAAATCTTATACCTATACAATACCAGACTGCGATTATGACTCAACCATTACTGAAGATATGGTTCAACGTTTTAGAGCCTATGAACGACTGCGGATGCTGCTTTACCAAAAGTTTGCATTAGAGGATTCAATAATAAATGACTAATTATGACGAATATATAAAAAAAATCCCAGAAGACATTGATAAAGTTTTAATAAAAGAAGCAGTTAAAATTATTCACTGTGGGCAATATAGAGCAGCATATATATTAATTTGGCTTGCTTGCATAGAATCTATTCTTGAAAGATTTAAAAAATTAAGTCTAACGGACTCGGTTGCAAAAAAATTTCATGATGAAATTACTAATATAAGTGAAGGAAAACAAGCCACTGATAAGATTATTTTAACAAAAGCAAAAGAATATGGATTTATTGATGCAATTGAAGAAAATAAATTAAAACAAATTTATGAAAATAGGTGCATATACGCACATCCATATAACCAAAGTCCTAAATTAGAAAATGTTGATAGTGCCTTTGTTGATGTAATAGATATAATACTGGCAAAAACACTGTATTTTACAAAAAACAATATAAAACAGGAGATTTCTAAACTTACCAATAATATGTTATACGTCGCAAATTTTCCTGCTTCGATAGAAAGGCATACAGAGTTCTTACTCAAAAGGATTGAAACAGATAATTTAATGTTGTTTATACAAGGCTATTTTGAAAAGTTAGATCAATATTTGACAAAAAGTACAAAAACAGAAGAAGTTAACCTAGGCATAAATCTTTTGTCTGTATTGTTAAAAAAAACTGATATAGCTGAACTGCCTAATGCCGATTGGCATCAAATTACAATGAAGTTGAAAATAGTAGATAGTTTTATACTTTTAGAACCTGTCCTTTTCTCAAAAATTGGATTTGATGCACAGAATACACTGCTAACAAAAGCAAAAAATCTTATAAATCGTTACCTGCCGGTTTTAAACGGAATAATTAATCTAATTAAAACCAAAGTATTAACCACTGATCAATATAATATTATTCAACAAGAATTGAATAATTTGTCACTTGAAGTATTTGCTAATTCAGATGCTGATTTAAATTTTCTTTACGATAGAATTATTTCTGATTTAAAAAGTTATAATTGGTATGTTCAATCACCAGCCATTTTAATAATAATAAATAAAAAGAGTTCTCTTAAAGATTTACCAATAGACAAACAAATTGAATTGGGTCGAAATGTATTACAAACAGCTAATGGCGGTGAAAATGAAGCTCGTGCCTTTCTTGAATCACAAGATATTTATTCGTTACCAGTTGATTTTCTTAAAGGTATAATATTTGAAGTTTTTGTTAATGAAAATAATGAAATTCGGTATAAAGAACGCTGTATTGAGTCTGTATTATCAATAATTAATAATATGAACACTGCTGAACGAGATACTATATTAGAAGAGCTAATTCGAACTATAGAAAGGTCAAATATTAAAAAAGAAGAGTATTGCTCTCTTGAGTATTTAAAAAAAGACAACTATTTATTAAAAACTGAATGGGGAAACAAAATTATTTTGATAATAAAAGAAAAACTTACTACTTATAACATTGACTCATAATAAAAAAGAATGAGATATTTTTGTTATTTGCAAATACGGGTTGTAAGAATCTATATTACTCAAGTTAGTTATAATTTTTAACTATTATATAATGTTTGATGCAATAAATATTGAATAGTTATCTTTATTTAAAGTTTAAAATACACAAAATTATCTTTTAAATATTTAAAAATATGTTTCGCTTTATTGCTATTCTTCAACTGGGATAATTAAATCCATTTCGATATTATATCTTTTCCCGTTTTTATCAACACAGGTTGCATACTCAATATCTCCATCGGCAAATGAATTTGTCCAAGTATAAATAAGTAGTCCTATTTCATTAGTTTTATTATTGTAAATTTTAGTTCCGAACAACATATCATTTTTGCTTTTTAATTCCATAATTTATTCTTTCTTATAAATACTCTGCTACTAAATAAACTGTTTCAAAATCGTGGTCAACAACTTGTATATCTTCATCAACATTGCCTTCCATATCAGTGATTTTTACTTCAAAATTTTCATCTACATTTTTTAAAATTTCAATTAATTCTTTTACTTTCATTTTATTGTCCTTTCGTATTGTGCATTGTCATTAATCGAATAGTGTTTAGACTATTTCAAGTTATTGAGACTATTCTGTATCATTCAGACATATTAAAAAAGAATTGAGATTTAATATCCCAACTCTTTTAAAACCTTATTCATATCTTTTTCAGAGGGATTATTATCCAGCCAATCGTAGGCAAGACTTTCAAACCAAACTTCTGATATATTTATAAAGTTAAGTTTGCCTAAAACATCTAGGACATTATCAAGGTTTATTTGAATTTCATATCTAAGAGCTGATTCTTTAAGGTTTTTCTTTGCCATAAGACCTCCTGTACCTATAAATCGGTTTCTTCAAGAACTTTCCAATATTCAATGTCATTATTGTTTAGTTCATAAAGTCTTATTACTTCGTCCAAACTTGAAACTTCGCATTCTCTTATAACGCTATGTTCCATATAGGTTTCTTTAAATTCAACAACTATTCTTTTCATTTAAGCCCCCTTATAAAAACTTTCTGAAAGTATCTCTAAAATCTTCTGCCATTTTTATGTGAGATTTGATAGTTTCATCGAGATTGCTTGTATCGGTTATGTCATAATGCAGAACCTGTCTAATTCTTGAAGATTTTTTACCTTCTAAATTCTGCCAATCTAAGAATCCTAATTTTGTTTCAATTTCATCTTTTGATTTAAGCAGATTATTGAATATGTCTTTGTCGTTGTTAATAAATAGTTCAGTTGCAACATATTTATCTTTAGTATTTACGGTTTGCATTATCTGCACACCTTTTTTACCGATTGAAATATATTGATAATGCTGTGGAGCAGGATTGATTTGCATTTCGCTTTGTAATTCGTCACAGACTTCAAAGTATCTATCCCAGTATTCTTTTTGTATTTGTTTTGCAGGTGTATTATTATTTCTAACTTGTTTTGTTGGGATTTCGGGTTTTAAAATAGGTTTAAATTCTATTTTATCCCCGTTCAAAATAGTTTTAATTACAAAAAGTCCACAATAATTCTGATTAAAACAATGATTTAATGTTTTAGCGATATTAATTAAATCTTCTTTCTCGTTTGCGATAAACCAAAATATATAGGCTTTTTGATTTCCTCTTAATTCGCCAACTGCCTCTATTAAACCATCTGCATTTTGTGTTAATTGAGGGCAAATAATGTGTAAGCCTCGATTTGGATAATCCTTAAGTAATTCAGTAATTACATCATCTTTGTATTTTTCAATGTAATTGCTGAAGTTTTGTCTGCTTTTTAAAACTTCTTGTGCTGTGATTGCTTCTGTCATATTGACCTCCTTTATTTTACAACCACATTAATCACTCTGAATACGAAGAATTGGAAGTCGTTTCTTCCAATTCCGTATCATTCTGACACAATTAAGAATCGCTCATATCAATGCTATATGGGCTGATTTCTTTTAAGTTATTCAATTTTGCTATTCCATGTGGAACAACACTATATCCCCCTTTTGGAGATTTCACTATACTTGGGTGGTCTCTATATGCTGTACTAACCAAATTTTCTCTTGCTTGATCGTAGGCTTTTCGTGCATTTTGAGGGCTCTTATATACGGTTCTTACACCATTTTCACCCTTGTATTGGTATGTCCTTGGAATATCTTGTACTTTTTTACTTGCTAATTTTGAAGCTTCTGTTTTAAATTTTTTAGACTGTGCTTTTGCTTCATCGGCTTTTGCCAGTGCCTCTTTTGCGTATTGTGTATATTTTTCCGCCAATTCTTTTTTACCGGCTTGTTTATACTTTCTCGCAATAGCTTGTTCAGAGGCAGCTCTTCTTGAGAATTCGTAGGCATCATCATCGTATTTATATGATTTATTTAACAAGTAATTTAATTCGTTCTCAGTTTTAGCATTAATTGATTTACTTGCTCCGCCTCCGCCTCTGCTACCGCCTGAGCCACGTCCTCCCATATATTAATCTCCTTTCATTTTCGGAATATCTACGCCAATCCAGTTTTTCTCTTCTTGCGACCAAGAAAGTTTCCTTCCTGATTTTTTGGCTATTCGATTAACTACTTTGTCAATTTGAGCACGACTTGATTGGTGCAGGACTTGCCAATCATAATCTTCCTCTCCTCTTGCATCAGAAGGATTTTTCCATTTCCCGAGGCTGCGAACTGATACGTTTATAAAGTCTCCGTAATCTTCAACCCTAAAGTCGCTACGTCTAATGTATCCATCAGTTGAAACTTTACTTATTAATTCATCTTTCAAATTAGAAACTGTGCTATCCATAGACATTTTGGCTTTTGGTGTTCTTGGTTTCTTTTCGGGTTTTACATCATTTTTGAGGTTTTCTGCACGTTTAGCACGAGCTTTAGCAAGAGCATCAAGACGTTTTTGTTTTAAATCTGCGGCTTTTTTAGCATCAAGTTCATCTATTCGTTTTTTTATAGATTCCATTGCTCGTACTCTTTCTTCGGCTGTATAAGCCGTATTTCCTGAAATACTGTTATACAACCTTATAAGTTCGTTTTTATCCGTAATACCTTCTCCGATGTTTTTAGGGGCTTTTGAAGCAGCACCTCCGCCACCTTTTCCGCCTCCTGAACCACGTCCTCCCATTTTTACCTACCTTTCTTTTCAAATTTATTCATGTATGGTTCAAACCACTTGAGGTTTTTATAACCTTCAAGTTCGGTCAGTTTGTTTCCATAAATCAAAATCTGCTTTGGTTCAAGTTGTTTTATCATTTCTTTAAAACCTTGCAAGAACAGTCTTTTAGCATCTTCTGAATTAAGTACTCCAACAGTACCCACTGCAACGATTGAACCCTTTGGAACACCTAAAAATGCATATTTATAACTGGATTCATCTGACCAACTAATTGATGGAATAACCTTAATTCCAAGCATTTGCCAGTAACGAGCACACCAACGATTCCTGTAAACTTGCCAAATTTGGAATGCTTCAGGATAGTTTGTGTACATAGAAAAGTCGGGAGATAAGACTCCATCATATTTTTTTAATTCTTTAATTTGAGAATCAGCGTTTTTCCAACATCTTTCAAACCTATAATCATCTAAAAAGAAGTGGGCTGTGCCATTTCTATTTGAATCTACCCGATATGGGATGAGTTCTTTTACTTCGAACTCATCCTTGTTTATATCAGGTATGCCATAGGAATTAGAGGAGGAAAAGAAACCTTTTTCAATATTTTGTACGTTTAATAAATTTCTCCAAGACATAACTAATCTACCTTATTAAATTTTTTAATTAATGATTTTAACTTTCTTTGATCCCTCTTAGACATAGAGGATTTATATTTTTGTGCTATTTCAATAATTTGTTCTGCAATATTTCTGGCTTTTTCTAAGTTTTCTTTATCTTCTATGATTGTTGTTGTTTCTTGATTTTCAATCTTTGCCTGACCATATTTCGCAAATTGCGAAATACAGTCAAAAAAAGATTTAATTATTGCTGATAGTCCAAGCATTAAGCTCTCAACTTCTCAACAGCCTCTAGAAGATGTTTGGCAAAGGATTCTATTGTGTTAACTCCTTGATTAAAACAATAATCGTCCAATGCATTCGGAGAAGTTTTAATTTTCTCCTTTAACTTATACAAGCTGTCTATTGCAGGCTGAGCAACCTTAGCAAGGTTCTCATATAGTTTTGTGACATACTTTGGGACATTCTTTTCTGCCAAATTGATGATAAATGGCTCAATAACGTCCCATAGCTCATTCAAAACTTTCCAATCTTTAAGCCACGAGAATAAACTCATAGTAATCTCCTTTCTTAATGAACTTGTATTTGTTGGCTTTTATCTTGTCTCTATACCAAGATATTTTTTGTCTAAGGTACTTCCCGACACTATCTGCTGACAAGTGAGGCAAATAATGTAGATAAGTAATGTCTATTTTGCCTTCACGTTTTTGTTTTGCACGCCTTTTGTCGAATTCATAATGTGTAAATACAGATTTTTCGAATATTAAAATCCCGTATTTAATACTCAAATAAGCAGTTAAACAGCACAGTACTTCAATTTGTTTTTTTGTTAATGGGTACTTTGTCTGCTTTGTATCGGATGTAAAACCTGCCATTCCACATACTGACAGACCAATACAACCTGTATTTCCAGCGCCACAGTGCATTGCATAATTGCCGTCATAGCAATTTAGGTTATCTTCAGGTCTATGTGTGCCTGCAAAAATCTTCCCATATTTATCTACACAATAGTGGTATGCTTTTAAATCAGTGTCACAAGGGCTATTAGCACCTGCTGTCCAGTGCAAACAAATTTTTGATAATGATGTCATTTTTTCTCCTTATTTATAACGAATGCAGATATGAACTACTTGTGATGGGGGTTGAACAGTTGTTGATTTCCCATAAATTGTATTATTCGTCGTTGAAGATGCAACATTGGCGGTTCTGTTTCAGTTATCTTCGTAAAACTCTATTGTTATTTTATAATCGGGGATTTTTAACTTCTCATAAAATAACTTAACTAATTTCAGTTTCTATTTGATTCAGTTCATTTCTCAATTCAATTACTTGATTGTTATAATATTCAAGCCAAGTTTCACCAGTAGCCTCATCTTTTACTGATGGTTCACACATTGCTCTTATACGTTTTATATCCAAATCGTAAAGAGAACGTTCAATTTCTGTTTTTCTTATTTTTAATTGATTTTGCTCTATCGTTTTTTTGTATTCTTCAGTATTTGAAATATCACTTAGAACTCCAGCGATTTCTTTATATTTTTCAGGATTTAATCCAATATCTTCAGCCATTTCATCAGAAATTCTTTGAAATCCATCTTTTATTTTTCCAATATATTCAATAGCTGATATAAGTTTTGTTTTAACTTCTACTTGTTTTTCGCCTCTATAATCAGGTTCAACAACCCAATCGTTGCCATCCCAAATGGCAACTTCATCCTTGTTTATTAGTGGAGGTTCTCTGAATGTTGCCATTGCAGGTAAAAGATATTCAGATTGTCTTCTTGGATTTTTTATTGCAGGATATTTTCCTGAAAATATTTTATCTTCTGTGTTGTAACTGTAGTAGTATTTCATATCTGTAATTTTACCTTCCTTAGTATTTGATTAAATATATAACCGCATAATTTTTTGGACGGGTTTCTTCTGCAACATTGCAATTATTTGGAGTACTTGTCTCTGGAGATAAGGTATAGGTTACACAATTTGTTCTGTCATCTCCTCTTGGCATATACTGTGTGTTTGGAGCAGTATAAGTATGTGTATGGCTCTGCAGTGCGTGATCTTGAAATTTTCCTAATTCAAAGCTTTCTCCTTTTTTATATCCTCGAAGAAAACACCCTCTAAAGTCTGGAAGATTAAAATTAGTACCATCATTTCCATATATTGATCCAATAATACTGTATAATTCTGGATAGTCTTTAATTAATAATTGTGAGCCATCACAAATAAGAAAACCTTCGGGTAGTTCATAACTTGAAAATGAAATTATACATCCGGTTGGAATTAAATTTGAATTGATGTTCAAATTGTAATTATTTTGATTTAATAATTTTGTTTTTAAATTTTTTAGCATTGTCCTCCTTCTAGACTAAAAATTCCTATTAATACAAGATTAGTATCTTGCCAAGTATCAAATAAGTATATATAGCTTGCTAATGGTTCAAGAATTTTGAACCAAATATCATTAGGGTTATAATCTTCAGGTTCTAGCATTTGAGTAAATATTTGATTGGATAATGCTGTTAAAGAGTATTCTTCATCCTCAAAGCCGACAAAAAGATTAAAGTTCTTTGTTTGACTTGCTTCAGGACACAGGTTAACAACATCTATTACCAAATCTTTTTCAACATTGTGAGTTTGACTTGAAGCTGTCGTGTATGTGAATGGTGCGTGTGCTGTAATGTAAATATGAGTTGTGATTTCACCGTTTTCTGTATATGTTTCGTCTTCACTTATGCATATTTTGGTAAGGTTTAAATAAGTTACAACTCCTATTCGATTAAGGAATTCTGCATCAGAATAACATTCCACACCGACTGCAAGGGTTTCTTTTACATAAAAATCACCTGTTAGTGAGCCTGAATAATGTTGAGATTCACCTTCAAATTCACTTAGAGTCTCTATTTCTCCAAAAGAAACATGCTTTGTTTCTTTATTTATAGTAACTATTGTATTTAATTTTTGCGACAATTCAGTATCAGAATAAACAACTGTATCTTTTTCTAAAACAGTACCTAGAGCGGTATAAAATACACCTAAATGACTTGATGTGTATTTTAAAACTTTGACTGTTTCAGAGCTTAATAAATCAGGATTTCCTCTGGTATCTAACTTACAAGAATTTAAACAAAAAGGGGTCAATATACTTTTAGTGCTGATTTCAGGTATAAATTCTAAAGGTATTAAGCCATTTTCTCCAATAGGGGCATAACCATTAGCCTTTCCTTTTTCTTCTTTTTTTTGATATGTAGCATCTATATCTTCAGTAATTTTATCCAATTCTTCTTTTGTCACCATTTGCATGTTGGGGTTAATTACTAACTCCGCAAGTTCTTTATTTGATAACAAAAGTTCTATTCTTATTGTAAGTTGCTTAACAGTGCCACTATCAGGTGTTTGTTTGTAAGTTTCAGGGAATTTCGAAATAACAATCAGATGTCCTTCGTCATCAAAAACACCGGCTTCTCTTACTGTAAAACCTCCGACATCAGCCGAAACTGTTGTTACACAATAAAATCTATCATCTACCCATTCGCATTTATCAATTAGTCCACGCCAAACTTCCTTAACAAGTTTTGTTTGATCCGTTGTTGGTTCATAATATCGTCCATTCCCATCTCCAAGTGCTATTTGATAAACATCAAAAGGTGTCCCATCTTGAAGGCATTTTAATTGTTTTTCTGCACCGTAATCAGTAACTAATGAATAAAATTCTTCAGCCATTATACAGCCTCCTTAGAATTTACTGTTATGATTTCTTCTGTAAGACACGCAGAATATGCATGCATTTTGGCATTTGTTGTCAGGTGAAATTGAATCTCCTCAAGCCAAGAACGTTCATTTTTATATTCGTTAATCAAATCTCGCAGCTTTTGTTCTGTCTCTTCATTGATTGAACGATTAAAGATTTGAAGAATAACTTTAAAGTAATAAGGCTTTCCGCCGTAATTAAACCATTCTTCAACACTTCCAACGATGTTTAAGGTTTTAAAGATTTCCTCTAAAGCATATTTAGTACCTTTATATCTGTGCATTTTTATAGAGGATTTTATTAAATTTCTTTTTTCCTGTTCACTGAGAGCCTGCAACCAACCCTCATTCCCCGTAATGTGATATTGTTCAGCTAAATGTGGCAAGGCATCAGCAGGTACATTGTCAATAATAGAAACTAAGACAGCCTCTAAGTCTATATTGCCAAACCTTTCTTCGCAGATTTCATCAAATATTTTTAAATTAATGTCATTAATAGGTGCTAATGAATTACTCATCGGCATATCCTCCCATTTTTATTTCTGATTTCAACAGATTTGCCCACTGAAATTCTGAAACTTCGATGTCTTCCGGTGATTCAATTTCGACTTTAAACACTCCATAAACACTGTTTAAAATGGCAATAATCTGTGTTTGAACAACGTTTTTTCCAAGTTTTTCTTTGAGCAATAATTTGTATTCTTCTAATTTTGCATTTATCGTTGTCATAACGCTTGTTTCATCTGCATCTTGATACAAATAAATTGTTGCTATTATTGAAAAATCTTTCTTTTCTGGTGATAAAACTTGAACTTTATCTGTAAGAGGTCGAATTTTATCTTCGTTTAAGTATTTTTCAACTATTTCTAAAATCTCTTCGCTCGGATTCCCATCCTTAGTTAAAGGGTAAATGTTCACAACCCCGGCTGATGGTGAATTTATTGCGACATCAATTATTGATTGGTGTGCAGACAATGTATGATAGCGATATGCTCCACGACTTCCTGCGTTTGAGAATTTCTCAGGTGCCTGTCTTATTCTTTCTCTTAAGCTGTCCGCTTCTTCATCATCAGCACCGCCCGAACTTACTGTTGTGTTTTCTACGGTAGAAATATAATCTAAAGGTGTGATTAAATTATTGATTGAACCTAATGTGTAATTATTTGAGGCACTACCGGGTGTTTCGCATATTGCATCCACACTTACGGATAATTCTCCTGCAAGAATTTTGACATCTTCGAGCGTTTGAAAAATAAAAAGACCGTCTTTTGTTTCTACTTCACAACCTTTTTGGATGCTACAAGTAAAATCTAATGGCTCATCCAGAGAGAATTTTAGAGTCGTTGTTGAACTATTTGCCAACAACTTAGTTACACCGAGAGGTTCTCCAATATGTTCTAAAATATCTATTGGTGCATAACTTAAGAGATTTTGTTTTGCGGTTTCTTGAATTTTCATTCTTAAAACGGTTTCACGATATGCACCAACATCAATCATTAGCCGTTCAATTTGTGCAGGCTGAAGCACTTTACCGCTCTTTTCTTCATAAGCTGTAATCCATTCTTTTGTAATTACATCGGGGTCTCGTTCTATAAAATTAGGTTCAGGCAGCTGTGTCATAAGTAACCTCCGCTATACCTGTTGTGCTTGTATTCTTCAATGTCCATTCAACCTTTACTGTTAAATTTGATTCTTCTATTTCGACCTTTATAGAGTTTATTTTTATTCGTGTTTCCCACATCGTGATTGCATCAGTTGCTTCTCTGACTATATTTGGGGTTGCTTCATTGATAGGGTAATCAATATATTTGTAGATATCAGAGCCGAATGTCGGACGATGCGGAACTGTACCTTTTTTAGTCAGAAGTATGATTGCAATGCATTGATTTATATCATCAACACCTTGCGCAACTTCTCCGATTGAATTTAGTTTTAATTGCCAATCAACGTAGGTGATTTCATTTAAATTTGTCATAGATATTACATTGTTTTATTAGGGGCAGATGTCGGGCTTCCTTGATTTCCTGTGTGAGTATGAGGATTATATATTTCTCTCATCGCTTGCATAGAGGATGTTTTGTCTGTAATGTCAGCGTTTGATTTTATTCCTGCGGTATTTGTGAAAGTCCCTTCGTGTTCGATATTTCCAATAAGTTTCATTGTTGAAAAAGCTACAGTAAGCGTTTGACTTTCCTTGTTAGCATTTATGTATGAGCCGTCTTCAAGATTCATTGATATTTCTTTTTCACTTTGCGTGACTGGAACATCTTCAGTTGAATAAATTGTTCCTAAAATGACTCCGTCTTCCGAATTTTCATCCATTAAACACGCAACTAATTCTCCAATATCGGGCATTACATAAAATTTGTCTTTGAGTGTTTTTGTTTGCAGGACTGGCAACCAGTAAGAAGTCGATTCGTCGTCTTGAAAACTTACACGAGCTTGAGCGTTCAGAGCGTTAATTTGAGAGACGATTCCAAATCTTAGCACGATTCCACCTCGCAATATGTTTTATAACCATTTGACCTGTCATAAACATGACGAGCTTGTTTTATGTGATATTTACCTGAAAAATGCCCAATTCCTTTGAGTTCAATGTTAGTACCTGCAATTAAATACGGATTTCCGATAAACTCAAGTGAACCTTCGATTTTATCATCGGCAGTTCCTAGTGCTGCTTTTGCTTTTACTATTGCTTGTTTTTTATCAGAGCAACGAGCTGCGATTTTTAAAGTATCACCCTTTGCAACGTTCTCATTCCTCGCAGTTGCTTTAACGGTTTTCTTTTTCTTTGGATCAAAATAAGAAACTTGAACTGCTTTGTATTTTTGTGATGTCTTTTCTCTAAGATTTATGTGAATTAAATCTTGTTTGTAGAATATTTGTGTTGGTTTTGAACCTTTAAGTTTTTGTACATCATAGAAAACAAGATTATTTTCAGCTATTTTGAAAATATAACCGTATTGTTCTGCTAACTTTGTGAGGAATGATAAGTCTCTTTCTTGATTTTGAGTTATCCTATCAACTCGCACATCTGCAATCTCGCCAACGAGAGTGTATCCGTGCTTATCTGCTATCTCTTTTGCAATTTGTTTTAGAGTTTTATTTTCATATCCGACAGAATTTTTTTGTCTTAAAGGCTTTTTTATTCCGGTAGCAAGACCCTTTACAGTAATTGTATCCGGAGGAGTGTCGTATTCTAACTCGTCAATTTCAAATACTCCGCAATTCAGAAGTTTTTCTGCCTCATAACCAATATATGCACGCAAGGAATCACCTTTAGTTGGTATCCAAGCACCTTGCCATATTTTTTCGGCATCTTCAAAAGTAATTACAAGTTCGTCAGATTCTCCATGTTCAACATCTGTATATTCAATAGAAGTAACGTATGGAGCGACATCTCGTGTTATATTCTTTTTGTCATAAAACAACTCAAAAATTGGGACTAGCATTATTTTTTCCAAGGGGGCAATTCAAATTGTATAGTCTGAGAAGTATCTAAAACTGGGATTTTTAGTTTTATTCCTGATTCAATAACGGGGTCTTTGGGTACTGTTGGATTCGCTTTTATAATCTCTTCATAAAGATTGGGATTATCATAAAACTTGTATGAGATACTATCCCAACGGTCTCCGTCTTTGGTTATGTAGGAATAAAATTCCGTCATTTTTTCTTAAATCCTTTTTCATTTTTTTTATCTTCAGGGACTTTTCCTGTATATTCTCTTAACCGGACATCGACCTGCACAGACATCAAATCTCCTTCTGAAGAGGCTTGTTCTACTGCTTGTCCGATTTCTTCTATGATGAATACTCCGACATATTCACCGTTTCCTTTAATAAATTTCAAAGGTGTTGCTGTATCTGCGACATCTTTTAGCTTTTTTATTTCATCTTCAGGGACACAAAAAGAACGATGAAAATTAAGTTTAATATCTTCTTCCTGCAAATTCTTGCCTAAGAATTGAAGAATGGGTTTGTTTTCAATCCGCTCGTGCTGAGCATAATTGTATGAGACAGTTTCGTTTAAACCGTTAAAGTAAGTGATTAATTCAAATTTTATATCTCCAAGTTGAGCGAACATTTTAGTAAGCTACCCTTTCCTTGCGTTCAAATTCTCTTTTAATGATGTTCACAACTTCATCTTTATGTTTTTTAAGCATTTTCAGAAACTCATCCTTAGATTCACTTCCTGATATTGTGATTGTTGGGTTGTAGGTAATGACAAATGATGGAGAAGCTGATTTATTCACTCCTCTTGTGTGGGCTTTTAATCCCCCTGAAAAGACTCCCAACGTCTTGTTCATCGCATTTTGAAGTGGCAACGGTTTTAATGTTGATGCAATAGTCTCGATAATTTTTACTTTGTGCAAATCTTTTAAAGGTCCTGTTTTAGCAGGTGAATGTGGCAGGTGGTCTCTTATAACTTGGGCAACTTTTGCAATACAACCTTTTACTTTTGCGAGTCCTGACATTATTCCGCTTGCAAGCATAGTCGTGATTTTACTGCCAAATTCAAATGCTTTAGTTACAAGTTCAACTAATTTAACGATTATATTTGCAATCGCTTTTCCAAAACGAACGCCCATTTTTTCTGCGGCTCCACCTGTATCATCAACAGGTTTTATAAGTTTTTTGAACCACTCAACAATTGCTTTGATAGGTGCAAGTATAGGAGAGATAGCCTTACCGATTCTTTGGAATAATGGCATTAACGGTTGTAAACCTTCTTTTAATCCTTGCCACATACCTTTAAAGAAAGCTGAAATTGGTTTCCAGTATTTGTAAATTACAAGAGCAACAACACCAATTGCTAAGGCAATCCAACCTAATGGAGAAGTGAGAAGCGTTACAGAGAAAGCTCTAAAAGCAACAATTGCATTTTTTATCATGCCCGGAATGGACAGAAAACCTGTTTTGAACGCCTTTAAACCGCTTATAAAATTTGTCGGCAGTGCTTTTAATGATGTAACTGTCCAATCCTTTAGTGATATAGCTGACTTTGAAATATTTGCAGGCAGTTCAGTGAAAGTTCTTATTAGACCTTTTCTCATCTCATTATCAATTCGCCTTATATCCGCACCGAAGCCCAATAAAGTATGTTTCGGAAGATTTAAACCAAGTTTATTTCCCGATTTAAAGACGTTAAATGCTGTATCAAGAGAGTGAGAGGTGCTTGTTAATCCTGCATTTTGTAACAACAGAACTGCATTTTTAGTAAGAACAGGTGTTAAATCACGAGCATATCCTAAAAATTTGCCGTACATTCCAACAAATTTTCCTATAATTATCGTAGCAGTACCGAGGGTTGTGAGAAGTATTCCTAATCCGATTGTCCCTATAATTGCACCAAATAAGCCTTTTTGAAGTAGTGGATTGTTGTTTATTTTAGTGAGTAATTCATTAATTTTTTGAATCGGTTCGTGTAGATGAGGGAATACAAGCTCTTTCATATTGATTTTGAGCAGTTTAAACTGTTCGTTTGTAGTTTGCATCATATTCTCAAAGTCAGAATCAACAACACCTTCAGCACTTAGAGCAGATGCTTTAATCCTTTTATATTCGTCAAGATTTTGCATCATAGGTTTAATAAAATTTAATACCTGCTTGTCTTGGAATACTTCTGATACTTTGAAAACATCTCCTCCTGAGAGTTGTGTCATCATTTCTATAACTTCAAGAATAGGATCACGCCCTTGAGCTGCTGCATCCAAAAGAACCTGTTTTAAATTAACTCCAAATACTTCTTCAAAGTTTTTAACAGCAAGTGGAGATGTAACTTTTTGAATAAAGTTTTCTAAGTTATTGGCAGCTTCGGAAGCTTCTCCGGCACCTTTCATAGCAACCTGCAACGCAGCACCTAAAGAAGCAACGGCAGGTGTGCCTTTCATTCCGAGCATAGCAGCACCAGCGGTTAAACTTGGAAATGCTGCTGCCATATCCTTTAATTCAAATCGTCCTTCCTTACCTGACATTGCAAGGATGTCCATTGACTTTCCTAAATCATTAATAGGAACTTTTAAGTTATCGCTTACAGCAAAAGCTGTTCTTGAAATATCTTCAATGGCTGCCTGTTCACCTGTAGCAGTTCTTCCTATTACGTTCATATAATCAAGGGCTTTTTGCGGGTCAATACCTGATGCAACTAGAACGTTCAAACCTTCTGCGATTTCAGGTCGCATTTGGTTTGTGTATCTTGAAATGGAAGCAAGACGTTTATCCATATCTTCTAATTGTTTTGCGGATAATTGTCCAACATTGCCGAGTTCTCTTAATCTGTGCTCCATCTGAAAGGCTTCGGGAATTGCTTCTGTTATCCCTAATTTATATGCAAGACCACCACCGATAGCAGTTAATCCTGCACCTAATTTAGTCATATTCTGACCGAGTTTATCTAACATTTCAGATGTATCTTTGATTTCATCCTGCAACTTTGCAAACTCATCGTTGGACTTGCGAACAGCATCTTTTATAACCTTTGACATTTTATCAAAGGCTACAAGAGTTAATGATACTTTCATCATTGTGTCGAGCATTGTTCTTCAAGTTCCTCATTGCGATTGTTCGTGTACTTAATTGCTTGATTGCACCAGTATGCAAGGGTAGGGATGGACATTTCGCAAAGTTCGGAATACTGCCATCCCGTTATCTTGCATAAATGAATTATGCTTTGGCTGTCTGGGAGGCTAGAGCAGTAATCGTCTCTGTTATCGGAGTAACTACTTCCATCTTTTCTTCTTGTTTCGGTGGAACCTCTTTGGCTTTCCCTGTCGTCAACTTTCCCGAAATTTCGCCCTGAAGTGCAATTACATCTTCTAAGTCCATTTCTAAGATGTCTTCATACACTAGTTTTTGTCCGTCAATTTCAGCAAGTTCGGCAATTAGTGCGTATGGAATCTCGTCTGAAGTCTTTGCTTTCATTTGAGCCTGCAACAAATCCTTCCCTTTGCCCTTTTCAATAATTGCAATTTTTCCTGATGGTAAAACTAATTCTTTTGGCATAATTTGTTCTCCTTTAAATTTTTTGTCTTTTAAATATATTTTGATAGTGTTCAAAAAGTGTTCAAAAAGCTCTGTATTGAATTTTTATGTTGGGGGTGGCATAAATTATCATCCGAAAAATTTTAGAGCCCTTTAAAAGGCTTCTGTGAGTTTTAGTGTTTCATATCTTTTTCTTGTTGTAATTTCTACCGGACTATAAGGTACGCTACAAGCTATTAGAGCGAGTGCTAAAGCCCAAAATCGGTCAGCGTGTCCGTTTACTTCTGAGCTTTCTGCATCAAACCTTATATTTCCTGCCTTAGTTGCAATTCTTCTTATTGAGTGCAAGTCTTCTCTTATTTCATGTTCTTGTGGAATAAATACAGTTTTACTTTCAAAATTGGTTCTTAGGTTGTATGCCATTTCCTCTTTTGATTTATTTGTGAACATAACTGCTTCTACTCGATATTGTCCGAAGTCTCTTTGTGCTGTTTCAGCTATCTGCATACCTAAGCCTGTTGAGTCAATGCAACAACGTCTTAATTTTGGATGTTTAAGAATTTCCGAGATAATTTCGTATTGAATGTGAAATGGAGTTTTTTCAAGAACTTTAACTTTTCGTGTATATTTGGAATTCTCAAATCGTTCTAAGCACCATATTACTGTTAAGTCTTTTCTTCTTCCGATATCGATTCCAACATACAAATCGCCCTTTATCTCATCAAGAGATTTTAAAACATCCGGCATCTCACAGGTAGAGATTAAATCATAAGGAAGAAACGCACAGGCTTCGTCTATTGCAACGCAGCAATACTCCTGCAACCAAGTGTATTCATCAAAACAGTTTTTGCGTTCTTCATTCAGCCATTCTTCACGTTCTTCAGGTGTAGTTGGTCTGCCATAAATTTTATCAATCAGACCTTCTTCAACTGCAAGTTGTATTGGTGTTTTATGATGAGCCCATTTTAGTTTACCTTTTTGAACCTGATCCAAGAATTTATAATACAAACAGCTTTGACCGTTGTGTGTAGAAAGGATTCTTAAAGGATAACCCCAAGTAATACAAGGTCGTGCCGCTTTCCATAACTCTTCAGGATTGTTATGGAAAGCAAATTCATCAAGTACAACTTTTCCGCCTTTACTTCTGAATCCTTTAGGGTTTGAAGATAGTGCATGAATTTTAGTGCCATTTGAAAATGCTATAACATATGCTTTTATATCCTTATCCGAATCAAGAATCTGTTCGCCTAAGTCTTTTGCTGCAATATTGAATAAAGTTGCCCATTGCTTACAATAATCAATATATTCTCTGGCAGCAGACTCATCAGCTGATGAAAACCAAACAGCAGGAATTGTTCTTTTTACACAATCTCTTACATCTTCATAACTTTGTACATAAGTTGCTCCTATTCTTCGGGATTTCTCCCATATTTTTACTTTTGATTTATCATTTAGCCACCGTATCTGATACGGTAGAAAAAATGGAGTTTTATTTTGTTTCATTGATGTCGTCATTATGAGTAATTCCCAATATTTCTTCTTCAATCTGTGCAATAAGCTCAGGTGTTAAGCCTTTTGGTGTTGCTTTTTCTTCTTTTTTAGCAACAAGGTCTTCATAATTTTTGACTTTTGTAAACATTGGGATAATCTTACAAAAGGTGTACATTCTTCCGGGATCGATTTTTTCTCCTGCTTCCATATCTGAAATTATCCCTGACATTAGTTTGCGTGCAAATTCATACATTTCATTATGAAAAGACATCTTCGATTTTAAAAATGCACCACGTTTTTTATCCCATTCTTGCTCTGCACGCCAAGTATTAACCGTTTTTCTGTTTAGGTTTAATTTTCTTGCGATTGTTGTTGCAGGCATATATTCATAAATAAAAAGTCTTTCGGCTTCAGGAAGTAACTCTTCTCTTTTGCTATTGTTATTATTCAAGTTCTGACTCCAATCTTTTAATTTTGTCATTCAGAGCTTGCATTTCAACAGTTACACTTTTAAGTCTTTTTACAGACACAAGTACTTTATCCATATCAAGTTTTTGTATTTCTTCATACGGATTTAAAAGTGAGCGAATAAGAATAACAAGTCCTGATGCCTCTGTGTCAAGAGAACGGTATTTCTTTTTTGCTTCAGCGAGCATTCCTTTCATTTGTAAAATTTCGGGATTCATTTATGAAACCTCCTTTTTTAAAATCGGACACCATAGATTGTTGTCGATTTTACTTTCAATTCTTGAAAGAAGTGCTGCGTGATATTGGTTGGTTTCAAGTAAATCTTTTAAGATTTCAAAATTATCTTGAATTATTAACTCAAAAGCCTTAACTTGCGATTGATGGTAAATATACCAAATAGCAAAAACCAACGCAGGGAAACCGATACTTTCACATAAAGGTAAAATTTGATTAATAAAGTCCATATAACTCCTTATTTATTGATTAGAAAGAAGAAACGAAAGAAAGGACTGCGTGTCCTTCTTTTTTGCTTATATATAGCAGTCTAAATCTTTCTATGACTGCTTTTCAAAAGATATATACAAGTTTTTATTCATTGAACTGTGCAAAGAAAAAATTTTTGCACATATCTTTTGAAACCCATATCGCACAAGGGTTAGACTGTGAATATATGAATTTCGTATAGGGCAATTTTTAAAGTTGTCATACAAAAGAAAAAGGTTTTTTAAATGAAGTATTTTGAAGTTTTTAAAGCAGGAACTTATCCTCAAGGAAAGTTCACAAAAAAAGAAATCGCACAAATTGCGAAAAATTATGACCCAACATTCTGTGAAGCTCCAATTACTATCGACCATCAACAATCCGGACCGGCATATGGTTGGGTTGATGATGTAAAAGCAGACGGAGAAAAACTTAAAGTAAGTTTTAAAGAAGTTCCAAAAGAATTTGAGCAAGCTGTCAATGATGGGAAATACAAAAAAGTATCTGTAGAGTTGTACAGAAACTTAGATGGTAAAGGTGCATACCTTAAAGCTGTTTCATTCTTAGGTGCTGCAATGCCACAAGTTAAGGGCTTAGAAGCAATTAAATTTATGGAGGCAGAATCTGACACTTACGAATTCGAATCAGATGATGAGACTGAAAATTTTTCGGAACAAGAGATTGAAGATTTAAAAAATCAGATTACAGACCTTGAAAAGCAGCTTGCAACATTCAAAGAATCAAACAAAAAACTTGAAACAATCAAATCTTTAAAAGAAAAAATTTCTGCCTTATCCGATGAAGTCGCAACTTTTAAAGAAAAAGCTCAGGGTAAGGAAGAAATCGAAAAAGAATTGAATGACATTAAAACTTCTTTGAAGAAAAAAGAATTTGAAGAATTCATCGACAAACAAATTGAAAAAGGAACGTTAGTCCCTGCAAACAAAAATATTGTCTTATCCGTTCTTCAGGAGTTAGATAATGTCAAAAAATTCGGCGAGGATTCAACAGTCGTTCTCGACTTCAAATCTTTTATTGAAACCTTGCCGAATCAAATAAAATACGGTGAGTTTGCCACTAAAGAAAAGCAAACAGACCAAACAAATGAAGATGTGGAAAAATTTGCAAACGCAGATGAGGAAAGCGTTGAGATTTTCAAAGAGGCTAAGGCTCTTGCAACAAAAGAAAACATCTCATTTAAAGATGCACTGCTCAAATTAAATAAGTAATACCCCGAAACATTGATATAAAAGGAGTTTAAATGGGAAGATTGGAAGAATTACGCATAAATGCGTATCTCTCAGAGGTCGCCCGCGGATACAGTAATAATGCCTTTGTGGCTCAGCATCTGTTCCCTGAAATTACTTCTGAGAAAGAAAAAATTGACATTTTTGAATTCAACAAGGAAGCGTTCAATCTTTACGATACCGAACGTGCTATCAGGGCGAATTCAAATGTTATCTCGCCGCAAGGTTTCAAAAAACATACAACTACCCTCGCCGAACACGATTTGTCATACCCGATTGATTATCGTGAAGAACAGGAAGCGGAAAAAGTTAAATTACAACTTCACGCAACAAATGTTGTAACGGAAGGTTTGAAGCTGAAACTTGAAAAACAGTGTGCTGATTTGGCTCAAGATGCTAACAAATATCCTACCGGCAACAAAATTTTATTGTCCGGCACATCTTGTTTTACCGATGAGAATTCTGATCCGCAGGGTGTAATCGATGATGCCAAAGATGCGGTTTCCTCTAAAATTGCTCAAGATCCGAACACTATGATTATAGGGCAAGCAGCTTGGAAAACCCTCAAAAAACACCCACAACTTAAAGGTTTGATTTCCGACAATCTCAATAAATTAGTAACAATTAATTTATTAAAAGAAATTTTCGAGATTGAAAATATTTTCATCGGAAAATCAATCTTTGCGGATAAAGACGGAAATTTTGTCAGAATCTGGCAGGATAATATTGTGCTTGCATATGTTCCAAATCTTGGCAATTCAAGAACGGAATACGACCCCTCTTACGGATACACTGTCCGCAAAAAAGATGCCCTGCAAATTGATGAATACCAAAAAGAGGGCAACAAAGTTAAGTATATCAGGGCTACCGACATTTACACACCGTTTTTAGTCGGTGCTGAAGCCGGGTACTTAATTTCAAAAGTAAACGGTGAAGCAAAAAAAGAAGATGATAGCGAACAAGGAGGTTCTGATGGCTCTGAAGTACAAAGTTAAACACACCTCAATCATGCACAATAAAACTGTGTATAAAGAAGGTTCAACCATTGAACTTGATGACACTCAAGCAAAACGTCTTGAAGATTTTGTGGAACTTCTGCCGAATCAGTCAGCCCCTGCAAAATCTAAAGTGCAGACTCAGACTTCAAAAACTGCATCAACAGGAAACAAGAAGTCTGAAAATAAAACTTCTGCTAAAAATCAAACAAAAGCAGAAACAAAAACCGAAACTGAATCTCAAACCGTAACTGTGGAAGAAGAATCAAAAGCTGATGAAAAAGGAGGTTCTGATGACAACAAATAAAACATACAAACCTCTGTTAATTGATTCTACTCTTGCTGCTGCGGATTTGGAACAGCACAGATTTATCGGATTTGACGGCAATTATTGTGCCGCAGGTGCTAAGGCTCTCGGAGTTTCAGATGTTTCAACCGCTAAAGGTGAATATGCACCTGTTGCGGTTTTAGGAATTCTGCTTGTTGAAGCCGCAGGAACCATCGCTGTCGGAGATGCCGTTGCATCTGATGCAGAAGGTAAAGCTGTTAAGGTCGCAGACTCTGCCATTACAAACGGCTATGCCCTTGATGCCGGAACCGCAGGTCAGGAAATAAGAATTTTGAAAGGTTAAAAATGGATTATTGCACGATTGACGATATCGAAACACAAACCTCTACCCCTACTCTTATCCAGCTCACTTCTGATGATGGGCAAGAAGCTGTCGATCGTGTCGTTGCCCAAGAGGCTATCCTTTATTCTTCTACGCTCATCGATGGGTATCTTCGTGGCAGATACACTCTACCCTTAGATGCCCATTTCCCTTTACTCAGAATTCTTGCCATTGATTTAAGTATTCACCGCCTGTATTCAAGACGTATGAGAGATGAAATGCCGGAAGTTATTGAAAATAACTACAAAAACGCAATCTCAACTCTCAAAGACATTCAAAAGGGTGTTATCTCCCTGCAAAGCGAAAACGATTCCCTTGAAACCGCAGGATTTAATGCTGAAGAATACAAAACAAATAAGTCGATAATTGACAGGCTCTTTAGCAAGGAGCGGATGTTTGAATATTAAATGCGTGAGCCGTGTGTGAAGCCCGAAACGGCTTTGCGTAGGCAAAGACGATGCAGGGCGTAACCGTTCGATGGCGACGTAGGAACGCAGGACGTAAGTCCGAGTACCACAGGAGCTTTATTTATTGAATATACGTGATATTGAAAACGCAATAATTGGAAAATTAAAAACAGTATTCTCCGAAGTCCTTGTTCAAGGTTTTCCCGACAAGCCTGCGGAATTTATCTTACTCCATCCAATCGGTGCTTTGCTTGTGCATTATCAGGGAAGTAACTACACTTCAACAGATGCACTCGGATTTATCTCTCAGGAAAACAAAAAAGAATTTTCAATTACTGTTGTAACCCGAAACCTCAGAAAAAACGAGGGAGCATACGAATATATTGACAAAATTAAAGCAGTTCTTACAGGTTTTGCACCTGACGGTTGCTCAAAATTAAGTCCATCAAAAGATTTTTTCATCTCCGAAAAAGCCGGTATCTGGCAATACGGAGTTAATTTCACACTAACCACAACAAATATACAAGATTTAGAAATTTAATTTTTACCCCCAAGGAGTTTATATATATGCCTGCAAGTTTTCTTCATGGTGTTGAAACCATAGAAATTACAAAAGGTGCAAGAACAATTACTACAGTAAAAACTGCTGTTGTCGGAATTGTCGGAACTGCACCGATTGAAGATGTTGAAGACGAGTACAAAACAATCAACACCCCGACTTTGATTATGAATGAGATTGAGGCTGTAAGGTATTTCGGCAATCATAAAGCCGGATTTACTATTCCTCAAGCCCTGCAAGCAATATTCGATCAGGGTGCCGGGATTGCGATTGTTATAAACGTCTATGATCCTGAAAAACACGAAGATGTTTCAGATGTTACAGTCGGCGAAATCAACGGAAGTGTTGATGCACTTACAGGAAAACGCACCGGAATGAAAGCCTTTGAGGATTGTTATTCCTTATTTGGCTATTATCCTAAAACTATTATTGCACCTGTATTTTGTGAGGAAACGGCTGTCGTTACCGAGATGAATACTATCTGTAATAAAATTCGTGCGATGGGTATTGTTGATGCACCTGTCGGTGCTTCTGTTCAAGAAGTTATTTCAGGTCGTGGGCCTGAAGGTACAATCAATTTCAATACTTCATCTGAGCGTATAATTCTTTGTTATCCGCACTTAAAGGTATATGATGCAACTTCTGATTCCATAAAATTACAACCGTATTCTCAAAGGTTAGCCGGTGTAATTGCGTCAAAAGATGTTGAGAAGGGTTACCATTGGTCTCCTTCAAATACTGAAATTCAAGGAATTGTCGGAGTTGAACGGCAATTAACTTCAATGATTAATGACCCGACATCTGAAGTTAACGCTTTGAATGAATGCGGTGTTGTAACGGTATTCAATTCTTACGGTTCAGGTTTCAGGACGTGGGGTAACCGCTCTGCTGCTTATCCATCATCCACAACTCCGACCAATTTTATTAACGTCAGAAGAACCGCAGATATTCTTCACGAATCGGTTGAATATTCAATGCTCCAGTTTATGGACTATCCGATTGATAATGGTTTGATTGATTCAATTTGTGAAACTGTGAACCAGTTTATTAGAACTCTAATCGGCAGAGGTGCATTGATTGACGGTAAATGTACATTCAACCAGGATAAAAACCCTGCAACGGAAATCGCAAACGGACATTTAACGTTTGACATCGAATTTATGCCTCCGACTCCGGCTGAAAGAATTACGTTTGAATCGTTCATCAATATTGAATTGTTGAAATCTCTGGGCGGTTCATAAATGTACGCAATCGTTAACGACAGAGGAGTTTTAGAGGTGCACACCGATTGTGCGGACATTTGCTTTAACTGCAAAAACATCTACAAATGTCCCTTAATCCAAGCCATCAGCAAGGAGTATGTCATTATGCACTATTCAGACGTGGAGATTAGGGATTGCGGTCTTTTCAAGAAGTCTTAAGGAGTTTTTACACTAATGTCGAAAATAGAGATTAATAAATTAACCAATGCCAATGTTTATATGAACGGCATCAACCTGCTCGGACGTGCTGAAGAAGTTCAGCTTCCGCAGATTAAGCATAAAATGGCAGAGCATAAGGCTCTTGGTATGGTTGGTTCTGCTGAATTTTTTGCCGGGATCGACAAACTTGAATGCAAGATTAAGTGGAATGCACTTTATCCGAGTGTTATGGCTATATGTTCTAATCCGTTCTTAGCAACAATGATACAGGTTAGAGCCAACCTTGAAACCTACAACGGAACGGGAAGAATTAAGGAAGTTCCTGCCACTGCTTTTTTAATCGGAACTTTCAAAGAATTCCCTCTCGGTAATATTAAGCCGCAGGAAAATGCCGAATATGAAACAACTATGGCTGTAACCTATGCCAAATTAATCGTTGACGGAGTCGAGATTTTTGAAATAGATGTTCTTGAAAACATCTACAAGGTCGGAATGGTCGATATGCTCGCTACATTCAAAAAGAATACGGGGGCTTAATGACAGACGATTCTATTCTTAAAAAAGCAAACTCTAAAAAAAGTTTGTCAGAAGAAATTGCGACCCGAAAACGAGCATTAAACTTTTATTCATTGGCAAACATTCTCCCTGATCCTGATATTGTTCTCAGAAAACAGGGCAAGGATATTAGGATTTATAAGGAATTGCTTTGTGATCCGCACGTTTTTGCCTGCACTCAATCAAGAAAAGCAGGTGTTTTATCTCTTGATTGGGAAATCAATCGTGGTTTGGATAAAGACAAAAATGCTGAGGCGATTGAAGAATTACTTAAAAAACTGGATATTCATAAAATAATAAATGATATTCTTGATGCAACTCAGTTTGGTTATCAGCCTTTAGAGATTATCTGGAAGAAAACCAAATCAGGACACGTTCTGCCTGAAAAAATTATTGCAAAGCCGCCGGAATGGTTTTGTTTTGATGATGACAATAATCTAAAATTTAGAACTAAAGAAAATTACTACGGCGAAATTGTTCCGGATAAAAAATTCCTGCTTGCTCAAAATAATCCATCTTATAACAATCCTTACGGTGAGAGAACGTTATCTCGTGTCTTTTGGTCTGTTACATTCAAAAAAGGCGGACTCAAGTTTTGGGTAGTATTTACGGAAAAATACGGAATGCCTCATTTGATAGGCAAACACCCACGTGGAGCATCAAGAGAAGAAACCACGACTCTCGCAGATATGCTTGAGGATATGGTTCAAGATGCAATCGCTGTTATTCCTGATGATTCGTCTGTAGAAATCCAAGAGGCAAACAAATCTTCATCTGCCGAAATTTATGAAAAACTCATCGACAAGATGAATTCTGAAATTTCAAAAGCAATCTTAGGACAAACTCTTACAACCGAAATCGGTTCAACAGGAAGTTATGCGGCTGCAAATACGCACATGGCGGTTCGTCAGGATATTATTGATTCTGATAAAAAACTCGTTGAAAGTGTTATAAACCAGCTTATTCGTTGGATTTATGAAATTAATTTCTCTAATGAAGAAGTCCCGATATTTCAGTTATATGCACCGGAAGATGTTGATTTGACTCTTGCACAGAGAGACAAAATTCTCTCCGATACCGGTGTTAAATTTACGAAAAATTATTTTATTAAAGCATACGGTCTTGAAGATGAGGATTTTGATATCAGGGAAGATGTTATCCCTGCAACAAATTCTCAGTTTAAGGAATTCAAGGAAAGCGAGCCGTCCGTTCCCGGACAAGACCAGATAGAAAATCTGCTTGAGTTTATTTCAACAAAAAAATTAAATGAACAGGCTCAACAGATGCTTTCACCTTTAATTTCACTGCTTGAGGATTGTGATGACTTCGATGAGGCTTATGAACTTTTAACGGATAAAAACCTGCATTCAAAGAAGTTTGAACAATCTCTTCAAAAGGCACTTTTCCTGTGTGAACTGCAAGGGAGGAGTGATGGTCTTGAATAAGCAATTAACGTTTTTGGATTTATTTTCCGGTATAGGCGGTTTCAGAATCGGACTTGAAAGAGCGGGTTTTAAAAGTATCGGCTATTGTGATAATGACGAATATGCCAACAAATTATACAAAGCATATTTTAATACCGAAGAGGAGTTATTTTTTAATGACATCAGAACAATCAATACAGAAGAATTGCCCGACTTCGACATTCTCTGCGGAGGATTTCCTTGCCAGTCTTTCTCGATTGCAGGAAAAAGACGCGGCTTTGAAGACACCAGAGGCACAATGTTTTTTGAAGTCGCACGGATTCTCAAAGACAAGCGACCCCGATATTTTATACTCGAAAACGTTAAAGGCTTACTTAATCACGACAGTGGAAAAACTTTCCAAACAATACTTAAAATTCTCACCGACCTTGGGTATCAAGTGCAATGGCAATTACTTAATTCTAAGTTCTTCGGAGTTCCTCAAAACAGGGAAAGAGTGTACATTGTTGGATGTTATGGAAAAGGATGTGCCGGCAAAATATTTCCTCTCACCCCGGATGGAATCGAAAATATTAGCACGCTCAATAAACATCCATTAAGTTCCAAGACACCTCAAGGCAACAGAATTTATTTACCGGACGGTTTAAGTTCCTGTCTTACTGCAAACGGCGGCGGACTCGGTGCTAAAACAGGTTTGTATTTTGTAAACAGGGTACGTTATGACAAATATCGTCCTTCTGATACTGTTCAAACACTTTTGGTTGCAGGAGATACTCCTTTAATGCGTGTGAGGAACGGTACTAAAAAAGGTTACGATGAGGCAATCCCAGGAGACGGAATAAATCTTGCTTTCCCTCATTCTAAAACAAGACGTGGAAGAGTTGGTAAAGGCTGCTCTCAGACTCTTGATACAAACTGCAATATGGGAACTATTGACGGATACAGAATTAGAAGATTAACTCCGCTTGAGTGTTTCAGACTTCAGGGATTTCCTGATGAAATGATAGAGAAAGCTCGTGAAATCGGATTGGCAGATTGTCGTTTATACAAGATGGCAGGCAATGCCGTAACCGTAAATGTTGTTGAAGCTGTTGCAAGAAAAATCGCGGATTGCGAGCAGAGGGCGGAGGGCTTGGAGAAGTCCAAGACCGCAGACCCGTTTAATGCGAGCAACCAAGCGGCAGAGGTCGAGAATGATCGAACTTAAAGGTCTATTTAAACTTGCTCCGGCAGCAGCCATAAAATATTTCAGGCGAAAAGGTCAAACTTTCACTTGGGATTGGTACGAACTCTGGCAAGATGCACATAAAAAGACTTTCACAGTTGCCAAAGTTATGCGTGAGGATATTCTAAAAGATATTCGCTCTGCTTTGGATAAAGCTCTGTCTGAGGGAAAAACATTCAAAGAGTTTCAAAAAGAACTCAAACCAACCCTGCAAAAGAAAGGTTGGTGGGGAGAACAGATTGTTGTTGATACTCAAGGCAATGCAGAAAAAGTTCAGCTTGGTTCAATGTACCGATTAAAAACCATCTATGCCGTTAATATGCAGACTTCATATATGACAGGACGGTATAAAACTCAGATGGATAATGTGGACAATAGACCGTATTGGGAATACGTTGCTGTCCTTGATAACAGAACAAGACCCGAACACGCACAACTTCATGGCTTAATTTACAGATATGATGATCCTTTCTGGGCAAGTTTTTACCCACCGAACGGTTGGAGATGCCGTTGCAGAGTTAACGCTCTTTCAGGTTATAACCTCAAAAAGAAAGATGCAAAGCCGGGTAATTCCACAGGTACTTTGTCTCAAGAGATGAGATTAGTTTCTAAAAAATCGGGTGAGTATAAGCCCGTTACTGTTTATACAGACCCTCTTACCGGTAAAAAGATTGCACCTGATGTCGGGTGGTCTCATAATCCCGCATCGGGTTTAAACGATATTTGAACGCTATTTGAATAATAATTAAAGGAGTTTTGAATGACAGTTGATAAAAAAAGTTTATTAAACTGGGTTGGCGGAAAAAGATTACTCCGCAAACGTATTGCACCGTTAGTTCCTACGGATATTCAATCATACATTGAACCATTCGGCGGTGCCGGTTGGGTTTTGTTTTATAAAGACCGTTGGGCTGATTTAGAGATATACAACGACCTTGACGGAAGATTGGTTAATCTTTTCAGGATTGTAAAATACCACCCGAATGCCTTAAAAGAAGAATTGCAGTATCTTTTAGGCTCACGTGAGATGTTTTTCCAATTTTTGAACGGAACTTTTATTACAGATATCCAAAAAGCAGCACAGTTTCTGTTTTTAATCACCCGTTCATTTGGAGGGCGTGGTGATACTTTCGGAACTGTGAAAAAATCTTCAGGCGGTGCATCGAAATCTCAACGCAATGTTTTAGAAAAAATTGACGCAATCCACAAACGCCTTGATAAAGTTATGGTTGAAAACCGTGACTTTGAAAAATTGATTAAACAATACGATTTTGAAGGTGCTTTTTTCTATTGCGATCCGCCGTACACTTCAGGTTGCGGTTATGAAGTAACATCTACCACAGACTTTGACCACGAACGTTTAAGGAATGTTTTAGGCAGCATCAAAGGGCGTTTTCTGCTCTCATACGATGATTCTCCAAAAGTCCGAGAATTATACAAAGGCTTTGAGATGATTGAAGTTGAAAGGCAGAACGGAATTAACAATCGTGAGGGTACTAGCAGGGCGAATAAGGTATATAAAGAACTGCTGATTGCTAATTACCCTATAAAAGAATTATTTAAAAATGTCTGACTCTATTGAAATAAAAATTGATAACAAAGAAGTCGAATCAAGACTCCTTGATTTGGCTCAAAGAAGTGAAAACCTGCGGCCGTTAATGAAAAACATCGCAGGGATTTTCGCATATTCAACAGAAGAAAATTTTAAAAATGAGGGAAGACCTGATAAATGGACTGAATTATCTGAATCAACAATAAAACAGCGGACTAAAAATAAACAGTGGCCCGGCATGATTTTGCAGGTAACAGGGCAGCTTGCTTCTTCTGTTAATACTTATTATGATAACGATTCAGCAGTTATAGGTTCAAACCTTGAATACGCAGCAATACACCAACTCGGCGGACAGTCAGGGCGGAATAAATCTGTTGAAATTCCTGCACGTCCTTATTTAAAACTTACTGATGAGGATTTTGAGGAAATAATTGCTTCAACGATGAATTATTTGGAATAGCATTATTCTGTTTTAAAATCAAATCCAAAGCATTAATTATTGCATCAGCAAACATCTTGGTGCATTTTATCTTATTATCTTCAGAAAGATTTATTGTATAATCACCTTTAATATTATTTATACAAAATTGGCATAACTCTGTATCTACAATAGAGTCACAAACAAGTGTCCTTAAATACATATCAACATCTAGTTGTAATTCATTGTATCGTGCCTTCGGATTTAACTTGTAGTACAAATCCATAATTCTAGATATGTCTTTTTCTATTTGTATTCTCGTATTATCAAAATTTTTTGCATAATCTAGCAGTTCTTTTAAATTACTTACAGTATCAAGTTCATTACAAATAGGAGTAAATATTTGTTGAGAAAGTAAATTAAATCCGTATGAAACATTAAAGTCTTTCCCATGATAATCATCATTCAGTATACAAATATAAGGAGTAATACTAAAAAGTTTAAGATATGCAATAATCTTTTTCTTCTCCTTTGAACCACTAATATATATATAATGAGATATTTCATCAGGTATTTCTTTAAATAAATCACTAGCAAGTGAGTAATAGATGCATCTGTCAAAAACATTATCTGATTGACTTTTTAAAATATTAATTATTTCAGTATCATCAATCTTTATATCAGGTTTAACCTCTTTAAAAAACAAATATGCAATTTTAAGAACGGCTAATGCTACACCTTTTCCACCAAAATCAAATTTTAACTTAATCATAAAGGGTTTAAATTTGTGAGTATTTTGAGAAATAGCTGCCCAGCCAGCATCAATGATATTATGCTGTTTCCTTATTTCCTGTTTGTAATCAATACCAAGTTTTTCAAGTTCTTGTTTTTTATCTGCAAGAATTTTACCTATCTTGTTTTTTATTTGTTGTTTATTTTTATTCCCCTGAATTTGAAAACTAAAACCGTTTTGATGCAATGGGGTTTCATTTATATATACATCTGCAAGTTCATATTCTCCGCCATATTTGTACAAATATTGTTGTTCACTGTTTAAATCATCAACCAGTACAGGTTGTGGCGTTCCCCGTTCTCTTTTGATTTTAAACATATTAATTATTTGGTTGTAAACACCATCAAATGCATTATCTATATTGTTGCCCAACCAAGAATTACAATTTTTACACAATAAATTTTTTGATTTTATTCTTCCGCATATAACATTAGGAATAATATGTTCTTCTGTTAACTCACTAAATTCTTGTCCACAAAATACACATTTTTTCATGAATTATATGTTAACCTTAAACTCTTTCCAATCCTTAACCGGTTGTTCTGAGAATAGAATACCGTCTTGCAAGGCGTCAAAGTGTTGTTTCCCGCAATGAATTTTTAATCTTTCAGGACTTCTCAAATCAAACAGGCTTGTTGTACCTTTTGTTTCAAGTACAAAATAAAGTTTTTGTTCGCCGTCTTTTTCTAAGAACACCGCCCAATCAGGGTTATAACTTCCAATAGGTGTTTCAATTTTAAACCTTGGCGGGATTTTGAAGAACATTTTTACATCCGGATCTTCATCAAGAGATTTGGCAAACCTGCTTTCAACTCCGCTATCATAAATCAGGTAATCGTAAACACTGTGTTCTACCTGAACAGCATTTCGGTCAAGGTTTGCAAGAAGTTCAGCACTGTCAAAAATTTCCTGAACATAATATTCTTCGCCTGCAAGTTTAACATATTTTATGCCATCAATAGCCAGACTGTGGCGGTTGCGTGAGATTATCTCAAGTGCTTTTTCATAAAATCCTTGAGGGTTGTTTATAAAATCTTTTATTCTGCCGCTTTCCTGCAATATACGGATTATGTCGCTCCGTTTTAAAAGTGTTTCGGCTGAAATTAATCTGACAATATCCGGCAGAACTTCATAAGAGCCTGCAATATCCAAACTTCTTCTGTGCATTTCTGTTGAGGATACTCCGGAATTTTCAAGTTCTATTTCTGCAGTTGATGAAACAAGTTTTGCTTTTGGAATAACCGGCATTTCAGACAGCTCTTTCACGCAATTTTTAATTAAAGTTTCACTGTCTATATTTACTCTGTATGTTGTTTTTTGCTTAATTTTATCCCACAGTTCTCTAAATTCAGGGGATAAAATTGCCTGTTTTTTCAGTTTAACCGTAACTTCTTTGTTTGCATCACGAATTACAGGGCGGTTGTCGGCTTTTTCTAATGCCTGAATAATTGCACGCTGTGCGGCTTTTGAATAACGTTCACTCAAATCAAGTTTGCCGGCTTTAAGCTGTGCTTTCATTGTATCTTTTATTTTACCCTCTTTTGAGATTACTTTCATTTCTTTGAGTTCTTTCATGATCTCTGAGGCTTGTTCATGCGTAAATGATTTTTCTTCAATACGGGTTTCAACACATTTAACTTCTTTAAGCTTTTCAAAAGTTACAGGTTCAGCCTGTTTCATTATTTTTTTGACTTCCTGCTTTAGTGGCTCTGCTATTTCAGGAAGTTCAATTTCTTCTATTTTTACATCTTCTTTTACGTTTCCGTTAGCATCAAGAACATCGTTTGCCACAAGTGCCTCATAAACATCAAAGGCTGAGGCTTCATCCATTTGATGTTCAATTTCGACTTTTTCTTCATAAGTCAAATCCATCAACGCACTAAGCTGCAGCACACCAAACTTCATGCCAGTTTCCTGTTCAATTTCTTTTTGCAGAGTTTCGGCAAATTCAGCAAAACTTTCGTTTGCCATAACGTGCAGGATGTTTATATTTCTATCTTCAATCCGTTCACCCTCCTGATTTACGCAAAGCCTTAAACCTCGTCCGACTTTTTGGCGGCAGGTAAATGTTGATTTCTGTTCAATTAATGTACAAACCTGAAACACATTCGGGTTGTCCCAGCCCTCTTTTAATGCGGAGTGGGAGAAAATAAACCGTAAAGGACAATCAAAAGACAATAGCCATTCTTTATCACGCATAATTGTGTTATACGTATCATCATCTGCTAGGGTATCGCCTTTAGTATTTTTGTAAATCCCTTTTTTGTCCTGTGAAAAGTAACCGTTGTGGGCTTTTTCAATATCTGTATTAAAATAAGTTTTCAGCGGGGCATACTTTTCTTTGCTCATAAGCTCGTTATAGCATTCTTCAAACATCTGAGCATATATGCCTTTTTCGCCTGTTTCAGTACGGTATTTTTTAACCTCATCAATAAAGAATAATGACAAAACTTTTATACCTTTGTCGTGGTAGCGGAGTTCTTTTTCAAGATGTGCTTCGATTGTTCTGTATATTTGAGCATGCTTAATTATATTTTCATCAATACTTCCGATAGATTTGCCGAGTTTAACTGTTTCGGAGTTCGTAAATTCAACACATTCAAAACCTTTTGTGCAATCAATGCCTTCAATTGTATAGCCTTCGTATAAACTGCGTTTTCCTGAAAGCATAAACAAATCATCACCAGGCTTGACAGTAATTGTTTTACGTTCTACTTTTCCTGCTTTGCTTTCAATATCCATTTCAATTTTTGCAGTAAACCCGTTTTGGTTTGAAACTGATTTTAAGTGAATATATGGTTTATTAAAGTCATTAGTTACAGAGTTTGACGAAACGCAAATCTGTTTTACAAGGCCCATTTGATAAGCATCAACAGGAGTTAAGCGGTAAAGCAGGTTTATTTTTTCTCTGTGAGTTGCACTGTAGCGGAGAACACAAAGAGGATTTAATGATTGAATTGCCTCTTTTGCTTTCGGAGTGTTGTCAACGGATTGCGGTTCGTCAATAATTACAACGGGATTTGTGTCCTGAATGTATCTCATAGCAGTTTCGCCGTTGAGCTTGTCCTGTTCCTGATTGATTATGTTTTCGGCTTTTTTAAATGCGTCAATATTTATAATCATTATTTCAATGTTACCTGATGTCGCAAACTGGCGGACATCCGAAAGTTTAGCCGAGTTATAAATAAAATATCTGTAAGGAATTCCGTCATAAAGGTTTTTAAAATGTTCTTCTGTTACCTGCAAGGATTTAAAAACACCCTCCCTGATTGCAACGGACGGAACAACAATAATAAATTTTGAAAATCCGTAACGCTTATTGAGTTCAAGAATTGTTTTTGTGTAAACGTATGTTTTACCCGTTCCTGTTTCCATTTCAATAGAAAACTGGTGGCTGTCGTAATCACGAGATAACGGGAGTTTGTTTCGTCTTTGAATTGCGTGCATATTTGAAAGCAGTGTGTCGTTATCTATTTCAAGTTTGTTGCCGAAACCAAAATCATTTTGAATTAACTTCATCTGATCGGGGTTTCTGTCAATAGAAAATGTAGTTGTTGATTTCTCCTGACCTGTAAATAAATCAGCAACCACATTTACTGCCTCTGTTTGAAATTCTTGATGTTTAAATTTTAACTTCACTTAGTTTGTCCTTTGTCTTTAATCAGCTTTTGTTTCTTTGTAGGCAGGAAATTGTTGTCTGTTACAACTTTTTGTCCGGTTTGAAGCTCTAACTTTTCCCTTGCCTCACGTGCAATTTTGCCGCCCTTCTTTGCAGAAGTCTTATTTTCATCCAAGCCGGTAGCATTTTCGCTCTCAGCAATTTGTCTTGTTGAAAGTTCCGCAAGTGCTGTAAAGATAAGTTCTGCCTCAGACATGTGATCTCGAAGATTTTGTGATTTTAATCCCTTGAGGTTCTTGTGTTCTTTAACAGATAAGCCGCTCCATTCCTGATGAATGATATTTGTAAGAATAGCAAATTCTTCACCTTCTTTAATTTCATGGTCTTTCCAGTAGTCAGTGAGTTTATTCCTTGTCTCTTGCCCCATCATTCTTTGTTGTATCCACTTTTCAGACCTGCCTAATTTTTTATAGGTATCTCTAGCTCTATCAATAGCTGTTGAAGGATCTGCCATTTCTTTCATACGCTCATATCCGACTTTTGCAAGCCACAATTTAACAGGCTCAGCCTTCAGACTTGGCACGGATTGAACAAGTCTCAAACACCCTTCTACATCAAGAGCATCAGTCTTTCTCATTTTGCCGTCTTTGGACATCATTTTCAAACCGTTACAACTTGTAACGGTTTCATTTCCTTCTTCTTTTAATCTCTTTTTTAAGACTCTCCAATATGTAGCAGGGTCTTTACTTTCTGTTAAAACCGCTATAATATCAACTACTGAGAAGTACCATTTTTCTTGATCTTCATCATATACAGAACGAATATTATTTTGTTCAAAAATCTTAATTTCGTTTTTCATCTTTTCAATCCTCATTATTACCATATAGATGATGATACATGTAACTTTTGTCCTGTCAGCTTTTCATAAAATATGTGTGGAACTATTTTTTCTACTATCATTGCAAATTGTAAACATACCGTATAATATTTATCCCATTCTCCGTCTTGCATTCTTCTCCATAAGTTAGGATAATACCTTACAATTATTGAGAATGTATATAAAATCATAACGGCATATACAATCCAGTCATCCTTTAACCCTGATAGTGGAATAATTATGCTCTGAAGACAATAAGAACTTTTATACAAATTGAGATGTTGATACCAGTGACTATCAGGAGAATGTTTTACAAATATGCTATAGCGTTTGTATGTCCTGCCGTCATCATTCTCATCAAATTGGTCTCGCTCGCTACGATTTTCGGATACTTGTTCGATATTCCCTATTAGTGTTTTAACCATATCTAAATTTGAACAACCAGATTTATCAACTAAACTAATATAAGACCCTTCATTTTGTGTAGTATAACCAGGGTTTCTACTGGTTATACTACTTTTTTGATTCAATCTATCTGAGTAGTGTGGTTCTAAGAAGCCTGTTGAATACTCAGGGTTTATCATTCTCATAAGGACTGCTAATTCGGGAATTCTAGCTAAGATATCATTAAACAAGTAGCAATACTTATTTAGCTCATCATCTTTACGTATGCGTTTTTCAGGAAAATCATTAGTATCATAATCTAGTACATTTAGCCATTTTGCAAATAATCCATTCTTAAGAATACAAGTATATAATGAGTTTATACTATAATCATTCTCTGGAATGTATATATATAATCCATGTCCGCCTTTTGTAATTTCTTCAACAGCTTTCAAATCTGTATACTTGTCAGAGTTCATTAAAATATCAGCTTCAATAAGTGCTAAAGTGCCGTAATAAAGATTTAGTAATCTTTGTGTTGGATTCTGAGTTTGAGCCGAGTCAAAATAATCACAAGAATTTTGCATTAAGAATGCTACACCTTCTGACTTACTTTTAATTACTTCTGAAGATAAATCTGGATAACGTTCAGTTAAGAAACGCTTACAAACTTCTGAGCTTTTTAATGTTTTAATTAACATCCAATACTGTTCTGATGGGTTCTCTGCTGTCAAATATATTTTAATAGGAGTTTTAACACACCCTCTGCAATCTTTTTGTGGAGAATTAACCTCTTCTGTAGGACATTCTTTATTCCAGTCCTTTAGTATATTTATAAAGTTGGATGCAAGTTCAAGAGGTTTGCTAAAACCTGAAGAGAAAGAACAATTTGGGTCAAGATTCATTCCATGTATCAAACAAGCGTCAGCACGTTGTTGGATAACGGAATATACTTCTTTTCTTGTTTGTTGAGAATAAAGTATAGCAAATCTTTTAGTCCAATTTCCTCTGTATATTTTAATAATGAGGTATTCACCTTGCTCTACAGTATCTTCAATTTCCCATACCCACCCATGACTTTCAAGCAACGGTACTGTTGATCGTTGAAAATCGCTTGTTAATATGTTCATTCTTGATTGAAAACCAGTATCCATCAACAAAACGTACTCCTTACAACAATTTCATTTCGATGCCTTTGTCTTTCAGGATGTAGTAAGCATTTGAAAGAGCCGTACTGTCTTTGAAGGCTTGTTCAGAGGAGACGATTTTTGCAGGAACAAGCTCGCACATTTCTTTTATATCTTCAGGAGTTATTCCGTCTTTGCCATAGTCAAGACAAATAAGCACTAAGCAATCTTCCCCTATTGAATACGCTTTTTTGTCGTTAATTTCTGTCGGAATTACTTTGTAATCAAGTGGAATTCCCATTTTTAGCATTACTTCATAAACAACATCCAGGTCGTTACGGTCGGGCTTGATAGTTTCGTTCAGTAATGAAAATCTTTGTGCAACAACCTGTTCATCTTGTGTTGGCGTGCTGTCCCACTCTACAAGATTTGACGTGTCTAGTTTAAATACTTTAAAACCTATGTCTAATGGCTTCTTTTCTTCCAATGCAAGTTGACCGTTATTTGCTGTAAGTTTTTTGCCGGCACGACGGATACGTTCTTTGCCGATGTCACAAATATTTTTGCAACCGGCTTTGTAGGCTTCTGATTTTTCATCGCAAAGTTCAGGCAGCTGTACCATTATAAATTGGCGGTTCCCGCCGTCTTCGGCATTCAACTGCATTACTGCATGAGCGGTTGTGGCACTCCCTGAGAAAAAGTCGAGGATTATGTCATTGTCCTTTGTTGTTGCTTCAAGAAAAACTTTTACAAGTTCAATTGGTTTTGGATTTTCAAACATATCTTTTGTACTGAACAAGCCGGTTAAAACATTTGAGCCGTCGCCAGTATTTGCTACATCATATAAAATACTTCTTTGTTTTAAGACTTTCACTTGGTTTGCAAAATATTCTTTTTCGTAAGGTATCCATTTCCCTTCTTTCATTTCCCAATGTACAAGGTCATTTTGTAATAATTCATTCATTCGTTCCCTACCAACTCTCCAACGTCCATCATTCCCATCAGGAGCTATTGGAAAAGCTTCTGTACCATCAGGAGCAATTAAACTAAAATACATAGAAGGTCTATCTTCCCTTCTCGCTGTATTCCCCCATTTTGCCAATTTCGTAATTTTAAAATTCCCTCGTTCATCTGATTTATTATATTGAGCAATATCTCGAGCTTCTTCTTTGTCATACCATACAAGCTGTTGACTTTTGCGATAAACTACTATGAATTCATGTTCAATTACAAAATATTCTTTTGCTTGCCCGCCGCCGTCTTTTTTTCTCCATATGAACGAGCCTATATAATTTTCTTCTCCAAAAACTTCATTACAAACTTTTTTTAAATTCGTTATTTCGTTTTCATCAATGGAAATAAAAATCACACCGTCATCTCGCAAGAGGTTTGCCGCTAAACGTAACCTTGGGTACATCATATTCAGCCAATTGGTGTGAAAACGCCCCATTGTTTCAGGATTTGACTTTGTTGTCTGCTGCGTTACTTCCTTATACTTTGCCATTGGGTCAGCAAAATCATCTTCATATACAAAGTCATTGCCGGTATTATACGGCGGGTCGATATAAATCATCTTAACTTTATTGTAATAAGACGATTGCAAAAGTTTCAAAACTTCAAGGTTATCACCCTCTATATAGATATTGTTTGTTGTGTCAAAATTTACACTTTCTTCAACACAGGGTCTTAGCGTTCCGGTTGAACGTTTTCCCGCGATACGGTAACATTCTGATTTGCCTTTCCACTCAAACTTGTATTTCTCAAAGTCGTTATCATCATATTCTCCGAATAAAGCCAAAAGTTTGCTAATATCCAGCTTTCCCTCTGAAAAACACTGAGGAAAAACCGCTCTAAACTTTTCTAAATCCGCTTTTTCAATATCCATACTCTGTGACGGTAATCTTTCAATATCCACAATATAAATTCCTATTAGTTATTTTCCCTGTTAAGTTAATCTTACCACAAAAATTACCCCTGAGGCTTGATGCAATATCTGCTATTTGGATCTTCCAAAACAAGTTCCTCTAACGCCTGTTCGGGCTGCTTTTTTTATTTGTACTGAAAATTTGCACTTTGAAATGCGGGCTCATAAGAACATTAAAATTGTATTCATCCGACAAATCCGCTATTTCCTTTTCTGTTTCAACGTCAATCTTTGCTTTATCGTAAAATAGTTTTTCTTCTCGCTGCAAAAGTTCTTTTTCCAAAACCTTTATCTGTTTTGTTGTTTTCAGCTCCTCAAGTTTGTTTGCACAAGCCTGTTTTTTCAAATCTTTTATTTCTGTTTTTATATCGTTCAAATCCGTTTCAAGCTGAGTTTTCTTTCTGCCTGCAACAAGTTTTATTTTTTCAACCTCAAAAGCAAATGAGCCTTCCTGGCTTTTTATATACTCTTGTATTATCTCATCTTTAGATATTTTTTCATCCAAATTCCCGAAATCTTCAAGTAAACTGCCAAGCCTTATTTTTTCAAGACTTGTTCGTTCTTTAATTTCAATTACGGGCAAACTTAACAGTTGTCTGCACTTTTCATCCAGCAAAATCTCCCCGCTTTTTGTCTGTCCGATTAATAAACAATGGCTTGACGAAACATCTTTTGAGGTTATTGCTACATTATATAATCCAATCTCGCAAGGCTCAATATCCGCATTTACATAAATTTTCGCCTCGGGGGCAATGTTCGTGTCAATTTCTCTCAAAATCCCTTTTGCAAAAACAGATGTAAAACTTATTCTGCCTGTTTGAGGTTTGAAATCCTTGCCTAATCCGTATCTTTTGTACCCCTCATAATTTCTCATTCGTCCGTTATCGTTGAACGAAAACAAATACGGGCGTTTATAACCCTCAATCAGGGTCAAAGTTTTATTTTCTTCGTCTATTTCGTACCAGTCGGGCTTTATTGTTTCAAAGTAATATTTCACAAATTCCCAAAGGTCATTATTTAGTTCCTCTGTTTTTTCTTCAATATATGCAGGAGTAACCGTAACTTTATCGGCAATAGATTTTGTAAATGTCGTAAACAGAATATCTTCCGAATTTTCAACAAGCTGTTCATTTGCTTGCCTGTGCTCCGTCAAGTTTTCTTTGAATGCCCGAGCAACTTCATCTCTGTGTCTGAAACCTTTTAGGACTTCTTTTATCTTTACATCAAAATTTCCTACAATATCATCCGACATCCCGAAAATCCCGTTAAACTGCAAAGTCCGTTTGTTTATAAGTTCCAGCATTCTGACATCTGCAAAATTTTCATGGCTTAAAAGATTAATAACTAGCACATCAGAATTCTGTCCCTGTCTGTGGCACCTGCAAATCCTCTGCTCCATTTGAATTGAATTGTAAATCATATCGTAATTCACAACTACAGGACAGTATTCTATATCCAAACCCTTTGCCGCTGTGTCCGTTGTTACAAGGATTTGAACATCCTCATCATTACGGAAATTCTCAAGTGTGTCATTATCTTTGTATTTAAGCGTGTTATATCCGTTTTGCCTGAAAATCATATAAAGATTATCAAGTGTTGTGTTATTATCCACAAAGACAATCGCTTTTTGATTAACTTTCGTTGCTTTCAGGTGGTTAAAAACTGTTTTTAAAATCTTCAAAAGCTGTGTGGTTTTTGAATTAATTTTTATTTCGGATGCAAGTTTTTGAATATGCAGCAGAGCGGCTTTTTCAAGTCCGTAAGTTCTTTGAATTGCGGGAGATATCATATTCACAAACGCCTGCGGTGAAGATGAAAGTGTTTTGAAAAACAACAGGTTAAGGTTGTATTCATCTATTTCGGGGTAAGCAACCTTATCGTCAGAGGCAATATATGTTGAAATAAGTTTATACAGTTCTTTTTCTTCCTGTATAAGTGGATAATCGACAGTAATCGGCAGTCTGCGTGAAAAATTTACATACTCAGTTGCCTGAGTTTTAAGTGTTCTGAAACAAAATTGCGAAACCCAGCCTGTTAATTCAGGGTAATTTTCGGGCTTTCTGAAATATCGTTTGTAAAACCAATCAACATCCGGCAAAATACTTTCATCTATAAAATGAATTAGCCCGTAAATGTCCCGAATGTCTTTTGTAATGGGTGTCGGAGTTAAAAGTAACTTGTATGCCTCACGTACTGCATTTTTTAATATGACCGTCGTGTCTTTTGTGTAATTTGCAAGTACATCAGCCTCATCAAAAATCGCCAGGTCCCAATCACGTTCTTTTATTTTATCGGCATGTCTGATAGCACAATCGTATGTTGTCAAAACAATACCGTCTTCATCAGGAATATTTTTTGTATTATTCCAAAAAACATACGGGAGTGTAAAATCCCTGTCAAGTTTCCGTTTCCACTGTGTTACAAGATTTGACGGAAGAACAACCAAAATGTTTTCCTTTCCCTCATACCATTTTTGTCCTGCAACAAACAATGCCTCATAAGTTTTACCAAGAGAACCCTCGTCACAGAGAATACAGCCTTTTAAAAAGTCAGACCGTAATGCAAATCTTGCCGCCGCTATCTGATATGGCAAAATCTTTGCAGTCGATGAGGCATAAACAGGCAACAAATTTTTGTCTTTTGACAATTCTTCAAGACGCTTTGCCTCTATTAATGCAGAATATTGATTCTGAAACTTTGTATTGATTGTTCTCATAAATAATCTGCACTAATTTTAGCATAAAATATTATAAAAAATTCTCCGTACACATAAATTTCATTCTTTAGTAATTAAAAACAGTTTGGCTATTTTTGATTGTTGTATTTGAATTATTTTGTTTAAATAGATTTTTTTTGTACCATGGATTAATAGAAAGTAACTTATTTTAACGTATTGTATATATAATTTATTGGAGATATTAATGAAGAACTTTAAGTCAAATGAAATAAAAATAAAGTTTTGCAAGCAAGAGATTCCCATTCTCAATGATGCTAAGTTTGAAGTAAAGCTTGATGAATTAAATAAACGTATTTCTTTTATAATCCCCAATAATGCAACAAGATATATGAATTTATTAAGACGGCAGTGCAAAAATATGTCTTTAGACATAGAAGAATTAGAAACTTGTACGAAGCACGATATTCAGGCGGAATTTTCTGAAGAAAAAAATGTCGGTTCATATACTGAAATTACTTATAAAATTATTGAATATACAAATTATAATAAAGTAAGAATGGCACTGCAAAAAACATTCAAGGCAACTTTGAATCAATATTTATCAGACAGTGATTTATTGAAAATTTGTAGTTTCAAAGATAAAGATCCGCTTAAGATAATGTTATCCGCAGTAACAAATAATCATTTCGGACATTCCTTTAACTCCAATGATAACGATGAAAATAAAAAAGCCACAAGGCTAAATCTCATAATAGAACAAGTTTTGAAATTAGGGAATGAGACACATAAACAATGGTTAAGAAAAAAGTTTGATATGTATCTTAAAGAAAAAACTTTATCTGGAAGAAATGCGATTCTCGGTGAAATTTTTACTATGGGATATATATTTTTTATTCATCCTGAAGACTTTACTCCTATAAAAGAAAAGAAAACTGCAACACCTGATTTTGAAAGTATAATAAATGGACATAAAGTTTACATTGAAGTTAATACTCCTTCAATGAATGAACAAGAACAGAAAAAACTAGAAAAATTTAAAAAAGAAGTTGCAGAAAAAATAAAAAGTGCACCAAAGGGAAGTATACAATCATCAATTATTACGGTGTCTCCCGTTGGATATAATCCAAAATTTAAAACAGTAGGGGAAATGTGTATTAGTAAGTTTTCTAATATAAAATCATCAAGCGGACAATTAAGTGTAGGAAATTATAATATATTAGCAATTAATCTATTTAATCCGGATTATTTTTCTATTTCAGGCAAAGCTGCAAAGCCATTATTTTTATCTTTCAGAGGTGAATATTTTTATTCTGGATATTTATGGCAGGCTTTTTATGCTCAGGAAAGAGATCTCGTCTTGGAAGATTATTCCGGTGCCGGTAATATACCAACATTAAAGTTTAATGGAATGTTTGAAAGAGAAGAAAATAAGCACATATCAGCGGTCATTATAATGATTCCATATAAAACAATAATATATGAAAATCACAAGGCAGATAAAATGCTTCCATATGAAACTTTATTATCATTAACTAAAATGCCATATTTTGATTTGAATTTATCTCAAACAAGGATTCCTATTAAATTTTACACTTTAGATACTTTTAAAAATGAAATAGAGTATCATAGGAGAAAAATTAATTCAGTATCTAGAGCTGAGTTTTATTAAAAATTTCTAATTTTATTATGAACTTTGGAATAAAAATTTGCTCATAAATTTAAAATTTTAAATTTATGTTGCCCAAAATAATCAAACCATCTGTAACAAGAAATCAAACCATGTGACTCTTTACATTGAGACCATATTGAATTCTCCTTAGAAATTATATTATCTTGGAATAAACAGCTCTCCAGAATAAGTATAGTAATTATTACAGCCATATATTAAAACTCTTCCATCATCAAGCAATATTGCATCGTCATTTACTCTCGAAAAATTCATTTTATTGTTGAGAAGTGTTGATTTTCCTGTTTTTAAATCCAGTATTTCTGCTTCTTTCAGTTCTTTAGCAGGTGCGCCCAACCGTCTGTTGCTATAATCTTTTTCTCCTCCAAAAATCAAAATTCGTCCATCTTTCAACTCAACAGCACTGAACTTCACACTAACATCCCCTCCTCTTGGGATTGCCAAATGTCCGACATAAGAGATTTCTTCTTTTTTTATATCAAATATCATAATTTCAGTCGCATCAACCTTTTCCCAATAATATGCATACATTTTTGAGTTTGGGGCAGGACTATTAGGAAAATTTTTCAATTCTTTTGTTAAAAATACACTTTTTCCTCCTGTAAATAATAGAATTTTATCATCTTTCAACATCAGAAAATTACTATATGATTTTAGAGGAAATGGTTTCGGAGACGAAAAAGTATTATTTTTAACATCATATATTGTATATTTACTTCCCCATAAAAAAATATTTCCATTATTTAATGTTTTTATTTTTATAGAAGCTTGAGGTCTAAAAGTAAAAAATAAATCAGGTGCTTCAGTATTCAAGGCTTTAAATTGACCATCTTCCGGGTCATATATTTCTATATTTTTTCCGTAATTATCCGTTAAAAAAACTCTTCCATCTTTTAATAACGTCTTAAGCGTATCTTCTCTAAGATAAATAGTTTTGCCTATTTTTTCAAAAGTCTCTGTTTCCGGATCAAACAACCAAGCATATTTTCTATTTTCTCTTTCTGCAAGATAATCATTATATTTTTTCAACAATTCGGGATTTTTCTTCAAATAAGGCATATATATTGCGGCCCTATCTTTTTCACTTTTTTTATAATATTCATCTCGCAGTTGTTTTTTATATTTGGTTTGCTCTAATAATGTAAGTAACTCAAATGGCATATCATATCCTATATCCTCTTTAATTAATTTTTTTATATAATCGTCATAAAATAAATTAATTAATTTTGATTTTAAAGGGTCAGAATTCGAAGGTTGAGGGAGATAATATTCAAAAAATAAAATTTTACCATTGTTTAATAAAATTGCATCACCTGAAACGTTTTTAGGATATTGAGTAGTTTTTCTAAAAGTGTTTGTTTTTGGATCAAAAAAAAGTTTCAAAGCTGTAAGAAAAATTCTTCCATCTTTTAATTTTACTATCGGAAAACCTTCCTGTAATTGATAATCAGTGCGTATTTTTTTAAAATATCCGCCTTTTTCTTTTGAAGAATATGCACAATTTGATAGGGTTATACTTACTAATAAAATTAGTAATAATAGACATACCCCGATTAAACCGAACAAAAATATAAATTATTTTAGCATATTTTTGCTATCCCTGTCATTCAAATGGTGAAAACTCTACAACAAAGATATTTCGCTCCGCTCAATATGACCTTCACCCCAAAAAAGACTCTTCGCTTTGCTCAGAGTGACAGGGGTGATTGTTTGCTCAATATTACTACTCAACTTTCTTGAATATCAAAGACGTATTAATCCCCCCGAAAGCAAAGTTATTTGACATAATAATATTTGTATCAATCTCTCTGCCGCTGCCTGTGATATAATCAAGCGGTGCACATTTTGCATCAACGTTCTCAAGATTTAACGTCGGGGCATACCACCCGCTGTTCATCATCTCAAGAGAAAGTATAGCTTCTATCGCACCGCAGGCACCGAGAGTATGCCCTGTATAACTCTTAAGAGAACTTATCGGCACAGCTCTTTTGAAAACATCATATGTTGCAATGCTCTCAGCTTCATCACCGTGTATGGTAGCGGTACCGTGAGCATTGACATAACCTATATCATCAGGAGATATTCCGGCATCTTTTATCGCAAGCTCGAGAGCCTTCCCCATTGTTTCATGGCAAGGATTTGTAATGTGAGAGCCGTCAGTCGAAGTTCCAAAGCCTATTATCTCAGCATAAATCTTTGCCCCGCGTTTTTTTGCATGCTCATATTCTTCAAGAATCAATGTCCCTGCGCCTTCTCCGAGGACAAGACCGTCACGGCCTGCATCAAACGGCGATGGTGTAAGTTCAGGGGTATCATTTTTCAGGCTTGTTGCATACAGCGTATCAAAAATCGCAACATGCGACTCATGCAGCTCCTCCGCCCCTCCTGCAATCATCACTGTTTGATAACCGTTTTTTATTGTTTCATAGGCATACCCGATGCCCATAGCTCCAGAAGTACAGGCTGTCGATGTCGGAACAAGCCTGCCTTTTGTCTTGAAATACAACGATATATTAACGGTCGTTGTCTGAGGCATCATCTTTATGTAAGACCCAGAGTTTACGCAGCGGACTTTCTTTTCGACCTCCATTGTATAAAAATCAATGATTGACTCGAGAGAACCTGATGAAGAACCATAGCTTACGCCTGTTTCTCCGTTTGAAATAATCTCATCCTCAAGAAGCCCCGCATCTTTTAGAGCTTCCTCAGATACAGCCGTGCTCATATAAGCAACACGCCCCATTGTGCGAAGAACTTTGCGGTTAAAATGCTCGGGAATAACAAAATCTCTGACAGGAGCAGCAAGACGGGTGTTCATATTCTGAAATTCATCAAGCTTATCCCAGTGGATAACACAATTTTTCAGCTTTTTCAAATTAGAGAAAGCTGTCTCAACACCGCACCCGAGAGGGCTTGCAATCGCCATGCCCGTAACAACAACTCTTTTCACCGGTACATCCCTCCGTTTACGGCAATCACCTGTCCCGTAATATAAGACGCATCCTCACCCATAAGATAGTTAACAAGACTTGCGACTTCTTTTGCTGTCCCGGGTCTTCTCATTGGAATCATTTTCTTCACTTCATCAACGGGAATGCCTTCTATCATCTCAGTATCAATCACTCCCGGGGCAACACAGTTGACGGTAATGCCCCTTTTTGCAAGTTCAAGGCTGAGAGCCTTTGTTGCTCCGATAATCCCCGCTTTTGATGCGCTGTAATTTACCTGCCCCCTGTTTCCTGCCTGTCCTGAAATTGATGACATCGTGACAATTCTGCCACGGACTCTGTTTTCAATCATCGACATAACAACGGGTTTCAAAACATTGTAAAAACCGCCCAAATTCGTATTCAAAACATCATCCCATTCTTCATCTTCCATCACGGGGAACACATTATCCCTTGCAATCCCCGCATTCAAAACAACACCGTAATAAGCGCCGTGTTGTTCAATATCTTTTGAGATGACATCATGACACTGTTTTCTATCACTGACATCAAACTGCAAAATTCTTACACTGTTTCCTAATAATTCAATTTCTTTTTTCACCTCTTCGGCTTTTGAAATATTTTTGTTGCAATGCAGAACAATCTCAACATCACTGTTGTTTTTTGCGATATAAAGAGCTGTTTCCTTACCGATACCACGGCTTGAACCTGTTATTAAAATATTCTTACCCATTGATAAACCCGCTAAATTGTTAAAGTTTCAACATCTTGAGGCAAATAAACATTTACTGTTGCTCTTGCGCACTCAATATTATCATTATAAATAAAACAATCGAACGAAACAAGCTCATTATCCGAAAAAATCCGATTAGCAACGATTTTATATGTTTTGCCGAGCTCAAATTTTTCAAGACTGCAGTTATATTGCCTGCTGCCCAAAAGATAGCCTATCCTCGGTTTTTTCTGACCGTTCTCAAAATACGCATAACACCCGACTGTCTGCGCCATAAATTCAATTCCGACAAGCGGTGATATCCCCCCTAATGTCCCGTCATAAAAGATTTTATCTTCCCGAACGGTAACAGATGATGTCACAACATGTTTTACCATATCAACCTCCAACAGCTCATCAAGAACTATCATCGGATAATCATGCGGAAGGATTTTTTCGAGATTTTTTTCGTTAATAAGCATCAATCGCTCCCAAGTATCATAACGGCATTTGACCCCCCAAAGCCAAAAGCGTTGTTCATTACATATTTTATATTATCGGCTCTCTGACCGTATTTGACAAGAGAAAGCGCAGGGAGCTTGTCATCATAAACATTATCATAACGATGAGGGAGAAGATAATGTTCTTTATTAATCGACTTATCAAGAATCGCACAGCATAAAGCGGACTCAAGAGCTGCCGACGCCCCGAGGCAATGTCCTGTCTGAGATTTCGTTGAGCTTGCGGGAACTTTATCTCCAAAAACTCTATAAACAGCATTCGCTTCCATCAAATCGTTGGTAACCGTTCCTGTGCCGTGCAGATTGATATAATCTATATCCCCTCTATCAAGCCCGCTGTCCTCAAGAGCAAGTTCTATTGCTTTTGAAGATTGAATACCTTCCGGATCAGGCGTTGCACAATGATAAGCATCTGATGTTTCTCCTATTCCGCAGAGTTTTATCGAATTAGCAGAAGTTTTTTCTTTCTCAAGCAAAAACAACGCTCCGCCTTCACCGATATTTATTCCGTTTCTGTTCTTGCTGAAAGGAATTGTCTGCTCGCCTGATAATATTTCAAGCGAGTGAAATCCATACACAGGTGTCCTGCTCACAGAATCAACTCCACCGACAATTACGGCGTCGCAAACATCATGAGAAAGAAGTCTGCGTGCCGTCGAAAAAGCCTTAATCCCCGAAGTGCACGCTGATGAAATTCCGCAGAAAAAGCCCGTCAAACCGAGATATTTCCTCAAAAAGGCAGCAGGATTACCTATTTGAGCAAGGTCAACATCTCCCCTGAGTGCATATTCATCAACACCCGAATTTGTCGACGCAATCACCACGCCGACTCTGCTTTTATCATACTTTGTCAAAGCAGTGTTTATTTCGTTTTCAATCTTCCCGAAACAATGCAGCAATATGCTGTTGCAGCGGGTGTTGTACTTTTCATCATCTATTTTGGGCAGAGAAGTTTTTATCTCTCCGAAATAAAACGGTTCTCCTCTTATAACAGTATCATCCAAAGTCAAAAAGTTTGAGCGCTCATCAAGTGCATGAAAAAACATTGATGAAATATCATCTCCAAGGTTTGATACAGCGCTGTAAGAATTTATGTAGACTCCGTTCATAAGGAAAGAGCGTCCTCTTTTGATAAAAAAACAAATTTATAATAAAATAAATATTACCATAAACCGTAGAAAATTTTATTGAGAGTCTGAGTAAAACTTGAAATTTTGTATAAAAACATATTGCACAAAAAACGCAAAGAGCACAGATGTATCATTTTTGCACCCGATGGCAAGAAGAAAACTCACGCCCGTTGACAAAACAGCCCTTTGCATAATGAATGAATGTTTTTCGAGTTTGGATGAAAAAAATCGAAACATAAAAATCGTCTTCGCCTCTCAATACGGAGAACTCGACAACCTGAACAAGCTCATAAAACAATACTCCGAAGAAAATGAAGTTTCTCCAGCAACATTCAGCGGTTCAGTACACAACAGCGCAGTAGGGCAATTCTCTCTTCTGAACAAAATCACAAAAAGCTATAACTCCGTTTCTGCAGAAGATGTCACATTCGGCGCAGGTTTGATAGAAGCAGTGCTGAGTGCTGATGATGATTATGTTTTATACTGTTTTTGCGATGCGCTGACTCCAGATACAGTCCATGGTTTTGGATGCATCATCTCGCCTCATGGAGAAGCGAATGCAGAACTCATAGGCAACAAACTTTACAAAATAGACGGAGATTCACAATGCATCTTTTGAGAAGAGTGTGGAGAAGTGTTTTGATATCCTTCTTATTCTCTGTCTTCGGCATCGGTGCCATTCTCATCAACTATTTTATTTTTCCGATTATTTCCGTCTTTGTAAAAAAAGAAAACAGACGTCAAAAATTCTGCAAAACAATTCACAAAACCTGGAAATACTTTACCGAGCTGATGAAAAAAACAGGACTGATAAAAGTCAACTTCACAAACCCTGAAAAACTAAACAACCCGCATGGGAAAATTATCGTCGCAAATCACCCGAGTTTTATTGATATAGTAATTTTAATCGGATTTCTTCCGAATACCCTGTGCATTGCAAAAAAAGAAATAAAAAGAAACCCCTTCATGGGAAACATCGTCAAATCACTTTATCTCATAAACGATGAAGATAACGACAAAATGTTAGAAGAATCGGTCGAAATTCTCAACCAAGGCTACAACATCATAATCTTCCCGACAGGAACAAGAACAACAGATGGCGAAGACCTGAAGCTCCATAAAGGGGCTGCTGTTATGGCTCTGCATACAGGTGCAGATATAATCCCAATACACATCAGCTGTGATACAAAATTTCTTGCAAAACATCAAAAATTTTATGACGCAGGGGATAAAACACCAACCTATACAATAACCGTCAACAACGAAATAAAAACCTCAGACTTTAAAGAACAAAATCTCACACAAATTCAGAAGAGAAACCGTGTAAACCAGGCTATAAAAGAAAAAATCAAATCAGCTTCAATGAATTGACTTTGTGTGTTGTTTAGGCTATAAAATATAGTAAAAGGACAGATTATGACGCTGGAAGATGAATTAAAAAAACTTATTATAGACGTGCTGGAGCTTGAAGATATCACTCCTGATGATATCAATACTGATGAAGCTCTTTTTATCGACGGGCTTGGGCTTGATTCAATTGATGCCCTCGAACTCGGTATGGCGCTGAAAAAGAAATATAACCTCAAAATGGGCTCGGATAAAGAACAAAACCGGAAACATTTTTATTCCGTCAAAACACTTGCCGATTTAATCAGAAGCCAGCAAACAAACTAACTCTAGAGGATTAAGATGAGTTCTACATTCACGAGAGAAGAAATAGAAAAAGAACTTAAGAGTATTTTGGTTGAAGATTTTGAAATCAACGAATCAAAAATCACTCCTGATGCAAACCTGTTTGAGGATTTGGAATTTGACAGCATAGACGCTGTTGACCTCGCCGTGCGTTTGCAGGATTATACTCAAAAAAAGATTTCTCCTGATAACTTCAAACAAATCAGAACAGTAAAAGACGTGATTGACGCAATTGAAGAACTCGTAAAATAAAACCGGTGAGAATTTTGTTGAAGACTCTTCAGACACTAATCAAAAAATACGGATTTGTTTTTTCAACATTTTTTACGTTTGCCGTTATTCTGATTTTTCACTTTACCCGCTTCAACGGGCTTAAGCTTTATCCTGTCGCTGTCAACTTTGCCATCTTCCTCGTTTTTGTTTCTTCTTTGTTTCAGGAAGAAACTATCATCCAAAAATTTGCAAAAATAACAGAAGGAACTCTATCTGAATCCGTAAAGATTTATACAAAAAATCTGACCTATATCTGGTGTGTATACCTGTTTGTTCAGTTTGCTCTGTCAGTTGCCACATGTTTTATGTCAGATAAAATCTGGATGTTATACAACGGATTTTTATCTTATTTTTTCCTCGGATGTTTTTTTGCGATAGAATATACTATCAGGACAATATTCAGGTTAAAAAACAAATTCTAATCTATCCGATATGAATATATTTGAAATAATAAACAACAAAAAATACGACAATCTCGAAATTATAGACGACGGGAAAAAGACTTATACCCTCGGGTGGCTAAAGTCGCAGATAGCTCATGATATCATAAGGCTTAAAGAGGACAAATGCAAAAATGTCCTTATCGCCGCAAAAAACAACTTTGACTTTGCTCTGTGCTTTCTTGCAGCCGCTTTTGCAGAGAAAGAAATATTTCTTCTCGCTGACCTCAACAAAACCTTCCTCATCGAAGAAGAATATATCTCACTTGAAAAAGTCAAAAAATGTGACAATATCCACTCCGGAGACATAGAATTCAAAAAGCCCGATTATGACAAAACATACATAACCCTTTTCACTTCAGGCTCAACAGGCATACCCAAAAAGGCGAGAAAAAACCTCAGAAACATGGTCGTCGAATCAAAAGACCTTCTGAACGAAATAAACTCAATCTCCCCGCTTGAAAATAAACGCATAAAAATCATAACCTCAACAAGAGCCGCCCATATGTACTGCTTCGTTTTCTGGCTTGTCATCGCATTATGCGAATGCGACAGTTTTCTGCTCTGCGCTGATGAAATCATATACCCCGATACCTCTGACATACACGACACCATTTTTGTATCAACCCCGTCTTTCCTTGAAAAATACGAAAAATACGGTGTAAACCTGAGCAAACCGCCAAAAGTTATCTTCTCTGCAGGAGATAAACTCAAACCATCAACAGCAGAATACTTCAAAAAATTCGGAGTGCTGATTACGGAAATTTATGGCAGCACGGAAACAGGGACTGTCGCAATCAAAACAGGAGATGAAAACTACCGCTGCTTTGGAAGCGCCGAAATTCAAACGGATGAAAATTCTCAGATAACGGTCAAATCACCTTATTTCCTCTCAGATAAAATATCTCTGAATGACACCATCGAAAAACTCGATGACAAAACCTTCATCCTTGGGGCAAGAACGGATAAAATTGTCAAAATTCAGGAGAAAAGAGTCAATACACAGGAAATAGAAACCTTTTTGAACAACACAGACCTGATTGAAGCGTCTTATTGCTTCAAACACGGAGAAAAACTTGCCTGCGCCGCAGTTCTGACTCAAAAAGGCAAGGAAATATACCTCAATACACACTCGCAAGGAAGACAAACACTAGTAAAACAACTCAAAAATCTCCTGAAAAATAAATCAGAAATAGTCCCCCAAAAATGGAAATTTCTCTACGAAATCCCGAAAACGAACACGGGAAAAATCGACAAAGCAAAAATAGAAGAACTCTTCAACATGAATTTATCTCTTCCTCTTGTCACAAACTACACCATCGGTGAAACAGAAGCAGAATACGAAATGACATTCTCAAAAAGCTGCAATTTCTTCGAAGGACATTTCACGAACTTCCCCGTTCTGCCGGGAGTTGTACAGCTTTATTTTGCCCACATGTTCGCCGCTGCATCCTTCAACAAAAAAATTCTCGCTTCCCCCGCAAAAAAAATAAAATTCTCTCACGTCATAAAACCTGACGAAAAACTAAAACTCAAACTCCGTCTTAACGGAAAAAAACTGAACTACACTTATGAATACAATGATATAATATATTCAAGCGGAATTTTTGAAACCTCAGAAAACTAGCACTATTTGGACTTAGGACTCATGAAAAAAATAAAAACCGAATATGACCTGAAAGTGGAATTCTATGACCTCGACCCCATGGAAGTTGTCTGGCATGGGAATTATCTCAAATATATCGAAGCAGCAAGATGCGACATGCTCGAAAAAATAGGCTATACCTACGAAGATATGAAAAATGACAACACTGCATATCCTGTCGCCACAATGGACTTGAAATACATAAAACCCGCCTTTTTCGGGCAAAAACTCCGTGTTGAATCAACCCTTGAAAGCGTTGAACCTGCCCTGATTATAAGCTATATAATAAAAGACTCAAAAACAGGCGAAAAAATCTTCAAAGCAAGAAGTATGCAAATTCGAATTGACTCAACAACAAAAGAATCTCTCTATACCGCACATGAAAAATTTCTGAAAAAAATCGAGGAATACTAAACAGATGAAAAAAAACATTCTGCTTCTTGCACTGCTTTTATTTGCAATTTCTAAAAATGCTTATGCCTCTGATATATTCAACCACCCCATCAGCGCAGAGGACGCCTCAAAAAAAATGCCCGTTTTTGAAAATAAAACCTGCAAATTCACTCAAAATAAATATCTCACCTCATCAAAAATAAATCTGACTTCAGGCGGCAATTTTCAATTCATCAAAGATAAAGGCGTAAACTTCGAAACAACATACCCCATTCAGGCAAAAAACTCCTATACAACAGCTGACAACAAACAAATAAACTCCATTGTCAAAGCAGTGGTGAATAAAAACTTCTCATACATCGAAAAAAACTTTGACCTCTACTATATGCCCCTCAACAGCTCGCAATGGATTTTTGCCCTGAAACCGAAATCAAAAAGCCCGCTGAACAAAAGCCTGAAAAGTCTTTGCATAACAGGAGAAAACATCAACAACTCGGGCATTATTACCAAAATGACAATATCAACAGAAAACAATACAACAACAATCAGCTTTACTCAATGCGCTTAGAAAATGAAAAACACCGTCATCAACATACTGAGAATACTCTTTTGCATAATATTTGCCTCTATGGCAATATTCGTCTTCTTTCACCCGAAAAAATCCCAGACAAACATCCTGAAAGCTGTCTTATCAAACAGCAAAGAAGATACAACACTCATTAACCTCAGCAACAAACACTCGGGGCGCTTCAACGTTATATTCGAATCTGATGATATGACACAGGCTGATGCAGCACAAAAAGAATTTCTCAAACTGACCGATAAAAGTTCTCTTCAATCTGATATCTCAACAGGAGAAGAAATTTCAGACCTTCTTGAGTTATATAAAACGCACCACAAAAAACTTCTCTCCAAAAAAACAAGAACCGAACTGAAAAATGACAACTATGAACTCATTAAAAAAGAAAGCCTCGAAAGACTCTACAACCCGTTGAGCATCAATTTGCTCCCGCTTGAAGAAGACCCGTTTCTGCTCTTCAGCGACTATCTCAGCATGCTATCGCAGCAAAACACAGGCGACTTATATGAACTAGACGGAAAATATTACACAATTCTCAAACTTACATTCAAAAAAGACATCTCGCTCTCTCCCACATTGCTCAATCTTGAGATGCCCAAAATAATCAAAACAAAAGAGCAAATCGAGCAAAAATACAAAGGTACAAACATCTTCCTGACAGGCTCGCCTGTCCATACCTATTATGCAAGCTCAAAGTCAATGAAGGAAATAAACCTCATCTGCCTGCTCTCTTCGCTGTTTATAATCCTTATCTGCAAGTTCTATTTCCGGTCTTACAAACTTCTTCTTCCGATTGCGCTGAGTCTGTCATTGGGAATGCTCTGCGGTTATATGCTCACATCAATTTTTTTCGATTCAATCCATATCCTCACATTTGTGTTCTCATCAACTCTGATTGGTATCTGCGTTGACTACTCCCTGCACTATTTTGCCCATAACAATGACCTAAAACTCATCTTCAAAAGTCTGACAATGAGTATGCTGACAACCGTCTGCGCCTTCCTCGTGCTGTTATTCTCACACATCGAACTGCTAAAACAAATCTCTGTCTTCACTTCAGGTGGTCTTTTCTGCGTCTACCTCTTCGTCGTTCTCTTCTATCCCATCTTATGCAAAAACATAAAACCCACTCCCGCAAACTTAGATATATTTACTCCATTCAACAAAGGTCCACAAAAAATAAAAATAATATCAGCCTCAACACTTTTGCTGATTGCCTGCGCAGGATTGTTCAAAATCAGTTTTAACGACAGTATAACAGACATGTACAGACCGCCGAAATTTCTTGCAAATGCAGAAGCTCTCTACAACAAGCTGAATAAAAACAACTCATCACCCTTATTCTTGTTGATAAAAGGTGACAATCTGCAAGAAATACTAGAAGCGGAGGAAACAGCTACAAAAGACCTCGACCAAAACTCTTTCTCCTCTCTGAGCAAATTTCTTCCATCAATAAAACAACAAAAGGAAAACAACCTCCTTATCAACACCTTATATAAAAAAGAACTGAATAACTACGCCGCCTTCCTCCCTGAAAATATAAGAACAAACCTCCTCAACACATCTGATGAACAGGAATATTTAACATATGATAAACTAAAACTCCCCGTACTCAAAGATTTTATGGTCGACGACCATACATCTATAATCATCCTGCAAAACGAAACGTCGCAAAAACTTAAAAACTCTCAAAACAACAAAAATCTGAAATTCATCGACCTGAAAAATGACATATCAAATAAAATTAAACACTGCAGAACCTCCTGCCTGAAACTTATACTTCCTGCTGTTTTGATTTTGTTTGCAATTCTCTCAATCATCTACAAACCCAAAAATGCAGCAAAAATAATCCTTCCCCCTCTCCTTGCGGGACTCTTTGTCATCGGCATCCTGAGTCTGTCAAACAGACAGATTAACCTCTTTCACATCCTCTCTTTGTTTTTAATTGCAGGCTTCAGCCTTGATTATTCAATCTTCAGATACAACTCGACCAAAAATCAAACAACCCCTCATCTGAAATCAAACTGGGCTGTATTGATTTCCTGCGCAACAACAGTGTTCTCATTCTTTTTGCTTGCCATGACAAGTTTCAGATTAATCAGCTCGCTTGGGTTCATCCTTTCACTCGGGCTAACAAGCTCATACATCCTGAGCCTTGTTTTGATGCCTGATACATCCGCCCCATCTCCAAAAGCCAGCGATAACATATAATCATCAAAAATTTTCATAGTGATAAACTCACAAACAGGCTCTGCAAGCTTTATCTCAGCTTCATATCTCGTCCAGTAGCGATAAAATTCTTCTTTTTTATCCAAACATTCTCCATCAATCCCGCAATAATCAAAAAGCTTCTCAAAGTCCCGCTCTTTCATAAACTCAATGTCTACACCGATATTCTTCCTATAAAATGCCGCAGCAACCATATTGTTTGAATGAGATATGCTGAATTTTACACTGCCGTTTTTTATGCAGGGTTTGTTGTTCTCAACATCAATCTCTACCTCTGATAAGTCATAAAAATTCTTCAAAACATACTTAAGAAGAAACCGCCCCAAACAAAACTCCCGTTTTCTCTTTGCACTCAAAAAGTTTTTACCTTCAAGAAAACAATCAAGAGAAGACTCATCAATATTTTTTAAAAATTTACTGATGTTAATAAAAAATATATTAATATTATTCATGCTATAATTTTAGTTGCACTATGGAAGAAAAATCAACAAAAACAAAATATACAAGAAAAAAGAAAAACACTTCTGAAACGGTTAGCGCACTGACAGAAGCGCAAAAGATTGCCTTTGCTCCGTTTACGTTCCAGATTGTCGTAGCGCTGCTCGAATTTGGTCTGCTGCAATCACTCAACGAAAGTCCCAAAACAAGACAACAGCTGGCAGAAGCCTGCAATGTTTCAAGATATGCCGTCGATACCCTGTTTGATGCCGCTGTCTGCATCGGACTCGTCAGCGAAAATCCTGACCTTACATACTCAAACACAAAACTCGCAGAAGCCTTCCTCTTTGATGAGATGACACGTGTAAACTTCAACTTTGTACGTGATATCTGCTGCATAGGAGTGACCGAGCTCACACAATCTCTGAGAGAAAACAAACCCCTCGGGTTGCAAAAACATTACTTTGACTCGCCGACAATTTATCAGGTGCTCACAAAACTCAATGACAAGATGATAAAAAGCTGGTGTGAGTTTGATCACCATTACTCTGATGACTGCTTCGATGAAATTCTGAGAATTATCTTCGAAAAGAAAACAAGCGTCATCTGTGACATCGGAGGCAACACCGGCAAATTCGAAAAAGCCTGCCTTGATTTTGACAAAAATTGCACGATTGTCATGCTCGATTTGCCTGAAAACATTGCAGAAACTCAAAAAAACTTTAATACTGAAAGATGCAAGTTTGTCGGCGCAAATATCCTTTCTGATGAGAAACTCTCAATAACTCCTCATCCGGATACTTTCCTTATGAGCCAGTTTCTCGACTGTTTTTCAAAAGAACAGGTTTTGTTCATCCTCAACAAAATAGCTGACGCATCAGACGAAAACACAAGAATTTTCATACTCGAACCGTTTATAGATAACCAGCTGTTCGAAGGCGCAGCATATGCTCTTGCGCATATTTCTCTTTATTTTACCTGCATGGCAAACGGATGCAGCAAAATGTACAAAGAAACAGAAATGAGAGAACTCATCGAACAATCAAAGCTTAAAATCAAAAAAACTTATTATAATATCGGCAAATATGACTATACCTTTCTGGAGTGCCGGAAAAAATGAAATGGTATCAGCAAAAAGAAAAAGCCGCCGGAGAAAAAAGGCTCCTGTTCTCATGGCATGTTTATAAAATTTTCGGCAAAAAAGCCCTGCAGCTTATTGCTGTCGTTGTTTCGCTCTGCACGTTCGTTTTCTCAAAACAGCTTAGGACATATACAAGAAAAAACCTCTCGATAATCTTTGAATATACAAAAAACAAAGACGCCAAACCAACCATCATCAATATGTATAAAAATGTTCTGAACTATGCACTCTCTCTTGTCGATAAAATGGAAACCTGCGCACGCACCTTTGACATAAAAAAACTGAACTTCGCAGAAGAAACGGACAAAGAAGAATTGCTGAAGCAGATGAATGAGAAAAAGGGAATCTTCTTCATCTGCACTCATATAGGTAACATCGAAGTCCTGAGAACTTTCATCTCAAATCCGGAGAATTATATATGGCCGATGAACCCGCATGCAAACATATTTTTGAGCAAAAGCCAGTGTAAAATTTTTAATAATTTCCTTTCAAAAATATCAGCCAAAGTAGATTCTTCAACCTACCCCGTCGAAGACATCGATATGTCAACAGCTGTCGAAATACAAGAAAAACTCGAACACGGTGACATCGTTTTTATAGCCGGTGATAGAGTGTCTGCTGGCTCCTCTGTAATCACCTTCAAAACTGATTTTCTCAACCGCCAGGCTGAATTTCCATCAGGCACTTTCAAACTTGCCCAGCTCACGCAGGCACCTGTTTATTTCATAGCTGCGTTGAAAGCTAAAAAAGATACCTACAAGATTTATGTCAAAAAATTTGAACAAAATAACTCACTGACAAAAAAACAAAACCTCTCAAAAATGCAGGATGAATACATCAAATTTCTCGAAGAAATAATCAAAATCGCCCCGCTTCAATTCTACCACTTCTATGATATGTTTGACTGATACCTCTTATGCTCAGCCATCACGGCACATCAATTCACTCTGCTGATTACAAGCCGTGGAAGTATACCTTCCTGCACTAATTCATATACAGCTTCAATAATTCCCATCGACCAGTGAGTAAGGGGTTCTCTATAATAATTCCTGTTCATTCTTTCATATATAAGAGGAAATAGTTTCTTATGATATTTTTCATCTGCCTCCGTCATATTCTTGCAATATATAATTTTTCTTGCAGCGGACATATTTTTAGAATTTTCTTCAAATAATGCGTTTTTATATTTATCAATTGTTATACGTGGTATTTTATCTTCTATCATTAACACACATATTGCATCTATCCAGCACATTGACCAATGTGTTTTATCATAATAAAACATGTCCATTCTTTCCTTTATTAAAGGAATGACCTTTATTCTGTATAGATTTCCCGCTTCATTAATATTCTTGCAATATATAACTTCTCTCATAGATAATCTTCCCTTACTCTTATTATAAATATTATTCTGCAGTTGAGCAATCCTTCTTTAATATATAATCAAGGCATTGCCCCTGTCCGTGAAAACAGATATAATAACCTGAAAGAAAACAGGAAGGATATATCGAATGAATCACAAGCACGACGAGTTCTGGGAGAGAACACTAAAGAGTATAAAAAGATTTATGGAGAACGGAATAATCCTGAAAGAGGAAGAGGAAGAAGTCTTGAGAATAGCGAAAGAATGCCGGATGGCGGGGATGAGCAAAACAGACGTATTAATGGAGATAATGCGCCGAATGCCACAGATAGCCCAAAGGGAAGAGAATTTCAATCAGAGAAGATAGAGGAACAAGCCAAAGCTCCAACAGAAGGTTTTTATGCAAGACTAATTAAGGAAGATAACATTCCGGATAAAAAGACTGATGATAAAATTTCCCCTGACAGCAGAAAAACTCAAGAAGGATATGGAAATAGAGTTTCTTTAAAAAACGGGAACAAAAAAGGAACTATTATAGGGTCTGTTTCCACAGGGAAAGACTATTCCGGCAAAAAAAGATTTAAATACGAAGTCAGGTGGGATGATGGCACTGTAGAAAGATTATCAGATGAAAGAGTTGATATAGAAACGCCTGACAGCGGTGAAGATTTTGACCTCGGTCGTTTTATAAACAATATTAAGTACAAGATGGATATTGTCAACAGCCGCAAACAAGGGATAACCGTCGGAGAATTAATAGAAAAAAACAAGTTCTTGAAACCGATTGAGGAGGCTCTGTCTGATATTTCCGACTACACAATCAGTCCTATGCCCGATAATGTCAAAAATCCGAGAAGAAGAGCCTCTCATTTATCCAAATCAAAGATGATATGGCTCAATATGGATGTTTTAAGAAATGATCCGAGAGGTTTTGTTGTTTCTTTTATGCATGAGGTACAACATGCAAAACAAATGAAGAAATATAAAGAACTGTCTTCGAAGGGGAAACTCACTCCAGAGGAGAAACGCTTTGTTGATAATTATAAAGAACTAAAAAAAGTTAACAAAATCAGATTGGAATATTATAATAAACATAAGAAATTTTTGAATGATGTTTTCGATAGACTTAATGAATTTAATCAAACAGAAGCTCAAGAATACAACAACTCTTTGACACCTATGCAAAGAGAAATACTAAAAACATACAAAAAATTGTATGATGATTATCACAATACACCTTTTGAGGTTGAAGCAAGACAAGCGGGGGAATTTTATGCAAGAAGAGTGGAACGAGAAGGCTATACTCTCGGAAATCAAGGAAGAATTGAAGAAGAAGGATATACTCTCGGTAATCAAGGAAGATATACGGACAGGTCAGTGGGATATAGACCACGGATGCAAGCTTCCTCGAAAAGTAACGAGAGAACAAGCTCTGGCAGACCTCGAGAAAATGAAAAAAGAAGCGGAAAGACGCCGCAAGATGGGTCTGGAATAGAATTTGATATTGATAATGTTGATAAGATAGTCAAAAAGGTCAAAAAAAAGGATAACACCTTTGCTCATGTGACATCTAAAATTTTGACGCCTATATCAACACGTCTTGAAGATATCAATCCGGTATTGAAACACGCTCTAAGAAAATTTGAGCTTGACAGTGCTTTAGCTGAAAACAGGTCGGCTGAAACAATAAAGCCGTTTGTTGACAAACTTGATAAGATAGAAAAAGTAAAAACAGGCAAAAACCTTAACAACTAAAACTATATATAAAAAAGTCGGGGCTTCTGCTGAAAATCAAAAAAGATTAACCACAAAAGAAACACCCGAAGTGTCGCCCGACAATAGTATTATAACAAATAATGAAGGCATCTTCAATACAGATACAACGGGATTTATGATTCTTCTGGCTAAAGCCCTCAGAATGACGGACTTTTAATAGTATCTGAGAAACTTGCTATATAAGTTCCCAAAAAGTATATATTGACACAAAAAATTTTTCAGAGTATTAATAATACCAAAGGAAAATTTCTCATGAAAAACAACCAAGTTATTACAACAGCTATGATGATGTGCAGCATGCATAACTTATGCAGGCTCTGTTTTTCATCCCGAATGTAAAACTTGTTCGAATAAAAATTCAAAACTGCCTGCATAAACAAAACAGGCAGTTTTTTTATTTACAGGTTTTATATCACTGAGGGAATCTATACATGACGCAGAATCTTAAAATAAACCACATAAACAAATCATACAAACGAAATCAACAGACACAAACCTTCAAAGCAGCACCGTCTGCACTGTTCTCAACTCTGGACAAAAGCCTCAAGCCTCTTGACTCTTTCATAAGAATGCAGGAAAACCTCTCCGGCACAAGATTTGTGCAGGACACCGCAACAAACTGGGTGCCAAAAGCCGTCTTTGCCCGCAGCAAAGCTGACCTGGCAGAAATGAGCTTTCTTGAATTCGGCGAATCTGCCCTCTTCTACTTTGCTCCGGGGCTGATAGGCGAACATATCTCAAGAAAAATATTCTCAAAATTTGCCCCCAAAAACCTGCAAAAACAGTTGAATTCCCATATCCCTGACAGCGTTGATGAAATCCTCTCAAACAAAGCACTAACAAAAAGCGGAGCAGACAAGCATCTTCTTCCGATTAAGGCTGCTATCGTCCTGAGCTGTGCAGCTATCCCGGCAGCAGAATACGCCCTCAGCTTTGCAAAAAATCTCTTCACCCTCAAAGTCTTCAAAAAATCAGACTTCAACAACATAGCAAACTTGAATAAAAACCAAAAAGAAGACACAGCCCAGCAGCAAAGAGTCGAGAAAAGCGCAAAATCACACATAAAAAAAGCCGCCATAGTTTCTGCAGCATCTTTAGGAGCGGGAGTTTTGTTTGCAGCAGCAGGACACAGGTCAAAAGCAATACAATCAATAAGCAAAGGTATTCTGCAACCAGGCGCTCAAATATCAAAAGGACTCGAAAAAATCGGCATAAAATCAAAAAAACTAGACTCTTTCCTTCGAAAATACATCAACTTCGATTTTGACTCAAACAACGGCAAACTTGCCTTGAGCCATGGTCAGCTTGCGGCAACGGTTATGGCAGGTGTTGTCGGATACAATCAGGCAGCAAAAGACAGAGGACGCCTTGACCAGCTCGAAGTTATGACAAGACTCCCGCTTGTCGCCTTCTACACAATCTTCGGAAGCTCGTTGTTTGAGCATGGTTTCAAAAACATACTCCATAAAAAGAACGTCTTCCCTGATTTAATCAAGAAAACCTCGGATAACTCGCTTATTACTCCAACAAGAGAGGAACTTCCCGAACTTGCAAAACAACTTGCAAAGAAAAATAAAACAAATGTAGAAGACGAATTTGCAAAACTAATCAAAGGCAAAGCAACCATCACAGCGGTTCCGTTCCTGTTCAGCCTTGTATTTATGGGTTTTACTCTCGCCGGCATAAGCCGTCTGTGGACACAGTACAGATACAACAAACAGCAAAAAGAAAACTCAGCCCCCCAGGATACAATAACAATCACAAAACTGAGAAACCCTCTTGAGGAAAAAGCGGCATTGACTTTTGCCAGCTTCAAATAAACTACTTCAATAGATAACGCCTTCTCTTATCCTCAGGGAAGCGTTCAATTGCATATCTCAACATAGTACGAGGCATCTGATTGATATGTTTGTCTAGGAAATCGCACAAGACTTTTTCATCACGTTTCCCGACCTCTCTTAGCATCCATCCGACAGCCTTATGCATCAAATCATGCCTGTGAGTCAAAAAATATTCCCCGAGAGAAAGCGTAACATCAAACCTGTTCTGTTTAATAAAATAAAGCGTTGCGACAACGGAAACTCTCTCCTCCCACAGCCTGCAAGATTTTGCAAGCAAAAACAATACGCTTTCATTTTCAAATGCAACAGGTCCGACGATGTAAGGTGCAGAAACATCAACCAAATCCCAGTTGTTAATATACCGGATATTCTCCATGTAGAAATCAAATATCTTCTTCCTCTCTTCTTCACTGCCGTGTTGGAACATTAACACAAGAATAAATACGGCGCCGACTCTGATTTCATGATAAGGACTCTCAAGCATTTTTTGCAAATCGGCATAAGATACCGCTTTGAAATACTTCTTTGCTATCTTCCTTAACGAAGGAGAGTCAACACCGAGAAACAAATCTCCTTCAGCATACTCCCCCCTGCCTGTTTTGAAAAACGAAGCACGGCGCTTTGCCCCCTCAGGTGATGAAAAACTCTTTATCTCATCAACTATCTTTTTATACATAACTCTGCTACCCCGAGTTAATTATATCGCAGATTGTATTTTTTTGTTTAGCTGATAATATTGTGTTGAAGAAGGTTGCTATGAAAAAACAAATTTTATTTATAATCGATGACATTGAGCTTAAATATTTTGAATTCAATGACCTGGTCACAAATTTCTGGTTTATCAAAGAATTTCTCAAAAGAGATTTCGATGTTTCCATCTCGACAAAAAACAGATTGTTCATCGAAAACCATGAAGCCTGCTCCATGTTTTTCGAAACATATTTGAAAGATGAAAATATTTTCTATCGAAAAGAAGAAAAAACAAAAAGAATAAACGACTTTGACATCGTCTTCTTCAGACCGGATCCGCCGGTAGATGTCGACTACATAAACGCTTGTTATGTCTTCGATTTTGTTGACAGAGAAAAAACTCTCCTGATAAACGACCCCTCATCAATAAAAAACTTCAACGAAAAATTTCACATCAACCTCTTCCCTGACTACATACCCAAAAACATAATCACAAGCTCGAAAGAACTCATAAAAAACTTTGTCAAACAACAGAATGAAGCAGTAATCAAACCCCTCAACAGATGCTTCGGAAGCGGTGTTTATTATTTGAACAAGGATGATAAAAATCTGAACTCAATCATCTCTTCCATCACCAACGACGGCAAAACCTCGGTTATGGTTCAGGAATATCTGCCTAAAGCCGTCCATGGAGATAAAAGAATTCTGATTACGGGTGAAACCGTTTATGAAGAGTGCGTCACAAAACTCCCCGGAGAAGACGACTTCAAATTTAACACTCACTCGAGCAAATTTTTTGCACCGGCTTCTCTTACTCCAAAAGAAAGAGAACTTGCCGAGCATGTTGCCCGTGAGCTTACAAAACGTAAGTTATATCTCGTCGGAATTGATGTAATTGATGAAAAAATCACCGAAATAAACGTCACAAGCCCTTGTTATTTCATAAAAGAAATCAACACCCTGTACAACACAAACTTTGAAAATAAACTGATGTCAGATATACTGAGCCTCATAGAAAGACACTTCGCAAAAAATAAAACCGTTTGCATGATGAAATAATATAAAAACCTTTGTGTTAATATATTCCTATGCAGACGGAGTCATTCAAAAATTTCTTATCAAACTTGAGGGGCGATGTCCTCGGCGGTATTGTATCGGCAATTGTTGCACTGCCTCAGGCACTGGCTTTCGGCGTGGCAACAGGAATGGGCGCAAGCGCAGGCATGTGGGGCGCTATCATAATGTGTCTTGTCGCAGGTATCCTTGGAACAAAACTCCCGATGATTTCAGGTCCTACAGGACCGGTTGCAATTGTAACGGCATCGATTATGGCTGCCTACAACTACGAAGCAGGCGCAATAGTTACAGTACTGCTGCTTGCTGCGATTATACAAACCTGCATCTCTTTCACCTCTCTCCCCTCAATCGTCAAATATGTGCCATATCCTGTTATATCAGGTTTTATGAACGGCGTCGGAACAATCCTCATCCTTATGCAGCTCAACCCTCTGGTCGGACAAAAAACAATGTCCACACCACTAGAAAGTCTGAAACATCTGATTACAGACTTCCAGGATATAAACACACAGGCTGTGTTCCTTGGTGTTCTTACACTGATGACGGTTTTTCTGATACCTCAGAAAATAAATCGTTTTATTCCTTCTCAAATAATCGCACTTGTGCTGTGCACTTTCATTTCAATAAAAGCGGGCTTTCAGGTTGATAAAATCGCTGATGTAAGCATAAACCTTCCACATCCTGTTTTGCCTGAAATAAACTTTGATGTCCTGAAACTTGCCCTGCCTTTTGCTCTTACGCTTGCAGTCGTCTGCTCATCAGAGAGTATGCTGACTGCTCTTGTCGCTGATTCTCTGACAAGAGAAAAAAGCAGTCCGAAACGCCTTCTGCTATCACAGGGTATCGGAAACATTCTGTGTGCAATGACAGGTTCTATGAGCGGGTCTGCTGCAACAATGAGAACCGTAGCTGCCATAAACACGGGAGCTTCAACAAAATTTGCAGCTGTTGTCAATCCGCTGTTTTTGATAATTGTTCTAATGACCTGCGCAGAATTCGTGAAAGAAATTCCTCTTGCGGTTCTTGCAGGCATCCTGATTAAAATAGGCTATGACATAGTTGATACAAAATTTCTGAAAGTAATCAAATATGCCCCGAAAGACGACCTCTATGTTCTGGCACTTGTATTCCTGCTGACGGTGTTTTATAACCTCATATTTGCTGTCGGCGCAGGGATTACGCTTGCCGCACTCTTATATGCCAAAAGAGTTGCCGATAAAACAAGCCTTGAAGTAAAAAACATCTACAGCAAAGAAATTTTTGCACTCGAAGAAGAACTTGTCCATGACTACAAATATCTTATTCGTGTTGTGCACATAGACGGTCAATTCTTCTTCGGTTCTGCAACTCAGATAGTTTCCCACTTTGATGAGATGTTAGGTACAAAATATCTTATTTTGAATTATGAATCAAATGCCCTGCTTGATATATCCGCAATCTTTGCTCTCGAAGACATAATCATCAGACTCCAGACGCAGCATATCAAAGTTATGCTTGTGATAAAAAACGAAGCTGTCCTCAACCAGCTCAGGGATTTGAACATCACTTCTCAAATAGGAGCAGAGAATGTTTTCTATGACGAAAAAAGCGCTGTAACACTTGCCAAAACATATATAAAAAATAAATTTAACAAACCGTAAAAAAATAACAAATTTTATTTTTGAGATTGTTTATATCCAATATCCGCACAAAAAGAGAAAAGGGACGTGAGCATGAAAATTCAAAATATCAGTTATATGAACTTCAACGGACAGGTCAGAATGAACAAAGAAAAAGTAGCCCAGGAAATAGCCTCAGGCGACCCTGAGCAGAAAGCAAGCCTGATAGGTAATATAAATACTCTCAAACAACGTCTTGAAAACCAAACTCCTGATTATAAAAATTATACAATTGACTTTGAAAGAAATTACGTCAGATCTTCAGGCGAAGATGAATACGGACATCCATACACAGAAGGATATGACGGAGTCGTCACCGTTGTTGACGATGACAAAGAAATAGAATACACAAGTACTGTAGAACTTAGCCGTAAAAGAGACGGCATCGCCCAAAAAGCCGACGGAGAACAAATCTGGCGTGACGGCTTTATGAACCTGACAAAAGAAATTTTAAGACAGTTCAGAAACGAACCAAAACATACTGTTGATGCAGAAACACAGGCTGTTATGAATAAACTGGTGTAAGTTAATTTGCAATAAGAAAACACCTGAGGAGTATGCTCGGGTGTTTTTTTATTCATAAAAAAAATAAGACCCCAAAAAGGTCTTGCTTCTATTAAATGGAGCGGGAGACGAGGCTCGAACTCGCGACATCTTCCTTGGCAAGGAAGCATTCTACCACTGAATTACTCCCGCATCATTCGGTATGTATATTTAAACATAATAGTTTTTCAGTTGCAAGCATTTTTTCTAAAAATTTTTTATCCGTTGATGATTACTATGTTCTTCGGATTTAAAACAATATACGCCAGAGAAGGAATATCTTCTTCAAAAGCCTGAACCCGCTGTTCAAAAGCATCTATATTCAACTCTTTCCCGAATCTGTATTCAACAATCCCTTTAATACTCTCAAGTGTTTTCAACAACTCTCTGTTCTGTGTATGCTTTTTGAATTCATTGAACAACCTCTCCTCAAAACCATCAAAGCCCCTGAGCCTCACAATATTATTTGCTCTAACTTTCAATGCAAGAGGATTACCACCATACATGGATGCCGTTTCTCTCGAATCAGAAACATAAATCCCTGGATAATTCAAGCCGACACGGCTAAGTTTATAACCGTTTTCTTTAGCATATTCAGGCGAATGCGAACCCCTGTATAAAGTTTTTCCTGCAAGAGCAGAACCATGAACATACTCTTCTGCACGCCGCCTGCTCATATAAGGCAGCCAGCTTTCATAAGAAAAATTCGACCTTGGAAAATTATATTTCTTTTTCATCGCATAAAAAGATGAACCGAAAACTTTTTCAAGTTCTTCTTTATTTCTCTCAAGAATATCCTCTGTCTTTTTCAATTCTTCTGAAGCAAACCATGGATTTGTCATCTTATCATGCAAAGAGTCCATCACGGAATGATAAATCAAACTTCCCTTTATTGGCTGTGAAACATAACTCTTTACTCCGACAACAGAAGACTGATGGAGTGCTTGTTTTTTCTCCTCCCCTTTTGACAAGTTTTTTCCGTTTCTATCACCTGAAAAAGAGGGGGAATATGATTTATAAGAATAATTTAAAAAAGATATCTTCATACCGCTACAAAATCTGTGAATATACAAAAATGCTATAAAATAAACAATACCGTCATAAAATTTAATATCATACCAACGTTACCACCATTTTTTAGTTTTAAACATAATTATTAAGAAATATTTCAATAATATATATTTCTTGAATATTTTTTAGCACTTTTTTATGTTTAGCTGTTTTTATATATACATAGAGAGGAAACAATAAAGAGAGAGCTACGCTAAAGATATTCAATTTTTTCTTCATACACATACATACCACATACCTTTCACTACCGCTTTAGAGGAGTTATAAAAGACTTCACACCGACCACAAAAAGGTCGGTTTTTTTTTATTTTGAGGCATTGTTTGAGATTCTTGCCTTTCAGGCTCAGGATGACCTGAACAGTCACTCTGAGCGCAAGCGAAGAGTCTTTCAGGGTGCGGGCTTCCTCTTCAAGGACTCTGTTTGTTGTTGGAGCGTAAGAGATTCTTCGGCTTCGCCTCAGAATGACGGGAGGGAAGGCGTCATATTGAGCGAAGCGAAATATCTTTGTGTACAAAAGACCCTTCGTTGCACTCAGGGTGACAAGAGGTGGAGAGGTGTAAGAAATTCTTGCCTCAGATGTAGGCGTTAGCCGTACATATGAGGACCCCCTGAGGGTGCGGGCTGCCTCTTCGAGGACTCTGTTTATTCCGTTTCGGCTTTGCCTCAACGCCAAACAGTTTGCAGAATGACTGGAACGGTCACTCCGAGCGCAAGCGAAGAGTCTGCTGCTTTTTATGATTTTCCTTCATTGCAAACTTTTATTAATATAATATCAAACTATTTCCTTCTCTCGTTTTATATAATCAAACCATATTAAAAAAGTGAAAGGATAAAATATGATTATTAACTCTATAAATATCCCGAATTTTGCGGCTTATCGTGCAACTTCTCAAACAAAACCTCAAACCCCAATGTTGAAACCTCTCGCTTATGACACTGTTTCTTTCGGTAATAATTCAGAAATTCCCTCCTTGGGATGTCTTATTTATAGAGACGATAATAGAGGGCAGTCTACACTTTTGATGAGAGCAAAAACACCTGAGCTGATAAACTATCTTCTTGAGGCTGGCAAACATTACGGAGATGAAGTTCCAAAAATCATGCTTACTCAATTTGATGGATACGGAGACACACCGCTGATGATGGCTGAAACACCAGAAATAACAAACGCTCTTCTTGAGGCAGGCAAGCATTACGGTGGAGAAGAATTTCTCAGAAAAATGCTTACCCAGAATAACTATTGGACGGAAAAAACAGCTCTTTCACAGGCAAAAACACCCGAAAAAGCACAAGCTCTCATTGATGCTGCGCCTGATAATGATACTCTCAAGACCATGCTTACACAACAGGATGAAGACGAACGTACAGCGCTGATGCTGGCAGGCACACCAGAACTGACACAAACCATTATTGACGCTGCACCTGATGAGGATACTCTCAAAACTATGCTTACACAACAGGATAAATTAATGGGCAGAACAGCGCTAATGCTGGCAGTGCAGAATAACAAAACGGAAAAAGTACAAACTTTACTTAACGCTACACCTGATGAGGATATTCTCAAAACTATGCTTACACAACAGGATAAATTAATGGGCAGAACAGCGCTAATGCTGGCAGTACAGGATAACAAAACGGAAAAAGTACAAACTCTACTTGACGCTGCACCTGATGAGGATATTCTCAAAACTATGCTTACACAAAAAGACAACAATGGACACATAGCACTGATGCAGGCAAAAACATATGAACAAATGCGAATACTCGCAGAGGCAATGCATAAAATAAACCTGATTTAACCTTCTAAACATATTATGAATTTTTATTAAACACAAAAATCAAAACTAACACTTTTCTTCCTTCATACAACTTGTCTGCTATATATGAAAGAAAGGAATAGAGTATGAACATCTCAAAAGTAAACTTCAAAGGAATTCATCCCTCTCAAAACAATAAAAAAACAAACGGCTCATCTCAAGTATCAACTCCTGTTGAAGCTAAAATACAGCTTGCAAAACCATCTTTAGAAAACCTGCAGAGTTTTGCAAATATATCTTTCGGCTCTCAAACAATGCTCGAAAAACTTCCGCTTACAGCAAGAGCAGGCGGAATGACAATCACTCATGCACTTGCTGAAAACAACGATAGAATAAACTCTTTCTATAAAGGCACTCTCAAAGACCTTATCGAACTGAGAAATCCCGAAGAAGTCGCAGCAAGCATAAAAATACAAGATGACTTCAAAGAAACACCCGTTCATATTGCAGCCCGTGTTGCAGATAGAAGCAAAGGACTCGAACTGCTTGCAGAAAACTTCCCTGAAGCAGTAAAAGAAACTCTGACCATGCAAAATAAACAAGGGCGCACTCCGGTTCAAATTCTTATTATGAACAGCCGTAATACCGATGCTATCGATATGCTAACCGAAAAATTTCCGGATACCATAGAAAAGACTCTGACTATACAGGATGAACTTGGGAATACACCTGTTTCTGCAGCCATATATTTTCTCCCGGAGTCAGGTTTGTTTGAATACTTTTGCGAACAATACCCCGAAGCAACAAAAAAAGCCTTAACATTACAAAGAAAGGACGGCAAAACACCTGTTTATACAGCTCGTTTTATTGCTGAAAATCAAAATCAAACAGCTCCTCTCAACACAATAAAAAACAAATTCCCTGAGCTGTTGAAATAACATAACAAAAAAGCAGGCAGCAAATTGCTGCCCGCTTTTTGCTCTCAAGACTTCCTATGAAAATATCTTCACAACATTCACAATAAAAGATATAAACAAATTCAGAGAAATAAACCCTGCAATAAACGGCAGAATCAAAAACAAAAATGCTCTCAAAGCTTTCAGTTCATAAACTTTTTTGAGGCTGAAAAACATCAACACGCCTGTCCATATCCACAGCGCAAGCTCGCCGTATATTCCGATGAACGACCCGCAGACACCTGCATTTTTCAGGAGTTCAAGCGGAGCCATAAATATCCACGGCAGCAAACAGAAAGACAAAAGACATAAAACAGACTTGTATTTGCTCTTTTGCACAAAGATGTTTGCAACAAGTTCATAAAACGCAGCCAAAAGCATCCACCAGACTACAGATGAGAAACATATCCAGATAGAGAAGAACAAAAACAGGAATATATTCTTCCCCACCCCGAAAAATAAAATGCTCAAGAAAAATGAAATAAAAATCATTAAAAGCACACTTTGAAAAACCTGAGGTTTTTCACTGAGTTTCTCAATGGTTTTTCCAGGCTCAAACAGCATACCGTATATGTTATTCAAAAAATCAGAAAGCATATCTTACTCCCACATATACAAAATCTGGTTACGATGGCTTACGCCAAATGGCAGATATTGCTCATAAGAAACTCCCGTCTTTTTATCCATAAAAGCCTCTGACATGGAAGAGAATATGGATGAGAAATTCGATGGCTTGCTGTAGTTTATCAAAGGATATTCTTTCCCGAGAATTTGTTTGAAAGCGCCATGGGCATCTTCAAGTCCGCCTAGAGCATCAACAAAACCTAAATCTCTTGCTTCTTCTCCCGTAAAAATACGTCCGTCGGCATATTTTCTCAAATCTCTTGAGGATAAATATCTCTTGGGAGCTTTATATTTATCCTGTCTATAAATACGCCCCTTTGTGATATCAGATAAAAACTGCTCATAAGAAATATTTATCGTTCTCTGCAAAAGCTCTCTTTCTTCCTTTGTCATCGGACGGTACATAGAGCCGATATCCTTATATTTACCGCTTTTTATCGGAGAAGCTTTTATTCCTAGTTTTTTTGTAAACAATTCATTTGCATCATACGAGCTGAAGATTACACCGATGCTGCCAGTAATTGTCCCCGGGTAAGCATAAATCCTGTCAGCTGCACTTGAGATATAATACCCCCCGCTTGCAGCGACATCCCCCATCGAAACAACAACGGGTTTTTTCTTTCTCATCTTCATAATCAGAGAATAAATTTCCTGCGACATCCCGACAGTACCCCCGGGAGAATTTATTCTCAAAAGGACACCTTTTACGGAATCATCGCTGTATGCTTTTTTCAGAAGTCTTCTTACGCTCTCTGCTGAATAAGCCTTGTTCCCGAAATACCCGCTTTGTTCATAATCAGAGTCAATAGCCCCGCTCAGTGTTATCATTGCTATTTTATTTGCGGAATAAGAAAATACTGCCGATTTTGATTTCGGAGGACGGGCGTTTGAGTTCGCTTCATCCTTTTTTATACTCATTGTTATATTTGTCAAAATACCGACCAACAAACATAATATACATATAATTATTATGGTTAATGCTGATTTTTGATTGCTCATCTCTATCTACCTTTAATTTTTTACATTTCCTACCTGAAGTTTTTCAAGCATTCCATCAACTAACTCTAACATCTTATCCTTGTATTTCTTTGAATTTTCCTCAGTCTTTGCTTCAAACCTCATCGTAAATACAGGTTCCGTGTTGCTCGCTCTGATAAGCGCAAACCCGTCAGGGAACACAAGACGCAGCCCGTCGATAGTTATTATATCCTTAATCGGATTGCAAAAGACATTCTTATCTTTTTCAAATAATTCAGCTAACTCTGTCAGAATAATCATCTTAAACTCATTAGGACATTTGTATCTCACTTCTTTTGAAGCGCTCGCCCATGGGAGAGAATCTATAAATTCTGAAATTTTGAACTCCGGATTGTCTTTTTTGTGTTTTGCAACAATCTCTATAAAGCGGCATCCTGCATATACTGCATCATCAAACCCGTAATATCTGTCTTTGAAGAAGATATGCCCGCTCATCTCTCCTGCCAGCACGGCATTTTCTTCTTTCATTTTCGATTTGATGAACCCGTGACCAGTTTTCCACATAATCGCACGCCCGCCGCTTGCATTAATCGTGTCATACATAATCTGAGAACATTTCACTTCAGATACAAATGTTGCGACCTCGCCTCTGAGTTTGAAAGGTTCTATTACATCAAGAGCAAATATCAACAAAAGTTTATCTCCGGGTATTGCTCTCCCCTTATCATCAACAACTCCGATACGATCAGAATCTCCGTCAAAAGCTATCCCGAAATCAGCATTTGTTTCAACAACTTTTGCTTTGATATCATCAAGAGTGCTCTCATCCGATGGATTCGGATGGTGGTGAGGGAAATCTCCGTCAGGTTCAGAATACATCTCAACAACATCGCATCCGAGCTCTCGATAAAGTTCAGGCCCGACAAGACCGCCTGTTGCATTTGCACTGTCAACAACAACTTTCAAGCCAGTACCGATTTTGGCAAAAGACTTCGTCATATTTTCTATATATTGGGGGATAATATCAGCCTTTCTTGTCAGACCGTAGCAAAAAGCATTTTTATCGGGCTGGTTTGCTATCTCAAGAGTAAGTTTTTTTATCTCCTGTATCTGAGCTTCATTCATGGAAGCTTTATTGAAGGTCATCTTTAACCCGTTATATTCAGGAGGATTATGACTTGCAGTCACAATCAGCGTTCCTGTTATATCAACTTTTTTGGGCAAATTGAAATCAAGAGAAGCGAACTCTGAATAATACCCTATCGGTGTAGGAGCAAGCCCTAAATCAACAACATTTGCCCCTGCTGTTGTAAGACCTTTTATTAATGCTTTTGCAAGGTCTTCTGATGAATGTCTTGCATCTCTTACAACAGTAACCCATATATCTTTTGCATTCTTTCCTGTTTGCTCGCAGGCATATTTTACATATGCTTTTGCTGTAAAATAAAACAGCGTGGGAGTAACAGTATCCCCGAAAATACCTCTTATATCATTCTTTCCGAAAGCTTCTTCTTTTATTTTGTCATTCATTTTGAAAAATCCCTTTATTATTGCCCAAAAATAATATATAAATAAAATAGCATAAAGACGGGTATAAGTATAAATTGTTTAAGTTTATTGATAAATTATTTTCAAAAGAAAAAACGGCAGGACTCATCTTCGTTGCCCCAGCTTTTCTCGGAACGCTGATTTTTATAGTACTCCCGTCAATATTCTCTTTTTTGCTGAGTTTCACAAAATGGAATCTGCTATCTTCTCCGACTTTCTGCGGACTAAAAAATTATACAAATATCCTGAGCGACCCGCTGTTTTATAAAGTACTGTTCAACACGCTTTTTTATTCCCTTTCCATAAGCATCTTCGGAGTCATAATCCCGCTTCTTCTCGCCGTAATTATCGATAAGAAAATCAAGGGAGCCGAGGTTTTCAAAACAATGTACTTTCTCCCATATATTACTCCTATGGTTATTATAGCAATTGTCTGGGAGTGGATTCTTGACCCGCAAAGAGGTATAGTCAACCAGCTGATTTTACACTCGCAGACAGACTGGTTGTATAACCCTAATCTCGCTATGTATTCACTGATTCTCGTCAGTATATGGAAAAACATCGGATACAATATGATTTTGATTTTGACAGGCTTGCAGGGAGTCCCCTCAAGTTTGTATGAAGCCTCAAAGTTGGACGGAGCAGGAGAAATCAAAACTTTCTTCAAAATAACTCTTCCAATGATATCCCCTATGTTGTTTTTTGTAATGCTGATTACGATGATTTCATCCTTCCAGATTTTTGACCTGATTTATCTCATGACAAACGGCGGTCCTGAAAATTCGACAAACGTTCTCGTGTTCTGGTTATACAAAAATGCATTTGAATACTTCAAAGCAGGTGAAGCATCAGCTATCGCTTATGTCCTGTTCCTGATAATACTGCTCTTAAGTTTTATTCAGTGGAAGCTCAGAAAGAAGTGGGTACACAATGAATAAAAAATTTTTTGTTTTCTTTGGATACACTGCCTTGACACTCGGCGCATTCAGCATGATTTTTCCGTTTCTCTGGATGGTGTCTACATCTTTCATGAGTTTGAACCAGATTTTTGCTGATAAAATCACCCTGCTTCCTCAGCCGTTTATAATCGATAACTACACGCATGTGTTCACAAGAATTCCTCTTGCAAAATATTTTCTCAACAGCCTGTTTGTTGCAACACTGACAACAGCAGGTCAAATAATCATATCAGCGATGGCAGCATACGGATTTTCAAGAATGAAGTTTCCTTTTCGGGACACTCTGTTTTTCATAATCCTCGCTACGATGATGATACCTCCTCAGGTAAATATTATTCCGCTGTTCTTCATGATGAGCAAGCTGCACTGGATAGACACCTATCAGGCGCTTATCGTCCCCGGGTTATTCGGTGGTTTCGGAGTTTTCTTGCTTAGACAGTGGTTCAAAAGTATGCCTTATGAACTCGAAGAATCAGCAAAAATTGACGGCTGCGGATATATGAGAACGTTCTTTCAAATTATTCTCCCCCTCGCCATGCCTGCTGTTGCAACGCTCGGGATATTTACATTTATTAATACCTGGAACAGTTTTATGTGGCCGCTTATCGTAACCGGTTCTGATGCAATGAGAACGCTCCCTGTGGGGATAGCTGCATTTAAAGGAAATTTTGTAGAAGAAACACAGTGGGGTCAGCTTATGACCTGCGCCGTAATATCCGTCATTCCTGTTATAGCAGTGTTTCTTTTAGGTCAAAAATTTTTAATAAAAAGCATGATTATAGATGGTATGAAAGATTAAAAAAATATACCCGGGTGTCTAATATGCTTTTGTCTTAGCCGCAGTTATTATTATATTCAAACGAACAGCAAAGAAAAAGATTAAAAGAGGGGTTGAGTTTGTATGTACAAAATACTAATAACGGAAGAAAAAGAAGAATACTCAAAAATCATAAGGCAAATGCTGCCATCTGATACCTATGAAATATTCTCATCAGATACAACTTACAAAACAATGGATATGCTGAGCAATTTTGCCTTCAATCTGATAATTTTTGATTTAACTGCGAATAACATCTCATCAAAAGATATTTTGAATTTTCTGAAAACTGCTCCAAATCTGAAAAATATTCCGACTCTTGCAATAAGCGATACAGAAGAACATGAATTTGACTGTCTTATACAAAAAACCGTAAACTACACCGAATTGATAAAGGCAATAAAAGACAACATCAAAAAACAAAAAATAACAAACATCCTCGTCGTTGATGACAATCCGATGAATGCAGAACTGATGAAAGAAGCCTGCGAACAAATAGGATGTAGCGTAAACTGCCTTGATAAAGGGACTGATGTTCTCCCTGCTCTTGAAGAAAAAGATTATGACCTGATTCTCCTTGATATCATGATGCCGGGCATGAGCGGATATGATGTCATTAAACTCATAAAAAGCAATAAACACCTCTGCCATATTCCGATTATTTTTGTCAGTGCGCTGAATACAACAAAAAATATCGTCAAAGGTCTTGACTCAGGCTCCTATGATTACATAACAAAACCTTTCAACATTGATGAACTTCAGGCAAAAGTCAGAAATACAATCAGAACAAAAGAGCTGCAGGACAAACTTAGAGAGAAAAACAACCTGCTCGAGAAAATTTATACTTACAGTACTGATGCTATTATCGCTGTTGATTTAGATTTCAGAATAAAATCCTGCAGCGATATATTCTGCAAATGGTTAGGAAAAGAAGAAGAATTTCTCAAAGACAAAATTCTCTGGGATATAATCAAAAATCCCCTGTCGCCTCATCACCAATATCTTGATGAAATACCATCATCAGATATAGAACTCAAAGAAAAATTTATGACTCTTTCAATGAAGGGGGCAGCTTTCAAAAACTCAAAAGACGAAACAGAGGGTTACATAATTGTTTTGAGAGATGTAACAAAAGAAAGAGAAATGGAAAAACAAAAAGAAACATTTATCGCAACACTGACTCATGACCTCAAAACTCCGGTACGAGCAGAAATCAGAGCAATGGAACTTTTATTGGACAACAAATTCGGAGAAATCTCACATGAACAAAGAGAGCTTATCTCAGAAATACTTCGCTCATCAAATTATATGTTCTCAATGATTGATTCTCTCCTGACAAAATACAAGTATGAAAACGGAGAAATATCTCTGAAAAAAGAACCTATAAACCTGAATGAACTTATAAAGACCTGCTGCAACGAGCTAAAGATAATTGCAGATGAGAAAAATCAAATCATATCAACACTCTTTGAAGAAGCTCCTATCATCGCAGAAGTTGACCCCTCTGAATATAAAAGAGTAATTTCAAATATCACAATTAATGCCATAAAATCAAGCCCGCATAACAGCACAATAACAATTAAAACCTCTCTTGATAAAGATAACTTCGCAAAAATTCAAATTATAGACACAGGAGTTGGAATATCAGAAGAAAAACTTCCTTATATATTTGATAAATACGTAAGTTACAACGACAAATTCAGAGCAGTCGGAACAGGACTAGGGCTCTATATCTCAAAGAAAATAGCAGAACTCCATGGCGGCAAAATAGAAGTGCAAAGCAAAGAGGGAGATGGTACGACTTTCACTCTTTACACGCCGGTTACAGCCAAAATCCCCGTCTAGAATATATTGTTTGAAAAAGTCCTGTATTGCAGAGCTTCTGCAAGATGCTCGAAAGATATATCTTCAGCACCCGCCAAATCTGCTATGGTTCTTGATAGTTTCAAAATACGGTCAAATGCCCTGCCTGAAAGATTATAATGCGATATAGCACTTCTCATCATGCCTTCACATCTCTCATCAAGTTTGCAGTATTTTTTTATAAGCCTTATGTTCATCTGAGAATTTGTTCTGATACCTGAATTTTTGAATCGCTGTTTTTGCCTATCTCTTGCTGAGATTACCTTCAAGCGCATACTCTCTGAAGACTCATCCTGAGAAGATGAATAATCCAATAACTCCTCTTCGCTCAGGCGAGGAACATCTATTTGAAGATCAATCCTATCAAGCAGAGGACCTGATAATCTGTTTACATATCTCTGCACCTGAGAAGCGGAGCAGGTGCATTGTTTTTTTGTATCACCATAGTAACCGCACGGACATGGATTCATCGCCGCAAGCAAAATAAAATCAGCAGGATATTTTACGCTGTTCATTGCTCTTGAGATGGTAACAACTCCATCTTCAAGAGGCTGACGCAAAACTTCAAGAACACTCCTTGGAAACTCAACAACCTCATCCAAAAACAAAACCCCATGGTGCGCAAGCGTAATTTCACCGGGCTTTGGTGATGAGCCGCCGCCGATTATCCCTGCTGATGATGCACTATGATGAGGAGACCTGAACGGTCTTTGAGAAACAAGAGGATTATCCCTGTCTATCAAACCTGATATACTATAAATCTTCGTAAGTTCTATAGCCTCATCAATTGAAAGAGGCGGAAGTATACCTGAAAAACACTTTGAAAGAAGAGTCTTCCCAGCCCCCGGAGCACCTGACATCAGAATATTATGCCCGCCTGCCGCTGCAATCAATAATGCCCTTTTCGCCTTTTTCTGACCTTTTATATCCTTGAAGTCAAATTCAATCTGTCCTTTTTGCAAAGAAGATAAATAACTGTCTGAATCAAATTCATAACGTGAAAGAGGCTTTGCCTCCTCAAAACAAAACATTGATACAACATCAGAAAGTTTTTCAGCCGGATAAATATCAATTCCAGATACAAGTGCTGCTTCTTTTACATTATCTTCAGGCAAAACAATTGCCTCAACTCCTCTGTTTTTGAGAGAAGATACTATCGGCAATATACCGTTCACGGCACGCAGCCTGCCATCTAGAGATAACTCCCCGCAGAAAGCAAAGCCTTTTGTTTTCTCAACATCAACAATACCGCTGCATCCGAGTATACCGACAGCCATCGGTAAATCAAACCCGCTTCCCTCTTTTTTCAAATCAGCAGGTGCAAGATTTATGACAACTTTCTTAACAGGGAAATTATAACCGCTGTTTTTTATGGCTGAACGTATTCTCTCTTTTGACTCGTTCACGGCAGCATCAGGCAAACCTACTATGCTGATGCCTGGGAGAGAGTTGGTCATATCAACTTCAGCTACAACTTCAAGAGCATCCAACCCCTGCAGTGCCGCCGTCAAAATATGAGATACAGTCATTCATTTATCCTTCAGATATGTAATAAAATTATTATACAAAATTATTGTTTATTTCACATATAATCATTTTAATGCTATTATAAAACTTAAAGTTAAAAGACTTTTGTGCAAAATAGGGAAAAATATGCAGCTTTTATCTGTATTGAACAACAAATTCAAAATATCTTTCAACCCTTCAAAATATGATGTATCAACAGGCGCATTATTCAAACTTATCAGCTCTGATACAAACAAAATTGTCGCTCAGGTTGTCAACATTGAAACCTCAAATGAAGGTGAATATATCGCAACAATGAAAGCTGTTTTTACTGAAAAAAACTCCTCCTGGAGCATTTGGAGCGGGAATATACCATCAAAAAACTGCATAATCAAACCCGTCGGGAAAGAAGTTTTCCAAACGCTTATGGAAAAAAGTGAAGGAAGAATTCTCAACCTTGGTTATATCCCGACCTATGACACTGATTTGAACATAAGTCTGTCCTCAACAAAAAATGTTTTTGCTCTATATGACAGTCTTCAAGACAAAAAAGATTTCATATCAAAGCTTCAACTTGAGTTTGCTTCAAAAAACGAAGAACTTGTTATTCTTGATTTCAACAACGATGTTGTCGGAGGAAAAAAAATTGTTGCAACAGAAGATTTCAAAATTCCTCTCAACATAGCAAACCTCAACAGCATATATCTAAAAAATATGAAAGCTGCCTCAATTGAAGCAAAAGCCGTAGTAGAAGATGTTATTTATCAAATAAAAGACTATCTCAAGAGTATAGAACAGGATTTCATCCCGTTTAGCTCATTTAAATCAATCATCGATCAGGAAGCTTCGCAAACTCCTGAGCTTTTGTTATTCAAAAATGCTCTCGCCAGATATGCAGAGGCAAACATATTTGCAGATGACCTGAATGAAATTCTCGAACTAAAAAAACAACTCTCAAAAACTTTGATTACAACAATAGATTTCTCCCAACTCGATAAAGAATGGCAAAAAGAATATCTTTTGTTTGTTCTTGGAAATCTTGATAATACAAATATCCTGCTTGAAATTGACGAAAACTGCTTTGATGAAGACATAAAACAATTCCTCTTCATCAAACGACCTAGCATAAAAGTATTTGCTCTTGTTAACTACAGATCGCCTCTTTCAAAAGTTGCAGTAAACATTGCTCAAAATTTAATTTTATTCTCAAAAACAAACACTATTGTCGACATGCCTGCAATGTTCAAAGAGTATTTGAAATCACTTTATACAAAAGAATTTATCTTCTTCGGCGAACAGTCCAAAAACATTCCAGTTGTTGCAACAACAAACAACAACGCCATATCAATACCTGTACCTCAGGAAGATTTGGTTTATGAGGAAGATACCTCTATAGATTTGCTAGATGAAATCGATACTCCAGAAACACCTGAGTTTATGTATCAAAATGAGAATGTAGAAGATATTCTCTCTGAAATTCAGGCGATATCAGACCCTCAGCTGCAAGCACAGAGCAACGACAGATTGAGCGAGCTTAACCTGCCTGCACCTCAAGAACAACCTGACCCTGTTCTTGAAGAAATCCAAAACGATTTCGCCCAGGCAAATCAACAATTAAGCACACAGGGACAAATAAACACACTCCCATCAGACAACGTTGTTGAAGACAAAAATGAAATAAGCAATGATGACTATGAAATTCTCGACTACAACGACTTTCAGGACGAAGATGATGAACTCTTTGAAGACGATCAGGAAAAAGATTTAAATACAATATACAAAGCAAATCCGGAAGTAGTAGAACCGCCTTCAGAACAAGAAGATGATACAACACCTCAAATGGAAGATAACATCCCCATATACAACGTAAAATCAACACCTTCAGTGAACAGGGTTGAATACAAAGAAGGGGAAAACGTCTTGCATCCAAAGTACGGAACAGGGGTTATCAAAAAAATAATATCTTACGGAGATAAAAAGCTTCTGAGTATAAACTTCGAAGAAGGCGGCAGAAGACTTCTTGATCCAAATCTTGCCGAACTTAAAAAGGTCTAACCAAACTTCGGTTAAACCTTTGAAAATTAAAAAAAAAGCAGAATTATGCTTATATTGCATATAGTTTTCTGCTTGAGTCTATTGAAAAATAATCCTTGTAACAATCAACGATATAATCAAAATCAACCTGAGATAAATTTTGCTGTGCTGAGAAAATTGTTTTCTTCATCTCTTCTAGCATATTTTCTTTCGACAAAATGGACATCTTCTGGTCATAAAGTGATAATAAAAAGACCTTGTCTTCCCCGCTGTGTTCAAAAACTTCAAAAGCTTTTTGATTGAAAAACAACGCTTCTTTGGAAGAATTTTTCATATCATAAATAAAAGCAAGAGAACTATATGCGGAAGAGGACATGGGATTTATTTCAAGCGCAAGATTGAACGCTTTTATGGCTTCGTTATAACGCCCAAGAGATAAAAGAATTTCTCCTTGCAGAATATACGCTTTATCAAAATGCAGCGAATGCACATTTATATCTTCCTGATTTGATACCCCAAAACTCAAATCCCTGTATAATCTTCTTTCATTTAAATCAATTACTTTATTGCTGCTTCCTAATACTGATAGTTTCATATCCCAGATGTTCCAAATATGTCCGATATTTTTGTATTAATGTATTTCAATTAGAATAATAACTTTTTTGACATGTGAGGGCTATCGCTTAACAGGCTTGACAAAACAAAACTCAAGCCTCTTTCATGCACCAATACAGAGGAAGAGCAAATTTTTTATTTCAAAAAATATTCTTTACATTTTTTAATACTAAATTCATATCCATCATGTCCAATCATGAAAAGGCTCATGGTGCATGCTTTTTCATGAATTGAAGGAATGTTAAAATACGTTAAAGATTGTTATATTGTTAAGTAAACAACGCCAGCTTCAAACAAAACACCTGAAAAAAATAAAAATATCTACAACAAATCTTAATAAGATATGTACAAAAAGCAAATATTTGCTTATCATGTTCTAACATGTTTTAGGGATAGTTTAGCTTTCGTAAGGGGGAGGAGATACAACGTGACATCGGATGTAAAAGAATTAGCTCAGTTTAGCAACAATGCAATAAAAGTACTTGAAAAAAGATACCTGAAAAGGGATATCAACGGTAATCCGACGGAAACCCCTCTTGATTTATTCCACAGAGTTGCATATTCAATTGCAGCAGCTGATTTACAGTATGGAAAAACAGAAGCTGATGTAAAAAATCTCAAAGAGAAATTTTTCAACTTTATGACTGATAAAAGCTTTATGCCAAACAGCCCTACGCTGATGAATGCAGGCAGAGAACTCGGTCAGCTTTCGGCATGCTTTGTTCTTCCAGTCGATGACTCTCTTGATAGCATATTCGAAACAATAAAAAATACCGCTCTTATTCACAAAAGCGGAGGGGGAACAGGGTTTTCTTTCTCAAGATTAAGACCGAAAAATGATGTCGTAAGATCAACAATGGGAGTATCCTCAGGTCCTGTTTCCTTCATGGAAGTTTTCAACGCAGCAACAGAAGCCGTAAAACAAGGCGGAACAAGACGCGGTGCAAATATGGGTATTCTTAGAGTAGACCATCCTGATATATTGGACTTCATCGACGCAAAGTTCGACGGCAGCAAGCTCAATAACTTCAACATATCAGTTGCGGTAACGGATAAGTTTATGAATGCAGTAATGAACAACACTGACTACGAACTAATCCACCCGAGAACAAAGAAACCTGTCAAAAGACTGAATGCAAAACAGGTCTTCGACGTCATAGTCGACCATGCATGGAGAAACGGAGAACCAGGTATTATCTTTATCGACCAGATAAATAAATATAACCCGACTCCGAAAATAGGAGATATAGAATCAACAAATCCTTGCGGAGAAGTTCCGCTTCTTCCTTATGAAGCGTGCAACCTTGGTTCAATTAACCTTGGTAAAATGCTCAAAGAAAATGCTGATGGAACTCTCGAAGTTGACTGGGATAAGCTTGCTTACACAACAAAACTGGCAATCCATTTCCTTGATAATGTCATCACAGTCAACAACTACCCGCTTCCTCAAATAGCTGAAATGGTTAACAATAACCGTAAAATAGGACTCGGAGTAATGGGCTGGGCTGATATGCTTATGTCTTTGGATATAGCGTACAACTCTGATGAAGGAGTTGACCTCGCATATAAAGTAATGGAATTCATCGACTATCAGTCAAAAGTTGAATCAGTTGCACTCGCAAAAGAAAGAGGAAGATTCAAAAACTTTACTGACAGCATATACGACGGAAGAAATTTCCTCTCAGAAAAATATGCCCATCACTCAGCAGGCATGGTTTCTGATGAACAATGGAAAGAACTCGATGAACAAATCAAACAGTATGGTATAAGAAACGCAACAACAACCTGTATAGCGCCAACAGGAACCATCAGTATGATTGCAGGAGCATCAGGTGGAATAGAACCGCTTTTTGCAATTGTATTCATCCGTAATGTTATGGATGGTACAGAGCTCATCGAAATTAATCCTATATTTGAAGATAAATGTAAAAAAGCAGGTATTTATTCAACAGAGTTAATGAGAAAAATCTCTGATAATCATGGTGCTGTTTCGAATATAGATGAAATTCCCGAAAAGCTTCAAAAAGTATTTGTCACTGCTCACGATGTTGCACCTGAATGGCATGTAAAAATGCAGGCAGCTTTCCAGTTCCACAATGACAATGCCGTTTCAAAAACAGTAAACTTCAATGAATGGGCAACAAGAGAAGATATAGAAAAAACATACTATCTTGCATTTACTTCAGGTTTGAAGGGTATTACTGTCTACAGAAACAACAGCAGAGTGCTTCAACCGATGAATGTAACAACAAAAGAAGACAAAAATAAACTGAAAATAGAAGTAAAAGAGATAAAAGACGACATCCCGACACAATCAGCAGGCGAGATGAAAGAAATAAAATGCCCCGAGTGCGGAACGCCGATTAAATACTCGGAAGGGTGTTATATCTGCCTGAACTGCGGTCACTCAGGATGTTCATAAAACTTCATAAGCCCTAAACTAAAGACAGCCTCTATAAAGAGGCTGTCTTTTATCAAATCTTTTGTAACAAAAATAATAAAAATAATATAATAATTCAAAAAAATACTCTATAATAAAAATAGAAGGTTGTTGTAAAAATTTTTAGGGGAAATATATGTATATTAGCCCGTTTGGAAGAAGTCTGGCACTGAGTCAATCTTTTGGAAAGACAAGGTTAGCTAACAATATTTATGAAATGAATACGGCAGAAGACAGAGCCTCTGTTCAAGGATTGTATGACATTTCCAAAAATCTTGGCATCAACGAAGATTACATGCCGATTATGCAGCAATTTTTGGCATTATCTTCTTCATCAAAGGCTAATCAACTGCCAAACGGATACAAAATCTCAGCAACAGCAACTCCGGATTTGCAAAAACCCGAAAGAATTTCTGAAAAGCCAAAAGACATCAAAGCAATTGTCGAATTTGACCCGAAAGACTCAACACGCATTCTGGCTATGCAGTGGGCTCCCGGAGTCACAATCAACTATTCTTCATACAATGACAAACAATAGAAAAGACCTGTTAAAAACAGGTCTTTTATTTTATTTTGAATACTTGGAAATAGACTCAAAATATTTCTCAAGAGCTCTATAACCATTGTAAACATCGCTTGTAATACTTACATATCTCGAAGCAACGATATATTTCAGCTCTTTAGTACGAATTTGAATAATTCTGTCAGACGCATCACGAAGGCTCTTATCACGGGAATAACTCCATTTTTTCAAGAAAGATAATTCTTCGTTAATTTGTTTTATTGTCGAATATTCAAGCAAATTGAAATCATACTTTGATAAAAACTTACGCTCTTCAAAACTGATTTTTGACTGTACGGCAGGAAAACCGAAAACTTTTTTGATAATCATATAACTGTCCGCAGCCAATCTGTGTGACTCTGGAACACCGCTTCTTGCAAGCATGGAAGAAGTACTCAAAGTGTTGATGTTATCAAACTGCTCTGAATTTATCTCAGGTGCTCCGCTCAAATTTTTATCCGAATAAATACTTATACTTTTTGATGAGTCCATAAGTTTCCATCCCTAAATGCTACTCTCCACATCTTCGGAGTTTATACATAACTATAATAACTTAAAAAACGGAAAAACTAACCTAAAGATAACAAAACATTTACATTTTTTTGGGATTTATATAACAAATTCCACAGACACTATTAAAAGTCCGTCATCCTTAGTGCCCTAGCCTGAAGAATCCTTTTTGTTTAGATACTTCGCTAACGCTCAGTATGACGTTGTTTTGAAAAATTTGGGCGGAATTTGCTATATAAATTCCATTTTTTTTTAGTATAATAAACTCATCGTAAAAAGGATTAATGATGTCTATCGATAACTACAGACACAAACTCACGCCATATTTGTTTCTGGCTCCGGCTGCAGTGCTGCTGATATTATTTTTCTTCTACCCGTTCTTTCAAACACTGCTCCTGAGTTTCCAGTCTTTTGACACAAACCTCTACTCACCTGTTTTCTGCGGTGTTGAGAATTATTCCAAAATTTTTCACTCTCAATCATTTTTCAAAGTCCTAATCAACACCTTCCTCTATATGCTCATTGCCGTACCGATACTTGTAATATTCCCGATAATTATCGCAATCGCAATAAACCAAAAAATAAGAGGCATCAGCATCTACAGGGTTATTCTATATATTCCCGCCGTTGTTTCTATCGTTGTTGCCGCTATTGCTTTCAAATGGCTGTATGCAAACGATGGACTGCTGAACTACTTCTTCGGAATACTCGGTATCGACAAAATCGGATGGCTGACCGACCCTAATGTGGCATTGTTCTCTGTTATAGCACTCACAATATGGAAAGGTCTCGGGTACTATGCCATAATCTACCTCGCAACACTCCTGACCATACCTGATTCTCTTTATGAGGCAGCTGATATAGACGGGGCAAACACCTTCCAAAAACACATAAAGATTACAATTCCTTATCTCTGGCCTGCGATAACACTTGTTGCAACAATGAGTTCTATCTCTGCGCTAAAAGTCTTCACCGAAGTCTATGTTATGACAAAAGGGGGGCCGATGGACTCAACCTCGACAATTGTCTACTATGTTTATAAAGAAGCATTCGAAAACCTCAACCTCGGTCTTGCTTCAGCAGGAGGAGTCATCCTGTTGATTATAGCCATGATAATCTCTGTGTTAAACATAAAATGCTTCGAAAAAGGAGGACCTGATGTTCAATAAACAAAAGCTATCAGCGCATATCTTCCTTTTGTTCATGTCTTTTGTTTCTTTGATTCCATTTCTATGGTTGCTATCTACTGCATTGAAATCTCCTGATGAGAACATCTTTGCCTACCCTCCCCAGTTTATACCTCAAACATTCACCCTCGAAAACTTTTCAGGGGTGTGGAAACAGGTGCCGTTTCTTGCTTATATCGCAAATAGTTTTATAGTGGCATTCATCACGGTAATTTTAAATCTTATATTTTCTGCCCTTGCTGCATATCCCCTTGCAAGAATGAATTTTCGAGGCAAGACAATCATTTTCTACGCAATTCTCGCAACAATAATGGTGCCGTTTCAGGTAATTATGATACCTGTTTATCTCCTTGTTCTGAAACTCAACCTCGTTGACTCAACGTCAACTTTCGGAGGGTATGCGGGACTTATTCTTCCTTTTGCCGTTAATGCCTTCGGGATATTTCTCATGCGGCAGGCATTTCTCTCTATCCCGAAAGAGCTTGAAGAATCAGCACTGATTGACGGATGCAACGTTTTTCAAATATGGTGGAAAATAATCATTCCTCTCTGCACTCCTGCACTTGCTACGCTTGCAGTGTTCACATTTGTCGGAAGCTGGGGAGAGTTCTTATGGCCGAGTATCGTGCTGACAAAACAATCCATGTACACCCTTCCCGTAGGAATAAACAACCTGCAGAGCATGTTCAGTGCAAACTGGAGATATATTGCAGCGGGCGCAATAATCTCTATCATCCCCATTCTCGCCTTTTTCCTCTCACTTCAAAAATATTTCATCAAAGGACAGGCTCAGGGAGCTCTGAAAGACTGATTATTTATCCTCGTTTCCGTTTTCACGTCTTATATTCTCAAGCTGTTTTTGGATATATTCTCTTGCATGTGCGGGGATAATGTTGTTGCACTGCGACCATAGATAAACACTATATGGGGAACGGGTTTCATCTTTTATAACACCGCAGAAACACTTTCCTTCATTTGAATTGTAGCGCCCGTCCTTTTTTTCTTCGAAATATCCGCAGTTCTGGCAAATTTTCAGCGCAAAACCTCTTGATAATAGTTTATCCGATAACTCTTCTATAGCACCAGATGTTTTTATATGATTGAGAGAAGTCATACGTTTTTTGTTGAACCACAACACAGCACGAACCAATCCGTCTTCTTCTATAATCTGCAGCTTGCATCTGCTTCCGTTAGTCAAATAAACATCATAGGCATCCTCAGGCTCTTTATTTCTGTTCATAAAACCTGATATCCGAGAAACTATTTTAACAGGCATTTTCTTTATCATCTCAAAGTTTATATCACGCAGTGCTGGCACTTTATCAAAAAGCGGTTTAAATTGAACTTTCGCACCAAGAGGTAATATCAACTCGCCAAAAAGCTGCAGAGGATAAAGCAAAATCTCCTTGAATTTCACTCTGGCAACCAGAATAAGATAAACAGCAGTCAGAACAAATGCTATAGTCAGGAAATAAGGTATCTTATAACTCATCGCAAAATCAGGAATTCCTGAGCAATAAACTAAAATCCCTAAAAGAACTATCAGCATCAAATCATTTGGATAAACAAGAGAAAAGGCATACTCCTTAAACTTCACACTGCTTGCCGAGCGGCATATATACTTCATCCCTTGAACAAACGACTTGCAGTTGTATTTCACAATATTATAATACTTCTTGAACAAACCTGAGAGCGTGGTCTTGTTTTTGTCATAGACTTTTACTTCATCATAGAAAATCGTAGATATATCTGACTTTGCAAGCAGCATTGAATAAAGATACTCAAAAGACTGATTTTCAACAGTGATAAATCTTATTTTCTCAAGTGTTTCCTGCCTGATTGCCATAACTGAAGTATCGATAGTAAGCTGCAGCTCTGCCATCGAACGTCCTTTCATTACAATCTCCGAATGAATTTTATCAAGCAGCTTTCTCATTGCAAGCGTTAAACGATTTCCCTCTTCCTTCGGCACACGATGCCCTATTACAACGGAATAATCTTTCAACACTGCATTTACCTTATCCAGAAGATTTATATCTACCTTGTTTTCTGCATTCAAAAAAACAAATCCGTTTGTATAGTCTGTTGCAAGAACTCTATCAACATACCACTCAATAGCAGCATTCTGTCCGATAGGTTCACCGTCTTCGGAGTTTATCCTCCACAGACGGGCGCCGCCTATTATCTCAAGCAGCTTGGCAGAACCATCTGTGCAATTATCAAGAATTATGTTTATTTTATACTTATCCTGCGGATAATCCTGCCTCTTCAACTGCTCAAGCAGCTCAACAACATCATTGCCGTTGTTATGAGAATATACGGTAACGTTCAAATTCTGATAATAATTAACTGATGGATATTTATACTTTATCTTCCAGAGATTATATTTTGATGCACAGTAAACTATGTATATACAATAAAGCAGATAATACGCCAGAAATAACGATAAAACCACTGATATTATGTTAACTAAAAACAAAACGACTCTCCCGATTTCGATGGTGCAAACAACAATAATATTTTCACCCTTCTATTTTATGACAAACAAAGATAAAAAGACAAAAACGCAGGAATTCTCGGTAAAATTAATTAATAAATCAACGTAAAACTCTGCTCAAATATCTCTTCTCCTATGTTCAAATGAACTTTTCTGTTATAAAATTAAATTTATGATTAAACTAATCGGAGAGTGTACAATCAATCTGTTTGAATCTCTAAAGTTTATATTTTCAAAAAACTTTAGATTCAAAGAGTGCATAAACCAAATCGCAAACATAGGCGCCGACTCACTGGCAATAGCAGGCACCATTGTTTTTATCACAGGTGCGGTAATCTCTCTCCAGCTCTCAAAGCAATTTGCCATGAGCGGAACAGAAGGTTACATCGGAGGGGTTGTCACTTTTGCAATAATCAGAGAACTGGGCCCCGGTTTTGCAGCTCTTGCAATAAGCGCCCGCTCAGGCACCGCAATGGCTGCTGAAGTCGCAAACATGAAAATAACACAGCAAATAGACGCCATGAAAACCCTCGGAGTTTCTCCCATCGGCTATCTCTTTGCACCAAGGCTGGCAGCAGCAACAATTGCAATTCCTCTGGTATCAATTATCGCCCAGCTAATAGGGATTATCGGCGGTATAATTGTTGCCTACGCTACTGTAGAACTGCATCCTAATATGTTCCTTTATTCCATCTGGACTTTTATGGATGCGAAAGACCTGTTCATAGGTATAATCAAAGCAGCTGCATTCGGTCTGTTAATCTCTCTTGTATGCTGTACTCAGGGTTATCTCACCAAAGGCGGAGCAAAAGAAGTCGGGATAGCAACCACAAAAGCCGCTATGTATTCGACAATTGTCTTATTCATCTGCGACTTGATACTGAGCTGGATTTTCTTCACTTAATAACGGGTGTTTTATGGATAACAAAGTAATAATAGCCGCAGTCAAAAAAAATTCCATTGCCGACGATTTGGGACTCAAGGCAGGTGATGAAATTTTGTCGTTCAACAAAACAAAACTGCGTGATATCCTCGACTACCAACTCCTTGACTGCTCAGAAGAAATAGAACTCTACATCAAACACCAAAACGGAGAAGAAGAAATCTTTGAAATAGAAAAAGACTACGATGAACCACTCGGAATAGAATTTTCTGAAGTAATCTTTGACCGCATAAAACCCTGCACCAATCACTGCAAATTCTGCTTCATCGACCAGCAGCCAAAAGGTATGAGGCAAAGTCTTTATGTCAAAGATGACGACTACAGGCTCTCCTATTTCCATGGAACTTATGTCACTCTCTCGAATTTAACACAGAGTGACAGAACTAGAATTGAACAACTCAGACTCGGTCCGCTTTATGTTTCAGTTCACACAACCAATCCGGAACTTAGAGCCACAATGATGGGTAACCCGAAAGCAGCAAACATCATGGAAGAACTCGGATGGCTCAAGAAAATCGGCATCCCATGCCACATCCAGATAGTCCTCTGCCCGGGATTTAATGACAGGGAAGAACTCTCAAGAACGCTAAGAGATTTATCAGAACTCAAAGATAATATTTTATCTGTAGCAATCGTCCCGCTTGGCATTACAAAATTCAGAAAAGACACTGACCTCACAAAAGTTACTCCTGATAAAGCAAAAGAAGTTCTCGAACAGGTTTTTGAATTCAATGCCAATATGAAACAAAACTTCGTCCTTCCTTCCGATGAGTTTTTCATGTTAGCAGGAAAAGACTTCCCGAAAAAAGAATTTTACCATGGTTACAACCAGCTTGAAGACGGGGTGGGCACGGTCAGAATGCTCAGAGACAGCTTCCATAAACTAAAGAAAAAACTCCCCCGCTCTATATCAAAAAAAACAAACTTCACCCTCGCAACAGGACTGCTGGCGTCTTATGCAATGAAAGACATTGTTGATGAACTCAACAAAATCAACAACCTCTCAATAGAACTCGATGTTCTCAAAAGTTATTTCTGGGGAGATGACATCACAGTCGCAGGGCTCATTACAGGAAAAGACATCATCAAAAATCTCGAACAAAAAAAAGACTCAATCGAGAACATCATCATCCCCTCAGTTATGCTGCGAGATGGAGAAGATACATTCCTCGATGATTTGAAAATCGAAGATGTCGAAAAAAATCTCAACACAAAATTGCACATAATCAAAAACCCTTATTCTTTTGAAGAAATGGTCAACCTTGTAAGAAAACTCTAGGAGAGAAAACCCATGCTGCTGAACGAAAACCTGATAAAACTCATCCCTGACAAAAAACTGAGAAACAAACTCCGCAGCTCTTTTCAGTACAAAATTTTCAACGCAAAGAAATCAAAAGAAAAAATTATTATGACCATTCTTGCAAAAAATGAAATAGATGTCATTGAAGAAAACATCAAATTTCACCTGAAGCAGGGAATAGACTTTATCATCGCAACAGATAACAATTCAACTGACGGCACAAAAGAGGTTTTCAAAAAATATCAGGAAAAAGGAGTCCTCCATCTTATCGAAGAACCAGACGATGATTTTGACCAGGCAAAGTTCGTTGACAGAATGATAAAAATCGCCAAAGAACAATACAACGCCGATTGGGTTATAAATGCTGATGCTGATGAGTTCTGGTACTCTTCTCACAATGACTTCAAAAAAGACATCGAAAAACTGAAAAACTACAACATCGCAATAATTCCAATGTTCAACATCTTCCCCGAAGCAAAATCTCTCGAAGACGACGAAAAATTCTACCACAACACAAGGGGAATTCTCTCAGAACAAAACACAAGCTCATTCAAATACACAAGCAAATGTATGTGCAAAACAAAAGACTACGAATCAATCGCTCAAGGCAACCACAACGCAAAAATGCATAACAAACGTGCTATTGTCTATGATGACATCACTATTTTCCATTACGGGATAAGAACCTACAAACAATTTGAAAACAAAGTTCTAAAAGGACATATTGCCCTGCAAAATCAGGAAAAAGAAGTAGGAGTTCACTGGAGAGAATTCTACAAAGCTTACGAAGAAGGCAGATTGTTCGAAGTATACGAAAACTTTCTCAAAATAAACTACTCAGGAAACTCTTTCAGCGACTCACGGCTCAAAGACTTTATCGAAAACGGGTATGAAAGCATTTCAACTATTTTGGCATCAAAATAGTAAGCCTCTCTTCATTTTGTTTTTTATTTGTATACTTCTCATCAAATGACTTTGCAAAATCTCTGTTCAACAATCCGGCAGCTAAAGATACACTGTTGAAAACAGATGTTCCCCCCGTTGCAACAGCGTTCATTGCAATAAATTTAAATAATTTAAGAGATACTTTATCTTCAAGCTTAAGCGCCCCAAGTTTGCCAAGAGGTCCGATACCTCCGATAACCAAACCAAAAGAGGTATCTTTCAGAGCTTTTTTAAATGTATAATCTCCTTCAACTTTATTTGTCGATGCCTCAAAAGCGCCAAGCCCTACACGGGATAAAACTCCCGTCAATAAAGATAAAATAACCGTTCCTTTTTTCTTCAAAGGAAGCGCAGCCGCTCCCATCACAAGCATACTTGAAATAAAGTTCATAGCTCCCTGAGATACAGATGATTGCTGCTTTATATATTTTTCAAGAACCTTTTTCCCTTCGGCTTGTTCAACCTGACCTGTTTTAACTTTACTCAAAACATCTTTCACATTCTTTGATCCGCTCTTCATTCCCAAAGCATTCTTCAAATCATCCCATCTCCTTGCAAACCACCCCTGTTTTTTCTGCACCTTCTCAAACGTATCAAGGAGAACCCCTCTTTTTATATAAAAATCAGACGGCTCAGATACTCCAAAGTCATCAAAAGTCTTCCCGACATTCGATGATTCCAAAATATTCGAACTGACTGCTGCTGAACGTACTTCCATTGTTTCTATCACATAACTACCTATTATAATAAAAACAATTCACTTTTTTTTATTGCCAAAGCAAAATTACATTTTTTTCATAGCATCGGCAATCGAATTTTTATAGTCAGGACGCAATATTCCCACCTCCGTAATAATACCCGAAATGTATTCATTCGGAGTAACATCAAACGCAGGATTGATTATGTTCACATCAGGGTGACAAATGGTCTTCCCGTTGATGTGAGTAACTTCCTCCCTTCCTCTTTCCTCAATCGGAATTTCATCACCGTTTTTGATTGATATATCAATTGTTGAAAGAGGAGCGGCAATATAAAAAGGTATATTATGAGCCTTCGCTGCCAGTGCAACGGTGTAAGTTCCTATTTTATTTGCAGTATCACCGTTTGCTGCAATTCGATCAGCCCCAACTACCACAACATCAATCATATGATTTTTCATGAAATATCCGCACATCCCATCAGTAATAAGAGTCGTAGGAATTCCGTCTTCTATAAGCTCAAAAGTTGTAAGTCTTGCTCCCTGCTGGCGGGGTCTTGTTTCGTCGGCAAACACACGGATTGTGTTGTCTTTTGCATAAGCAGAACGCACAACGCCGAGAGCTGTCCCATAACCAACTGTTGCAAGAGCTCCTGCGTTGCAGTGTGTAAGGATAGTTGCCCCCTCAGGAATAATCTCTGCACCGAAGTCGCCTATTTTCCTGTTAATTTCGATATCCTGATTTTCGAGCATAACTCCGTTTGATTTCAAAGCTTCAACTATGCCTTCAACATCATCACCGCCATAACTTTCAGCTGCTTCAATCTGCTTATCAACAGCCCACATGAGGTTCACTGCTGTCGGTCTTGTTGATTTCAAAAATTCTGCACGTTCTTTCAACTTGAGCAAGAAAGTTTTTTTATCCTTTTCTTTTTTTGATAGCTCAATAGCCGCAAGAGTCACTCCATGAGCCCCTGCAATACCGATAGCAGGTGCGCCTCTTACTATCATAACTTTTATTGCCTCAGCGACTTCCTCGCATTTCGTAAGCTCAATCGTCTCAAAAGAATAAGGAATTTTTGTCTGGTCTATCATCTTCACTGACTCACCGAGCCATTCAATTGTTTTTATTTTTGATTCAAAAGGCATTTTCTTTCTCCGTAAACAGTTCTTTCAAACTTCCATAATATCCGTTGTTTAATAACTCAAAAAATTTATCACAACTATGAGGAGCAATACAACTGATTTTTTCACAATCAAGATATAATCCTTCGACAAACCTCGCAAAAAGCTCGGTAGGACGATGATAATACTTTGTAAATTTGTTTATCTTGACAGAGATAGCCTTCTGCTTACGCTGAAGGGATTTTATTTTTATATACTCCCTTATCACAACAGGCAGGTCAGGGAAATCTTCGTCTATGTTTTTTATGTCATAATAGCTCTTTCTTCTCAAAACCGGAGATACAAGAATAATTCTGTCATGTTTGAGAAGATAAGCAGCATCAGTTTTGTTCTTTTTGAAAAAATTTCTTGCATACGCAAAATCTTTCGAACGCTGAAACTCTGGGTTTTCTTCTTTTATAGCAATTTCAAGTTGTTTTATTTGCTTTTTTATTTTCTCTTTTTTCTCTATCAATTCTTCAAAAAGAGAATTTTTATCAACAAAATTCGTTACATCAACAAGCTCTTCATAAATCTCTGCGACTTCACAACAATCAAACAGTTTCTCAAGACTTCCTCCCTGAGAATTTCTCTTGTGGATATCAGGTTCTATATCAGAGTGTATCTTGTGTGCAAATTCATGAATAAGAGTCTGCACTCTTTTTTCTTTCGGAGTCTTCACCGATATATCAATTCTGTTATTAAAATAACACCCCTGATGGGAGCGGGCTTTTGTATTTGTTTTGACAACAATCCCCAAAGACTTCAAAAAAGATATCAGCGTTTTTTCATCAAATTCTTTTATTTTTTGCATTGTTCATCAACCCACTGCAAAAATGGTTTATGACCGTCTTCAACCGGAACCGACACAACAGCAGGCAAGTCATAAGAATGATATCTGAGGATTTCTTCTTTAACTTCTTCAAATAATTCGCTGCGGGTTTTTGCAAATACCATCAACTCGCCGTCGCAGCAAACTTCACCCTTCCATTCATAAACCGATATAACCGACGGAACTATGTTTACGCAGGCTGCTAAATGTTTTGTTACAAGATTTTTTGCAATTAATTTTGCTTCATCAATGTCTGAAACCATTGTTATTACATAGTTGTAAGTCATATAAACCTCTTTTTTTTCCAAAGAAAAAATATACAGTAAATAAATTGTTCCACCCGCTATTATTTTAATTGTATAATATACTAAAAACAGTAGTCAGGTAAATAGATGCTAAAAAAGTCGGTCCTAACCTTAATCGCATTATTCTGTATAACAAATTATTCCTTAGCTATCACAGACAACCCGGAGGAGAAACCCTTTTCAAAGGCTGAAGATATAGCTAAGGAGCATCTTGACCAGGAAACAGACCGTAAATATGACGAAGCTGTTTTGATAAAAGAAATTCAAGTCGAAGGCAACCATCTGGTCAGCGAAGATGAAATCAAAGACGCAGTGTTGATAAAACCTGGAGAAGAACTCGACAGACAAAAAATCAGAGCAAGTTTGAAAAGTGTCTACAAAATGGGTTACTTCTCGGATAAGATGAAAGCCGTTCTCAAACCGACCGGAGAAGGAGTTATTCTCAAAATTGTTCTTCAGGAAAACGCACCTATTACCGGCTTCAACATCGAAGGGAATGACTCTGTTGATACAACGGAAATTCTTGAAAGACTCAACGGCAACATAGGTATGCCGCAGAACATCAACAATCTCAACATAGCAATTGCTCAAATAGAAAGGCTCTATGAATCAAAAGGCTATATCCTCGCAAGAGTCACCCAAATCTCGGATGACCCCGACGGTATCATCAATATAGACATCAATGAAGGAACAATCGAAGACATCAAAATATCTGGCAACAAAAAGACAAAAGACTTTGTTATAAGAAGAAATATCCTGATAAAACCGGGCTCTGTTTATAACGAAAATGCTCTGAAAGCTGACTTGCAAAGAATCTATGGTACACAGGCATTCGAAGACGTACGAAGAGTGATAGAACCAAGCGATAAAGACCCGAATAAATATATCCTGACTATTGAAGTAGATGAAAAACGTTCGGGTTCAATCACTATCGGGGGTGGTCTTGATACTTCAACAGGTCTGTTCGGTTCAGGAGGTTACACTGAACATAACTTCAGAGGACTCGGGCAGGAAATCGGCATCAACTTCACTGGCGGCAGCGGCTTAATGTTCCAGGATGCAGACATCATCAAAAGAGCAAGCTATCAAATTGAAGCGAGATTTCTGGAACCGAGATTCAGACAGACAACAAACGCCCTTCAGGCAAGAGTCTATGGAAGAGATTTTGCAAGCTGGCAGGTGCCTCTTGCTATTGAAAAATACTTGGGCGGTGAAGTCGAAATTACTCACCCGTTTGCAAAAGTTCCGCATCTTGCAGGAGGTATATCTCTCGGTGTTGAAGGTGTAAGTATCGAAGAAGGTGATGACTTCACCATGCGCCAGAGATTCCAGCAGGCAGGCGTTGATTTCTCAAAAAGAGAAGAGATGCTCACAAGCGGAACATTCCTAACACTCGGACCACGTCTTGTTTATGACACACGTGACAGCTTCATAAACCCGAGATCAGGTATGTACGCATCTTTAGGGCTTAAAGAATATCTTTCATTCAACACAACAGACAGTTTTGGGCGTGTTGACGCTGTTATCAAACAATATTATCCTGTCGGTAAAAAATCCTCCTTCTCTCTTATGGCGAAGGCTGGAGGAAACCTGCATGGGGATATGCCGCTGTTTGCGGGATATTCACTCGGCGGTATGAGATCAATGAGAGGTTACAGACAGGGTGAAGCAGGTCGAGGACTCGGGCTTGTGATGGGTACAGCGGAGTTCAGAACGCCGATACCTTTTATGGATAAAATTACAAAGAACAAATTCTTCAATGACATAAGAATTGCAGCATTTGCCGATGCCGGCAGGATATTCCAGGAATCACCAATAAACGACGTTTATGACTATCCAGGTTATGGTATATCAGTCGGAGCAGGGTTGAGAATAAATATTCCGGGATTAGGTCCCGTCAAACTGGACTGGGGTTATCCGCTTACAAGCGTCGGAGCCGGAAGAGATCAAAAAATCCGATTCCTGTTTGATATCGGAGAAATGTACTAATCAAATAAAAATAATAAAACGGACTTAGGAAAGGAGAAATTATGAAAATAAACAAAAAAGTATTATGTACAATGATTATGACAGGGGCTGTTATGATGTGCACAAATATGGCCAATGCAGCAGGCATCGGTTATATAGAATTGAGCAAAGTTCTCAAAAATTATACCTATGCACAACAAATAAGCACCGAAGTTAAAAATAAAGATATCGAAATTCAAAAATTCATGACGGAAGCTAATCAAAAAATCAATAATGCAAAATCTCCTGTCGAAAAGAAAAATCTCGAACAAAAATATTCTGCCGAATTCAAAGCAAAATTGACAGCATTCCAGGACTATCAGGTGGATAAACAAAAAGAAGTTGAAAACAATATTATCAACGCAGTAAAACTCGTTGCAAAAGAACAAAAACTCGATGCCGTATTTACAAGCGGAGTACTTCTCTACGGCGGTGTTGATATAAGCGGTAATGTTGTTTTGAAACTCAATAGTCTGAAAAAATAATGAACAGAATATTCAAAAAATATGAAGAACAAAAACAGTATCTTAAAACACACAAAGATGCTGTTTTTGCATTCCCGACAGACACGGTATGGGGTTTGGGCTGCCTCGTCGAAAGCAAGCAAGGAGTTGAAAGAATTTATTCAATAAAACACCGTGACAGACGAAAACCTCTGATACTCTTATCAAGCAGGATTGAATATCTGGAGCCTTATGTCGAAAAAATGCCCGAGCTTGCTGTTGAATGGAGCAAAAAATACTGGCCCGGCGCATTGACTCTTGTTGTCAAAAAGTCAAAAAGAACACCTGATTATATGACATCAGGATTTGAAACAGTCGGAATAAGAATACCTGATAATAAAGACCTGCTCAATTTTCTTGAACAATGCGTCGAAACTCATACAATAGCAACAACAAGCGCAAATATCTCAGGCGATAACTCCTCTGTCACAAAAGAAGAAGTTATCAGCTCAATTGGAGATAAAATTGACTTTATTACAGATGGAGAAGACCCTGATAAAAAATTTGAATCAACCGTAGTTGCGGTTTATGCGGATAATACTTATAAGATTTTAAGACAAGGATACCTTGAACTATAAAAGGAGAGAAAGAAAAAATGCCAAAATCAAAAATAGCACTCGGATGTGACCATGGCGGTTATGAGCTGAAAACTTACATCGAAAAATATCTTGCCAAAAACGGATTTGACTACAAAGACTTTGGAACATTTGATAGAAATTCAGTAGATTATCCGCCGATAGCAAAGGAAGTTGCAAAGAGTGTTGCAAACGGAAATTATTCAAAAGGCATTTTGCTGTGCGGAACAGGCCTCGGGATGTGTATCACTGCAAACAAAATTCAGGGGATAAGAGCCGTCACCTGCCATGACACCTATTCTGCAAGAATGAGCCGTTCGCATAATGACGCAAACATACTCACAATGGGCGGTCGTGTTGTCGGAATAGATTTGGCTCTTGACATCGTTGATACTTGGTTAAGAACGGAATTCGAAGGCGGACGCCACAAAAGACGTGTCGATATGATTGAAAAGCCCTAAAAAAGACCTGTTCTAATGAACAGGTCTTTTTTTATTTATCAGAAAGCTAGATAAGAGCAGGTGTCTTTTGCTCAAATTCAATATTGGCAAAATCTCCCATAAACATCGAAACAGATGGATACTGATCTTTTACAACAACCGAAGGGTGTTTCTCTTCTATTTGATATCTGTAATAAGAACCGGTTTCCGCTTTTGCAATAATATAAACTCTCTGCAGATTAGCAGCTTCGTTAACTGCGTAAGATAAAAATTCTTCAACCTGAGTTTTCGAATGATACGGTGGATTAATCATCACCCAGACTTTTGAATTTATCATAGAGTTTAAAGCGTTATACCACATCTTGGGAGATGAGGTGGCAAGAGAAGAGTTTATATCATAGATATCAGGATAAATCATTCCTGCGCATTTTTTGCAGCAGCCGACAACAGCATCAAAATGAGAACCTGTCTTCAAAGATTTACTACCGCAGGATGGACAGATATAAGAGTTTATCAGACCTCCAAGAGGAGTATATTTGATACAATTTTCAGATTTATCAGACTCTCTAAACCCAGGAATACCAAAGTTAATGCCTGATTTCAACATAGTTTGCACGACAGATGAACTGTATCCTGAAGAAATGATTGCCCCCTTGATTTTTACATCTTTAATCCCCTGCAAAAATTCTATCATCTGAGAATTCGGCTTGTTCAAAGAGCTTACCAGATAGGATAAGTTCTCAAACCAGCTTTTTTGAGGAAAATAATCATTGTTCTTCTCAATCATCAAATTCAATCCGTTTCGATAAGAAGAAATTAATGACATATCATTTTCTTCAATATCTTCGTTATAAAAAACGGCAATGCTCTCCCTGGAAGATTTCTCTACGGAATTGATACTCTTCTGTTCCGCTACCTCTTCTTTAAGAGGAAAAGATGTTGATATGATAATTTCCTCTTTCTTTTCAGGTTCAGAAAGCGAGAGTTGTTGTTGAGCTTCTTGCTGCGGTTCTTGTTTTTCAGCAGCTATCGAAGGCTGTTGATAAGGAGATGAAAAAGCTCTGTTTTCAAGAGGAAGCTTCGGTGTCTGCTCTTGCGGGAGAGTTATCACATCATTGCCCAAAATTTTTGAAATTGTAGAGCAAAAAGATCTCCATAATTCATCCGGCAATTTTGCTTCCTCTGCTTGCAAAAGAAGTTCTCTCCATTGTTCATAGTGTTCCCATCTGTGGTTAATATCAAATTTTTCTCGTATTTTGACAAGTCCTTCTGATAAGAGCGACCAGTCACGTTTTTTTATCGCCACTTCGATACGCTTAAGCGTCATGGTTTCTGTTTCTGGATATGGTGCCATTAATATTATTCTCCTATTTAAAAAATTATCTTTGAGAACCGGTATATGCGCCTCTCAGCATCTGTCTCAGTTCGTTTTGATATTCCGAAGCCTGAACGGCGGCAATATCAGTGATAACATTTGCTCTTGCAAGCTTGCATAAAGAAGAGTTCAAAGATAACATATCATTTTGCGAGCCTGTATTCAGCTGTTCGTAGATATCATCTATCTGGTCTTTTATCATATAGTTTTTAACAGCAGGTGTAACTGTCAACACTTCAACTGCAGCAACACGTCCGTTACCGTCAGCTTTCGGTATAAGTTTTTGTGAAATAACACCGCGCATAATGTTTGCAAGCTGGGTTGTGATGTAGTTTCTTTGATGAGGTTCAAAGAGGTTTATAATTCTGTTTATAGTTTGAATAGAATCATTTGTGTGCAGAGTAGAGAAAACAAGGTGTCCCGTTTCTGCCGCTTTGATTGCACTTGCTACGGTTTCTTTATCTCTCATCTCACCGACAAGTATAATATCAGGGTTTTGACGGAGAGCATATTTTACACCATCAGGGAATGAGTCTGTATCGAGGTCTATCTGTCTTTGAGTGAAGAAAGATTTTTTACTCTGAAAGACAAATTCTATCGGGTCTTCGATGGTAATTATGTGCTTCTGTTGGTTCTGGTTAATATACTCAAGCAAAGAAGCAAGTGTAGTTGATTTACCGCTGCCTGTCGCTCCGGTTACAAGGACAAGTCCGTTGTTGAATGTTACAAACTTACGTATCAATGCAGGGAGTTTAAGTTTTTCAAGAGTAGGAATATGGTAAGGAATATATCTTATACTCAAGGCAATTCTGTTGCTTTCATATAACATGTTTACACGAAATCTTGCAACACCGTCTATACTGTAAGGAAAGTCGAAGTCATAAACTTCTTTGATACGGTATTTCAATTTCTCAGGTATCATCGCTTCGGTAATCATCTTGATGTCATTCTCTGAGAGTGCAGGTTCATCAAGAACTTTTTCAATAGCACCGTTTCTTCTGACTATCGGAGGCAATCCTGCTCTAAAGTGAATATCCGTTATGTTTTCCTGTATTGCATGTGATAAAAATCTTTTGACATCAAAAAGCATAATTTTATATCTCCAAATTTATTAAATCATATAACCTAATTCTTGTTTTATTCTGTCCATACAGACTTTTTTGCTGTAGTGCCATTCACGTGCGGTAATTCTAACAACTTTCCATGAACATCTTTCCAATAACAGCTGTTTCCAGATTGGTTTGAGAGGTTTTTCACAGCCGTCGTCAACTCCGTCGCATTCTACAATCACTTTTTCATAGCTGTTTTTGTCTTCAACAAGCAAGCTAACCTGTACGCCCGCTATTTCGACATTCGATTTAAGCTTAAAGCCTTCTTTTTCGCATTCCTCGGCTATTTTTTTCTGGAGTTTGTTTGAGAAAGTATTTTTCGCAACATCGAGTTTTTCTTCTTCTTTTTTCTGCTGATATTGCTGTACATATTCAAGATAGCTTCGCAGAAGCCCCGGAGCAAGCGATTCTACCGGTCTTGAAATATAAGATATTACTTTCTTTTTCGCTCTTGTTATTGCAACATTGAATAAATTCGGCTTTTGCAGGAATGTTATGCTCTGGAAGTGGCTGTTTTCTGCAACGGTGAAAGATAGAATCATTACATCCTTCTCATCACCCTGAAAAGTATGAGCCGTACCGACTTCTATCTGATGTTTTCTGATTAAATCCTCGCTCATCACCTGCCATAGAGCTTTTTTGATTAAATCAACCTGCGCCCTGAACGGTGAGATTACTCCTATAGATACCGGTTTATCGGGATTTTTCTCATTATCTTCGATGATTATTTCCTGAATTTTTTTCAAAACCTGTTCAGCTTCAGCCATATTTCTTGTGCTGTCGAGGTCAACTTTTGCTCCCTCAACAACATGAACTTCAAGACACCCATCCAAAGACTCTTCTTTCTTCATCAGCCTGATGCGACCGCCGTAAAACTCACGGTTGCTGAAATCTATTATCGGAGATAAACATCTGAAATGTTCATCCAACAAAACAGGATTTGCAGAATAATAGTTCGCCAAATCAAAAATGGAGTTTGTTCTGAATCTCCACATCAGCTGGTATCTATCAGGGATGTTATATTGAGAAAGGAAAGATTGTTCTTTGTTTTTCTCAAGGAAAGAAAGATGTGCAAGCTGTTTGTCATCACCGACGATTATTGCTTTCTTTGCCCTGAACAAAACAGGAAAACAACTTGCAATATCACACTGTGACGCCTCATCGATAATCGTAACATCAAATAACCCCGGTTTCAAAGGAAGCGACTCTGAAATTGCATATGTCGTCACAGCCCAGCATGGGAATGTATCAAGAAGCGGCTGAAAATCTTCATCTTCAAGAAGTCTGCTCTGGAGATTTTTCTTACGTTCAATCAAAGCCTTTGAGTGTATCATAAGCCGCTGGCGTTTGTGCTGGTCACGCAGCACGCTTTTGAGAGATTCTCTTCTTTGATTCTTCAAAATATCGACAGCAAGTTTCTTTTGCTTGCGCTTTAGCAGTCTTATGTTATCTATGAGCTGATGGAGATTGCCTATTTTGTTTATATCGCACTCCGTATGTCTTAAATCATTATTCAGTTTCTGGAGTTCGAGTTCTTTTTTTATCTCATCGATATTATCAAAATCAGGTTTGAATTTTTTCAACTCGGTTGTCTTATTAAAGCGAATTATGTCTATTTTTTTGAGGATTGAGTTTATAATCCCCGTTTTTTCCATCCTCTGCTCAATTTTGTTGAGAAGAGATGACACCTGTTTTATTTCTTCATTGTTCAATTTTTTCGAAATAATTTTTTCTTCTATCTTCTTAAGCAGCTTGCTCTGCTCATCGAGGATATCAGTCCAGTCTTTTTCAAGTTTTATGATATTTTCGCATTTTGCTTCAAGCTCTTTGATTGTTTTGACGAGATTTTTCATATCATCAAGGGTTACAAGAATACAATCCTCATAACCGGTGTCTATATCAACTTTGTTTGATAACAAATCCTGCAGCTTGAAATGCAAATTCTTTTGATAATCCATACGCCCTGCTCTCAAAGACATATAAGGCGCCCCTAGAGAATTGAGCCTGTCTGCGACAACATCAACAGCCTTATCCATCCTCGAAGCAACGAGAACCGTTTTTCCGTTTGCAACAAGATGAGATACAACATTTGCAATTGTCTGAGATTTTCCTGTCCCGGGAGGCCCGTAAACAGTTACCCATGGATTTTCTTCAATCATCTTGATTACATTTTCCTGACTGTCGCTTGAGGCAAGAGGAGTTATCGGAAAAAATTCATGACTTTTCGCTTTTGAAATAGGATTTTGAGTGTTCTCTGATTTGGATGAAGAATGTATAAACTCCTGATTTACAACATCAAGTGCTGTTTCTCTGATTACACCGCTCGGTTTTTCTGAAATCAACGTCAGCTCATGCAGAACACCAGCAGTAACAGAAGGACGTTTTGTCAGGATAATTGCTGCTTCTTTAGTAACTTTTATCCCGCATTTTTGTTCGCTATCTTCCTCTGTCTGAGAAATTTCTTTTTGAGAAGACATCCCCAAGGACACATCAATATCAGGGATTATTGACTTGAGAGTAGTCAGGAATATTTGAATTTTCTCATCGTTCAAAGGTAAGTCGGGAATAACATCAATCAACCCGTCAAAGCGCTCATCAACTTCATCTTCGTCATCACTTTTCTGCAAAAGAGCCGAGAGAGCCCCTGTGTTGAGTGATAAAAAATCTTCCATCAAGGAGCAGTTGATAAACAACCCGTCCCTTTCGAGTTTGCATGGAGCATAAAGTATAGGCGTCAAAAATTCACCCGAACGTTTATTTCTCCCTTTCAAGAACAGATAGCCGTAAATAAGATACTTCTCTTTCTTTGATGTATCGGCGTTTATCATCAACTCCGTAATCAAACTGTCTGCACCATCAAGTTTCAACACGGACTCGTTTGAAGATAACAACAGCTCTTCTCCATCGAGAAAATGCCATTTGTTTTCTTTATCCTGCCTCAGATTTCTGAATGTAGAACTCTTTACCTCTTCTCTTACACAGTCATGCAGATATAAACTCAATTTTTTTATAAAACTGTTATTAAACGCAGAGTTAATAAGCTTGGTTGCTTCCTGTAACATTATTAAAAACTTCCTTGTAAAATTCCGAATTTTGCAATAAGTCTATTTTACAACCTATAAACTCCAAATAGAATACAGCATTACGATGAAAACTCACACAAAGAACTATCCTCTTTTCTTGAGATAATAACCTTTATTCTCCAAATACTTTTTGAATGCCTTGCTATCAGCGACATAACCCTTTGTTGAATTGCACACCGAAATAATCCCCATATCATACAATGCCTTTATTTGAAGATTATTGTAGGCAACAATTGCATTAATAAGGTTTATCTTAGCTTCAACTTCCGATGCCTGCGCCTGCAGCACATCGATATAAATCCCGACTCCTGACTCCAATCGTCCGAAAGCAATACGCAAACTCTCATCAGCAGCAACAACCTGACGTCTTGCAGCTTCAACGGTTTGTTTTGCCGTAGCTATTGAATAATACGTGTTTATAAGGTCTTCTTTTATTTGATTTTTGGTATGGTCGAGTTCAAGCACATTCCTGTCTATCTCTGCCTGTGCCGCCTTCAGCTGAGTATATTCATAAGTGCCAAGTCCTTTCCCGAGCGCCCATCTCGCATCAAGGGCAATCATATGGTTAGGTCTTGATCCGAGTCTGACTGTCCCGACATAAGAATATGCTCCATCAATAGATATGGTCGGAGCGAAAGAGGAGAGTATTGTCTTCTTCTGGTTTTTCAAAGAAGAAATTTTCAACTCAAGAGATTTCAAATCAGAGCGGTTCTCAAACGCAACCTCCTCCATTTTCTCAAGAGTCAACCCGGCATCAAGAATGGTATTTTGAACAATATCATCTTCAACCGGAAATACGGGACAATAAGAATCTGACCCCATAAAACTTGCTAAAGATACCTGAGCAAGACGAAAAGAATTGTAAGCTTCAACAAGTTTTTGCTTAGCTGACTCAACCTCAGCTTCCGAGCGGACAACGTCAAATTTGTTCCCGACTCCTATTTCATAAGTATTTTTGTTCAACTCTAACTGAGCCTGAGTTTGTATCAAATTTCTTTCATAAACTTCTATGCTGAGTTTTTTTGCAAGCAAATCGTTATATTTTTCGACAACAGTGAGAATAGCTTTCTCCTGCGTCATCTTTTTATCCTGAGCAGAAGCCCTGTAAATATCTTTTTGTGCTTTTGCATTAAAAAATCTCTTTCCTCCGTCAAACACCACCCAGCCGTAGCCAAAGACATTCTGCATTGCTATTTCATGAATTCTCCTCGGTAATACATTACCGACCAAAAACTCACCCCTGAGGTCAGATATATTGTAGTTGTAATAAAAATTAGGCATAAACTCGCTTAGTTTGTTGTAATACAACCATTTCTGCTGCTCCTGAGTTTTTGAAACAATCTTAATATCATAGTTATTACTCAAAGTCATGATTATACAATCTTTCATATCAACAGGGACTATGCCATCATCAAAATATCTTGTGATGTTATCCGTCACATCAATTTTCATCTTCAAAATCTGAGGCGAAAGTCTTTTTGTATGAGGATTTGTTTTTGAAAAATCCCGTTCGGAAAAAAACACTGTTTCATCTGCAAAAACTGTTTTGTTCAACAACACAAACATCAACAAAATCAAAAAAATAACTGTTTTCTTCATGAAAAATATTCCCTGAGGCATAAAATATGAATTTAAATCAGAGTGTATATCCTAATTCATCTTTTTAAGTTAATAACTATAAACTCCTCAAACAATAGCCATGAAGATAATAAAGTTGTATACCATCAGAGCGATACTCTAATGTATTAAAATGATGAACAATATGTTATCATTCGATAAACTAAAACTAATAACGCCCGACTGGAGAAAATCATGAATCTGAACTTCAAACTGTTATTTGCAGGAATTGTCATATCAGTTCTTTTGAGTGTTTTTCTGAGCAGTCTTGGGCATAATGTTTTCTTTGGCGCACTGATTTTACCGTTTTTCTTACGGAGCAAATGACCTATGGATGTAATAGCTTACTCGCACACACACTGGGATAGAGAGTGGTATCACTCATTTGAAGAATTCAGACTCAGATTTATAGAAGTTTTTGATGACATCATCGCAAAACTTCAAAGCAATGAATTATCAGTATTTTATCTTGACGCCCAAACAATCCTCATAGATGACTATCTTGAAATATTCCCGTCAAAAAAAGACCTAATCGAAAATTTAATAAAAAACAAAAAACTCTATGTGGGTCCCTGGTATGTTCTGAGCGATGAACTCCTTCCATCAGGAGAAAGCTTGATAAGAAGTTTGCTCATAGGAATAAGACAGGCAAAAACACTCGGGTGCTGCGACTTTGCCGGTTATCTGCCAGATTCTTTCGGACACAACTCCGCCATGCCTGCAATCCTCAACGGTTTTGACATCAAAAACGCAATTTTCTGGAGAGGGGGAGGAGATAGGCAATCAGAGTTCTTATGGAAATCAAAAGACGGCACGGAGGTTCTTGCAACATATTTAATACAGGGTTATTTTCAAGATGCCTTCTCGCTTGATGTGACAGAAGAAAAAAGAGCGGAAATTCTCAAATTAACTCTCGATAAAATCAAGGAATATAACTCAACAAACACAATCCTGCTCCCTGTTGGCGCAGACCACCTCAAAGCCGTTGATAATCTAAAAAACAAAATAGCAGAAGTTAATAAAAGACTTGATGGATACCATATCAAAGAAGGTTCTGTCTTTGACTATCTCTCGGCAATAAAACCAAAACACCTCGAAACTTATACAGGCGAGCTTCGGGACAACAAAAGAAACTACATTCTCCCGGGGGTGTACAGCACAAGGACTTATATCAAACAACAACATGCAGAAGCAACACATACACTCACAAAATTATGCGAACCCCTGCAAACACTCTGTAATATTTTTGATATTTCTCCCTCAAGAAAAGCACAGCTTGACTACGGATGGAAACTGTTCCTGCAAAACAATCCGCATGATTCTATCTGCGGATGCAGCATAGATGAAGTTCACAGAGAGATGATGATACGATATGAAAAACTCAAAGAGCTAAATTACGGCATCATCGCACGTGTCAAAAAAGACCTCATCAAAAAATTTCCAAAATCAAACCTGATAATCTGCAACCCCTCAGCTTATCAACACAGAGGAACAGTTGAGTTCATATCAAACAAAAAACTCCCTCCTTCAAAGAAATATTCTCTTCTCACAACCAGCAGGGCGTTTCCTTTCAAAAAACTCCATGACCCGAAGGAAATTCCAATAACAGAAGATATGACAGAGCTTTATACTTATACGGGGGTAGTTGAGCTTAAGCCGTTTGAAATAAAATCTATCTCATATGATATGCTCAAAGAAGATTTTGAAGAAGTCAAAACAACAAAAAAATCTCTCGAAAACGAATATCTGAAAGTTGAACTGAACAAAGGCAAAATCATCCTCCAAGACAAAAGAACAAACAAAACTTTTAATATAAACCACTCTATAAAAGACTTCTCTGACTACGGAGATACCTACAATTACGCACCGATAAAAAATGATACGGGGATTGACGCCAAATTCTTATCATCAAGCATAATCAAAAACACTCCGCATCAGGGAATAATAGAATTAACCTATGAAATAGGCATACCTGACTCCCTCACAAAAAAACTGACCCGCTCCAAAAGGCTAATCAAACATCTCATCAAAACGCAGCTTATTCTCAAAACAAACAGCAAGTTTCTTGAATTTCTCACAGAATTTGATAACAAATCAAAAGACCACATGCTGACAGTATCTTTTCATATGAAAGAAAATATAACATCAACAATCTCAGAAGATGCGGAAGGATTGCTCAAAAGAGAGTTCAATCCGAACTTTGATATTCATCGAGAAATAAAAAACATCCCTCCCCGCATGGAGTTAAAGACAAATACAGCACCGATGCAGAGATTTGTCTGCACCCAAAATATCGGAATAATCACTCAGGGACTTCAGGAATATTCGGTTGAAAAAAACAAATTGAATATTACCCTTCTTCGTTCAACCGCTTTGTTGTCAAATCCGAAAAATCCAGCAAGAAAAGTTCCTGCTGGTCCTCCTCTTGAAGTCAAAGAAGCACAGTGCACAGGCAAAGTTTCTGCGAAATATGCAATATACCCCTACGAAGATGAAAACGAGCTCTTTGAGCAAACAGACAAATTCTTTGGCAATATAATCAGCTTTGATACAGAAGGCGATGACTCTCAAAAAGGATATGAAGACTCACTTTATCTTCTTGAAACGGACAACAAAAACATATACCTCCAGAGTCTGAAACAGTCTGAAGATAATGAACATTCAATAATCCTGAGATGTCTTAACTTATCCTCAAAAAAACAGCAGCTGAAGATAAAATCAGACATAAAAAAATTCGATATGGAAATAACTAATCTCGAAGAAATTATAAAAGAGAAAAACATTTCATCAGTTGAGTTCAAACCTTATGAGCTCAAAACAGTCAAACTCATATCAAAAGAATAAACAAAAACCTCTTTATAAAAAGAGGTTTTGTTGTTCTTAATTTATTGCTCAGATAAAATATTCAGAATCCCCTGTTTATCCTCTACGCAATATTTTCTTAGAGAGTACACATATCCCCGTTTTTCCAAATTTGACACTGCCAAAGTTAAAATTTTTAATAATCTAACCTAATTCCTCTTTAACTTTGCAATGACCTAAGCCATCACTCCTTTCTCTATCTCCCTTTCGGAGAATTTTATTATATTCCCCATGTTTTGCGAATACAATAAATTGAAGAGAAAATTTTAGAAAAATTTATAATTGAAAAAAAAGTTAACAACCACTTGAAAAAACAAACAAAACCTGAACGTCAAACCCTTCTTCAAAGAGGTCTTTTTTTCTTAAAACAGGCTTTAGAGCTTCATAAGAATAATCCTCTGACGTAAAAATCCTGAAGCAAACAACCCTGTTTCTATCATCAAAAGCTATATCCATCTCACATTCAGGGGCAAACGGACACCCGTCAAAACCATCAGCAAGTTTGACAAGTCCTCCGAGTTTTTTCACAAGTTCTTTCTGCCTCTCTTCAAGCAGAATAAAGTTCTTGTGATTTTCCTTAGGCATACTGCCTCTGTGGTAGCGGGCAATATTTGCAACTATTTTCTTTTGCTCTGAATTCATCCCCTCAAGGTTCTCACCCATTATTACTTCATAAGAATGCTTGTGATGCTCTTTTGAGGATACTGCATATCCGACATCATGCAAACAAGCGCCGGCTTCAAGATATTCTATCTCTTTATCAGAAAAATCATGCAATATTCCTTTGGTCAGTTCAAAAAATTTCATGGAATATTTTTCAACTCTTTTCGGATGCCCTTTTTTGCATCCGTATTTATCAAGAAAGTTTTTTATCCACTCTCTCATTTTTTATCCTTCGAATAAACAGACAAGAGCTGCTCTATTGTTCTGAGCAATTCTTCCTGATTAAACCTGCTCTTTTTAATAAACTTATTTGCACCTGTCTGAATCAGAGTTCTTTCATCAAATGCCACATCTGAAGCTGATACGATTATTATCGGGATAGGTTTTTGATAATCTTCACGCAGTTTCTTTGTCAGCTCAAGACCGTTCAAACCGGGCATATCAATATCAGATATCAACAAATCATACTCATTTGTCCCAAGCACTTTGTTGAAAGCTTCCAATCCGTCTTTTGCAATATCAACATCATAACCGGCATTTTTCAGAATATTCTTCTGCAATATTCCCGTTGTAGCAGAGTCTTCCGCTATTAAAATCCTGTATTTTGTATTTTTTTCTTTTTTCGATTCCGGCTGGAATGTTGACTTTAAATAACTGCCATCAAATGCCGAGCGGATAAGCTCTGACCCGTTCAAGATCAAACACAGCTCGCCGGAGCCAAGAGTGGTTATCCCTGATACATTCGGAACCCTCACTAAAGGAGCAGGCAAGCTCTTGTGCAAAATTTCCTGTTCTCCAAGCAGCTTCTCAACAATAAATCCTGCCTCATTCTCCTTATCCTGAACAACAAGAACTATAACATTATTAGATTTATCCTCTTTGTTTGTTTCAATATTCAACACTTCATCAAGGTTAAACACAGGAATGGTATGGTTCTTGTGGATAACATGTTTGTAGTTTTCTTTTGTAAAAATTTCGTTTTTCTTTACCCAAAAAGCTGTCTTGATATAAGATGCAGGCATTGCAAAAAATCTTGAGCCCGTTTCTATCAGGAAAGATTTCAAAGTTGCCATGGTTACAGGCAGCTGAATTTGCACAGTACAGCGTTTATCAAGAACGGAAGTAATATTTACCTTACCGTTGAGCTGGCTTATTTTGGTGTGTACAATATCAAGCCCGACACCTCTGCCTGAAATTTCAGTGACCTCTTTTTCCGTTGTAAATCCGGGCCAGAAAATTATGTTCATAATCTGCTGGGGAGTCATTGCATCAAGTTCATCAGGTGATAATATTTTTTTCTCGAGAACTTTTTCCTTTATTTTCTCGATATCTATCCCCCGTCCGTCATCGGTAATCTCAATCAATATGTTGTTATCGACATGCCTTGCTGTCAGATAAATTTTCCCGACAGGGTCTTTTCCCTTTGCAATACGTTCTTCTCTTGATTCTATACCATGGTCAGCAGCGTTTCTTATGATGTGAATCAGGGGAGATTTTATCTCTTCGATTATTTTTTTATCGGCGCTTGTTTCACTACCTGAAACAATCAGCTCAATTTCCTTGTTTCTTGCTCTTGCAATATCTCTGACCATCCTCGGCAACATATGAAAAATTGTAGCAAGCGGAAGCACACGAATGCTTTTGATGAGATTTTCCAAATCATTTATTACAAGGCTCAGTCTTGTATCATCTTCCTGAATTGTACGATAAAGCGACTGTATTTTGCCCATTATATCAACGATTTTGTCGGTATTTTCTTCTATAAAATTGTACATGCTTCTGCTGTACAATTTCACATCCATATTTGAAGTATCTGCTTCGCTGACAATTTTTCGATCAAAATATCTCAAATATCTCTTATTTTTATTCCATGTTTTATACCAGTCTTCAACAGATGTAAGAATTTCTTCAACCTGATTTACATGTTCCTTTGTTTTAATTTTTGCAACAATCAGCTCTCCAGACTGATTTACGAGATGATCAAGCTTTCTTGTATCAACACGCAGCGTTTTGATAGCCCATGTTTCCGATGGTATAAGCATTTCTTCTATTTTTTGCTGAGGAGAAGCATTTTCAACCTTTTGTTCCTGCGCCGGTTGTGGCGGTAAAGATTTTTGAGATGACTTAGGAGTTGTTTTTATGTTCATAACCTCAGGCAGAGAAACGGGCATATCCTGAGCATAAATTTCTATCATTTCATATAAAATTTGAAGACGCTTGCTGTATAACGTTATGGAATCATGGTCAATATCTTCACCTGAAACATAAGAACACACAAGTTCTACAGCAGAATATATATTATCATAGAAATCTTTATCGATAGTATATTTATGGTGTTTTGCACATTCTATTACTTTTTTTATATTCACCAAAACATCTTTTATATGAGCGCTCTCAATTGAATTGGTTGCTTTGTTCAAAACAGGAATAAAATCAGAGCAAAAATCATAAACATCTTTCCCCTTCATTTCTACAATCTTTTCATCAAGCTCTTTGAAAACTTCTCCGATATTTCCTGATGGTTCCTGATTTTCTTCCTCTTTTGAATATTCGTTATTATCAGCTGGCTCACCGAAGAAAGCAGGTTCTTCCTTATGGAAAGATTCTGTAATAACAACTCCCTGAGTCAAGAGAGCATCAAACTTTTTCATAACCTCATCAACTTCAGGATTGTGTTTGGTACCTTTGGTTTCCACTGATTTATCTACAATAGACTTTATGCAGTCAGTATTTTCGCACAGCAAATCAATTATAGAAGGAGTTATATCAAAGATTTTTGTTTTAATCTGACTCATAACGCTCTCAAGTTGATGAGCAAGGTTCTGTATGTCATCAAAGCCGAGCATTCTTGCAGAGCCCTTCAAACTGTGGGCTTCTCTGAAAATATTATCAATAAGGAAATTGTCCATAGGATTTTTTTCAAGGTCAACAAGAGATTGATTTATCTTATCAAGATGCTCCTCTGTTTCACTTTTGAATATTTCAGCAATTTCTTTATATTCGTCATCCAAAAAATCCATAGAAATAGATTAATCCTTGTTTAAAATATCAAAAAATATCTTTTATCCGACAATTTTGTTTGTTATGTCTGTTGAACGATTTTTGTATTCAGATAACACTTCAAGCTTTTGAGATAACTCTTTTGATGAGATGCTCAATCCTGAATTTACGGATTTGATGAGTTTTGAAACTTCATCAACGCTGTTTGATTGATCTCTTGTTTCAACAACAATCTCCTGAACGGCATCAACAGTTATATTAATAATATTCTTGAACTCATCTATGCTGCCTGCTATGTTGTGAGCAATTTCAACACCCATCTCAATTTCTTTTGATCCTTCTTCCGTTGCCATAACGGTTGAATTTGTTGCCTGCTGGATGTCATAAATCAAAGAAATAATCTTTGATGTTGCCTGTTTGCTTTCATCAGCGAGTTTTCTGATTTCACTTGCAACAACGGCAAATCCTTTACCGTGTTCGCCTGCTCTTGCCGCTTCAACGGCAGCATTCAAAGCGAGCATATTCGTCTGTTCTGCGATATCTTCAACTATACCGATGGTTGAGCCTATCTGCTGTGTATGTTCGCTCAACTCCAGTATAAGTTCTGCAATAATCTGTATTTTTTGTTTGAGGGTAAGCATTTTCTTAATATTTGTCTGAACGGTTTCATGTTCTTTGTTCGAAACATTCATAAACTGCTTAGACTTATCAGATATAAGTTTTGCGCTATCCTGCGCTTTTGCAACGGTTTTTGAAAGCTTTTCAACAGAAGAAATCGCCTCTGACAGAACTTCGAGATAATTTCTCATCAATTCATTTTGTTTTTGTATCTCTTCTGTTACTTCTTTTGAAAATTCGTCGCTGTTGTTTATTGTATTGTCTACATATTGATTAAGCTCTTTTACCACAGCATTCTTGAATGTTGCGATATAAATAATCATTATCACAAAAGACACAATAAATATTGCAGAAATATTGCTGTCTATTTTGACAAAAAACATTCCGACTATATTGATAACAAGAAAAACCTGCAGCAAAAATATCATAATGGATATCTTTTTTTCCAGAGCTAATTTTTCAAACATGTGAATCCCCTCTTATATAAGATTTAAAATCATTCATTCAAATTGTTTATTTTATATCCCTGACAATGATATAATTAATACTTAAGTGATAAACTTATTTTATACTAAATTTATACTAGAGTAAACCAGTTGAATCTTTATGAATAAAAAAATCCTACTTATCGATGACAGCAGAACACAACTTCAAAGTCTGAAAATGACATTTGTCAAAGCAGGCTATGAGGTTATTACGGCTTCGGACGGATTAGAAGGAATAGAGATGGTCAACAGATGTATGCCGGATTTAATTATCTCGGATATTGTTATGCCAAACATCAACGGATACCACCTCTGCCGGCTCATAAAAAATGATAAAAACACAAAACACATACCCGTTATACTTCTCACTATCCTCTCAAACAAAATAGACCGTTTCTGGGGGATTAAGGCAGGAGCGGACAAGTACATAAACAAAGATATATCGGCGGACGATTTAATAAAAGAAGTCAATGAAATCCTAAAAGATGTCACACCTACACGTTATCCCTCAAACAGAAATACAATCAACAACATTACTTTTGATGAGGATATATACAAGCTTAAAATAAACGAAATCCTTGACCAGGCGCTAATCAGCTCTACTATTATGAATGAATTCAGGCACCTCTCTGAATACTTCCAAGATGATAATGCCCTCGTAAAAGAAATATTTGAACTCCTCAACTCAATCCTAGAATTTGACTTTGGAGGAATATTCTTCAACTCAACAGACGGAAAAGAACCCAAAATTCTGAACTTCCATCAAAATAACTGCAAAGTTCATGACAACATTTTTATACCTGTTATGGAAGACTTCTTCCAAAAACTTTTCCCTGAAGAAAATGATTATTATTTCAACTACAAAATATCAGGGGTCATAACAGACTACAACAAAGAAATTCTCTCCTATGACGAATTTCAATCAGCATTCGTAATTCCTATTATCTCAGGGAAATCAATCTTGGGAGGAATATGCCTTTATAGCAAAGAGAGAAATAATTACTCCGAACTGAAAACTTTCAATATTATACTCGATGAGCTTAAATTGCTGATGAGGCTTAGATGGTTGTACTCGGAAACAAAACTCCTGACAATTATCGACCCGCTGACAAGCCTCTATAACAGAAGATACTTCAACGAAATAATCCACAGAGAATATATGCGCTCTCAAAGAACACAATCAAACTTCAGCGTAGCAATAATCGATATAGACAACTTCAAAAAAGTAAACGATACCTATGGACACCAAATCGGAGATATTGTCCTGATTGAAATTTCAAAAACTATTCTTGGAATGCTCAGAACAACAGACTTCGCTTTCAGATACGGCGGTGAAGAAATTGTCGTCATCCTCACAGACTCATCTGTCGACGGTGCAATCTATCCCCTCGAACGTATAAGAAAACGTATCTCGGAAAAAGTTTATGAAGGAAACAACGGCGAAAACTTTAGCGCAACGGTAAGCATAGGAGTAGCAAGCACAGACCAGGGAGTAATGGGACCTGAAGACTTGGTTAACTATGCTGATACAGCTCTTTATAGAGCAAAATCTCTCGGCAAAAATCAGGTAAAAATATTTGATCCGAAAATAGACAAAAAAATATGACAACAACAGAAAACCAAAACCAAACAAATGTACTGTATCTGATATTCAAAGTGGCAGACAACCACTATGCGACTCTTGCCGAAAATATTCTCGAAATTACGAGACTCCACAAATTGACAGTGTTCGAAAAAATGGATAAAAACCTTGTCGGACTGATGGAGTTTCGGGATAAAATAATTAATGTTCTTAATATAAAAACAATTCTCGGCATAAACACTGAAAATACAACACCTGATAACACACAAATCCTCGTAATAAACATAAACAACAAAACATACGGACTCGCTATAGACGAAATAATAGATATAACCCAGCTCTCGGAGTCCGATATACACAAACTGCCTTATCAGTCTGACAAACCTTTTATAACAGGACTCTTGAATATAAAAGACCATCAAACGGCAATCCTCAACATCGAAGAGATGATTAACCACTCTAATATAAAAATCATCGAACAGGAGGACTCACCTAAGCAGCCGGAACAGCTGCCTTCCTCTCAACCGGTGCAAATACCCGATATAACACACACTTATGATTTGCAAAACGAAGAAAAAGAGTACAGATTCATATCTTTCAGCCTCGGAGAACATATCTACTGCCTGAGCCTGAAATACGTCAAAGAATTCGCCAAAATGGCAAAATTAAACATAACTCAAATCCCCTATACTCCAGATTTTTTCAAAGGAATCGTGAATATTCGCGGAGAATTTATCAACATCATCGACATAAAACCTTTCCTTGGCATAAACTCAAATAATGAAATATCCCAAAAATCAAAAATAATCGTTATAAACTCAACCGACCTAAACATAGGAATAATCGTCGATGAAGTCTTCGATATGATAAACATCTCCTCTCAACAACTGCAAGCAGAAAATTCTCTCAAATTCGAAAAAAATAAATTCATACTCTCTGAACTCGTTATGGAAAATAATAAAGTAATCAGCATAATAAATATCGATAAACTCCTGAAAGACAGCAATCTCTACGTTGGATAAAATATTATTAACTTTTATAAATTTTTTGAATTTAAATACAAATAATTAGTGAAAAAATAACACTTATTTGCTATAATGTATAAACTTGAAGGATTTTAACTCTATTTATTATATATATAAGCGGTAAAAAGGCTAAAGGGGCTGAATAACTTGTCAACAATTGATTTAAGCAATATAAAATTGCGCAGGTTTGACTTTGAACTGAGTTATCTGAGTGAATTTGCTGCAAAAAGCTCTGATATTTTGCCAAGGGACAGAGAAGAAGCAGAATGTCCTATCAGAACAGCGTTCCAGAGAGATCGTGACAGAATTCTCCACTCCAAGTCTTTTAGACGCCTCAAACACAAAACTCAGGTTTTCTTCTCTCCTGAGAACGACCACTACAGAACAAGAATGACCCATACCCTTGAAGTTTCTCAAATTTCAAGAACAATAGCTCGTTCTCTCCTGATGAATGAAGACCTGACTGAAGCAATCGCTCTTGGACATGACCTCGGACATACCCCCTTCGGTCATACCGGAGAATATGTGCTTAACTCCCTGCTGAAAGAAGGTTTCAAACACAACGAGCAAAGTCTGCGTGTTGTGACAAAACTCGAAAACCTCAACCTGACACAAGAAGTCAAAAACGGTATCCTGAACCACACAGGAGAAGAAAAACCGTTTACGGTAGAAGGTCAAATAGTAAAAATATCTGACAGAATAGCGTACCTCAACCATGATATAGACGATGCAATCAGGGCAGGCATAATAAAAATTTCAGACCTCCCTGAAAAAGCTATATCATACTTTGGAGTAACAAGAAGCGAAAGAATCACAAAAATGGTTACAAACATCATCACAAACAGCTTTGGCAAAAACGAAATCTGCCTTGATGAAGAATGTATGTCACATATGAGTGATTTGAGAACCTGGATGTTCGACAACATCTACCTCAACGCTGATGTCAGACCAGAAGAAAGAAAGGCAAAAAAAATGATCAAAGAATTATTTGAGTATTATTGCGAAAATATTGAAAAATTAGTTGATACATCTCACAATGCCGCAAAAGCTATCGAAAGAACAGCTGTTGACTACATCGCAGGAATGACTGACAGATTTGCAATTAATAAATACAAAGAATGCTTTATCCCCGTTCCGATACCAATTCAGAATGAACATGAAAATATCTTGAAATTGGCAGAACTGAACGGATTAAACAGAAAATAATATGATAAAACCAAAAACATATACAGAAGCAATTAGTTTGATAAAAGAACGCCTCGATATCGTAGACGTTGTTTCTGAATATGTAATTCTTAAAAAATCAGGAAGAAATTACATGGGCTGCTGCCCCTTCCACAAAGAAAAAACGCCCTCCTTCTCGGTAAATCCTGAAAGGCAAATTTATAAATGCTTCGGATGCGGAGAAGGCGGTGATGCGCTCTCTTTCCTGATGAAAATAAACAACCAGTCCTTCAACGAAGTTATATCAGAGCTTGCCCAAAAATTTGGAATTCCTCTCCCTGAATTTAAAGGACAGGAAGGCTCATCAGACCTCAAAAAACAAATATTCAACATAAACGAACTCGCAGCAGAATACTTCGAAAAAAACCTCTTCGAAAACCCGACAGCCCAAAAAGCTCTCGACTACCTGCTCGAAAAAAGAAAATACGATAAATCAATCATCAAAAAATATCGCTTCGGCTACTCATCAAATAAATACGATGAACTTTTGAAATACCTCTCAAAAGAGCATAACATCTCAACAGACCTGATGGAAAAAGCAGGACTCATCTCTCAAAGCAAAAGCAAAGATAACTTCATCGACCGCTTTAGAGGAAGATTGATGATACCTATCGAAGACGAAAACAGCAATATCGTCGGCTTTGGGGCAAGAACGCTTGAAGAAGGACAAAATCCGAAATATCTCAATTCGCCTGAAACCCTTGTCTACAACAAAAGCCGCATAATCTACGGGCTTAACAAAGCAAAATCTTCAATCAGAGAACAGGACGCAGTAGTTGTTATGGAAGGATACTTTGATGTCATCACAGCCCAGATCAACGGAGTCGAAAACGCTGTTGCAACCTGCGGAACAGCTCTCACCAAAAGTCATATCAAAAATCTTTCAAGATATATGACAAAAAGAAAAATCTACCTCGCTTTTGACGCAGACAGCGCAGGACAGATGGCTATACAAAGAGGTGTGGAAACAGTAAAAGAAGCCTTCGAAGGACTCGGAGAAATAAAACAATTCGACGATAACTTCAATACAAACACCGACTTCTCATGCGAAATAAGGGTAATAAATACACCTGAAGGCAAAGACCCTGATGAATTCATCAAAACACACGGCGCAGAAGCCTACAAAAACTTAGTGGAAAAAGCTCCGCTTTTGATAGATTATGAAATTAACAGCATAATAAATAAAGAAGGAGATGCCAAAACTCCCCAGCAAAAAGCCGCTGTCATCAAAAAGCTTATACCGCTTCTGTTTGAAGTAAAAAATGAAATAATAAAAGAAGAGTATATCAAAAAAATCTCAAAACAACTGGATATTGCCCAGAACGCAATAAGCAAAGAACTATCACACTATAAAGGAGGAACATCAAACAACGAAATAAAAATAGAGAGAAAAAACGAAATATCACAAATTGTAAAAAAAATTACAAATAAGTGTATAATTGCGCAAAAAAATTTATTGAGTGTTTATTTTATAAATGAAAATAAAATTGCATTTGATACACTAAACAGCTTCCTGAATGATGTAGAATTTATTGACGAGAATCTAATACTAATCAAAAATACTCTCAAAGAAATATCTAAAGAAGTTACGAATAAACAGGAACTCGAATCAAACGCAATGGACCGTCTGGTCGATAATACTGAGGCAAAAAAAGAACTGATTGATATTATATTCATGGCTCAACAACTGAACAGCCTGAATGCAAGAAACCTCAAGGAGTACATCGAAGATAATATCTCAGTCATCAATGAATACCCCGACACAAACAAAAATAAACAACTTAAAGCAAAATATAAAGAAGCGCAGGATGAAATCTCGTCGTTGCAACTGCAATACGAGCTGCGTGAACAACTGAAGAAGAAATATAGCAGATTGGAGACAAACTAAATGAGCAGAAAAGCCAAAAACAGTGAAGATGCTTTGATAAAAATGTTAGATAAGAACAGTAGCTACAAAAAAGACGATGACTTTGATGATGACCTCATCTCTGATGAAGATGATGAAAACATCAATGCTATCCTCGATAGAACGCCTGCTGTTTCTCTGTCTTCTCCAGAAGATATCTATATCAAAGATGAAGACGGCGATGATTCGGAAGACCTTGATATCTCGTCAGTTCAGGGCATCGGTCTTGATGACCCGGTAAGAATGTATCTCCGTGAAATCGGACGCATTCAGCTCCTGACAGCAGAAGAAGAAATCGAACTCGCAAGAAAAATCATCAAAGGCGGACAGGCAGGACAAATTGCAAAACGCAAACTTGTTCAGGCAAACCTCCGTTTGGTTGTCAGCATCGCAAAAAAATATGTCGGCAGAGGCATGCTCTTCCTCGACCTAATTCAGGAAGGAAACTTGGGACTCATCAGAGCCGCTGAAAAATTCGACCATGAAAGAGGATACAAATTCAGCACCTATGCAACATGGTGGATTAGACAGGCAATCACAAGAGCCATCGCTGATCAGGCTAGAACAATCAGAATTCCTGTTCATATGGTCGAAACAATCAACAAGCTCAAGAAAATTACACGCAAGCTTGCTCAAGACCTTAGCAGAAAACCGACCGAAGAAGAACTTGCAAAAGCTATGGGCATCACAATCAACAAATTGAGAGAAATCATCAAAGTGGCGCAAGAACCGCTTTCTCTTGAAACACCTATCGGAAAAGAAGAAGACTCAAGATTGGGTGATTTTATCGAAGATAAAGAAGCTGACGCTCCTGTCAAAACAGTTGCCCATGAACTCTTGAGAGAAGACCTTGCAGAAGTGTTGAGCAGCTTATCTCCAAGAGAAAGAGATGTTCTGAGACTGCGTTTCGGCATGGACGACGGTCGTCAAAGAACTCTTGAAGAAGTCGGCCAGCTCTTTGGCGTAACAAGAGAAAGAATCAGACAAATCGAAGCAAAAGCTCTGAGAAAACTCCGCCACCCGAACAGAAGCAGACGTCTCAAAGAATACGTTGAAGTTTAATAATACAAATTCTGATATTATTTCTAACAAGGCTCTTTTGATAATCAAAAGAGCCTTTCTTATTAAAAGATGTAAACTTCAAAACCCATAACATGTCAAAAAAAAAAATTTTTTACTTTATATAAAATATGAAACAAGAATTTATAAATACAAGGAGGCGAAATGAATTTAAATCAAGTTAAAGGTATTGTAGGCGGAATCGCAACAAAAGCAAAGTCTTCAGCAAAGCATGTTGCCAAAAAGATTCAACAACATACTGATGCAGCTGAAAAATTGAAAAGAAGCATGGATGCAATGGACGCAAGCGGAAGAGCTCTTGTTCGCAGATCGAAAAAAACAGCAGCAAAAACAGCTCCCAAAACACCTGATGAAAAACTTATGGATCTTGTAACAGGGAAAAAGGCAAATAAATCAGCTCAAGAAAGTGCTGAGTTGATGAACGCAGATGCAGCATATAAAGCAGCAATCGGAGAACAGGCAAATAAATCAGCTCGGAAAAGTGCTTTTATATTCAAAGTGCAAGGAAATACAGAAAAAGGAAAAGCACTTGAAAAAGCTCTGACAGAAGCAGAAAGAAAAGCTGAATATTTAAAAAATCCTGAATTTGCAGAAAAACTGGCGAATAAGAGATTAGATGAAATTAATTCGGTAAAAATTGAAGCAACCAAAGCCCGTCTGCAGAAAAAATACGGGAAATAGGTAAATAAATAGAATTAAAAAATGATGGACTTAGTGTCCATCATTTTTTAAATAAAAAGACCAACTTCCGTCGGTCTGTAAGTTAATGTTTATGAGTGAGAGTGGAATATGCACATGATTATGATATGAATTTTAGCCCATAAAGCATATTCCCCACCCGGACATTTTCAAAGGCAACAAAAAATCCCCTGATAGAGGGGATTTTTTGAAAATATATACAAAAGAGGGTATTAACGTTTTGAGAATTGGAAACGTTTTCTTGCTCTTTTTCTACCGTATTTTTTACGTTCTTTGATTCTTGCATCTCTTGTAAGAAGCCCTTGAGAGCGGAGAACTGATTTATTTTCTTCATTAGCTTCAAGCAACGCTTTAGAAATAGCATGTCTGATAGCGCCTGCCTGAGCACAAATTCCGCCGCCGATAGCTTTAACGATAACATCGTATTTTGTTTCATTGCCTGTCAATGCTAACGGTTGATAAATCATCATCTCTAAAGTAGCTCTTCCGCCGAAGTAGTCTTTTATGCTTCTGCCGTTGATGAAAATTCTGCCTTTGCCCGGTTTCAAAGCAATTGTAGCAATAGCAGTCTTTCTGCGTCCGGCTGTATTTATTTCTTTAACTGCCATATTTGTTATTTAACCTCCAATGAATATTCTACAGGTTTTTGAGCTGCATGAGGATGTTCTGCTCCTTCATAGATTTTCAGTTTTGTAAGCTGTTGTGCGCCCAGAGTGTTGTGCTGAAGCATACCTTTAACAGCTTTCTCAAGAGCTCTTGTAGGATATTTTTCCATCATATCTTTGAAACTGATAGAACGAAGTCCGCCCGGATATTGAGTGTGGTGGTAATAAATTTTATCAGTTTCTTTTTTGCCTGTAACTTTGATTTTTCCGGCATTGATAACAACGACAAAATCTCCTGTATCAACATGCGGTGTATATTCTACCTTATTTTTTCCTCTTAAAATGTCAGCAATCACGACAGCCAAACGACCGAGAGTTTGTCCTTCAGCATCGATTAAATACCATTTAGCTTCCACTTCATGAGGCTTTGCAGAATAAGTTTTCATCTTTAGTAGCCTCCTTATTTAAGTTGTCATTATACTCTTTTTTGTATCCGACATACATCAATGTCAGACCTTCGGCAGATACGGTATGAGCTGCTTTTGTGCGGTCTTTCTGGTCAAGCAATTCTTTCATCCACACAGCAGGTTTCACTCCTCTGCCGATTTCAATCAGGGTTCCCACAATAATGCGCATCATGTTGTACAGGAATCGGTCAGCTACAATATCTACATTAATAATGTTTCCAACCTTTTTACACTCTGCGCTGTAGACAACACACTCTTTTGCGGGATTTTGTGTGTTGGATTTCTTAAAACTCGAAAAATCATGCTTACCTTTGATATAACTCAGGGCAAGATTCATCGCCTCAACATCAAGCTCATCTCTGATAAGCAATGCATTATCCATCCAAACGGAACGTTGTTTGGAGTTGTTTATTCTGTAACGATAAAATTTAAATTTTGCACATCTCTGGGCATGGAACAAATTATCGACAAGGCTGAGGGCTGATACGCTCATATCAGGAGGAAGGAGAGCATTCAATGAATTTGTGAACACATATTCGTTGAGTTTTTGATTTACATCAAAATGAACAACCTGTCCTCTTGAGTGCACGCCTCTGTCTGTTCTGCCTGAAAAATAGACTTTGATATCGTCCTTTATCAGGACACGAAGAGCATTCTCCAACTCACCCTGAACAGTTCTTCTTCCGGGTTGAATTTGGGAACCGTCAAAGTCTGTCCCGACATATTCAATAACAGCAGCATATCTGAAGACATTTTTATCTTCAGATATTGCTGTTAGTTGACGATTTTTTTCCAAAGTCTGATTATACATCTCTATACCAACTGTATCAATGCCATCTCAGCTGCATCACCGCGTCTTGGTGGCAATCTGTATATTCTTGTATAACCGCCGTTTCTTTCGGCATTTGCTTTTGCTACTGTATTGAATAATTTTCTCAACACTGTTTCATCAACAAATTTACCTTCAACGCCCTCTGTTGTTTCAACAACTTCGCTTGTTTCGAGATTAATTTGTTTTCCTGTTTGTTGATCAAATATCAATTTAACAGCCTGTCTTCTGGAGTGCAAATCACCTTTTTTGGCAAGTGAAATTATTTGTTCAACATATGGTTTAAGAGCTTTTGCTTTTGCCATAGTTGTTTTAATTTCACCATGCATCAAAAGAGATGAAGCAAGAGATCTCAACAGCGCTTTACGCTGATCTTGAGGTCTTCCCAGTCTATGTCTTTTGCATTGGTGTCTCATTTTTATTTGTCCTTTTCTTTATATATGATTGTTGTTTATATCAGTTCTTCAACATCTTCAGGATTTGGAGCAAGGTCTAATCCGAATTGTTTCAATTTTTCGATAACTTCATCTGATGATTTTTTGCCGAAGTTTTTGATGTTGAGCAAATCATATTCTGACTTTTTCAACAACTCGGGTAATGAGTTTATGCTTGCTCTTTTCAAGCAGTTGTAAGCTCTTACCGAAAGTTCCAAATCTTCGATTGTTATGCTTGGTGTAACATCTTCTTCGACTTCTTCTTCAACAGCCTGAGTCAAACCGCCTACAAAAGTAGGTTGACCTGTCAGTGAAGAAATAGCCATAAAGTGTTCAATCAGCAGATTTGAAGCTTGAGTCAGCGCAGTATTAATATCAACGCTGCCGTTGCCCCAAATTTCAAGTATCAATTTGTCATAATCGGTAACTTGACCGACACGTGTATGTTCAACTGTATAACTTACTTTCTTAATCGGCATGAAGCTTGCGTCAATCGGCAGCAAGTCTATCGGAAGATTTCCTTTGCCTTCCTTGAGAACATCAACCGTGATATATCCTTTGCCGACTTCGATTGTAATTTCGGCATGGATGCTTCCACCTTCGGCTACTGTACAAATTAACCAGTCAGGGTTAATAACTTTAACACCTGCAGGCAACTGCAAATCACTTGCTAACACTGGACCGGCTGTATCAACATCAAGTCTCAAAATTTGAGGTTCTTTTTCTTCTGTTTTTACAACAAGACCTTTTAAGTTAAGCATTATATCGATAACATCTTCAACAACTCCGGGGATTGAAGTGTATTCATGAGTAATACCTTCAATTCTCAAAGAAGTAGCTGCTGCACCCTCCAAACTAGAGAGCAAAACTCTTCTCAAAGAGTTACCGATTGTAGTACCAAAACCTCTATCAAGCGGTTCAATAACAAATTTACCATAGTTAGAACCATCTGAAGCTGTTGTTGTATTTACGCATTTAATTTTTAAATCCATGGTAGCCTTGATCCTCCTAAACTCTATTTAGAGTAATATTCTATGACTAATTGTTCCTTGAAATCAGGATCCATCTCCTCTCTTTGAGGAATTCTTTCAAATGTAACTTTCAATTCATCTTTGTCAACAGCCATCCATGCCGGCATAACTGCAACGTCTATTGACTCTGTCAAAGATTTGAACAATTCTTTGCTTCTTTCTCTGATAGTGATTACATCTGAAGGTTTTACGAGGTAAGAGGGGATATCAACTTTTTTCCCGTTTACCAAAACATGACCATGACCTACCAATTGTCTTGATTGGCGTCTTGTAGTTGAAAAACCTGCTCTGTACAAAACATTATCCAATCTAGATTCAAGAAGCTGGAGGAGGATTGTACCTGTTACACCCTGACGTCTTGCAGCTTCTTTGTAATATTTTGCAAATTGTTTTTCACTAACCAAATATGTTAAACGAATTTTTTGTTTTTCATTCAGGTGAACAGCATAATCAGAAAGTTTTTTTCTGTTTTGACCATGCTGACCTGACGCATATTGTGTCATTGAAGAAACAAGTTTCTTCGCTGAAATATCTTTTACACCGTAGTTTCTAAATAACTTATGTGCCGGTTCTCTGTATCTAGCCAATTTTGGGCTCCTTTTTGTTTTAATTAATTACCTTATACTCTTCTTTTCTTTGGTGGACGACAGCCGTTGTGAGGAATTGGAGTAACATCTTTTATCAATGTAATTTCCAATCCGGCAGCCTGTATGGATCTGATAGCTGTTTCTCTTCCTGATCCCGGTCCTTTTACATAAACTTCAACCTTTTTCATACCTTGGTCGATAGATTTTTTTGCAACCAATTCAGCCGCTGATTGAGCTGCAAACGGAGTGCCTTTTCTTGCACCCTTAAATCCGCAGGCACCTGCCGAAGCCCAGGCAACAGCATTTCCCTGCATATCAGTTGAAGTTACAATTGTATTATTAAAAGTAGACTGAATATGTACTACGCCTTGCAGTACATTCTTCTTCTCTTTACGTTTTACTTTTGTCTTTGCGACCTTAGCCATTATTTAATATTCTCCTTTAATTATTTTTTCTTGGATACCGGACCAGATTTTTTGCCTCTTCTTGTTCTTGCGTTTGTTTTTGTGCGTTGACCGCGAACAGGCAAGCCTCTTCTGTGTCTCATTCCACGATATGAATTAATTTCACTTAATCTTTTTATATTAAGACTCTCCATTCTTCTCAAATCACCTTCGATGTGATATTTAGAGAGTTCTTCTCTTATACGGCTGATTTCTTCTTCTGTCAGATCATCCGAACGGGTATCTTCGGATATTCCGCAGGCAGCAAGTATGTTTCTTGATAATGTCGGACCTATGCCGTATATGTAGGTCATCGCTATTACCATTCTTTTATTACGAGGTAAATCAACCCCTGCTATTCTAGCCATCTGTTCTCCTTTATATTGGGTTTATATTAGTTTACGTTGATTCGGGCGCAAAGTCCCATGAATTATAAATTTAGATTAAACATAAAAAACATTCAAGATATCGCCGCGGTTCTTGAAGTTTTTTAAAGATTTAACCTTGTCTTTGTTTGTGTTTCGGGTTTTCGCAGATTACGGCAACTCTTCCTTTTCTGCGGATAACTTTACACTTGTCGCATATTTTCTTTACTGATGCTCTGACTTTCATTATTTTATCCTTTCAATCTGTAAGTTATTCTTCCTCTTGTTAAATCATACGGGGTTAACTCGACTTTCACCTTATCACCGGGCAGTATCCTGATGAAGTTCTTTCTGATTTTCCCCGATATATGAGCTAAAACTTGATGATCGTTTTCCAATTTTACTTTAAACATAGCATTTGGCAAAGATTCAAGTATTGTGCCTTCAAATTCCATTACGTCTTTTGACATCTACGTTTTTTTCCTTTTTTGTATAGACTACTATACACTCTTTCACTTTTAATTCTAACCTGAACATGACTTTTTACAAGTTTTTTTGAACTTTCATGAGGTCGAAATAATTAAATATTTAATTTTTCTTTACAAATCTTAAATATTTTTACTATTTTACCAGTGTCAAAATTTCAGGTTCCGACTCTGTTACTGCAATCGTATGTTCGAAGTGAGCTGATGGTTTTCCGTCATTTGTCACAACGGTCCATCCGTCTGCTTCTGTATGGACATCACCTGTTCCAAGGTTCAACATCGGTTCGATAGCTATTGTCATGCCAGAGCGCAACATAGGTCCCGGATTTGATGGAACTCTTATATTAAATATAAACGGTTCTTCATGCATTTCAGCTCCGACACCATGCCCGCCGTATTGAGAAACTATTCCGAGTCCAGCCTCATTAGCTACATCTTCAACAGCTCCTGATACTTCTATAAGCATGTGTCCGTCACGAGCCTTATTTATAGCAGCATAAAGAGCTTTTTCAGTTATCTCGAGAAGTCTTTTCAGGTCGTCAGAGATTTCTCCGACGGGATAAGTCCATGCCGAATCACCGACCATGCCATGGTAAGTAGCACCGACATCTATGCTGATGATATCTCCTTCTTTCAAGATAACATCTTTTGATGGAATACCATGTACAACCTGATTATTTATTGATGCACAAATTGTTGCGGGATATGGAGTGTCTGCAAAGTGTGCCTGATAATTCAAAAAAGAAGGAATTGCTCCGTTCTGATGAATAACATCGTAGGCTATCTTATCAAGGTCATATGTACTTATGCCCGGTTTGACCGCTTCTTTCATTGCCTTATGAACCTCGGCAACAATCTGACCGGCTTTTCTCATGATAACCAGTTCATGTTTTGATTTACGTTTTACCATAATATCAACCCTGTTTAATCTGTTCTTTTATTGAAGAATAAATTTCTTCAATCCCTCTGTTTCCATCAACAACTCTCAAAAGACCTTTCTTTTCATAAAAGTCAACGAGTGGAGCTGTTTGAGTTTTGTATGTATCAAGTCTTTTTGATGCAACTTCTTCCGTATCATCTGAGCGCTGAACCAGCTCAGCACCGCAGACATCACAAATACCTTCTTTTTTAGGCGCAACAAATTTCAGATTATAAATCTTTTTGCACTGCGGGCATGAACGACGGTTAACAATTCTTTCAATAAGAAGCTTTTCATCAACATCTATATCGATGACCAGAAGTTTAACATCCTGTTCTTTGTTTATGTCTTCGAGAATTTCGTCCAAAATTTCTGCCTGCTCTATGCTTCTTGGATAACCATCAAGGATAAAGCCGTTTTTGCAGTCATCCTCATGAAGCCTGTCTTTGATAATTGAAGCCACAACATCAATCGGAACAAGCTGGCCTTTTTCCATAAAGCTGCCGGCTCTTTTACCTGCTTCAGTACCTTTTGCAACAGCAGCCCTTAGCATGCTTCCGGTATCAATATGCGGCAAATTCAAATCTTTTACGAGTCTTTCAGTGTGAGTACCCTTACCGCTTGCAGGCGCTCCCAAAAATATCAATTCTGTCTTCATTGTTTCAAAAAGCCTTCATAATGTCTTGCTAAAAGATGTGTTTTTATCTGATTAATAAAGTCAAGCGCAACACCTACCATGATTATCAAAGAGGTTGCCCCGATACCCTGTATTGTACTGATACCTGTCAGTGCAGTAGCTGCGTTCGGAACAAGAGCGATGATACCCAGCCCCATAGCTCCGATAAATGTTGTTTTTGAAAGAATTTTATCGAGCGCATCAGCGGTCGGTTTACCGGGTTTTATACCCGGGATTGAGCTTCCGTATTTTTTCAGATTGTTTGCAATATCTTTAGGCTGCATATTAGGAATGATTGAGGCATAGAAGAAAGTCAGCCCTACAATCAGCAAGAAATAAATTACATAATAAGGCGCTTTGGCTGGATTTAACAAATCCATGCTCAAGAAGTTTATCACCTTGCCGAAGATACCGCCTGGCATGTTCTGACCTAACAAGCTGAGGATGGTCATCGGAAATAAAAGCATAGCCATCGCAAAGATAATAGGCATAACACCGCCTGGATTCAGTTTAAACGGAATATATGTATTAGTTCCTCCGTAGACTTTATTTCCAACCTGTCTTTTTGCGTTAACTATAATAACTTTTCTGATAGCTTCCTGCATAACTACAATCATAATCATAGCTAAGAAAAATATTGCAAGCAGAACCAGAAGCCACAATTGTTTTGATGGATCACCTGATACCAAGACGGCTGTTCTCTCTGTATAAAGAGGAATACCTGATAATATACCTATAAAAATCAACAGAGAACCGCCGTTGCCTAACCCTCTTTCGGTAATCAGCTCAGCGAGCCACATAACAAGCACAGAGCCTGCTGTCAAAGAAACAACTGCTCCTGTGTAGAATAAGAAATGGTTATCCGTAAGTATAGCTCCCGGATAATGAGCGAGAAAACCCATGACCGCTACTGATTGAACTATAGCAAGAACAACCGTAAAATATCTTGTTATTTGAGAAATTTTTCTTCTGCCGGCTTCTCCTTCTTCTTTTTGAAGGTTCTCAAGATAAGGGATGACAGCCGTCATCAGCTGTATGATAATCGATGCCGTGATATATGGTCCGATACCCATTGCAAAAATGGATACTTTGCCTAAAGCTCCGCCTGAGAACAAATCCAAAAAGCCGACGATATTATTGCCTGCTGCCAGATTTGCAAAAATTTCCGAATTAATACCAAAAATAGGAATCTGTGCCCCGAAACGGAACACAGCTATCATTAAAAAAGTAAAAATTAATTTTTGTTTTAACCCCGATACTTGCCACATCCCCGCCAAGTCATCCAATGTGGGCATTTTTATTTGCGCTTGCGCCATAATTAAACTACCTCTGCTTTACCGCCTGCTTTCTCAATCTTTTCCTTTGCAGATGCAGTGAAGTAAACAGCTTTCACATTTACTGCTTTGGTAACTTCCCCGTTGCCAAGAACTCTCAAAGCTTCGGTTGTTCTATGAGCAAGTCCTTTTTCTTTCAATAATTCCAAAGTAATTTCTTTGTTAGCTGCCAGAGAATCAAGAGCGCTTACGTTGATTTCAGCATATCTGATTGGTCTGACGAGAGGGAAACCTTTCAACTTCGGCATTTTTCTATAACCCGGCATCTGTCCGCCTTCGAAACCTCTTTTTGCAGAACGTCCGGAACGTTGTCCTTCACCGTTATTACCTCTTGAAGAAGTTTTTCCCATACCTGATGAACGTCCGCGGCCAACTCTTTTTGTTCTGTGAGTTGCCCCTTCAGCAGGTTTTAAGTCTTCTAATTTTATTCTTTCTTCCATTTTTATAAATACCTTCCTATTAAAATCATTGTTTATTCAACACAGACCATATGAGGTATAGCATTAATCATGCCTTTGATTACGTCTGTATTTTCATGCTCTACAACCTGATTAAGCTTTGTAAGACCCAATGCCTTCACAACTTTTTTCTGTTTTGCAGATGCACCGATTAAACTTTTGGTTAATTTTATCTTCAACTTTTCAGCCATTATTTTTTATCCTTTTTAAATTTAATTAGTTTAACATTCCGCTTAATGATAAACCTCTGCTTTGAGCAACACTCTGGAATGTTCTCAAAGAGTTCAAAGCGTTCATAGTTGCTCTTGCAGCATTCAGAGGTGATTTTGAACCGAGTGATTTGCTCAAAATGTTTTCAACACCTGCAAGTTCCAATACTGCTCTGACTGCACCGCCTGCAATAACACCGGTACCTTGAGAAGCAGGTTTGAGAACAACTTTTCCTGCTCCAGAAACAGCTTCGATTCTGTGAGGGATTGTTGTTTTGAAAATAGGCACTTCAATTGTGCTTTTTCTAGCTTCGGCAACAGCTTTTTGTATAGCTCCGATAACTTCGCTTGATTTACCGACGCCGACACCTACTGTGCCTTTTGAGTTTCCTACTACGACAACTGCTCTGAAACTCAATTTTTTACCGCCTTTTACAACCTTAGTAACACGGCGTATTTGAACGACTCTTTCTTTCCATTCGGAAACAGGAGCTTCTTTTTTTACTTCTTCACGTTTGCGACGTGTGCGTTTTTTTTGTTCTTCCACTTATATATCCTCTTTTTGTTACAACTTTTTCTAAAATACCATTGTTCTATATATCAAACAAAAAACATAGAAAAAAATCAAGATGAATCGTACAAGTTTTCCTCGTACTTAGTCATTCAACCACGAAAAAAATATATTCTGAAATATTTGTTGAAAATATCCTTAATAATTTTTCATAATCCAAAATGCTGCTGCGGCAACATTCTTTGGATATATTTATTCAAAGTTCTCTGCTGTAGTATAAGAATTCTGTTTTTGCAAAACAACAAAACACCATGCCTTTTATTTCTCACAAAAAAATAAAGCGATACTTGGAAGTACCGCCAAAGGACATAAAAGAGGGGGTTATTATTATTGCGTTTAGAGTTATCGTTTTAAAACTTATGCATAAAGGCTGTTTGTAACTTTATTGACCATTTCGTTTTCTGTTGTCAGACCGTCTACAACCCATACATACTGGTCTTTGATATCTGCAATCAAGTCACCGTCATAGAGGTTCATGATTTCGTTCATTCTTGATCCTGAGTTATCAAGGATTTCGTTGATTGTTTCTCTGTCTTTGAAGATAACACCCTGGTTAAGAGCATTTTTCAAAGCATTTGCAGATACTTGAGTACTTACTTCTGCACCTTTATTCAATATGTCTATTGCATCGCCTTCAGAAATCGTATCAAAACCCAGCAATTTGCCGATTGTATTTCTGAACAGGTTTGGTATCCAGCTGAGAACGGGCCATTCTGTAGACCAGTTGTTCAAACTTTTTCTGATATCATCACGTAAAGCGGTAGGTGAGCCTGATGCGTTGCCATAAGCAATTTCAAGACTTGCGAGAGTTGTCGGATCATCTTCGATAGAGGTTAAAATTTGTTTTACCAGCTTTGAATCACCTTCGTGTAATGCTGTACGCATAGTGCTTGCAAGTTTTGTTACCTTATCCCCGTTACGTGTTCCCAACTGAGAAGACATGCTGACTTCTCTGTCGTTGTACAATGCGTTCATATAAGAATTATAATCTTCTTCACTGCTGAAGTTTGCATTTGAACCCATTGCAGTTGAATAATAATTCGTATAATTCCCTGAGCCTGAAACATTGCTCATTGAATTGAAATATGTAGCCAAAGGGCTTAAAGAACCAACATAAGAACTTGTCATTAACTCTACCTACGCTCCGCTATAATAACCTTACCTGTTTATATAAAAACAATAAGTTTTGAAATATTGCGTATTTTAATCAAAATATTAAGTTTTGTTAACAAGTTCGTTGTATTTATATTGCGAAAAAGCCCTTAAGAGAACTGTTTCACTATATCTCTGATGCTGAAATCAACAGGAAGATTTGCCTGAGATTTTGCCTTCACTTCGTTTAATTTATCTCCGAGGGTAGGTCTTTCCTGTTTATATATCACACCGGTATAATAAGTCCCGACTTCCAATACAAGCTGCATGCCCGCTATTCTGTCAGAAAGGTTATGGTTGTCAGGAACAGGGCGTATTTTTTCTTTTACAGATTCATAGGTTATTTTGTCATTGTACTGCATGCATGGAGAGAGTACATGCACGAAAGAGAACCCTCGATGGCTGATTGCCTGTGTTATTAAATCTTTCAGCTGGGCAACATCGCCTGAAAAACCTCTGGCGACAAATGATGTATTAAAAGACAGAGCCATCATAACCGGATTTACACGTTCTTCTACGGACATATAAGGGCTTACTTTGGTCACAATTTCATGTGAGGTAGGCGAGTTCTGTCCTTTTGTCAGTGCATAAATTTCGTTATCCATAACAATATAGGTAATATCAGGGTTCTTCCTCGAGGCATGTATAAAGTGATTACCTCCTATAGAGAAGCCGTCGCCATCGCCGCCCACAGTGATTACATTTGTTTTCGGGTTTGTTGATTTCAGCCCGATGGCAACCGGCAAAGCCCTTCCATGGATAGAATGAAAACCGTAGGTGCTCGTAAAAAACGGAAATCTGCTCGAACACCCGATACCGGAAACTATTGTTGTATCTGATGGGTTCAGGTTCAAATCAGCCATTGCACCCATAAGAGCATTCAGCACCGAATAATCTCCGCACCCGGGGCACCATGATGGTTTTACTGCACTTTTATAATCGTTTGGTTTATATTCTGTCATTTTTCAATCCTTCTAAAATTTATATTGATGTTCGGTCGTATCGTTTGAGAAAGTGTATCTCAACGACTGCTGGCGTATAATTTTATCTATACGGTCATAGACCTCTCTTGCACTCAAAATTGAGCCGTCGTATTTCAATATTTCAAAGAACTTAATATCCCTGTTTATCGAGTTGCATCTGTAAACAAGTGTATGAAGCAGCTGGGCAGTGTAGTTATGCTCTACTACTATAACTATTTCCTTATCAGCGAGAAAGTCCTGAAGCCATTCCTGCGGCAGAGGGTAGAGTGTTCTCGGATAGAGCGCCTGTATTTTATACCCGCTGTCTTTTGCCATATCAACAGCTTCCAAAACAGCCCCCGTTGTGCTTCCCCAGCTGATTATACCTATTTTGGCATCATCAGGGCCGTATTTTTTTGCTGATATAAATTCATGGGTTGCTGTTTCGAGCTTTCTGAAGCGTTTCTCAACCATCATTTTACGAATTTCAGGATCTGATGTCGGATTGCATAACTCAGTATGTTCAAGTCCCGTTGCAACATAAGCACCGCCTTCATCCCCCGGGGTAGCTATCGGAGATATACCTGATTTTGTATTTTTATAACGAACATACAAACCTGCATCCTTTGTTCTGTCATGCTTCAATCTGTTTACGATTTTCAAAGAATCAAAGTTTATCAAATCAACGCATTCACGGCGCTGACCGACAGCAGCGTCAGAGAGCAAAATTACGGGAACCTGATACTGTTCAGCATAGTTAAATGCATTTATTGTTTGAATAAAGCAATCCTGTACGTCCATAGGAGCAAGCACTATTTTGGGTCCTTCCCCATGTGTTCCGTAGATAGCCATATTCAAATCAGACTGTTCTGATTTTGTAGGGAGCCCGGTGCTTGGACCTCCTCTTTGGACATCCACGACAACCAGAGGAATTTCTGCCATTGTTGCAAGCCCGATAGCTTCACTCATAAGAGAAAATCCAGGGCCGCTTGTTGCTGTCATGGCTTTCGTTCCGCCGTAAGAAGCACCGATAGCTGCCGTAACGGAAGCTATTTCATCTTCGCACTGGAGCATAACTCCGCCTACTTTCGGCAGTTCTCTTGCCAGCCACTCCATAATTTCAGTAGCCGGGGTAATAGGATATCCTGAATAGAACCGGCAGCCTGCAACCAGAGCGCCGAGTGCAATTGCCTCATTTCCGCTCATGATAAGTTTTTCGCCTGATTTGCTCATGGATATATTGTTCAAATTATCATGGCGTTCGAGTTTTGAGGAGGCATATTCATATCCTGCTTCAAAAGCTTTGATGTTTGATTCGATAACTTCTTCAGAATACTTTGCATACCTTCTTCTTATATCATTTTTGAACTGTTCTCTCATCGGAATTTGTGAAATAAGACCGGCAATAAGCCCTATAGAAACCATATTTTTTGCTTTCGCCGAAGCAACTTCTTTTGCGATGGTTGTAATCGGAACATAGTATTTTATGATTTCTGTAAAGCTCTCATCAGAGAGTTCGCTCACTTCATCAGAATCAACAAGGAGAATACCGCCTGATTTCAGATGTTTAACATTGACATCGACAGCTTTCTGATTGAAGGCAACAAGCACATCCGAAAAATGCCCGACAGTATGAGTTTTTTCCTGGCTTATTCTCAACTGGAACGCACACTGTCCTTCACCTCTTATTTCAGAAGGGAAAGACCTGTAGGTAGTAACATAATAACCGGATCTTGCAGCAGCAAGAGAAAAAATATCTCCCGAGCTGATGACACCCTGTCCTGCAGTTCCTGCTATTCTGACAATTAATTCATTCATTTTAAGTCCTTTTAAATTTTCAAAAACCTAAATACATCACTTCTAAATTTTAGTACCAGAGATTATTTATGGCAAACTTTTTTTAAGACTTCTTCGAAGGAAAATATCGGCTCAAAACTATACCCGCAATTTTCTGCCAAAGAAGCGCCCATAGAGAAAATTTCTTCCTGGGGATATTTCCTGCAAATAGCCGGTCTTGTTGAATGAGCAGTACACATGCCTGTATTTTTATCAAGTTTTGAACACTCAAATATAAGCCCCATATCATCTTTTCCGATAACTTTCAGATAAGAGTAAAAAAAATGCCCTTTTTTCAGGTTTTCAAATTCTTTTTCGGTTTTTATGACATCTTTTGAGTGTCTGATATAAATTTTTGTGCAACATCTCCCGCAGCAGTTGCAATGCCCTTTTCTGAAGTATTTTCGTCTTAATATTTTTGAATAAAATTGCTGTTTCAGCTTATATAAATATTTTTTTATCAGTTCCATCCGTGCAATTTATGTTCTCTTTTATAATTTATTACCTTATAACATAAATTTATCATAGTTCGTGCTTCCCGTTGAAGTTCGTCATTATTTTTTTCAAGAACAATAACTTTTCTCAGCAATATGGCAGCATCCTCAAATTTTTTATTTTTATAATATTTTTCGGCCTGCTCAAAATATTTCAGGCTGACAGAGCTTTCAGGGAACAAACTGACTTTCATTGCGTTGATTTTTTTGTCTATCTCCGTATTTTGAGGACTAATCATTTTGGCATTCTCATATTCATATAGAGCATCAAAATAATTTCTGTTTGCAAGATGTTTATCCCCTGCGGTTATGTGTGAGTTTGCGCTTCCTGTTTTGTCTTTTATTTCTTCTGCCCTTTGAGAAATGCGCAGCACTTCAAAAGTGTCTTCACCCTGTTTCATATCAAGATATCTTTTGTAGAAGCAATAGGCATAAGAATATTCTCCCGCTTTATCATAAGCAAGCGCTACATTTCCTGCATTTTCGGCATTTTTCGGGTCAATAATAAAAGCCATATACCAGAATTTCGCAGCGTCCTTATATTCCCCTGCTTTATAACATATTGCACCCATATTCAAATTGGCATGCAGATGGTTCGGATAAATTTCGAGCACTTTCAAATAAGCCTCAGCAGCAGCACGAAACTTCTGCGCTTTCTGGTATTTCAGACCTATATCAAAGTTATAATCAGCCACCTGATTAAGTTTTCTGACTTTGTATAAAATCAGCTCATAATCCTCTGTCTTTTGATAAACAGAATAATCAAGATACTTCTGATAATAATAGTTTGTTATAAAATTCATGCCCTTTTTTTCATATGCCATGCACAAATTGGCAATAATGGAGCAGTCGACAACATCCATCGAATGAGCAATAAGCCAATAACTGATTGCCTCATCATATTTTTGCTCTTTATAAAAAATAGACCCCAGCATTATATTAGCTTTGATGACAGTCGGGTCTTTGACTACCACCTGTTTGAAAATCTTTTTTGCCTCTTCATATTCCTCTTTTGCAAACAAAACATTCCCGACATTGCACAACGCCTCCATATTATCGGGATTTCTCTCGAGAACTTCATCAAAAAAGCCCAAAGAAACATCAAATTTCCCATAGCGAAAAAAGCGGATTCCAAGATTGAAAATATCCTCCTCAGTATCATTTTCGGATATAAATTTGTCTAACTCCGCTTTAGAAGCATCATCAAGCAAAATAAGTTCTTTTATATGTTTAGGCATTTTTATCTATGTTCTAAAACAACATACTCAAAAAATCATCATCCTTAGCCAGCACATCAGCCAAAGTTTTTTCATCTACTTCAAAGTTATTATTTTCTATTAAGTCTTTTATCTCATCAGCTTTTGAATTTGATGATGTCTCATCAAGCTTCAGCATATTCAAAACAATATCTTTGTATTTTCTGATTTCCTGCTCTTGCTCATATTTTGCAATCGCATCATCTGAAATCTCCGTTTGATCCAACAGGTCTGTACGGTTATTGTATGCCTGCTTCAGAGCATTTGATGATAACTGGACAATCTTTGACCTTGTATGTATGGAGGAATTATTCAATATCCCGTCATTATTTATATTATCAAACATAAGGCATATACTCCCAACAATCCTCTATAAATATATTATATCCTTATGCAATGTTTTATATCTACCGTTGGATTAATAAAAATATAATCCATATGGTTTATATTTAACAATGCTTAACAAAATTTTACATTTATTTTTCTATATACAATATATATTTTATAAATACTTAATATAAAAACATGATAGATATACTATATTTTTTGAAAATAATATCCTCTTTCACTCAAAATTTCCCCGAAATAAATAAGTTATTATTGTTTTTATATATATACAGAGACTTTCCTAAAAGATTTTTTCTTATTCTCAAGGGGGTTATAGATTAGGTTAAGGGAAGTGTAGTATGTGTAAAACTGAGGCGAATAAGCCTCTTTTTTTTGTCTATTTTTTCAACATCTTCTTCAAATACATTCCTGTATAAGACCCCGGGTGAAGAGCAACATCCTCAGGGGTTCCCTCTGCGATTATCTGACCGCCATGTTCGCCGCCGTCAGGTCCAAGATCTATTATCCAGTCCGCTGTTTTTATCAAATCGAGATTGTGTTCGATAACAACAATCGTATTTCCAAGATCTGCCAGTTTTTGCAAAATTTCAATCAATTTGTTCAAATCTTCCCAGTGAAGACCAACAGACGGTTCATCCAGAAGATAAAGCGTTTTACCCGTGTTCCGTTTGTTCAATTCAGAAGCCAGTTTGACACGCTGCGCCTCTCCGCCTGAAAGTGTTGTCGCACTCTGACCGAGTTTTATATAATCAAGTCCTACATCATAAAGGGTTTGAAGTTTTGTCTTTATCTTCGGTATGTTCTCAAAGAAGCCAAGGGCCTCTTCTACCGTCATATCAAGGACATCATAGATTGACTTGCCTTTGTATTTAACCTCAAGGGTTTCCCTGTTATATCTCTTGCCGTGGCATACTTCGCATGGGACATAGACATCAGGAAGAAAATTCATTTCAATCTTTATAATTCCATCGCCGGAGCAGGCTTCACATCGTCCGCCTTTTACGTTAAAGCTGAATCTCCCGGGCTGGTATCCCCTGATTTTTGCTTCATTTGTCTTTGAAAACAGCTCTCTTATAGGGTCAAACACTCCCGTATAAGTCGCTGGGTTGCTGCGAGGAGTTCTTCCTATCGGGGATTGGTCGATATCGATAATTTTATCAATATTCTCAAGCCCGGTAATACTGTCTACGCCGTAAGGTTTTGGAGTGTTTTTGCGCAGTTTGTGGATTACATATTTATCAAGAACATCGAAGACAAGAGAAGACTTCCCTGACCCGCTTACACCGGTCACGCAGACAATTTTCCCGAGGGGGATGACAACATCAAGATTTTTGAGATTGTTCAGGAAAGCATTTTTGATTGTAATAACTTCCCCGCTGCCCTCCCGTCTTTTCTTTGGGATTTCGATTTTTCTGCGCCCGCTGAGGTAAGCGCCTGTAAGAGAATTTTCAGACTGTTTAATCTCATCAAGAGTGCCTGCAGCGACCACATGCCCGCCATGGACACCTGCTTTCGGTCCTATATCAACGATATAGTCAGCTTTCTCCATTGTTTCTTCATCATGTTCAACAACAATCAAAGTATTACCGAGATTACGCAGCTTTATCAAAGTATTAATTAATTTTTCATTATTTACCTGATGAAGCCCTATACTTGGTTCATCAAGAACGTATAATACACCGCTGAGTCCTGAACCGATTTGAGTAGCGAGTCTTATTCTCTGAGCTTCCCCGCCTGAGAGCGTGTTTGAACTTCTTGCAAGCGTGAGATAGCCTAATCCGACATCAATCAAAAACTTCAAACGCTCCCTTATTTCCTCAAGAAGCTTCTTAACTATCTTCATTTGATAGTCATTCAGCAAGAGAAACAGAGATGAAATAAACTCATACGCCTTATCAACGGACATCGAACATACATCATAAATTGACTTGTCCTGAATGGTAACAGCCAGCACAAAAGGTTTCAGCCTTGCGCCCCCGCAGGCACTGCATGGGATAGCTGTCATGTATTTTTCGACTTCTCCTCTGATGAGGTCTGATGTCGATGAATCGTAGCGGGCACGTATCATAGGGATTACACCTTTGAACGGCGCTCTATATGTTTTCATATAACGGTTTTTGAAATCCGGATAGGTCAAATCTATTTTCTTTGCACCGTTTCCATAGAGGATAATTTTCTTATGCTCTTCGCTAAGGTTTTTAAAAGGAGTGTTCATATCAATCCCGTAATGCAGAGCAACCGAAGTCAAAAGACTTTCATAATAAGAATTTCCCGTTTTTGCCCACGGATAAATAGCACCCTGTTTCAAAGACTTTTCTTCATCAGGAATAATAAGATGAGGGTTTATTTCAAAATGAGCGCCAAGCCCCGAGCACATCTCGCAAGCGCCATAAGGGTTGTTAAAGCTGAACATTCTCGGTTCAAGTTCATCAAAACTCAAGTTGCAATCAGCACAGGCAAGTTTCTCGGAGAAAGTTATCTCTTTATTGTTCAGCAAATCAAGAATCATCAACCCGTCAGAGCGTTTGAGAGCAATCTGCACACTGTCTGCTATTCTTGATTTTGCATCAGGTTTTATGACAATTCTGTCAACAATTATTTCAATATCATGTTTTTGAGTTTTGGTGAGTTTTATCTCATCTTCATCAAGGTTATAAACCTCACCGTCAACTCTCACACGAATAAACCCCTCCTGCTTAAGCTCATTAAACAGGGAAGAGTATTCGCCTTTTTTACCTCTCACAACAGGCGCCAAAATCTGAGCCCTTGTACCTTCATCATATTTCAAAATGTTATCAACAATTTCATCAACGGTCTGGGGTTTGATTTCTTTCCCGCACTGAGGACAGTGAGGAATGCCTATTCTCGCAAACAAAAGACGCAGATGGTCATAAATTTCGGTAACGGTACCGACTGTAGAACGGGGGTTATGGCTTGTTGATTTCTGGTCAATAGAAATGGCTGGACTCAGACCTTCAATGTTTTCAACATCAGGTTTGTCAAACTGTCCCAAGAACTGTCTGGCATAAGTGTTAAGGCTTTCGACATAACGTCTTTGCCCCTCGGCAAAGATTGTATCAAAAGCAAGAGAACTTTTCCCTGAGCCGCTCACGCCCGTAAAAACAACAAGCTGGTTTTTGGGTATTTTGACACTTACGTTTTTCAAATTGTGCTGTTTTGCACCGCGGACAAATATAAAATCGTTATCGAAACTATTTTGCATACACATTCCTCTTTCAAGAACATTATGCAATAAATAAATTTCAACATCAATTTAATGAAACTTATATAGAAAATTCCGCAGATTACTATTAAAAGTCCGTCATTATGTGGGTTTTAGCCAAGAAGGATTCTTTTGTTCAGATACTTCGCTAACGCTCAGTATGACGTTGTTTTGGAAATTTTTGGCGGAATTTGCCATATAAATTCCAATTTAATAACTCAAAAACGCAAAAAGGGACTCATAAGAGTCCCTTTTGTCCATTTGCGCCTACGTCTCTAATGATGACCGGCCTGTTCCATCATGCTAGGAACATAAACAAACATTACATAAACCAGAAAACCAGCGATAATTGAATTTACAGTAACCTCTAACATAACGCGACTCCTTAATTTATACCTCAAACATACTTTCTATTTTGATACTATTTATATTCCACATAGAGGCATTTTTTAAACATATTTCTACATAAATCTACATATAGAAAAATGCTTAGAGACACAAAGAATTCAGAGGATTTTTCCACAATAAATATTTATAAAATTTTGCATACTACACATATATATATAATATTTTTATTTTAAAAATTTGAAATTTTAAAAAATGGATGCATAATACTAATATATCTCTTTTAAAGGCAGGTTAGATATGAACGGTTCAGATATTATTAAATTATTTTTTTCAAAGATGAAATGCTCAAACTGCGACCACTTTTTCAACGAAGAAGACATAACCGTATTGAGAGATGAAGGTGATTATATCGTTGCGAGGATTTATTGCAGCCGCTGCGGAAAAAATGTGGGGATAGCTTTGCTCGGGCTTGATAGAGAGATGATGAAAAAAACTCTTGAAGCCTCAGATACAAAAAGCATAAGCGGTAAGGAAGACCCTATCACATATGATGATGTGATAGACGCCCATGCATTCTTTTCTTCTCTCGGAGATGACTGGACAAAATTTATACCCCAGGAATACAAGAACTAAAGTTCTTCCCTTGATAAGATTCCCTTTTTTCAAGTTCATTATCGATAGCTGTAAGAACTTCAAATTTATCACTTAACCACCTCGGGGCAACAAGAATTTTCTTGAGTCCGTTTCCTGCAAGACGGTGAATGGTCATCGAAGGTGGCAGCTCCTCAAGAAAGTCGCATACAACCCCGACATATTCATCTTTTGAAAGAAGGCTTATTTCTTTGTTGTTGTACATCTGCTCGAGTTTTGTATTTTTCAATACGCATAAAAGATGGATTTTTACGCCGTCAACGCCGAGAGAAGCAAGCAATCTGGCAGTATTCAATGCATCTTTTTCTGTTTCTTCAGGCAAACCGAGTATCACATGCGCACAGATTTTTATACCTTTGTTCTTTGTCATCTCAACTGCCCGGATAAAGTCCTCAACCGTATGACCTCTGTTTATGAACTTGAGTGTGTTGTTATTTGACGACTGAAGCCCGTATTCTATCCAGGTTTCATAATCTTTTGCATAAGATGAAATAAGCGAAATTTTGCTTTCATCAACACAGTCAGGGCGTGTTCCGATTGAAATTCCGACGACATCTTCATGCGAAAGAGCCTGAGAATAAACATCTTCAAGATGTTCTATACTTCCGTAGGTATTTGTATAAGCCTGGAGATAAGATATAAACTTTTGCGCCCCGAAACGCTTTCTCTGGTTTTCTATACCGATATGCAGCTGCTCTTTTATTGAAAGTTTGTTGTCATGAGCACAGGAAAAAGAACCTGACGCATCACAAAAAATACACCCGCCTGATGAAATAGCCCCATCCCTGTTCGGACAGCTAAAGCCGGCATCAAGAGTAACCTTGTAGACTTTTTGTCCAAAGAGTTCTTTCAGATACCGGCTGTATTGATAATATCTTTTTTCTTCAGGAGCGCTCATTAATTAATTATCTGAATCATCAGCTTTTGGTGGATAGAGGTAGTGTTCACCGCATTTAGGACAGACAACTTCCTGTTGTTTGCCATCTTCGAGCTGAGCAACCTCAAAAAGAGTTTTGCATCCCGATTGTACACATCTGATAGCCCATGTAGGTCTTATAATTCTAGCCATAGTTAACCTCAAATAAAAAAATCTTGTATTACTGGTTTAATAATACAAGATTTCATAATAATTATTCAAGAAGTTTTTTAATTATTTGCTGTGAAGTCCGAGGATATAACCGAAAGCATTTCTTGTATCTTTATCGACATATCCTTCTACAGCTTCGAATAATTTTTTGGTATCGCCTTTTGAAAGATAAGGGTTTGATGCTGAATCGTTAGCATATAAATCAACAAGAGCGCCTCTTACTTTATCTCTTCCGTCTTGAGGCAATTTTGCCGGAGATGGAGAGATTTTTTCTTTGATACCCATCAGGATTGCAGCAAATTTATTTTTCGGTTTCGGAGTCGGTTCGATGGTTTTTCTGATTTTAGAAAGATTTCCGACAACCTGTTTGTGAGTAAAATCTGCTCTCAATGACGGAGGGATAACATCATTCAGACCGCATTCACTAACAACTTGAACGAATCTGTCAGCATCCTGTTCATCAGTAAGAACTCTTGCCAGATCTTTTCCTTTTTTGAAGAAAGCATCATATTGACCTTTTGTTGAAACAGGAGTAAGACCCATTTCATTCAAGATTTTCTTTCCGACTTTATCAACACGAGCCATCCCGAAGTTTACGTTATTACATTGATTTTGAGTTGAGGATACTGCATTTAACATGTTTATTTCCCTTTCGTCTTCTTTCTACCTATCCTACAATAAATGTCGAATTTGAAATTAAAAATTAATACATACCGTAAAAAACAAAATAGTTATTTTTCACAAATCCGAGTTATTTTTATTAAATAAAAACAAAGAAAAAATTTCCTAAAAAGCTCAATTTTAAGTTACAATTCTTCACAATATGGCTTATTTTTTTTGATTTTCTATTATCATATTATTAGAGTCTATTTAAAAAAATTAAATAACTTGGGATGAAATTATTGAGGAATTAAGAATGAAAAGCAGTACTCTCCACAGATCCAATTTATCCAAAGAAAGAATTGCCGTATTAGAAGAACTCATCTCAGACAAAAAACGTCCGCTGACATCATCACCGGGTGTTTATATGAGAAACAACAAGGACAAAGACCTTGATTTGCTCTGGCAGGATCTCAAGTCAAATACAGCAAAAGGAGCAACCCGTTCTACTGCTTCGCTGCTTGCTATGGGATTTGTTATCGGTTCAATCTGCACATTCTTGATGACATCTATATTCTATTCTACATCGACAAATGATATAGATTACACTGCATGGAAAAAATCTTCGAACGCACCCGTTGCATTGAATGTTGCTCCGGCCGACGAAGTCAATCCTGCAACACAAACAACATCACTGAAAGAATACACTGTCCAAAGCGGAGATACACTTGATAGTATTTCTCTGAAATTCTACGGCACAATTAGCGGAGCTTCAAAAATTCAGCAAAAAAATAATCTGAAAAATCCGCATAGAATTTCTATCGGACAAAAATTGTTAATACCTGTAGAATAATTTTTACATATCTTTTTCACTGAAAAAAACAGGCTGAATGTTTTTCATGATTTTATATGCGGAAACAGCTTTTGCATTTGAAGAAATTGTTTTCAGTTCTTTACCTGTATTAAGCTGAGCTTGTTTCAACAAAGTTTCCGCTTCATGTTTCTTTTGCTTTATTTTTGAAAGAAGTTCTTTTTCTTCTTCAGATTCGCATGTTTTCTGCAAATTAATATATTCCTTTACAAGCTCCGCTCTTTTTTCAACAAGTTTGATAACATCATCAAAGTCAGCTCTTTTGATTGATACCAAAAGCTCATCAGTTAACTCATAAATTTCCCGCAGCTTGTCCATTGTTGTTTGTCCCCGATAAACTAAACCGTATGAGAAGAGGAATCCTCATCAGAGCCCTCTTTTTCTTTCCGTTCTTTTGCCGCTATTACAATCGCCTCTTCCCATGCTGATTTAAGTGTTTTTAGAATATCAACGGCATCATCTATCATCGTCGGATCATGTTTGATATTTGCCTGAATAAGTTTGTATTTTATGAAATCATACAAACTATACAAATTTCTCGCTACCTCAGGATTAGGGTCAAACGATAAAGAAGACATAAACTCTGTAACTATCGCCTGTGCCCGCAAAAGAAGAGTATGCGCCTCAGATATATTTTTGTTCTCAAGATGAATTTTTGCCTGCAGCGAATATTGAATTGCTCCGTCATAAAGCATAATAAGAAGCTTCTCAGGAGATGCCGTTGTTATCTGCGTCTTTTGATATTGTTTTAAATAAGGATTCGGATTCATCTGTATAACATGCCAACAAAAATTGATACTCTTCCTTCTAATTATTTATTAATACAGAAAAATTTTTATCCTATAAAAATATTATTTAACCCGATTTATCAACAAGAAGACCTGATGGATTTTTTATATGGGCAAAAAATTTCTTGAGCTGTTCAACAGAAATTTTTTCTATCACCTCTCCCGTATTGGAATCAATAATTTCAACACACTCATCCTGCAATCTGCATGCAATGCGGTTTTTATCCTCAATAACTTCTGTAGATGTCTGTTCCGGTGCAGTTTCGTCATCTTCATTTTCTTTCTTTTTATCAAATTCAAAAGACTCTGCGTTCTCATGTTTCTTTTGAGAATCAGGATTAAGTTTTATTTTTTCAGAATTTTCTATCTGTTTGAATATCTTGCTTGCCTGCTCATCAGCATCCTGTTTGACATAATTCAATAACTCAGATGGAGTAACTTCTCTGAGCAGTCCCAAATTCAAGTTTGTAAGTCCGTCAATGCCCATATTAATACATCCTGTATTGGTGTTCTTTCCATAGACTCTATCTAATATATTCCACGTTAGAAAAATTTTTAAACATTTTTCAAAAACATTAACTTTTATAACATTTTTCATGAAAAATGAAATTCTATTCCGAAAAAATTGTTATTATAAATATAATGTTAGGCTAAGAGTAAAAGAACGTGTCCAAAGAATTTGAATTTTTTTATGGCTGCAACTGCTACAGCAATATATTAAAGACAGGAAATAAATTCCTGATAAAAGACATATCAGGCGAGCTGCACCAACTCAATATTCAACAGTTTATTCTAATGTCACAGCTGAATAAATTTAAACTGGCTAAAATATCCTCCATGTCAAAATAATCTGGGAACTTATATAGCAAATTCCACAGATACTATTAAAAGTCAGTCATTATGAGGGATAAATCAAGAAGAATCCTTTTTGTTTAGATACTTCGCTAACGCTCAGTATGACGTTGTTTTGGAAATCCCGTAATCAGCTGCTTTAAAAATCCTCTCTTTTATGATAAAAAGAATAATCATAATAAGACATAGGAGAGAAAATTAATGCAGCAACAAGTTCTGGCTGATATCGGCGTATTTGGCGGTTCAGGTTTCTATGAATTTTTAGATAATACAAAACAAATATCAGTCGAAACTCCTTATGGAGACCCGAGTGATAAAATTACCATTGGAACAATCGGCAACAAAAAAGTAGCCTTCCTTCCAAGGCATGGCGCAGACCACAGAATTGCCCCTCACAAAATTAACTACAGAGCAAATGTCTGGGCAATGAAATCTCTCGGCATAAAAAGAGTTATCTCTCCATGCGCAGCAGGCAGTCTTCAAAAACATGTCGAACCGGGAAGTTTTGTCATCTGCGACCAGTTCGTAAACAAAACCTGGGGAAGATGCGACACCTTCTTCGAAGGTCCGCAGATTAAACACATCAGCGCAGCTGACCCCTACTGCCCGGAACTTAGAAAACTTGCAATAGAAGCAGCAAAACAAAACAACATCAAAGTCCATGAAACAGGAACTATTCTGGTAATTCAGGGACCGAGATTCAGCACAAAAGCAGAATCAAAATTCTACACAGAAAACGGCTGGGATGTTATTAACATGACTCAATACCCGGAAGTTTACCTCGTCAAAGAAATGGATATGTGCCCGCTCAACATCTCTCTCATTACGGACTATGACGCAGGTCTTGTCAGCGATACAGAACCGGTAAGCCATGAAGCAGTCCTGAAAGTATTCAAAGAAAACAACGAAAAACTCAAAAAACTTCTCTTCACTTTGATAGAAAATATCCCTGATGAGCGTAATCACTGCAACTGTGCCAACTCATCAAATGTTTAAGGAGATATAAAAATGGAATTCAAAGAAGCTATCGCTCATCTCTTTACACTACTGTATCTGATTCTTCTTCTAAGAATAGCTCTGAGCTGGTTTCCACGTGTTGACTGGTACAAACAACCGTTTAAGTTCATAAACGACGTATCAGAACCGATACTCGCTCCATTCAGAAGAATTATCCCTCCAATAGCAGGAATAGACTTCTCTCCGATAGCAGCATTCTTTGTTCTGCAGATAATTTATTCACTTATTTTAAACATTCTTTAAATTTTTTAATTTTAATTGTTAAATAATTTTTGTTCCGTATATAATAACTATTACTGTTAATAAAAAAAGGAGAAAACAATGAGTAATACAATAACTCTCGATATAGAAGAAAGAACACAAGGTCAAAACCCAAGACAAATCAGAGCAAACGGCAATCTTCCAATCACAATCTACGGAAAAGGAATGGACTCAGTGTCTGCTCAAATCAACACTCATGAATTCAAACACATCTATAGAGATAACAAAGACGCCGTATATGAACTGAAACTCGGCAAAAAAACTTATAAAACAGTTGTTCAAAACCTCCAAATCAACTATGGAACAACTGAAGAATTAAACGTAGAATTTAAAGTTATATAATCAATTCACAAAAAACAAAACTTCCTCTATTCTTGGAAGTTTTGTTTTTTTATGAGGAATAAACCTCCTCAACAAAAAAATTTGCAAAAAAAAGACCGACTCGCGTCGGTTAAGTCTACCACATATTAGAGAGAGGAATTAGAGAGAGAAAATTTTTAAGTAAGATTTTTTTTCTTACATGTGATTAATTCCACTTTTTTTTTGTTTCTAAACAATTTTATTCAAATTTATAAAGAAATATTAAGATAAACTTCAAAAAATGATTAACTTCGACTCATTATGCCTGAAATATTTTGGTCTTGAATTCGCCCCGCTGCTAACTTCAGGGCGTATACAAAAAATTCAGCAGCCATCAAGAAAAGAAATAATTCTTAATATCCGCTCTCTCGGACAAAACTATCCTCTTTATATAAACATAAACCCTCAATACCCGCATCTGTGTGTTCTGACAAAGCATGGGGAAGCGCAAAGAGAAGTAGAAAACCCTCAAAAACCGCCAATGTTCTGCATGCTGCTCCGTAAATATATTGAAGGCTCAAAAATCAAAAAAATTAATATACCTAAACATGAAAGAATCTTCGAAATTTTTATAGACAGCTACAGTGAACTTGGAGACATCGAAGAACTCGTCCTTACTATCGAGTTGATGGGGAAATACAGCAATATTATCCTATATAAAAGCTCTGATAAAACTATCATCGGCTGCGCTCACAACATCGGCGCAGAAAAAAGCAGAGTTCGAGAGCTATCAGGGGGGCTGCCTTATATCTACCCTGAGCAGCCTCAAAAAAAAGATATCCTCTCAACTTCAAAAGAAGAATTTTTTCAGGATATGAAACTCCTGCATCAACCTGTATTCTGGGAGCTCAATCAGCTCTATTTTGACATAAGCGTCGCCATGGCAAAAGAACTCTGCGACTGCTGCAACATACAAGACGACTTCGAAAAAATTTCCGCTATCGAAACTCAAAAAATTTTCGACCTCTATGACAAAACCCGCTCTGCACTGTTTTCATCGGCTCTCAACCCTTCAATCAGCAGCGATAAAAGTACTTATTCTCTCTTCTCTTTCAAAGAAGAAAATAACAGAACATACTTCAGCTCAATAAATGAAATGCTTAATGACTACTTCGGACACTTTGTCTTCGAAGATAAAATGAACAAAATCAAAAATAAAATCTTAAATATCACAAACAAAAATATAAAATACCTCAAAAAAGAAATCGAAAAACTGACCCCGACTCCAAATGACGAAGAAAAAGCCTTAAAATACAAACAAATCGGAGATATCCTTGCAGCAAACCTCTATATGCTCACCGAAAAACAAGACTCCGTAACTCTCAAAAACTTCTATGACAACAACAAAGACATAACAATCTCCCTCAATCCGGCAATAAGCCTGAATGATAACATACAAAAATACTACAAGCTCCACTCAAAAGCCAAAACCGCAATGGTTATGAATAAACAAAGAATAGAAAAACTCAAAGAAGAACTATATTATTTTCTTGAAATTCAAACCTCAACAAACTATGCAGACAAAATATCAACCCTCCTCGAAATCAAAGAAGAATTGATATCACAAAAAATTATGGATGACACACAACCAATACCTCAAAAACAAAAAACAAAAAATACTATTGAACTTGACAGCGAAGAAATCGACGGATATACAATCTTCATAGGCAAAAATAATAAACAAAACGACTACATCGTCTCAAAACTTTCAAGACCGAATGATATATGGATGCATGCACAAAATATGCCTGGCTCGCACATCCTGATAAAACTCCCCCCGGGCGAAGAAACACCTCCTGATAATATCCTGCTTAGAGGCGCTCAACTTGCAGCGCACTACTCTCAGGGAAGAAATTCGAAAAAAGTAGAAATTATCTATACAAAAAGAAAATATCTCAAAAAACCACCCGGAGCAAAACCAGGATATGTCACCTACACCGAAGAAAAAACAATCGTCGTAGACTGAAATAACTACCCCACTTAGCTGATTAATGCTATATTATATATAAGAAAATCTTATATAGGGTGTTAATTCGGTGAAAAAATATTCAAACAACTTTCATAAATTCATAATTTTTATAATAATAACCATGCTCTGCATAATTACTTATTTTACAAATCAATATTTTGTAGAACCATCAGTGCATGACCTCTTCTCGAGGATGAACCTCTCGAATACCCCGTCTTCACAAATTATCAACATTGCAATAGACGAAAACTCCCTCTCAAAAGTCGGCAGATGGCCTTGGAACAGAAATCTCTACGGAAATATCTTCGAATATGTCAAAGATGCAAAAGTCATAGTCTTTGACTCTGTTATCACTTCATCAGATAACATCCAATCAGACAAAAAATTCTTCTCAAGACTGAAAAAAATGGATAACCTCATCCTCGGCACATTCTTCTGCAACAAAGAACAAAATTCAACAATAAATATGACCCCCTTTGCGGTAGATATCCAAAACGGAAAACAAATGCGGCTGATAGAATATCAGTATTATGCAAACCTTCCTGAAGATTTGGTTAAAAATGCTCACTCTATAGGCTCTGTATCAACTCTCCCTGATAACGACGGTGTAATCAGAAAACTAAGCCCGATATTCCGGCACAACAAAACTTTCTACCCCTCTGTCGGCATAAAAGCCGCAATGAAATATAAAAACATAAACTCTCTTGCCTACAAAAATAACACTCTCCTCCTCGGCGACATCACAATCCCCCTCGACAAAACAAACTCCGAAGTCTACCTGCAATGGTACAAACCATCAAAACAAAACGTAAACTTCATCACTCACAAAACTTACAGCGCTTCTGACATTCTTGATTCTTACAACAAAATGAAAAAAGGAGAAAAACCTCCGATTCCTCAAGAAGAATTCAAAGACAAAATTATAATAGTAGGGGCAACAGCTTACGCCCTCAACGATATCAAAAAAACTCCCATAGGCGTGGACTACCCGGGGCTCGAAATACAGGCAACCTTCATCGATAACATCATCAACAACGACTTCATGAAGAAAACAAGCCTCGCTCTAAACCTTATCGTCCTTGCAGTGCTTGTCATTCTCACTGTTCAAACAGCAAAACAGCTGCCTATTATTTATTCCCTTCTTACCCTCATAACAATAATCCTCGGGTGGTTCTATATAGCAAAAAATATCTTCTTCGCAAACGGATATATCATTGATGTTATAACACCTCTCAGCTTCGTTCTGCTGGCATACTCCCTTACATTTGTATACAAATACTTCCTCGCAGGAAGAAGCAGAAATAATCTCAAAAACGTCATGAGTAAATATATCTCAAAATCAGTTATGAAAGATGTCCTCAAAAACGAAACAGCTGAACTCGGCGGAAAAAGAGCCTACGTTTCGGTTCTGTTTGCTGATATAAGACAATTTACATCAATCTCGGAAGTCTACACCCCGGAAGAAGTTTCCTCGCTCCTCAACGAATACTTCTCCCTAATCGCCCCGATAATAGACAAATACAACGGAACTCTCAATAAATTTATGGGCGATGCAGTCATGGCAATCTTCGGAGCACCGATAGAAGATGAAAACCACGCCAAAAACGCTGTCCTATGCGCCGAAGAAATTCTGCTCGAAGTGAAAAAACTCAACTATAAATGGAAAATATCAAACAAACCTGAAATAAGAATAGGTGTTGCAATCAATACAGGCTACGTGTTTATAGGCAACATCGGTTCAAAAGACCGGATGGAATTTACAGTAATCGGCGACAGCGTCAATATAGCAAGCAGAATAGAATCACTCAACAGAGTCTACAACACCTCTTTCTTAATAAGCTCATCAACCTACGAAAAAGTCAAAGATATCGTCAATACAATCAAAATACGTGATGTATCAATAAAAGGAAGAATATCAAGCGTCACAATCCACGAAGTAATAGAAATTAAACATGACAATCAAAATAACTAATCTTGAAACTCTAAAAAAAGCAATAGAAATAGAAATAGACAACCACTACATAGACATAAGAGGAAAGTCACACACTTTCTCAAGTTTTATGCTGCAAGAACTCAAAGAAATCCTCAAACAGGATAAATCTAACCCGAAACTGAAAAACCTCATTAAAATTTTCGAAAACTACCCGCTCGACAACGTGGCAGGCAGAATCAAAGCCGTAAAACACCTCATAAACACCCTGAACCACCCTGAAGACGATGAACCTCAAAAAACAAAATCATCTTCAACAGCACCTTTCACAAAAACTCCAGACCAAACAGACGTCATGTATGTGAAAGGAGTAGGTCCGAAACTTGCAAATATCTTCAACAAAATGGGCATCTACACGGCAGAAGACCTCCTCAAATACTACCCGAGAAAATACCTCGACTACTCCATAAGAACCTGCATCGCTGACCTCGAAGAAGGAACCGATGCCTCTATCTTCGGCACAATCAAATCAGTCAACGCCTACACCTCTCACCGCAAACAAAACCTCTCAATCATCACAATACAGGTATATGACTCAACAGGCACTGTTCAGGCAAGCTGGTTCTACGGAAAAACAAACAGATATACCCTCGAACGATACAAATCACGCTTCAAAAAAGGAGCCAACATCATCCTCTCAGGCAAAGTCAAACGTGATGAATACACAGGTCAAATTATAATCGACAAACCTCAGGAACAAATCCTCTCCGGAGACTTCGACGAGAACTCTGAACCGACAAGCCTTCACCTCGGGAGAATAGTCCCTGTCTACCCGCTCAGCGAAAACCTCCACATAAAAACCCTCAGAAACGCTATTCACAACGCCATAGAAAAATATGCGGAATACATGAACGAAGTTCTCCCTCCTCCAATCATCAATGAATACAACCTGCTTTCAAAACAACAGGCAATCAGACAAATCCACTTCCCGAGTTCACAGGACATCCTGGATAAAGCGAGAAGACGCCTCATATTCGAAGAACTCTTTCTCATACAACTCCGTCTTGCTTATATAAGACAGCTGAATAAAATTTCACAGGAAGGAAACATCATCGGAATCAAAGAAAACGGACTTGTACATCAGTTCATAAACTCCCTCCCCTTCACTCTTACCTCTGCCCAAAATAACGCTTTCAATGAAATCTTGAAAGACTTGCAGGATAAAACTCCTATGCAAAGACTCCTTCAGGGTGATGTCGGCAGCGGGAAAACAGTTGTCGCCTGCCTCGCTATCCTTAGCGCAATAGAAAACGGCTACCAGGCAGCACTCATGGCGCCGACAGAAATTCTCGCAGAACAGCACTACAAAAATTTTGTAAACTGGCTTACCCCTCTCGGATTGAGCGTCGGTCTTTTCGTCGGAAAACACGGAGCAAAAGTCAGAAGAGAAATGCGCCAAAACCTCAAAAACGGTCAAATTCATCTCGCAATAGGAACCCATGCCCTTATACAAGAAGGCATAGAATTCAACAACCTCGGACTTGTCGTCATTGACGAACAGCACAGATTTGGCGTAAAACAGCGTCTTGAATTGAAAAACAAAGGCATAAATCCGGAAATGCTTACCATGACAGCAACACCAATTCCGAGAACACTTGCTCTCACAGTACACGGCGACCTTGATATCACTGTCATAGATGAACTGCCAAAAGGAAGAAAACCGGTAAAAACAGCCCTCCTAACGGCTTCTGAGAGAAAAAAAGCTTACAACCTCATAAAACAGGAAATCATATCAAAAAATCAGGTCTACATAGTCTTCCCTCTGATAGAAGAATCTGAAACTCTCTCTGCTAAAGCGGCAACAAAAGAAGCAAAACGCCTGCAAGAAGAAGTATTTCCTCAATACAGCATAGGACTCGTGCATGGAAAAATGCCTCCGCAGGAAAAAGATGAAATCATGGAGGACTTTAGAAAAGGCAAATATCAAATCCTAGTCAGCACAACAGTAATCGAAGTCGGAGTGGATGTGCCGAATGCTACGGTAATAATTATTGAAAACGCAGAACGTTTCGGACTTTCCCAGCTGCATCAGCTCAGAGGACGTGTCGGACGCTCCGATAAACAATCATATTGCGTGTTGATTAGCAACTCAAAAACACCTGAAACACTTGAGCGCCTGAACATAATGACTCAAACAAACGACGGCTTTATCATCGCAGAAAAAGACCTTCAAATCAGAGGTCCGGGCGAATTTATGGGGACAAGACAAAGCGGTGTCGCTGATTTGCTTATTGCAGATATAGCAAACGACACAGAAATCCTCGATCAAGCTCGAAAAGCTGCCTTTGATTTTATATCAAATAACAGCCTATCAGATTACCCTCAACTCTTTAAATACATAAAAAACAACACAGAGATGCTAAACGCAGGTTAAATACCCCTAGTCGTCTTTTCTTGTTTCTATTTCCTTCTCTTTTTGTCTGAGAAAATTCTTCGCCATGACATTCTTTGCTTCGTTGTTAATCTTTACAAAAGATGCAATAAAACTCAGACGATGTCTTGTTGAATAAAAACTCTCAGTAAAATAAATCTCATCAGGAGTCATTTTCTCTCACTCATTCTTTTTTGGTAACAAGCGAATATACCGCTTATTTTTGTAATGTTATCGTAAAAAAAACAAAACATAAACAAATTTGATAATAAATATAAAAAACTTTTCAAAAACTTTACAATAACCAACACTCGTTGTTTTATAATAAAATAAACTATCAGAGGTGAACTATGAACAAACATGTAATCGCCGTTTCAGGGAAACAATTTGCCGGAAAAGATACGGTCGTCGAAATTCTCCTGCAATATCTCAAAAACTTCAAAAGAATAGGCATAGGCGACGCTATTAAAGAAGAATATTCAAAAAGAACAGGTCTTTCTGTTGAAGAAATAGAAAAAAACAAATCTGCATACAGACCTGATTTGATAGCACTCGGAGATGAAGGCCGCGCCATAAGCTCAGATTACTGGCTCAGAAAAATTCTCGACTCTGATTTCAATGTCATCATCTCTGATTTAAGACTGAAAAACGAACTTAACCTCGCAAAGCAATACAACGCTATAACAATAAGAGTTGAGTCCTCGAGAGAAAACAGAGCCAAAAGAGGCAACATTGTTAAAGAAAATGACTTAACTGAAACTGACCTCGATGATATAACCTCATGGGACTTCATCATCGAAAACAACTCGGACTACGATACTCTCAAAAATAACGTACAAATTGTCGCACAACAAATCAAAGAAAGAATCTCCTCAAAAAAATAAAGCCATCCATTTTTGGACGGCTACTAGACTTGGGGAGGAGGTTGGGGTATGACCTTTCGGTCTTATACTATATTTATCGGCACCGACAAAAAAGTCTTTAATTTTTATTTTAAAACTCCTCCATTTGATGTATATCAAAATATCTGTTATATTAATAATAAGATATTTATTAAAATCTTTGTTCAAATAATATCCCGCATACCAACAAAACAACATATTTTATCTCTTCTCCATCTCAAATATTAATAAATTTTGCAATTATTTTTATAAATAAAGCAATTTTTGTTGACCTCTTGTTTTATTATAAACACACAAAAAAGGTATGTTTTTAGACTTAAAACTAATTTTGGAGGTTCTATGACTGGTAGTGAATATAAAACCGTGGACAAATCAACAATGACCAAGCTTACTATAGCTAGTCTTCCATCTGATATCCCTGATTTGAACTCGGTTGACTCGACAAAAGACAACATCATCGCCTCATGGCTTCAAAATTGGATAAAAAACGACTTGAGCACAGGCAAGATTTCTACAGGCAATCTCCTTCCTCAAAAAGCTGACATAGCAAAATATTTAGGTGTGAGCATCGGTACCGTTCAGAATGCCATCAGATACATCGAAGACAACGGTTATGTCGAATCAAAACAGCGCATCGGCACCATGATTAAAGACCTGAACTCTTCAGACGCACAGGTCAGAAAACAAACTTCAAAAAGGGACCGTGTAATCGCATCTATCAAAAAACTTATCGTGGATAATAACTACAAAATTGACGAAGCTCTGCCGTCTTCAAGAGAATTTTCAAAAATGCTCGGCAGTACAGCAAACACAACACGCCTTGCGCTAGAACATCTGAGCGCACTAGGTGTTGTAGAATCAAAAAACAGCAGAGGCAACAAATCAAACTGGATTCTCAGACAAAAACCACAAATAGACTCTGCAACAGAAGAAGTATCTGGAGATATATCATCAGATACACTCGTTGATCAGGTCGAAAGAGATTTGAAAAATTACATAACAAAAAACTTCAAAGTTAATGATAAAATGCCTACTCACTTTGAACTTGCAGATGTATTGCATGTAAGCATCAAAACAGTACATGACGGAATGAAAAGACTGATTGAACAAAAAATTCTCAAAGCGAGAAGAGGAAGATACGGCACCGTTATCACAAGAATGCCTGATTCTGAAGTATCTCCTGAGGATATGATGTTCGCACCGGCGTCTGATGCTGTATTCTACAACTATGAACGTGTTGAAAAACACCTCAAGATGCTCATTAAAACGAACTACAAAGTCGGGCAAAAACTTCCATCCATGGATGAACTGTCAAAAGAACTCGACGTAAGCAGCAATACAATCAGAAAGGCGCTGCAAAATCTTGAAAAAGAACATATAGTAGAATTTTCAAGAGGCAGATACGGCGGAACATTCATCACAAGAATTCCAGAAGAAAAAGAAAGCGCAAAATACTCATGGGTTTCTGTGAACCATGAACACATCAAAGCTTACAAAACACCATCCGTCTAAAATGCCTGAGATTGCAGCTCAGCAAGAGTTGTTTCCATATTCGCATATTGTTTTTGAAGACGTTCTCTGATAGCTTCAAGTCGTTCTTCTTCGTCGCTTATCGACTTATCAAGGCTTGTTATGCTCTGGCTGATTGAATTTGTCTTCATGACAAAATAACCGTCTTCATAATCAAGGTAATCATCAAGACGCTCATCAAGTTTTTCAAAAATACCCTGAATTCCTGCGTCGCTATCTCCTATCAAAAGCGCTCTTACATCATCAGGATGCTCGTTGAAGGCTTCCAGAAAAGCATCTTTATCAAATGTCAGAGTAGAAGATGTTGATGTTGCATCTGTAGATATAGCTCCGCTTGTTATACCGATTAATGAAGGGGTTTTGTATTCCAAATCATCGCTGTCTACAGAGCCCATCAACATGCTGCGAAGCTCTGTCTGCATACGTGATAGTGTATATTCACCTTTCAAAACACCATATTCACCTGTTTCAGTATCACTTGTTGAATAAGACTCTAAAGTCGTCACCATATCATTGTAAGCATCAACAACTTTCTGCACTGCTTCAACAAGAGCATCGGTATTCTCCGTAATTGAAACCTCTACTGGTTCATCTTCTTTGGTAACCTTTTGAAGAGTCAGCGTAAGCCCCTCAATGCCTGACTCGCTTGATGTGACGACATTTGATTTGACAGAAATTTTCTTACCGTCAATTTCTATCTCTCCATCAACTCTTTTTGAGTGGTTTCCGCCAGAATTATCCCACACACCTGCCGAGTCGGTAACTCCGTAGTTGCTCAACAACGCAGAACCTGAGAAAAAGATATAATCCGAACATAACGTATCCTTTCCTGTAAATACAAGCTCGTTTTTAACCTTATCATAGCTGACTGTTGCCGTTGAGTCACTGTCTTTGTTAACGGCATTAATCAAATCATTAACAGTTGTATCTTCATCTATCTCTATCTCAACTCCCGCAAGGTTTATCTTTCCTCCGCTAGTAACCGGAAATTTCAAATTTGCACTGTTATCAAGAATTTTTCCCGATAAATTCAGCCATGTCTTCTGATCTCCGACTATCTCCGTCGGGATAACATTCTCATCAAACGTAATTCCCATTACATCAAAAAAGTTCGATGACGACCCTCCGACACCGCTCAGTCTGAAGTTGCTCGACTCTGTTGTATGAGAACCGAGGTCAATCGAAAATCTTCCATCATCAGTTATGGAACACTTCACATCAGACAGCCCGAGAGAATTCCCATCACCGTCTGTTGCCTCTGCCATGGCATCGTTTATCTTCGTCATAAGCGACTCCATGGTATCACCGTTTGCTATCTCTACAGTAATCTGAGTTGTCTTTGGATTTGATGAGTCTGAATAATAACTGAATGAAATATTACCGCTCGTAATTCCTAAATCAGTAACAGACGTCTTTCCTGTCATATAACCGGCAAAATCCTCTAAAACTGTTTTTGGAGGTTCTGCAAGCTTATTTACGGATATCTCATAATCACCTTTTTGTATAAGATTGTTTGATGTAACTTTTATAGCGGACTCATTAGAGCTTGTAATATCTTTTTTGTTAAATAAATCAAATGAGGAAACAATATTACCATCCAATAATGTCTGCAATGCAGATTGAAAGGCTTTATATTTTGTACTCATTGTTTGATATGCAGACTTTTCAGCATTATATGTTTCCTGCTGTTCTTTAAATCTGTTTAATCTGTAAGATTTTGAAGATATCTCTGCTGATATAAGAGCATCCGTATCCAACCCTGAAACCAATCCGCCAAATGTTACTGACATAACTTTTCCTCATCATATAGTTTTACTCCTACATGATAGATTGATTTGCAAGCTCTTTCATCCTGTAAAAACAGTATTTGATTGTTATTTCTTTATGACTGTAATTTCTTTATAATGCGTCAAATAAGGCAGATGTTTCTCTTCTATCAGCTCACCGGGCATAAGTATCGATATCCCTGGAGGACACTCGGCAATAACTTCTGCACAAATTCTTCCTATAGCTTTGCCAAGAGGAATTCTCTCTGTTTCACTCTGATGAGCTTTTCTCGGTGACATAACTATATCAGGCTCACACAAAGGCATATACTTGCTTTCTTCTGTTTCAAGATGAGATATATCAGAAAATCCGCTCTTTATAATCGACTCTATGCAATCACAGAAATATTCTATATCTTCAAATTTGTTCCCGATATTTGATAATATCAAAATCCCTTCATCTGAAGCTGATTCTATTTCGATATGATATTCGACTTCAAGAATGGTTTCAAGCCTTTTACCGCTCAATCCTCGAACTTTCAAAAAGATTTTTGTCGGGTCAATGGTCTTTTCTTCAGAAGAAAGACACTCAACACCTTCAATAGAAGACAAACGCTGTCTTAAATATTTCGAATGCTTCAAAGCTTTCTCAATTGCGACATGACCCATCCTGCTCTGGAGATAGGCTCTTGCAGAGTCCAAACTTGCAAGAAGAAGATACGACGGGCTGGTTGAGTGCAAAAGCTTTAAATTAGCTTCCAGAGCTACAAGATTAATTCTCGAATTCTCGGCTACATGCAGCATGGAGCTCTGCGAAAAACTTCCGCCTGTTTTATGCAGCGAATGAACAACAGCATCAGCACCGAGTTTCAGCGCTGACTCAGGAAGCTCTTTGTTGAAATTCCACAGACAGCCATGCGCCTCATCAACAATCAAAGGAACATCATAACGTCTGCAAACTTCTGCAATTGACTTTATGTCGCTGACAATCCCTTCATAAGTAGGACTTGTTACCCAGACAAATGCTGCATCACGGTTTTTCTTCAATGCTTCTTCTATGGATTCAGGTGTAATCTCTCCAAACAATCCCCAGTTATCAAGTTTCTCAGGCATAACCCACACGGGATTTGCTCCTGACATAATCAAACTTGTCAAAACGGAACGATGAGAATTTCTTCCGACAATGACACTTTGATTTTCCTTTGCAAGCGTAAGCCCTAACGCAAGATTGCCAATTGTTGAGCCATTCAGCAAAAAGAAGGTTTTCTTTGCTCCGAATGCTTTCGCAGCAAGCTCCTGAGCCTCTGCTATCGGACCCGTCGCAGGATGAAGAGTTCCAAGATTGTCAAATTCATCAGTTGTATCAAGAAAGGGGACTCTATCACCTATCAAATCTCTAAAATCTTTGAGAATGGCCTCACCTCTTGTATGTCCCGGAATATGCAGCTGCACAGAAGGATTTTCATAATATTTTTTCAACGCATTGACAACAGGAGCGTATGGAACTTCAATATCCTTAAACAATAACTTATCTCTAAAAGACAGTGTTTTTGTAATGATATTTTTACCTTTTATAAAATTGTTCAACTCTCAAGATTCCTTCTTTTTGCCTAGTGATTACATACCGGTGATTATGTTATACTTTATAATTACAACTATTTCAATACTTTATAATAAAAAACAAAAAGTTTTTATTTTTGCCACTGCTTCAGCTTTACATTATGAAACAATTAACCATGTTCAAACCTGCCTCTACTAAAACACTGTTGTTCTCTTTTCTGCTTCTGCCGTTCCTTATCTTTGGGAATTATTCTTATGCGGTGCAGGAATACTCGGAGGAAGAAACAAGCATCGAACGTGAAGAAAAAGACCCGAATCAACCTCTCGAATCTCAAATCGAAATAATAGAACATGAACTGAATGAACCTATTCGAGGATTTCTTGGAGAAGATGCAAAAATCAGAATAGGCGGTGATATGGTTTATGGGACCGGAGATGGGGCAAATCAGGTCTATTTCCCGCAGTTTTCGGTAGGTATACAGGGAAATATTACAGAAAATAACTTCTTCCTCGTTGACTGGAACATCGCAAATATGTGGAGAGGAAACTTTGAACAGAGCATGATGGACATAACCCTCAGAAACGAATCCATCAAGAATAACAAAATTTATATCGGAAGAATGCGTCCTCAGGTTGGTATTGACGGCACGGTATCCAGTTATCATATCCCGATGATAGAAAGAGCTCAAATTTCAAGGACTTTTGCCGGAATAAGAGACTACGGGATAAAAATAAACGGCGACTACAAATATGCAAAATATTCCTTCGGATTGTTCAACGGTTTCAGAAACGAATTGAGGCATAACCCCGGAAGCCCTGATTTTTCAGGAATGATTGTGCTTATCCCGATGAACAGCGAAAAATTCGGAGAATTTTCTATCGGCGGAGGATACTCTACAGGAAAGAGATATTACAGCTACAATGTGCTCAGCTCTTATGCAAAATATTCATATAAAAAACTCGACATAGAAGCTGAATATATGCATGCTGACGGTTACAACGGAGAAGTCAACAGCCCTGATAAAGCTCAGGGATTTTATATTATGCCCACCTACCACCTCAGCGATAACATAGAAATTCTTGCCCGCTATGATGTCTTTGACCCGAATGTAAATATCGGCGATAACAACTCAAAAGAGTACTCCATAGGCATAAACTACTATCTCGCAAACAGAAGAATAAGACTCGCCACAAACTATGTCTACGCTGATACACCAAACGGAAACTCAAACCGCATAATGTTTATGACTCAGTTCAGACCCTAGGGATAACGTGATGTTGCCTTCTCAAGCATATGAGCAAGCGCTTCGCTTCCTTCAAAGGGCTGTTTTTTCAACTTTTCAACCGCCGAAGCAACATCATAGTCAACAAATTTATGCACAATTTCATACTCTGATTTTTCCAAATCAGGATAATTGAATATAACATAACATGCCTTCGGCTCTTCGCTGAAAGGACGTCCGACGCTGCCAGCGTTAACTACTGTCTGATTTTCAAGCTGGTAGCCTGCAGGCATGTGAGTATGCCCGCAAAAAATCAAATCCTCATCAGCATCCTGAATTATTTCTTTTATTTTATCAACCGGCTGGTTCGGCAATATATCTTCATTATTCCTGCGCGGGGATCCATGAACAAACAAAACATCAATCTGACCGATTGTTTCAGTGTGAGCAAAAGGAAGCTCGCTCAAAAATTCTTTCTGAGAATCACTCAACACCTCCTGTGCATACACAAGGGCATTTGCCATAATTTTATTCGGAGGAGTATATTTTTCTCTGTCTACACCGACAGCTTTGACAATCATCTCATCAGTGTTCCCCTGAATAAACGTAACATCTTCCTCTTCAGAAAGCTTTCTCAAAAAATCCACGGTTTCTGACGGTTGAGGTCCTGCCATCGCCAAATCACCGCATATAAAAATCCTGTCAGCTTTCTCTTTTTTGGCGTCCTCCAATACAGCCTTAAGCGCCTCGAGATTGCCATGAATATCAGATAAAACCGCTGCTTTCATATTATCCCTTTTGTTGTTTTGATTTTATATTCAACGCCGCATCATGTGCCAGGAGGTAAACACCGCAAGTTTTATAGGGTTTCATATACCAAGCGCACTCTTCTTGCAGACACACCTGAGGATATGTCTGACCTGCGCTTATCAGCGGGCAAAACGGAATTTCTTTTGTTGCAGCCATTTTTTATTTCTCCATTACATTAAACAAACATAATTATACAAATTTTCTTTAATTATGGCTACATAGTTTCTGGAGCACTGACTCCAATCAAGCCTAAAGCTGTTTTTAACACTTGTTTTGTAGAAATAACAAGCGATAAACGAGCCTTCATAACTTCTTTTTCAACATTCAGCACTCTTGCGCAGTTGTAAAAATGATGGAATGACGCAGCCAACTCAAGAAGATATCTGCATAGCATATAAGGTGCTCTGAGCTTTGAGGCAACAAGCACAACATCTTTGAAGTTTTCTATCTTCAAAATCAGCTCTCTTGTTGCAGAAACAGCATCCTTATCAGAGTCATTCCACAGATTATTCAAGTCAGCTGTTTTCTCAAGATTTTCAAGTTCCTCTTTTTCAAAGAATGCGCTCAATGTAGAGTTATTCTCTACATCAACCCTCGGAGCACACGCATTTCTCAATATGCTAGATGAGCGGGCATGGGCATATTGTGCATAATACACGGGATTTTCATCATTCGATGATTTAGCAAGATCTATATCAAAATCAAGCGTGGTATCTATATTTCTCATAATCATCCAGAAACGTGTTGCATCAACGCCTACCTCTTCTATCAAATCTTCAAGAGTAAGCATTCTCGTACGTTTACCCATCCTTACCTGTTCGCCGTTTTCAACAAGATTAACTAACTGCCCGAGCAGAACTTCCAACTTATCAGGGTCATCTCCAAGTGCCTCTATTGATGCTTTAACCCTTGCAACATAACCATGGTGGTCAGCTCCCCAGATGTTTATCAATTTATCAAAGCCTCTTTTGAGCTTGTCATAGTGATAAGCTATATCTGCAGTCAAATAAGTATTTGTGCCATCGTTTTTCTTGATTACCCTGTCCTGTGTATCCCCGTAATCAGAAGACCTAAACCACACAGCACCGTCCTTTTCGTAGAGTTTGCCGGCATCCTCGAGTTTTTTCACACAAGCGTCAACATATCCGTTTTGATGGAGGTACAACTCGCTGAAATAGTTATCAAAATGAACTCTGAAATTCGCAAGCAAATCCTGTTGTTTTTTTAGCATCTGAGCTTTTGCATAAACAGCCATCTCTTTCATTATTTCATCCGAAGGATTGAGCACATCCTGACAGCTCTTTGCAAAATCTTCTGCTTTTTCTGAGTTCTCTTTCAAATAGTTTTGAGCTGTTTCTATCAGATAATCACCCGTGTAATAATTTTTCGACAACTCTTCATCAGCAGGGAAATCAGCAGGCTTGCCCATTTGCTGCAAAACTCTTATCCATAAAGATTTTGCAAGATTGTTTATCTGATTGCCTGCATCGTTGATATAAAACTCCTGATAAACATCATAAGAAGAAAACTTCAACAAATTGGCAAGAGCACTCCCCATCGCAGCCCATCTGCCATGCCCGATGTGCAGAGGTCCTGTAGGATTAGCGGAGATATATTCAAGAATGATTTTTTGCAACTTCCCTGACTCATTTGACCCGTACATATCTTTTTTCATCAAAACTTCTTCTACAACGGAATTCAAAACTTTATTTGTCAGCTTAAAGTTAATAAAACCTGCCACTACATTAACATCGGCATCAGAAAAATCCATATTATCAGTAATAATCTGCGCTATCTGGACAGGCGCTTTTCTTGCAAACTTTGCAAGAGGAGAAACGTTCACCGCAAAATCACCATATTCTGCGTTTTTTGGTATTTCGCATCTCAAAAGTTTCTGATAATCTTCCATCTCTGGCAGCTGTCCAGCTTGCACGGCTTTTGTGACAGCTGATTCTATTTTATTCAAAATTAAATCTTTAAACATATTCCTATCCTATTCGCTCTTTTGCGTAAAATCATTATAACAAAAAATTATTCATCCACTACTTCTATATAATCTTTCTCTATCATCCTGATATGTTCTATGGAAATTCTCTCCCCCGGAACAAGAACAGCAATCCCCGGAGGATAAAATGTAACGGTTTCTTTTGATATAAACCCTTCTGCATCCTCAGGTTTGAGTTTTCTGCCTTTTGAAAAAAATGCTTTCCTAGGCGCCAGCTTCATCGCGGGAAGAAGATATTCTCCCTGAAAAGAAGGCTCTTCTGTTGAATAATTCTTTGATGATATGCTCTTGAAAGCTCTATACAATCTTTCAAATTTGTTCTTCTCAGTCCCGCTGCCAAAAATAAAAAGTACTCCTTTTGAGTTACATAACTCATCTTCTATTCTGAATTTTTCAAACAATATCTCAGATAGCGCATAACCGCTCAGACCTCTCACACTCACAAACATCTTTGTCACATCATCATTCTTGAAAACTTCAACTCCATCTAGAGCTGCAAGGTTTTCTTCAAGAGCAAAAGCTTCTTCAACAACACTGCTGAGTTTTTTTCTCCCCTTTGATGAATTCAAAAAAGATACTGCGCCCTCGACGCTTGCTAAAATAGGAAAAGATGGAGAGGTCGTATTTATCAAATTTAGCGACTGCTGGATTTTCTCTTCTTCAACCAGAGAATGATGAGAAAGATGTAAGATTGCTCCCTGATTTAATGCTGACGCATTCTTATGCAGCGATTGAACGCTCACATCAGCGCCTTCTTCAACAGCCGTAAACGGAAGCTCCGGAGAAAAATTCCACAGCGCACCATGCGCCTCATCAACAATCAAAACAACACCGTGTTCATGACACAAATTGGCAATATCAGCAATATCACTCTTCTTGCCTTCATAAGTCGGACTTGTGAGAACAAGAGCTTTTATATCTCTATGCTGCTTCAGCAAATCAGAAATATCATCTCCCCTCACCCCTGAGAACAAATTCCATCTTTCTTCAATTTCAGGCATAAACCACACCGGAATTGCTCCGCTCAAAATAAGCCCCTGTATTACGCTTATATGAACATTCCTTGGTAACAAAACCTTATCACCGTCTTTCAAAGAAGACAGCATAGCGGCAAGTATCCCTGAAGTCGAACCGTTGTAAAGATAAAAACTCTTCTTCGAACCGTAAATTTCAGCTGCCAGCTTCTGCGACTCAAAAAATGTATTCTTCGGGTTTCTGATGTTATCAAATCCGTCAATCTCGGAAAAATCATTGCGGAAAACCTTACTGCCAAACAAACTCTTTGCAGGATTGCAGATTATCTTTGATTGAACATGCACCGAGGTCGTAAATAACAGCCTCTTGAGAGAATGATTAAATCTTTTTGCCAAATTTATAACTTTCATACTTAGATTATAGTAAAATATAATGAGAAACGCTAAATTTTCTAAGGAAATCATATGGAAAATCTAAACCTCTTTAACATACCCCAGCAGATAGAAGCACTGCGAGAGCTGATAAATAAATATAACCACCAGTACTACATCCTCGATAACCCTGAAGTTACAGACGCCGAGTATGATGCCACTTTCAGAAAACTGAAAGCCCTCGAAGAAGCATATCCCCAGTACAAAACTAAGGATAGCCCGACAAACAGAGTCGGTGCCGTTGTCAGCGAGAAATTTGACAAAGTAACCCACAAATTCAGACTATACAGCCTCGATAACTCAAATTCTGATGAAGAACTTATCAAATGGTATGAAAGAATACAAAAAGCTTACCCGGATGAGGAAATAGAAGTTTTCTGCGAGCTGAAAATAGACGGGCTCGCTATTGCCCTTACTTATGAAAACGGAAAATTTATCCTTGGAGCAACAAGAGGAGACGGGACAACAGGAGAAGATATCACTCCAAATCTCAAAACAATCAAAACAATCCCTCTTTCCATAAAAGAAAAAAAACGCCTCGATGTAAGAGGGGAAATTTATATGCCCAAAAGCTCTTTTGAGCAGCTGAATGAAAAAAGAGCGAAAAAAAACGAGCCTCTCTTTGCAAATCCGAGAAACGCAGCAAGCGGCTCAGTAAGACAGCTTGATTCATCAATTACCGCAGAAAGAAATCTGAATATCTTCACCTATGCGGCAATTCTCAAAGACGAAAAAATCAAATCACACTCTCAAATGATGGAATACCTGAGAGAACTCGGTTTTCATGTTAATGAAATAGGACGCTTATGCAAAAGCGCACAGGAAATTGTAGACTTTTGCAGAGAATGGCAGGATAAGAGATTCGAACTTGACTACGCAACAGACGGCATCGTCATCAAAGTGAACGACCTGAAAAAGCAGGAAGAACTCGGTTTCACGGCAAGAAGCCCGAGATGGGCAACTGCCTACAAATTTCCTCCAGAGGAACTCCCGACAAAACTCAAAGAGGTAGAACTCAATGTCGGCAGAACAGGGGCAATCACTCCCGTTGCAATCTTAGAACCTATACAGCTTGCAGGGACAACCGTTTCAAGAGCAAGTTTGCATAACTTTGATGAAATACAGCGGCTTCATGTCAGAATAAACGACACAGTAGTCGTCAAAAAAGCCGCTGAGATTATCCCGAAGGTAATCAAAGTTGATGAGTCAAAGCAGAATGACAACCCGATAGAAATTCCAGTTCCGACAGAATGCCCTGTCTGCCATGCCAAAGCAGAAAGAAAAGAAGGGGAAGTCGGATTATATTGCTCGAACACCCAAAACTGCCCCGCACAAATAAAAGGACGTATCGAATACTGGGCATCAAAAGACGGTCTTGACATCGACGGCATGGGGGAGGCTTTGATTAACCAGCTTGTTGAAACGGGCATGGTCAAGGATGTTGCCGATTTATACGCTCTATCTCAGGATGATTTGAAAAAGTTAGACAAAATAGCAGAAAAATCGTCTAATAATTTATACAACGCCATACAGAAAACAAAAAGACCGGCGCTGAATCGTTTTATCAGTGCGCTGGGCATAAGGTTTGTCGGAAAAGAAACAGCAGACATCCTAACAGAAGAGTTTACATCTCTTGATGAAATAATGAACACAGATACTGAAAAATTATCACAGACAGAAGGTATCGGAGATAAGATAGCACAAAGTATTTCGGACTTTTTTAAAGATAAAAATACACTTCAGCTGTTGGATAAACTCAAAAAAAATGATGTCATTCCAACAAAAAGTAGTATAATGAAAAAATCGGACATATTTGAAAATAAAATATTTGTTCTCAGCGGAACGCTGAGTTCGCTCACAAGAGAGGAAGCTCAGGAGATAATAAAATCTCACTCCGGGAAAACATCTTCTTCCGTAAGCAAAAAAACAGACTATCTTCTCCTCGGGGAAAATCCCGGGTCAAAATTGCAGAAAGCAACCGCTCTCGGGGTAAAAATCTTAACAGAGGAAGAATTTTTAAATATGTTGAACCGGCAAAAAACAGAATAGGAGAGAAATATGAATAAAAAAGAAAAAGGTTTCAAAGTTGTTCAAATTTCAGGTCTAAAAGGACTATTTTTGATATGTTTTGTCCTGTTTTGTTTATTCTGCGGATTTATTATATTCCCTGTATGGTTAATCATGCAGGTTTGGAACTACGGATTAACTGAGATTGTCTCGCTGCCAAAACTCAGTGCTCTGCAAGGAGCTTTAATCTGGAGTATTGTCTGTGTTCTTGCTGTTATGTCATGCAGAAACAGCTTTTCGATTCAGGCATGCTCAGAAGATATCATAGCCAAAGATCTGGAACTCAAAAATATAGTAAAAGATCCGATTGTCAAAGACTATGAGTCTGAAAAAGAGGAAATACACAAATAAAGGAATGAATGAAGTATGAACAAAAAATTACCGGTCGTTTTATCGGCTCTTGTTTTGTTGTCTGCACTAAGCGTCAGCTATGCTTATGCGACACCTGTTGAAAAAGAAAAAAGAGGCGTTATTGTAACAGACGCAGTTGAAACAAACTATGTTGACCCTGACCAGCTTGTTTTGACAGTAAGCATTGAAACACAAGCCAAAAAGGCAAAAGATGCAATGGACGAAAACACTGAAAAAGCATCTGCAGTCGTGAATGCCCTCAAAGCCAAAGTAAACGCAAACGAAGTCAGTACATCAAATATCAGTGTATACCCCGTGTATAACTACAAAAATAAAGTAAACTCTCTTGAATATTACAGAGCACAAAATGAAATCACCGTCAAAACAAGCAAAATAAACATCGGCGGTGACCTGATTTCGACAGCTCTTGAAAACGGAGCAAACAGAGTAACCGGCATTACTTTTGAACTCAAAGACAAAAGCCGTTATTGCAACGCTTCTATGCAAAAATCCCTAGAAACAGCAAAAGCAAAAGCAGAGCTTATTGCAAATACCCTCGGCATACAAATCGCAGGCGTAAAAAGAGTTACATCAAACTGCTCAACAAACTCTTATTCAGCTTACAACGGTGTGAGAATGCTCAAAGCCTCAGCAGCCTCTATGGATGCAGCAGGAGAAGCTTCCACGGTAGAAGTGCCTGTTGAAATCAAAAAAATTCCGATGACATCAACAACATCAGTCGAATTTTTTGTAAAATAGTTATACCTGAAAAACTAATTCAAAATCCCTGCTATAAAAACAGCAGGGATTTCTTTTAGAATTAATTATATATAACAACTCAGCAAATCATCCTTCAAACAGATATCTCTGAGCTTTCTGATTGCCCTAAGTTCAGTCTGCCTTATGCACTCTTTTGTCACACCATAAGAAACCCCAATCTCCTCAAGAGTGTTCTTCTTCGTATCATCAAGCCCGAAACGTCTTTTAAGGACATCTTTTTCTCTGGTTTTCAATCTGTCAAGAACATTGCTCAAGTCTTTTTTTAACTCATCGAACTCAGCAAACTCACTCCCGTAAGGATTTTTTGAAGCAAGAATATCCCCGAGGCAAACCTCCTTCCCGTCAGATGCCTCAAACTCTGCATTCAAAGACAACGATGAAGTAAAAGCATTCAGAAAACTCTCCATCTTCTTCGGGGGTATATTCATCTTCTCTGCAACTTCAGAAAGTTTTACCTCATTGTGATACATCGCCTCCATCCGAGTTTTCAACCTTGAATACTTCGAAACCGTTTCCTGTACATAAACAGGAATTTTTACGCTGTAAGACTGCTCAGAAATTGCCTTGAAAATTGTCTGTTTTATCCACCATGTTGCATATGTGCTGAAGCGATACCCGAGTTTGTAGTTGAATTTCTCAACGGCAATCATCAAACCTGTGTTGCCTTCCTGAATAAGATCAAAAAAAGTTAAATTTGAATTTACTACGTTTTTTTTTATGACACTCACTACCAATCTCAAATTTGACTGTATCAGCTGTTTTTTTGCCTCTAAATCCCCCTGTTTGATTTTCTTTGCAATCTCATATTCTTCTTTTGCGCTCAAAAGAGGATACTTTGCAATCTGCCTCAAATACTTGTCTACAGATTCATTGAATGATAAAAACACAGCATTATTCATAATAACCACTCCTAAAAAACATACAAAAACTAACCCCAAAATAGATTACACTACGGGATGAAAAGTTAAAAACACAACAAAAATAACCCTCTTGAAGAAATCTTCCTCAAGATAAACTTGATATACTTTATATATATCATAGTATATACTAAAAAACAATCATGTTATTAAGAAATATTAAGTCAAATATAAAAAAAGCTCGTTAGCTTAATAATCCTTAATATTCTAAAAACAAACGAGAAGCCCTGACTCCAGAGCTTCTCGTTTAGATATAAGTTCAAAATCTAGTCGATTACAGAACCGTTGGTCAAATCTATTTTCACTGCTTTATTCAGCTGAACATACAGAGGAATACCTTCTTCCAGTGTAATTTTTTCGCCTTTGAAAATAGCTCTGAACACTTTTTCATACCATTTTTTCTCTTTTGATGTATCAATCACACCTTTGAATACAGCCTGTTGTTCAAGACCTTTCGGAGTAATTGATTTTGTTTCGAGCACCAGAAGACCATTTCTTACGAAATATCTGCCGTATTTAACATCAAAAACTTCTCCTGATATCACGCTGTCTTTTTCGATTACAAGGTAGCCTTCTTTTGTTACGAGATTTTCTGGGACAACTGTTTTGAATGCATCAAACATTGTGTTTTTCTGGCTGCTCAAAGTTTGAACAAGCACTACAGGAATTTTTGAACCTGCAGGAATTGTTGCAATTGTTCCGTTGACAATTACATCAGGAAGTTCCACACCTTTTGCTTCACGTGGTGTCAAGACTTCAGCAAGTTTTTTGTTCGGTCTTGATTGAACCCATTTTCTCATGTTGCAAAGGCTTGCAGCCATCTCAGCTCTTGTAATTTGTTTATCAGGTTCGAATTTGTTTTCAAAACCAGGAACTTTCACAACTATAGCCAGTGCATCAGCCTTAGCAGCATTAATCACAAACCATTCCTGAATTGATGCATGGTCAACATAGCTTGCTTCAAGAATTTTCTTTGCTTCTGCAAGAGTCATCGGATCTGTATCCAAAGATGACATAATCAAAGAAATAGCTTCAGCTTTCGTTACACTGCCTTCAGGATTGAAGGTTCCGTCAGGAAGACCTTTTACAAGGTCAAAGCTGAATGCTCTTTGAATGTTATCATGAGCCCAATAATCACTCGGAACATCACTAAATTCAAACGTTTCTTTTGCTGTTGCGTTCTCCACATTTATAGCTTTCAATGCCATTGTAGCGAACTCGGCTCTTGTTACAGGCTGGTCAGGTTTGAAATTTCCGTCCGGATATCCTGCAATAACCCCGTCATCAGCCAATGCCTGAATTTGAGGATAAGCCCAATAAGATTCCGATAAATCAACAAAATCTTTTGCAAATACACTGTTCATTGAGAACAACATAAGAGCAAAAATAAGTAATACCTTTTTCATACTCCACTCCTAGCTTTCTGGTACACTAAAATTTTATCTTATTCACCCGAGTCTGTAAACTTTTTTATTATTTTACAAATGAAACAAAAATTATTCATTCTACCAACACCGGCAAAAGATTTCGACAAATAATATTCGGTAAATTTTTTTTAACAAAACCGTTCCATTAGCTAAAGTTTTTCAACAAATTTCCGATGATAAAAACATAATAAAAAAAGGGAATATACATATGAACTATACAAATTACTGGGTAGGAACCTACTGCTTTGATATCAAACTTGTTTTGACAATCATCAAAAAACAGGTGGATGAACTGCTGGAACAAATCGAAAAAACAGAAAAAATGCTTGGCTAAACTCTATCAAGACACAAGCTCTTTTGCCTTTTCCTCAGATAAATACATAATCCCATGCGATAAACTCGATGGAAGATTCTTTGACTTACTTCTCAAAAATTCTTCCACAGACTCGTTTGCTCCTTCATCTTCAAACCTGAAGCCGCATTTATAATAAAAAGGGACAGGAGAGGCATATCCATTTGCCGCTGAAAGAATCAGTCTGCCGTTATATCCGTTTCGGATGCTTTCTCGCACCGCAGATTTAATGAGTTCAGTACCAATACCTTTATATTTGCTGAGTCCATACCCGTCGTTATCTGAATAAAGATAATCAACATACATGGATTTCTTCGCAAACTCTCTGAGAAAATCACTTGAATCAAAACAGACACTCTCTGCCTGCTCCGGAGTTTGAATTATAATACCTCCAAGTTCCCCTTCATTTTTCACATATATTCCAAAAGAAACCAAATCATCATGCTCATCCCTTGAAATATAAGCAGGCACTTTTTTGCCTGATTTTTTCAAAGATAGTTCAACAGCCTCAAACACATCTTTCTCATAAATTCTGGCAGGAGAAAAATCTTTATTATCAGAAGTTTTTACAAACGTATCTTTGTTCTCTTCTCTCTTTCTTCTGAAAAAGGCTCCGAAAGATTGTTTCTGTACGCTCCTGTAATTTTTATTATATATATTTATATTTACTGGCAAAGCTAACATAGCTGTTTTCCATTTCCGATACCAATAAATAAAAACAAAAATAATTTTTAGTTGCCATCAGCTGTCAGACAAAAAATTTTATGTAATAATAAAATCTGTAAGCTATAAACAGAGAATTTGTCTATGAATGATATCCTCAATACAGCAGTTGTAGTCTTTTGGTCACTGTTTTTCACAATAGATGTGCTTGGAACAACACCTATATTCATATCTTTGACAGCAGGCGGAACAAGGGACTATCAAAAAAAAATGGCAAAAAAAGGCGCCCTCACGGCATTTTTTATTTTGCTTGTGTTCACACTGAGCGGTTCTTTAGTCCTTGATATGTTTGGCATAAGCCTCCCTGCCTTCAGAATAGCGGGCGGTATTCTCCTCCTTCTGCTCTCTATCGGTATGGTCATGGCAACACCTGAGGCGCCGATAAAAAGTACTAACAAAGAAGAAAAAGAAGAAACACTTCATAGAGATGATATCTCAGTATTCCCGCTTGCAATACCTCTTCTCTCAGGACCTGCAGCAATTACCATGCTGATTTTGTTCATGAAACAATTTGAAGGTGTTCCTCTAAAACAACTTATGGTTATACTTGCTCTCATATCAAATATAGTTATATGCTGGATAGTGTTGACCTTTGCATCAAAAATAAGCAGATTTTTAGGCAGAACAGGGATAAATGTCCTTACAAGAATTTTCGGTATTCTTCTGACTGCGTTAGCCTGTCAATTCTTTATCGACGGAGTCATCGAAGCGTTTAAAATAAATTAAAAAAAATAAAATAAAAAAATGAACTTTCTAAATTATAAATCGTTATAATAAATGAAAGGACAAAACAAAGAAAATGACAAAAAAATGCGACAAATACGAATCTTTATTTATTTTTGCAGATGAAGAAACTCTGAACAAACACCTGCAAGAATGTGAAGATTGTCGAAGAGAACATGAAAAAATGCACAAAGTTTCGGCTCTTGTCAAAGAAGCAGAACCTGAATTGAAAAGACGGGCAGCTTTTTTTAATTCTCTGAAAGTAGCTTGCGTGTTGTTCCTATTTATCACAGGCGGGGTATTTTTCCAGACATTTGCACCAATGCAGCTAAATAACACAAACGCAACAATGACTGCAAGCATAAGCTCAGATATGTCATTTGACTACGAGGATTCAATTATCGCAGATATGGGTCTGCCGACAGATGACTACGGGCTCCTAATGTTAGATTAAGCGGAAGAAGAAGTTGAAAGAGATTATAAAAACCTATCAGAACACGATAAAACACAAAATCAGACAGCTGACAGGCACATCAAACGAAGACCTGGAACAGGAAGTCTATATAAAAACCTGGAAAAATTTAGGCAGGTACAAAGAAGAAGGGAAATTCAAACAATGGATAAATACCATTACCTACAATACTTGCAAAGACTTCTTAAAGTCCTCTTCCCATAAGAATCAAACATTATCTGACGGCGAAGACAAACTTGTCTATATAAAAGATTCAAAAAATTCCCCGGACAAAAAAATTCTTCAAAAAGAACGTCAAAAAATTATTGCAGATGCAATAGAAAAACTCAAACCGAAACTGAAAGAAGTAATCATATTATCCGATATAAAAGATATGAACTATGAGGAAATTTCAAAAAAACTAAATGTTCCGCAGGGAACAGTAAAATCAAGATTATTTAATGCGAGACAACAACTCAGTGAAGTATTGAAAGATTTATTGTAAAGGAGATTATTATGAACAAAAATTTTATTTTAGCGACTGTTTTGGGACTTAGTTTGAGCCTTGGAACAACTCTTGCAAATGCAGAAAAATTGCCTGCTCCTGATGGTCCAATAAAACCTCCCTGCAACTGTGACTGCAAATGTGACTGCGGATGCGACCACCATAAAGGACATCATCATGGTTACCACAAAGGACATCACCCATGCCCGCCTCACAAAAAACACAACCATGAGCTCGAAAACAAACTGAATCTTACAGAAGAACAAAAAGTTAAAGCCAAAGAAATCAGAATGCAGGGACGTGAAGAACTAAAACCGATAATCGATGAACTCCGTGTAAAAAAAGAAAAAATTCGTGAAATAAAAGACTCAACCCTCTCAGAAAAAGAAAAAGCTTCTCAAATTGAAGCACAAAGAAAAGAAATAATATCACTGAGAGAACAAGCCGACAAAATCAGAGAAAAAAATATGGCTCAATTCGAAGAAATTCTGACAGCAGAACAAAAAACAGAATTTAACAAGTTCAAACAAGAAATGAAAGCAAAACATGAAGCTTTCAAAAAACAAATGGAGCAGAAAAGACAACAAAAAATGCAGCCTCAGCCTACAACTGCTCCTGAAGAAAAATAAAACCTTAAATTGCCAAAAACAAACATACCTGAGGGTCGAAATATTCGACCCCTTTTTTTATTTGTGATAAGTTTCGTTATTCAAAATCTTGAATGCCCTATACAGCTGTTTTAAAAGCATAAGGCGGGCAAACTGATGAGTAAAAGTCATCTTCGACATACTCAGCCTGAAATCAGCAGACTTTTTGAATCCATCATCAAGCCCTGTAGAACTGCCGATGACAAATACAACAGAATTTAAACCTGAAGAAGCTAAAGCATCTATTTTTTTCGCAAACTCCTCAGATGACAACTCTACACCGTCTATGTCGAGAGCAACAACAAAAGAATTTGACCCTATTTTTTCCCGAATTTTTTTTGCCTCTATCTCTCTTGCATGTGAGGCAAGAACATCAGAATAAACAGGTTCCTCTTGAACTTCAACTATCTGCATTGAACAATAAGGACGAATCCTCTTCAAAAATTCGTCTATCGCAGATTTCATATATTTCTCTTTTATCTTTCCTAATGCAATAACTTTAATATTCATGCCATTTATTGTTTTATAAATTAGCCTTTTTGTAAATATCTGAAGTATAATTAATTTAAATAATGCAGTTATTTCTCTGTGTAATCTGCTATAATTTCAATGGAATCTACTGATAATTTTTCACCATAATGACAAGGAGCTACATAAAATGGTAATGCCTACAGGCCCGAAAGATATAAAACAAAAATCCGAAACACCCTCTATCGGACAAAAAGACAACAGAGGTCAATCTATGGATATGACCAAAATGATTATAATTAACACCGTAATAATCGCTGTTGTATGTTCATTGTTTATGGGTATAAACTACCATATCCAAAACTCTCTGCTATCTCAAAAACTTTCAAAACTGGCAGTTGCTTCAGGGGAAGAAGAAGATTTGTCTTCGGGCGACGAAGATGTAGTAGAACGAGGAATCGTTGTTGACCTCGGTGATTTCATTCTCAACCTCAGTGATACAAATGCAAGAAGATACCTCAAAGTTAACGTAGCTATCGAATTAAGCAGAAAAGACACAGACCCGGATCCGGCAGCTGCTGCTTCAGGCGGAGGGCATGGCGGGCATGGAAGTGCTCCTGACCCTATGGCTCAAATAGAACAAGAAATGTCACAATATAAACCCGCCATCAGAGATGCCGTAATTTCCTGCATTTCAACAAAAAATTCGGATGAACTGGCAACTATAGCAGGCAAAGAACAGGCTAAACAGGAAATCAAAGAATCCGTCAACGCCATACTCAACGGAGAAAGAGAAGTAATAAGAGTAAGTTTCGGCAATTTTATTATTCAATAAAATAGGAATTTTTGACCTTGGCTAAAAATATCAACAGCAAATCAAAATCATCAAATATCAACGTCTATGGATATTCCCTGGATGATCAAAGTGCAATACCTCACTCTCTTATGGAGAGCAACTTTGAGAATACAAAAAAAGGTTATAAACTTTACAACTTCAAAAGACCTGATAAATTCTCAAAAGACCACCTCAGAGTATTGCAGGATATACACAGAGAATTTGCCCGCCAGCTAACACTAATCCTGACGGCATATCTTCGTATGCATGTCGAAATAAATGTCGTTTCAATTGACCAGCTCACTTATGAAGAATTTACAAATTCAATGCCTGATACAGTAACGGTAGGTATTGTAGAACTTGTTCCTTTGCCAAGCCAGGCTTTGATTTATCTCAATCATGAAGTTGTAACAAGTATTATCGACAGAATGTTCGGAGGTACAGGCGAGAGCGAAATAAGACTCCGTGAACTGACAGATATAGAAGAATCACTCGTAACAAAATTGCTTGAACGTATGCTGCAAGCCCTCAAAGAAGCATGGAGCAAGATTATCCCCATTGAAGGACATATTATTAATATCGATAACAACCTCTCCTATTCTCAAGTTGCAAACGCAAGCGAAATAGCTGCACTCATAACTTTTGAAGTACAACTCGCTTCAAAATACTTCGGTCTGTTTAGCATATGCTTCCCTTATCCCGTATTAGAAAATCTCCTCGATAAATTAAGCTCGCAACACATCTTCCAGGGAAGAGGTGTCCAGGCAACCGAAGAAGAAACAAACAACCTGATTGAAAGATTGAATATCACAGATGTTGATGTACGGGTTGAACTCGGAACAACAGAAATAACAATGAAAGATTTCATGGAGCTCAAAAACGGAGATGTTATCAAACTTGATAACACAGTCAGCGACAATCTCCTTGTAAGAATAAACGGAGAGCGTAAATTTTATGCGACTCCCGGGATGAGAAAAAATAAAATATCGGTAGAAATTACCGATGTATATACCCCGGAAGAATAAGGAAACCTCGCAAAATGCCAGCAAACAACAAGCTTAGTAACAAATTAATAAACCAGCTAAACGAGATATATTCTCCTATCTTCGCTGAAATCAGCAGCACTCTTGGCAGCATTGCAAACAAATCAATAGAAATTTCCATAGAAAATATAGAAAAATTCCAAAATCTTAACAAACTTCTCGAACAGCTGAAAGATGACGACTTTATCTGCAATTTTGAAGAATATGGAGGAAGACAAGACCTCTGCTCTTTGACTATAATTTCTCATGATGCTTCAAAAGAAATATTCTTGGAAAAAGCTTCCCAAGAAAAAATTTTTTCTGAAATAATCAAACACTACAACAAAAATGACCCCGATTCGGATATAAAAACAAAAGAAATTATCACCGGCAAAAATGAACTCAAAAATAAAATAAATTATCCGATAATCACCATAAATACAAAATTGAAAATTGATGAAAAAGAGTATTATCTTATCAGAGTAATCCCGGAGGAAATCCTGATGACCGACAAAAAAAACAAAAAAGAAACAGACGAGAACAAAACCGTAAAAGGTGATATCATCGACCATGAAATAACAAAAGATGAAAAATACCAAAATACAAAATTTGACGAATTTCCAAATGTGATTGCAAAAGAACCTGAACAGGCTCAAACCGGAGAACAACCGATTACTGTTCAACCCGTTCAGTTCCCTTCTTTTGACAACCATCTCGGAATGAAACTCGAAGGAAACAGAAACTTTGACCTCCTCCTCGATATAAAACTACAGCTTACTGTAGAACTCGGAAGAACTGAGATGCCTATCAAAAAAATCCTCGAACTTACAAGAGGATCTATCATCGAACTTGATAAAGTCGCAGGAGAACCTGTCGAACTCTATGCAAGCGGGAAAATGATTGCAAAAGGCGAAGTCGTTGTTATCGAAGATAACTTCGGGTTGAGAATTATCAGCATTGTCAGCCCTGATGACAGAATTAAAAATTTATAAAAACAAGGGATTTATATAGCAAATTCCACCAAAAATTTCCAAAACAACGTCGTACTGAGCGTTTACGAAGTATCTAAACAAAAAGATTCTTCGGGCTAAAGCCCTCAGAATGACGGACTTTTAATAGTATCTGTGGAATTTGCTATATAAATTCAAAAAACAAATACTTGAAATTTTCTTTTGATTGGTTAATAATAATGAAACAAGGTGGCATAGTAGCTCAGTTGGCTAGAGCACGTGGCTCATACCCGCGAGGTCACTGGTTCGAACCCAGTCTATGCTATTTTGAGGGCTTGTGGCGCAGCGGTAGCGCAGAGGACTCATAATCCTTTGGTCGCTGGTTCGAATCCAGCCGGGCCCATTTTTCTAAAGTTTACCAAAAGCCCTCTTCAAAGAGGGCTTTTATATTTTAAGAAACAACTTCTGACTCTAAAATTTGTTCTGGATTTAAAAATAATCTTTTAAAATCAAAATAATAAATACATAGGAAAAAATATGAAATTTGCATTTCTCATTATGGGGGATTTTAATAGTACAACAGACAGAGCCTTTATTCATAATGGTCAAGCACAAATTATCGGTGTTTCTAATATACAGGATGCAACTGCGGTTGCAAAAGAATTGTACAAGGATGGCATCCACTGTATAGAATTATGCGGTGCTTTTGGTGAAGCCGGAGCAAAAAAAATTATAGACGTTACGGAGAATAAAATACCTATAGGATATATCACTCATTTGCCGGAACAATATGAAGTATATAAAAAATTTTTCAACCTTAATAAATAGATTTTCCTCTGTACTTTCATTTCAAAAATATATAAAATAATACTTGAATACGGACTTTTAGGAGTGAAAACATGAGAATTTTTCTGGCAATCCTTGCCTTATTTATCACAATGACAACAGCTTATGCACAGGAGGAGATACAAACAATGGAGCAAAACACCCCATATGTTCCGACAACTCTGCGCCTGATTTACCCTCAATGGCAGGGTGGCATTGTTTCCGGCTGGATGCCTGATATACCGGAAGAAGACTCTTCAAGAGGATATTTCCTCGGAGCTCATCTTCTGAACTTCCTCGCACCTCAAAATCCGTCTCAAAAAACCATCGAAGTTCCTATATCAGCAGAATATACAGAAAGAAAACTCGAAAAAGGGATGACAGATAGAGCTGACATCCTCAAACAAACAAAATCGGCACTCAAAATTCTCGAAGAAAATAACCCCGATAAAATTCTTACCCTCGGCGGTGAATGCTCGGTAAGCGTCGTTCCTTTCACATATCTTGCAAAAAAATACAACAATGATGTAGCCCTAATCTGGATAGACGCCCACCCTGACATAAATCTGCCCTATGATGACTACACAGGTTACCATGCAATGGCTCTCACTGCAGCTATGGGAATAGGGGATGAAAGATTTATGAAACTGCTGCCCGCAAAATTCGACTCTTCAAAAGTTCTGATTGTCGGACTGCGCTCCTGGGAAAAAGGAATGAAAGGGCGTCAGGAAAGACTCGGAATACAAAGCCTCTCTCCTCAGGCTGTTGCACAGGACAGCTCTGCAGTTTTGCAGTGGCTCAAAGATACAGGAGCATCAAAAGTTGTTATCCACTTTGACCTCGACGCTATCGACCCTCAAGAAATGATTGCAGGCGTAAGCAATGACCCTAACGGGTTGAAAATTGATGATACAATCAGATTAATAAACGACATCTCTTCAAACTACGACCTTGTAGGACTGACCATAGCTGAGCCTATGCCGAGAATCGCAATCAAATTAAGAAATATGATGAACAAGCTGCCGATGTTTAAATAAAAACCGAATTTTCCAATAAAAAAGCCTCTCTTTTTAAGAGAGGCTCAGGGTATGGATATTATATCCCTATGTTTTCACCGTCTTCAGGAACAAGCACGGTATCTTCAAGGTTGTGTTCTTTCAAATATTTTCTCAAACCGCATCTATCAAGAGTTGCATGACCTACTGTATCCATATGGCTTGCAACAATCTTCATCGACGGAGCATAATCATGCAGCGATTGGATGTCCTTTGTTCCCATAATAATCGACCCGCTTGTCTCTAGCTGGGCATCAGCAGCATTCACAACAACAACTTCCGGCGAAAATTTATCAATTGCCTCTTTCACAAAGTCACACCAAATAGTGTCCCCTGCAAGATACAATGTCTTCTCCCCTTCGCTTTTGAAGACAACACCCATTGCCTCATGACGTATTCCTACTTTTTCAAAATACGGGATGGTTTTCTCCCTTTCTCCATGTATACAGTTTGTCTTGTACAATTCTACATTTCCAAAAGATACACCTTCTTCTTTCAAAATCTCAAGATTCAAAAAACCGAATCCTTCAAGTGTCTTCCTATCTTCTTCATCCTGAACAAATATCTTCATATCTTTTGAAATTGCCTTCATTGCAAATTCATCAAAATGATCTATATGATAATGAGTCATGATAACAGCATCAACATCTTGCAATATTTCTTTCTCAGACATTGGCAAATCAACCATGGGCCACCTTCTATCAGGAGTAAAACACATTGGAATCGGAGGATAAGCATCCTTTGGAGCAAACATAGGGTCAATCAGAAAAACACTCCCCCCGTATGTTATCTTAACTGTAGCATTGCGTATTTGTTGTATGTTCATATTTCTATCTCCTTTTTTATGTATAATATTTTTAGCATATAAGATTATTTTTTGTAAGTAGGAACTATATAGTTCCATAGTATATAAAAGGAAACTAACAGCACGAATGAAGAAAATAACCGATAAAAAACTGCTGCCATGCCCGGTTGCAGTGCTTCTTCAAATAGTAGGAACAAGATGGAAAATTTTGATTGTCAAAGAACTGCTTTCAGGAACAAAACGCTTCTCAGAGCTGAAAAAAGTCATTATCTGCTCGCAAAAAGTTCTGACATCAAACCTGAGAGAACTCGAAGCTGATAGTATAATATCAAGAAAAGTTTACCCGCAGATTCCTCCAAAGGTGGAATACTCTCTGACAGAAACAGGAAAAACTCTTGAGCCTATTGTCTTAGATATGGCAAAATGGGGAGAATATTACAAAAATCTCTGCGAGAAAAACTCAGACTAATTTGAATTTCTTCTTCTTTCTTACATTTCTTGTTACAATCAAAAACACGCCCGCAAGAATAAGCGCAACCCCTGCGCATATCCTGACTGTCAGCTGTTCATGAAAGAAAACTACACCGAAAAATATAGCCGTCAAAGGTTCAAGCGCACCCAAAATTGCTGTAGTAGTCGACCCTATAAGCTTTATTGCTATCGTAATCGTTTCAAGCGAAATAATTGTAGGAAAAAGCGCAAGTGCAACAGCATATAACCATAACAACGGTGTATCCAGCATCTGAAGCCGGGTACAAAATTTAAGGTTATAAACATATACAAACAGCCCGAATAACATCACATAAAAACTCAACTTATCAGGTTTCATATGTCTTATTTCTTTTATATTCTTTACCCCTACTATATAAAGTGCATACAAAAGAGCCGACAACAAAACAATACACACACCATGCATATTCAACCCTGCTCCTCCTGGTTTTCCTTTGTATAAAAGAATTATCCCGGCTGATGTCAAAAGTATCGAAAAAATTACTGTCTTGGTAAGCTTTTCTTTGAAAAACAACCACATAATCACAGCAACCATAACAGGATATATAAAAAGAATAGTACAGGCTATCCCCGCCTCTATATATTTGAATGCCTCAAACAACGTAAGCGATGACAAAGAAAAAAACAACGCCAGAAATAACAACGGAAAAAATTCTTTGAAAGATATGGCAAAAGATGTCTTCTTGAAAAACTTCAGCCATATACCATAGAGAACAACGGCAAAAGCATACCTGTAGAAAAGTACCGAGTTGACTCCAACTCCTGCCGCATAAAGAGGCAGCGCAAAAAGCGGGTTAGTACCATAACTCGCAGCAGCAATCGCCCCATTCAAAAAACCTGCCGTTTTTCTGTTCATTTCTCTTCTTCCTAAGAGTCTAATTTATATTAAAAAAATTCCAAAATCAACACAAAGACTTATTTTAAAACTAATGACAATTTTAAAACATTTTATTTTTTTATTATTATATGGAAATAAACAATAATTTAAACCAGAACCAAATTCAAACAAACTCAAACACATCTAAACAAACCTATACCCCAAAAACAGCAGGTATAGGGCAGGATACTGTATCTTTTAGTACAAAAAACTCCAATGATAAAAAACAATCACTCTCTTCAAAATTTACCGAATTCAAACATAAATTCATGACTTTTCTTTCAAATATTTCTGAAAAATACGGTTTCACTCAATCACAACAAACTTTCTACAACTCCGTATACTCGGGATTTGAACCTCATTTCTTTGAACTGAAAGACAACCTCATCTCAAAAATCGAGCTGAATGAAGAACAAAAAAGTATCCTCAAACAAAAAATAAACGATTTTGAATCTTATAAAAACAGCCTGAGTCAGGAACAAAAAACAGAACTCGAAAAAAACAAACATGCCCTCATCGACTTCTGTTTGAAAGACGGATTACCTGATAAATCTTTTGCAGGTTATAACAACTTCAAACTGAAATATGAACAATACAAAACAGGCAACTTCTCTGATATGACAAATGAAGACCTAGCCCAACTTTTGTATTATGTCGATACAACCGATACAATAAGCGACGGTAAAATAGGCAGCTTCGCTCAGGGACGTACAGGTTCATGCTGGTTTTTGTCTATGCTCGGAAACTATGCTTCAACAAAAGAAGGCGAAGAAAATCTTTCAAAACGGATTTCCGGACCTGATGAAAAAGGGAATTATACTGTCACCTTCAATAACCCATACGAACAATCATCAAAAGAAACTTACTCTGTCAGCGCAGAAGAATTGAAAAACCATGACCTGAGCGACATAAATTCTAGTTTCTCTTCAGGTGATGTTGATGTAAGAATTTATGAAATAGCCATAGAAAAATTGCTCAGAAAATATCTTGCAGAAGAAGGAACTCCATATACCAAAATACTAAATAGTAGAATAGAAGAGTTAAAAAGTTCAAAAGATGAAAACGGAGAAAACTTGCTTGATACCCCTGGATTTATCATTGCCTCAGGAGAAGCGGAAAAAATAACCCTTGTTCATCGTGCGCTCGGGTACAAAAACAATCCTCAAATATTCTACAAAAAATCAAATGAACTGCTCAAAGATTATACTACTCAAGAATACATCGATAAAACAAACGCTGAAATTTATTCTCTTGAGCTTAATCTGAAAAAAGAAAACGGAAAACTTAAATTTGAACCGGTAGTAAAACCGATAAATTATTCCTCTCTCAGCGATATACTTTATTCACCGGCTTACGCAAACTCAGAACTGATTTGCAATACAGGCACAGAAGAATATTCAGATGACGAGAACGAATGCAGATACATATCAACAGGTCATGTATACAATATTATGACTACCAACAAAGACAAAGGATCGGTAGTAGTGAACGACCCGTACAACTCAGCATTTCCTCATGCAATAAGCAAAGAAAAATTTGACGACAAGATGAAAAACCTGATTTATCTTCCGAATAAACTGAGCTGACCATCTACATAAAAATTGTACCGAGCAAATGGACAAAAAACGCAACAACCCAGGCAATCGAACACTGCAAAACTACAACCAAAAAGGCATAAAATCGCCCGAGTTCCCTTCTGACTGTGGCAATTGTCGCAACACAAGGTGTGTACAACAAAGAAAATACAAGGAACACAAATGCCGTAAGCTGGTTAAACAACATAGGCAGCTTGTCGGTATCTCCGCCCAACAAAACACTAAGCGTGCTGACAACACTCTCTTTTGCCATAAAACCTGTGATAAACGCCGTAGTTACTCTCCAATCATCTATCCCGAGAGGCTCAAATATCGGAACAATAAAATTACCCAAAAGCGCCAACAAGCTCTCAGAAGAATCCGTAACAAAATTCAGGCGTGAATCAAATGTCTGCAAAAACCAAATAAGTATCGTCGCCCAGAAAATTATCGTAAAAGCCTTTGTCACAAATCCTTTTGCTTTTGTATAAATCAGCCTGTATACATTTAGTGCGCTTGGAAAACGATAATTCGGCAGTTCCATGACAAAAGGCACCGGCTCGCCCTTGAACACAAAATATTTCATAAAATATGCAAAAATTATACCGACAACTATCCCTATCAAATACAAACTCAAAATAACAACAACCTGATTTTCCACAAAGAATGCTGCCGTAAACAAAGCATAAATCGGCAGCTTCGCAGAACAGCTCATAAAAGGCGTCAGAAAAATAGTCATCTTTCTGTCTCTCTCTGAGGGAAGAGTTCTCGTTGACATAATCGCAGGCACGGAACACCCGAATCCTATCAGCATAGGTACAAAACTACGCCCGGATAAACCTATTTTTCTCAACAATTTGTCCATAACAAAAGCAACTCGAGCCATATATCCAGTATCTTCAAGAATGGAGAGAAAGAAAAACAACACGACTATTACCGGCAAAAAACTCAAAACACTTCCGACACCAGAGAAAATACCGTCTATAATAAGCGAACGTACTATCGGGTTCAGACCGTATGCCTGCAGAAAATTGTCTGTAAGATTTGTTACATAAGAAATACCAATTTCCATAAGATTAGACAAAAAAGTTCCGACAGGACCGAACGTCAAATAAAATATCAAACCCATAATAATCAAAAAGGATATAATAGCGGTGTATTTTCCTGTCAGCACCGTATCAATCTTCACTGATAATCTGTATTCAAAAGTTTCATGCAATTTGTTTACATAGTTATCACAAAGATTTTCGATGAAAGAAAATCTCATATCGGCAAGCGCTGCTGCCCTATCAAGCCCTCTTTCTTCCTCCATCTGAGAAATTATCTTCTCACAGGTGTTGACCTCATTCTCATCAAGATTTAATGCCCTCAAAATAAGCTCATCCCCCTCAGCAAGTTTTGTAGCGGCAAATCTTACGGGAATGTTTACACTTTTCGCATGGTCATCAATTAAATGAATAATTGAATGTATGCATCTGTGAACAGCACCTGTTTTCCCTTCATCAGAGGGGCAAAAATCAACACGCCCAGGGCGCTCTGAATATTTTGCAACATTTATGGCATGCTCGACAAGTTCTTCTATACCCTCATTTTTGGACGCAGAAATAGGGATGACAGGAACGCCTAAAGCTGCCTCAAGACCGTTAACATCAATACTTCCCCCGCTTTTATGGACTTCATCCATCATATTGAGGGCTATAACCATAGGAACATCAAGCTCTATCAACTGCATGGTCAAAAGGAGATTTCTTTCAATATTTGTTGCGTCAACAATGTTTATAATCCCATCAGGTTTTTCTTTGAGAATAAAATCTCTCGTCACTATCTCTTCGCTGCTGTATGGAGAAAGTGAATAAATTCCGGGTAAATCAGTTATGGTAACATCCTTGTGACCTCTGATAAGTCCATCTGTTCTGTCAACAGTCACCCCGGGGAAATTTCCTACATGCTGATGGGAACCTGTCAGCTGGTTGAAAAGAGTTGTTTTACCGCTGTTTTGATTTCCTGCAAGAGCAAATTTTATCTTTACCTTCGGAGGAATATTTGACTTTCTTGTGCTGTATGTTTCCTCACCTTTTTGTGAGTGTTCTATATCTTCAAATGTTTTGTTTTTTTTCTTGCAGTCATGCGCATCATGAATATCTTCTATCTCAATTTTGGCGGCATCCGCTTTCCTTAGGGTAAGCTCATAGCCTCTTACACGTATTTCAAGAGGATCTCCCATCGGAGCTGTTTTTATCAAAGTAACTTCAACTCCAGGCGTCAAACCCATATCAAGAATATGTGCACGAAGAGCCTTGTTCTCGCAATTGATTGAAGAAATAACCGCATCTTTGCCAACCTGCAATTTATCAAGACTCATCCTGAGCGATGTATCCGCCATAGCACCCTCCTCTCAAAAAATACAGAATCTATTCTGCAAAAATCGGACGGAGCATAATAATCGAGTTTATATTAAGCTGGATAAAATCCTGCTCTTCTGTTGTTCTATCAGGGAAGTGTCTGTGTTTTATTTTGCAGTTTTTGATTGCCATAAAACGTTTTTTCCCGTTCAACAAATCAGATAGGACTCTGTTTCTTTTATTTATCTTCGGCAAAAATATTTTCCCGACAATCTCATAATCCTCGGTGATGACAAGAACCTGTTCTGACCAGACACCTTTTATAAAACTTTCTGCATCATTATTTTCAACCATTTTTCACCTCTTTTAGATATGCGCATAAGTTTGGAACATAGGAAGATAAAGAGCCAGAGCCAAGAAAAGAACAAGCCCTCCGATGACAACCATCAAAAGAGGTTCCATCAAACTTGTCAGCAAATCAATAACTTCAGCAAGAGTATTATCTATATACTCACCGATTTGTCTTAACATTTCTTCCAAGTTACCTGATTGTTCACCTGTTGATATCATGAACAAAACCATATTCGGAAAAACTTTTGTCGTCTTCATTGCTGAAGAAACCTGAGTACCTTGCTGGATTAACTTTGTTGCCTTATTGACAGCTTCGTTCATAGTAAAATTCTTGATAGTAAGGTTCCCCATATAGAAACAATCAACAAGAGGAATACCTGCTTCATATACAACAAGAAGAACAGAAATAAAGTTTGATAACTCTACAAACTGAACAAATTTGCTCAGAACAGGAATTTCAAGGACATATTTATCAATAATCCTCTTCGATACTTCCCATCTGAAGAGAGAGATTATTGCAGAAATAAAAGCTATTATTCCGATAAGAGTGATATGCCAGTTCTTTTTCATAAACTCGCCTGCGCCCATACATATCTTTGTCGGAACCGGCAGCTCAGCACCAAGGTTTGCATACAAATCCTTAAACGAAGGAAATACAACAATCAACATAACAAGAACAACCAGAAAGGCCAGAGTTACAACTATCGCAGGATAAGTCATAACCCCGATAACTTTCTTCTTCAACGCGGCTTGTTTTTTCATCAATTCGACAAGACGATCAAGCGTCATATCTAACTCACCGCTTTCTTCACCCGCTCTAATCAAACCGCGGCTGATATTATCAAAACAGGCGGTAAATTTGTTCGCAGCCTCAGCAAAAGTTGCACCTTTGAGAACAAGTTGTCTGAGATTATTTGAAAGAGCCCTTGTTTTTTTGTTATCGGCATTATTTTCCATGAAGATTAAGGCTTCAATAATAGGAACACCTGTTTTAACCAGCGTTCTAAGAGTCAAAATAAAATCCAGTTTTTGCTTCAATGGAAGATTTATACCGGTATCTATTTTTACCTGCGAAGCATCTTTCTCTGCTTTTGCTGTGGCTCTGTCTTCCCTTACAGAGATATGAACAAGCCCGAGTTTTTTTACCTTAGCTTTTGCCTCCTGAATAGATTCGGCGTTCACTACACCTCGTTGCATTTTTTGTTGTTTATTAAGACCTGAAAATTCATATGACGGCATAATTTTTAACTTCCTTAATCGTTAGCAATACCAAGTACTCTCAAGCACTCTTCCAATGTGGTCATTCCGTTGAAAATATGATTAAAACATGATTGACGCAATGTTTTCATACCACAGGCAACAGCGACTTCTTCGATTTCAACATCAGGAGCATTCTGAGCAATCAAACGTCTTATTTCTTTGTTAATCTGCATGATTTCATATATACCCAAACGACCTGAATATCCGCCGTCGCATTGAGGACATCCGATGGCTCTATAAAATTTATGCGTTTTCAATATTGCTTCTGCATCTTCTCCCTGAGGAAGGAGTTCTTTTAATCTGTCCAAATCAGGTGTATATTCTTTTTTGCAATTATCACACAGGCGTCTGACAAGTCTTTGAGCAATTACACCTGAAAGCGTTGACGCAATCAAATAATCTTTTGCCCCCATATCCATCAATCTGGTAATTGTTGCAGCTGCACTGTTTGTGTGAACGGTACTCAATACCAAGTGACCTGTCAGAGATGCACTGATTGCAGTTTCAAGAGTTTCCAGGTCACGGATTTCACCGACGAGGATTACATCAGGGTCCTGTCTCAAAAGAGCTCTCATACAAGATGCAAAAGTAATATCAGCTTTCGGGTTTACCTGTGTTTGGTTTACACCTTCAAGACGAATTTCTATAGGGTCTTCTACCGTGCTGATATTGATACTTACATCGTTAATATTTTTCAAAACGGAATACAGCGTTGTTGTTTTACCGCTACCTGTAGGCCCTGCGGTCAGAATAATTCCGTTCGGTACGGTTATCATCTTCTTTATTTTGGCGATATCTTCAGCTGTTCCGCCGACAAGTTTTATATCCTTATCCTGGCTGTCTGCGAGAGTGACACTCGGTGCAAGAATTCTTATTACCATCTTCTCTTTGCTGCCAACAGGAAGAGTGTTGATTCTGAAGTCATATCCAACTCCGGCATGCTTCAAAGAGAAGGTACCGTCTTGGGCTCTTCTGTGTTCTGCGATATCCATTCTTGATACAACTTTGAATCTTGAAATAATAGCGGACTCAATTTGTTGAGGAATTTCGAACATAAGTTTCAGAATACCGGCAATACGATATCTGACAATATAACCGTTAAGACGGGGTTCGATGTGAATATCACTCGCTTTTATGTCAATTGCATCGGTAATAATCTTTGTTGCAAATTTAGCAACGTTGCTCGAGTTGTCCTTGAGTTCTTTATCAACCTGTTCCCAGAGGCTTTCTTCTTCTTCGACGATATCTTCTTTAATAATATGTTGCACCATCTGAGTTGTTTGTTTTTTCATCTCAAATGCACGCAATATATTATTAAATTCAATATGCGGAATCAAAAGAGGGCGTGGAGTCAAACCTGTCATAAATTTAATCTGAGATAAAACAGCTTTGTCATTTGCATTGACCATGCCGATAACAATAAAATTTTTCTCTTTTTTGATAGGAATGACTTTCTTGCTTTTTATATATCTTTCAGGAAGCAGAGAAAAAACAGAGCGTTCTATTTTATATTTATCAAGTTCAAAAAACTCCAGTCCCTGTTGTTCTGAAAGAACCGTTTTCATCTGGTCAAGAGTAATATATTTCAACTCAACAAGAGCAGAGCCGATAGGAAGTTTTTTCTCTTTAGCATAAGCAAGACCTTCTTCAAGCTGCTCTGGGGTCAAAAAACCTGCATCAATAAGCTGCTCGCCAAGACGTTTCCTAGGATGCTCGCCGTCTTTTTTTACATCATCAGAATTTAATGCCGCCGTATTTTCTGAGTCTGAAGAATAATTTTGAGTGTTTTCTTCCTGTTCTTTATTTTCTGAAGAAATATTATTCTCTTCATTTAAGAATGATTGATATGATTGATTTTCTTCTTCCTGCGAAACGGTATTATTATTCTCCTCCTCTTCCGTTGTCTGTTGTTCTTGAGAATTATCCTGCTGAGCGTTCTGCAATTGTCTTTGTTTTCTTTCATCTTCGAGTTTGAACTTTCTCTCCGCTTCTTTTCTCACTTTATCCTCTGCAAGAAGCATCGGATCTTGTTTTGAAACAGGATTTATATGTTCATAATAATACTCGACTATTTCTTTATAATCAGCTTCCGTTATCGGAAGACATCTGACAACTGCTCCTGTTTTGTTTTGGAGAATAGTCATGATACTTTTCAGATAACTTTTATTTTCGTTGCCGATTATACCTATATACAGATTACCGTCATGAGTTTTTACAGGAATAAATCGGTATTGATTTATTAAATCAATACCAATTCCTTCAAAACAATTCCAATCTATATTTTCGAGTATTTTGTTCATATGTAAATTTAGATATTTTCTATATTTTCTATCTCTATATTATCTTCATTTTTCTGTACTGTTTCTTCAAAATTAACCATCTCTTCATCATCACGAAGAATATGAGGTGTCAGCATGATGACAAGTTCTGATTTTGTTTTGTCAACACTTGAAGAACGGAACAGAGCACCTATGAAAGGAATATCCCCGAGGAAAGGAACTTTACCGACCTGTTTGCTTTCATCATTTTCAAGCAAGCCACCGACAACAAGAGTTTCTCCGTCTTTAACCATAACACTTTTGAGTTTCATCTCTCTTCTTGTCAGCAATGTAGCAGCAAGGTTGTTTGTAATCCCGCCCTGTCCATCAGGAATTTCTTCATAGATAGATTGATACGGTGTTGCAAACGACGGTTCAATATCCATAATGACATTGCCTGCATTCGTAATAGTCGGTGTTAAAGAAAGTTTTACACCTGCATCGTTAGCAATTTCATATGTTGATTGAGGAACACTTGTAGAACCGACACCAACAGCTGTTACCTGTCTGGTTACGCTCTTTACGTAGTCCCTGGTGATATTAATTTCTGATTTCTTGTTGTTTGTAGCAAGAATTTTCGGGTTTGTCAAAGTACGTGCTTTTTGGTTAGAAACCAAGAAGTTCAAATAGTTAATAACTCTGAAAGTATCAGTTGAAATATAGTTGAAACCTCCATTTTGAGTATAAGGCCATGGCGGACGGGCACCGAATTCCCCTTCTGAAGATGGAGAAAATCCACCGCCTGATAAATCATTCAGCTTGAAGTTGAATCTCTTTGTATGAATTTCCCATGCAGATTGCAAACTTTTGTTATCTGTTTCAGAAAGTTCAACAATAGATACATCCATCAAAACTTGAAGTTGTTTTATATCCGTTTTATCAATGTATTCTTTGGCAAGAGATATTTGATCTTTTGTACCGCCGAATAAAAGTATCTGGTTGTTATCAGGATAATAAACAACTGAATAAGCATTGTTTTTAATAGATTCAAGTTTATCGGCAGTAACTGTATTTGATGAAGAACATGCAACAACAGCTTTACCAAAAGAAGTATTATCACTGCTCTTTGATGAAGAAGCACCGGAAGAAGAACCTCCGCCACCGCCATCATCACCGCCGCCGCCTGCTCCTTTTGTACCGAAGACAATAGAGCAAAGTGCGTTGGCTATTTCTGATGGTGAAGAATATTTTACATCAAATGTAGTTACGCTCGGTTTCTGGTCAAATTTTTTGATTATTCTCTGAGCAATTGTCACATCATTTGTTGTCCCCATGATGATAATCTCATTTTTTTGAGGGTTTGTAATCGCAACCTGAGAACTATTAATCCCCGGTCTGTTCAGAGAAAATATATTTTTATTCAGAAAGTCTGCAATAATTTTTGCGTCAACATACTTAACAGGAAGAGCAACCATCTCCTGATTGTTGAGGTTCAAATCCTTTGATGCATCGGCACTGGCAACAATAATAGTCTTATCATCAAGCCAGTAGCTTAGTTTATTGACGGACATAATATAGTTAAATACTTTTACTAACGGAGCATTAACCAAATCAAGAGTAACAGTTCCTGATACGGAATCATGGAAAATAATGTTTAAATGCGCCTTATCAGCAAGCATACGCAACACCTGTCTGACATCCGTATCTCTCAAACTTACGGTAACAGGATCAGACCCGTGACTGAAAGATACCTCTCCTTGAAGAGGAACTACTTCGCTTGATGGCTTAAATTCTTTTCTCAAAGCCGGCGAAGCAAAAGCCGAAGAGGCAACAAAAAACAACTGGCTTAAGACCACAGCCCCAACGGTAAACCGTTTTATTAATTCCCTATACTCTTGTTTCATTTAGCTCAAGACTCCCTTTATTGTTTAATAATTAACTTCATTCTTTATCTGGTATTCCCAGCAAACTTTTTATCAATATTATCAAGACCGCTGTTGTCTTTCAGTTCTGCATGTATTGTTTCTCCAATACCGGCATTATAGGTGTTTGATCCGAACTTAACATAAACTCTGTTTTTATTTATATCTAATATGCTAAACCCGGCGACAACATCACCTTTTTTCACCATATAATCAGAACCTGAAGCATTAACAATAGCTGACGCATTAGACGGTCTATAAGGATCATATAAAATCCCAGCTACTTTGATAGACATCAGCTTTTTAGCAGACTCATCAATATTAAATACATCATCAGGAGGCGGAAAATCACCGCTGAATGCCTGATCATAAAAAGGCTTAAACGGATTTTCTCTGCCATGCCCGCCTATAGTAATAACAACTTTATCACTGTTATCTATAATATCTTTATTATTTATCGGCTTACGAGCAGCCCCTACAGGTTCATCGGACGCAGGCTTGCTGTTAGCAGCGGGAGCTGATGGCTGGGCAGAACCAGAATCATTGTTTCCAACAGCAGCAGACGGAGAATTGTTCCAATCCTGAGAAACATCAGGAAGATTATTTGAAGAATAAGAATCTTCTCCAAAGCTGCCAAAATCGCTCTCACCAGAAGTAGTCTGTACAGAATTCTGCTGGTTCAGCGAAGACATATTCTGACTGATAAAACTAAAAACAGATGCCCCTATAATTATAGGAACAACAGCTGAAAGAATCATCGATATAAGCCAGAAAATAAAAATTCCCATAGTCCATTTTTTTTGGACGGCAACAAAGTGCTCAACACTTTCCCAGTTCTTATCCTGCCATGACCATCTGTTTCCTTTTACAAGGAAGACAATCATAATAACCAAATTTATTATAGGGCTCAATATAAGCAACGCAACACTTAACATAGTAAGCGGAGTGTTGCTCGGATCGCCGTTCATACCCGAAAAAGCCATAAAAAACACAGGAGCAACGATTATTAAATTTATAATAATAATCGCAAGAACCTTTGTCAGCTTAACATTAAACAAACCCCATATAAACGGCCAGAGGAAAGCACCCCAGTTAAGTTTTCTTACCTCAGCGGGAATATCATCCTCATCAAGCTCTGTTTCATCAAGCCCAAGGTTATTTTCATTAAAATTTTCTTCTTCTAAATTAAATTCGTCAGACATTTTCCAACCACTAAATCTTATCCCTACACAATTCTATATTTTTCTTCTATTCTAATTATCCTCTAATTATATTATATTTACAAAAAAAGAACATATCTGTAACAAATGTTACGGATATGTTCTTTTAAATAAGCCTAAAATGCTTTATTAAGCGGCTTTTTCGCCCTCAGGTTTTGATTCACCCTGCTTTACATTTTCCGGTTGCTGCGCTTCTTGTGCAGTTTTTTCTTCTGTTTTTGGAGCTTCTTCTTTGCCTGCTTCAACAGGAGCTGCTGCCTGAACAGGTTCGCCGATTTTTGCTAAAGCATCTGTTGCCGCTTTCTTAACATTCTCGTCAGAATCCTGAGTTGCAAGAGTGAAGACGGTTTTTGCAACATCTTTATCCTCAGGTCTTACCACATAAGATAAAGCACTTATACCAGCTTCTCTAATCAATGCATTCGGGTTATTCTTGATTGTATCTATTACCAAATTGATTTCAGGAAGCTCATTTATTTTTGCAGGTTGCATACCCTGTGCCTGTAATTCCTGATTAACGGCATCTCTATAAGAATTTTGAAGAATAGCCAGTGTATACAATGCATACTGTTTGTTCATTTCAGCGACTTCCTGAGGGGCAAGCTGCTCTGCTTTAGCCTGTTCTTCTGGAGTAAGCTGCTGACCTCCGAGAGCTTTTTCTCTCAAAGCTGTTTGTTCTTGAGTCGGTGCTTCAAGGGTAGTTGTATCTTTATTAACTACTGATGCAAGTCCTTTGAATGTATCAACCGCCAGAAGATTTGCCGCATCAGGAGATTGTGTCTGGGCTGTTTCTGCTATTTTATTAATTGCATTGAACTGAGCTTCCAAATCATTTGAACCTAAATCCTGAACTAATTTATTAACATCACTACCGGGCTGTTGAACCGGAGTTGCTGCCGGTTGAGCTGCCGGTGCTTCAGTTGCCGCAGGAGCAGGCGGTACCTGAGTATCAACCGGTGTAGAAGTTGCGGGTACTGCCGGTTGGTCTATAACCGCAGGTGGAACCTGAGGCATAGGCTGCTGAGCTGCCGGTGCCTGAGGAACAGGAGCCGGCATTGTCATCGGCATCTGAGGCTGAAACGGTTGAACATACGGATACATCATTCCGTTCGGATTATAAACGGATGATTGAGGATATGTATAATAAGGTTGAGCACCCGCTTCGTTTGGAGCACTTCCATATGCTTTTGGTTCTATAAGCTCAATTTTAACAGCATTAACTTCCTGTGCTGCCTTCTGCTGCTGAGGCTGCGATGTAATGACAGGATTCATAGCATAAGGCTGTCCCATTGTTTGCTGATACGGATTGATGTTGGTGGTCATATAATCTTCCCCTTATAAAATATTGTCTTAAAGAATCTTTCTTTCACTACCTACTATACTAATTAAAAAGTTGTAAAAAAAAACAAATTGCTATTTTTTTTTTAAATATTAATTTTTATTACAAAAGAGCCTGTATCACTACAGGCTCTTTGCATAGGTTTTCAAATTTTTCAGCTTCGAAAACTAAATCCAGTCACATTTTCCGTCTGCACACAAAATTTTTGTCAAATCAGGCATGATTTCTTCATATGTGAGTTCAAATGTAATGGGAGTTATTGATACTTTATTGTTTCTTATTGCATTAATATCAGTGCCTTCTACTGCATCTGACTTGATAACTTCTCCAGCCATCCAATAATAAGTTTTACCTCTCGGATCTACTCTTTTTTCATATGTATCAGTATACATTCTGGTTCCGAGTTTTGTTATGGCAACTCCTGCTATATCAGAGTTATCCATAAGGTAAGGTACGTTAACGTTCAATATTGTCTTCTCAGGCAAAGATAAATCTTTTATTTTCGGTATCAGCTTCGCCACAAAATTAGCCGCATAATGAAAATACTCAAGTCCGTCGTTAATCGGATTTGCAAGAGATATGGCAATGCTGGGATATCCCATCATTGCTCCTTCAAGAGCAGCACTGACCGTTCCGGAATAAAGTATATCTGCCCCCAAATTCGGACCATGATTTATTCCCGATAAAACCAAATCCGGTTTTTCATGTTCTTCCAAAACTGCATTCAGAGCTATCTTTACACAATCTCCTGGAGTCCCTGTAACCATCCAGCAGCGCTTTGCTCCGAACATGGCAGGCAACTCTTCTACCCTCAATGGAGAATGCAATGTAAGAGAATGCCCTGCTGCCGAACGTTCACGATCAGGGGCAACCACATATAACTCATGCTTCAGTGAAAGACGTTCTATCAACGCCCGAATCCCGCTAGCATGTATTCCGTCATCATTTGAAATTAAAATTTTCATAAGTTCATCCTCTTAAACACCTGTCCTGCTAAATAATATATACCCTCTTTGTTTAATGTCTAATCAAGAAAGTACTTTTGAGCATATTTGACAAAATTTCTTATAGACCTGTCATATGTCCTCTCACCCTCTTCAGGGAAAAAACACCCGGGAATTTCACCGCTTTCACGATGATGCGCCACACACTCACAGCATATCCCGCTTGTCGGACATCCATAAGAGCATGTGCATGCTTTTTTGTTTTGCTCTGCTCTGCATTCCATAAAAAATCTCCCCTCAAAAATAAACTCTTCTTATTATCTTATATATATTTATATTCTATCAATTTTTAACAAAATAAAAAACACCATTACTGATAATGGTGTAAATTTCTGCTTTTCTATAATCTCTTCTTCCTGTTTTTTATTGCTGTTTATAAAAATTTATTTAAATAACAAGTGTTTATTCTACACTTTTATTTTATCGGGAAAAATTTTTCTGTCAATAATCTTTATGAATAAATTTTGCATTAAAATCAAAAATGATAAAATTAATAAATTAATTTTAATTTATATACGGGAATATCTTATGAAAAAAAGAGATAAAGCACGCCTCGGATGCATGCTTTTTATAGTAACAATACTCATATTTATTAAGCTGATAAATATAATTGTTATAAATGTACAAAATAATCAAAAATCAAAACTGTATCAAACAACACTGCAGAGTCTTAACTATTCAATCAACAACTACATCATCAAAAATACAAACTTCGACAACGAAAAACATCTCATGTCTATGGAAAATTTTACAGACATATACTCAAACTGGGGCGAGTTTTTTGAAAACAACCTGATAACAAAAGACGGAGAAAAAATAGAAATAAAATACATCAACAAAAAAACAGGAGATATATACCTCAAAAACGGAATAAAATTTTTCTCTCTAGCCAACAGCAAACAAACATGCTCAACAAAATGCTACTGCATAATCGAAGTTGATTTAAACGGCGATAAAGCTCCAAACGCTCACAGCATAATCAAAAAAGGAAAAGTCAAAAAACTAAACGACAGATTTCTCATAATTATCCTAGACTACGGTGCACTTCCGTATATTCCCTCAAGATATAAACTTCAAGACCATGCCTGTGCAAAACAAATTTTTGAAAACAACAAAATAAATTTGAACGACGCCGAAGAGGAAACCAGATTTATACTCCCTCAAAAAAAGAGCAAAAAAGAAAAAGAATACATCGAATTCAACTAAATACACAATCTCGCACGGGAAGAATACAGGCAGATAATATTTGTAAAGAAGTGTATATTTTTCTAAAAAAAATCCCCAAAAATCAACGTCAAAAAACAAAAACCGTTGACAGTAAATTTTGGTTGTAGTTTGATAGATATACTTCTTATCGGAAGTACTGGATTAATTTGAGAAAAAATAAACAACAAAATAAAAGGATAAAGGAGACAAAATGCCTACAATTAATCAGTTGATATCCAACGAACGTAAAAAAATGGCAAAGAAAACAAAATCACCTGCCATGATGAACTGCCCTCAAAGAAGAGGGGTTTGCACAAGAGTTTATACAACAACTCCAAAAAAACCGAATTCAGCTTTGAGAAAAGTGGCAAGGGTCAGATTGACAAACGGTTTTGAAGTATCAGCTTACATCCCGGGAATCGGACATAACCTTCAAGAACACTCTGTAGTGCTGATTAGAGGTGGAAGGGTAAAAGACCTCCCTGGTGTAAGATATCACATCATAAGAGGCACCCTTGATACTGCAGGCGTTGCAAACAGAGCACAGGGCAGAAGCAAATACGGTGCAAAAAGAGCTAAAAAATAATTAACTAAAAGGAAGTAAAAAATGCCAAGAAAACCAAGACATCAAAAAAGAGTTCCGCTTCCTGATCCGGTTTATAACAGTGTTGATATATCAAGATTTATAAACAGATTGATGAGACGCGGTAAAAAAAGCCTGGCTGAAAAGATTTTTTATACAGCTATGGACAGAATACATGAAAAAACAAAAGAAGAATCAATCGAAGTATTCCAGAAAGCTATCAAAAACGTTACTCCGTTAATTGAAGTTAAAGCAAGAAGAATCGGTGGTTCTACATATCAGGTTCCTATCGAAGTTAAACCCGATAGAGGCGCAGCACTCGGAACAACTTGGATTATCCAATATGCAAAGGCAAGAGGCGGAAAGTCTATGGTTGATAAACTCGTTGCTGAAATTCTCGACGCAGCTAACGGAACAGGTTCTTCGGTTAAGAAAAAAGAAGATACTCACAAAATGGCTGAAGCTAACAAAGCTTTCGCTCATTACAGATATTAATCTTTTTAAAAATCAGACTATGCCATACCCTCAGACCTTTGTCTTATTCGGATAAAGAAAGAGAGTATGGCATAATTTTAAAAAAGAAGTACGTAAATTTAGTATAAGTAAAGAGGATTACAAAAGTGGCTAGAACGACAAAATTGCAAAATATCAGAAATATAGGTATTGCAGCTCACATCGACGCCGGTAAAACTACAACTACAGAACGTATCCTGTTCTTTACCGGTAAAATCCACAAAGTAGGTGAAGTTCACGAAGGAACAGCCGTTACCGACTGGATGGAACAAGAAAGAGAACGTGGTATCACAATCACTTCAGCAGCTGTCACAAGCTTCTGGAAAGGTCACCAGATCAACATCATCGACACCCCTGGACACGTCGACTTCACTATCGAAGTTGAACGTTCCATGAGAGTTCTCGACGGCGTTGTTGCTGTTTTCTGCGCTGTAGGCGGTGTTCAATCACAATCAGAAACAGTCTGGAGACAAGCTAACAGATACAAAGTTCCAAGAATGGTTTTCGTCAACAAAATGGACAGAACCGGTGCAAACTTCTTCAGAGTAGTTGACCAAATCAGAGACAGACTGCAAGGGAACGCATTCCCGATTCAAGTGCCTATAGGTTCTGAAGACAGCTTCAGAGGTCTTGTCGATATCATCGAACAAAAAGCAGAAATCTATACAAACGATATGGGAACAGACATCAAAGAAGAAGAAGTTCCTGAAGATTTGAAAGAAATTGTCGCTCAAAAAAGAGAAGAACTTATCGAAGCAGTTGCTGAATGCGACGATGAACTTATGATGAAATATCTCGAAGGAGAAGAAATTACTCCTGATGAAATCAGAAAAGCCTTGAGAACAGCTACATGCCAGAACAAAGTTATCCCTGTTCTCTGCGGTACAGCTTTCAAAAACAAAGGTATACAGCTCCTTTTGGACGCTGTCGTAAACTACCTCCCATCTCCAACCGATGTAGAAGCTATCAAAGGCGAACTGCCTGACGGAACGCAAGCAGAAAGAAAGAACGATGATAACGAACCGTTTGCAGCTCTCGCTTTCAAAATCATGACTGACCCTTACGTCGGAAGACTTACATTCATAAGAGTTTACAGCGGCGTTCTCAAATCAGGAAGCTATGTTCTCAACGCAACAACAGGAAATAAAGAACGTATCAGCCGTATAGTACAGATGAATGCTGATGACAGAACAGAAATCTCTGAAATCTACGCAGGCGATATCTGTGCGGTAGTCGGTCTTAAGAGTACAACAACAGGTGACACTCTCTGCGATGAAAATAAACCGATTATTCTCGAAAGAATGTCTTTCCCTGAACCGGTTATCTCGGTTGCTATCGAACCGAAAACAAAAGCTGACCAGGAAAAAATGTCTATCGCCCTCGGCAAACTTGCAGAAGAAGACCCCTCATTCAGAGTTAAAACAGACCAGGAAACAGGTCAGACAATTATCTCAGGTATGGGCGAACTTCACCTCGAAATTATCGTTGACAGATTGCTGAGAGAATTCAAAGTTCAAGCTAACGTAGGTAAACCACAGGTTGCTTACCGTGAAACTATTACAGGCAGCGCTGAACAAGATTCTAAATTCATCAGACAATCAGGCGGTCGTGGTCAATACGGTCACGTTAAAGTTAAAATCGAACCTGCTGAACCAAATCAGGGCTTTGTATTCGAAAACAAAATCGTCGGTGGTGCCATCCCGAAAGAATACATCGAACCAGCAAGAAAAGGTATGGAAGAAGCGCTCCTCGGCGGTGTCCTCGCAGGATACGAAGTTATTGACGTTAAAGTCACTCTCTTCGACGGTTCTTACCACGATGTCGACTCTTCAGAAATGGCATTCAAAATCGCAGGTTCTATGGCAATGAAAGACGGTATCAAAAAAGCTAAACCTGTCCTTCTCGAACCTATGATGAAAGTCGAAATCGAAGTCCCTGAAGAATACACAGGCGACATCATCGGTGATATATCTTCAAGACGCGGACGTATTGAAGGTATGGAAATGATTGAAGGAACAGGCATGCAAAAAGTTAATGCCATCGTTCCGCTCGCTGAGATGTTTGGTTATGCAACAGATATCAGAAGCAACACTCAAGGCCGCGGTACTTTCTCTATGGAATTCAAAAACTACGAGCAAGTTCCGACAAACATCGCAGCAGAAATCATCGAAAAAGCAAACGGTGCAAAAGCCTAAGCTATTTGATAAACAACTTAAAAAAGGTTCCTTTGAAAGAAGGAACCTTTTTTGTTCTCAAATTTTCTTTGTTGAAAAATCATGTTCTGAAATAAACAAACCTAAGATTGCAAACGCCATGCCCGCCCATGCGAGATAAGTTATATTCTCCCTTAAAATCAAAGATGAAGTGATGACAGTAATGACGGGAATAGCATAAATATACCCGTTGACTTTGACAGCGCCGAGAATTTTCAATGCTTTATTCCAGCTTGAAAAACAAATGGCAGAAGCTCCAAACCCAAGATATACAAAATTAAATATATCAATAGCCCCTAAAAGCTTATAATCCTTCGGATGAAAATCTATCAGCATAACAGGAAGCATAAACAGCAGCCCATAAAGAAAAGTCCTTCTTGTCACCTGAACAGTTGGAATTCCAAAGCTTCCTATTTTCTTCATCAAAATAGAATACACCGCCCACAAAAAAGAAGCGGATAGGGCAAGAAAGTCACCTATCGGATTTAATTTTAAAATAGAAATACCATTAAAATTTATTAATCCTATACCAATCATTGCAAGTAAAAAACCAAACATAAATCGCTTCTTTAATCTTTCCTTTAATACAAAAGAAGCAAGAACAGCCGTAAAAAAAGGAGATGTGGACATAATTATTCCTACATTTGATGCATATGAAAAACAAAGGGCAATATTTTCAAAAAGGAAATAAAGAGTTACCCCGCTCAAACCGGCTAAAGCAAAATAAATCTCCTGATACCTGCCGCAAAATTTCAAAGCATGAGGATATATTGCCCATAAAGCCAAAAAACCTAATAAAAAACGGGTAAACAAAATTTCAATAGGAGAAAAATTATTCAATAGAATTTTGGTCGAAATAAAAGTCGTTCCCCATATAAAAATGGTAACCAATGCAAGTATATGCCCCGTCGATTCTTTTTTGTCCAAAATATCTTACCTCTTCAAAAAATAAGTCTATATTAACATAGAATGCTCACAAGACAAATTTCTCATCTGTATACTTTTCAATTTACATACAATAATATACTCTTTATTTTGTTGCATATTTTTCTTAAAATTTTTATGTCTTCTAAAATATGGAGCAGGAATGTTTATAGACGCACCGCTTGGTTCTGGAAAAACAGACCTAATAGCAAAAAAATACTCTGAACTGATATCTTCAGGCGCAAAAACTTCTGAAATAATTGTCCTGTGCAATAACCAGCCAAATAGAACAAAATTGCTCGAAAAAATAAGAACCCGCCTCGCTGAACAAAACTTTGAAGGCGGCGCTGATTTGCGTGTTTATACCTTCAACGGTCTCGTCAGAAACGCCATTACAAACAACTGGGTCATATTCGAAAATCTCATCCCGCAAAACTTCGGACACCCTGAAATATCTCCTGAAATGGGAGGCATGGGCAACTCACTGTTTCTTATGAACAAATGCTGCGAAAGAGCAAACTTTTCTGACTACAGATCAGGTTTAAACCTTATGCATCAGCTTATGAGAAGATACACCCTCATCGTAAACAACAATCTCTCAAAAGAAGAAATTAAACAAAAATCACAACTGCTTGGAGAAACTTTCTTCGAAGATGCAAATACAGCTATCGAAACCTTCAAAAAATACACTCTGAAATACAGAATGTTTGACTACCTCCGCCAGACAGACGCCTTCTACAGCATGTACAAAAGCGGTAAAATACATGACTTTAATAATATTAAACACCTGCTTGTCAACAATCTCGATGAATTCACATATATAGGCTTCAAATTTGTTGAATCCCTTCTCGAAAAAACAAATTCACACCTCATCACTTTCGACTCAGAAGGAAGCTCCCGCAGAGGCTATCTGTGCGCATACCCTGAGGGAGTCAAAAAACTATGCCTAAAATATGAAGTTAAAAAAATCGAAAGACACGACCAATCGGCAAAAAATGCCGAAATACTCTTCAACAACCTGACAGGACAACAAGTTTCTCCTCTCAACAATCTTGAGGCATGCTCATATACCTACAAACAGGAAATGGTAGAAGACCTGCTCAAAAAAATCGATGAACTTCTCAAAACCTCCTCTCCTAAAGACATAAAAATCATCATGACCGAAGACGATGACATAACAAACTATTTCATCAAAAAATACCTCGACGAAAAAAATATCAAAACACGCTTCCTCTCAGGAACAAAAAGAATCTACGAAGACAAAGCCTGCTTCTGCTCGCTTATTCTCCTGATGTTATGCGAACAAACCGCAAGACCGTCAAAAAACGAAATCAAAAAACTCTTCGCAGACCTCCTGAATCTCCCGAATACTCTCTGCTCACAAATATCAGAAACTTTCGCCAAACAAAAACAACTCCCTGAGAACATAGACGCAGACAACAAAACACAGGAAGACTACAAAAAAATTCTCACAACCATATCCAACCTCAAAGAAAAAGAAATCTCTCAAATCGACAAGCTGCTTATGATTTTCAAACAGGCAATTCTTCCTCACCTGAAAGAACATGACAACTTCGATAAATTTAATATGCTCATAAAATCGCTCGAAGAATTTCATACCCTGAAAACCCGTGCACAAAACGACTTCAAACTCACTTTCAATGACTGGCTTGCCCAGATGAGAATAAACATCGTTTCAGACAACCCCTCCATCGAAGAAAACTTTGAAGACGACGAACTCATCATCTCATCCCCTCAAAAAATAATCGACAATGAACTCAAATCAAAATACCAAATCTGGTTCGATACAACATCCCGCAGCTGGATAAAAGAAGATACAGGCACCCTCTACAATTCCTGGGTCTTCCAGCACAACTTCGAACACAAAGAATACTCAATTGACCTGCATAAAGAGCTGACATTGAAAAAAACAGCAGCAGTTCTTCGAAAACTCATGCTCTGCTGCGAAGAAAAAATTATTCTCCTCTCAAGCAGATTTGATACCCTCGGAAACGAAAACAGAGGAGAACTTCTCAACTTCCTCCTCCCTGAAAAATCACAAATAACAACAAATAATCACAAAATAACCCCGAGAGAAGACCAGAAACCCATTCTTGAATACACAGGAGGGAAAATGGCTGTTCCGGCTGTCCCCGGAGCAGGAAAAACAACAATAATGCTTGCCCTGATAATCAAACTCATAGAACGTGGTGCAAACCCTTCAGAAATACTCGTACTAACATATATGGAGTCAGCTGCCTCAAATTTCCTGAACAGAATAAAAAACATGACAAACCTGAAAGAACTTCCTCAAATCAGCACAATTCACGGTCTTGCTTACAAAATCATTCAGGATGAAGACAACTGCTCAAGAATAGGGCTCAGCGATAATTTCGAAATATGCGACGACCTCAAAAAAAATATGATTCTCCGCCAAATATGCGCCTCAAAGCTTCCTCCTGGAGAACAGCTTCAAGACTGGATGGACTACTGCCTCAAAAATATCTCAAAAGCAAAATCACTTCTTCTCTCTCCGCAGGATATCGAAAACTCCGAATTTTTCAAAAAAGATACTCAAATCAAAGAGTTTCATGCTGTCTACAAAGAATATTCAAAAACACTTAAGAGCAACAACACTCTTGACTATGATGATATGCTGATATTCGCAAACGAACTCATCGCAAATCACTCTGATATCAGAAAATACTATCAAAACAAATTCAAATTCATAATCGAAGACGAAGCACAGGACTCATCGCCAATTCAGCAGCAGCTGATTAATGCAATATCCGAAAAACACTCAAATGTCGTAAGATGCGGCGACCTCAATCAGGCAATCATGTCAACTTTTACAAACGCTGATATAGAAGGTTTCAAAAAATTTATCAACGAAAATAAAAAAATCGAAATGCAAAGCTCTCAACGCTGCTGCAAGGCGATTTATACCCTTGCAAATTCATTTATCAAAGAAACCTGCAAAACAAAAGAATTTCACGACGCCTTCTATCAACTCGAAATGAAACCCGTCGAAGGACAAAACCCTCAAACAGAGCCTCAAGCTATCAGCATACAAACCCTTGACACAAACGTTCAGGAAATGACTCACATCTGCGAAGAAATCAAAAAACTCCAGCAAACAACACCTGATAGAACCTGCGCAATCCTCTTGAGAACAAACAACCAGATTTCAAACTGGATGGCTTATCTTGAAAACAACGGTATAAACACTTTTTCAAGAACCGAAACCCTCAAGAATAAAAAGGTTTTCAAACTATTATCAAAACTCCTCGAATTTGTATATTCCCCCCTAAAAAATAACACTGTTCAGGATTTAGCTCTAATCCTCAAAGAAAACAACATTATCACAATCAAAAAATCAGATATAACACAAATCAAAAATCTCTCTGAACCTTTTATGTCCGAAGAACCTCAGAATCCAGAGCTTATTCAACTCTGGTGGGAGCTCTATTACTGGATGGAGCTGCCCTTCGACAACGAAGAAGAATTTATCATCAAAGCAGGCAATCACTATTTTTCAAAAAGCGATGACCTCTCAAACGTCAACCTCATCTGCTCTATCATTAGAAACTTTAAAAGAAGCTATAGAAACTACACTCAGGAAGAACCTTCTCAAAAAGACATTCTCTCACATCTGACAAACATAGGCATAAAACAAAAACTCTCAGGCATAAAATATTTCAATGACCTCGAAGACGAAAAAATCACCCTCAAAAACGGCGTAGAACTCATGACCGTCCATAAATCAAAAGGCGATGAATTTGATATAGTCTTCATGCCTGATATGACGGAATTCAACTACAACATAGCCCCTGAAGAAATCAAACTTAACAAACAAACAACCATAGTGCAAAAACTCGAACATATAGCAGGCAAGAAACCGAAAACCGAAGAGGAACTCAAGCTTGAGCAGGCAAAAGAAACCCTCAGACTGATTTATGTAGGGCTTACAAGGGCAAAACGCAAACTCTGCCTGAGCGCATCAGAAAAACAAAAAAACTTTTCAAAACCGAATAAACCTTCATCAGCACTGATAATCCTTGACTCATTACTCGAAAAAGAGGTGCCTATATGCTAGAAAACATCTATCAGTCAAATAACTTTGAAGTATGGCAGCGCTGTCAAAAACAGTACTGGTTCAAATACGTCAAAAAACTCGCCTTCTTTGACTCAAAAGAAAAATATGACCTCGGAAGAAACATACACTCACTCATTTTTTACAAAATCAAAGGCTTCGATATTTCAAAAATAGAAAGCTCTCTTGATGAAAAAACTCTCTGCCACTGGAACTATATTAAAAATCATCAAATATTCGCAAATAAAAATATCTTAGCGGAATGGGGCTTCAACATCCCTTTGAAAAATAAATACTGGCTGATAGGAAGAATAGACGCCATCTTCTTTGACGAAAACAGAAACAAATACATCATAGCGGACTGGAAAACCGCACAACAGCTTCCAAAATCACCGGATAAAAATTTTCAGGCACTGATGTATATGTACTGCTTCTACAAAGCAAGACATGACCTGGCTCTTGACTTCCAACCTGAAGATATCGAATTTCAGTTCATAAGCACAAATGAAAAAGAAGGCTCAGAACTCATCAACTGCACCAAACAACTCCTCGATAACGCAGAAAGCTTGTTCATTGAGACAATCGAAAAAATAAACACCTGCACAAATTTTGCCGCAAATAAAGGGAAAGAATGTCAAAACTGCCCGTATCTAAGCATCTGCGGGTCTTAATATAATCTTTATTTGTAAAACTTAAAATATAATAGGTTTATACAAGTATTTTGTTATAATTAAAGAATTAAAATATGACAAAATGCTATTAGGAGAGAATTTTATGTGCGGGATAGTAGGTTATATAGGGAAAAAATCCGTCATTTCAATATTGCTCGAAGGTCTGACAAAACTTGAATACAGAGGCTACGACTCTGCCGGAATCGCCGTATTCCAAAATAATATGATAAAAACTTATAAAGCGGAAGGAAAACTCCAAAACCTCAAAAACCTCCTTAAAAATGAAAAAGCCGACGAACAAAATGCAACTATAGGCATAGGGCATACTCGCTGGGCTACCCATGGTGCGCCTACAACAGTAAACGCCCACCCGCATGTCAGCAACTGCGGAAAATTTGCAATCATCCACAACGGTATCATCGAGAATTTTAAGGAACTGAAAGAAGAACTGCAAAAAAAAGGCTATACCTTCAAATCAGAAACAGACACTGAAACAGTAGTACATTTGATTACAGATGAATACAAAACAACAAAATCTCTTCCTGATGCTGTTCTTTCTGCCCTGAAAAAAATCAAAGGAGCCTATGCTCTTGTAGTAATCTCAACAGAAGCACCTGATACAATTATCGCAGCAAGAAAAAATGCCCCTCTCCTCATCGGTATAGGAGAACACGAACACTACGTCGCAAGCGATGTCCCGGCAATCATCGAATATACAAATAAAGCTATCTACCTCGATGATGATGAAGTAGCAATCATCAAAACGGACTCACTGCAAATAATCAACATCGACGGTCAACCCGTCAACAAAAAAGCGGAAATTCTCCCCTGGGAACCAATCGCCCTGAGCAAAATGGGCTACAAACACTTCATGCTAAAAGAAATACATGAACAACCTGACATCATCAGACAAATGCTCTGGGATAAACTCAGAGATATCAACAAACCAGTCCTTCTTCCCGAGGTAAAAATCACCCCTGAAAATCTGAAAAATTTGAACAGAATTCAGATTATTGCCTGCGGAACCTCTCTGCATGCCGCTATGGTCGGGAAATACCTCATAGAAGAACTCACAGAAATCCCAACAGAAGTAGAAGCCTCAAGTGAATATATCTACAAGAAAAATATTACCGACAAAAACTCTCTGGTAATAGGTGTTTCTCAATCAGGAGAAACAGCTGATACAATCACTGCAATTAGACAGGCAAAAGCAAAAGGCTCTCATATTCTGATAATCACAAACAGAGCGGACTCAACAATGGCTCGTGACGCAGACAGCCTGATACCAATCAACGCAGGCATCGAAGTCAGCGTGGCGGCAACAAAATCTTATACCGCACAGCTGCTGTCGTTCTATCTGTTTGCACTTTATCTCGCTGAAATCAAAAAAGTCGTTCCAGACTCAAGAATTGCTCAGATTAAACACGAACTCATCCAAATACCGCAAAAAATAGAAATGATTCTGAGCAATACTCACGACATTCAGGAATGTGCAAAAAAATTCCACAACTCAAAAGACTTCATCTATATTGCAAGAGGCATAAACTTCGCAGCAGCACTCGAAGGAGCACTGAAACTTAAAGAAATAAGTTATATAAATGCAACAGGCTACCCGGCGGGTGAACTTAAACACGGACCTATCGCTATGTTAGATAACACAATGCCCGTCCTGTCAATTCTCATGCCGGGAGTAGTCTATGACAAAATACTCTCAAACTCTCAGGAGGCTAAAGCACGTGATGCAAGAATGATAGCTCTCACCTCATCAGATGAAAACTTCGGAGACCTTTTCGAAAACATCATCAAAATACCGCAAACTGATGAAATTCTCTCTCCGCTCCTGACATCCGTTCCACTCCAGCTCATTGCATATTATATGGCTGCATTCCTCGGAAAAGATGTCGACCAGCCGAGAAATCTTGCAAAATCAGTTACGGTGGAATAATGTTTATTGAACACAAAATACTCAAAATTAAAAAAACAGAAAAAATAACAACAAGCTGCATAGAAGAACAAATAGCAAATCTTGGGCTAATTCCGATTAGATGGGCTATAACCAAAGTTGAAGATGATGCGTTCATCATCGACTGCGCAACAATCAAAAATTAAAAGAGGTGTCATATGAAAAAAATCCTTACTTTTCTCACAGCAACAACAGCAATAGGGCTGCTCTCTTATTTCTTAATCGCACAAGCAGATACAAATCAGATAACTTACTCGGAAAAATTCATAAATAATCTGACAAAATGTACTCCGATATCAGAATCATCAACGGTAAAAACTCCTTATTATACAACCGTTAACGGTCAAAAAGAATTAAAAGGCTACCTTAATACATATATCAACTTTTGGATTCAGGGGAAAAAAGAAGGCAAATGTATGTTCTTCACAATAAAACGAACAACCCCCGTTCCCCAAGGCGATGAATATAAAATGCTCAGGCTTACATCAACTGCACGCATTGAGTGCTTACTTACCCCTGAAGAACAGAAATCAATGGCAGAAAAACTACGTCAATACAATCAATTATCAGATAGAACACAAATAAGCACAGACCCGACGCTGTGCAAAGTTTACGTTTTTCTCGATAACAAATGGGTAGACTTCGAAAAAATTGACCCCCAAAAAATCGACAACTAAAGATTTCTCATCAAAATGAATTATTACTGCTAAAAAAAAACATTATTTTTTGAAAATATACTATAATTAAAAAGTACAACCATAAAATGAGAATCTGAAAATATGAAAATGTCAAATTTTACAAACTTCCTTATACTTGCAGGAAGTATAGCAATACTGTATGTTGTCATTACAAAAGGCGAAGAATTCGACCAGACAACAGTATTTACATACAAAATGATAAACAATGTCGATTTCTGCACGCCTTATTCTGATAACAGAATAGTAAAAGTCTTCTATGACGATAAAAAATATATCAAACAAAAAATTTCCGTAGAGGTAAGCGGATTTCTCCCCCCTGCACATGAATGCAACGTAACAATTCAACGTCAAGCTGTAGGAAGAAGAATACCCAAAAGTGTTCCATATGCAAATATGTCAATGAAATGCATTCTAGATGACTACGCAAGAAGAGACCTTGCAAAAAATATGACTGAATTGCAAAATGCACCTATTCAAGATTCTATGGTATTGACAAACAATATGTTTCCAAAAGCCTGCAAAGTTTTCATAAGCAATAAAGACGGAAAAATGGAAGAATATGACTGGGGTCTTAAAGACAAAAAGAAGAAAAAGAAATAACACAAATCATCAAAAAAGCGGGCATTGATTGCCTGCTTTTTTGATGCAAACAACTTCCCCCTCAACCGAATTCTTAAACATAATTATTAAGAAATATTTCAATAATATATATTTCTTGAATATTTTTTAGCACTTTTTTATGTTTGACTGTTTTTATATATACATAGAGAGGAAACAATAAAGAGAGAGCTAAAAGCCACATACAGTCTATATTAGAACCTACCGCTAAAGATATTCAATTTTTTCTTCATACACATACATACCACATACCTTTCACTACCGCTTTAGAGGAGTTATAAAAGACTTCACACCGACCCCAAAAGGTCGGTTTTTTTTATTTTGAGGCATTGTTTGAGATTCTTGCCTCAGATGTAGGCGTTAGCCGTACATATGAGGACACCCTAAGGGTGCGGTCGCTGCGCTCCCTTCCTCTTCGAGGACTCTGTTTGTTCCGTTTCAGCTTTGCCTCAACGCCAAACAGTTTGCAGGATGACTGGAACAGTCACTCTGAGCGCAAGCGAAGAGTCTGTTATATTTTATTTCCTTTTCTCGTTTCAGCATCTTTCCAAAGAGGAGAGTCTATTTCCATACAGATAAAAGTACGAAACCGCAATTAGCAAACACATCTCTCCCTCTAGAATAAGCTATTTGTTAAATTTTATTACCCCTCATTTCTCAATCTGTCATATTTAAAGCTTCTCGAACTTTAAGCACTATATGCAAAAATAAGGGGGCAAATATGAACATCTCACGTATAAACTCTATCGGATTTAAATATAACACTCAACTGTCTTCTGCACCTAAAAAACACAGCTATCAGCCTGTGCAGACTCAAACTCAGCCTGCCTTAACTCCTTCTCTTGAGCAGATGCATCAGTTTGTTAATCTTTCTTTTGGCAAAAAAGAACAAAAAGAAGCAATCTTCTCTGCCATAAGAGAATACGACATGGAATATCTCAAACAACTCGAAAATAAAAATCCGAAAGCCTTTGCAAAACTGATTTCAACTCCTGAAGACCCTCAAACAGGTTACACTCCGGTACACACTGCCGTTTCAATGAACAATACCGAAGCGCTCAAGTTCATAGCGGAAACAGCCCCCGATGAGTTTAAAAAAACTCTGGATATGAAGGCAAGAAACACCTTATCTCCTATTTACCTTGCTGTATCAAGAGATAACCCTGAATCCCTCCGAATAATAAGAGATACCGCACCTGAGATATTTTCAAAAGAAATTTTCACCGAAGGACTTGATGCCTACGGTTCTACTCTTGTGCATAAAGCTATAGATGACAAAAACAATAAAGCTCTCAAATTTATCGTCGAGTCAAACCCTGATGAATTCAAAGAGCTTCTTATAAAAAACAAAGCAAAATCAACTTCTCCGATTTTTTATGCAGCTGACAGAGACAACACCGAGGCTCTCCAAATAATAAAAGATGCAGAACCCGAGATATTTTCTGAAGCCGTAACGGATAAATATGAATATGACAGAACACTTGTCCACATCACAGCAGACTCAACCTTGAGAAAAAATGCTCTCAAATTTCTGGCAGAAAAAACACCTCAAGAATTTGCAAAAGCGCTTACAATGCAGGATGGATACGGATATGGAGTGACCCCTGTTCATATAGCTGTCAAAGAAAACAATACCCGGGCTCTTGAAATAATGGCAAAAACAGCGCCTGAAGAATTCAAACAAACTCTGCTCAAACAATATGAGAGTTTGGGATATCCTAAAAAACCGCATGATAATCCGGTTATAAAAGCAGTCAAGAATTACAACTTCGAAGCCTTGAAAATCTTTGCAGAAGCAGCACCTCAAGAATTTTTGGATATATTCAAAAATTTTGAAAAGCCTGAATAAACAGCCTCTGCCACAAAATAATATTCTTAAACATAATTATTAAGAAATATTTCAATAATATATATTTCTTGAATATTTTTTAGCACTTTTTTATGTCCGGCTGTTTTTATATATACATAGAGAGGAAAACAAAACCACAAAAGAGAGAACACCACATCTAAAGTCTACACAAGAGAGAAACAAACGAATAGAGAGGAACTACCACACACCACATACTTAACCTAACAGAGAAATTTTACAACACATTACACCGGCTCAAAAAGCCGGTTTTTCTTTGTTTATTGCCTGCAAAAATCTCCAATAATCAAAATGAATACAAGAAAACACCACTCTGTTTACAACAAAGTGCCTTCATTAACATACTTTTTCTCTGCAGAACATAAAAATCAAAGCAGCTTTTTATAAGTGTTCTCTATCGTCTCAACCAAAGCATACTGAACACCATGCTTCTCAAGAGTTACATTACCCTCAATGGTACATCCACCGGGGGTAGTAACCTCATCTCTCAGCTGCATCGGATGTTTTCCGCTTTCCAAAATCATCTTTGCTGAACCGATAGCTGTCTGAGCAGCAAGTTCTAACGCCATCTGTTTGGTAAGACCGTATTTGACACCGCCCTCTGCAAAAGCATCAATAATCGAATACATGAAAGCTGGTCCGCTGCTTGATACAGCTGTTATTATGTTAATAAGACTTTCATCTGCTACAATACACTTTCCTGTTGCAGAAAACATACTCTTTACAAACTCCATCTGCTCATCAGACACGGCTTTACCTCTGGAAATTGCGGTCATGCCTTCGCCGACAAGAAGAGGAGTATTCGGAATAGCCCGCACTACAGGATTTTCTGAGTCAACAATACTCTCTATATGCGAAATTGTTACCCCTGCTGCAATTGATAAAATAAGAGTTTCTGACCTCAATGCAGGGCGTAACTCTTTCAACACTTTATCTATCAAATAAGGTTTTGTTGCAAGAACAAGCATATCAACAGATGACGCAAGCTCTGGGTTGCTGCTGACAGCTTTAACCCCATAATCCTTCACTAATTCCGAACATACAGACTCATTTGGTTCATAAACAAGGACATTTTCCGGAGCAACAACTCCCTTATCAATAATCGCCTTCAAAATAGCCCCGCCCATCTTGCCTGCACCGACAAAACCTATTTTATTTATACTCATCGATTTTCCCTCTTTATCTGATTTATATTCAATGATTATATCACTTTATTAAGGTATATCAAATTCAAAATGTCTTATATCTTGACTCTGAACTATTTCTTTTTTAATATGGATGAACATGCTAAATAACTAATAATAGGAGATTAATATAATGAAACGCACACTCGAAGGAACAAAAAGAAAAAGACAAAAAGTCAGCGGTTTCAGAGCAAGAATGGCTACTCCGGGCGGACAGGAGGTTATCAACCGCAGAAGAGCTAAAGGCCGTCACAAAGTAGCTATCACAGCAAAGAAAAGAGCTTAGACTCTTCATCAGGGTATAATTTTGTTACCTAAAGAAAACAGACTTAACAAATACAGTGCATTCAAAGCAACATATCACCTCAAACACACGGTTGCAGATGCACTTTTTGTTTTGTATGCGGGCAAAGAAAAAACAGAAAATGAAAAAACAAAAATAGGCTTTGTCGTAAGTAAAAAAATTCACAAACGTGCGGTCAAAAGAAACAAAATCAAAAGACTTGCAAGGGAAGCCTCAAGACTTATGCTGAAAAATAAAGACCTGAAATGGACCTCGCTTATCTTTCAAGCAAGAGCAAAAGCACTGGATTCAAACTTTCATGAAGTTTACAATAGTATTGAACAGCTGATTGAAAAGGCAGAAAAAAAATTCTGATATGCTTAAAAAATTTTTTATAACACTGATAAAAATATATCAATTTTTCTCAAAATTTACCCCGAAAACATGCCGGTTTGTTCCTACCTGCTCAGAATATACAAAGCAGGCAATCGAAAAATACGGCATAATCAAGGGGATATGGCTCGGAATAAAAAGAATATCAAAATGCCATCCGTTTCATGAAGGCGGTTTTGACCCGTTGAAGTAAAAATTTTTCAAATACCTATGTTTAAGTTAAAATTAAAAAATAAAAAGTAAGAGAACTACCAAGAGGAAAAAAGAGTGGATTTTACAGCATTAACAATAAGCGCACTAAAAACTTTGAGCAATTTTTCGGGAGGTTTCGGACTCGGGATTATCCTGTTGACCATAATCGTCAAACTTGCCATGCACCCGCTGAATATATCTCAACAGCGTTCAATGAAAAAAATGCAGGCGCTTACTCCAAAAATCAAAGATATTCAAACAAAATACAAAAATAATCCGCAGATGATGCAGACAAAAATGATGGAATTCTACAAGGAAAACAAATTTAACCCGATGGGCGGATGTCTTCCTCTTCTGCTTCAGATGCCGATATTTATCCTGTTATATACAGCGCTGATGAGCCCTCAATTTGTTCAGGTTGCAGGAGATTCATCATTCCTTTTCATAAAAAGACTCGATGCTACCCTGCAAAGTCAGGCAAGCACTCCAAACGACGGAACATTCGGGGTGTCAAAATTTGACACTTTCTCCTCTGATAAAACAGTCACAGCAACCTATAAGGATGGGGAAACAGCAACTGTCAAAGTCACAAACCCTAGAAAAGCTATCGAAATACAAGGCGAGCTAACCCCGGGCGACTCTGTCGATTTGAAAATATCCCTCGATAACCTCAAACTCAAATTCAGCGAACTCGATAAAATCAAATCAGCAGAAGTTAACGTTATCAACAACTCAACAAAAGAAGTCGAAAAACTGAAATTTGACAGAAACGGAACTATCCTTACATCATCAGCCAACACTGTCAAATCAGAGAAAAAGACAAATATGGACGTCCTTCTGCTTATCCTTCTATTTGGTGTGACAATGTATATCTCTCAAAAAGTAATGATGAAATCACAATCAGCACCAATGGATGAAGCTCAGGCTGCAATGCAAAAATCTCTCGGTAAAATTATGCCGATTATGGTAACGGGGATGTTCGTATTCATTCCCATCCCCGCAGGTGTTATGCTCTATCTTGTCACAAGCAACATAATCCAGCTCCTGCAAACAATGGTAATTAATAAACAGCTTGAAAAAGAAATGCCTCAAACTCCATCAAACGGAGTCATAGACGCTGAAGTTGTGGATAAAAAATAAAATGACAAATCTCTACGATACTATAACAGCAATCTCAACACCGCTTGGTACAGGCGGTGTTGGTATTATTAGACTAAGCGGCAGCGACTGCACCAGAATTATCGGAGAAATATTCTCAAAAAATCCGAAAGAAAAAACTCCGATAACCCTCCATCCCATGAGAATGCACCACGGGTGGATTGTAGAAGCAGGGCATCCTGTTGATGAGGTTATTGTACTCTATTTCAAGTCACCAAACAGCTATACAGGCGAGGATATTGCCGAAATCCACTGCCACGGCGGATTGAATGTCGTCCGAAAAATCCTTAACCTCACAATAGCAAAAGGCGCAAGACTCGCAGAAAGAGGAGAATTTACGAAACGTGCATTTCTCAACCAGAAACTTGACCTCAGCCAGGCAGAAGCCGTTCTCGACCTTATTCACTCAAAAACGGATATATTCTCGGGGCTCTCAGCAAACAACCTATCAGGCCGCCTCTCACAGTACATAGCTGAGATAAAACAGGAAACTTTTGACCTCCTCTCAAAAATTACCGCAGCAATAGATTTTCCTGAAGACGTTACAGAACCGCCTTATGAATTTATAGAAACAGAACTCGAAAAAATTATCGCAAAACTCAACAGAGCTATTGCCACATTTTCAAACTCGAATATGATGCGTCAGGGTATCAAAGTCACAATCGCAGGAAAACCTAATGCCGGGAAATCATCACTCTTCAACAGCCTGCTTGATATAAACCGTGCAATAGTCACAAACATCGCAGGAACAACAAGAGATGCAATAGAAGAAACAATTGACATAGCAGGCGTTCCGACAACACTTATAGATACAGCAGGCATAAGAGAACTCGATAACATCTCAAATGAAACCTACGTCGAATCAATAGGCATAGATATCTCAAAAAAATACATCGAAGACTCTGATATCATCATCTTTGTCTATGACCTGACGCAAGGGATGAAAGATGATGATAAAAAAATATATCAGGATATAAAAACCAAAACTCACATCATCGCTGCCTCAAAATCTGATTTAACAAATAAAAAACCTGAACTTGAAAATACCGTGATATTCTCCTCAATAACAAAACAAGGAATTGACGAGCTTAAGAAAAAAATCGAAGAAAAAATACTCAACAAGAACGACTCTGATAACTGCGATTTTTCAATAAACATCCGTCAATATGAATGCCTTAAATCAGCAAAAAACAGTCTGGAAATTGCTCTTGAGGCGACCAAAAAAGAAGAACTGCAAGATTTAATCTCAATAGACATAAAATCAGCTCTCCTCGCCCTCGATGAAATAACAGGAGAGGTAATCACCGACGAAATTTTGAACAACATCTTCGATAACTTCTGTATCGGTAAATAAATCTTTAAATTTTAGCCCAAAAACCCTGTTTATGCTATGATTGTATTATGATTGAGGATTTTTGAAAGGGAAGAAATGAGCCAACAAAGTATTTTCGGAGACGGAAAAATTATCCCCGTAAACATACGCGATGAGATGAAGCGTTGTTATATAGATTATGCAATGTCAGTAATAGTAGGACGTGCACTCCCTGATGTACGTGACGGTTTGAAACCTGTTCACAGACGTATTTTATTTGCAATGAACGAATTAGGAATGACCCCTGATAAACCGTTCAAGAAATGTGCACGTATCGTCGGTGAAGTACTCGGTAAATATCACCCTCACGGTGATTCAGCAGTGTATGAAGCTCTTGTCAGAATGGCACAGGACTTCTCTACACGTTATCAGACAATCGACGGACATGGAAACTTCGGAAGCGTAGATGGTGACAGCGCAGCAGCTATGCGTTATACGGAAGCAAAAATGGCTCCGATTACAACAACAATGCTCGCTGATATTGATTCAGAAACAGTTACATTCATTCCAAACTTTGACGGCAGCCTCGAAGAACCGTCAGTATTACCTGTAAGACTTCCTATGCTGTTGCTGAATGGTGTAAGCGGTATCGCCGTCGGTATGGCAACAAATATACCTCCTCATAACTTATCAGAAGTTGTAGACGGTACTATCGCATTGATAGACAACCCTGAGTTGACTATTCCTGAAATTATGCAATATATCAAAGGGCCTGACTTCCCGACTGCAGCCACAATATCAGGACTGGACGGAATAAAACAAGCCTACGAAACAGGACGAGGCAGCATACTTATGAAAGCTGTTTCAGAATTCGAAGAAATAGCAGGCGGTGCAGGACGTCAATCCCGTATGGCTATTGTAATAACAGAACTTCCTTATCAGGTAAACAAGGCAAGTTTGATAGAAAAAATAGCAGAACTCGTAAGAGATAAAAAAATCGACGGCATCTCAGATATCCGTGATGAATCAGACCGTGACGGAATGAGAGTGGTCATCGAGCTCAAGCGTGATGCAAAACCGGAAGTTGTCAAAAATAATCTGTTTAAACAAACACAAATGCAGACAACATTTGGGGTGAATATGCTCGCTCTTGTCGGCAACCAGCCAAGGCTTCTAAACATAAAACAGGTATTGAGCGAGTTTATCGAACACAGAGTCGACATCATCACCAAAAGAACAATCTTCGAACTCAAAAAAGCAAAAGCAAGAGCTCACATCTTAGCAGGTTTGATTATTGCTCTAGGCAGCCTTGATGAAGTAATCGAACTCATTAAAACATCAAAAACAACAGATGAAGCACGCCAGGGATTGATTACACGCTTCGGTCTTGATACCGATCAGGCAAACGCTATTCTCGAAATGCAATTGAGAAGACTGACAGGACTTGAACAAGAAAAAATCAATGCCGAATATCAAGACCTGAAAATCAAAATTGCAGAATATGAAGAAATTCTCGCAGACAGAAACAAAGTTCTTGCAATCATCAAAAAAGAACTTCTCGAAGATAAAGAAAAATACGGTGATGAAAGAAGAACCAAAATTATTCCTCACCATGACGAACTGAGCATCGAAGATTTAACTCCGAATATTCCGATGGCTGTATTCATGACACGTCAGGGATACATAAAGAGAATATCTCTCGATACATTCGAAAGACAAAATCGTGCAACAAAAGGTAAAGGCGGTATAAAAACAAAAGATAACGATGATGTCGACCAGTTCTTTACAGCTATGATGCATGACAAAGTTCTCTTCTTCAGCTCGAAGGGAACAGTTTACAGCCTGAATGTTTATGACTTCCCAGAAGGTGGAAGAGCAGCAAAAGGTTTGCCTATAATCAACCTGCTTCCGCTCAATCAGGGTGAGTCAATCACAGCTATAGTTCCCGTAAGCAAATTTGAAGAAAGCAAAAATCTGATTATGTTAACCAAAAAAGGTTTCATAAAACGAATCGGATTGAACAACTTCGAATCAATTAGAAAGAACGGAATTATCGCAATAGACCTCAATGAAGATGACACTCTCTGCTGGGTCAAACAGGCAAACAATAACGATGAAATCATCATCGGAACAAGCCATGGTATGGCTATCAGATTTGCCATCTCAGACTTAAGACCGCTCGGTCGTACAGCAAGAGGGGTAATATCAATGAAACTCCGTGCTGATGACACAATTGTCGGCTGTGACATCGTTCCGAAGAACTATGACGCTGACCTGCTTGTTGTAACAACTGACGGCTACGGAAAGAGAACTCCGCTTTCAGAATTCAGAACTCAAAACAGAGGCGGTATGGGGCTTATTGCAACGAAGTTCAAAAAATCATCAAGCAGACTGACAACTCTTGCTATCGTAGATGAAAATGATGAAATAATGATTGTTTCAGCTAACGGAGTTGTCAACAGACAAAAAGCCGGCAACATCTCAAGACAGGGAAGACCTGCAACAGGTGTAAAAGTTCAGGCAATGATGGATGATGATACAATCGTTGCAGTAAACAAAATTCCGCTGATAGACGAAGACAGCGAAGAATAATTTAAATAAAAAAAACCGCAAAAAGACACTCTATAAAGAGTGTTTTTTTGTGAGCAAAATTATTAAAAAGAAGTCACAACAACAGGCATCGGCTGCAGCTTAAAAAATACAGACACAAAAAATATATATAAATCAGGCATAGTTATCTGTCCTCTTATAAACAAAAAAATACAAAAGAATTGATTTTGGAAAAGGCTGCGTGTCAGTTATTGGTAGAAAGACTCAAAAACATAGATTTGAAAGTTTCTATCAACAAATCGCTGCCTTCTTCATATTGATTTATGTCCCGAATAAGATGCTTCATTTCTTCCTTGTATGAATCATCATTATAAAAATTCTTATCCATCATGTATTTCCTTAAAAAAATAAAATATCCCTCATAATATTCTTTTCGGATACATCAACAAAAAACTTTAGTATTTTGACCGATAGATTAAGAAACTGTTACAATAGAAAAAAAGGAGAATAACATGAAATTTCATACAAAATATTTGTGGTTCAATACAACAAAACATAGAGATTATATAAACATAACTGACGAAGTTCAGGACGCTGTTGATGAAAGCGGAATAAAAGAAGGTATGGTTCTTGTATCCGCTATGCATATAACAGCAGGCGTTTATGTCAACGATGCAGAAAACGGACTTATTTCAGACATAGATAAATGGTTAGAAGAGCTTGCGCCATTTAATATTAACTACAAACACCACATGACAGGGGAAACAAACGGCGACAGCCACCTCAAAAGCCTGCTAATCGGGCATGAGATTATTGTTCCTGTAACAAACGGAAAACTTGACTTTGGCACCTGGCAGCAAATTTATTATGCCGAATTTGACGGTCAAAGAAGAAAAAGAGTCATAATAAAAGTTATGGGTGAATAGGCTCCATATCTTCGCTGAACATTTTTTTGTATATGGTTGCAAGACGTACCTTGTTGTTTATCACGGCAATCGCTTTATCAAGCTGGGGATCTCTGTTTTTGATATAGTCCTCTTTTGTATATTCAACTTCAAAGTCAGGAGTGATGCCGATTTTGTTGATATCAGTACCTGATGGTGTCAAATATTTAGCTATCGTTATATTCATGCCTGCTTTATAAGGAAGTTTTTCAACCTTCTGAACAAGCCCTTTGCCAAAAGTTTTCTCTCCTATCAGCTCGGCTTTATGATAATCCTTCATAGCTCCGGAGAAAATTTCTGAGGCACTTGCAGACCCTTCGTTTATCAAAATAACAGTGGGTTTTGATATATAAAAATTATTCTCTACAGCCTTGATATCGCTCTTTTTGCCGTTCCTATCAACAATACTGACAATAGTTCCGTTATCAAGAAACATATTCGCAAGAACAACGGCATTCGGCAAAAGCCCTCCTGTATTCCCACGCAAATCAAGTATCAAGCCTTTTGTATCCTCGGTTGCATAAAGCGCCTGAATAAACTCTTCAGGAAGCTCTTCACTCAGAAAACTTGTTATTGTAATGTGTGCGATGTTTTCTTTTTCAATAATGTCATGCGATACCGTTTTGATTTTTATTTCATTTCTGACAATCGTCTTTGTAAGTTTGTCTTCATCACGCTGCAGCTCAAGTTTTACCGTTGTTCCGACTGGTCCTCTGACAAGCTGGGCAACATCTCTCAGTTTGAAGCCTTTTACGTCCTTATCATTAATCTTCAGAATAATATCGCCTTTTTCGAGCTTGGCTTTCGAAGCAGGTGTGTCTTCTATAACATTTACAATAACCGTACGTCCTCCGATATCAGAGATGTTGATGCCTATTCCGTAAACTTTTGCATCAATGTTGATGTTTTGGTCTTCAAAATCATAAGGATTCATAAATCTTGTATAAGGGTCATCAAGACTCTCGAGCATTGAGTCTATGGCGATATAAGAATCATCCATGGTCTTGATGTTCGGAACATAACGTTTTCTCCAATATGACCACTCCTGGTGATTAAGCGTTTTGTCATAATATTCTTCTTTTGTCAGAGCCCAGGCTCTCAAAAAAAGCTTTTGCCCGTCATTCTTTGCCATATGGATATAATACGCATCTTCAATATTTGTCCTGAAAACAAACACAAGACAAATCATAAATACAAATATCATTAAACCTGAGAGAATATAAATTCTTTTATTATTAAACATACCAGAAGATTGTTCCTTACTTAGTTAAAAACTGCCTATGATTTTCAAGTTTAGCCTTATTTTATTTTTATTTCAATATACCAAATATCCTAGTCTTCATCGGTAACCAAACGGTATCCACCTCCGTAGATTGTTTCGATATATTTCTTATCAGGACTGATTTTTTGCAATTTTGTACGAAGATGTCTTATATGAACACGTATGGTTTCTATATCATCATCAGGCGAATATCCCCATATATCCTTCAACAAAACTGACGCAGTAACTGCATTCCCATGATTTTGCATAAGCATGCTCAATATCTCATATTCGATAGGCGTAAGCTTTGCTGTCTTATCCTTGATTTTTACAGATAAATTCTCAGGCAAAAGCGTCATATCACCGACAGTCAAAATTTCTCCCTTGCCTAACGACTCAGGGATTGCATTCACCCTGCGCAATAAAGCACGTACCCTCAACTTGAGCTCATCAAGGTCAAAAGGCTTGACAAGATAATCATCAACCCCTGCATCAAACCCCTTTGTCTTATCCTGTATCATCGACAAAGCCGTAAGCATAAGTATAGGGATATCTTTTGTCGAAGGGTTGTTTCTGATTCTGTTTGCAACGGTAAAACCATCAACATCAGGCATCATAACATCAAGTATAATCAAATCTGGAAGCTCCTGTCTTGCAAGAGCAAACCCCTTCACTCCGTCAGAGGCGGTTATCGCCTCATGACCAAGGAGTTCAAGGTTTACTTTTATCAATTCCAGTATAGCCGTATCATCATCGATTATCAGTATTTTGCTCATATTATTCTACCCTGACACAAAATGAATTATCAGTTAGCTGCCTTTTTGCCTGTTTTTTTGAGGTGTTCTCTATGCATAGCAAGAAGCACGCTGGCAAAGAAAATGCTTGAATAAGTACCGATAATTATACCTAAAAGCATAACAAGGACAAAATCACGTGTTGTCACCCCGCCGAAGAGATAAAGAGCAAGCAGGGTAATTACACAGGTCAAAGATGTGTTGATACTTCTAGCCAGAGTCTGGTTTACGCTTGAGTTCACTATCTCAACAAAAGACATCTTTTTCGAGAGATATTTTGTATTTTCTCTGATACGGTCATAAACAACTATCGTATCATGCACGCTAAATCCGACAACTGTCAGAACAGCGGTAATAAACAACGTATCAATCTGAGTCCCGAAAACCAAACCGAGAATTGAGAACGTCCCGCAGACAAACAACGCATCATGTGCAAGTGAGGCAAGCGCAATCAGTGAATAATCAAGATGAAATCTCATCGCAAGATAAAGCACAATACCTGCAAATGCAAGACAAAGAGCCACCATAGAATTGTTGAATAACTCTTTTCCAAGAGTAGGACCTACCGAGCTTATCTGTATTAACTCTGCATCAGGTTCTACAGCTTTCACTACGGCATCAAGTTTGTTACTTCCCTCTTCGTTCAGGAATTTTGTCTTTATTGAAATTATATCGGTAATTGCCCCCTCATCAGATTTCTCCTGTTTACTTTTATCCGCAGTGTGTTTTTCGGCAAGCGACTGGGTGTTGATTACCTGAATTGTGGCATGTTCAAAGCCGTTTTTTTCCAGGTCTTCTCTCAACTTGGGAATAGTTGTATCTTCATTCGCCTTCACAATACTGTATTGAGAAATTGTACCTCCGGTAAAATCAATACCAAGGTTGAAAGGCGCATGCGTCGGATATATTATGCAAGAATAAATCATAGCAATAATACCTGGAATAATGAGTAATGCAGACAGAGCCAAATAAACCCATCTGTATTTGTATATATCCAAAATATGTTTTGTTTCTACAAACATTGAAAATCTCCTTAAAAATTAGTCCAAAACACCGTATTTAGCTTTGTTGGCAGTTGTATCCTCAGCCTTGAAAGCTGTCTGTATCTCGCTTTCTTTCAAACCGAACAACCCGGGATGTTCGAGGTTGAAATGGTCAAAGAAAACGTGCATAAAGTTACGTGTGATGGTAATCGCACTGAACATGCTCAAAAGAACACCTATTGCAAGAGTCAGAGCGAAGCCTCTTACGATACTTGAACCTAACATATATAAAATGGCACATGTTATGAGAGTTGTCATATTGCTGTCAAAAATACTCGTGAAGGCTCTTTCAAATCCTGCATTGATTGCGGCATAGAAAGTTTTACCCATCTTGAGCTCTTCTTTTGTTCTCTCAAATATAAGTATGTTTGCATCAACAGCCATACCGATACTGAGAATAAAGCCCGCTATACCTGCCAAAGTAAGCGTAACGGGGACTATCTTGAATATAGCCAATGACATCAAACCGTATATTACAAGAGCAACACTCGCAATAACACCGGGCAGACGATAATATGCAATCATAAACAAAATAACAAGACCTAAACCGATAAACCCTGCCGTCTTGCTCTTTTTGAGCGAGTCAAGACCGAGAGTCGGTCCGACGGTGTTTTCCTCGATTATTTCAGCCGGCACAGGCAGAGCACCTGCATTGAGGAGATTAACCATATCTCTTGCTTCTTCGATATCAAAGCCGTCTCTACCGCCTGAAATCTGAGCCATACCGCCTCTGATAGGTTCATTGATGACAGGAGCCGATTGTATCTCACCGTTGAAGAAAATCGCCATCGGCTGACCTACCAATCTTGTTGTCAGCGTTGCGAATTTTTTTGCACCTTCATCATTGAATTCCAAAGATACAACCCAGTGACCTGTCTGGTCATTGCCTATCTCTGCTTTTCTCAAATCTTTACCTGACAAACCTGTCGAAATCCATTCTTCACCGTTTGCACCAATAACAGGCTGTCCTTTGTCGTCTTTCTTGAGTTCCTTGAATTCCAACTCTGCCGTATCACCCAAAAACTGTTTTGCCTGCTTCAAGTCTTTTACGTTTGGAATTTCGACGATAAGTCTTTTATCTCCGGCTTTCTGGACTATTGTTTCAGAAACACCGAGAGCATTAACTCTCTTTTCGATGGCAAATTGCAAACTATCCATTACTTCAGGAGTAATTTTTACAATATTGTCCGTTGTCTGAGCTTCCAGCACAAGGCGGGCTCCGCCTATCAAATCAAGTCCGAATTTGGTAGGTACTTTCAAAATAGTAATTATACTGCCTATTGTAAGAAGTATAATCGCCAGTAACATAAACTTCTTTTGATTCATAACCTGTCCCCGTAAATCATTATTTTACTAATATATTTATTTTATCAGGAATAAATTTTTATACATAATTAAACAGTTGATTAAAATTTTAACCAACTGTTTAATATGAAAATTCGTCGCATTTTATACATCTATATTTGTTGCATAAACAGCGTTTGTTTCAATAAAATCGCGCCTTGGCTCGACTTTATCTCCCATCAGAATATCAAAGAGCTGCTCGCAAATCATAGCATCTTCTATGTTAACTTTTAATAACGTTCTGTTCTGAGGGTCCATGGTTGTTTCCCACAGCTGCTGAGGCATCATCTCTCCAAGACCTTTGAAGCGCTGGATACTGATACCCTTCTTGCCTCGTTCTTCAACTATCTTCTGAAGTTCTTTGAACGAGGAGATGGAAGTTTCTGTCTTATCATCCATCAAAAGCTGAAGAGTACCTTCTTCTTCAAACAGATAGCTTCTGATAGGTGGATAAGCGACTTCAAGACGTTTGTATTCAATGCTCTTGATAATTCCTGAGTGAATATCAATCGGCTCTTCTTCATCATTGCCCAAATCAAGCACAAGCTTGTATTTATTTGCTTCGGCATTAAACTTAACGGTTGTCGAATAATTTGCAGCTTCGAGAACATTATAGTTTTCGGCATGGTCTTTGAGATAATGATTTAAATAAGCGTTTATCTCATTCATCTTGCTTTCTGATTCAAAATCAGCTTCTTTTATACCGGAGCGAATAAGTCCTCTTATCACAACCTCGGGGATGTTTCCGATAATAGGGTTGTGGAAAGCCCCGTAGTAAACAGACATGTTCGAAAGCAAGTCAACCAAATCATCTCCCTGTGCTGATTTTTGTTTATGCTTATCAAACAGCACAAGCCCCTTGACGCCTTTATCACGGAGTTTCTTTTCCAAGGCTTTATCATCATAAAGATATTCTGCCTGTTTACCCTGCGTAAGCTTGTATAACGGCGGCTGCGCAATGTAAACATAACCGTTTTCAATAAGCGGTCTTGCATAGCGGAAGAAGAATGTCAAAAGAAGCGTTCTGATATGAGCACCATCGACATCAGCATCCGTCATAATAATAATTTTGTGATAACGGAGTTTCTCTATATCAACTTCATCAGCATTTTTACTGATGTTTATGCCGAATGCCTGAATCAATGACTGGATTTCGTTGTTGTTATAAATCTTATCCAATCTCGCACGCTCTACGTTCAAAATCTTTCCTCTCAGAGGAAGGATAGCCTGAAACATTCTGTTTCTGCCCTGCTTTGCACTTCCGCCTGCCGAGTCACCCTCAACGATATAAATCTCACATTTTTCGGGTTCACGATTCGAACAATCCGAAAGCTTGCCGGGGAGGGTTGAATTTTCGAGAGCCGTTTTCCTTCTCGTCAGCTCACGGGCTTTTCTTGCAGCTTCTCTTGCTCTTTGAGCCTGAAGAGTTTTTTCAATTATGGTCTTGGCTTCCTTCGGGTTGAACTCAAGCCATTCCTGAAGTTTCTCTCTAACAACATCCGTAACAACCCCGAGAACTTCCGAGTTTCCGAGTTTTTCTTTTGTCTGGCCTTCAAATTGAGGATTAGGAATTTTTACGCTGACAATCGCAGTCAAACCTTCTCTTGTATCATCACCGGTAAGGTTAGCATCATTATCCCTCAATAAATTATTCTTGCGGGCATAATCGTTTATAACACGTGTAATGGCATTCCTCATGCCTGTAAGGTGAGTTCCTCCGTTGTGAGTGTTGATGTTGTTTGCAAAACTCAAAACCGTTTCGTTATAAGCATCAGTGTATTGCATTGCAACTTCGACATAAGTTCCCTCAACAGTTGCTTCCATATATATCGGTTTTTCAAACATTACTTCTTTGTTTTTGTTCAAAAATTCAACATAATGTGCAATCCCGCCCTCATAATGGAAGCGTTCCTCCGTATCGGTTTTTTCATCTCTGAAAATTATTTCAAGCCCTTTATTCAAAAAAGACATCTCACGAAGACGGTTGGCGATTACATCACGGTCAATCACAGTTGTTTCGCGGAATATTTCAGGGTCCGGCCAAAAAGTGGTTTTTGTACCTGTTTTGTCTGTTTCTCTGATTTTTTCAACAGGTCCTGTAGGCTCTCCACGAAGATAAGTTTGTTTGAAAACATAACCCTGTCTTGAAACTTCTACAGTCATCTTCTCAGAAAGAGCGTTTACAACAGAAGCGCCGACACCATGCAGACCGCCTGATACCTTATATCCGCCGTCGCCGAATTTACCTCCGGCGTGAAGCACTGTATGAACAATCTCAAGAGCGGATTTGCCTGTTTCAGGCTTGATATCAACAGGAATACCACGTCCGTTATCTTCAACCGTTACGCTCTCGTCTTTATTTATAGTAACTTTTATCGTCGTACAATAACCCGCTAATGATTCATCAATTGAGTTATCTACAATTTCATATATACAATGATGAAGCCCTCTCTGGCTTGTTGAACCTATATACATGCCGGGACGGAGTCTTACTGCTTCCAACCCCTCAAGAACTCTAATATTCTCAGCACCATAACTTTGTGTTGTTTCCGTTGTCATATCCTATTTAGCCTCAACTCTAACAGTAGTCTAGTAATTAATAATATTATACCATCAACATACAATTGTTGGCACTTGTTGTTTACATTAATCAAAATTTTGAAATATTCAGGAACTTAAATAAGCTCAAAAATTTCTCTCCAAAGCTTTCGCCATAAGGCATCATGGTATCGCCATGGTACTTCTCATATTCATCAACAATATTTTGAGGAACATCCTCTCCTCTATCAAGCATCTCAGAGAGCATAAGCAGATAATCATCCTGCTCACGTTTGTAATCAGCGTCTTTACATCTCAGGTCTTCATCTGCTTCGTAGTGAACAAGAGCATACCAGCAGCATTTTATTGTCGGATTATACCTGTCTTTCGGAAATCTCTTCAAAGCTTCCAAGACATTTATCCGACCTGATAAAACACCGAGAATTAAAGATGAAACGAGTTTTTTTTCTGCTTCAGGCGTCATCTAAATTTTTGACAATTCCTTTTCACACAGGGCATCAGCCATCTTCTTCAGCTCTGTCATATCATTATGAAAATACTGTTTTGCAAGTTTTTTCATAGCTTCTTCAGCCATCTCTTCTCTTGATAAAACCGATTTGTAGAAATACTTTTTACCTTTCTTGAAACGAATAATCATTGCCTTTTCAACAAGTCTGTCCATTACTGTTTTGACTGTTGTATAAGCCCAGTTTTTCGATTCGAGAAAATTAATCCTCTCCTGTACATCGCAAACACAAATATATTCCTGCTCAGGCACTTCCATAGACCATACAGCATTCATAACAATATTTTCCAAATCACCGCATCTATAATCCATTGGTTAATTCTCCAAATTATACTTATAAATAAACTAACATAAAAATTACAAATTTATCAGGTTATTTCCCGAAAATATAATCCTCCTCTTTATCCCCTTCTTTGGGAATTTTGGAAGTATCATATTTCTTTGTATCTTTATATATAATAACACCGTTTTCGACTCTTACGGCACTTTCTGTTTTGGGTTTTTCTTTAGTCTTATCTTTCAAAACAATTGTAGAACTTCTAATCTGGCATCCGCACAGCAAAAATGCACACACGCCAACAATCATTATCAGTTTTATTTGTTTCAAAATCATAAACCAAAGCCTATTATTACAAATATAGTATAACTCATTTTGAATGATTTTTCATTATATTCTAAAAAAATACTTCCTATTCATTAATTTTTGTTAATTAAAAAATAAACCTCTTTCAGTCGCTTTTTGCTTACATGTGTATAAAGCTGAGTGGTTGAAACATCACTGTGTCCCAATAACTCCTGTACAACCCTCAAATCAGCACCGTTTTCAAGAAGATGCGTTGCAAAGCTGTGACGCAGCGTGTGGGGGGATATGTTTTTCCCCACTTTTTTCCCCAATTCATGTATCAGCAAATAAATCTTCTGCCTCGAAACATCATGTCCTTTCTCATCCAAGAATAAGTGTTTTGAATCAGACTCCATATTGAGTACAAACATTTTTCTTTTTTCAAGATAATCTTTAACAGCAGCCACAGCATATTTCCCGATTGGAACAAGACGCTCTTTAGAACCTTTTCCTAGGCATCTTACATAAGCCTGCTCCAAATTCACATCAGACACCTTCAAATTAGCAAGCTCAGAAACACGAAGCCCTGCTGCATATAGAAGTTCAACAACCGCACGCTGCCATGGAGAAAGATTTTCCTGAAGTATTATATTTATCTCAGACAGCGTTAAAACCTTCGGCAAATGCCTGCTAAGCTTTGGCTGTTCAAGACTCGCTGTCGGGTCATGAGAAAGATATTCTGATGATATAAGCCATTTGAAAAAACCTCTCAAAGAGGCTATTTTTCTTGTGATACTCCCAGGGGAAAAGTCCTCCTGACGAAGATTTCTTATATACCGGTTCACATTTGTACGCGATATATCAGGAAGTTCTTCTATTCCAAGACTGCTCAAAAACTCTGAAAAATCTACCAGATCATTGCGATAAGCAAGCAGAGTATTCTCTGATAGCCCTCTTTCTACTGATAAATAATCTATGTACTCTGAAATATATTGAAAAAGCATAGTAAAATTTTAGTTCATTTTACTATGCTTTGCAAAATTTGTTGTTTTTATTTAACTAAGCTTCCGCATTAAACTTGCCTGCAACAACAGCGGGAGTTTCTTTGACTGATATTACATTACCGTTGAAATCATCCATAGGCGCTGCAAGAAAAATATTTGTCTTTGACTCGTCTTTTGCATCTTTTTTGATAGCAAGAACCTGTTTCGGGTTAACAAAAACTTTTGACTCACCCTGTTTGTCATCAGACACCTGAACCATTTTGCTTCCCCTGAAAGCAGGTGTAGCACTCATAATCTTCAACATAAAAAAATTCTCCTCATGTCTTCCAAAAAAATTATATCTAAAAAAAATTATTTGAAAATAATGAATAAGTATTAAAAATAAAAAATCCGCATTTTAAAATGCGGATTTAATGTCTGTTGTTTATATCAGCCTTATACAAGCATGTTAAAAAACTCTGCACTCTTGCCTGATGGATCTCTCAATCCTAATTCATCAGCAATCGCCTTACGCATCTTCGCTCCGTTCACACCATCATAAGATGCATGGCGTCTTATTACCTTAATATCATCATCTATTCTCGGATTGTTTGTACGATGAAGAGCGTTCCAGAAAATGTTCAAAATATTACGTTTCTCTACACTGTTAACAATCGTTTCTCTCACAAGGCTTCTGTCTCTGGGAGCCAAGTCTTGTACGGTATACTCAATCATCCCTTTTGTTGTTCTGCCAAGTGCCTCAACAAAACGTTCTCCGCTTCTGCCAAAAGAAAAGTTTTGTTTTGGATATCCGCTTCCTGTTACATTCATCATACCATCTACCTGTTGTTTATTTAAACTTACATTACTAAAGCCTCCTGAAAATATTTATTGCTACATGATATCTGTTTTTTTTACATTCTTTTACACAAAAGAGGCACTTTCAGAAAAGTGCCTCTTAAAAAATAAATATATCTTGAAGATGCTATCCGACTATATCAAGTTTTTGCTTCATATCACCATAAGTTTCTTTCAACGTATCATTTCCTCCATTCTTATAAGCAATAACAGCATTTCTATCATCTTCATCATCGCTATCGCTCCCAACAACAGCAGAAGGTTTAATATAATCTATCACATCCGTATTAATTAACTTTTTACTATCGCAGGTATTGCCATAAACATTCTTGGTTGTTGTCACCGAAATAAAAGAAGAGCCAAAAGTACGGCTATTAACATTGCCAACTGAAATCATAATAATTCCTCTCTAAATAAAATAAACTGTATCAATTTCTTTCTATTATAATATAATAAAACTACAACCACAGTAAAAAAAGGATAGAAAAATGCTTGATATCAAAGTAATCAGAGAAAACCCGGAAAAAGTCAACGAACTTTTGAAAAGAAGAAACCCTGACTTATCAATAGACAAAATCATAGAAATTGACAAAGAAAGAAGAGAAATCCAAACAAAAGCCGATGAGCTCCGCTCATCACGCAACAACATCTCAAAAGAAATCGGCATCCTCAAAAAAGAAGGAAAAGATACAACAGAAATTCAGGAAAAAGTAAAAAAACTCGGAGAAGAACTCAAAGAACTCGAAGAAAAGGAAACAAAACTGACAGAAGTCCAAAAAGACATTCTCCTCCACACTCCAAACACGCCTTTTGAAGATGTTCCGACAGGAGAAGATGATTCTTATAACAAAGTCATCAAAACCTTTGGCGAGCCTACAAAAAAGGATTTTGAACTGAAACCTCACTGGGATATCGCACAGGATTTGGACATAGTAGACTTTGAAAGAGGCGTAAAAATAGCACAATCAAGATTTACCATCTACAAAGGCAAAGGTGCTGCTCTCGAGCGTGCTATCATAAACTTCTTCCTTGAAGTGCATACAACACAGCATGGCTACACCGAAATTATACCGCCGATACTCGTCAACTCAGCAGCAATGACAGGAACTGGCCAGCTCCCGAAATTCAAAGAAGATATGTACAAATGTCAGGACGAAGACCTCTACCTCATCCCGACAGCTGAAGTACCGGTTACAAACATCTACTGCGATGAAATTCTCAAAGAAGAAGACCTTCCGAAATATATGACGGCTTACACCCCTTGTTTCAGAAGAGAAGCAGGCTCAGCAGGTAAAGATACAAGAGGACTCATCAGACTCCATCAGTTCAACAAAGTTGAACTCGTCAAAGTCTGCACTCCCGAAACAAGCCCGGAAGAACATGAAAAACTCACAAGGGATGCAGAACACGTCCTCGAGCTTTTGGGACTTCCTTATAGAAGAGTCGAACTCTGCACAGGCGACCTCGGATTCAGCGCAAAAATATGCTACGACCTCGAAGTATGGCTTCCTTCTTATAATGCTTATAAAGAAATCTCAAGCTGCTCAAACATGGGCGACTTCCAGGCTCGCAGAGCAAACATGAGATATCGTTCAAAAGAAACAGGCAAACCTCAGTTTGTCCACACAATGAACGGCTCAGGTCTTGCTGTCGGAAGAACATTCGCAGCAATCCTCGAAAATTATCAGCAAAAAGACGGCAGCGTAGTTGTCCCTGAAGTGTTGAGAAAATACACGGGATTTGATGTTATATCAAAATAAAACTACGAAAAAGCTTTTCCCAACATTTGATAATACATAGGCAGCACATCTATATTTGCGCTGCCTTCTATATTGCGCAATTTTTTGCCGACAACACTCTCTGTTGTATAAGCTTCATATTCATCAAGAGCTTTATAACCGCAGTAACTTTTTACTATTGATGCAAGTTTATTCAAATTATTTTTATAAGGCATTATTTCATAAAACTCCTTGTCCTGAGAGGCGTAGGCAATAAAATTATCAAAATCTTTATTGAATTTATTAAGCACCTGTGATTTGAACTCTTTCTCATCTTTGACATGAAGCGATTTCAGTATATCACCCTTTGACACTTCTTCCGCTCTTGGGAGAACCATTCTGTGTTCTACCAGACTGCTTATGTCCAGTGGATTGTTGAACACCCCCAAAGAAGCCATCGCCTGAACTTCAGTATCAAAATATTTAAACAACTGCTCTCCTATTGTCATAAAAACTTTGGCATCATAAGAATTTCCCCTGCTGACCCTCTTCAAAAACTCAAATGTTCTCTCATTTTGAGAAGGATGTGCATGTGTAAATTCATGAGCGGAATTCATAACAAAAGAAACAATTTCGGCTTCGCCGTTTTTTTGCGGGATATTCAAAAACATCTGCTTTTCAGTTGCGGAAAAATCATCACTCATTGTTCCTCTATAAAAAGCTGTATAATTTTGGGCATCGGGAATAAGTTTTGCTAACTCATCTTTTGACTTCACATCAATCTCAGGATCATAAGAATGAATAACTTCAGCAACGCTCTCAAGATTCATATTTCCTTCTTTTGCCAGCTCATATACCCTGTCTGAAAAAACTGCGGCACCCTGAACACTCTGAGGCAAAGGTTTTTCTTTTGCTGCATGTGTTCTGTGCTTTCCCGTAAAATAAACTTCATCATGAGCAGGAACCCTCTCAAGCTTACTTGAAATATTATACCTATGTTTGTTTAGGCTATTATAATATACAAAATTTGATACAGCCTGATTAATTATTTTCATAAATCACCTTTATAAATATTCTCTTCAAAAGATTAGAAAACTCTAAAAAATTTTTTTTGACACAGGTCAAGAAAATAAATAAATACTTAATAAAAATTTACACCTCTACTCTAAAGAATAGCTTGATATTATTCTCAAGAATTAATCCTCTAGGGTTATATTTTATTTCATTTCATGTTAGAATTAGCGATAATAAAATACTTACAAAAAAATTGGAGGACAAAACATGTCAGTAGGTTCATTTGTATTTATGCTTCACAGCCACCTGCCATACTACAGAAAAGCAGGTATGTGGCCCTTCGGAGAAGAAAATTTGTATGAATGCATGTCTGAAACCTATATTCCTCTGCTAAATGCAATATCAGAATTGTACGACGAAGGAATAAAGGCTAAATTAACCGTAGGAATTACTCCTATACTCGCAGAACAGCTGAATGACGAACATCTTCAGGAAGGTTTCATAAAATATCTCGACGCAAGAATCAAAGCGGTATCTCAAGACCTCGAAAGATACCCTAATCCGAATGTTGCACACTCTCAGCATTTGAAATATCTTGCAAAATATTATTATGACTGGTTCACAAACATCAAAGACAACTTCATCAACAAATATAACAAAAATCTAATAACAGCATTCAAAAAATTCCAGGACTTAGGCTGTATTGAAATTACAACATCAGGGGCTACTCATGGTTTTTCTCCTCTGCTTGCGACAGATTCAAACCTGAACGCTCAGTTCAAAATCGGTTCTGATACAACAAAACGCCTCTTCGGGAAAAAAGCAAGAGGAACCTGGCTGCCTGAATGTGCTTACAGACAGGGTTATGAATATATCGGCAAAGACGGTCAGAAAAAATGGCGTCCCGCTATAGAAGTAACTCTTGCGAATAATGACATTGAATATTTCTTCACGGAGTCTCATGTTATCGAAGGCGGCAACTCTATCGGAAACAGACGTGTAATCGGTGTTTATGGAAACATCGAATATATTCCTCTCCCGGAAAGAGAAGCTACAGGCTACGATACATACTCAGCTTACTGGCTGCCTGATGCTCAGGTTGCCGTAATGGGCAGAAACGACAGAGCGGGCTATCAGGTATGGTCAGCTGCCGACGGTTACCCGGGTGACGGTTGTTTCAGAGAATTCCACAAAAAAGACGACAAATCAGGTATGCACTACTGGAGAATAACAAGCCCGACAACAGACCTCGGAGATAAAATGCTCTATGACCCAGTGCTTGCTATGTCAAAAGTAAACGAAAACTCTGACCACTACACAACAATCCTCTATCACATGTTGAATGATTACAAAAAAGCTACAGGAAAACATGGTCTGGTAATGGTTTCATTTGACACAGAATTGTTTGGTCACTGGTGGTTCGAAGGTGTTGAGTTCATCAAACAGGTTATCAAAAAACTCAACAACTACCTGCCTGAAATCGAAAGACAAACAGCAGCGGAATACCTTGATAAATATCCGCCGACAGAAGCAATCCAAATTCCAGAAAGCTCATGGGGTCAGGGGGGACACTTCTGGGTATGGCAAAACCATCTCACGGAATGGATGTGGCCGATTATCCATGCCTGCGAAAAACGCATGCAGGATATAGCAGACGCAAATCAGACTATCCCTCAGGATAAACTGAAACACAGAGCACTCAACCAGCTTGCAAGAGAGAACCTCCTGTTGCAAAGCAGCGACTGGCCGTTCTTAATCACAACATGGCAGGCAAAAGACTATGCTACTGAAAGATTTAGAGAACATGTCAAAAGATTCGAAAAAATTGCCACTATGATTGAAAACAACAACATAGATGATAATTACCTCAAAGAAATAGAATCAATTGACAACTGCTTCCCTGTAATTGACTACAGAGCATATATGTCAATAGAAGAAGGAAAAATCCCTCAGCAGGAAGCAAAATTGCAGCCGCTATATCAATAAAATAAAAATCTGACTTTAAAAAATCCCTTTTGAATAATATTCAAAAGGGATTTTTTTATTAAATTTGTTACAGTTTTGAACGGTATAAGCAATTTAAGGATAAAAATTTTTTTTATAAATATGTAGGATTGAATATTCTCATATAAACTTTTGGAAGGTATTTGTGGAAGGTAATATAGCGGAAATATACAGAGCATATAGAATAAACAGCACAGCAAATTCCCATGGGAACCAAACCCGGGAACAAAAAACTGTGCTTAAAAATCCACAGGATAGAACTCATCACAATGCATCAGGCATAAAAATGCAGGGAAATCTTGATAAAGATACAACAAACTTTACAACAAAGTTCATAGACGAAGTCAACAAACATGATAAAGCAGCCATCAGCAAAGAAGAATTGTTCAAAATGGCTGCCTCTCCAATTGCACCTATCAGAAGAGTTCTCGGAGTCAAAGACTCATCAGAACGCAATAAAAGAGTAAAAACAGCAGGACTTGCACTTCTTGCACTCAACAACCTGCCTATGGACTTTTCTGACATCAACTCCGTCCTGAAACAAATCAAAAACAAAAAAATAGCACCCAATCCGACACAAATGGAATTCACCTTTGCTCAGGACACCCTGCTCGAATTTCCTCTAAGACAACTAAGAAAGAAATTCGATACCCAAAAATTTGATACAGTATATGACAAAATTGATAAATCTTTATTCAATACAAAGATTGGGCAGAAAATAGTTAACGCCATGAATCTGACTGTAACAAGAGAAATCAAGCCGGGAGAAAGTATGGATATAATTAAAAACGGCTTGAAACAAAACAAAGTGTATATAATCAAAGGTAAAAGCAAAATTGCAAAGCTCATATGCCGTTCAATGATGAGAATTCCCGTACTGAGTGTAGCAGCGTTTGCATTGCTTGAAATTCCAGATATCGTAAGCGCAGTCAAAAACGAAGAACAAAAAGACAAAAAAATCCAGGCAGCAGGAAAACAACTTCTCAAATCAGGAATAAACATCGCTTCTATGGTAGCAGGAATGGCAGCAGTCGGAGCAGTTCTTGATCGCCGTTTCGGAGCCATCGGCTCTCTCATCGGAATAGGGATTGGCAACTATTTTGGAGAAAAAGCCGGGACATTCGTAAATAACAAACTGTTCGAGAACAAAAACAATAAATAAAAAAGAAAAGACCTCTCAAATAGGTCTTTTCTTTTTATTATCTCTTTTAACTGAAAAACTAAACAGTTCTGTCATACTTCCCTGTTGAGCTGCTTTGACCGCCCTTGAAATCTTTATACATATAATCAATGATTTTATTCATAGCTTTATAGTCAAATCTCTCTTTGCTCATCCGTCCTGTTATCCAATCAGTCAACATGTGCTCTTTTTCAGGCAATTTTTCATAATTCCAGACGTGTCCGCCGATTGTTTTGCCCATTACATGCCCTTGTTCTCTAGCAGTATCAAGTCTGTCCTTAACTTCATGCCAAACGTTTCTGCCAAGAATTTTCAGCCCATCAGGATTTTCAGGATTTTCAATTTCATCGCCGACAGAATCAGCAACATCATGAATTCGTGATGTGAAATAACGAAATACACCATATTCCTTCTTATTTTTTTCTATAAAATCAAATAGTTCAGGATCAAGCTCAGCAACAGGTTCCCCATAATCAGTCTGATAACTCGAAAATGATATGTTCTGCTTCGGAGCTTGCGCCCTTGTCATAGAAGTATTGTAATTATTATAGTTATAAGAAGAAACCGCCTGTATGTTCATTTGTTTTACCTTTATCCTAACCTTTCTACCAAATTCTACCAAAATATTATATATTACTAAGCTCTTTGTTAAAATATATAAAATCAAAATTATAATAATTAATAAACATGTAAAAAAAATTTATTGCCATAAAAATCATATAAATATTATAATTTGTAAAATAACGTAATATATGGATAAAAAAAATGATAAAAGACTCTATAAAACAGGCCCAAAGCTATTTTTCACTTGGCAGCGATATCAAACAAGCACTCTTGTTCCTTCAGCAAAATGACCTTTCCAACACTCAAAACGGAAAATATGAAATAGAAAAAGACAAAATATTTGCAATAGTTCAAGACTATCAAACAAAACAAAAAGAAACAGCCAAACTCGAAGCCCACAAAAAATACATCGACATTCAATTCATAATAAAAGGCAAAGAACAGCTCGGTTACACGCATATAGACAACACAAGCATATCAATCCCCTACGATGAAGAAAAAGATATCATGTTTCTTGATGGGAACTGTGATTTTTTGACAGCAGAACAGGGAGATTTTCTCATATTTTTCCCTCATGATGCACATATGCCATCACTAACCGCTGAAAAAACGTCTTATGTGAAAAAAGTCGTCGTCAAAATTAAAATCTAAGCAGCTTTCTCTACGGTATGGACTTTACCGCAATGAGGACACTTTATCGGCTTGCCCGTATAACAAGGCGGTATTTTGAGAGTTGTTCCGCAATCGCATTCTACAATCGAATACTTCACTGACTCCCACATAATATTATTTGCCATACGCTTCTGAGCAATCTTCTCTTTTGAATTGAAAATGCTCTGCGTTTGAGAAGAAGCGGACACAGGAGTTTCCACACCGGATACACCGGAACCGGCACCTTCTGCGACACCGGAAGCACCCTGCAGCCCCATAACAACAGCTCCTCCGGCGAAATCAGCAGGAGTCGGCGGCAGTGGATGTCCCATCTTCACTGATTCTTGAAGCATCTGTTTTGAGAACAGTTTTTCGCCGCATTCTTCAGCATAAACCTTTTGATAATCAATAATAGACCCCTTTGCTAACCTTGAAAGGATTGCTATTCGTTTTTTTATCGGCGGATGTGTCGCAAACAAAGACTCTTTATCGGCAGCCAGTGAAGGGTTGTTTATATAAAGCGGCATCTGCGCTTCTGATTTTCTTGCAAAATCTTTTGCAAAAGGTTTGAACTCCTGCGAGCTTATTTTTGTCAGAGCAGAAGCAAGCGCTCCGGGATTTCTCGTAAACTGTACAGCACATGCGTCAGCAAGATACTCTCTTTTTCTAGATGTCATGAAAAACAACATCCTCGCAATCAACGGAGCAACCAAAGTGACAATAAGCATAATAACAATCAATATCAACAACGAAACAAGATTCCCGCCCCGGCCGCTTGAACGTCCGCCTCCGTTGAATGATATCGACGAAGCAATGGTCAAAATAGTCCCGACAAAAAATGAGGCTATTGTCAAAAACAAAGAATCCCTGTTATAAAGATGAGCCATCTCATGAGCTATAACAGCCTGAAGCTCTTCTCTGTTGAGAATTTTCAAAAGGGAAGAGGTGACAGCTATTGCGCATTTTTTTTCGTTGATACCAACAGCAAACGCATTTGGCACGCTATCTTCGATGATATAAATATCCGGCTTGCCCTTGAATCCTGATGCAATGACCATTTCTTCAACAACATTGCATAACATCTTACTGTTTTTAGAGGGGAAAACCTGTTGCGCTCCTGCCATCATCAGTATATCCTGATAACCTGAGCGGAAAACTTTGAATAACTGAAATGCAACCGTAGGAACAAATATAATAACCGACAGCAAAAGTCCGAATAACATCAACTCATCATATAAGTCTTCGGGCACTGTTATTACATACTGCAAAATACCTTCAACAGTGAGCAGGATTACTGCAAAAAGCAATGTTCCCAACAAAAACAGAAAGGTCATAGACTTTCTTTTGTTTATTTCAATCAATTCCCACATAAAGTTAGAAACTTACCTTCACATTCTGTCTTTCTTCAGGATTTTCAACTTCGAAAAATTCTGATTTTGAAAAACCGCACATACCTGCGACTATAGAGTTTGGAAACAACTCTACGCTTGTATTGAACTTCATTACTGAATCATTATAATACTGTCTTGCAAAACTGATTTTGTTTTCTGTAGAAGCGAGTTCTTCCTGAAGCTGAACAAAGTTCTGGCTGGCTTTCAAATCAGGATAGTTTTCTGCAAGCGCAAACACTGATTTCAAAGATTGAGATAACAAACTCTCTACCTTGGACTTTGATGCAACATTATCATCAGAGATATTGATAGCCTGCTGTCTTAGTTTTGTGATATTTTCAAGAGTTTCTCTTTCATGTGTCATATAACCTTTTACGGTGTTTATCAAGTTCGGTATAAGGTCATAACGTCTTTTCAGCTGAACATCAATTTGAGAAAAAGAATTTTTCACTTCATTGCGTTCTGACACCAGTTTGTTGTATATTCCGACAAACCAAGCACCGACAACGAAAACAACTACCAGTAAAATTATCATAAAAAGAGCTAATAAAACCATAAATAAAATCTCCTTTTGTTATCTTATTTCATCTTTATAACTTCGCCTAAAAACTTAATCATTCCCTTAGGCTCAATTTTTGAATTACTTTGAATATATTCCCCGAGTTCGCCGCTATCAAACCAAAATCCATGACGATTAGGACAACAATCAATCACAGGAGGATTTCCGTTTATCATAATCTTCTTCATCTTTGACATACATCGAGGGCATCTGTGAATTTTTTCTTTTGAATTTTTTACTTCTTTGATGTTCTCTTCGCTAGGAATTTCAAACTCAACATCCTCCATAGCATCAGAGAGGAATTTTAACTCTTCAAAATCAAACCAAATACCATGACAATCTATGCAATAATCAAGTTCAACATCATAACGTTCAACTACAATCATCATATTATTGCAAACAGGGCATCTCATATGCGAAAAACCTTTTTCATTACTCAAATAAATAATATCATACAACACAGCAATCAGAAAATACTGCATTATACTTATTCATTTTTTCTCAAAAAAGAACACACAACTTATATGTCTAAATTTCTATTTTTTTGCCAAGGCTTTTTGATTTTTCGGAGAATAAATCATCTCCCGTCTTTTTTGTATGTTCAGGTTCACAAGATAATCATCATATCTGCACTGTGCATTCACATAACCTCCGGGGGCTATCTCAACAATGCGATCAGCAACAGTTTGTATAAACTGATGGTCTTGCGACGTAAATAAAATTGTTCCCTGAAAATCTATCAAAGAGTTATTCAACGCTGTAATAGACTCCAAATCGAGATGGTTTGTAGGTTCATCAAAAATCAGAACATTTGAATCACTCACCATCATTCTTGCTAACATACAACGGACTCTTTCTCCTCCTGAAAGAACATTCGCACTCTTCTCAGAATCCTCTCCGGAGAACAACATACGCCCTAAATATCCCCTGATGAAATTTATATTCTGATCCGGTGAAAACTGCCTCAACCACTCTATCAAATTCATATCAGTTTCAAAAAATCTGTTATTATCCTTCGGAAAATAAGACTGCGTTGAAGTTACTCCCCAACGGTAAGTTCCCCCATCAGGCTCAATCTCTCCCGCCAGAATCTGAAATAAAGTAGTTATCGTCAGAGGGTTCTTGCTCAAAAAAGCTATTTTTTCACCGGTCTGCACTTCAAGGTTAAAATTCTTGAATAACACTTCTCCATCTGCTGACTTGCTCAAATTTTCAATCTGAAGCATATCTTTCCCGGGAATTTTGACAAAATTAAACCTTATTCTCGGATACTGTCTTGAAGAAGGTTTTATCTCTTCAAGAGAGAGTTTATCAAGCATGTTTTTTCTTGATGTTGCCTGCTTTGCTTTCGACGCATTTGCGCTGAACCTTGCAATAAACGCCTTCAGCTCTTCCATCTTCTCTTCTGTTTTTCTGTTCAACTCAGCCTTCTGCTTCTGTATCAGCTGGCTCGCCTGCGACCAGAAAGTATAATTCCCCGCATAAAGTCTGATATCATGATAATCAATATCGGCAATATGCGTGCACACACTATCAAGAAACTTCCTGTCGTGAGAAACAACAATTACAGTATTCGGGAAGTTAATCAAAAATTCTTCAAGCCAGGCAATTGTCATCACATCAAGGTGGTTTGTAGGCTCATCAAGAAGAAGAATATCAGGATTGCCAAACAATGCCTGCGCAAGCAGCACTCTCACTTTTTCGCTGCCTGATAACTCATTCATCAACAAATAATGTTTTTCATCTTCTATACCTAAGTCACTCAACAACGTAGCAGCCATCGACTCAGCCTGCCAGCCGTCCATCTCTGCAAAAGCTGTTTCCAACTCGGCAACTCTCATCCCGTCAGCTTCATCAAAATCAGGCTTCGCATAAAGTGCTTCCCTCTCCTGCATTATGTCATAAAGCTTCTTATATCCCATAATAACGGTATCAATTACTCTGAACTCGTCAAATTCAAAATGATTCTGCTTCAAAACAGCAATTCTCTGCCCCTTTGTTACATTCACCTCTCCCGATGTAGGTTCGAGTTCTCCTGATAGAACCCTCAAAAGAGTACTCTTCCCTGCTCCGTTAGCACCTATTACACCATAGCAGTTTCCCTCGGAAAATTTTACGCTGACATTCTCAAACAACGGTTCCGTTCCAAATCGTACGGTTAATTTATTGGTAGAAATCATCTCTTTTATCCCAACCTGTCAAATTTTTGCCTCACTATCACATGATAATATTATAAACACACACAATCTCAAACTTTTAGTGAAGCAGGTCATCCTCTCCATGTTCATGATTGGGATGTTCATGATGTTCTCTTTGACAGTGCAGCGACTCTTCAAGCTTTTCAATTATTTCCTTGTGGTGATAGTGCATGGCATGTTCAGCCTGAGAATGCAGGTCATCAAGATGATAATGCATGGCTATCTCCAAATCGGCAAGTGACATGTTGTAGTGATAAAGCGTATCAACATACTCAATCTTCGCTTCATTATAATTCTCACGTGCATTCTGCCAGAGAATATAATCTCCCTTCCCTTCATCATAAAGCTTGTCTGCAAGCTCGAAATTTTCAAGAGCCTGTCTGACTTTTTCCTGTGCAGCAGGTATCTGGCGGGCGTTTTTATCGACGTTTATATATGCCTTCTTCACGCTAAAATACAAATTTTGCCTGAAATGGTCTATGTCATTCGAAGCAAGATTTACCTCAGCCATCGCACGATCTATCTCATGCTTTAGCTGTTTGATGTTCAAAGACGATGTCAAATTTACGGACATATTCAAATTATTGTTTGATAAATCCTTTGTATTGTTGTACCCGTATCCGATATTCCCTGTCAAATCAGGATAATACTGCCTCTTGATATACAACACTGACTGCTGCATCGCCTTGAGCGTAGACTCCAAAACCCATAAATCAGGACTGCTCTTATAAGCAAGTTCTATTGCCTGCTCGAGATTGAACGGAAGCTTCTTCAACTCAGAAGATAAAATATTTCTCTCAACACCGGTTTTAAACGCCACATCTACAATCTTTGATGAAGCGGAATGCAAAATTGACGAAGGATAATCATCCCGAAATCTGAACGTATCAACCTCTTTAATCTTGAAATCAGGAGCATAAGCAACAAATAACGAATTTCCCAAATCAGCAAGAGCATTATCATACTCATTCTGAGCATCAACAAGCGCTATCCTTGCCTCACTCAAATAAACCTCAGCATTCACAACATCAATTTTTGTTCTTTTACCCGACTCGGCATATTTCCTTGCACGTTCATAATTTTTTTCGTTAATCAATACATTATTTTTTGCTATCTCAACAAGCCCCTGCGCCCTCAATACGGCATAATACTTTGATTTTACGTCATATATGGTGTTGCATATGCTGTCCATAAACTGATACTCGGCACCAAGACGATAAAACTGCTCCATCTTTATTAGAGAGCTTGCCTTCCCGAAATTCCATATAAGCTGGTTAAACGTAACAGCTGCCGACGGCAGCTCTCTGTTTGAAGAACCGTCATAATTTTTATTCGAGTTGTAATCCTGATAAATTCCGACTCCTGCACCCAGTGTCGGGAAATAAACAGACTTTGCTATCCCCACATTGCTGTTTGCTATCTCAAGGTTATACTCATATTTCTTGATAACAGGGCTGTTATTGATTGCAAATGCGACACAATCCTGTATTGAGAGAACTTGATTTTTCTTTATCTGCGCTTTTTCTGCACCCCATACCTGCATATAAGAAAAAGAAAACATAAATAGTGATACAAAAATTATTACGCTTATTTTTCGACAAAACATATTAATCACTTTCTTTTGTCCTGAAATAATCAACCCAGCTTCTGATGGTGTTAAATAGAATTATCAATGCAAGAAGAAAAACAACACACACAAGAACCATATCAACTCTGTAACTCATCTCCTCAAAAGCGCTTACTGCAGCTGACGCACTGTTTTTGAAGATAAAAAACAACTGATATGCAGCACAAAATGTCGTAACATACATAAACACCATCGGAATAAATGTCGTCCATGCGTACTTGAGTTTGCCTGATTTAATTATCATTGTTGTTCCTATACCGAAAGCAATCGCAGCCAACAGCTGATTGGACACACCAAACAGGGGCCAGATGGTTGATATGTTTCCTGAATAAATCAAATATCCCCAGCAGAAAACAACAAGCCCGCTTGTAATCAATACCCCGGGAAGCCAGTTTGGAGCAGAAAACGGTTTGTAAACAACACCAAAGAATTCCTGCAAAAGAAACCTTGCGGCACGTGTTCCCGTATCAACGGTCGTTAAAATAAACAACGCCTCAAAAGTTATTGCAAAATTGTACCAGTAAGGCATTAATGACTGTAAACCGGGAATTTTCCCGAAAATATAAGACATCCCGACAGCAAGCGACACAGCTCCTCCCGGGCGGCCTATCACATCAGCCTGCACCAATTCACAGAGCTGATGTATCTGCTGAGGTGCAAACCCCATCTCTGTCAATTTCTCAAAAGAAAGCGTAGTATTGATGGCAAAATAATCCCCGGGCATCAGAACAGTGGCAGCAATCAACGCCATCAAAGAAACAAACCCTTCAGTCAGCATAGCACCATAACTGATAGCAGGGATATCCTCCTCAGAGATAATCATCTTCGATGTCGTCCCTGAGGCAATAATCGCATGAAAACCTGATATCGCTCCGCATGCAATCGTTATGAACATAAACGGAAATACAGCCCCCGGGATAATCGGTCCTCCTCCGTGAACAAACTTCGTCACAGCCGGCATGTGCAGCTCTGGGGCAAGGAACAAAACGCCTATGCTCAACAAACCTATGGTGCCGACTTTCATATAAGTCGAAAGATAACCTCTCGGAGATAAAAGCAGCCATACAGGGATAACAGAGGCAAAGAAACCGTATATTGCCATTATAATTACAAGGCTTTCTTTACTGTAGCTAAAGAATCGTTCAAACGGAGTTCCTGCGATATTATGTCCGAAAATAAGCGCACAAAGAAGTGCCGTCACACCAAAAATCGTAGCGCCTCTTATGTCTTTTGTCTTGAAGATATAAAAACCCATTATCATCGAAACAGGCACCGTAGACGCTATCGTAAAAAATCCCCATGAATTTTTAAACAGAGCATTCACAACAGCAACCCCGAGTCCTGCAAGAGTAATCACTATAATAAACAAAACGGCTATTGAAGCAGCTATCCCTCCGACAGGTCCTATTTCATCTTTTGCAATCTGCGCGATGGATTTCCCGTTTTTTCTGACAGAAGCAGTCAGCACAACCATATCATGCACGGCTCCGCCCAAAGTTGCACCGACAAGAATCCACAAAAATCCCGGAAGATAACCGAACTGTGCAGCAAGCATAGGACCAATCAAAGGACCAGCACCTGCTATTGCGGCAAAGTGATGTCCGAACAAAACCCACTTGTTTGTAGGGACATAATCATTCCCATCAGCCATTGTCAGAGCAGGCGTCGGGTTTTCTTTTTTGAGTGCGAGAACTTTTGCCGCAAGAAAAGCTGCATAATAACGGTAAGATATTGAATATATACACACGGCAGCAATCAACAGCCATAGAGCGCTGATTTTTTCCTGAGGATGAAATACCCCGACAACAACCCCGAGAGCATAAGCCCCTATAAAACTGACTATAAGCCAAAAAACTTTCTTTATCATAAAAAATTACCCCGCATAATTATTTTGAAAATCCACCCGGATGTTTTTTGTGCCATTTCCATGCGGTTGAGATAATCTCTGCCAAATCAGCATGCGCAGGAGCCCACCCCAAAATTTTTCTTGCTTTATCACTTGAGGCAACAAGTTTTGCCGGGTCACCGGCTCTCCTTGGAGATATAACAGCGGGAATATTATGGGCGGTCACTTTCCTTGCAGTCTCAACAACTTCTTTTACACTAAAGCCGACTCCGTTTCCGAGATTGAAGATGTCGCTTCCGCCACCTTTATCAAGGTACTTCAACGCAAGAATATGAGCCTGAGCGAGGTCGGTAACATGGATATAATCTCTCACGCAGGTTCCGTCTTTTGTATCATAGTCATCTCCGAATATGTTTATTGCCTCTCTTTTTCCGTTAGGCACCTGCAAAATCAAAGGGATAAGATGACTCTCAGGGCTGTGGTCTTCTCCGATTTTCCCGCTTATATGCGCCCCGCATGCATTAAAATATCGAAGAGAAACAAATCTAAGATTATGAGCAGCAGATACCCATTTGAACATCTTCTCCATTGACAGTTTTGTTTCTCCATAGGTGTTTGTCGGTGAAGTGCTATCATCTTCGAGTATCGGAATATTCTCAGGCTCTCCGTAGACAGCTGCGGTAGAAGAAAAAACTATCTTGTTTATATTATGCTCAACCATCGATTTCAACAAAACCATTGTTCCATAAAGATTGTTATCATAATATTTCAGAGGATTGACCATGCTTTCTCCGACAAGCGAGCTTGCAGCAAAGTGAATAAGCGAATCAATTTTCTCTTTTTTGAACAAATTATCTAAAAAGTCTTTGTTCCTGATATCTCCTTTGTAAAATCTTGCTTTCTTATGAACGGCTTCCTCATGACCTGTTATCAGATTATCAACAACAACGACATCCTCTCCCAAGTCAATAAGCTCATAAACAGTGTGGGAACCTATATATCCGGCACCGCCCAAAACAAGTACGGTCATAGTTACCTCTTTCTCTTATCTTATTCTGATATTTATTTTATTCTTTTTTCGCAATCCTGCCCATAAATTATAATTTCTTCAAAAAACTCAAAGCGGGCATATAAAATGCCCGCCTGAAACATAAATCAAAAACTTAGTGGCAATGCCCGCAGGAGTGACCTTCTTCATGCCCGTGGTCATGATGGTGCGAACAATTTGCATCTGATACCTTCGGAAGAGTTCCCTGTATAAATTTTGCTACGGCTTCATCGGCATCACCCTGCACTCCGGCATAGAGTTCTATACCGTATTCAGCAAGAGCAGCAACAGCACATCCGCCTACTCCGCCGCAGATAAGAACATCAACTTTTATGTTATTCAACAAATCAGCAAGAGCACTGTGCCCGCTGCCGTTTGAGCCGACAATTTCCGTTCCCGTAACTTTCTTATCCTGAACGGTATAAACCTTGAACTGCTCGCAGTGCCCAAAATGCTGAAAAACCTGTCCGTTATCATAAGTTACTGCTATTTTCATATCGAAATTCCTCTTTAAATAAATCAATATAATTATGATACTACAAAACTATTGTATAGGCGGTCTCAAAAATTTTATACTCCCTTCTCCTCTGTTAATAAGTTTAAGTCTGAAAAACGTTTCAAGCTCACGAAAATTGTTCTCCCATCGACCATGTTTTTCTATAAAATCATTGCAGGCACAAACAACATCTTCTCTCATATTTGCTTCTTTCAGATATTTTTTGCACAGATCACGAGCATCATATGGAGAGTTATACATGGGAATATCAACAAAATCTTTTGTCTGCGATTTCAGCAGTGAGGAATAAGACGAAATCAACATACCGCTTGTTGCCATAATATCATATACCCTCCATGGAAACGCATAGCCTCTTGTCTGGGGATGTGAGATGCTCAAACATATTTTCGACTCATTGTAAATATCCTGATTGTGTTTCAGTGAAAATTTCGGAGTACTGTCATAAGCGGACATCAGCGCAATATTATTATCTTCGCCATCATGCCAGCCGGCACCGTACAAATTCAGACCGAGATCAAGAAGAGATGAAAGAACATAGTTTCTGCCGTCAAATATCTGGGCTATATCATGTTTTGTACATGTCAAATCAGGACAAAACTCCTTCAACAATTCTTCATAATCATAAGACCCGCTGCTCCAGTGTTTTTTTAGCATTTTGTAAATATTTGGCTTGTTTTCAGTAAGATAGTTTCTGATATTCTCACTCACTGTTTGCAGAAACTTCGTTCCGATAAAAGAAATATTCTTGTTTTTTTCTTTTTCTTCCCTCCTGCATGAGGTTGCTATTTTGATGGTACAAATTTTTTCCCGAGAAAATCCCATTTCACCATATACATTCTCCCAATTCTCATAGTGAGTCACCATAAAATATCTTTCAATATATTTGGATATACAATCTTTTGATGAAAATAAATAGCTCGAATCAGCGTCAAACAAGCCGACAGGACAATTTGTGTTTTCAAGAACACACTCAAAAATTTGATTATTAAACGCTATTATCAAATCGGGATTAAATTTTCTTACCTCTTCAACAAGAAAATCCTCATGCTCTTTTGCATAAGACCTGAAATAAGCATCGGTAAACAAAACTCTGTTGAGTATCAACACCTCATTTCCAAATTTTTTGAGTTCTTTTGCAAAAGCTTCATAATAGCAGATAATATTATCTGAACTGCTGCCTATCAACGGCTGCCAAAATGATACAAGAATTCTCGCCATAGCACTTACCTGTTGTTATCCGATAATTTTACATCAGTGAGTTTTTTTACGGTTTCAGAATAAAAACCTTTTTCTTTCAAATAAAATTCAAAAAATGTAGGGATATCATTCCTCTCAGGCAGAAGCCCCCAGGTCAAAAAAATCTCCCCGCAAAAACATCTTTTAAAAGGGCATATAACCGTATCCCCCCCCCCCGAGCCACTTTACGCCATCCGAATTTACAAACGGCGTATCAATATTCACTTTTATCCCGTTGCAGGCAGTGCATCTTCTCCCCGACCAATAATAAACAAGCGACCATCTGCCTGCCATACAAGGTTTATTTTCTTCTTTGTCAAAAAATATATTGCGCTGAATATCAAGCTCTTTTGCATCAAAAACATCAACTATTTTTTTGTGCACTGCTTCATTATAAAAATCAAACGGCATCCAGTTTTTATCTTTGTCGAGTGCAATTGTTATATTCGGCAAAAGCCCTGTTTTCAAAAGACATACTTCTTTAATCTCTTCAAGAACAGGCATGTATTTTTCATATACGGTTAAATCCATATGAAATGAAACTCCTGCCTCTTTGCATCTTTGAAGGTTGTTGAAATATTCATCAAGGAGATTTCTTTTCTTCAATTCAAGATAGTGTAGACTCGCATGAATAATCAGCCTGCTTTTTAACTCCTCAGGCAGTAAAAGAAGTTTTTCCAAATTTTTTGAATATGTCAAATTTGTCACGACATTGACAACATGCCCTTCTTCAAGGAATAACTTTATCGCTTCAATATTTTCGTCACACAAAAGGGTTTCGCCCAAAGTAACAAAGTTGAAAAAAGCACACCCGCCTAATGCTTTTTTTGAAAAAGTCTTCATCAGCTCTTTTGAGGTGCAGAATTTTTTATCTGGCTTTGGTGAATCAAGATAGCAATACTCGCATTTCAAATTGCAGAAATAATTTCCCCCACAAAAAAATATAACTCTTTTTATCTTATCTTCTTTAACCATCTTTAAACTTTCGTCTTGAGTTCTTCAAAAGTTTTTCTCGTCTTATCATTAATCTTTTGTTCTTCTTCTTTTGAGAACAGAGGCATATAATTTTCGTATTTGAAATTCAACAATTCTACAAGTTTTTTGTTGAACAGCTTCGGTTTATACAACATATCTCCATATGGGATAACATCATCAAAATCAGGCATAATCCCCTGTGATACAAGATTATAATGAAGCGCACAGTTTCCGATACAGCAGTTTGTGCCGATTGCACCGAGTTTTATTTCAGAAGAAATATCTCTGAATATATTCTGCTCGGATGGAGAATAAAAACATCTTGATATGCTGCCGTTTGATGTGTTCAGAACAAAACTCCACTCACCTGCGTAGCAGAAGTGGTTTTTCACATCAACAGATAAAAATCTGTCAAATGTGTCGTTTATTTTGGAGTTGAATTTTTCGCTGACAATTTTTTTGAATTCATTGTTATAAAATCCGTAAGGTTTCATCTTTGCTTCTGCAAAGTCAAGAGCTGACGTACAATGAGGAAGTTCGCCGAGGTTATCAAGGAACGCCTGTTTTATTTCATCAAGCAGCGGAATATATTCCTCGCAGATTACCAGAAACGGAAAGCATGAAGCCCCTGCATCAACAACTTTTTTCATATTATTGAAAAAATCATCAAGTTTGTTCAGCCGCTTCAGTTCAAGATAATGAAATGACCCCTTAACAAGCAATCTTTCAAGATGTTCAGAAGGTGTGTTGTCTAATAACTCATCAATACGATGATTGAGAGTCATATTTGTAACAACTTCAACAATATGCCCTTCTGCGAGAAGTCCTTTGATAAAAGGAACGACATCAGGATGCAGCAGAGTTTCTCCTCCTCCGATGACAACAATATCTGCAATTCCTCCCAAACGCTGTTTTGATAAAGCCTTCAGCATATACTCAACGGAATAACGAAAATTTGAAGGCTGATTTTTCTCTTCAACTCCCTGTTTTTTCCTGTAGCAGTAGCTGCAATCAAAATTGCATGCTGTGCCTGAAATGCAAGCAGTTATTGTATATCGAACTTTTTCAGACATCTGATATCCATCTGTTTTTATATCCCCGTATTATTTTATCACAACAGCCGGAGTTAGCATATCAATAACTCTTATATACAAGATTTTGATTGTTCATCTCGACAAATTCTTTATAAACATAAGGAATATCGACTTCTATTTTCCCGTATTTTTCATCAGGAATGAGGTTATAGTCATTTATAAAATTCTTATCGAGTGCAACAACATATTTCCCCGGGGATATCCCTGAAAAATAATAGTTTCCGCCAGCATCAACCGTAGAATAAGCAACCTCTGCCCCGTCTTCACCACACAGAGTAACAATGAAATCAGAAATATTCATCTTTCTATCAAAATCATCAGAAATTTTCAGGACGCCCGAAATATTCCCGACAGAACTCCTGAGAGGAAATTCTACACGTGTTGTTTTCTGCGGTTCAACACAGATGCTCGCCTCAGCATTTTTTTCAGCAGAGAGATTTGTATGCATATTCTCGCCGTCCAGTTTTACCTCATAGATTCCTTTCTCCACACACTGAAGCGGACAAAAACCGCTTCGTTTTGTTTTGATTGACTCGTTCTGCCAGCTTACTGAAACGGGAACATTCGGGACTTTTATGTCTTCTTTGTCAAATTTGCCGTTTTTATTTTTATCAATATAAGCGACAATTTCAACAAAACCCTGATTAGGAGAACTCGAGCCTATTGATTGAAGACCGTTTTGAGAAAAAGCAAAAGTATCGTTCATGGTGAAATTTATTGAATGTCTTGCATTTGATGGGATGTACATGTTGTTGAAAATATATCCCATAGCGGTATTATACTGATAATTCACGCTCATAATCATCCCTGATTTTGTCCGATACCCCAATGCCCCGCTGTAAGTGCAGCCCCCGTCAAGCCCTGAATACTTGTATCCGACACCAAACCCGAGCAAAATTCTTTTGAATTCAGGGAAACGGTAGTTCAGTTTTATCATATTATAATTGTTTGACGCCCCGCCTGACTCATAGCTGACGTTATCATGCCCGAGTGTCAGCACGCCTTTATTTTTGGGAAGTCTATAATTTGCACTCATATAAGCAGTATCATAAGAGCTCTTAAACCCGCTGCTAAAAGAATTCCCTTCAGAATATTTTGTGTTATAAGCGTTGCTCATATAGCCTGCTTCCAAAGACAGGCTCTGTTTGAAACTTTTTGAGAGGTTGAAGTTATAATAATAATTCAGGTTATCGCCAATGCCATTCTCTCCATAACGCAAATTACCATTGAGTCTTGCACGAGCAAGATTAAATATTTTCATACCGGAGTTGAAATACAACTCATCAAAAGATGTCAGCCCGCCGTTATAACGTTTATCAAGATTGGAATAATATCTTGTATAACGCATACTGGCATTCAAATTTTCCCTTGAATAATTCGCTCCTATCTCTGCGCCTATTCTATCGCTGATAAACCCGGAATCTGACCCTGCGACATAATAATCTGGCGACTGCTGGTATAATCGGAGTTTGAAAGTGTAGTTTTTGTAGTCAAAGATATTCTCAAGCGACACGGAATATCCGGAGGAATACTCACCGTTGTTATAATTAAAATCTCTTGCAGCTGACACCCCTCCGAGTAAATTTAGACGGTAGTTCTTATTTTTATAAAGATTAAGCGTGTTGATAATGCTCAAACCTTCCATGGTGTTCGGATTTCTATAGACACCTGATGAAAGAAGCGAATAATCGTTATAGAGGTTTGTAATAAATATCGAATCATCATTCTTCCGGATAATTTTGTCAAACACAATTTTCGTATCCAGAGTCATATCATTTCTGATGCCGTATCGGCGATTTATCCCGCCGACAAGTTTTTTTGAATTCATCTGATAAATATAGCCGTTAGAGCTGAAGAGGCGGTTGTTATATCCTGATACGCCGGCGAAAATGCGGTGTTGAACTTTACCTTTTTCGAGAAAGATTTTTTCTTCCGTTTGATTATCTTTTTTCTTTTCATATTCGTCATAGTCAGAAAGCTGAGCACCTATGAGCATTGTACCGATTGAATTATAATCATCTCTCAGCCCTGATACCTGCCCTAGTTCATAAAAAAAATCTTTGATTTTGTTTCGATAAGAAAAACTTAACCCGCCAAAAGAAAACAACTCTTGAGTATAGTTGTTTGTATTGAAATTCAGCGCATAATCCCCGCCGCAGATTTTTCCTTTCAGTCCCATTCTTGTGTTGTTGTTGAACATAACATTATTCTGCGTAGTGTTCAAATACACCTGCTTTGTTGAATCGCTCATCATGGAGTTGTTAACTTCGAATGTATCAAATGATATTCTGCCCTTTGGTTTTGGTTTTAGAATTTCTTTCTGTTCTTCAATACTTTCCCCTTCCTTATCGGTAAGTGTTATGAGATGTTTATTTTCAACCATTACGTTCAATGAATTCGGGTCAACATCAACCTCTGACTCGAATATTGTTGATGCGGTTGTTTTATCAACAAAATACTCATCACTCCCCAAAATACCCTCTTTCTGAAAAATCGGCGAAGACAAAATTTTGACCCCGTTCATAAACACACCCGCCTTTGATACCAGAACCTCAGCCCCCGAGTAAGTCGAAAAAACAACTTCTTTTGAAGAATGGTTGATTGTCAGCGGGATTTCGAGAAGTTTTGAAGTTTGCTTTACGGGAATCAATACTCTGTTTGATGAGTCCATAAAAACTTCTATATCATAATATTCAGACTCATTCAGAATAAGAGAGCTCACTGTCACAGATGTTTGCCCTGCATAAGCACAACAAACACAACATAACAGCAGAAAGAGAGAAATTAAAATTTTCATCAGGGTTTTCTATAAATATTCAAAGTAAGCACAGCTTCATACATTCCGGCAGAATCCTGTTCAATCGAATATGTCCTGGTCAAAGGTGTGCTCCCTATATACTGTGCAACCGTCATCTCCTGCTGCCCCCCGCTGAAAATCCTGCAGCAAAGTTCTCCGTTGTAGTTTTGAATTTTGAACTCTCCTCCGCTCAGGTTTACAACGGGATATGCGATTATGTTCGGATTATTCTCAGGGCTGCCTGAAACAATATCAAAAACAGCAGATGATAAAGGAAGTCTGTCTTTGTTTGAGAGCATAAGATAAAGTTTCCCGTCTTTCAAAAAATAACCGTTTTTTACTCCATGAGAGGTTTCTATTGCACTCGAGAGAACAAAGTCATAAGCAGAGTCATCTCCGTTCGTTTTTATGTCAAAAACAGCCTCAAGACCTGAGTGAAAACCGTTTTGAGGATCTATTACGCTGTTATTTTTGATACCAGGAACACTTTTGACAACGGCAGCGGACGGAACTATCGTGACAAGGCGGCTGTCCAATACCGCTGCACCGGAGCAAGCCGGTGCAGTCAGTAACAATATCAAAAAAATGACAAAATTGTGTTTCATCAGATTTTTTCCTATGTTGTAGTATCGGTAAGTGTGACATAAGCTTCATAAGTGCCTGCTCTGTCATTGTATGAATATGTTGACGAGTCAACAGACGGTGATACCGTTGTTGTCGCTGTCGTGATACCCGGATTTACACTAAATTCGTACTGATTTTTGGCACTGTTGTATTTTGTTTCTGAAGTTGTAGCCCCTCCCAAAATTACCCCCATAACAGGGTATGCTATTGCATTCGGATTGTTTTCAGGTGTTGCTGACCCTGTTTTGATATCGGCAATTGATGAAGAGTTTGGTTTGTGGTCTATATTTGAGAGAATTACATAAACATTCTCACCCTTCTGAAAGAATGCATTGTCATACCCCGAGTTCGTATTTGTCTTCGCATGTAGGTAAAGATTAAGCTTGTCATTCGCTTTCACCGTAAAAACAGATGAAAAACATGACTCGAGATTACCTGTTTGAGGATTGATGTTCTGTTCCTGTATTTCCGTTTCTGCGCTGATATCAACATACGACGGAAGTTTTGCCCTCAAAATCTGGGTGTCAAAGTTCTCTGCGTAGGCACACATACTTGTTGCCGAAAGCAGAAGAAGTGCTGCAAAAAGTTTCGTTTTTCTCATTTTTCCTCCTTAAATTGAATTTGTAACGTTGAATTGAGCTTCCTTTATCAAATTCTTGCTCTCTCCTTTTTCGTTCTTATAAGTCAAAATCACTTTCATTGTATATTCACCGTCTTCGAGATTCTGAGGAAGCATTCCCTTTTCTTCGAAGACACCGTTTGCACGAATTGTATTGCTGTTCATTTCAAACTCTTTAATCAGTTTTTTATCTTTTATAATCTGAGCCTTCCCATGGTATCTCACCTTGCTGTTTCCGCCTGCGCTCAAAGACATTTTGTAGACAAGATTGTGGTTTTCTTTTTGTATTTGCAAATTATCAAATCTTCCGACCTTCACAAAACGCCCTCTATCAACATAAATCGGGATACCGAGCCTTGTCTTTACGATAAGTTTTGTACTCACATTCTTATTCCCGCTTGGAAGCAGGACTTCTTTTGCTTTTACATCTTCAATAAACATAACCATGCGTGATTCTCCCTCAGGCAGATTTTTTATATCGGTAAAAGTAACCCTCACAAGCTGTGGTTTACCGTCTTTCAGAGTAAATTCGTTCGGAACAAATCTCGCATGTGGTATCAAATTATCTGCGTTGTTTGAGGACGGGGTCGAACTCATTTTGCCAGAGTCAGTTATTGTAAAATACTCGGGATAAAGCTTAAACCTGACTGTTTCCCCCTTGTCTGCCTGCACGCTGAACGCCGTTGTCAAATAGTTTCCTCTGCTTTTATTTGCATTAAGCTCTATCAGCGTGGGCATCACTCTGACAGCAGCAAAGGCAAAGTTTGCCTGAAAAAAAAGAACCGCCGTAATAATTAATGTCATTGCAAAATTTTTCATATTATTCCTTCTCTATGATATAAGTAAACGGATTTTGTCTTATGCCTTCTTTTATATAGCTTTTTGAGTCGGGATTTCTGAATGAATATTCGATAACAAGATTTGTAGGAATACTATTCCCGCTTTCAACTCCATCGATTGTGCCTGTTCCCCTTGCAAGGAAATATCTGCGATTTGGCAAAATTCTCGTCCTGTTTCGTTCATAGTCAACAACACTCCCTGTCACGTTCTTTATGTAAAAATAATACTCGCCTTCAAGCTGTCCGATATTTGATGTATCAAGACAGAGTTTCCATTTTGTATTTGAACTCAAGTCAAGTCTTATGTCATTCTGGTTCTTTACTGTCGAATATGAATTGAAAATATCATCATCACCAACCCTTATTAACGGTTCTCCGCTGAAAGAGCTTATTGTCTGTTTTTCTTCAACAGAAAAAGAAAACACATATTCCCCTTCATAATCTCTCATATTCCCATCACGGTTCATAAACTGCAAAAGCACCGAGTACACCCCTGATGGCAGCTCGCCGATGTTTTCGAGGCGTAAGTTTACATTCTTATTCAAAACTCCTGCCCCTTCCCCGGGGTCTGAAAAAAACATATGCCAGCCCTTATCACTGATTTGATAAGACTGTCCATCACATAGTATATAAAGATTGCTCACGGGAATTTTTACGGATGGATTTTCATTATTAACAATAAATCCATCAGCAGAACGCACAAAGAGTTTTGAATGCCCCGATTGAAAATAAGACAAATTCAGATTTGCAACAACCGAGTTTGAAGTAATAATCGGAATACCTGTTTGTTCCGCACGGAAATAAGTATTTGCCTGCGCTTGCAAACCTAAGAAAAAAAGCAAAACAGCGGTGATTATTATTTTCATCTTCTTAAAGTCCTCAACCACCACTTTTATAAATTTTCACACATCGAAAAAAAATACCTCGTAGGATAGAAAAACAGGCAATATATTTTTTGCTCGTCAAGAGGATTTCAAAAATTTTTGTGAAGAATAAAGTTTGATTGAGGATAAAATATGAAAAAACTTATTCTTTCAATACTAACACTCATAATATTATTAACTCCTGAGTCATGTTTTGCAGAAACACACTCAACACAAATCATCCAAGCCTCGCTGCCTGAAGTGCTGCATATAGAAAAAATTATTGTAGACGGTGTTGAGTATGAAAAAGATGACCAAATCGAAAATGTCGAAATCAGAGGAGTTGAACAAATTAGCGAAGATTGCTACAGGCTCAGTCTCAATCCGTTTTCAGTAAGGATTAATACAAACATAGCAGACCCGATACAGGTAAGTGCAAAGTTTGAAAGCTGCTGCAGCGCCTGCGGACGTTATCCGATGAAGCCGGAAGACCTGAGTGTCAGCCCGTCATCCTATACAATCAACAACCCGTATAATATGATAGAAACTGATTTCTTTACCCCCCAGGTGTTAACGCATCCGGATACAGTATGTACAACATACAATGCCAGACTGGTAATATCTTTAGGAAGGGTCTAGTATGCTGAAGAAACTTCTTGCACTGTTTATAATATTATCTTTGAACGCTCCTTATGCTTCAGCAAGAGTAGGAACACCATCATTCAATTTTGAAATTGCAGAAAACCCCGCATCACAAAACACAGACAATAAAGACAGCGGACTCTCTGGAGGTGCAGTAACGGCAATTACTCTCGGTTCTATAGGAGGTGCTGGATTATTAGGACTCGGAGCTTTCTTGCTGCGAAGACAGGCAGAAAAAAATCTTGCAGCAGGAACAATTATCGGAGCGAGAAAGCCAATCTGCCCTATTTGCCTTGATAAAAACCCGAATGCTCAAATATATGAAAGAATAAACAAAAATTACCCCTACCTGAAAAAAGCTCTCAGTCTTAATGAAATACACTACTGCCCGAACTCAAAATACATCCTTGTATACGATACATCTATCGACAAAAGGAAATTCGATTTAATAAAATTCTACATTCCCCCAAAAACAAAATCCTTGAAAATAACCCACGTCACTGACCCTTTTGAAGAAGGCGACATCTCTACAGAACTCTATATGTACAAAAAAAATCAATCGAACCCGAGCGAATCAGCTATGCTCAAAGGCGAGTCAAACAAACAAAACGGTATAATAATCAAAACAACCTCATCAGACATCTCACAATACGAAAGTGCATCATACATCATATCAAACTATGCTTCAAAGAAAACTTATGCCGTTGTTATAGAGCTTATTGCGGAATAATGTTATCAAATAATTTATACGCCTCTTCAGGGCTGTCTGTGCTGCTGACTTTCTTCTCCATCGGACACAAGTCATCGCCTTTACGATTTTTGATGTTATCAACAACTCTATCTGCGCTGTATTTGACACTGTGCTTTTTGAACACCTCAACTGCAGGCTTTGATATCAAAGGAGTATAAACATATTTTGCCCCGCCGTAAACAAACAAAAGTGCAGCCGCTTTTCCTATAACCTTATCGCCGGCATAAGCATCTTCAAAGTTCTTATCTCTGACATAATCAACCAGCGGTTTTATCCCTCTGCCGTTATAAACTTCTGTCTTTCCTTCTTTTATGACAACAAGCGAATGTTCTGAAAGCTGTTCTCTCAAAATATCAATATCTTCTTTCGCCATGCCTGCATACGCAAAAGATGAGAACAACACAACAGCGCATAACACAGCGGTTAAAAAGTTTAATATCTTCATAACATGTCCTCTTAAGCTTGTTAATATTATAATTGCCGAGAAAGAATATTTCTACTACAATTTAGATACAAAAACGCAGGACATTCCAATATGTTTTTCTACTCTGATTTGCATATCCACTCAAAATACTCCCGGGCGACAAGCAAAAGCTGTAATCTCGAAGAACTTGCGTTGTGGGCACAGAAAAAAGGACTGACTCTCATCTCAACAGGAGATTTCACCCACCCCGCATGGTTTGAAGAAATAAAAGAAAAACTTATCCCGGCAGGAACAGGAGTGTTCAAACTCAGACCGGATATAGAAAAACACCTCTTTCAAAGCACAACGCCTGTCAGATTTCTTCTCTCTGTCGAAATTTCAACAATATACAAAAAATGGGATAAAACAAGAAAAGTCCACCATGTTGTTTTTATGCCCGATTTGAAGACAGCGGAAATCTTCAGACAAAAACTCTCGGCAATCGGCAACATCAAGTCTGACGGACGTCCTATCCTCGGACTTGACTCCCGGGATTTGCTAGAAATTGCTCTTGACTCAGGCGAAAACTCTTTCCTGATACCTGCCCACATCTGGACACCATGGTTTTCTGCCCTCGGTTCTAAATCAGGCTTTGACTCAATTGAAGACTGCTACGGCGATTTATCGAGTCATATATTCGCCGTTGAAACAGGACTATCATCAGACCCTGAAATGAACTGGCGGGTGTCTTCTCTTGACAAATACAGACTTGTATCAAACTCAGACGCCCACTCACCGTCAAAACTCGCAAGAGAAGCAACTGTTTTTGACACTGAACCTGACTATATGAGCATTATGAACGCACTGAAAACAGGCGACGGTTATGTCGGCACAGTCGAATTTTTCCCGGAAGAAGGGAAATACCACGAAGACGGACACAGAAAATGCAACGTGTGCCTTTCTCCTGAAGAAACAATCAAGCTGAACGGAATATGCCCCGTGTGTCACAAACCGATGACCATAGGTGTCATGCATAGAGTTAACGAACTGACTGACAGGATGGATAAAACTCTTATCCCCCCGGAAACAGCAGGCAAAGTATTCAGCCTTGTTCCTCTCCCTGAAATTCTCTCTGAAATTATGCAGGTCGGCGTATCAAGCAAATCAGTCACATACGAATATGAAAATCTCCTTCAAAAACTAGGTTCGGAACTTTCAATCCTGAGAGAAATTCCGATTGATGGCATATCAAAAGCTTACTCCCCTTTGCTTGGTGAGGGCATATCAAGGCTGAGAGCAGGCAAAGTAATCAAACACCCTGGATACGACGGTGAATACGGTGTCATAAGGCTCTTTGAACCTGATGAACTTGCAAGAAAAAGCTTTATCAATCTCAAACTGGACATAAACCTCCCTCCTCAAAAGACAACAGAAACACAACCCTCAAAGAAAGCTGATTTACAAAAAGATATCACAACACCTGTTCAACACACGGAAAAGAAACATGAGCAAACAAATTCATCCAGCTCATTTGATGAAGCACAGGAACACGCAATCAAAAATGAAAATAACCAGCTTATTATCACGGCAGGCCCGGGGTCTGGAAAAACAACAGTCCTGACAAGACGAATCGCATATCTCATATCTCAAAAAAATGTTTCTCCGGAAAGCTGTCTTGCTATAACCTTCACAAAAAAAGCAGCCGGAGAAATGAGAGAGCGGCTCAAAAAGCTTCTTCCGGAAGATTTTAATAAAATAAATATCCACACATTCCACTCTCTGTGTTTTTCAATTCTAAAACAAAACTACCAACAGGCAGGATTGGACAAAGATTTCATGGTTATAAGCGAGCAGGAAAAAAAACTGCTCGAAAAAGAATACAAAAAAGACAAAATGCTCGTATTCGACGACCTTATTTCTCTTACCCTGAAACTCTTCGAAGAAAATCCTTCCAGCAAAGAATCTTATCAAAAACTCTTTCAGTTTGTTTCAGTTGATGAATATCAGGACATCGACGAAAACCAGTATAAGCTGATTAAACTCCTTGTTCCTCAGGATGGAAATATCTGCGCAATAGGTGACCCAAATCAGGCAATCTACGGTTTCAGAGGAGGCAACCCGAAATTTTTCAACAGCTTTGCACAGGATTATCCAAAAGCAAAAATAATCAACCTCAAAAACAACTACCGCTCCGCTGCAAACATCGTTGAAGCATCAAATCAGATGCTGAACTCTTTCAACATCATCTCAAAATACGGAATGAATAACGAAAAAATCACACTCTACACCGCTCAAACAGATAAAGCCGAAGCGGAATTCATCGTCAAAACAACAGAAGATATGATAGGCGGACACAGCTTTTTCTCTCTCGATTCAAACAGAGCATCAGGCGAAGGCTCAAACCTCTCGTTTTCTGATTTTGCAATCCTCTATAGAACCTCATCGCAAATTGCACCGGTTGAAGAAGCGCTCAAAAGATCAGGAATGCCTTATGCAAAATTCTCAAACAACCTGCTCTGCGATAACAAACATATTCAAACACTCATCAAAAAATTGACATCAAACATCGAAATAACAGAACAACTGAAATTGTTCAAACAGCAATTCTCAGATAAAATCGAAGACTATATCTGGGACTTTCTCACCTCGTTAGCATCAGCACACGACACAAAAGATGAATTTACCCATGAATTATCTCTTCTCTCTGAAATTGACCTTCTCGATAAAAGAGCTGACAGAATTGCCTTGATGACACTGCATGCATCAAAGGGGCTCGAGTTTGAATGTGTGTTTATAACAGGACTTGAAGAGGAGATTGTTCCTTTTTATCTGGTCGACACACAGCACGACATTGAAGAAGAAAAACGTTTGTTATACGTAGGAATGACAAGAGCAAAACAAAAACTCTTCCTCACAAGAGCCGAAAAACGACTCTGGCGGGGCAAACTGCGGCACCTCGCACCTTCTCCGTTTCTGAACAAAATAGAAGAAAATCTTCTTAATCTTACAAAATACGAAAAAACTTTCCACGAAAAAGACAGCTCAAACCAGCTCTCATTATTCTGAAAGCCTTGTTCTAAAAAACTTATTTTTTGAATAAACGTGAAATCATATCAGAGGTATAACTCCCGACCGATTTCAGAAACTCACCTGTTGATTTAGCTGACTCTTTACCCTTATCAAGGACATGACGGAGTTCTTCATCAGAACCAACAAATCTATCCGTATATTCGCCGGCTTTGTTGCGTATCTTTTGCACCGCATCTGACTCAGATAGGTTTCTGACCGCTTTTTGATATTCAGTATTGCATTTTTCAAATCCTCTTGAAAGCATATTTGTTAACTTCATATACAGACTCCTTCATGCTTGTACATAATAAGTATAAAGCAGCTGAAAAAATTTTTTGACCGTTTTTCAGCTGTTTGTAATATTTCATAACAACTATTCTTTCTTGACGCTCTGAACTTCATATCCGGCATTTGTCACTGCATCGGTCAAAATTTTGTCATCAATTTCTTTTGAACAAACAACAACAGCTGTCTTATTCTCGAGATTGACATCAACTTCAACAACACCATCAAGCGCAGACAACACGTCATGAACTCTCTTCCGACAATGAGCACACATCATACCATCTATTAGCATTATTTTTTTCATATTTTTATCTCCTGCAAACAACTCTTTTTCTTTCGGCTGTTCTTCTATATTATCCCTAAACAAACGAATTCTCAATGCATTTGATACCACACACACAGAACTCAAACTCATGGCAGCAGCAGCAATCATAGGACTCAAAAGCAGACCAAAAGCAGGATATAACACACCGGCTGCAACAGGTATACCTATGATGTTATAAACAAAAGCCCAGAACAAACTGGTTCTGATGTTTTTCACAACTTCACCGCTAAGCCTGATTGCTCTGACAACATCGAGCAAAGAGTCCTTCATCAAAACAACATCACCCGAGTCTACAGCAATATCAGTACCAGCACCGATGGCAATACCGACATCAGCACGCACAAGAGCAGGTGCATCATTCACTCCATCGCCTACCATGGCAACTCTATGACCGCTATCCTGCAGCCTGCCGACTTCTGCTTCTTTACCTTCAGGGCGGACACCTGCTATAACTTCATCAATCCCGACCTCTTTTGCAATCGCCTCAGCGGTCAGTCTATTATCGCCTGTTAATAAAATAACTCTCAGCCCTGATTGTTTGAAATACCTGACTGCCTCGGCACTTGTTTGCCGAACGCTGTCTGCGACCGCTATCATCCCCAAGAGTTTTTTATTTTTCGCAAAAAACAACGGTGTCTTCCCGAGATGGGCATATTTCTCAGATATTTTCTCAAGAAATGCAGAATTCTCCTCTACATTCTCTGACATAAGCTCAATATTACCTGCAGTGTATATTTCTCCCTCAATAACAGACTTCACCCCTTTGCCTGCAACAATTTCAAATTTATCGGGAGTTTTTATTTCTACACCCTCTTCCTTTGCCTTGTTCACAACAGCCTCAGCAAGCGGATGTTCGCTGTCCTTTTCGATACTTGCGGCAATAGAGAGAAAATCCTTTTCCGATAAAACCTCTGTCACCTCGATATCCGTAACTTGAGGGTGTCCTGATGTTACAGTTCCCGTCTTATCTAAGACGACCGTGTCAACAGAATGCAATCGTTCAAGGCTTTCTGCCGATTTTACCAAAATACCGTATTCAGCTGCCTTACCAGTACCGACCATAATTGCAACAGGCGTCGCAAGCCCGAGTGCACACGGGCATGAGATAACAAGCACTGATACCGCACAGTTGAGCGCAAACTCAAAGCTCTGCCCGGCTGCAATCCAGCATACAGCAGTCAGAATAGCAATAACAATCACTACAGGAACAAATATCCCGCTGATACTGTCAGCAAGACGGGCAATAGGAGCCTTTGAACTGCCTGCCTCATCAACCAGCTTGATTATCCTCGCAAGGGTTGTATTTTCTCCGACGTTTGATGCACGAAACCTAAAGCTGCCGTTTTTATTTACGGTAGCAGAGATTACCTCATCACCGATATTTTTTTCAACAGGAATGCTCTCTCCCGTGATGGCAGACTGGTCAACATATCCGCAGCCGTCAATAACAAACCCGTCGACAGGTATGCTTTCACCGGGTTTTATCAGAACAATATCACCCGATACAACCTGCTCGCTCGGGATAACGGTTTCTTTGCCGTTTCTTATTACAACTGCTGTTTTTGGTACAAGATTAACAAGCTTATCAAGAGCATCAGAGGTCTTTGCTTTGGAGCGGGCCTCAAGATACTTCCCGACGGTAACAAGCGTGAGGATAGTCGCACATGATTCAAAATAAAGAACTTTAGAATATCTCAAGACAAAATCAAAGTTCCCGTGAGAAAATCCGTAAATCATCATATAAATTGCAAAAATGCCGTAAATCAACGAAGCACCAGCACCAATTGCCACAAGGGAATCCATATTCGGCATTTTGTTGAAAAAGGCTTTTGTTCCTGAGATGAAAAAATGACTGTTTATGACAATGACGGGAATAGTAAGCAAAAATTGAGTAAACGCAAACAAAAGAGAATTCTTTTCGCCTGAAAAAATTGAAGGAACAGGCAGCGAGAGCATATGCCCCATCGAGATATACAAAAGAGGCAGAAGAAAAATAATCGACAAAGTTAATCTCCGTTTGAGTTTCTTTTGGTTTAAAACTTCTTCCTCCTTCCTTCTTTGCCACTCCTTGCGGAAATCATTCCGTCCGCTGTGATGCTCAAACAAAAACGCACCATAACCCGCTTTTGCAACAGCATCCGCAATCTTTTGCGGGTCAAGCTTTGAATCATCATATTTAACCGTCATGGTGTTCGCAAGCAAACTGACATCAACATCAAAAACACCCTTGAGTTGCTGAACGCTTTTGGTGACATGTGCCTGACAGGCAGCACAGGACATACCTGTTATCTGAAATTTTTCCGTTTTCATATTTATATTCTTTCTTTGCTCAAAGAAATATCCCGCTTTTATTTATAATAACACATAACTCATCTGCAGCGTTCTTATGAGCAACAGCCGTATAAATTTTTATACTCTTCAACAACATCATCATTGATATCTGCAAAAATAATTTTCTCAAAGCAGCCATCATTAGAAATAAACTCCTGCACTACATCTAATGCAATCTTGCAGGCTTTCTCAACGGAGAATCCGTAAACTCCGCAAGAAACAGCAGGGAAGGCAATTGTTTTGATGTTATACTTTTTTGCAAGTTCAAGAGCTGTCTTATAACAGGATTTTAGAAGTTCGCTTTCGTTTCTGTTTCCGCCGTACCAGACCGGACCCACTGTGTGGATTACATATTTTGCCTGCAAATTGTATCCTTTGGTAATCTTTGACTGTCCTGTTTCACAGCCACCAAGAGTCCTGCACTCTTCAACAAGTTCTTTTCCTGCAGCTCGGTGAATTGCGCCGTCAACTCCTCCACCCCCGAGAAGCGTCCTGTTTGCAGCATTGACAATTGCATCAACCTGCAGCTTTGTAATATCACATTTTAAAATTTCTATTTCAGTCATAAGTTATTCTATTTTAACATCTTTTGACCGCAACAACATGAAATGTATAAAACGGATTTATCAAAAAATAAAGCAAATTTCATGGTAGAATTGCATCATGAATACAAAAAACTCTGACGTTAAAATAAGAAATTCAATTAAAGAATTTGTCGAATACTGGAAAGATAAAGGCTACGAAAAAGGCGAAAGCCAAAAGTTCTGGCTTCAACTCTTGAGAGATGTCTTATGTATCGAACATCCGGAACAGTTCATTTCTTTTGAGGATAAAGTTCTCCTCGACCATACAAGTTTTATTGACGCTTATATCCCTTCCACAAAAGTCTTAATTGAACAAAAAAGCTCTGATAAAGATTTAAATAAGGCTATAAAACAATCTGACGGCAGTTACCTGAACCCGTTTCAGCAGGCAAAAAGATATATATCAGAACTTCCACTTTCACAACATCCCAGGTGGGTTGTAACATGCAATTTCAAAAAATTTCGTGTCTATGATATGGAACGCCCAAACGGTGAACCTCAGGAAATCTTATTGAAAGATTTGGAAAAAGAGTACTACAGACTCTCCTTTCTTGTAAACAGCGGCAGCGAACACCTGAAAAAAGAAATGGAAGTATCAATACAGGCAGGCAATATCGTCGGACTTCTTTATGATGCACTTTTGAATCAATATATTGATAAAACAAGCGAAAAAACTCTCAAAAGTTTGAACATTCTCTGCGTCAGACTCGTTTTTTGTCTGTATGCGGAAGATGCCGGAATATTCCCGAAACATAACCAGTTTCTTGATTACCTCTCTCTCTTTGAAACAAACAGGATGAGAAAAGCCCTAATCGAACTGTTCGAAGTGCTAAACACAAAACCTGAAGAAAGAGACCCTTATCTGGAACAGGAACTTGCTGCATTCCCCTACGTAAACGGCGGATTGTTTGCTGATGAACACATCGAAATCCCGAATTTCACGGACAAAATTCGAGATTTGCTCCTGAATAAAGCCAGCGCCGATTTTGACTGGTCAGAAATAAGCCCTACAATTTTCGGAGCGGTTTTTGAAAGTACCCTGAATCCTGAAACGAGAAGAAAAGGAGGAATGCACTACACCTCAATCGAAAATATACACAAAGTCATTGACCCGCTCTTTATGGATGAGCTCACTTCCGAATTTGAAGAAATCAAAAACTCCCCCCATGGAAAACTTCGGGATAAAAAACTTACAAGCTTTCAGGACAAACTTGCCTCATTAAATTTTCTTGACCCTGCCTGCGGCAGCGGGAATTTTTTGACCGAAACTTATATTTCTCTGCGTAAACTCGAAAACGAAATTTTGTTCGAACTGCAAAAAGGTCAAATAACAATAGGACTTGTTACAAATCCCATAAAAGTTTCTATCTCCCAATTTTTCGGCATTGAGCTTAATGACTTTGCCGTAACTGTCGCCAAAACAGCTCTCTGGATTGCAGAATCCCAGATGATGAAGAAAACTGAAGACATTGTCCATATGGATTTGGATTTTCTGCCGCTAAAAACCTACGCTAATATTGTTGAATGTAATGCTTTGCGAATAAATTGGGAAGATGTCATTCCGAAAGACAAACTCAACTACATCATGGGCAACCCGCCGTTTGTGGGGTATTCTTTACAAACAAAAGAACAAAAAAATGATATTTTATCTGTTTATGTTGATGAAAAAGGTAAGCCTTACAAAACCTCAGGCAAAATTGACTATGTTGCAGGCTGGTATTTTAAATCTGCGGAGTTAATGCAAAACTCAAATATAAAAACAGCGCTTGTTTCAACAAACTCTATTACTCAGGGAGAGCAGGTTGCAGGTGTTTGGAAACCGTTGTTTGACAGATTTAATATCCATATTGATTTTGCACACAGAACTTTTAGATGGGATAGTGAATCAAATTCAAAAGCTCATGTCCATTGCGTGATTGTAGGTTTTAGCTGCACACCAAACAGAAATAAAAGAAAATTGTATACAAATGAACGCATGCAGCTTGTTGATAATATTAATGCATATTTAATTGATGCACCTAATGTTTTTATAGAAAGTTGTAATAATCCTATTTGTAATGTGCCTAAAATATGTAGCGGAGGAAAACCTGTTGAGGGTGGCTTTTTGATTTTTACAAAAGATGAAAAATCTGAATTTATAAAACAAGAACCTAGATCTGAGAAATATTTTCGTCCTTTTATTGGGGCTGATGATTTTATAAATAATAAACCAAGATATTGCTTGTGGTTACTAAATGCAAGTCCAAGTGATTTACGTCAGATGCCTAAAGTTCTTGAAAGAATGGAAAAAGTAAAAAAATACAGACTTGATAGTTCAAAAATTGCGACAAGAGAATGCGCCAAAACTCCACATTTATTTATGGAAATTAAACAGCCTAAAAACGAATATATTTTAGTACCTGCTACTTCTTCTGAAAACAGAAAATATATTCCATTAGGCTTTGTAGAGCCAGATTATGTTGCAAGTAATGCTGCTTCATATATTGATGCTGCAGATAAATTTTGTTTTGGAATTTTGGAATCAAACGTACACATGGCATGGACAAAAGCTGTATGTGGCAGATTAAAGAGCGATTACCGTTATTCAAACACAATTGTCTACAACAACTTCCCGTGGTGCACCCCGACAGATGAGCAAAAAGCAAAAATTGAAAAAACAGCACAGGGAATTTTGGACGCACGTGCCTTATACCCTGATTGCTCGCTCGCTGATTTGTATGATGAACTCACAATGCCGCCTGAACTCAGAAAAGCACATCAAGAAAACGACAAAGCTGTTATGGAAGCCTACGGTTTCAAAAAACGGGATGAAAATGACAAACTCCGCTGGTTTACAGAGCAGGAAACCGTCGCAGAACTGATGAAAATGTATCTTGAACTTACAAACAAATAAAAAAAACCGCCTGATGCGGTTTATTTATAAATGGTGGAGGTTAGGAGACTCGAACTCCTGACCCTCTGCGTGCAAAGCAGATGCTCTACCAACTGAGCTAAACCCCCATGAGTTCTTAACATTCTTATGTTATCATCTAAAAATCTGTTGTCAACAATATTTTCTTCTCAGCAATTTTTTAGACCATAATGTTTTTATTAATACTACTCCTATAAAAAAGGAACAAATATGATTGGGAAAATAACATCAGACGTCGCATCAAAAATAAAAAACACTGACTGGCAAAAAATCAGGCATTCTTTGAATCCAATTGCCACGAACTCACATCTTGAAGGTGCTTTTTCGAGCACAGGGGACAGCCTTCTAATCAGAAAAATTTCAAAGCTCGAGCAAGAGGGCAATTTTGACAAAATCAAATCAATCAGCTCAAAGCTGTATGAAAGAATGCTAAAGATGGACGAAGAGTTCAAAAAACTTCCGCCTGTGTTATTTGCCCGGAAATATTACCGTGGAATTATGGGAGAAAATAACGAAGGTGTCAAAATCCTGCAAAAAGCAAACACGGGAGATATCGTCACTCCTGATAGTGGATATGCCTTTATCACAAAATCAAAAGATGTTGCCGAGGGATATGCAAGATATCTTGATAACAGCGCAGGAGGAGAAAATGTGTTTATGGAAATAAAAATCCCCCGTGGCGCAAGAATCTCAAGAAATCCCTTTCACCTGAGAGAAGCTGTAATGCCGAGAAATGCAAAATTCGAAGTTCTTGATAAACAGGAGCAGGAAGGACTCACAAAAGTTATCCTGAAATATATTCCATCGAAATAATTCTCATTAAAATATTATCAATACCATCACAAATAAACTCAAGTCCTTTTATATTTTGAATAATTCTTTTTCTGGATTCTTTTGATAGTTTTCTATAAATATTTTTATCGCTTCTTATTAAATTTAAACAATCAAGTATTAACCTAAACTCCAACTGCACCCGAACAAATTTGATAAGATTTTTCTAAACACTTCAAAAAAAGCTGCTTCAAAGATTTTTCCTTCAAATTCTGTTCGAAAAAATGAATATAATCTTTTATTATACAGTTCATTTATTTGTTTTTTTCTGTCCATAAATTATCCTCTTTTATATTTATAGAAATATATTTTTATAAACAGACATTATCTTATAATAGTAGACTATGAATGCTATAAACGAAGTTAAAATGCTGGCGGCTAAAAAAGGGATAACTCTTACCCAGTTAGCTGAATACCTGACAAAAAACACAAACAAAAAATATTCTCTTGATACACTCTCAAAAAAATTGCGGGCTAACACCATAAGATACTCTGAGATGAAAATAATCGCAGAAGCTTTGGATATGGAGCTCATAATTCAGGATAAAAAATAATTAAAAAAGACCTTTTAAGAAAAGGTCTTCATTAAACTTTTTAAATATGGGCCATCCTGGACTCGAACCAGGGACCTCACCCTTATCAGGGGTGCGCTCTAGCCACCTGAGCTAATAGCCCTCAGCCTCTCTCGAGGGTAATTATATAAATATCATAGACAAAACCTGAGTGCAACTATTTTTTTTAACGTACTGACAAATAATTGTAAACCGTCCTTGAAGCATTGATTATAAACTCTTTTGCCTCATAAGAATTCCACGGTCTTTTCACCATTATGACAATAATATATCTCCGCCCGTCAGGCATCTGCACAATTCCTGCATCTCCGAGCATCTCGCCTATATCTCCTGTTTTATGAAAGAATTGTGCGCCATCAGGAAGACCGGCCTTAATCAACGAAGTGTTTCTTACCTTGCTCATAATTCCTATTATCTGTGTTCTGCTGCGAAGAGAGAGCAAATTCGTGTTGTCTATATTATAGAGCAATGTCGCCATATCTTTTGCTGTCGAACGATTTGTCCCTGTCAAATCAGGCAGCCAGTTTTTCATAGTTGTATTCTTCAAACCCCATAAATTCAAAGACCTGTTGAGCTGGTCCATTCCGCCGATACGGGAAAGCAGCATATTAGTAGCTGTATTATCGCTTGTTTGAATCATCAATGCTGCAAGCTGGGCAATAGACAAGTTTGTAAGATTAACAGGTTTATATTGCAAATACCCGGAACCGCCTGTTACAAAATGCGGCAGCAGCGTCATTTTCTCATCAAGGCTGATAAGCCCCTGATCTATCTGTCTGAACAATTCATAAAGCACGGGGATTTTTATAATACTTGCCGTCGGGATAGACTGCTCTCCATTCAAACTGACATATCTGCCTGTTGTATATTCCCATACAAAAATCGTCGGTTTTATATTCGGATGAGCTTTAATCTGATTATTCAAGATATTTTGCAAACCAAACATCTGCGGACCGAGAATAAGCTCATCCATAATGTGAGACTCTTCTTTAACCAGCTGTCTTTGTCCGAAAAAGATATTTTGCGTAATATATTTATCAGACTCATTAACCAAGTTCACTTTTTCAGGCTTAATCAACGCATTGTTCATAGGATTGAACAATATTCTGTTTGAGAGTTCTTTATACGCAAACGGAAGGATAAACAATCCGAGCAACATTACAAAAATAATCAATCTGAAATTGATTTTCTTTGTTTTTCTTCTGCGCTTTGTTTTGATTCCAACTCTCGGTTGTTCACGCTCAACACTGTGATAAGGCAGTGTTCTGCCTCTTGTATAATCATAGTTATAGCTAAATTTTGTATTTTGCAATATTCGGCTCCCAAATCCCGCTCAGATGTTTATATCTCATCATTTCCCCAATTTAATAAAATTATAACACACTTTATTTGGTAATCAAAATGTTGACTATTTTTATAATTAATATGCTGTAATTTAAACTATATCTGTGTACTTTTTTATGAAATTTGTTAAAATTAGAATTGTACTATAGTCAATAATATGGTGAGTTATATGAAAAATATTATTATTTATAATGAAGATGCCAAAAGCTCATTGGTTGAAATGCTTCAAAACAACGATGAATACTATATCCAATGTGAAGAAACAGGCAACATCAAACAATCAGATGAGCTCAACCCTGATGTAATCATCCTCGATGCAAAACCTGAAACCATACAAAATATAGCAATGACCACAAAATTTCACGTTCCGGTCATCATCGTCAGCGACAGCATAATCGACGGGCTTAAACCCCGTGCGGAAGCATTTGATTACATTATGACACCTGTCAACTCAAAAGAACTTGATTTACGTGTCAAAAACATGATGAAAATAAAAGAACTGAAAAATGAAATCAGCTTTGTTTCAACTACAGACGAGCTCACGGGATTGTTTAACAGAAGATATCTCCATGAACGTCTTGAAGCCGAAATTGCACGTGCAAAAAGATACCATTTCTGTGTATCATGCCTGCTCATTGATATAGACTTCTTCAAAGTAATCAACGATATGTACGGCTATGACTGGGGAGATGTCCTGCTCAAGTTAATAACAGACATCCTCAAAAGACACATCCGTAAAGAAGATATCCTGACCCGCTACGGTGACGAAGAATTTTTGATAGTCCTTCCGAACACAAGCGAAGATAATGCTTATATCTTTGCGGAAAGAGTCAGAAAAGATGTTGAAAAACTCCAGTTCTTCCCTGATGGTGAAGAGGAAGCTCATCCTATCACAATAAGCGGAGGTATCTCATGCTATCCTTATTTGGAGAATGTCGATGAAAGCGCAAACTCAATCATCAGATATGCGGAACATGCTCTTTATAACGCAAAAAAACGCGGCAAAAACAGAGTAATCACTTTCTCTCAGGTAAATCTCGAAATGTAAACATCAAAAATCATAAACTAAAAAAGGATGAGAAAAATCTCATCCTTTTTTAGTTTGATAAAAGTATTTCATAAAATTTATCAGCATCAAATGAATAATCATCATTTCTAGACTCAAGCAGCAGCTTTGTCAGATAACCGCTTGCCTTATGCTCAGGAGAGAGAGCATTAGGAATTTTTCTGACAATTTTGCTCCATTTCTGATTCTTTGATGATGACGGTGTTTTTTCTATCAAAGCCTCCGTTGTTTCAAACAAGAACTGTTTATACTCATCCTGAGCGGTATCAGATAGGAATTTTTCTATTTGTTTATCCGGAACAGCCCTGTTTTCATTGAACAGAGGATCTTTTGAGCGAAGATATTTTATGGTTTCAGAAAGTTGAGGGTCTTCTCCAAAAGCATCCCGCAGCAATCTCGAATAAATCCCCGACCTGTTTTTTACCAGAGCTTTTTTGGAATTTTCATACATAACAGGCATAAGCTCCTCTGCATTTTTCCCGGGATTTTCTTTTGCCCACTGGGCAACTTTTTCTATAGCGGCAAGTTTCACCATAGATTCACTGCTTGAGAAGAACGATTTGTATTTTTCTATCTCCTCTCCAAGCATTCTTCCTTTGAGAGATTTTAAATCAGCCAACCGACCTGTAGTAAACGGTTCAACGCCATCTGAAAGCATACGTTTTTTCTTGATTTTCTTCACTTTCACATCAGGCATATCCGCTGATTGTACAGTTGATAAATCATCCAAAAACTTGCTAACAAAAGCATTCTGAGTATAACGTCTTACCTCTTTGCGCAATGTATTGGACACTTTCTGGAGATAATCAGGCAGCCCGAGATTTCTAAACCTCTTTGGATCCTCTTCCATTTTGTCTTTTACAACGGATAAATTTTCTACAACATTATCAAATCTGCGGGGATTTCTGAACATATAATCAATCCAAGGCATATCAGCTCTTTTCCCGTTGCAATAAGAATGGGTTATAAGATAGTTTGAATAATCAGACACCCCTTTTTTTGAAAACGGCTTTATATGCTCCGCTGTTGACAAAAACGGATATAACATCTGTGCATAAAACATTTCTGATGATTCCATATCTTTTGGAATAAGCTCATCATTAATGTTCTTTTTGATTGCTTTTGAAATGAATTTCACAAGATATGCATCTTCATCGATAGTAGAAGACGGCAGTTCATCTACTTTTGAAATAATACGATTCCAGGTTTTTGCATGGTTGTTTTTTATTGCCTCAGGGCTGTTTCTTATGTCTTTTATATTCTGGATAATCTCTTTTCTGTAGGCAACATGCTGTTTGTTTATCAAAAAATCCGACAGCTCTGCAAGAGAGATATCCTGTTTGAGGACAACATCCTGATTTCTGATATCTTTCACATACTTTGAAAGGGAACGCGTCTTCAAATCTTCAGCCATCTCTTCGATATCATCATAAATCTTTGATTGTTTTTTTATCAGCCTTTCTCGTGAATCAACAAACAGTATCGGGAGAAGTTCTTCTGCAGTTTTATCAGGATGTTCAAGAGCCGTTTCTTTCAAAATCTTGAAAGCTCTCCTTTGAGAGTCGCTCATCTTATCCGGAGCCTGATGAAAATATCCGTTCATTCTATCAACAAGTTCAGAACCTTTCAGATGAATCATTTCATGAAGGTCTTCACGGGAGAGAACATCCTTCCCGCAATAAGCACATGGAATACCCTTTACCTGCTTGAGAGCAAAGTTATACCCGAAGGATAAATCACTGACTTTATCAGCGCTTGCTCCCGAAATTCCCCCTGTTGTTTTCTGAAAAACATCCCTATTCAAAGGAGAAGTCATCCTCATACCAAAACCGGCATGCCCGAGCGCTGACGGATGCCTAACATCACGTTTAAATTCTGACCTTGAAAAACCTAAACTAACCGGCAAAATCATCCCTATGTCCCAATAATCTCACACACATATAAAGATTAAAAATAAATAAAATTGATACTTTAGCCTCATTATCTATAGAAAAATTAATGCCGCTTAAAAAAGCGGCATTAAAAAGTTTTTATTTATTTTATTTGACTCATAACTTCTTCTGCAAAGTTATCCTGTCTTTTCTCAAGCCCCTCACCGAGAGTATATTTCGTAAATCTTCTTACGGTAATTTTTTCTCCGATGGATGCTATTTTTTCTTTGATAAGCTCTTCGATTGTTTTAGAGGGGTCTTTTACAAACGGCTGTTCAAGCAGAACTCTTTGAGCCATAAGTTTGTTGACTCTTCCTTCAACAATTTTTGCTCTGATTTGTTCGGGTTTGTTTGCAAGGTCTTCTTTGCCCATCTCGATTCTTGTTTCCTCTTCAATTACAGATTGAGGAATTTCATCTCTTGAAACATACTGTGCATCAGAACTTGCAATGTGCAAGCAGATGTCATGAACCAGTGTTTTGAACTCGTCGTTCTTTGCAACAAAGTCTGTTTCGCAGTTTACTTCAATCAATACACCGATTTTATTATTATGAACGTAAGAAGAAATCATTCCTTCAGCAGCAATACGTCCCATTTTCTTTTCAGCTGACGCAATACCTTTCTGACGTAAGTATTCGGCAGCTTTTTCCATATCACCGTTGCTTTCAGTCAATGCCTTTTTGGCATCCATGATTCCTGCGCCCGTTTTTTCTCTCAGTTCTTTTACCTGTTGAGCAGTAACTGTCATTTATTCTTCCTCCAAAACTTCTTCTTCGGTAGTTTCTTCTTCTGTTTCCGTTGTTTCTTCTGCTGATGCTTCTTCATTCAAGCTTTCTTCAGATACATTTGCATCTTCAGGCTTAACTTCTTCTACTTTTGCATCATCAGCAATTTGTGCTTTGCTTTCTCTGATTGCTTTTCCTTCAAGGATAGCGTCAACCATCTTTGATACAATCAATTTGATTGAACGGATAGCATCATCATTACCCGGAATAACAATGTTTACATCGCTCGGATCACCGTTTGTATCGACTAATGCAATGATAGGAATATTCATTTTGTTTGCTTCCTGAATAGCAATCAGCTCTTTCTTCTGATCGATTACAAACAACAAATCGGGCATACCTCTCATTTCTTTGATACCGCCGAGAGTTTTTTCCAATTTTTCAAGTTGTCTTGTAAGAACAGCAACTTCTTTTTTCGGAAGTCTTTCAAAATGTCCGCTTTCTTTCAGGCTTTCGAGTTCTCTTAATTTGTTTATTCTTCCTCTGATTGTTTCAAAGTTTGTGAGCATGCCGCCGAGCCATCTTCTGTTAATATAATATGCTCCGCCTCTTTTTGCTTCTTCTGCAACAATCTCGCTTGCCTGTTTTTTGGTTCCTACAAATACGACGTTTCTTCCTCTTGCTGCATAATCTCTAACCAATTCATAAGCCTGATCAAGAAGTTCCGTTGTTTTCTGGAGGTCAAGAATATAAATTCCGTTTCTTTCTCCAAAAATATATTTTTTCATCTTCGGATTCCACTGCTGGGTCTTATGACCAAAGTGGACGCCGGCTTCCAATAATTCTACCATTGATGCAACTGGCATGTGTTTATTTTCTCCTTTTTTGTTTATCTTTCTTTTTTATTCATTACGTTAAGATATAATAACACAAAGAAAAATAAGTAAACATAGTTTGAATTTCTTCGTAAAATGTCCTTAACATACCGGTTCCAATATTGTACCAAACATTAATCAACACCTTGATTTCAGATATATAAACTAAAAATAAGCATGCCCTGCATTTTCATCTTTTTATAGGAAATCACCCCGCTTTTGTATAATTCATGCTCCATAACATCTATAATTAAACATGACTTTTGAAAGAATTTTATTAAAACAAAAGTGTAGAGCAAAAAGGGTTGTTTTATGGTTGCAAATATAACAAATCTGATGAATAGAATTTTACAGACTTCTCAGTCCACATCGCTGACTCCCGTCAAACAAGCGCCTGCTGATGACAATCCTTTTGCAAACCCTTTCATATCATCATCAGGGAAAACAAACTATATGACTTACGGCAAAAACCAGCCGATACAGGGCGGCTTTTTTGCAGGGTATTACAACGGTAAACCGAATATTGTCGGCAAAAGATTGTTTATTGAAGCATAAATAAACAACTTCATTTAGATATGTAAATTACAATTGAAATAATTATCGAAAATTCTCCACATGTTTAATATAATTAACTGATGGTTAGGTGAACACATATCAGGGAGTGGAATTTTTGAGCGTAGGGGAAGTGAATGATATTCAAAAAATAACAGGCAAAATGCCTCCTCAGAGCATTGAAGCTGAGGAAGCCGTCCTCGGTGCGCTTCTTGTAAACCCGAACTCAATAACAAGAATCGTCGAAACTCTGCGTCCGCAGCATTTTTATAAACCTGCTCACAGAGAAATTTTTGAAGCCGTTCTCGAACTCTTCAACAAAAACGAACCCGTTGATATTGTTACGGTATCAGAACATCTTCGGGATAAAGACAAACTCGACAAAGTCGGGGGACGCAGCTACATCAACGACCTTGCTCTTGCTGTTGTCACAACTGCAAACATAGAATATTATGCAAAAATAATTGCAGACAAAAGCCTTCTGCGTGAGCTTATTAACGCAGGTTCAGAAATTGCCTCTCTTGCTTATGAAGAAGATGGAACAACAGAAAACACTCTTGATAAAGCAGAAAAAATTATATTCGACATCGCACAGCAAAAGCCTTCATCAGACCTCGTACCGATAAAAGACCTTGTTCTTACAAGCTACGAGCAAATTGAATACAGATATAACAATAAAAACGAAATCTTAGGCGTGCCGACAGGATTTTATGACCTCGATAATATGACCTCAGGCTTCCAGAAGTCTGATTTGATTATCCTCGCAGCAAGACCATCAATGGGGAAAACAGCTTTCTGTCTGAACATTGCCCAAAATACGGCGGTTAAGCATAAAAACCCCGTTGCAATCTTTAGCCTTGAAATGTCAAAAGAACAGCTTGCACAAAGAATGCTCTGCTCTCAGGCTGAACTCGATTCAAATCGTCTGAGAACAGGTCACATGCAGTCAGAAGACTGGGGAAAACTTACCTCTGCAATGGGCGAGCTTTCAGAAGCACCGATTTTTATTGATGACACACCTGCAGTGAATGTTCTTGATATAAGAGCAAAATGCCGCAGATTATGCATGGAGCATGGTCACCTCGGTCTGGTAATCATTGACTACTTACAGCTTATGGAAGGGATAGGAAAAAGCAGAGGTTCTCTTGACCGTGTACAGGAAATTTCAGGGATATCAAGAGGTTTGAAAAGCCTTGCAAGAGAACTCAAAGTTCCCATAATCGCCCTCTCTCAGCTTTCACGTGCCGTTGAATCAAGACAAATCAAAAAACCTATGCTATCAGACCTGAGAGAAAGCGGCAGCATTGAGCAGGACGCAGATATAGTAATGTTCATTTACAGAGATGAATATTATAATCCTGAAAATGTTGAAAGCAAGGGTAAGGCTGAGATTATTGTCGCAAAACAAAGAAACGGTCCAGTTGGTTCAGTCGACTTAATCTTCCAGTCAAATATTACAAAATTCAAAAACAAAACAAGCAAAGTTGAAATATTTTAAAAAAAGGATTTCTTAAAAGAAATCCTTTTTTCTAAGAAATTTGAGTCGACCTATATCCGATAACAGTGGCTATAGCATTTGTCTTTGAGTGAGAGATGCTCACTTCCCAGTCTGTTATGCACAATTTCTTTTCGAGTTCATGCGCCTTGCCATAAAGCTTAATGCTCACTGCACCGTTCTCATCTTTCAAAATTTCAATATCCTTAAAATACATTCCTTTTTCCCATCCAAGACCGTTCATACCAATTTTGAGAGCCTTTGAAACAGCTTCTTTTGCCGCAAAACGTGCAGCCAAACGAGGAATAGCCATCTTCTCATTTGAAAGACAATAGTTAATCTCCCTGAGAGTATAAATCTTTTTCAGGAATGCCTGACCGTATTTTTTGTAAATGTCTTCTATACGCTGAATTTCACAAATATCAGTACCAAGAAAAAGCCGCATATTATTCCCTCAAATCCTTGCTGTGTTTATATTCTTCAAGAAGTTCAATTATTGTGCGAAAAATCTCTTCAATAATCTCTTTTCTGTCTTCTACATCAGTGATACGAAGTATCTCTATCGCCGAATGAAGATTTTCAAACTTGTCATACCATCTTCGTCTTATCGGAACATACTGGTCATCAAGCTCTTCTATAAGCTCATCGGTATTCGGAGAATAATTCTGCATCAAAAGCTGCAAAATTTCTGCCGTAACCTCTAATTTTGCTTCATCTGATAATGCTTCAAGTACATGCATAAGAGCTTGAAGATTTTTATCTTTGTCATACCAGCGTGTATACTTCATAAAACAATTATAGACATTATAATAATTTTAATCAAATAAATAAAAACTTGTAATGGTTGCTTATCTGCGATAAACTTTGAGAGATAGATTTTTAAAAGTTTATATGTAAGGAGAAATACTGATGAGTGAAAGAAAATTGGTAGGCACCCAGGAAATGTTCAAAAAAGCCCTCGCAGGCAAATATGCTATCGGTGCATACAATGTAAACAACATGGAAATTCTTCAAGGTATTGCTGAAGCTGCTGAAGAAACAAGATCACCTATTATTCTTCAAGTTTCTGCAGGTGCAAGAAAATACGCTAACCAAACTTATTTGATTAAGCTTGTTGAAGCAGCTCTTGCAACAACTACCGTTCCTATAGCTCTTCACCTCGACCACGGTGCAGACTTCGAAATCTGCAAAGCTTGTATCGACGGCGGATTTTCATCTGTTATGATTGACGGTTCAAGATTCCCGATTGAAGAAAATATAGCAGTTACAAAAAAAGTTGTAGACTATGCTCATGAAAGAGGAGTTTCTGTCGAAGCTGAGTTGGGCAAACTCGCAGGTGTTGAAGATGATGTTAAAGTAGATGCAAAACACGCTACTTACACTGACCCTGAAGAAGCTGCAAGATTTGTAAAAGAAACAGGCTGCGACTCTCTCGCAATTGCTATCGGAACATCTCACGGCGCTTACAAATTCAAAGGCGAAGCAAAACTTGACTTTGAAAGACTCGGCGAATGCAAAAAAGCTATCTATGAAGCTGTAGGCTATGACTATCCTATAGTACTTCATGGTTCATCTTCCGTTCCGAAACATCTGGTAGAAAAATGCAACAAATACGGCGGCAACCTGCCTGATGCTCAAGGTGTCCCCGAAGAAATGCTCGCTTATGCTTCAAAAAACGGTGTAGCAAAAATCAACATCGACACAGACTTGAGACTTGCTATGACATCTACAATCAGAGAATTCTTCATTGAACATCCTGAAAAATTCGACCCACGTGAATATATGGGTCCTGGAAGAACTGCAGTAAAAGAACTTGTTATGCACAAAATGCAAGTTCTCGGAACAGCAGGCCACGCTGACGATAAATAATCAAATAAAAATTTATAAATATAAATTTTATACAGCCGTTTTTTATCAACGGCTGTTTTTTTATGAAAAATTTCTCAAAAATTAAAACTTTAGTACCAAAAACTCCAAACTCAGGTTGAATTCCATTCACATTCAAAAGGTTCTATTATGTATGTGTAACAAGGAAATACAAACAACAAACAAAAGACTATTAACAACAAAAACAAAGTATTGTATTTGCACGCTCTGAAAAATATCAAGGATTGATATAAATCATTGCAAAGAGAATAAAAAGGATTTTTATTCCGGTAAATACCCTACTTTGACTTTACGGAAGCACAGTCAGGAAAAAGGATTTTCTAAAGTGGTTGAAAAAGTTGGCACGCACTCTGAATTAAAAATCAAATTGTAAGGGCATCCCCCTTGAATTTGGGCTGAAAATTTTTTAACAAACAAGAAAACTACCTGATATTAATACCAAGCTGATATTAATATCCTGACTCATTGCGCAAACACGGATGTACAAAAAGAAAAAAAGGAGATTTTTCGCATGAGTATTGTAGTAAACACAAACACAACATCTTTAATGGTACAAAGAAACCTGTCTAAAGCAACATCAAGTCTTGCAACTTCAATGCAGAGATTGTCTACGGGTATGAAAATCAACAACGCAGGTGACGATGCAGCAGGTTTGGCTTTGTCAGAAAAAATTAACGGACAGTTAAGTTCTTCAGACGTCTGCAAAAACAACGCACAAACAGGTTTGAATATGTTAAGCATCGCTGATGGTGACCTTGATGTAATCAACCAGAACCTCCAAAGAATTAAAGACCTCGCTGTTCAATCAGCAAACGGAGTCTACTCTGATGAAGAAAGATTATCAATGGATCAGGAAGTTCAACTCCGTCTTGAAGAAATTAACAGAATAGCAGACAGTTCATCATTCTCTGATATGAACCTGCTTGACGGCTCTATTGCAGATATGGTTCTTCAAATAGGAGCAGGCAGCGATATAGACCAAAACACAATCGATATCTCCGGAGCATTCCAGGAAGCACATGTATCATCATTGGGTATACAAGCCGACGCAAGCATCTCAACAGTTGATGCAGCAAGAACAATGATTGATGCAATTGATGAAGCTGTCAACAACATATCTTCTAGAAGATCTATAATCGGTGCATCTATGAACCGTCTTGATTCAACAATCGACAGAATTGATATAAGAAAAGAAAATCTTCAGTCAACTTATTCAACAATAAGAGATACTGATATCGCTGCAGAATCATCAGAGTTGACAAAACAGCAAATTCTTCAACAATCAGCAGCCACCCTGCTACAGCAGGCAAACCAAACTCCATCACTGGCTCTGACATTGATATAAAAAACTCTTTTTAACTCAGAGGTGCAAACAACAACCCGCCCGATTTTTCAATCGGGCTTTTTTTTATTCCGTTTTTTCTTTTTACAACTTTAGATTGAAAAAATTACAACTTTATATAAATTGTTATTTCTATTAATAATCTATAAAATAAACATAGGATATGTGTAAAAACAGGGATATACAGTTATGAAATCGTCTGACTCTTTTCTCATGGTTATAAAAGATAACAAAATTAACTCTGACAATATCGATTTTCTCTTAAATTCGGTTAGAAATCTGCTCTTTAACGGATACAAAAACATTTTCCTCGATATGAACAACGTAGAAAGCGTCGATAACTCTTTCCTGAATTTTCTGGAAAAATCGGACAAACTTGTTGACCTGAATTTATTCAATCTCAACTCAAATATAATGTCAGTTTTGTTCATCACAAAATTTGATAAATTCGTAAAAATTTACAATGCCGAAATTGACGCAAAAGAAGCGCTGAAACCTATTGTCAAAAGAAATTTCTCTCTCGTAAGCTAAATAAGATTGTATTTCTTCATATACCATGATATAACTTATGAAAGAGCAATTTTTCTAATGTTTTTGTTTTAAATCTGATAACTGAAAAAAGTGAAGGTATTAAAACTTGGCAGCGCAAACTCAAGAATTGAATATCCAACGACTCGGACAACTCGAAAATTCTTTTGATGTTATCCCTGAACGCTTTGGTTATTCTGAACAAAAACGCTTTGATTTTGTCGAAAAAGAATTGATTAATATATTTGAAGAAGAAGAAAAACAGAAAAAACCTGTTTTTCTTTTTATTAAAAAAGGAACCATTCAGAAAATAGCCTACCACATCTGCAACCTCTCAGATACAAAACCGAGTATAGGTATCGCAGGTGAATCTGCAAGCGGTAAGTCAACTATTGCCATCGATATCATCAACGAAATACAAAACTTCGCCGATGAACACGGCATCGATAACATGATTACCCGCCTCAACACTGATGACTACTACTATGACCGTTCAAAAGAAGTCAAAAAAGCAGGCGGTATGGCAAACTTCGCCAAAAACTATGACTTTGATGTCCCTGAAGCCATAGAACTCGACCTCATGAACAAACACATCGAACAACTCTCAAGAGGTATCCCGACTTGGCTGCCGAAATATGATATGAGCGGAACTACAATCAGAATAGACAAACACACCTACGCTCACCCGGGGAAAATTATTATCGCAGAAGGACTTTTTACGCTGACTCCGAAAATCAAAAACGCCTTCAACTTCCGTATCTATGTCGATGTATCTCAGGATGTACAAAAAATGCGCTGGTACAAACGTGCAGAAGAAAGAGGACTCGGAAACGCAGCGGACAAAATCTATCAAAACGCTTGCGATAAAGCTAGAATTTATGTAAAACCAACCGTACAATACTCGGACATCGTCCTCAACGGGGAAGCTGACAGAGAAAGGTACAAAATTTTTACAAGAAAAATCCTCTCTGTTGTCGAAGACAGTATGTTAGCAGCCTGCTGAATATGAACTTCTGTATCTATTCAGGCACTTTTAACCCGATACACAACGCCCACATCGGGGTCGCTCTTGGTGTTCTCAAACACACTGACACGGAAAAAATTATCTTCATCCCCTCAAAAATTCCTCCTCACAAAAACGAAGAAATAATACCTCCCAACCACAGATTAAATATGGTCAAACTGGCAGCCGAAGATTATCCCGACTTTGAAGTAAGCGACCTTGAACTCACACTCCCAGGGAAATCTTACTCCTACAACACCGTTATGAAAATTAAAAAACTTTTTAAAATAAACGATAAAATAAACTTCATTATCGGAACGGATGCCTTCGAAAAACTAGACTCATGGTTCCATGCACAAGACCTCGCAGATGAAGTGCGCTTTATTGTCGTCCCGAGATGCCAAAACTTCAACCTAGAACTCTCAAGAAAAAAAATAAAACTCTCAAACATCTCTTATACGTCTGTCGAACTGCCGTTCATCGACATCTCATCAACTGAAATCAGGTACAATCTCAAACATAACCTGCCCGTTAACAATCTTATCCCCGAAAAAGTCTTCAACTACATCAAAGACAATAATCTTTATTCCTGAACTTTCACAACAGAAATTTATATAGAAAATTCCACAGATACTACTAAAAGTCCGTCATTCTGGGGGCTTTAGCCCGAAGAATCTTTTTTGTTTAGATACTTCACTAACGCTCAGTATGACGTTGGTTGGGAAATTGTTGGCGGAATTTGCTATATAAATTCCTCACAACAACACTTGCGTAACGGTCATATTTATATTCAAGGAAACAACTCTCAATCTTGCCCAAAAGCTTATATTCAACACCGGCATGCCTGTAAATAGCCTGCTGGGCTTCGTATTCCTCAACATCCTGATTAACAACAAACATCATTCCACCATTCTTTAGCAAAGAATAAGCATGCTCAAACAACTCAACAGGTCTGAACTCATCAAGAGGCAAACCCCACTTCATAAGCGGATACTCTAAAACAAACGGCAAAAACCATATAATATAATCGTATTCTCTGTTTATATCAAGCAAATTCCCGGCAATATACTCAGCTCCCCCAAGCCCTCTTGAATAAAACTTCGCCACTTCATATCTTGAATATAAACTCGTGTATAATCTGTATGCATCAATCTCAACACCGTCTAACTTCAAGCTGTGACAAAAATGCCTGAAGAAAAAATACTCTCCGCCGGCATAAAACCAGTTCTTCGCTCCTATATCCAAAACCTCAAGTTTATCTTTTTCCTCAGGAAACAAATACCTGTCAAAGAGCTCAATCGTATACAAATTTTCGAGATAGTTCATCCTCGTCGTCGAACTTTTCAAAAATTCCAAATTATATTTCTCATACAAATATCTCTCGCATGAGCATGCCTCAACGTCATCATCAAACAACCCGTCTTTAGACTCCGGCGAAACATAATAATTACGCCTCGAAAACTTTATTCGACGGCGTAAATAAAAATCTATCCTGTTTCTTAAATTCTCTATAAAATTCATAGTACTAAAAAAGAGCCTGACGGCTCTTTTTTATGCCAGAGTGTCTAACTTGTTTTGCTTTTTCGCCTGCTGTTCTCTTTGATTTTCAAGAAAAACATTTGCAAGCTTAAGCATCAAATTGTCTCTAAGTCCTTGCAAGTCTGCCTGTTTATCAGCCTGAGCCAAAGCCCCAAAGCTCATATGATTGTTAGGACTCAGCAAGTTCATTCTTACAGCATTGTTATTCATCGATGAATAAGCTGCATCATGAGCCATAGCGGTATAATACGCTGTTGTTGCTGCATTTAATGCCATCATACCTAATTTCTCCTTCTGAGTGTTATCATTATAACACTAACTTTTTTATTTTTAAAGTGTTTTTTTAAAATTTTTTTCACTTGATATATAATAAAGAAAAAGGTCTGAAATAATTGCCAAAATTGAAAGGGAATTATGAACAAAATTAAACTTATTGCGTTGGATATCGACGAAACTATTTTGCCAAAAAATAATATAATTTCAGACAGAGTAAAAAAAACCGTTGAAGAAGCACAAAAACGGGGTATAAAGGTACTTATCGCCACAGGTCGCATGCATAAATCAGCCATGCCCGTTGCAAAAAATCTCAACCTTACATCTCCGATTATCTCTTATCAGGGCGCTATGATTAAAAACTTTTATGGAAATGAAGACCTGATCTTCCACTGCCCGCTCAAAGAAGAGCATGCCCAAAAAGTTATCTCCCTGCTGAAAGATGACGACGTACAGCTTAATATCTACATGGATGACAACCTCTATTCTCAAACGGAAACAGAACGCCTACAGCAATATTCAGCTAAACAAAACATAAAATATATAATAACAGACTCTTTTGACAAATTTCCGAAATTTGAACCTACAAAAATGCTCGCAATCGGCAAAGACTCAGAACATACGGACTATATTATCAAAAAGCTGAAAGACTGTTTCAACGATGAACTCTACCTCGTCAAATCAAGCCCTGTATTCTGCGAAATAAACAACAAGCAAACATCAAAAGGCAACGCCATCAAATATCTTGCAAATCTCTGGGGGATAAAATCCGAAGAAACAATGGCAATAGGCGACCAGAACAACGACATTGAAATGCTGAAATCAGTACACATCAAAGTCGCCATGGGCAACGCTACAGACGACCTCAAACATGTTGCAAACTTTATTACACAAGACATCGACCACGACGGTGCAGCAGAGGCAATCGAAAAATTTGCACTCAACAATGAGGAGCTGACATGTACAAAATAGGCAACGGCTACGACATCCACCGCCTTGTTGAAGGCAGAAAACTTATCCTCGGAGGAATAGAAATAGACTACGAAAAAGGTCTACTCGGACACTCTGATGCTGATGTGTTGATTCACTCAATGATGGATGCAATGCTGGGCGCTCTATCTCTCGGAGATATCGGACAGCACTTTCCTGATACAGACCCGCAGTATAAAGGGATATCAAGCGTGCTCCTGCTTGAGAAAGTGAACGAACTTGTACAATCAAAAGGTTATAAAATCAGCAATACAGATAACATCATCCTCGCTGAAAAACCAAAGATGAAAGACCTCATCCCGCTTATGCGGACAAATTTATCAAAAATTCTAAAAATACCGCAGGACTCTATTTCTATCAAGGCAACAACAATGGAAAAACTCGGCCCGATAGGAGAAGGACAGGCAATTGCCGTCCAATCGGTTGTCCTGCTCGAAAAAATTTCACCAATCGGCAAATGTTCATCAAACTTTGAGGCGGAAGACTAATTTGTAAATCATTAGCGAAGACTCTCAAGCTTTCTGATATCTGACATTCAACTGTCTTGCAGCCTGAACCTCATCAACTTTTAATACAGGAGTATCATGCGGTGCTTCAACAAGAAGCTCAGGTGCAATCTGCACTTCTTCGGCAATCTTGTGCATAATATCAACAAAATTATCAAGAACAGCCTTTGACTCAGACTCGGTAGGCTCAATCATCAACGCCTCATGCACAATCAACGGGAAATAAACCGTCGGAGGGTGCACACCATAATCAATCAACCGCTTTGCAACATTCATGGCTGAAATATGAAACTCTTTGAAATTCTCTGCTGACAATACAAACTCATGCATGCATGGAATGTCATAAGGAAGATTGTAGGCATCCTTCAATTTTTCTTTCAAATAATTCGCATTCAACACTGCATCACAGCTTGCAAGTTTCAAACCTGCCATCCCCATCATAAGAATGTATGTATAAGCTTTTATCATAACTCCAAAGTTACCGAAAAAAGCCTTCACTTTCCCTATAGAATCAGGCAAATCATAATTTCTGAAATACTTCTCACCGTCAAACTCAATAACAGGTACTGGAAGAAAGCCTTTGAGCCTCTCAACAACCCCGACAGGCCCTGCCCCCGGTCCGCCTCCGCCATGCGGAGCTGCAAAAGTCTTATGCAAGTTCAAATGTACAATATCAAATCCCATATCATGAGGGGTAGTTATCCCCATAACAGCATTCAAATTAGCACCGTCATAATACAGCAGCGAGCCGTTTTCATGTGCCAATTTTGATATTTCAAGAATATTTTCCTCAAAAATACCGAGTGTATTCGGATTTGTCATCATTATTGCTGCTACATCAGGCGAAAGATTATTCTTCACATCTTCTACATCAACCTGACCTCTTTCATCAGACTTAATTTGAACTATCTCAAACCCGCACATATGAGCAGTAGCCGGATTTGTTCCGTGAGAAGAATCTGGAACGATTACTTTTGTTCTTTGTTCTCCGATTTTTTCAAAATATTTTTTCACAATCGACATGCCTGTGAACTCACCATGAGCACCAGCTGCAGGCTGAAGAGTCATTGCCTCCATGCCTGTGAGAATTTTCAAACTCTCCTGCAGCTTGTACATAAGCTCAAGAGCGCCCTGCATATCTTCATCATCCTGATGCGGATGGATGCCCGTAAATCCTTCCAAAGATGCCGCCCACTCATTCACCTTGGGATTATATTTCATGGTGCATGAACCGAGAGGATAAAAACCTTTTTCTATACAAAAATTCTTCTCTGATAAACCTGTAAAATGCCTCATCACTTCAAGCTCACTCAGCGACGGAAGAAGAGGGGTATCCTCCCTCATATAATCCTTCTTCAAAATCTTTGATAAATCAAAAGCCCCATCAGTTTCAAAAGAAACGGCATGTTTTTTTTGTTTGTTATCATTCGTCTTTTTCTCAAAAATAAGCTCGCTCATAATTCCTTCAAAACAGCTCCTTTACTTTTGATACATACAATTCCAGAGATTCAGGCTCGACCATCTCGGTAACGGCTACAAGAATATTATTCTCATCCAGTCTTATCCCGCCTAAAATACCGTTTTGTTTGAGATATGCAAGAATTTTTTCTGACATCCCCCCTGTGCTCAAAACAAACTCGTTCAAAAAGTCTTTGTATAAAATTTTCAAACCGTCAATTTTCTCAAGTTCCTCTGCAAGTTGGTGCGCTCTTTGAACACTCAGCAGCTCAGCCTCTTTCATCCCTTCAAACCCGAGCAAAGACATATAAACGGTTGCAGAAAGAGCCATAAGCGAATTATTCGTGCATATGTTACTGGTTGCTTTCTCGCGTCTTATATGCTGTTCTCTTGCCTGAAGAGTCAGCGTGAAGGCTCTTTTTCCTTCTTTATCAACGGTCATCCCGACAATACGCCCGGGCAACTGTCTTGCATAAGCACTCTTTGCCGCCATAAATCCGCCATGAGGTCCACCGCAGCTCATAGACAACCCGAGCTGCTGAAAATCGCCGACAACAATATCAGCGCCATAACTGCAAGGATTTCTCAAAACAGACAAAGACATCGGATCAACGCATGCAATCAATAAAGCAGCCCCTTTTTTTTCCTCGAGTGCTTCTATATTTTCAATCACCCCGTAATAATTCGGTATCTGCAGCAAAACAGCGGCATATTCCGATAAATCACCATTCAGCACCGTTTTACCGTCAGCAGTTTTGGCATATTCAACAACAGTACCGGAATCATGGCAGTAAGTTTCAATAACTTTTTTATAATCAGGGTTCAGTGCATCTGATACAAGAACTTTTGATTTTTTCTTAATTTTGACAGCCATTGCAACCGCCTCGGCGCATGCTGTTGCACCGTCATAAACAGATGCATTTGATACATCCATCCCTGTCAACTCGCAAATCATCGTCTGAAACTCATAAATCATCTGAAGAGTTCCCTGCGAAATCTCAGGCTGATAAGGAGTATAAGCCGTATTAAATTCAAACCGGCGAGTAATTTCTCCTATCGCAGAAGGAATAAAACGATTATAAACACCGCCGCCCAAAAAACTCACAAAATCAATCTCATTTTTCTTTGAGAGCTTTTTTAGTTCTTTCTGCGCTTTGAGCTCGCTTATCCCTGATGTCATCTCGATATCAGCTCTGACATCCCTGCTTATGAGAGAAAACAGATCATCAATGCTTGATAATCCTATTTCTTCAAGCATGGTTTGTCTTATTTCATCAGTGTGCGCAAGAAAATTGTTCATCAAAATTCCTATTCTTCTACATCAGATATGTAGTCTTCATATTCCATTGCATCCTCAAGATCGCTCTCAAGAGATGATGGTTCTACCTTAATTAACCACCCTTCTTCATAACAATCACTGTTAATCAACTCGGGTTCGTTTAAGAGTCTTTCATTAATCTCAACAATTTTCCCTGATACGGGCATATAAACCTCTGAAGCAGCCTTCACTGACTCAATAGTTGCAAAGACTTCTTTTTTTTCAAGTTCAGTACCAACCTCGGGTAATTCAACAAATACAATATCTCCAAGCTGCTCAACGGCGTAGTCGGTAATACCTACCAAATAACTTCCGTCTTTTTCATAAACATATTCATGAGTTTTTGTACATAAAATTCCTTCGGGTGCTCCCATTTTTTCCTCCTTATTTATTTTTAACGCTATTTTGAATAAAACTTATGAACAAAAGGTCTTCGTGATATCTTTGCTTTGAAAAACCGTCCTCTGATTTCTATTTCTACAACATCATCAGTCTTCAGCCCCTTTGATGTGTCAACATATCCGAGAGCTATCCCCACTCCCAACATCGGGGATATACTTCCGCTTGTAACAATCCCGACTCTTATACCGTTTTTATAAATCAAACAATTATGTCTTGGGATTGCTCTGTCTGTCATTACCAATCCGACAAGTTTTCTTGCCACGCCGTTTTTCAACTGGGATAAAATTACATCACGACCGTTGTAGTCAGCTGTCTTTCCCTCGGGAACAGACCACCCGAGCGATGCTTCAATCGGTGTTGTCTGTCTGTTCATATCCTGACCGTAGAGCAAAAGAGCAGCCTCAAGACGAAGGGTATCTCTTGCGCCAAGTCCGACAGGAGTAATTGAAAACTCTTTTCCTATTTCCAAAAAATATTTCCACAGCTTCTGGATATCTTCGTTCTTTGCAAGAATCTCAAACCCGTCTTCGCCTGTATAACCTGTGCGTGATAAATATATATTGCAATCGTCTATTTTTGTTTTGATGATTGAGAAAAACTTTGGCTGCATATGTTTGAATATGCCTGCTTTTTCAACGACATCTGATGACTTTGGCCCCTGCAGAGCAATCATCGAATACTCTTCAGATTTATTTTCAACTCTGACATCATACCCCTGAGCATTTTTCTTTATCCATGCAAAATCTTCATCTATGCAGGCGGCATTGATTATGAGCAAAAATTTTTCTTCTTCAAGTCTGTAGATTATCAAATCATCTACAATCCCGCCATTCTCATCAGTCATTTGACAATACACGGCATGACCTTCATGCAGTTTTGAAATGTCCTGTGGAACAAGATGCTGCAAAAAGAATACAGCCTCTTCACCTTCTGCCAAAACTTCTCCCATATGAGAAACATCAAACAAACCGCAGTCTTCTCTGACAGCTTTATGCTCTGCTACAATTCCGTCAGGGTACTGTATCGGCATCTCCCATCCGCAAAAATCAACCATTTTTGCGTTGAGTTTCAGATGTTCATTGTATAGAAAAGTTCTTTTCAAAAACAACCTCCTGTATTCCTCATCTATTGATTTTGATGTTAATTAAAGCTTTTGTCAAGAAAATTTTACATAGAAAATTTACACCAAAAAATAATTACTGAAAGTGATTGAGCAATTTTTCAATTCTTAAATATATAATAATTTTTAATAAGAGGAGATACCATGAAACTGAACAACAAAAATGCATCCGATTTGCTGCAAAAAGATAAAACCAAATCAAACAATGCAGCAAAAAATATTATAAACAACAAGGACATCGACGCCTGGAAGTGTCTTATAGACAACTCAGAATATATTTTTGATTTCATAAAAGACGCCGCATGTGAAAAATTGCTTAACGCCTGCACAAAAGACAATGTCGAAAATCTTTTTGATTTTATGCAATATTATGACATGGGTTTTGATGATTTCATCGCAGCAGCATTTGAAAAGTTTCAGGACGAAGAAATCAACAAAAAATTTCTCTCTCTCCTCAAAGAAGGTTCTGAAAGCGAAAAATGCTACGCTGCAAAATATTTTTGTTATGTGCAAAATCAAGAAGCAAAAAAACTCCTGTTTGAAAACTCAAAATCAACAAACAACGCACTGTCGCAAAACTGTGCGCTTGCGCTTGCATCCATGCAGGATATGGTGGCATTTGAGTTTTACAAAAATCAGCTCAAATCAGACGATGACTGGCAAAAAATTCAGGCTGTACAGTTCCTGTCTTTCTACCAGAACAAAGATATCCTGCCTGATATGCTGAGAGCGATGAAAAACTCTTCCATGAAAGAAAATATGGCAGGAGAAATAGCACTGTCAACAGATATATCAGAATACTTCAACAGCCCTGATAACGAACTCAAAGAGCTATCGTTAGAATGTTTTGACTACATAATCTCTTCATTGTCTGAAATATGGCCGCTCAGCACAATTATTGATTTCAAAATTTCAAAGAGCCTGAACATAATCTTCGAGCTTACAAAAAATCAAAATGACCCCTTCAAAGGCAAATACAGCGAAATACTTCTGAAGGCTCGGAGCATGTTTAATTTATTCAACGAATTTGACGAATATAAATTTGACGAAGACAAAAAAACTCTCCAAGAACTGAATAAAATATGCTCATTCCTGAACTCTTTGAGTAATGATTTTTGGGAAGCACAGATAGATGACCTGCTGGATGAGCTAACTTCAGAAAACAAAGCAAGAAAATCATCAGCTATCAATCTCATATCATATCTCGAGCTGAATATCGCAAGTCAATATTTGCTTGAAGTCCTCGACAGCGAAGAAAATGAGCAGATGATTTGTGAAATAGTTATGGCTTTATCAAAGCTGAATTGCATCCCGCAGATTAAAAATAAAAAAGAGATTACGGAGAAAATAAAACACAACGAAAACATAAAAGCCATTGTCGAAAGCTTATTTGCAAATCATTATTAAGCTATACCCGTTTATATTAACCAACTGAGGGATAACTATCTTTTTTTTATTTTTATAATACAATAGAAGGATGAACTAAATAGAGGAGCCCCATATGAACAAGAAACTTATGAGCCACTCGATATGTTTGACACTGATGGTTTTACTATTAAACGCACCTACCTCTTTCGGTGCTGAAACAAAAATTCAACCCCACACAGGGTATGCAACATGGTACGCTGATTACTTTCATGGAAGAAGAACCGCCAACGGAGAAATATATCACAAAGATAAATTTACGGCAGCTCATAGAACGCTTCCTTTCGGAACCATGGTCAAAGTGACAAACCTCGACAATAACAAATCATGTATTGTGAAAATTAATGACCGCTGCGGAAACAACCCGAAGATGACAATAGACCTGTCAAAAGCCGCTGCAGCAGAAATAGGAATGATTTCAGCAGGTATACAAAAAGTCAGACTCGAAATCATCGAATAAACCAAAACCATCAATTTGTAGGATTAAATAACATAAAATATACGTTATCCTGAAAAAGAGTAGGGGAGAACGAGGTGTTTTATGTTACCGGCAGCAGTTGAAAAAGAGCACAACAGCTTTACAGCAGCAAAATTGTTTTCACAGGACAGTGATAACAATCAAAAAATTTCCAAAAAAGAACTCAGAGATTATATCTTTGACCTGAAAATTAACAATCAGGAAGTTCCTGAATTTCTCCAAAAATTGCAGGAGCGCTTTGATGACCTCGATAAAGACAACGATAAAGAACTTTCGATATCAGAAGCCGACTCTCTCAAATATAACCGGGGGATGTGGACTATATCAGAAACAACGGTAATGCCTGCTCAGACATCATCTGCAAGTACAGGCGCAAATTCTTCAACATCTTCGAATAATTCATCAAATAAACTTTCTGATTTATTAAAAGACGGCGCTGAAGAAGCAGCAAAATATGCCTTTGAAAAACTGAAAGACAAAGTTGACATCAAAGATCTTATAAGCAAAGTATTTTAATACGCTAATTCAAGCGCAAGCTTAATTGCGGCTGTCATACTCGAACAGTCTGCAATCCCTTTTCCCGCTATGTCAAAAGCTGTCCCATGAGCGGGAGAAGTTCTTATGAGCGGCAGCCCTATTGTTGTGTTCACTGTTCCTCCGACATCAATGGTCTTTACTGCACACAAACCCTGGTCATGAAAACATGAAACATAACAATCATAAGGCTGAAGACCTTCTTTGAAGGCTTTTGCAGCCTTCGCAAAAAGCATATCAGCCGGATACGGCCCGCTGATATTTATACCGTCAGATTGCAGCTTTTCGACCGCAGGAATAAGCACTTGTATCTCTTCATCACCAATCAAACCGCCTTCTCCTGCGTGCGGATTCAGTGCACACAATGCAATATGCGGTGTTTCTATGCCGAAGTGTTTTTTCAGCAGAGAATACAGCTCTCTTATTTTTGAAACAACAAAATCAAACGTAATCATAGACGGAACTTTTGAAACAGGAACATGTCTTGTCAGCAGAAGAACCCGAAAATCTTTTGATACAAAAAGCATCTCAGCTCTCTCCCCGTTTTTTGAAAGAAAATGTTCAAGAATTTCCGTCTGCCCCGAAAAATGATATCCTGCAAGATTGATGGACTCTTTTGATACAGGAGCGGTCACAATTGCAGAAATTTCAGACTTATTTGCCATCTCACATGCCAGCTCAAGCGAGCGAAAAGACACTTCGCCGGAAACTTTCGAAATCTTCCCCTCCTCAAAATTGTTAACCTCTGGCATTATTTCAACAAACTCAACCCCTTGAGGGAAAACAAGCCCTTCAGGGAGAACAGATGCCCTGTTCCCGATAAGAACAAATTTATCATGGTCAAATTTGTTGTTCAAAAAAGATTTCAAAACTATCTCAGAGCCGATAGATGACGGATCTCCAAGTGTGATTGCTATTTTCTTTTTCATTATTTATGTTGTTCCAGATATTTTACAATATTAATCAATGTCTTGGGATTTCCGAGGTTCCCTGATTTTGTGATAACCCACTGTGAATTGTAATCCAAACACAGAGGGATTGCAGGTTCAACCTCATCAATCAGCTGCAAATTTTTGCTATTAAGCGCATGACAGCATTTATAAGATGTTTCACCTCCGACACTCACAAGAATCAACTCCTGCAGGTCAACTATCTTCTTCGTAAGTCTGCCTAAAAAATCGGTTATTATCGAAGACAACTCCGTTTTTGTAATATTATGGTTCTCCAAAAATTCATCACTGCACTCAAAATCTTCAATCTGAACAACAGATACACCGACTCTTTTCAGACTGTCAGCTATCCTTTGAGCATAATCCTGCTCAGGCTCTGAAAATACTTTTTCAACAGGCACTTTCACAAAATATGCATCAACCTCTTCTTCTTCTTCAAGACGCATAAGCTGATTTTTTGTGATATCAGTCGCACTGCCAGAAACTATCAAAACAGGCAAATCCGCTATAACTTTTTTTATGTGATGATAATTCACATCAGCAAGCCATATACCTGCAAAAGCCTGCGCAAGCCCTGCTGCACCGCATGGGAGAACTTTATAAGTACACTTTTTCACTGCAAGAGCTATTTGCTCAAGGTCGGTTTTTGACATAGCATCAATGACAATCAATTTTTTACCCTGCTGTATCATACTTTGCAGTTCAACAAGAATCGGACCTGCGCCTTTTGTTACAGTGCTGAACTGAATCAGGTCAATATCATCATAGTTCTCTTCTTTTACCTGCTGGCGCAACAACGTCGGGATATGCGACTCAAAAATAGGACTTTGAGGATCTCTTGCAAACTCGGTACGTTCAACAGGCACGCCTTTGAGCATTTGATATCCGCCTATTGTTGTTCTGTTTTCGGCAGGAAATGCAGGAACAATAACCGCAGCATCATAATCAAGAGCCTTCATGGTCGCCCAGCACTCATGAGCTATATTTCCACGAAGAGTTGAGTCTATTTTTTTGAAAACATGTTCAAAATTAAAGTTAAACAAAAGCCCCTGAGTAATCTCATAAACCTTACGTGCAGCATAGTCAGGATCTTCATTTCTTGTTTCAGTGCTGATTGCCCAGGCTTGTGTATAAGACTTACCCTCAGGTACTGCCTGATAATCAAACAAAATCTGCGTATTACACCCTCTCATCATAAATTGAAGAGCAGTATCATTCGCCCCTGTCAAATCATCCGCAATAATCGCTATATTATTCGTCAAAAGCATAAAACGCCTTCTTTATTCCTGATCTCTTTTTCCGCCTAACAACTTCAAGTTGTTTGCAATAATCACAAATCTCTCACGCTGGGTACCGTCCTGTGCGGTCCATTTATTTATTGATAAACGTCCGTCGATAGCAACAAGGCGGCCTTTTTTGACATATTCACCCGCTATTTCGGCTGACTTATCCCACAGCTCAATATTGAACCAATCAGTAAACTCCCCGTTCTTTGACCATCTGTTTACTGCTATTGAAAAAGTTGTTTTGACTTTCCCCGATTCAAAGTATCTCATATCAGGGTCCTGTCCGACTCTTCCCACTACAACAACCGAATTTATCATCCTTGTTCCTCTTTATAACATCAATTTAATAAATAAATTATACACAAAATAATCAAACTTATTCAATATGATGTAACAAAGAACTAATTAAATAACATCCTCAAAACCCTGTCAAAAAAACTCCCGTTTTCTGAAACTTCTTCTTCAAACACACGCTCCATCTCCTCTTTTGCTTCCTCATTTGAGGGGTTGAACTCAATAACCTTCAAATATTCATCATAAGACTGACCGTACCTCCCCATCTTGTGGTACAATCTCGCTATTTTATGATGAACCTCAGACTTTTGGATATCATCATCAAGCAATTTCAGAACACTTCTCAGTGCATCAATCGCATAAGAATTATTATTCTCAAGCACGCAGATTCTTGATTTCAAAAAATAATAGTTGACTTTATCAGTATCATAATAAATATCGGCAAGCTCGCTTAATGCGGGGAGATTGTCTTTATCAATCTTCAACACCCTGTCATAATACTCTATCGCCTCATCTGTTTTATCAAGAATTGCACATGTATGCGCCATCTGCTCATAAAGGTTCTTATCCCCGTCAACTTCATTGCAGAGTTCTTTCAACACTCTATATGCATTGTAATAATCATCGGAGTCCTGATACACCTGCGCAAGTTTGTATCGAAGGCTCAACGAGTCAACCGAATATAACAAACGCTCAAGCGCCTTCGCTGCCATATCATAATTTTCTTCAAACTCATATATCCTCGATAAAAGGTCATTCGCCTCAATATGATACAAACTCTTTGATATAATCCCCAAAAGGATTGTTTTTGCTTCTGCTATTTTCTCGGCATTCAAAAGCCTCTTTGCTTTATCAAGCCTCAGGGTAAACTCATCATATTGAGAATTAAGAGATAAAATATTTTTGTCCATATTATTCTCCCTTATCAAAATTTAAAAGGTAAAAACAAATTACTTGCAGAACATAAAAGAAGTGGTGTATCCTAAAAATAACGTTTTTTCAAACATCTCTGCCACAGTCAAAAGAGCAATTTTAGAGAATACAATGTCAGAAGAGAAAACCTGCTATTACCACCCCGATACAAAAACAAGACTCGGATGCTCATCATGCGGACGCCCGATTTGTCCAAAATGTGTCGTTTCTGCACCAATCGGCTATATATGTCCTGACTGCGCAGGGAAAAACAAAACTCAAGAAAAAATCAATGCTTCAAAAAGAGATTATTTCTTCACCTTCACAAATGCGTTTGTCGCCGCAGTTGTCCTCGGATATCTCTGGAATTTTCTGAAGCCATTCGGTCCTTTTATTATGTGGGCATCTGCATATGTCGTCGGATACGCCGTTGCAAAAATTATTACGTCTCTCACAAAATTCAAAACAACAAAAACTCTCAATATCATAACTGCAATGATTACCGTAATTGCCATAGTATACAACCCGATTTTAATATTCTTATCGCTCAGCGAGCTCAACATAATCGCAATACTTTTTCTGTTTACATTTGCCTATGTTGGTAATATTATGAATACGATTTCTGTAGCAATTGCTGTATGGGCTGCTGTCAGACATCTCAAATTTTAGACGGGAAATTATGAGGGAGAAACTGTTTTATGTCAATGCACTTTAGTATATTTGAAATTCTCATGCTTGTCTGCTTTGGCGCAAGCTGGCCGTTCGCACTGATAAAAACCTATAAAACAAAAGTCGTCAAAGGAACAAGCAGACTGTTCCTGAGCTTGATTTTTATAGGTTACCTCTGCGGCATACTGCACAAGATTTTTTATCTCTATGACTGGGTAATTTATCTCTACGTGCTCAATGCGCTATTTGTAGCCGCCGATTTCGTTCTCTATTTCAGATACAGAAAACGCCCCGAAAACAAAAAATCTTAGGATAAATAAAGCTCTTTGAAAATCTCTTCCCCGAAATTCTTCCAGGTAAAGCCTGATTTTGAAAGAGTATAGGCACTGTTTACAAGATTATCAAGATTGTTGTAATTCCTGATGACCTCTTTCATTTTTTCTGCAAGAGGTTTCCCAGAGTACCCGTCAGCTTCGAAGACAAAACCGTTTCCCCCATCTTTGATAATATCTTTTGCCCCGACTCCGCTGCCGACAATCACCGGGATTTTGTGAGTCATCCCTTCGATAACAACCCTTCCGAATGCCTCAAATATACTCGGGACAACAAGACAATCCAACGAGCGGTAAAAAGCACTCATATCTTTCTGATAGCCGACTATCTCAACAGTGTCTTTCAGATTGTAGAACCATAGATACAACATCAAACCCAAATTCTTTTTATAGTCGGGGTAAATTATCTTTGCTTTTATGTTCGGATAATCTTTTTTCAAACGCCTGATTGCATCGAGAAACAAAAAACCGCCTTTTCTGACAAATCCGACTGCTGATAACCCGAATACAAACGGTTTTGTTTTATCGTATTTTTTAATGTCATATTCTTCAACAAGCTCGCTGTTCTCACATCCGGGGAAGATTATTTTTATGCGTTCCTCAGGGATATTGCAGTTTCTAACGAGGTCATCTTTGACAATTGATGAAACCGCAAATATCTTCGGCTGTTTTTGAAAAAGATTTTTGAAATATTTTATCCTCTGATAGTGCCCGAGATAAAAAATCAAACGGTACAAAAAATTCGGACACAATCTCATCCTCTCGACAATTGAATAAACATGAAAAACACAGCATCCGAAAGACAACGGGAGATAATCACTCAAAACATAATCATACCCCTTATCCTTTGTCATATCATAAAGTCTTTTGTTAAATTCCTTGATTGATTTTGCACTCTTGAGATTCGGCTTTTCTCCGGCATAAAAAACATTGTCAATTCCCGCATAAGGCGCTAAACCTTCTCTGAATGTGTACAAATCAACAGTTATCCCGTATTTGTGACATATATCAACCAAAGATTCAAGATATAAACGAATAAAATGAGCATTCAAAACGGCAAGTTTCTTATTCTTCCCCTCAAAACTCATATCAAGACTCCATACTGTGTGTTTAACATGCAGTTTATACAAAAACTACATATTAAACAAGTATAAGTATATTTTATTTACATATTTTTTAATAAAACTACGTTTTATTTACGCTTAAAAAGTTATTCAAATTAACCTAAGATAAAATTTGAGGTAAATATGGATAACAAAAAACTCTTAGGCAAAAGAATCAAAGAAATCAGAAAACAAAAAAATCTCACGCAGGAGCAGCTTGCAGAACTAATTCAAATCGAAACAGGCTCTCTCAGTGCAATAGAAAGCGGCAGGCATTTCCCCTCTCTGCCTACTCTTGAAAAAATTTCAACAACTCTCGACGTTGAGTTAAAACAGCTCTTTGAATTCAACCATCTTGTAACAGCAGAAAAAATGAAAGACAGCATAAGACAAAATATCGACAGCCTTTCAAATGAAAAACTCGCATTTATCTATCAATTTGTCGAAAGCTTCAAATAAAAACTATTTTGCAATAGCTCTGATTATCTTATCTTCGAGGTGTTTTGCGTCTGCTTTTGACTCTTTTTTGTAATTTTGAACAAAAATCGCAAACACATATTTATCGGTATACCCGACAATATTGCTATACCCTCTGTGAGTACCTGTTTTGGCATAAATATTCGGAACATCTGAAAGACGGTTTTTCAGTGTTCCTTCTTTTCCTGGCTGCGCAAGCGACTGTTTGAAGGAAATAAAATCTCTCATATTCTGTATTTTGAACAAAGCCTGGGTCATAAAATCAGGCGTAACAAGGTTATACTCTGACACTCCCGAGGCATCAACCATTGATACCTTCGACACATCAAGCCCTAAGCTCTTATAAAAATCCATAACAAGCTTTATGCCGTTTTTTGTTGTCCCCTGTCTTGCTGTCTGAGTCATTGCAAACAGTTTGAGAACACTCTCCGATGCAAGGTTGTCGCTGTTTGAGTTTATCTCCTTCAACACATCAGAGAACACTGTCCTGTGTGCAGTCTGTACAATCGCATGCCTGTGTGTTTTTTGAGTATCAATCTTTACAGACAACGGGAAACACTCTTTCAGCCTGTTGATGAAATATTCACGGGGAAATAAGACAGGAATTTTTATCTCCTGCTCTTTTACGACAGTTCCCTCCAAAAACACACTCCCCGCATCTTCCCATGGTTTATAAACAACTTTGAAGTTATCGACGGTCCCTTTTTTCAGATTATTTTCTATCTTCACGGCAGCATTTGAGGGAACCTGCACGCCCATATCAGTCGGAATAATCTTTATCACGGCAAGGTTTCTGTCAAGATTGAAAGCCGAATACTTCGGGACATAAGGTGAAACTACATCATCCCACATCCACCCTTCGCCATAATCCTGACCATCAACGCTCTCTCCGTCAACATAGACATTTGACACACCTTCAAGATTCTGGGACTCAAGAGTTTTTTTCAACTCATCAAACGTAAGCAGAGGATCGCCTAAAACTTTTATGTATAAATCATTTTTGAAGCGGTAAACGATGGTTTTTATGTCATAGTTCCTTCCCCACTTGTTGTAAACAGCTGCAGAGGTCAGCACTTTCTGTGTAGAGGCGGGGCGCAAAAACATGGACGCCTGACGGTCAACCACAACGGCACCTGTTTTTATATCTCTCACCGATACGGCGACAACAGCCTTTTTTGAGAGCGGGTCAGCGTTGATTATGTTATTGACCTTTGTCTGCAGAGGCGACGCCCCGAAAGACACACCGCAGAACCAAAACATCATCAACAAAGTTATCAAAAATCTATACATAAGCTTCTTCTTTTCTGTCCTTAAACAACGATATTTCTTCTCTGATATTCTTGACCATATCAAGGTCTATTTCAGCTTTCACAACTCCCTCTTGAGTTCCGGCGCTTGCAACAATCTCACCCCAGGGATTAATTACCATCGACTGCCCCAAATCAAGCTTGCCAAAAACATTCTTTCCGGCTTGATTGACTGCGACCACAAAACACTGGTTCTCAATTGCTCTCGCTTTATTCAAAGTAATCCAGTGATCAAGCTTCGGATAAGGCCATGCTGCGGAACAAATCATAATCTCAGCCCCATCAAGCGCCATCTTGCGGTAAATTTCGCAAAACCTTATGTCATAACACACGCTCATTCCGACTTTAGCGAAATCAAGCTCCGCTATCACCCGTCTGTCACCGGTTGTCAGATAAGTGTTCTCTTTGCTGTCCTGCGATGAAAACAGATGTATTTTGTGATACTTCGCAACAAGTGCCCCTGTTCTGTCAAACATCGGCAGAGCATTGCGAAAGTTTCCGTCAGGACATTTTTCAATGAAAGACCCTGTTATATTCGTATTATATTTCTCTGCGCTCGAAGAGAGAAACATAGATGTCTCGCCGGCCGGTATCATCTCGGCATTTTGCCGAAAACTCTCACAGTCATATCCCGCATTGAAAGTCTCGGGCAGCACGACCAAATCAGGCTTAAAATCAGCATTCTCCCTCAGCATTGAGGCTACCTTCTGAAAGTTAGCAACCTTATTATTTATCTCAGAGTGTATCTGAAGTCCGAGGATTTTAACCTTTGATGTCATTTTGTTTCCTCCTTATTTCAAAGATGAAACAAGTTCTTCAATCGCTTTGAGCTGAACATCAATTTCCGAAATTCTCTGTTTTGTCTGTTCCACCAGCTCGGCAGGTGCATTTGACACAAATTTTTCGTTTTTCAGACGTCCTTCAAGCTGGGATTTCTCTTTTGTCAGCTGGTCTAACTTCTTAGTTTGTTTTGCAATTTCCTTTTCGATATCAATCAGCCCGTCGAGAGGAAGAATAACCTTCGTCGTTCCGACGACAGCTGACGCAGACTTATGCTGAGGCTCAAAAGCAGCGAGGTCAAATATCTCAGCCTGATTTACCCTTGAGAGTCTGTAGACATAAGGCAGAGAACTTTCTATCAACTTTTTATCCTCGGTATAGAATTTTGCATCGACAAGCGCAGATGCAGGGATATTCAAAGTCTGGCGGATATTTCTGATTGCCTTGATTGTATCAATAACAAACTCCATCTTCTCTTTTGCCTCAATGTCCTGCAAAGCGGAATCAAACTGAGGGAAGGATGTCTTCATAATCGAAATCTGACCTTCTTTATAGACATCTGACGGTATAAGCTGCCAAATACGTTCTGTAATATGAGGCATAATCGGATGCAGAAGTCTCAGAGTTCTTTCAAGGACATAACTCAAAACTCTCTGGGTATTGAGTTTTTGTTTTTCATCCTGAAGCTGAATTTTTGCAATCTCAACATACCAATCGCAATAAGTACTTCTGAAGAAGTCATATAAGAGGTGAGCTATCTCGCCGATGCGGTAGTTAGCCATATGCTCGTTAACTTCTTTTGCCGTCCTGTTGAACTCATTCAATATCCACTTATCAGCAAGAGTCAGAGAAGACATATCTATCTTGTTGTTGTCTACGCCTTCAAGGTTCATCAAAACAAATCTCGATGCGTTCCAAATCTTGTTGGCAAAGTTTCTTCCGTACTCAAAACGCTCATCAGAAACCTTGATGTCCTGACCGCCGTAAGTGACAAGGCTTGTTAGAGTAAATCTCAGAGCATCAGAGCCGTATTTATCAATTATAATAACGGGATCGATTGTGTTTCCTTTTGATTTACTCATCTTCTGACCGTTTTCATCACGAATCAAACCATGGATAAACACCGTGCTGAAAGGGGATTTCCCCGTGAATTCATACCCGTCGACAACCATTCTTGCTACCCAGAAAAAGATAATATCAAATCCCGTAACAAGAGTTGATGTCGGATAGAATTTTTTGAAATCTTCGCTCTCAGTGTTTGGCCAGCCCATTGTTGAAAAAGGCCATAATCCTGAAGAAAACCATGTATCAAGAACATCACTGTCCTGCGTAAATCTTGAAGAGCCGCACTTCGGACATTTTTCGGGTTTCTCCGTTGCAACAATCATCTCCCCGCAGTCATCACAATAATATGCCGGAATCTGATGCCCCCACCACAACTGTCTTGAAATACACCAGTCTCTGATATTTTCCATCCAGTCAAGATAAATCTTTGTCCATCTCTCTGGGACAAACTTCAGCTCGCCTGTTTCAATTGCCTTAATCGGTTTTTCTGCAAGCGGTTTCATCTTTACAAACCACTGCTCAGAGAGATAAGGTTCTATAGTGCTGCCGCAGCGCTGGCAGTGTCCGACATTATGTTCATGTGCTACAACTCTGATTAGAGCGCCCTGCTGCTCGAGATACTCAACAGTTTTCTTTCTTGCTTCGTATCTGTCAAGGCCTCTTATGGTATCTGGAACGAGATCGTTATTTACCATATGGCCTTTTTCATCCATAACCCACAGCGGAGTAAGTCCGTGTCTTTTACCGACTTCGTAGTCATTCGGGTCATGTGCCGGGGTAATCTTCAATGCGCCCGTTCCAAATTCCATATCGACATATTCATCGGCAATAATCGGGATAGCACGCCCGGTCAGAGGTATGCAGACCTGCTTACCGATTAAATCTCTGTATTTGTAATCTTTAGGGTTTACAGCAATCGCAACATCACCGAACATTGTTTCAGGTCTTGTAGTGGCTATCACAATCGCACCGACTTCATCTTTGAGAGGATAGCTAATCTCCCAGAGATGCCCCTGCTCTGTTTTATATTCCGTTTCTATATCAGAGATAGCGGACTGACAACGTGGGCACCAGTTGACAATATAAGCGCCCTTATAAATCAGCCCTTTGTTATATAAAGAAACAAAAACTTCTTTGACGGCTTTTGAACACCCTTCATCAAGCGTAAAGCGTTCTCTTGAACGGTCAAACGATGCTCCAAGCCTCTTCAGCTGGTCAAGAATTCTTGACTTATGCTCATTTGCCCATTGCCATGTAAGCTCGACAAATTTCTCACGCCCCAAATCATGGCGGGTTTTGTTCTCTTTTCTCAACTGTTTTTCAACAACATTCTGTGTGGCAATTCCGGCATGGTCGGTCCCGGGGACCCATAAGGTTTCATACCCTGCCATTCTGTGATATCTGATAAGAATATCCTGCAATGTTTCATCAAGTGCATGCCCCATATGCAGCACACCTGTAACGTTCGGAGGAGGAATAACAATGCTGTACGGCGGTTTATCGCTTTTTGCATCAGCTTTAAAAAGTTCATTATCTTCCCAGAATTTGTATATCTCACCTTCAGTTTCGCCGGGGTTGTAGGCTGTCGGAAGGTCTTTCAAATTTTGCTGTAAATTATTCATCATTACTCGCTAACTCCGCTTCATTACTTCACTACTAACTTAGCACAAAAAAATAAACTGAAAAATAAATCAATAATGATTTAAAAATTTCTTGTATACCTGAAAATTTATCTCTCCTCCGATGAGAATAATCAACGAAGTATAATACAACCACAACAACAACACGGCAAACGCACCGAGAGTACCGTAAACCTTGTCATAAGACCCGAAGTTCTCAACATACAGACCGAATATCCATGATGCAAGCAGCCAGAACACACAGAAGAACAATGCCCCGGGGACAGTGTAAGCTATTTTTTTGCGAAAACCGAGTTTTTTGATATTAGGCATAAAATAATAGTTCAAAAATGCCATAATAAACAACCCGAGGAAAGCTATCGGCCATCTTATGAAAAGGATTGTGGACTCAAAAGCACTCGATATATCAATAAACTGATTGAAAAAATCAATTATGACACGTCCGAATACAATCATGTTCGTCCCGAAGAACATAACTATACCGTTCAACAAAATAATAAACACCGACAACAGCCTTATATGCCAGAAATTTCTTGTTTCCTTGCGGTGATAAGCCTTATTCATCCCCTTTATCGAAACAACTGCGGCATTCGACGCAAGAAACAGAGTTGTGACAAAACCGATGGTAACAAGTTCTTTTGATGATGAATACATAACATTCATCAGCGTTCTTTCAACAGTTCCCATGAACTGCAGCGGGGTAACCTCGTTCAGAAAATCAATAACCCTATATATCTGATCCTCACTCCCGAAAATACCAAACAAAGACACAAGAAAAATCATAAACGGAAAAAACGCAAGAATGAATATATACGCCATCTCTGCAGCCATACCCATAAAATCATCTTTGATGATTCTCGTAATCAAATCTTTGAAAAAAGTCCTGATTCTTCTTGTTTTATTTCTAATTATGTACACCATAGTGTTTTCTTACCTGTTTTTTTACTATCGGCAAAAGTTCATCCAATGCCTCACCTAACGGCTTTGAAATAGTACATCCTGCCGCCAGATCATGCCCGCCTCCGCCGAAAAACTGCGCAATCTTGGCAACATTAATCTCCTTTGAACGAAAGCTTATTTTTGTATCCCCTTTGAGAGTTTCTTTCAATACCATCGCAATTTCAACACTGTCAATTTGCTTTAGAGCCTCAACAATTCCGTCGATATGATCGTCATCAGCTCCGAATTTCTTCAGCGTTCCCCTGCTGACCATTGTGTAAGCTATCTTTTCTCCTTCTTCAAAAACGGTATTGTCAAGCGCATAATTATGCAGTTTGAACATGGCTATCGGCTTGCTTTCATAACACTTTTTGTAAACTAAAGAAGGTGATATTCCTTTATCAACGAGATATTTCGCCACCTCAAAAGTCTTTGACGTTGTATTTGAAAACCTGAACCCGCCTGTATCAGTCAAAATTGCCGTATAAAGACAGACTGCTATATCTTTTGTTATCTCAAAATCAAATTTCTTGAGTAAATCAAAAACAACTTCTCCTGAAGACGAGGCATCTGGGTCTATTATGTTCACATCGCCGAACTTCTGCCCGGTAACATGGTGGTCTATGTTGATTGTCTTCGAGGCTTTTTTGAAAAAAGGGAGAGCATCTCCCATTCTGTCTAAAGCGGCACAGTCAACAGAAATCGCCAGATCATATTTGCCGTAGAGAGATTCATCATACGGCGTTTTCATCTCCTTAATCCCCGGCAAAAACTTGTATATATCAGGCAGTTTACCGTTGATTATGCAATCAATTTTCTCAATGCTTTTTACTGTTTTCAACGCTTCACAAAGCGCAAGAGTTGACCCTAGGGTATCACCATCAGGTCCTATATGTGATATAATTACTACATTCTTTGATGTGTTTATATTTTGAATAAATTCAGATAAATATTGCATCAAATCCTCACCCGCTTTATTTTTAAAATTGTACCACAAAAATAAATTTAGGTTCAGCACAAAAAAGGACAACCGGATATGAAAATAGCAGTAATAGGCATCGGAGCAGTAGGCGGTTATTTCGGCGCAAAACTCGCAAAAGCGGGCTATGACGTCACATTCATCGGAACCGAACGTTCTGTCAAAGCTCTCAAAGAAAACGGGTTATTTATCAAAAGTTACAAAGGTGACATAAAAATCAATAATCCTAAAGCTTACCACGCCTTCGAAGCAATCAAAGATACCGATGTCGTCCTGTTCTGCGTAAAATCTTATTACACAGAGTCCATCGCTAAAAACCTCAAAGAAAGAATCAATGATAAAGCTGTCATCATCTCTCTGCAAAACGGCATTGAAAACGAAAATGTCCTCGCATCGGTCTTCGGTAAAGAACGAATTATCGCCTCAGCTGTCTACATCACGGCAGCCTCAAAACAACCGGGAATCATTAATCACACAGGTTACGGAAAAATTATCCTCGGAGAGATGGACAAAAAAATCTCCCCACGCATAGAAGAACTGCAAAAAATGTTTTTGAAAGCTGATATCCCTGCAGGCACAAGCGACAATGTTCTTCGAGAACTCTGGAAAAAACTTATCCTCAACACTGCTTACAACGGATTTTCGACTCTGATAGACAACACCCTCATAGATATCCTCAAATTTCCCGAGGCAAAAATTGCGTTCTCTGATATACTCAAAGAAAGCCAGAAAATAGCAAACGCAGAAGGAATGGAAATCTCTGATGATGATGTAAACGGAATTGTTGAAATGCTGAATCAAGAAAACTTTATAAACTTCAAAGCATCAACCCTTCAGGATATGGAAAAAGGCAACCCTGTCGAAATTGATACCCTTCAGGGAACAATTGTCAGAACAGCACAAAAACATGACATGAAAGCCCCTTTGAACAACCTCATCTACTCGTTGATAAAACTAAAATACCTCGGCAGAAACTAAATCTCTCCAAGCACTTCATCAAGAACTTTCTTCTCGAGCTTTGTCAAATCCGCCCTCTTTGAAAAACGCTCAAACAAATCGGGGCGTCTTTGATGTGTTCTCAAAAGCTGCTGTTTCAAACGCCATTTTTCAATCTCACCATGATGACCGGAAAGAAGAATATCAGGCACCCTCATCCCCCGATATTCTACAGGACGTGTATACTGGGGATATTCAAGCAAACCGTTCGAAAAAGAATCATAATCAGCGGACTCAATCTTTCCTAAAGCTCCCTCTATATTCCTGCTGATGGAATCAATCAGACACAGAGAAGGAAGCTCGCCGCCAGTTAAAACAAAATCGCCTATCGACACCTCAAGGACATCAAGAGATTGTCTTATTCTCTCATCAAATCCTTCATAATGCCCACAGAGCAAAATAAGCTGACTTTTCTTCGATAACTCGACAGACATCCCGTGGTCAAACTTCTTCCCCTGTGGCGTAAGCATTATTGCCTGAGCGTCAGGCATTTTCTCAATACTCTCATAAGCCTTAAAAAAAGGCTCGCACATCAACACCATGCCTACGCCGCCGCCATAAGGCGTATCATCGACATGCCTGTGTTTATCAACCGTAAAATCTCGGGGATTAACGGTGTTCAGCTCGATGACATTATTCTTCAACGCCCTTGACATAATGCTGAAAGAGCAATATTGTTCAATAAGCTCTGGGAACAGGGTTATTACATCAAATCTCATCTTCACCAACCAACCCGGGTATATTATTTATTACAATCATCTGCTTCTGTATATCGACAACAGGCACAAGGTCTTTGACAAACGGCACAAGATATTGCTTCTTCTGCTCGTTCTCAATCGAAATAATACTCCCGCTTCCCTGATCAGCTACAAATTTGATTGTTCCAAGAAGCTTCATCTTCTTATCATAAGCCGGCAGCCCCACTAAATCAGCTATCAAAAACTCATCTTCCTCAAGATTTTGCTCGAGAATACTCTTTTTAACCTTGAGAATAAAACCCTTCAAATCATTTGCATCATCAACGGAGTCAACGGTTGCAAATTTTATAATCATCTGCCCCTTATGAAAACGCAAAGACTCAACTTTGAGAGGAAATCTCTCCCCCTCTTTTTCAAGAATAAATTCCTTTACCATCCCGAGCTGTTTTTCTCTTCCATGGGTATAACCCGCACGAACCTCGCCTTTTATCCCGTAAAAACCGACTATCTTCCCTGCTGATAAATATTCTTTGTCCATAACAAATCGTTTCCTATTCGATAACTCAAAAGTTACAATTTTATCTTCTCAATTATACCATCTCTGACTATAATTTCAGCATCTTTAACTTTATCATACAAATTATCCCCTATCTTCAGCTCGAAATAATTATCGAGCATGCCTGTCACGACCTCTTCTTCGAGCGGAAGCCTGTCAAAATCATCATGATGTGCAACAAGCTCCTGCTTCAAAAAAACAAGCTGCTCAAGCTTGTGGCTGAGTTCGTTTGATAATACTGTATCCTGTCTCTGTCTTATACGGCTCTCCGTCTGCAAAATCTGATCATCAATCAGCGCAATCTCACGCAGAAACTCTTCTTCCGTTTCTTCTTTGAATTTCTTGGTCAAAATTGTTTTGACCGTCACAGAACGTTTTATAAAAATCTTATCCACAGAATTCTTCTCATCCATAAATATGAGCAAATAAAGCTATATTTTAAAATATAATATATTTTATAACCGTTTTCACTCACCGTTACGCTAATTTTCAAACAACAACATCGGATAAAATAATTATGAAAAAACTAATCTTATTCATGCTGCTGATATCTCTCTTCTTATCAGGCTGCTCTGATAAAACAAAAAACAGAGATGTTCTCTCAAAAGTGCAGGGAGAAAACAAAATTGTAGTGGGCGTAAAATACGACTCAAAACCCTTCGGTTTTATTGACAAAGATAATCAGCTCAAAGGCTTTGATATAGACATCGCAAAAGGCATCGCAAAAAGAATCCTCGGCGATGAAAACTCTGTTGAGTTCAAGCAGGTCACCCCATCAAACCGCATACTCAAACTTTCATCAGGCGAAATTGATATGATAGTCGCCACCATGACCATAAGCCAGAGCCGCATGGAACTGGTAGAGTTCACCCAGCCTTATTACAAAATCGGGCAAGCTGTCCTGGTCAAAAAAAACAGTGATATATACTCAACAAAAGACCTCAATAAAAGAAGGGTCGCCATAATCTTAGGCAGCGTATCAGAAAAACAACTGCGCCTGCTTGCTCCTGATGCAAAGATTAAAGGATACAAAACTTACTCGGAAGCCTATTCTGCACTCCTCAAAGGCGAAGCTGATGCCATATCATCAGATGACTCTATCCTCTACGGGTTCTTATACGACAACAAATCTCTCCGCATTCTTCCTGAAAGATACACGAAAGAAAACTACGCAATAGCCTACAGAAAAGACGAAAAATCAAAAAAATTCGGCAAAAAAGTCGAAGAAGCTCTCCTCGATATGCAGAAAAGAGGAGAAATTATACAAATAAAAAGAAAATGGATAAGATAGCAAATTTCTCGCCAGGAATCCCCAAAACAATGTCATACTGAGCGTTAGAGAAGTATCTGAACAAAAAGGATTCTTCTGGTTAAAGCCCTCACCATGACGGACTTTTAATAGTAACTCTGAATTTGTTATATAAGTTCCAATTTTTTGAATTTTAAAAAAAATAGACTATAATTTAAAACATGACAATGAAAGTTTTTCTGATTGGTTACGGGAGAATGGCTGCAAAACTGGCTTTGGGAGTTTTGCAAAGCGGGCATGAACTGGTCGGCGTGTTCAGAGCTGACAGACTAAGACACAATTTTCTGGACGCAAGTATCCGTGATTTTTTTTCAAATGATGATTTTTATGCGATTATCAAAAAGTACAAAATCAAAGAGGTCAACACAAACAGCGTTAATAACAGGCGTTTTATCTCAAAGATAAAAAAGCTTGAAGCTGATGTTATTCTTGTCGGTTCATGCGGTGAAAAATTCGGGAAAGAAATTCTTAAGGCGCCGAATGTTGCCTGCGTGAACGTTCACCCCTCGCTGCTGCCGAAATACCGCGGGGCAAATCCTTATTTCCATACAATAAAAAACGGCGAAAAATCATCAGGGGTGACATTTCATCTGATGAACGAAAAAATAGACAGAGGCGATATTTTGATGCAGGAGGTTGTTCCGATATCGGATGTCGATACGGGGCAGACCCTGAGGATAAGGACAACTCATCAGGCGTCTGCTATGGTCGGCGAGCTGCTTAATAACTTTGAGGAGCATCTCATCATCCCTATTCCTCAGAATGAGGCGATGGCAAGTTATTATCCAATAATTTCTTATGAAGATCTGGTTATAGACTGGAAAAAGTCAGCAAAAACGATTTATGACCTTGTTCGGGCGTCTTACCCGTGGTGCTGCTGCTATACGAGATATAAAAACAATCTCCTTGAGATTAGAGGAGCGGGTGTTGTAACTTATGACGGGATAGTTGAAGACGGCGGGGTTGTTTTGAACAACGATGAAAGAGGGATAGTTGTTGCAACAGGGGATAAGAATAAGGCAATTTTGCTTACGGATGTGAGATTTTATGGCAGATTTGAGAACTTGTTCAGAGAACAAAAGCTAAAGAAAATCAGGAAGAATGACAGGTTTGAGTAGAATCTGGCATGGCGGGTGAAGCGCATTCTCCCCGTCACTCTGAGCGAAGGCGAAGAGTCTTCGAGGGTGCGCCCCACAGAATGACGGGGGGTCATATTGAGCGTAAGCGAAATATCCAGTTGTGTAAGAATCTGTTTTGTTCATTTCTTTCTTTTTGCTGCGACCAAAAAGAAAGAAACGCAACCAAAGAAAGAAAAAACGCTGCCAAAACGAAATCTGGAATTTTTCTTCTGAAACTCTGAAAGTCGCTATGCTCCACAGAGTTTCAACAAAAAAACTCCGATTTCGTAATCGGGTGAATGATTTTTATCAGAGATACAGAATCTATCGGATTAGGGACAGGCATGGCGGGTGAAGCGCAGAATGACGGAGAAATACAAAAAGAGCGAACTCTTTTTGAGAATCCGCTCCTTTTGTTATTTTAACTGTTTATTATCTTGCTGCAGAGTTTGCAGTAGAACCTGTCATAACGAATGTTGTAGCTTCAGCTGTATCAGCAGTTACTGAAGTAGATTTACAATAGTTAGTACCACACCCTAGTGCTGTTGCACCTATGACATTAATCGTCTTTCCTGAGTCAGGGTCTTTCAAGTTGTTTGAAGCAGGGAATGCTGCAACATCAGTGATAACCATAAAGAACTGGTCGTTTACTTTCGGAGCACCGTTTGAACCGCTCATATCAGTCTGTCTGTTCGGACCGGCATCACCGTTTGTATCAACAACAATTACACAAGGATTTTCTGCAGTACATCCGCCGCCGCCAGCTCCATCGCCTTCAGGAATATTTCCAACGCCTCTGAATGCTGTACCGTCAGAGAGATAAACATCTACATCGCCTGCTACTTTTTGTACGTTGAAGTTTTGTTCCATAAAGTCGACAAAAGTCTCATATTTTGGTGTACCGTCATATTGTACGGCTTCATTCCAGTTTGACATATCAACGCCTTCCATAGCGACCATTTTGTTAATAGCCTGTCCGAAAGTAGAAACTGCTTTTTTGTAACCTACCGAGTATTGTCTACCCTGAGTGTTTGCAAGCAAACCGGGGATAGTCAATGCTGCAACGACACCTAAAATTGCCAATGTAATCAAAACTTCGGCTAACGTAAAACCTTTTTTTATCATGTCTTTTTCACCTTTCTTTTGTTATATATACATAACAAACTAATAATACTCTATGACATAAAAGATGAAAATCATTTATTCGTAGTATTTTTATTATGAATTGTTTGATTTACTTGACTCCAAGGCTGTTAGATATGAAAAAGACCTTGAGAAGGATAAGAAAAAACCTCCATATCAAATAAGCGCACATGTTTTGTGCTTTGTTTATTGCTTTTTGAGGTTTTTCTAAATTTGCTCTCAGGCGGACAATCGATGTCTATGCTGACACGTCATGCCCCGCGGATTTCTCCGGTATGTCCCGATACATCCGTATTTGAGAGTTTATATGAAAGTAAGTCAATTGTTTATCAGTTAATGTACGATTATTAGTTTGTTGTGTTGTTTTTCCTGTTACGCTATATAAAATGGTTTATATTATCAATAAACTCGTCTAATTTTTTTATTCCCGAGTTTTTTTGTTTTAAACAAAAGATTTGTTTTTTTTAATAAAACTTTAGAAATAGGCTGTGAGGTGTTATTGTTCGGAATTTCGGGCATGACGATGAGGGCTGGCATTTTGAGTGCAGGCGAAGCCCGCCACCCCGTCACTCTGAGCGTAAGCGAAGAGTCTTTGAGTGTGCGAGGCGTGCAGGCTGAGTGCCCAGCGGGGTGACAGGGCGTCATATTGAGCGGAGCGAAATATCTTTGTGTATGAAAGTTTTAGACCCTTCGCTGTGCTCAGGGTGACAAGAGGCGGGGGGTGTCATGTTGAGCGAAGGCGAAATATCCCGTTGCGTAAGAATCTGTTTTGTTCATTTCTTTCTTTTTGCTGCTGCGACCAAAAAGAAAGAAACGCAACCAAAGAAAGAAAAAACGCTGCCAAAACGAAATCAGGAATTTTTCTTCTGAAACTCTGAAAGTCGCTATGCTCCTCAGAGTTTCAACAAAAAAACTCCGATTTCGTAATCGGGTGAATGATTTTATCCGCCCGCATTTTGAATACAGGGGAAGCCCGCCACCCCGTCACTCTGAGCGTAAGCGAAGAGTCTTTGAGGGTGCGGGCTTCCTCTTCGTGGGCTCTGTTTGTTGCGTTTCGGCTTCGCCTCAGAATGACGGGAGGGGTGTAGAATGACAAGAGTCTATGACTCTATAAACACATTCATAAACTCCATATCGTCATAGTCTGTGTAGGCATGCTGAAAGAGATTAATCCCCGTTTCTATCCTCACCTCATTCAGCTCGCCTGGGCGGATAAACCGCTTTGGGATACGAAGCTTTTGATTATCGCCATTGATTTTAATCTCTCCGATTTTCTTTGAGTTCACAAAAATCCGCACAGGCGAACTATAAGAATATCTGACATGGCTCTGTCCGATTTTGACAGCTTCTTTTGTATCTATTCCGATAATTGACCCTATGCGCAAAAACAACTTCTGTTTGCTCATAGCGTTGCTTATTGCAAAATTTTTGCGAAAAATCGGACCGCTGCTTCGAATGCGAAAATCACCGGCATTAGCGGAATTATCCGAATAATCATCATCTCCGAGATGGCACATCTGAGCATCAACAACAACTGTTTTTGCGTCGCTTTTTTCTATCTGCAGCAAAAGCGGGGCAGCAAGAGCTTTCTCTGTAACTGTCATAGAAAAAGGCTTATACCCGTCTTTCTTAACAGACATAATATATGGAGGCATCATTGATGCTGGAATATTGAACCCTCCGGTCTGATCGGTTACAGTATCAAAATTCTGAGCGGGCACACTGACTCTCGCATTTCCGACACCTGCTCCCGTTTCTTGTTCTACTACGGTGTTTCTTTCAAGTTCACCTTGTTTTGAGACTTCGCCGGATAATTTCTCGCAGAAGCCGCATAAGTTAGAAAAAACTAAAATTAAAACAACTAGTATAACTCTCATGACAAAATTTCCATTAATCAGGGTGTTTTTATTGTAATCATTTATTTGACTTTTTCCATTCCAAAACAGCGCTAAGTAAGAAGAGTTGTATTTAAGAAAATATTAACCCTTTGTTTAATTTATATATAAAATGCTTGACCTTTGCCGAGTTAACAGCCATAATTTTTTCTATAAGAGCTTATTTAAGGAGTCAAAAAAATTAATAAAAAAGTTCTTTTAACTGCCATTCTCCTGGGCGTAGGGATTACATCAAACGTAGCATTCGGCATGGGCGCCGATGCTTATGAGTATTATCAAAAAGCACTGATTGCCGAAAAAAATCAGAAGATTGACGACGCAATTCTCTACACTCAAAGTGCATTAAACCTCGCCTCAAATGACGCACTCCTTCATACAAAACTTGCAGGTCTTTACCAGCAAAAGGGTGATTGGGAAAAGGCGCTTAGAGAATACAAATCGGCTCTTTCTTCAAATCCGAATGATGCTTTTGTCTACATAAGCATAGGAAATATCCTGCAGCAGCACAGTGATTACAACGGTGCACTCAATGCTTACAATCAGGCAATGCGTTTATCAGATGATTACAAATACAACTATCTGAACATCGCAACGGTAAAAAGACTACAGGGCAAGTATGACGAAGCTGTGGATTATTACAAAAAATTTCTGATGTATTATCCCTCACATACAGAAGCACGTGAGAGCCTTGCTATTATTTATTCTCATCAGAACAAACCTTTGCTCGCTAAAGAACAATATGAATATATCTACAACACAGCGCCCTCAAGTTTCAAGTCTTATTCAGGATACGGGAAAACATTGCTTGATACAAACAATGTTGACCGTGCAATAGAAATTCTTACGACAGCAATCGAGTCAAATCCGAACGACGCCCAAACGCATGGAAGTCTTGCCATGGCTTATGCAAGAAAACATGATGTCGTAAATGCCGAGAAAGAATTCCAGACAGCGCTTACTCTTGCGCCTGATGCAGACAGTATCAGATATAATTATGCATCGTTCCTTGCCTCTCAAAACAAGTGGGATAAAGCGAAAGAAAATTACAATATATGTCTTGCAAATAACCCCAAAAATATAAATCTTCTCTATGATTTGGGTATGGTTTATCAAAAGCAAAATGACCATGCAAAAGCCATCGAAAACTTTGAGAAAGCTCTTCTGCAACAGCCTGATAATGACGAAATTAAAAAACAGCTTGCAAGAAGCTATCATCTGAACAGTCAATATCAAGAGGCTCTCAACATTTATCTTGCGCTTCTTCCGAAAGACCCGAAGAATCCAAAACTTTTGTATAATACAGCGCTTGCATATCACTCTCTGCAGAATTATCCAGAGGCAATAAGATACTACACGGAATCACTTGCGGCAGAACAGTCAGACCAGACAAAGAATGACCTTGTTCAGGCTTATGTATCTTACGGGAATGAATTTGCGGATAAAGAAGATTTCAAATCAGCAATCAAACAGTATAAAAGCGCTACAGCACTGAATGAAAATGACTTTTATGCAAACTCCGGGTTAGCAAACGCTTATTACAACCTCGGCATGAAAGACGAAGCTATCAGCAGTTATGAGAAAGCTATCTCAATCGAACCTGCGAACAAACAGATTTATACCGAATACGGCGAAACTCTCAGCAAATTTAACATGACTGATGAAGCTGAGGGTGCCTTCAGAAAAGCTGTCGAACTTGATGCAACAAACACTGGAGGTTATATCGGACTCGGCGATAACTTTGTATCCCAAAAGCTTTATGATAAAGCTCTTGTCGAATATCAGAAAGCTCTTGATATAACTCCAGCGGATCCGATTATTTTGATAAAAATGGGCAACGTCTACAAAGATAAAGACAACAGCGAAAAAGCAATCGAGTTATACAAAAAAGCAATTGACTCAGACCCTAATAACACGGATGCAATGTTCAATATAGGTTCAGTGTTGATTGAACAGGAAAAACTCGAAGAAGCAAAGACATATTATCAAAAAATAGTCGATATAAAACCCGATTTTGACTACACCTATTATGCGCTCGGAATTATCGAAGAAAAAGAGAAAAACTATCCAAAAGCCATCGAGTATTATCAAAAGTTTATCTCAAGCACAAAAGACAAAGATAAACACAACAGTGTAAGCCAAAAAATAGAAGAACTTGAAAAAACAATCAAGTCACAGGAACTCTCAAAACAACAGGAACAAACGCAAACAAAACCTGAAGAACCAAAAGTTGAATCACCAAATGTTCAAAAACCTGCAGAAAAAACTCCTGTGGAAGAGCTTTCAACGCCGCCGTCAACAACGGAATTTCTTGACTAACCATGAAAAAATTTTTGACCGTTCTTATTCTTGTTTTTGCAGTGTTTCTCGGGGGATGTGACAGAGAAAGACCTGCCATCTTCTTTAGCTCGCATCCGATTGACAAAAACACATTCAACCCTGATCAGGTTTCAAACAAAAACTTCTGGGTCGGACAAAAAATTTATTTTCTTGTTTATTACCCGAAGGGCTTTCCGACAAACAGCATAAGACTACAGGTCATCACAAAAAAAGACGATGTAAAATTCTACGGAATAGACATTGTTCAGGTTCGGGATGTCCATGTCAAACAGGGAAGCATGATTTATAGAGGCTCATTCTGTTTATACAAAAACAGCCTGCATTATCTGAGGGTGTTCTCACCTGATGACTGGAATGTCCCGCTTGTTCAGGACTGGTTCTGGGTAAGAGAAAGCTGATTTTTATAACAAAATATTAAAACACCCGCCTTATCTGACAAATTTCATAATTTTTCAACTTATAAACAAACACAACAAGAGGGAAAATTATGCAAATCAAAAATCTATCTAACACTTTCAAACAATATCAGTCAAACATCAAAATACCAGTCCCAAATACTGAAACAAATCAAGAGAAAAAAACAACTCTCTCTTCATCTCTTGAGTCCCTTGCTTATCTCGGGCAAACACAGATAAACTTCAGAGGACAAGAAGTCCAAAGAATGTTCGCCTCATATGATGAATTTCTGCAAAAAGAAGCCAAGCTTCCGAATGGAGATAACTTTAACGGAATAATCGTTTTTTACAGCGATTATTATCCTGATAAAAAACCTGCAATAATCAAATATGAAAACGGGCATGCTCTTGAAAATACTCCCGTCTGGAACAAAAACGGTGATATATCAGCGATGATAAAAAGCGGGCGGATTTATTCAAAAGATATCAAAACATCCTCAAACCCCGTTCAAACAATCTTCTTCAAAGACTCTGACCCAGAAAAAACATCTCTATCAATTGAATACAACGCCCAAGACGGACTCATCACAAGAATGGAAGAGAAGAACGACCTATTTGGAGTAATGGGCATACACTCTTTCAAAGAGGGAGGCGCTTTCGTCAAAAAAATTTATACCCCGAATGGAATATGCTATGTAACAACAAGAGATAAAATCGGATATACGGAGAAATATATAGAAAACAGCCTGATACAGGGGGAATATCCAAACTGATAAAAATAAAAAACGAAAAAGGAGCGATTTAAAAATCGCTCCTTTTTCAAATCAACCAATAATCAGCTTACACTTCATAGACGCTGATTTGTCTTCTTGTTCTTCTGTAAGGTTCAAATTTTACCTGACCGTCAATCAGTGCAAACAACGTATCATCTGAGCCGATGCCGACATTGTTACCGGGGAAGAATTTTGTTCCTCTTTGACGAACAAGAATATTGCCGGCTTTAACAACTTCGCCGCCGAATTTTTTGACGCCCAATCGTTGCGCTTCACTGTCACGACCGTTCTTTGATGAACCTACACCCTTCTTATGAGCCATTTCTTTATATCTCCATTTTTTATTTTAAAACTTACTTACGCTTTTACAGAATCAATCATCACTCTTGTGAACTGCTGTCTGTGACCTTGTTTTCTTCTGTAACCTTTTTTTGCACGCTGTTTGTATACAAGAACTTTTTTAGCTTTATCATTTTTCAAAACAGTTCCTGAAACTTTTGCACCTTTGACATAAGGCTGACCGACAACTGATTTTTCGCCGTCTACAACCATCAAAACTTTGTCAAATTCGACTTTTTCACCTTCTTCTTTGTGAAGGAGTTCAAAGTCAACATAACGTCCTTCTTGAACTTGATATTGCTTTCCGCAGCATTCTATAATTACTAACATATTCTCTTCCTTCTTTTTTTAGGGACCGTAGTTTCGAAAAACATTTTACGAACGGTTTACCTGTCTATTACATGCTTAACAATATTAACAGCCTCAAAAATCCATGTCAATCATATTTTAACATCTCTTCAAAGTTTTTCCGCTCAATGATAATTTACAACTCAAGCAATTTTTTCATGCAAAAAACGTTTATATAAAAAGAAGAGATTTTTGAGGATAGAATATGTATCAGAGTTCTATGATAAAACATATAGTCAAATACGATGACTCGAAAGCAAACGATGAAAATACAAAAAGCTTGTTCAACATGCTCATGAAAATGTTTGATAAAAAGAATAATGATATCATTCAAAAAAAGCTAAGCTATCAATAACTTGATTTTCGCTGAACATCTCAAGCACGTAATCTTTTACGGGGCTTGCCTTTAGCTGTTTAATAATCGATACAAAATCAAGAGTTCCCTCAGAAAATCCCTGATGTAAGTCAAAAACTCCATCGTTATTATGCATGTGAGTATGATGCAAATATTTGCCGAAAACTTTTATCCAGTTCTCAACCTGCACGTTTGAGGCAACATTGGCATGCCCGCAGTCCAAACACAATTTCAAATTTGAAGACCCGACATCATCAACAACTTTCAACAAAAGTTCAGGCTCTGGCTCGCTTGTGTTTTCGATGACGGCTGTTATCCCCGCCCGCTCAAAATTCGATATAAACTCTGACCAGAAACATATCTGTGATGATACAAATCTTTCTTTATAATCAGCCATCTTATTTGTCAAATCATAACCCGAGTGGAAAACAACAGTGTGTGCGCCAAGTTTCTCTGCTATTCTCAAAGACTGCAAAAAACGTCTTCTTGATATTTCAACAATCGCCCTGTCTTTGCATATAACGCTCAACCCTGAAAAAAATCCATGCAGACTGATTTTATTCGGAAAATGTTTTAAAACTGACGAATAATACTCCAAATATTCATCATACTTTTCATCCATAAGAGCAATCTTGCCAAAGCGGCTTATCTCAAGATTCAGCCCCATATCAGAAGCAATTGCTGCACTGTATTTTATATCATCTTTCAAAGAAGAAGATAAATATATATCCATATCAAGCCTTCATTAATTCTGCCTATGTTTAGATATTACTCCAAAATATCAAAACATGCTAATTCAAAATAACATCACTTTTGACCGTTTCTGTTTTTTTCGCAGCAACAAGTTTATCAAACTCAAAAGCCAGATTATCAAGCATCTTCAAAAGATTATCAGACGTAAAGTCCTTCATATCTATCTTTGTATAATTATGCGACGCAAGACCGTTTTTGAAATAAATTGTCTCCATCGAAATCTTTGACCTGCCGTTATAATAAATTTTCAAAACAGCTTCCTCATCAGACTTTATGTTCTTAATGGAAAAATAGCTCTTTGAAAATGTAATATAATTATCAATGCTTACATTTGTTTCATACTTTGACTCGAAAGACTCTTTTGCTTTCAAAAACGACGGTTCAAGAGCACTTTTGATTTTTCGTGAATACAGCTTGGTAAAAATTTTATAATCCTTTTCATGAGCAGGCTGAGCATCTTCATCATCAAACTTATCGGTGATTACAATGTTATTGCCGATAATCGAAGCCTCTTTCAACGCCTTGAGAGCTTTCTTGCTCAATTCTTCAAAAGACATCTTCGGCTCATACTCACATGCCCCTGCGCTCAGTTTTGTGTTCTTATCAAGAAGATTTTTTATTTTCTTATAAACCTTATATGCCCCTCCAATCAAAGTTTCAGGAAGCAGGACATAAAAAATATTCGACGAAATTTGACCTATGATATCATTCTGGCGTGTTGAATTTTTGAGTATCGCAAAAATATCATCATCCCCTTCAAAGGATAATGCCATAAAAGCTGTCGGATAATCATACTTTTTCGAAAACTCTAGTTCGTTCTCAAATACCCTCGCAACATAATTCGGAGTAACAACATCATTCTCAAATTTTATATCAAGATTTTTCAAAAGACGCATCTGTTTGCTCAAGTTGTAGAAATCCTGACGTTTTTTCAAGTATAAATCAACAGTTGCCTTTAGCTGGTAGTCTTTTATCGTGAAGTTGAAACAGTTATCAGCCCCCGACTCAAAATATTTTTTTATTAACTCCTCATCAGTCGTCTTTGTTATAAATACCATTGGAATATTTGAGAGGAGAGAGTCGTTCTTTATCTGTCGGCACATCTCGCAAGCATCATCAGCTCTGTCATCACCGAATATAAATACACAGCTCGGAAAGAATTTTTTTATCAAATCAAAAGAACCGTCATATTCAACATCCTTGATGCTGTCAATTTCTCTCAGCAGCTTCAGCTTTGATTTGAAAGCAACAATATCACCGGAATTTTCTCCCACCAACAACAATGTTATATTATTCTGCATGTGAAATACCTTTTACTCCGGCCGGACCATAATAATTGGCTTATCAACAGAGATAACCTCTTCTATTGTGTTCTCTATACCCGTAACAACAACAATATTCACGGCTGCCTTAGGTTTTACTTTAATATCATCGAAAGGAATTGCTATTTCTAAATCTCCGACAAAATCATATTTTACATTGTAATTGAAATTTGTATACCACAAAGAATTTTCAATTGACTGCGACAAAAGAATCGGGAGCATTCTGTTATTCCTGAACATCATCGCCAGCTCATAAGAATACGCCTGCTTTAACAAAGCAGGTATAACATTTGAACGGCTTCTGAACCTGATGGGAGAAAAAGAACTCTCTGAGGTCACATTCAAAAGCTGAAAATAAACAGCAACCTGTTTGCTTATATCAGAATTTGCCATAATATTCAAAGTGTTGAATTCAAATTTCAAATATAAATTTTTTGAGTCACACCCGAAAAATACTTTTTCTATAAATTTATTATGATTATAAACAGGTCCCTCTAACGACTCAATCAGCTGGGTATTCTGCCACTGTGTCCCGCTTATGCGCCCCTTTATAAATGGACACATAGACCCTGAATGTCTTGTCATATACATTTCAAGCGGTGTCTTCAAATAATCTGGCACAGGTATTTGCAAAATTTTGTATACATTCTGAAGATGTTCTCTGAACAAAAAGTCAAACAAATCATCCTGACCTGAATCATTTGGCTCGCCATACCACCAGAACCAATCGCTGCTTTGAACCATATAAATCTCATTCCAGGCAGCATCCAAAACTTCTTTTGAATAATTTCCGCTTTCTAAAGCCTCTATCAAGTCCTTTCTTGTCCCGTAGAGATAGTCATAAGCCCTGTTCTTTATCGGGTCGCCTATCCACAGATTGAAATTACGATTTATCCATGACCCAGGTTTAATATCATTTAAAACTTTATGTTTCTCAATCTTTTTAATATATTCTGAACCTGTTATGCATTCTACAGTGTCATCTTCAGATATAAGCCTGTATAACTCAAGCAAAAACGGACGCCCGTCTTCATCATAATTCTCCCAGCAATTCTCACCATCCATAGCTATTGTCAGAACATGATGTTCCTCAGGAGAGCTTGCAAGTTTTTCCTGCATTATCTTTAAACGTTCATAAACATCATTCGCTGCAATAATCGGGTCAAAATTCCCGTATTGAAAACTGAAAAGATTTGAAGGAAGCGAATTTCTGAAAAATATTTTCAGATTTTTTTCTCCCTTGCCTCTGAAAGTGTAAGCATTGCACAACTCATAGGGATCAAGCAATATGCCCGAGAAATCTCTCAATACCTCTTTGCCTGTAGACTTCGATAAAATACCGTCATCGGTAACAGTCCACTTGAATCCGTTTTTCTCAAACAGCTCAAAAGTTTCATTTGACACACACTGCTCAGGCGGCCATATTCCCTTCGGACGTTTTCCAAAAAGCTTCTTTATTTTTGCAATACTTCTTTTTATCTGAATATCAGCATCTTCAACAAAGTCTATCTTGTTATCTGGAAGGTCTATGTTCTCATCAGCTTCCTTCGCAACATCAGAGTTGATTAACAACGGAAGTATCGGATGATAATAAGGACTTGTTATTATCTCAATCTTGCCGCTCAAAAATCTTTCTCTATAAGCCGGAATTATCTGAGATATGATATCTCTCTGAATTTGTATGAGCCTTTTTCTATCTTCAAGAGTATAACCCTCACATTTTTCCCAGAGCGCTCTCAACTCTGGAATTGTTTCCTTCCAATAAGGGTCAAACCAGACAAGGTTGAACCACGCCATAATGTCTGAATATTCCTGATCCGAGAAATTATCGACATCAAAACCTTCCTCTGAAAACCTCTTTTTATACAAACGGTCATACGCCGGATAGGGCAAAATCATCTTTTGATAATTCGCATCAAAAAACGAATTCAAAATAAAACTCTTATCATCAAAGGTTAAGTCTTTTATGTCTTTTTCGGTCAAAAAAGAATGTAAATCATGCGCATTGTTATAAGCATAATCTTCAAGCTGGTCTAACAACAGAGGAACAAGACTGAACGTCTGCTTCATATTCGGAAACTTATCAAGTATCAAAAGCATATCAAGATAGTCTTTTATGGCATGCAGCCTTGTCCACGGCATTAAATAATATCCGGTAGACGAGCTCTTATAATTGGGCTGATGCATATGCCAGATTACTACTAATGATAACTTTTTCATATTCCCGATTTTAAAACCCTAATAATCCTCTACTATTGTACACTCTTTTGAAAATTTAGTATAGCTCTTTATCAAAAAAGAGAAACTAATATATCAAATTCTACAGATACTAATTAAAAATCCGTCATTCTGAGGGCTAAAGCTCTCAGAATCCTTTTTTATTTAGATACTTTGCTAACGCTCGGCATGACGTTATTTTGGAAATTTTTGGCGGAATTTACCATATAAATCACCAAAAAGAAAAATATACCCTCAAATAATTTTGTATTATACTAATATTATTATATATAAATAAGCGAGAGAGAGGAGAAGTATGACAACAGCAGAAAAAAAGTTCGACTACAGAGACACGCTCAACTTGCCTGAAACTTCACTTGCAATGAGAGCAAATGCAGCCAAAAGAGAAGTTGAAATACAAGAATTCTGGAATGAAAATAAAATTTACGAAAAAAATATAGGTCAAAGAGATAAAACAAACAAATTCATACTGCACGACGGACCACCGTATCTGAGTTCCGATAAAATCCATATAGGAACGGCTCTCAACAAAATCCTCAAAGATATTCTCATTAAATACAAATCTCAATCAGGATTTTATGCTCCTTATGTCCCTGGATATGACGCCCATGGGCTTCCTATTGAAAATGCTGTTGTGAAAAATCTCAAAGGCGGACGGGAGTCTGTTACCCCTGTCGAGCTGAGAAGACTCTGCCGTGAATTTGCGAAGAAAAATCTCATCGGACAGGAAAACAACTTCAAACGTCTTGGTGTATGGGGAGATTGGGAACATCCTTACATCACGATTGCCCCCGAATTTGAAGCCGAACAAATTAGAGTCTTCGGAGAAATGTATGAAAAAGGCTATATATACAAAGGGCTTAAACCCGTATACTGGTGTGCAAACTGTGAAACAGCACTCGCAGAAGCAGAAGTCGAATACGCAGACCATACCTCAGACAGCATATATGTAAGATTTAAATTCGACGACGAAGATGCACAAAAGGTATACAAAAAAGCAAATATCAATACAGATAAAAAACTCTACGCCGTAATCTGGACAACAACTCCTTGGACAATCCCGTCAAACCTCGCAATAGCACTGAACGCAAATCTTGACTACAACCTTGTTGAAAAAGACGGTGATATTTATCTCATTGCTCAGGCTCTGCTCGGAATGTTCCTCAATGGAGTAGACTGGAAAGAAGAAGACATAAAAGTTCTTGCAACACTGAAAGGTGCCGAGTTTGAATATCTCAACACAACTCACCCTCTGTTTGAGAGAAAAAGCATGATAATCTTAGGCGACCACGTCACAACAGACGCCGGTACAGGATGCGTACACACAGCCCCAGGGCACGGTCTTGAGGACTACGAAGTCGGTGCAAGATACAAAATAGGTATCCTCTCTCCGCTTAATGACAAAGGAATTTATACCTCGGAAGCAGGCGAGTTCGAAGGATTATCTTACAAAGAAGGAAACAAGGTCGTTATCGAAAAACTGAAAGAAGCAGGTGCCCTGCTTAAATCAAGTGAGATAACACACAGCTATCCTCACTGCTGGAGATGCAAAAAACCTGTAATCTACCGTGCAACCTCTCAGTGGTTTGTCAACGTCGGCGCCTTCAAAAAAGAAGCTCTCGAAGCTATCTCAAAAGTCGAATGGATACCAAAAAGCGGAGAACAAAGAATTTCAAACATGGTTGACTCCCGTTCCGACTGGTGTATTTCAAGGCAGAGAGCATGGGGGGTACCAATTCCTGTTTTCTACTGCAAAGACTGCGGAGAAGCAATCGTTACCCCTGAAACAATCAAATCCGTTGCGGATATCTTTGAAAAAGAATCATCTGATGCCTGGAGCAAATACAGCGCAGAAGAGCTGCTTCCAAAAGGCTTTAGCTGTCCGAAATGTCACAGCAAAAATCTCACCAAAGAAACCAACATTATGGATGTGTGGTTTGACTCAGGAGTAAGCCACAGAGCTGTTGTTGACAAAAGAGCAGACGAACTAGGAGGCTCACCCGTTGAAATGTACCTCGAAGGCTCTGACCAGCACAGAGGATGGTTCCAGTCATCACTTCTTACAAGTGTGGCAACAAAAGGGACAGCTCCCTACAAATCCGTTCTGACCCATGGTTTCGTCCTTGATGCAGAAGGAAGAAAAATGAGCAAAAGCCTCGGGAACACCGTTGCTCCGCAGGAAGTAATAAATGTCTACGGAACCGATGTTTTGAGATTATGGGCGGCAAGCGTTGACTATCGAAATGACGTCAAAATCGGCGATAACATAATTAAACAGCTTGTTGAAGTCTTCAAAAAAATCAGAAACACCGCAAGATTTCTGCTCGGTAACCTCTATGACTTTGACCCTTCAAAAGATTACGTAAAATACGAAGACCTCAAAGACATAGACAAATATGCTCTCGACAAATTGCAGACATTGACTGTTAATGTGACCAAAGCTTTTGACGACTACGAATTCTACAAATATTATCAATATCTTCAGAATTTCGCAGCTGTCGACCTGAGCGCATTTTATCTTGATATTGTCAAAGACAGATTATACACGGCAGGCAAAAAATCGCTTTCAAGAAGAGCCTGCCAGACAGTGTTGTTTGAAACATTCCAGAGTTTGATAAGATTCCTTGTTCCTGTTATGCCTCATCAGGCGGAAGATATTTTCTCTCATACTCCAGAGTGTCAGAAAATGGGACTTGAGAGCATTCTGCTATCAGACTGGCCAAAAGCAAAACCTGAATGGCAAAATCCTCAAATAAGCGAAAAACTCGATAAAATCCTCAAAGTTAGAGAAATCGTCACAAAAGCTATCGAACCGCTGAGAGCGGACAAAAAAGTCGGGAGTTCTCTTGAAACAGCTGTCTACATCGAAGCCGGCGATAAAGCAGTTGAAGAGGCGCTTAAATCTTCAGCAGATGAGCTATCAGCTATATTCATCACTTCTCAGGTTTTTGTAAACGGAGAAAAACCTTCTGATATCCTTAACACTTATGAAGAAGAAGGTATAAAAATCGACGTTACAAAAGCTCTCGGAGAAAAATGCGAAAGATGCTGGAAATACAGAGAATTAGGCAAAGACTCAAACCATCCGGCGCTTTGCGAAGACTGCCTCGAAGCAATTAAAGGATAATTTTGGAAATCAACCCAAAATAGCTCCCATTTTGGGAGCTATTTTTATTTTACGACCTTTGATAAATACCTCGGATGATTGATATCAAACCCTAAAGACCTCGAAATATAATACGCCAGCAGCTGGCAGACCACGATAATATAAAACACCTCAACATACTCTTCTGCGCCGGGGATGTTTATAAAGTACGTACGGTCTTTTTCAAACTTGTCTTCAATTTCTTTATTTTGAGCATTTTTTATGACAACGAGATTTGCTCCGCTTTTTTCTTTCATATATAAAGTGTTTTCAACCTCCGTATCATAGAAAACACCGTCCAAAATTGCTGAAACAAGGGTTCTTGTATTATCAAGCAGAGCAAAATGACCATGCAACGCCTCGCCTGATGGCAAAACCTCCGTCATTATATAACTCGTTTCCTTCAACTTGAGAGCGCCCTCTCTCAGCGCATTCACACAGCTGCCTTTTGATACAAAGAGAATTCCTGATGATTTGTTTATTTTCTCTGCTGTTTTTTGAATATCACCACAATTTTCGAGAATTGACTCAATCCCTTCAGGCAATTTTCTCAGTTCTGCCACAGTTTTTTCTAAGGATAATTTTTCAACATTGCGTTTTGACGCCAAAAACAAGCCAAATGCCATAAGACACAACAACTGAGCGGTTACTGTTTTTGTCGCCGCAATGCTCTTTTCCTTATCAGCCTCAACCATAATTTGATAAGAAGAAGCCTTATGCAAACGTGACTCAGAATTATTTGTCAGAGCAAGCGTATATTTTGTTTTCTCTGCTGCTGCTTCAAGAGCTTCATAAGTATCAGTTGTTTCCCCGGATTGAGATATCGCAACAACAAAACTGGTTTTAGAGATAAAAGAATTGTCTGCGCAAAACTCGCTCGAAAATTCAACCCTCACTGGAATATTCAAAAACCTGCGCAAATACGATGCCGCAACATCACCGACATTTTTCGAAGACCCGCTTGCAACAACGGTAATATCTGATATTCCTCTTATTTCTTCATCAGAAAGAGGAATATCACAATTTATCGAAAAATCATCCCGAAAAAAACGACGAAGCAACCTCGAAAGAATATGAGGCTGTTCTTTTATTTCATCCAACATAACTTCGTCTTGCTAAATCTTTCTAACCGACCAATCCGTTATCATCAGATTCGGATGCTTTTACCATAATTGCATGCTGAACAGGTTTTTCTTTTTTGATTGAAGGGTCAAAAGATTGTTCATATCCGCCAATCATAACATCTTCTCTCACTTTTCTTGAAAGAGATTCATCAACCATTTTTTTTGCCAGATCAGCAATCTCATAAACAAGCTGGTATCTGTTTTCTGCTTTTTCATTCAAATCAGAAGCTGTTTTTGTTATTTGTTCCATAAAAATTGTTCTCCAGAATATCCGATAACTATAATAATACTATGACAAAAAACGAATATCAACTATTCTAGCAATTCAGAAAGCTCAGCCTCCAATTCTTTATCAATAACTTCTTTTGCCTGCTTTTTACCTGAAAAAAGTAATTCAATTCTTTTATCAAGAATATCAAGTATCTCCTGATAATTCTTGTTTGCAGGCGTAGGAATTCCAGTATCAATTGCCGTTACAAAATATTTTGAACCGGCAGGCTTCTGTTTCGTATCAAGAAATAACTCTGACTTTGCAACACTCACTCTCGCAGGAATAATCAGCCCGCTTGAAGTCATCTTTTTGACAGCCTCCTCTGACGCCATAAACTCAACAAACCGCCATGCCTGCTCTTTGTATTTTGACCCGGCAGAAATCCCCCAACCCGATGCGTCAACATCAACAACAGAACCTCTTTTTGATGAAGGAAACGGAACTATATCCCAGTCAAAATCCAAATTTTTACGAAAAAACGGCACACTCCACCTCCCTGATATCTGCATAGCGATATCCCCATGCTTAAACAGCTGAGAATTGCTCAAACTACCCTTCTGAGCATCACTTGGCGCAAGATGATATTTGTTTCTCAAATCGGAATAAAACTCTAATCCCTCTACAGACGCCTCTTCAGCAATAATAATCTTCTCCAAATCTTCAGATAAAATCCCCCCGCCATTGCTCCACAAAAAAGGCAGCCAGAAGACAGCCCGTTCATCAAACCCGACAGCCCACTTCTGAGAACAACTTTTTGAATTAACAAGCGCCTTTGACTTTTCCAAAAAATCTTCAAACGTCCACTCTTCATAAGGCGGTTCAACACCGCAGCGTGAAAAAATATCTTTATTATAAAACACAACAATATTCGAAACATCACGGGGCAGCGCATACAATTTATCATTGTAAGTGAAGGCTTTCAAAGAATTTTCAAAAAAATCCTCTCTGTCTGTTCCTTCACTTGCCTCCAAATAAGGCGATAAATCTTCAAATAAACCTGCATCGGCGTAAATAATTCCGTTTATATTATTCACAAAAATTACATCAGGCGCCAGATTTGAAGCAAACAAAAGATGCAGCTTCTGAAAATAATTCTTTGGAATATGAATAAACTCTATTTTTATATCGGGATTTTTCTCCTCAAACTCTGCTATCAACGGGCGCAAAATTCTGACCTCAGACTCAGACCCCCAGCTTGAGAATTTTATAACGGTTGCCTCTTCTTTTGTTGAACAACCTGATAGCAAAAGCAAGCAGAAAACAACAAAAAAGATATTCAAAAAATATCTCAAACGCATTAGAGCTCCATAATGAAACTGGCTTCTTTATCATTCATGGCAAATAAAATACGGTGCTGCTCGCCTTTAATCATATAAACCTGTTTATCACCCTGTTTTTCATCAATTTCTTTAATTCTGTTTATCTTATCAGGCTGGTTCATATCAAACAGCTTGAAAACTTCTGTATAAACTCTTGCCATAAACGAATATCTGAAGCCTTCTTTTATCAAAAGTATTTCTTTATTGTCATCTATTTTGCAAACATCAACAATGTCAAATTTTTCAAGGGCTTTCTCTTCTTCTGTTTTCTCAGGTTCTGAGGGTTTCTCTTCTTCAGCCTCTTTTGCAGAGACAGGAATGTCAACTGTTGTCGAAGGTTCATGTTCTTGGACTTCAGATTGCTCAATAACTTTTTCAGGGGATTTATCTTCAACAGCTGCTTGCTTTATATCTTCAATAGAAGGTTGAGAAACTTCCTGCTCAAAGACAACATTCTGCACTGGAATAATATCCTCTTCATCCTGCTGAGTTTCTAAAGAAACTGCTTCTTCAACAGGCGGTTCAACTTCTTCCTGAATAAAAACGACTTCCTCATCAGGAAGTACCTCAGGAACTTCTTCAACTACCTCATCTTCAGTGATAATTTCTTCCTGAGGATTTTCAACAACTACTGAAGGAATGTCTTCAACAAAAATATCAGATGGCAGCGGTTCTTCTTCATCAGACTGAGGGATAGAATCTTCAGGTTGCTCAACCTGCATGGATGACGCTGCAGGCTCAACAAGAATATCCTTCTCCTCAACATAAAGAGCATCTTCTTCAACAGCACTCTGCACAGGATGAGAATCTTCGACGACATCAGAGGTAATATCCTGATTAAAGCCCTCTTGTTTCTCATCCTCTTCTTCAAAAGACAGCTCTTCTTTTGTTTGCAAAGAGTCCTCAGAATCAGAATTATTTATCGCATCAATAAAATCAAGCTCATCATCAGACAACACATCTTCTTTGTTTTCATTTTGCTGTGAAACAGCCTCCGGCAATTCTCCTTCGAGATTTTCTTCAAATACCTTGTTCGCTTCTTTCAGCTGATAAGACAACTCATCATGAGCAGGTTGTTCAACAAATTCTTCTTTAACTGAAACTTCCTGAGAAGAAGGCACAACTTCTGCAGACGCAGTTACAGGCATAAGTTCTTCAGCAGGCTCTACCATATCTTCAGATAAATTATTTTCATTATCTGATGGAGCCTGAGTGCTTTTGACAATTTCTATCCCGTCTGTTTTCGCATTCCTTATATCATAATCAGCAGAAAAAAATCCCTGACGGATATTCAAAGGGTCAAAGTTTTTGTGGAATAATTCACGCTGTTTATTAAGGTCTTTCTGCGCACGGATAAAGTTCACAAGCAAGAAAATAGATGTAATCACAACAACAATAGATACTAGCCCGAGGAGAAATATATTATTTTGATTACCTTTTGGCAGCTTCGTAGAAGTCGTGTCCAAAACAAAATTATCATAAAAATTATCAGGTTTGAGCGCCTGTTTTTTATCATTATACAAAGGTTTTGGAACCCCATCATCTCCAGATAAAGAATCTTCCTGCTCAGACCCGGTATTTGCCTGAGCTGTTTTCTCATCTCCAACAACGGGCGGCAGGCTTGTAGGATTATTCTCAACAGAAGCGGCATCATTCGTTGTTACATCATTATTATCCTTCTCCTGACTTTCAGGCGGCATAATGTTGGACTCTGTTCCGTTTTTCAAATCAATAGAGGTCTCAAGCTTTTTGTTTTTTATAAACTCATCATCAAATGTATCACTCAAAACAGGAGCACAGAAAATAAACATACCCGCAAATATATATAATATAATTATAAAACGGATGTATAAAACTTTTCTCAACTTCCTGTTTCCCTGTCTTAATTTTTTAAGCTAAAGTAGTATATTACTATTTCTTTACAAAACTAACAAAACATGCGCATATTATATATAATGATACTTAAAAAGACAACTAAATACAAAATCATTAATAAGTTTCATAAATAATATTTAACGAGGAATTCATAAAATATATGTCATCAGACCTGTATACCGGTATCGAAACAGAATCATCAGAAAAACAAACAACTCAAAAAACATCTTTTGAACATAATAAAAAAGCAGTATATAGAGCACTCGCAGCAAATTTGGGAATATCAGCAATAAAATTTATCTGCTGGTGGCTGTCCCGAAGCAGCTCGTTATTATCAGAAGCCATTCACTCTCTTGTCGACGGCTTCAACAGCGTCTGCCTTCTCATCGGACTAAAAAGAGGCAACCGGCCCGCAGACAAAATGCACCCCTTTGGCTATGGACTAGAAGCAAATATATGGTCAGGTCTTGCAAGTATATTTATGCTCGTAGCAACATTTATCGCCATATCTCACGGGCTTGAAAGACTGTTTAGCCACGGAGAAGGAACAAAAGAACTGTTAGATAACTATCACTGGCTTGCTATTACACTCGTAGGCAGTGCATGCTTTGAAGCATGGGCCGTTGTCAGCGCATCAAAAGCAGTCCTTGAAGAAGCCGAACAAAAAATTGTTTCAAATAATCTTGTGAATTTCATCCATTCAATAAAATTCATCAGAAAAATAAAAAGTCCGACAACAAAATTTGTCTGGTACGAAGATACAGCAGCGTTCTCGGGTGTTGTCATCGCATTCATTGCGGTTTCTATCTCAAAATTTGCAATGCCATACAAATATGCATATATCCCTGATGCCGTTGCTTCAATAATTATCGGTCTTATCCTGCTGTTCCTTGCCGGATATCTCATCAAAAACAACATCAACTCACTCACGGCAGCAGGTGCAGGTCCTCACACCGAAAGACTTATTACTGAAATCACAAATAATGTCTATGGCGTATCAAGGCTTGTAGACCTAAAAACAATAGACCTCGGCGCATCAGGAGTCATAATCAATATGAAAATAGAAGTTAACCCTGAAATCCCGATGAAGGAAGCCGACGATATAGCACAGAAGGTCGAAAATAAAATAAGAAAAGTTATCAAACGTGTGGCAGATATCACTATCGAGATGATAGCAGACGACGTAAGCGATAACTGGAAAGATAAATTCGAAAAACTTATTAAAGAAGGGCTCAAAAACGAAATTCTGACAAACGATGAAGCAAAGATGCTCAACAAATTCTTCGACTTCACGGTAACAGTCGCCTCAGAAATTATGATTCCGAGAACAAACGTTATCTTTGCTGATACTGAAACTTCTATAGAAGAACTCACAAAATTAATCATTGAAACAGGACACACAAGAATTCCTGTATACAAAGACGTTGTTGACAACGTCATCGGTGTAATAAACGCAAAAGACGTTCTCAAAGCAACAAAAGACGAAAACGTCACCATCGAATCTCTCGTCAGAGAACTCCACATTATCCCTGAAACAAAACCTATCAGCGAATTGTTATCAGAATTTACATCAACAAAAACTCAATTTGCACTCGTTATAGACGAACATGGAGGAGTAGCGGGGATAGTTACTCTCGAAGACATCCTCGAAGAAATCGTAGGAGAAATCTATGACGAATTCGATACCGTTGAATCAGCTGACTACTACAAGGTTGATAACAAAACCCTGAAAGTAAACTCAAAAATGGAAATCGAAGAACTCAACAAAAAATTTGACCTCGACCTCTCAATAGATGACTACCAGACAATCGGAGGATACGTCTTCGGTCTCCTCGGAAGAGAACCTGAAGTAAATCAGGAAGTCGAAGAAAACGGTCTAAAATTTGTAATAAACGAAGTCGACGGTCATAAAATAACCAAGCTGACAATAATCAAAGAAGACGGATTTATTGAAAAGTGAAACAACTCAAAAAATATGCAACAATATAATTAATAATAAAAAATGGGGATAAAAAAATGGCAAAAAAAGAAGAAACAATAAAAGTATCCGATGAACGTAAAAAAGCCCTTGAAATGGCTATTGAAAAAATAGAAAAGGACTTTGGAAAAGGTTCTATTATGTGCCTCGGAGAAAAAGCAGGCGTCAACGTAGAATCAATCTCAACAGGAGCTCTCCCGCTTGATATGGCTCTCGGTATAGGAGGAGTTCCCAGAGGAAGAATTATCGAAATCTACGGTCCTGAAAGCAGCGGTAAAACAACACTCGCTCAGCATATTGTTGCAGAAGCCCAGAAAAAAGGAGGTCTTGCAGCTTATGTCGACGCAGAACACGCTCTAGACCCTGAATATGCCAAAAACCTCGGAGTAAAAGTCGATGAACTTCTGATTTCTCAACCTGACACAGGAGAACAAGCGCTCGAAATAACCGAAGAACTTGTCCGCTCAGGCGCTATCGATGTTATAGTAATCGACTCCGTAGCAGCTCTTGTTCCGAAAACAGAAATAGAAGGTGATATGGGCGACAGCCATATGGGTTTGCAGGCAAGACTTATGAGCCAGGCATTGAGAAAACTCACGGGTATTGTCAGCAAAACAAGAACAACGGTAATCTTTATCAACCAGCTCAGACAAAAAATCGGCGCAGCAGCCATGTATGGACCATCAGAAACAACAACAGGCGGCAACGCTCTGAAATACTATGCAAGCGTCAGACTTGAAATAAGAAAAATAGAAACACTCAAAAAGAATGATGAAGAATTCGGAAATAAAGTCAGAGTGAAAGTTGTCAAAAATAAAGTCGCTCCTCCGTTTAGAAAAGCCGAATTTGAAATCATCTACGGAAAAGGTATCTCAAAAACCGGATGCATTTTGGATTATGCAGTAAACATGGATATCATCAAAAAATCAGGTACCTGGTTCAGCTACAACGACGAAAAAATCGGACAGGGAAGAGAAAAAGCAAAAGAATTCCTCGAACAAAATCCTGATATATATGAAGAAATCGAAAATACAATCAGAGAAACACTGACAAACAAAAACAATCCAAAACAGCAGGAAGAAGAAAAAACACCAGTAGAAGTATAAAGTCTTCTTCAAATTAGGTAAAAAAATATATAAAAAAAACCTATTATGTGTTATTCTTTAAGGATAAAATCTTATTTAATTTAAGATTATGTCATATAGTTAAAAAGGAGTTAGGACAATCGAAAACTTAAGTCAGATGGCTATACCTCTGATGGTAGTTGTTGTTTTACTCGTAGTCTTAATAGTCTACTTATTCTTTGCAATAAAAAATCATAAACTACGAAATCAAGAACTTTCAAAGGAACTGGCCGAAACACAAGCAGATTTTGATAAAAAATTAAAATTGCAGCAAAAAGAAGCTTTCTTGAGTGCAAAAGAACAGCTTCATTCTCAGCGTGAAGACTTCGATAGAGAAGTCAGGGACAGAAGAGCGGAACTCTCGAAACTAGAAAATAAACTGCTCGTGAGAGAAGACAAACTCGAAGAAAAATATCAGGATGTCGTAGACAAAGAAGAATCCCTCAGAAAAAAACTTGATGAGCTTCTCGAAAAAGAAGACATTCTCGCTGACCTAGTTGCAAAACAACGGGAAGAACTCGAGCGTATTTCAGGAATGACAGCAGAAGAAGGGAAACAACTCCTCCTGCAGCAACTCGAAGAAGACCTGAAAAAAGAAACCGCTCAACGAATAAAAGAAAACGAAAATTACATAAAAGAAATCTCTAACGAAAAAGCAAAAGAAATTCTCACAACAACCATGCAGCGTTGTGCTATGGATCAGGTTGTAGAATCAACAGTCTCTGTTGTAAACCTTCCTAACGATGAAATGAAAGGAAGAATCATCGGAAGAGAAGGAAGAAATATCAGAGCGCTTGAAACATTCACGGGGGTTGACCTGATAATTGACGATACCCCTGAAGCTGTCGTTCTCTCTTGTTTTGACCCGGTTAAAAGAGAAATAGCCAGAATGGCTCTCGAAAAACTTATTGCTGACGGGCGTATTCACCCGGTAAGAATAGAAGAAACTGTCGAAAAAGCAAGAAGCGAAATAGAAGAAAAAATGTTCAAAGAAGGAGAAGCAGCCGCTATAGAACTTGGTATAATAAACCTCCACCCCGAAATAATAAAAACCCTCGGACGCCTTTACTATAGAACAAGCTACGGGCAAAATGTCCTCAAACACTCTATAGAAGTCGGTCACCTCGCAGGTATGCTCGCTGCTGAAATCGGAGCAGATGTCAAAAAAGCAAAAAGAGCAGGGCTGCTGCATGATATAGGTAAAGCACTTGACCAGACTCAAGAGGGAACACATATCGAACTCGGTGTTGCTTTTGCAAAAAAATTCAATGAACATCCGGACATCATACACGCAATCGAAGCGCACCACGACGACATTGTCGCAAACAGCACTGAAGCCGTTCTCATAAAAATAGCTGACGCCATGAGCGCAGGACGCCCCGGTGCAAGAAGAGATACTCTTGAAATCTATATCAAGAGAATAAACAAACTCGAAGAAATAGCAACAAGCTACGAAGGAATAAAACGCTCATTTGCCGTTCAGGCAGGCAGAGAAGTCCGTGTTATCATTCAACCGGAAGTCTTTGATGATGCAGGAGCAGCAAAACTCGCAAGAGATATAGCAAAAAGAATAGAACTCGAACTCGATTACCCGGGTCAAATCAAAGTTACCGTCGTAAGAGAAATTAGAGCAACAGAAATCGCAAAATAATATTATGAATAATGAAATAAAAATACTGTTCATAGGAGATATTGTCGGAAAACCCGGCAGAAAAACAGCAGCAAACTACTTGGAAACACTAAAATCAGGCTTAATAGACGTTAAGCCTGATTTCATAATAGCCAACGCAGAAAACGCCTCCCACGGCTTCGGGCTGACTCAAAAAAATTACAACGAACTGATTTCCTGCGGCATTGACTGCCTTACCTCTGGAAACCATATCTGGGATAAAAAAGAAATTTTCAAATATATCGAGAAAGCAGACAAACTGGTTCGCCCGTCAAATTATCCTGAACATATTCCGGGAAAAGGCGCCAGATTGTTCAAGCTGCCTGACGGAACAAAAATAGGAGTCATAAATATTCTTGGTAGAGTATTCATGAATACCCTCATCTCTCCCTGGGAGGCTCTTGAAAAAGAATTTGAACTTCTTAGAAAAGAAACAAATATAATCTTTACAGATTTCCATGCAGAAGCCACCGCTGAAAAAATAGCACTTGGAGACTACGCAGATGAACTAGGAATCTCAGCCTTCGTCGGCACCCACACTCATGTTCAAACAGCAGACGAAAAAATTCTCCAAAATGGCTGTGCATACATATCAGATGCAGGATTTTGCGGAACATCACGGAGCGTCATAGGAATGGATATCCAGAGCTCCAGAAAATACCTGAAAACAGGTATTCCCGAACGGTTTGATGTTGCAGAATCAGACATGACCGAACTCAACGGAGTGAGTATAACCATAAACAAACAAACAGGTCATGCCTCCTCTATAGAAAGAATTAAATACGTTATGAATAACAATGAGGAAAATACAACTATGGAAGGATAAGGAAGTGAAAATAGATTTACACATTCACAGCACCTACTCTGATGGAGTTCTCTCTCCTGAAGAATTGGTCAAACTTGCTGTTAGTCTTAATCTGAATGCTATAGCTATCACGGATCACGACAATATTTTAGGCTATAAAAAAGCCTCTGAATATATCAAAGAGAACAATATTCCGCTTGAAATAATCCCCGGGATAGAAGTTAATACACTCTTAAAAGGCGAAGAAGTGCATATCTTAGGCTACTTCATGAATATGGAAGACAAAGCCTTCAAAGAAATGCTCAAAAAACAACAGGCTGCCCGTATCGCTCAAACAAAAGAAATTATAAAACTAATCAACAAACAGGAAGGCTCTAACATAAAATTTGAAGACGTCAAAAAACTCACAGTCGAAAACGGCAGCATGGGGCGTCCTCACATTGCAAAAGCAGTTATCGCTTCAGGGTTGACAGGAAACTTATCTGAAACCTATGCAAAGTTTATCAATGACAAATCACCGACCTACACCCAGAGAAAAACCGTTTCCCCGCACGAAGCAGTCGAAACAATCTATGATGCAGGAGGTATCCCCGTAATAGCACACCCATGCGACATTGAAAATCCTGAAAAACTTATACCGGATCTTATGAACTATGGTCTAAGAGGAATTGAAGCATACCACCGCAAACACTCACCTGCTATGGTCGAATACTTCTCTTCTCTTGCAGAAAAATTAGGGCTCATCGTAACAGGCGGCTCCGACTTCCACAGTCCATCTCTGGTCAACGGACAAATTCTTCTCGGCAAAAACTTTATACCGGAAAAGATTTATGACGAGCTTATGAAAGAGAAAAAAAGAATAGAAATAGCCCACAGCTAAACTTGGATTATTTAACCACAATCATTAAACTGAAGACAGACGAAAAATTTCGTCTGTCTTTTCTCATACTTAAGTATGAATTTTATCAAACTTACGAAAGCAAAACGTACAACCGACCGATAACAAAAAAGAGAGTATTTGTAAGGTTCTGAAGGCAAAAATGGTAAGTAACTATTCAGTTAACATATCACCATATGTAGTTCCACCATCTGTTATGTACAAAAAACCGGACATAACAGAAACAAATACTCCCGTAAAAAATAACCAGGACCAGGATACATTCAAGCAAAATAACGAAAATAACAGACAGCAAAATAAATACCAAGGAGCAATAGATTACTCCTCTTCAAAAATAAATATTGCCCAAATACTCACGGACTTTAAAAATACAATCAATGCCATCTCAACTCCGGAAGATATCAAAGGAGAAATAGACGGCTATCTTCACCTGATTGAAATTCAATCAAAAAAAGAACTTCCCTCCCCTGAAATAATCAAATCAAACCTAAGAATCTCTGCAAAAATTCTCGATGAGTTTATTTCAAAAACTCTCCAAAAACAATCAAAAGTTGTGGAAGAATGGATAAACGCCCTTCTTCTTCAGCAGGTTGACTACAAACTTGACCCCTCAAAAGCACAAAAATCAGCAGCCGAACAAATAATCAACGGAGAACAAACTTCTGCTCAACAAACTGAAACAACCAAACAACCGGAAAATGAAGATAATGACAACTTCTTCATAACTCAAAGCGAGCAGCAGCAAACAAAAGAAACACAACCTGTTCACACAACAACAAAAGATGTCTATATCCCCGAGGATAAAAACCTCCGTAAATTATATGCCGTCGCCATAAGCTATACCCACAAAAAAGACTACAAAAATGCGCTCAGAACTTATAAATCAGCCTTCGAAAATGCAATGGAACTCGGAGACTATGAAGCACAGGCAAATATCTACCACAACACGGGAGATATATTTAATAAACAAAACTTCCTCGCTAAAGCTCTCATCTGCTACAACGAAGCGGCAGAAAATACACAAAGCCTGACGCTCAAAGGGAAAGCCCACCATAAAATGGGGAAAATATACAACGAACTTAACAAATACGAACCATCAATGCAGCACTACTTCGAATCTCTCTCCTTCAAAGGACAAACAGAAGATATACGCAACCAAACAAAAATTCTCGAAGACATAGGAGAAATGCACTCTCTCAGATATGTGACCAAAGACGCCTTATCTTATTTCAAACTCGGTCTTGATATGGCAAAAGAAACTAAAGACACAAAAAGAATGATCTCTATATTCTCAAAAACAGCCCGTATGTACGAACAAATCGGAGAGGAAGAGAAAGCAGACAAATATTATACACGTGCAAGACAAACAAAAAATCTGTCCGACAAAAAAATGTCATACTGAATCTTTAATATTATATAATTTATAACAATAAAAAAGCACCATATCAAACGATATAGTGCTTTTTCTAAAATAAACCCCTGGCAACGAGCTATCTTCCCGGGAGGCTACCCTCCGAGTATTGTCACCGCAAATAGTCTTTACCTTCGTGTTCGGGATGGGAACGGGTGTTTTCCTATCACTTTGTCACCAGAGAAACCTTTGCAATTCTATATAAAAACTGTACAAGAGATAGCCGTAAGCGACTTCCTATGTTAGGAGAAGCCCTCGTCCTATTAGTATTGGTCAGCTGCATGTGTTGCCACACTTCCACTTCCAACCTATCAACCGAATAATCTGTTCGGGGACTTACCTGGTTACCCAGAGAGAGAACTTATCTTGTGGTGGGCTTCGTACTTATATGCTTTCAGCACTTATCCGCTCCGAACACAGCTACCCTGCGTTTGCTCTTGGTAGAACAACAGGTATACTGGAGGTTCGTTCGTCCCGGTCCTCTCGTACTAAGGACGACTCCACTCAATTCTCTTGCGCATATACCGGATATGGACCGAACTGTCTCACGACGTTCTGAACCCAGCTCGCGTACCGCTTTAATGGGCGAACAGCCCAACCCTTGGAACGTACTACCGCTCCAGGATGCGACGAGCCGACATCGAGGTGCCAAACCTCCCCGTCGATGTGAACTCTTGGGGGAGATAAGCCTGTTATCCCTATGGTAACTTTTATCCGATGAGCGACGGCCCTTCCATTCGGGACCGCCGGATCACTAAGTCCGCGTTTCCGCCCTGCTCGACTTGTAGGTCTCGCAGTCAAGCTCCCTTATGCCTTTACACTCTATGGATGATTTCCGACCATCCTGAGGGAACCTTTGAGCGCCTCCGTTACTCTTTAGGAGGCGACCGCCCCAGTCAAACTGCCTACCAGAAACTGTCCTGTCACCTGATCTTGGAGGTAAACAGTTAGAATTCAAATCACGCAAGAGTGGTATCTCAACGACGACTCCACAAAAACTGACGTTTTCGCTTCAAAGTCTCCCACCTATACTGCACATGCATAACCCAAATTCAATTTCAAGCTACAGTAAAGCTCAATAGGGTCTTTCTGTCCTGGTATACGTAATCCGTATCTTCACGGATAATCCAATTTCGCCGAGTCTCTTGCCGAGACAGTGCCCAGATCGTTACGCCATTCGTGCGGGTCGGAACTTACCCGACAAGGAATTTCGCTACCTTAGGACCGTTATAGTTACGGCCGCCGTTCACTGGGGCTTAGTTTCAGAGCTTCGAACCGAAGTTCTAACCCTTCCACGTAACCTTCCAGCACTGGGCAGGCGTCAGCCCCTATACATCGTCTTTCGACTTAGCAGAGACCTGTGTTTTTGGTAAACAGTCGCCTGGGCCTATTCACTGCGACCCTATCACGCTCATTACCGCAAGGGTAAATCACGCTAGCAGGGTACCTCTTCTCCCGAAGTTACGAGGTTATTTTGCCGAGTTCCTTAGCAAGAGTTATCTCGCGCACCTTGGCATTCTCTGCCAACCTACCTGTGGCGGTTTACGGTACGGACATCCTAATATCTCGCTCGCGAAGCTTTTCTTGGCAGTGTGGCGTCAACACCTTCGGGTCCGTAGACCCTCCTCATCACGCCTCAGTTTATAACGTCTTGACGGATTTTCCTATCAAAACTACCTACACGCTTAAACCGTCACATCCAATCGACGGCGTGCATAGCCTCCTGCGTCCCTCCGCAGCTGATAACGATATTAAGATGGTACGGGAATATCAACCCGTTGTCCATCGACTACGCTTTTCAGCCTCATCTTAGGTTCCGACTAACCCCACGCGGACGAGCCTGCCGTGGGAAACCTTAGGTTTTCGGTGCATTGGATTCTCACCAATGTTTTCGCTACTCATTCCGACATTCTCACTTCTGCTTCGTCCATCAGTCCTTTCGATCTGACTTCAACCTACAACAGAACGCTCTCCTACCGATTAGAATAAATTCTAATCCCGTAGCTTCGGTTTTATACTTAGCCCCTGTACATTTTCGGCGCAAAGTCGCTTGACCAGTGAGCTATTACGCACTCTTTCAAGGAATGGCTGCTTCTAAGCCAACCTCCTGGTTGTCAAAGCAACTTCACCTCCTTATTCACTTAGTATAAATTTGGGACCTTAGCTGACGGTGAGGGCTCTTTCCCTTTTGACCATGGATCTTATCACTCATAGTCTCACTCCCGAGCAGTAACATTACGGGTATTCGGAGTTTAACATGATTTGGTACCCAGATTCTGGGCCCGCATCAAACTAGTGCTCTACCTCCCGTAAGATAAACTCGAGGCTGTACCTCAATACATTTCGGAGAGAACCAGCTAGCTCCTGGTTCGATTGGCATTTCACCCCTAACCACAACTCATCCGCTGATTTTTCAACATCAGTCGGTTCGAACCTCCACGTAGTGTCACCTACGCTTCATTCTGGTCATGGTTAGATCACCAGGGTTCGGGTCTAACGCATGTAATAAATTCGCCCTATTCAGACTCGCTTTCGCTGAGGCTTCAGGTATTAACCCCTTAACCAAACTACATACGTTAACTCGCCGGATCATTCTTCAACAGGCACGTTATCCCACTATTGATAGTGGTTTAACTGATTGTAAACTAACGGTTTTAGGTTCTATTTCACTCAGCTTCTCACTGTTCTTTTCGCCTTTCCATCGCTGTACTTGTTCACTATCGGTCACTAGAAAGTATTTAGCCTTACGAGATGGTTCTCGCAGATTCAGACAGGATTCCACGTGTCCCGCCTTACTCGGGATACTTTCTGGAGTTTGTTATTTTTAAGTTACAGGGCTATCACCTTCTATGGCCCAGCTTTCCAGCTGTGTTCATCTAAACAACAAATTTGTAACTCCATGTGAATTTTGCAGAATTCACCGAAAGTCCCACAACACCTCTTGCACAACACCTGCAAGTTATTACGTACAAAAGGTTTAGGCTCTTCCCCTTTCGCTCGCCGCTACTAAGGGAATCATTAGGTTATTTTCTTTTCGTCCAGGTACTAAGATGTTTCAGTTCACTGGCTTTCCTTCTCATATCCTATGTATTCAGATATGGATTACAGAGGATTAACTCTGTAGGGTTTCCCCATTCGGATTCCTACGGATCAAGGCGTTTTAGCTGCTCCCCGTAGCGTATCGCCGCTATCGCGTCCTTCGTCGGCTTCTAGTGCCAAGGCATCCGCCGTTAGCTCTTTGTAGCTTCACCTAACATTGGTTATCGCATTACATATACTTGTTCGTTTATGTTGCTATCTCTATTATACAGTTGTCAATGTGCAATTCAGAGCGAACTCTGAAAGATGAATAAACCGAAAGTCCTGTTAATTTTTAATACCTCCGTTATCAAGTACAATAAACCTGAGTATGTATTTCAAAACTTGATAACTTCAACGGTATCGACCTGGGATATGTAAAATTCTAAGATTTTACGTATCTCCCTAGAAAGGAGGTGATCCAGCCACACCTTCCGGTACGGCTACCTTGTTACGACTTCACCCCAGTCATTAACTCTGCCTTAGGACGCTGCTTCCACGAGGGTTAGCTCACGTACTTCGGGCGTAGTCAACTTCCATGGTGTGACGGGCGGTGTGTACAAGACCCGGGAACGTATTCAACGCAGCGTGCTGATCTGCGTTTACTAGCGATTCCAGCTTCATGTAGTCGAGTTGCAGACTACAATCCGAACTGAGGATAGGTTTAAGAGATTTGCTTGCCGTCGCCGGCTTGCTGCTCGTTGTCCTACCCATTGTAACACGTGTGTAGCCCAGAGCATAAGGGGCATGATGATTTGACGTCGTCCTCACCTTCCTCCGGTTTATCACCAGCAGTCTCGCTAGAGAGCTCGGTAGCAGTATACCGCCACCAGCAACTAACGACGAGGGTTGCGCTCGTTGCGGGACTTAACCCAACATCTCACGACACGAGCTGACGACAACCATGCACCACCTGTTTTCAGGCTCCCCGAAGGGCACTCCCGACTTTCATCAGGATTCCATCAATGTCAAGCCCTGGTAAGGTTCTTCGCGTTGCTTCGAATTAAACCACATGTTCCACCGCTTGTGCGGGTCCCCGTCAATTCCTTTGAGTTTCACACTTGCGTGCGTACTCCCCAGGCGGGATACTTATCGCGTTAACTACGGCACTGCAGGGGTCGATACCCGCAACACCTAGTATCCATCGTTTACAGCCGGGACTACTGGGGTATCTAATCCCATTTGCTCCCCCGGCTCTCGTTCCTCAGCGTCAGTAATGACCCAGCAAGGCGCTTTCGCCACCGGTGTTCCTCCTAATATCTACGCATTTCACCGCTACACTAGGAATTCCCCTTGCCTCTATCACACTCTAGCCTACCAGTATCCAGTGCTGGTCCGGAGTTGAGCCCCGGTCTTTAACACCAGACTTAATAAGCCGCCTACGAACGCTTTACGCCCAATAATTCCGGACAACGCTTGCACCCTCCGTCTTACCGCGGCTGCTGGCACGGAGTTAGCCGGTGCTTCCTCTGTGGGTACCGTCATTGATTCGTCCCCACTGACAGAACTTTACACCCCAAAGGGCTTCATCGTTCACGCGGTGTTGCTGCGTCAGGGTTTCCCCCATTGCGCAAAATTCCCTACTGCTGCCTCCCGTAGGAGTATGGGCCGTGTCTCAGTCCCATTGTGGCTGATCATCCTCTCAAACCAGCTACTGATCATCGCCTTGGTAGGCCTTTACCCCACCAACAAGCTAATCAGACGCAGGCTCATCTCAAGGCACCGGAGTTTTCAAGATAAGTATTTCAACTTAGCTCATATGGGGTATTAGCAGCCGTTTCCAGCTGTTGTCCCCCTCCTTGAGGCAGATTCCCTACGTGTTACTCACCCGTCCGCCACTTATGTACGTCCGAAGACGCCTTATCGTTCGACTTGCATGTATGAAGCACACCGCCAGCGTTCGTCCTGAGCCAGGATCAAACTCTCCATTGTCGAGTTCTTTTTATAATTATTTAAAATTATAATTTTCTCTTACCCTGGCTTATTGTTTTGTTGAATTAACAGGTTGTTATTTCATCGTTCTTTCGGTTATTCAATTTTCAAAGTTCAGCTTTTAGTTCAGTTTTCAAAACCGTCTCTCTTGACGGTAAGTAGAATACTATCACCAGAAAATTTCAAAGTCAAGCTTTTTTCAAAAATATTTTTTAGAATATTTTTTATTGTTAATATCTACGTAATTCCTTTATTTATCGGAATAATGCGTGATCTTCCTACCCTTGATCTCTCACTTTAATTTTTAATGTTCGTATTCTCTCTTGCTTCAGGGTTTTGCTTATTGCGTTCCCTTCAGCTTCTTTAATGTATTATAAACAAAAAAAATTAAAAACCATTTATTTACAGTAGATTTTGATAAAAGCCGTAAAATTCACTGATATCAAGAAAAAACACAAGTATACAAAACTTAAAATTCCAGTTATGCCATCTTAATTTTCATGGTTACATCTCCGATAATCCCTTGTTATTATTGAAGAAAGCATGTCAACACTTTTTTATTTTTGTGTTTTCAATAAAACTCTATATGCTGTCAATGTTCGAGGAATGCAGAAATTATTATCGTTTTTTCTCTTTTACTTATAGCCCATGACGGTTTATAATATTGGAAGAGATATTCATCAGAGGAAAGTTCTTATGCTAGAATGCCCTTTCAACAGAGATATATGCGACAGCGCATGCTCTTTATATATTAAACCTGAAGATATAAATGAAAGCATGCTCAATAAGCTGGCAAGCATCGGTGTTTTTTCGAGAAATGAAGGAACCTGTTCTTTTCGTGTAATTGCTCTGGCGCATGCAAGAGAATTGTACGAAAATACAAATACAAATCCTTCATTAAGATAACAACTCTACTTTGATATAGACGAAGGCATGAGAAAAAAGTTTCATAAATAAAATTTTTCTAATGAACAATGCTTAAATAATAAGTATAAGAAAGCTTTTATAAAATATTACAAGTTTTTAACATGTTGTTATTTTTGCTAAAGTTATGACAAATACTGCCGATAACATGTATCAGCAGTCATTTTAGGCAAGCTGTTAACTTAAAAAAAATTAAGGAGTAACCATGGGCTTAGCCGCATCACAAGCATGTTTAGACCTATTAACATTAAGAAAAAGCGATTTGGAATATCAAATTATGCAAATTGCTGACAGACGACTTCAGCTCACAAAAGATATGGAAGTTCTTGCCGAAGAGAAGGCAAGAAAAGTCGGTAATAAGGTCATCAAAGTTATCAAACCGGCGACGGAAAGAAATGGAGAAGAACAAAAACTCTCATTGTCTATAGATGCATTGAGCGAACAAAACCGTGTGTTGATTGAAACAGCTACAGGAGAAGTTGTTACAAACAAAAACCTGAGCGAAATGGATATCGAAAACGGTTTAAGAAACGGCACTTACCGACTTGCTGAAGGCAGCGACGGGAAAGCAACCCAAGACGAAACAAGCGACAAAGAAGATAAAAATAAATATGTTGACTGGAGAACCGATACAGCTGTGAGAGATGAATATTACACTGATGATGATGAAGAAGCTACAGCAATATATGATGCAGAAACTGCAAAAATAAAATCTAAAGACCAGGAATTTGATATGGAGCAAAAAACGGCTGAAACCCAGCAAAAATCCGTAACAAATGAAATTGACGGTGTTAAAAAGAATATTGAAAAAAGCATCGAAATGGGATTCAAATTATTTGCATAAACATAAATAATAAAACAAATTTATCTTATAAATTGGGAACGGCTTTTCACCGTTCCTATTTTATTTATATATAAAAGATATATTAAGTTATGTAACAATATATATTTTTTATGAAATCAAGATATATTTTTTTACTTTATATATACATAAGCGGTAAATAAAAAGGAGAGCTAAAATGGGTTTAGCAGCATCACAAGCACATTTGGACTTATTGACATTAAGAAAAAGCGATTTGGAATTTCAGGTAATGCAAATTTCTGACAGAAGACTCCAGCTTACAAGAGATATGGAATCACTGGCTGAAGAAAAAGCAAGAAAACTCGGTAACAAAGTTATTCATGTTATCAACCCTGCAGAAGACAGAGATGGCGAAGAACAAAAATTATCTCTATCAATAGATAACTTAAATGAACAAAACCGTGTTTTAATCGAAACATCAACAGGTAAAGTTATTACTGATAAAAACCTGACTGAAATGGACATCGAAAACGGATTGAGAAACGGCAAATACAGACTTGCAGAAGGAAGCGACGGTAAAGCTACTCAAGATGAAACTACGGATAAAGAAGACAAAAATAAATATGTTGACTGGAGAACTGACACAGCTGTAAGAGATGAATATTACACTGATGATGATGAACTTGCTACAGCTGAATACGACGCAGCAACTGCTAAAATAAAAGCAAAAGACCAAGAATTTGATATGCAGCAGAAAACAGCCGAAACTCAACAGAAAGCTGTCACAAACGAAATCGACGGTGTTAAAAAGAATATTGAAAAAACAATTGAAATGAGTTTTAAATTATTTGCTTAATGCCTAATGCTAAAATAAACCCAAAATTTTATATATAAAGAGCAGACGTCCAAACTGCTCTTTTTTATTATTTATATCAATATTACAAAATGTAAAAATATCATTCAAAAACCTAAAGTTCATGCTGAAAACATCCGATTACATGAGTAATTAAACTAAGGAGTTAATTACAAATGGGATTATCAGCATCACAAGCAAGAATGTTACAACTGACGGCAAGAAGAAGCGATATTGAATATCAAATGCAGCAAATAGCATCTGCAAGACTCGATTTGACAAACCAGATGACCGAAATTTCAGAAAATTATAACAACGCTCTGAATGATAGAATTTTGTATTATCAGGAAAGCGGAATAAATTCATCAAAAAACAAAGTCCAGCTCACTCATATGCACCTTATCCAACAAGGGTACGAAGTTCGTGATACTACCACCGGCGAAGTTGTAAAACCTATATTGAACGTCAATTTGACTGATATAGATTTGAGCAACAGTATTCTTCAAAGTGTTCTCGGCAATGCAACAAGCCAGACAGCTCTCTATATTCTCGGAGAAAATGATGAACAGATGAGCTTCAATCAGGAAAACCTGACCAATGCAGGCTATGGCGTAAGAATTACGGAAGCAGGCACTGCAGCAGGAAAAACTGAAATCAAAGACGAAGACCTTGAAAGCGGTATAAGAGAAGGGCTTTATACTCTTACTGATTTGGAAACAGGCGAAGATATCAACTACAAAACAGCAAGCGATATACATGAAGATACAAGAATCGTCGCACAGCTTGAAACTATCGGCGGTAAATTCTATTTCATAAACGACACAACAAAAGTTCAAGTTATGTTTGGTGCAACCGATGATGAAGGAAAATCCAAAGCGGAAGGATATGACGAAGCAGACAACATCCTTTATTTGAACTGGGATAAAATGCAAAAAACAAACCTCATCGATGCAGACAATCTTGATACAGGACTTCGTGAAGGCAGATACGAAATTGTCATCCCAACAGGCGACGATAAATATCAGGAATATGACTGGACAACATCAACCTTTATCCTTGATGAACTCGACACATCAAACGACGGCGCTGCTGTTGCTACATATGATGTTGAAAGTGCCGAAGCACAAGCAAAAGATAAAACTCTTGAATTGAAACTCAAAAACCTTGAAAACGAACACAAAGCAGTTGAAACAGAAATCGAAAGTGTTCAAAAGGTTATCACAAAAAATATCGAAGGCAGCTTCAAGATATTTGTCTAAAAAATATTCAAAACTTAATCCCATTTATTTAGGTTTTCTTCAAAGAAAACCTTTTTTTTGCGCAAAATTACATGCCTCTCATCAAATCAGAAATTTTGAGATCTTTTTTGACTGCTTTTATTTCTTTTTTCACTTCTTTCTTCACGGCAACACTCTCTTCTCGAAGCTGAGTAAGCCCGATAATTGAACCTTCATCACCGTCAAAAAATTTTTTAATCATGTTAAACACTGCGTCCACCTCTTTCTTCATAAACATCATACATCATAAATATTATTATTGTAATAATTTAATAAGACTAAAATGATAACATTTAATCCGCTGATGTGATATATTTTCTATTATATGAAAAGGTATAAGTTTAACAACCTCAAAGATTTCGACACAAATTCCCAGGCGGCATGCTATCTCAGCGGTCTGAATTTGCCATATAAAACACTGATTGCTCTTTTGAAAACTAATGATTTTCATCTCAAACATTTTGCCCTCATAAACTTAAACTCAATAGATGACCAGGGCATGGACCTTCTGTTTTTGAACCTTACCGGACAGGATGGAAAAATCAGAGAATGCGCATCTTCAAAAATAAAAGACTTTATTTCTGATAACCCTAAATTATCTTCTTATCTCGAAAAGCATTCTGATATAACCGCCCAAAGTCTGAATGACATAAACCCTCAGGTATGCAGAAATATGGTTGACGCCCTGAGATATATAAATAATAACGATTTGTTTATAGAAAAAGTTCTAAAAAAAATTAACTCTATCATGAATGAAGTTGATATCACAAATGCGGTTAAAAGTTATAAATTCAACAAACAAATATTCAACCTCTACTGGAACCTCTACGCACTCGAAAATATTCTGCATAAACAGATGAAAAATCCACGGCAAATTTTCTCCCTCATCAATACAGCCTCAAAAGCAGGCAATTATACAATCAGGGAAAGAATAGCCAAAATTGTTCTCAAAATGGATTCTCTCGGGTTTGATATGGTTGAATACAAAAAAGAACTCTCTCAAGACGAAAATTTTTACGTAAGAGTCGCTATATCTTCATCTCATATCCGAGGATAAGACTGCAATCTCTCGATATATTTTCTTTCAGCTCTTCTTTAGACGAAAATTTTTTCTCATCCCTGATATGCTCGGTGAAAAAAACTTCGGCATGCTCAAAATATACATCTTTTGAAAAGTCAAACAAGTGAGCCTCAACAACAACTTCTTCCGAATAATTAAAAGTCGGAGCATGCCCAACATTTATCGCTGAACGATAAACCTCACCGCACACTCTTACATATCCGCCATAAACCCCGTTTTTAGGAGCAATAAGCCCGTCAGCAAGCTTTAAATTAATTGTAGGAAATCCTATTGTTCTCCCTTTTTGGGCACCTGTCACAATTTTTCCTTCAACAGAAAAATCTCTTCCAAGCATCTTGTTCGCCAATGATATATTCCCCTCTGTCAAAAGATTTCTTATCAAAGAGCTGCTGACAACATGCCCTTCATAGTTCACAGGTTCTATCACCGTTGTTTCATAGTCATACAAAGGTTCATGGTTTTTCAAAAACTCTCCATTCCCTCGTTTGCAGGCGCCAAAACTGTGATTAAACCCGAGAGTAATACTTTTTGGATGCAGTGAGTCAACTATCATCTTCAGATAATCCTCAGCGGATAAAGAAGCCATGCCTTCGGTAAACTCAAGCATAACAACAGCCTCTATCCCCAATTTTTCAAGAAATTTGAGTTTTTTCTCACAAGAGATTATATTCAAAATTTTCTTTCCCCCGAGAATATTCTGAGGATGATTTGAAAAAGTTATAACACAAGGAGTCGAAGCGTATTTTTTTGATTTTGAAATTACATCATCAAAAATTTTCTGATGTGCAAGATGAACACCGTCAAAAACTCCGAGAGCTACAGATGATGTTTCGAGTAAATCTTTTTCAAATTTTGTGAAAATAATCAAAATCTAATCCTGTATTCTCTAGCAAACAAAATAGAAGAACTTCAATCGAAGTTCTTCTATTATACTTGAAAAATTATCGGTTTAAAACTATTATAAAGCTCTTTTTACTTTGTTAGCTTTAATGCATGATGTACAAACCTTCATCTTTACGACTTTGCCGTTAACATCAACTTTGATGTTCTGGAGGTTCGGAACCTGTCTGTACACGTTATGTTTATGAGAAAAAGACAATTTGCTGGCTTTTAATGGTTTTTTACCGCATATTTCACACTGTCTTGACATTTCTATAATCCTTTCATTAATTGATTGTAACTACTGCCGAAATTCTACTTTGAAACGAAATCTTTAACTTCAGCAGGAAGGTTTTTTGCATCAAGCTGAATACCGGGGCCCATTGTTGTAGCCAGGTAAACCGATTTCAAATAAGTTCCTTTAGCAGCGGAAGGTTTTGCTTTTATTACAGCTTCTGCCAAGTTGAAGAAGTTTTTCTCCAAATCTTCAACAGAAAAGCTCATTTTACCGATAGGAACGTGAATCATACCCTGTTTGTCGGCTCTGAATTCTACTTTACCGGCTTTAGCATCTGTGACAGCTTTTTTAATATCAAAAGTAACAGTACCTGTCTTCGGGTTTGGCATCAAACCTTTAGGACCGAGAACTTTACCTAATTTACCGAGCATGCCCATTGCATCCGGAGTGGCAATTAAAGTATCAAATTCTAACCAGCCGCCTTGAATTTTTTCAATAATATCTTCAGTTCCGGCAAAATCAGCACCTGCTTCCTGTGCTTCCTTCACCTTATCACCTTTAGCTATAACAACAACTCTGACTGTCTTACCTGTACCTGCAGGAAGAACTGTTGTGCTTCTGACTTGTTGTTCGGCATGTTTTACGTTAATACCGAGGCGCATGTGACATTCCATTGTTTCATCAAATTTTGAAACAGCAGTTGAAACTTCTTTCAATTTTTCAATAGCCGTAACAGCTGAACAAGGTTGTTCAACAGATTCAACCATTTCTAAAATTGTTTTTTGTCTTTTTGTTAACTTAGCCATTTAATTCTCCTTTGTGGTAATAGCGGATATTATCCTTCCACGTTGTAAAATACTTAACCTTCTACAGTAACACCCATGCTTCTGCATGTGCCTTTAATCATCTGAACAGCTGCTTCTAAAGAAGTTGCATTCAAATCAGGCATTTTTGTTTTTGCAATGCTCTCTAATTGAGCCTGTGTGATGGTTGCTACTTTTGTTTTGTTCGGTGCAGCAGAACCTTTGTCTATTTTCAATTCTTTTTGAATCAAAACTGCTGCTGGAGGAGTTTTTGTAACGAATGTGAATGATCTGTCTTCATAAACACTGATTTCAACAGGAATAATAAAACCTGCAGAATCCTGTGTTTTTGCGTTGTATTGTTTACAAAAATCCATAATGTTAACACCGTGTTGACCCAACGCAGGACCAATCGGCGGTGCCGGGTTCGCTTTACCCGCTTCAATTTGAAGTTTTATTTTAGCGATAACTTTCTTTGCCACTTTTCTTACCTTTCATATATTTTTTGTTTTTTATACTTTCTGTATTTGATTATATTCCAACTCAACAGGAGTTTCACGCCCGAAGATTGAAACAGATGCACGGATTTTAGCCTTATCAGGATAAACCTCTGTGACATCTCCGACAAAATCAGCAAACGGTCCGCTGATAATTCTAACTTTATCAGCAACATTGATGTCAATTTTGACTTCCTTAGGCTGAGCAGCCGTACGATGAATAATTTTCTTAATTTCAGAATCACGTGCAGCGACAGGTCTTTTGCTTGTTCCGACAAATTTTGTAACACCTGCTGTATGTCTTACAACATACCAGCTGTCATCATCCATTATCATCTCAACAAGAACATATCCAGGGAAAATCTTTTCATCTTTATCCTGGCGTTTTCCGTCTTTAACTTTCGTTACGGTCTTTTTAGGCACCTCAACACGGAAAATTTTATCTCCCATGTTATGGTATTCTATACGCTTTTCAAGGTTAGCTTTCACTTTATTTTCATGCCCTGAATAAGTATGTACGACATACCATCTTTTTCTGCCTTTTTTTACTTCGTTATTTTTTTCTTCAGCCATCAATTCTTACCTATTTGTAATTAAGTCAAGTGAATATTTAAATACTATATCCATTAAATAAACTATCACCGTAAAAACAAAAACAACAAAAAATACAGCCACGGTCTGAACCAGAATTTGCTGCCTATCAGGCCATGTAATTTTATTCCATTCGGTTTTTACACCTTTGAAATAATTTTTTGTATTCTCTAATATGTTTTGCTCTTCGTTCTTTACAGTGCTCACTATGTTTTCCCTTTATTCAATGGTATGAAGAACGCGCCCTGTAGGACTTGAACCCACGACATCCGGTTTTGGAGACCGACGTTCTACCAACTGAACTAAGGACGCATCCTTAATTCTTACTTGGTTTCTTTATGCAGTGTATGCTTTTTATCCCAAGGACAATACTTGTTGATTTCCATTCTTTCTTTCAATGTTTTTTTGTTTTTTGTAGTGGTGTAGTTTCTGCGTTTGCACTCTTCGCAAGCGAGAATTACCAACTTGTCTTTTTTCTTTGCGCCCATATTTTCTTACCTTTTTTCTACGTTGTGGAGTCAATAATATGATTAACAATAGTCAATGTCAACTCAAAATTATAGAATGTCAAGTGGTTTTTAACATTCTATTGAGGAGTTTTATTCATTTTGAATGATATAACAAAAAAAATATCATGACAAATCATTTTTCTCGGGATTTATATAGCAAATTCCACAGATACTATTAAAAGTCCGTAATTCTGAGGACTTTAGCCCGAAGATTTTTTTTTGTTTAGATACTTTCGCTAACGCTCAGTATGACGTTGTTTTGGAAATTTTTGGCAGAATTTGTTATATAAAACCCTTTTTATCAAAAAACAACTTCTTTCTAAACACTATGAATATCTTGTAAAATCATTCATTTTAAATTATCTTTAAAACTATAAATCAACCGGAGAAAAGATATCTTTATATGATAAACACTGTAAACCCGCAAACTAAAGGTCTAAACGGAATAATAGAAATTCCTGCCGATAAATCAATCAGCCATCGTTCATCTATCTTTTCGGCACTGACACATAACAAAGCTCTAATTAAAAACTACTCCCACGGCGAAGACTGTCTGAGCACCCTCAATGTTCTGCGTTCTCTAGGTGTGGAAGCTGAATTCAAAAACGAAAAAGAACTCATCATCAATTCTCCGAAAAAATTTACAAAACCTCAAACAATCCTCGACGCAGGAAACTCAGGCACAACCATAAGACTTATGTCAGGAGTCCTCGCCTCACAGGACTTTGAAAGTACCATAACAGGCGACCAGAGTCTTCAAAAGCGGCCGATGAAAAGAGTCATTACTCCTCTTGAGATGATGGGCGCAAAAATTTTGTCAAACAACAACAAAGCCCCTCTGACTATCTGCGGTACAATGCTTCATCCAATTGATTATAACTATGAAATAGCCTCCGCACAGGTAAAATCCTGTGTCCTGCTTGCGGGCATGCACGCCTGCGATGGTCCTACATCATTCACAGAACCCTTCAAATCACGTGACCATACCGAAAAAATGCTGTCATACATGAATGCGGATATCTCAACAAACGGCAATACCGTATCGATAAATCCATGCCATCCCGAGCCGAAGACACTTGTTATCCCAGGAGATATATCATCAGCGGCATTTTTCATGGCTGCAGCGGCAATTGTCCCAAACTCGGATATTATTTTGAAAAACATAAATCTTAACCCCACAAGAACAGGCATTGTCGATGTCATGAAACAGATGGGAGCAGAGATTGAAATTCTTGACTACCGTCTCGAATGCAACGAAGAAGTCGGCGATCTGAGAATACAATACTCCGAGCTTAAGGGCATAACAATCGAAAAAGACATTATTCCTCGTCTTATTGACGAACTTCCTATAATCGCCGTTCTTGCAACACAGGCAGCCGGCACAACCACTGTCAAAGATGCGCAGGACTTAAGAAACAAAGAATCAGACCGCATAAAAACTATTTGTAGCGAGCTGACTAAATTTAATGCTAAAATAAAAGAAACACCTGACGGTTTTATAATCGAAGGAAAAACAAAACTCACGCCTTCAGGCATGCTCGAATGCTACCATGACCACAGACTTGCGATGTCCATGTATGTTGCCGGGCTAATAGCAGACAAACCGTCGCAAATAAACGAATTTCAATGGGTAAACACATCGTTCCCGGAATTTGAAGCTCTAATGGAGAGGATAAGAGTATGAAAGAAAAAAGAAATTTTTCAAAAAGAGGTACGGAAGATTACAACTGGACTACAAGCCTTTTTCAGGCATTTGTCAGAACCTGCATTCTCTACCCGTTTTTTATCTTATTCTACAAAGTAAAAGTTGAAGGATTTAAAAATATACCGCAGGACAGACCAATCCTTGTAGCTGCAAACCACATGTCTTATCTTGACCCTCCGCTTATTGCAGCTGTTATGAAAAGAAATCTTGCATATATGGCAAAAAAAGAGCTGTTTGAAGTACCGGTACTGAGTTTTCTAATCTGGCACCTCGGAGCCTTTGCCGTAAACAGAGAAAAACTCGAAGTTTCTACAATAAAAACAGCAAAAGCAGTTCTCTCAAACAAACACTGGACAATGGCGCTCTTCCCGCAGGGGAAAAGAGTCCGCAACGGCTGCCTCGGACATGTGTCCAAAGGCTTTGCTTCTCTTGCAAAAATTTCAAAAACAGATATCCTGCCTATCGGGATTGTCGGTATCCAGAATACGGCAAAATGGCCTCTTCAGGGAAATGCAACCGTAAGAATAGGGACTCCGATTTCTTATAATCAGGAAATAGAAGAAATAGAAAAACAATGGTCGGAACAAATCTGCAAACTCGCAGAACTCAAACCTGTTGAAAACCCAGAAGAACTCAACACTCCTCCGGTACCGGCAAATGTATGAAGAGCTCGAAAAAATAAGAAAAAATTGTGAAAACTGTCAAAACTGCCCTCTCGGCAAAACAAGAACCAAACTTGTCTTCGGCTGCGGAATACCTAATGATAAAATTATGCTTATCGGGGAAGCACCCGGATACTGGGAAAATCAAAAAGGCATTCCCTTTGTCGGCAAAGCAGGGCAACTTCTTGACAAAATCCTTGAATGTCAAGGGTTTTCAAGAAATAAAAATATTTATATTACAAACACCGTAAAATGCCGCCCCCCTGAAAACAGAGTGCCGACCCCGGAAGAAAAAGCGGCATGCCGCAGCTATCTGGATGAGCAAATTGAACTTCTGAAACCTCGAATAATCCTTCTCTGCGGAGGAACAGCCGTCCAATCGTTTCTTGATACCAGCCTCGGAATAACAAAAGTCCGGGGAAAATGGTTCGATGGACCTTACAACTCAAAAATGATGCCCGTGTTTCACCCCTCTTATCTGCTGAGGAACGACTCAAGAGGAAAAGGAAGTCCAAAATGGCTTATGTGGCAGGATATTCAGGAAATAAAAAAGGCATACGATGCATTATAACAAGCATAAGGAGCTATGATGGAAAAATTATCATCAAGTCTTGAAGACTATTTGGAAGCTATCTACAACGAAGTTGTAAAACAGGGATACGCAAAAGTAACAGATATCTCAAACATGCTGAATGTAAAAAAAGCCTCCGTAACAGGTGCACTCAATCAGCTTTCGTCAAAAAAACTGATTAACTACATGCCCTATTCATCCATCACTCTGACCCCTGAAGGCGAAAAAATAGCAAAAGAAATTCTCAACAGACATGAAATCATGTCAAATTTTCTCATAAATATTTTATGCCTCTCAAAAGAAGAAGCTGCTGAAAATGCCTGCAAAATGGAGCATATAATGAGCGAAAAAATGTTTGAAAGAATGACAAAACTCTCGGAGTTTATACAGAATTTATCTTCAGAACATCCCGAAATGAAAGAAAAACTGCAAAATCTATACAAATAAACATATTAGGGATTTATATAGCAAATTCAACAGATACTATTAAAAGTCCGTCATTCTGAGGGCTTTAGCCCGAAGAATCCTTTTTGTTCAGGTAGCTTAGTATGACGTTGTTGAATTTGCTATATAAGTTCCACTCATTAATAGTTGACAATGATTCTTTTTTGTTTTAAAGTTAGTCATGCCTAACTAAATTAGTAAAAACTAACTCTTATTTAAAGGATTATTTAATGAAAATATCTTCTATCGGTAAATTTATTGACCAACCGTTGATAGTTAACTCCCTTCAGCGTAAAATGCCCGTTATTCTCATCGGCAGCGCAGCAGCATTCGGAGCAGTTGATACCCTGAGAAAGCCCAAAGAAGAACGGAAAACAGCGGCAACAAAAAATGCTATTACACTCGCTGTCACTGTAGCCGCATCTCTTCTCGGAACACGTGGGTTGAAAATCAACGGGAAACGCATTATTCCAGGGCTTATGGAAAATGTGCCAAAGTCAGATGTAGTCAAAAAACAAACAGATGCAATCAATGACTTCATCAAAACATCAACCCCGAAAGACAATGAAATACTTACAATACTAAATAAAGCAAAAACAAAAATCCTGAACCTGAAAGAAGCAGACACCCTCATCAGCAAAATTCCAGAAGACACAAAAGGAAAACAGGAACTCTTTAATGTCATTTTCTCTCAGAACAAAGACATAACCTCAAAAGAAATTTTCTCCGAAATAGGAAGATTATCTCTAATGGGGGCAGTACCTGTTGCAGGAGGGATAACAGGCGGCATGTTAGCCGACAAAGTAACAAAAACAGAAACAAAAGAATCAAAAGCAAACAAAATAAAAGAAGGCGTATATCAATATCTTGCAAATATTTTTATGTGCAATGTGGGAGCTGCAGGGGCTCTATTCGGTGCTGAACAACTCCAGAAAGCAGGTAAAATACAAAAACTTACCCCAACAAAAAAACTCGGCGTAATATTAGGAGGCATCACCGCTACCGGCATTATCGGCGGAAGCTATATAGCCAACTTCATAAGCAAAAAATTCCTCGACCCGATGTTTGATAAAGACAAACACCATAAAGGGCATGGCAAAAGTCTATATGCGGAGAGAAAACCAGAACCTCTTGATGTCGCACTGCATGCCGATGATATCGCAACAGCAGGCGTACTCTCAGGATTCAAATGGATAGAACCTGCCCTGCCGATTATGTACCTGATTTCAGGATACCGGGCAGGTACCGGGTATAGAAACAACAACAAAGACCATCATCGCCATGCCAGCCATCACTCAAACCGTATCGAAAAACAAAAAACTTGTGCGCCTCACATGAATATGACCGTTACAAGAAAGAATATATCAAAAGTCTACCGACCGTTCTTTTCATCAAATTCAAATAAAGCTTAAAAAAAATCCGACCAAAATAAAAAGGGAACTCTCTAAATAATGGAGTTCCCTCTGTTTTATAAAAACAAAATCAAAACTCTTGCTTTTTTAAAATAAAATGCTATACTCTTAATAAGAATAATTCTTATTAAGAGTATAGGCAATGAACAATAAAATGGTTGAAGAAAAAATCGAAGAGCTGAAAGAAGCCTGCAAAAAACAACATATGCGGGTGACAAATCAGCGCATCGAAATTCTCAAAGAGGTGGCTTCTTCAACTTCACACCCCGATGCTGAGGCTGTTTTTGAAGCCGTCAAATCAAAGCTCCCGAACATATCAATCGATACAGTATATCGGACTCTTACTTCTCTCGAAGATTTGAATATGATTTTCAGAGTAGACAACCAGCTTCCGAAAGCGAGATTTGATGCTGATAAAACACCGCATCACCATTTTATTTGCACTCAATGCGGCGAGGTATTTGATGTTTTCATCAGCGAACAGGATAAAATCAAAATCCCTCAACAAGCATTTAAAATCGGCACGATCAAAGATGCGAACCTTCAGATAAGAGGAGTTTGCAACAAATGTAATGGAAAAAAGAAGGAGAATTAAGATGGAATTCAAAGGAAGCAAAACTGAAAAAAACCTGCAAACAGCTTTCGCAGGAGAATCACAGGCGAGAAATAAATACACTTACTACGCCTCACAGGCAAAAAAAGACGGATTTGTCCAAATTTCAAAAATATTTGAAGAAACAGCAAACAACGAAAAAGAACACGCAAAACTCTGGTTCAAACTTCTCCACGGCGGAAAAATCGCAGATACCATGGCAAACCTCGAAGATGCCGCAGCCGGCGAAAACTACGAATGGACAGATATGTATGCAACATTTGCCAAAGAAGCAAAAGAAGAAGGCTTCAACGACATAGCATTCCTATTTGAAAAAGTTGCACAAATAGAAAAAGAGCATGAAGAACGCTACAGAAAACTTCTGCAAAACATCAAAGACGAAAAAGTATTCCAAAAAGAAGAAAAAGTTGTATGGGAATGCTCAAACTGCGGCTTCAGCTTTGAAGGAACATCAGCTCCCGAAAAATGTCCTGTCTGCGCACATCCGAAAGCTTACTTCTTCATCAAAGCAAAAAACTACTAATATTTTCAAATAAGTCCATTGAACCTGACACTCCAATGTCAAAAGCAGGCTAAAAAGCCTGCTTTTTAATATTTTATGACTGCGCCTGCTTCTCTTTCTTTTCTTTTTTTATCTTGAGGAAAAACGCAAGAGGCGTAAGCAAAAAAGCAATAAGAGCAAACAGCTGGAAAACATCAACAAATGCATAAACCTTCGACTGCTCCAACAGCTGATTATAAAGCATAACATTCGCCTTCTTAGCAGCTACAACGGAAGAAAAATTTGTCATCAACGAAGAAGTCATTGCCTCAAGACGATGTAAAAATATCGGATTGAAATGACTCATATTATCAACAAGATAAGTCTGATGCAGCTGGGATAACCTTGCAACAAAAGTCGATGACAACGAAGTAATAAACGCAGTTGCAACACACTTCGACAAACTATGCAAACCTGCGCCGTTAGACATCTCAGACTTTGGAAGCGTTCCGAGGGTTAAAGCTGATATAGGAATGAATGTCAGAATAACTCCAACACCGAGCAATACATTCGGGAAAACGATATAGCTGAACGACGTTGATACAGAAATACCCGCATACATAAACGTTGATATCCCCAATATTGCAAAACCTATCGAGATTAACAATCTGTTATCAACATAATTTACAAGCTCTCCGACAATAAACAACATGACAATGCAGGAAATTGCCCTCGGTGCCAGAGATAAACCGCTCAATGTGGCAGTATAACCCATTATACTCTGCAAATAAGCCGGCAGCTGAACTATTGTGACATAAATTATCATATTGATGAAAGAACCCAATATGGTGCCTATAACAAAATTTTTATCCTTGAATACCCTCAAATTTACTATCGCATGCTCATACTCAAGCTCCCAAACAAAGAAAAATATCATTGAGAACACAGATATAAAAGTCAACACGCAAATCCAAGGCGTTCCAAACCAGTCATACTGCTGACCTTTATCAAGGACTATCTGCATATTCAAAAGCCATAACACAAGGAAAGACAGCCCGACAATATCAACTCTCTTGCTTACCCGTCTTGTTCTCTCCTGTTTTATCGCCCGTTCTACAAGCATAAGTGATACAATTCCGGCAGGCAGGTTGATTATAAATATCCACTGCCATGACAGATTATCAACCAGAAAACCTCCGACAGTAGGACCGAGAATAGATGTTGTCATTACGGCAAATGCAAACACCGCCATCGCACGTCCCTTCTGCTCTGATGGGAATGCCTGCAGCAAAATGGATTGCGATATCGGCATCATAGGACCGCCGCCAATACCCTGAATTACACGCCCCAAAATAAGCATGTTCAAATTCTGCGCCATAAGACAAATTATAGAACCGCATATAAAAATCATTATGAAAATTTTCAGGAAGTTTTTCCTCCCCATAATATTCTCAAACCATCCCGTAAGCGGCAGCAAAATAGCATTTGCAATCATATAACTCGTGATAACCCAGTTCACTTCTTCATGAGTCGAACCGAATGACCCTGCGATATGAGGAAGCGCAACGTTGGTGGCTGATGTTGCAAGCATTGCAAATGATGTAGGCACCATTATTGCAAGTGCCACAAGCCATACAGGAATTTGTTTTATTTCCGGTAATTCTGAAACACTGCTGCTCATCTTACTTTTACTTCCGGAATTACTGACATACCGGGGACTATATTGTATTGAGAATAGTCTTCATCAAACACAATCTTCACGGGCACACGCTGTACTATCTTTACATAACTTCCGACAGCATTCTCAGGAGGAAACAAACTTGCTTTTGCTCCGGTTGCCCTCTGTATGCTGTCAACTTTACCTCTGAAAACCTTATGAGGATAAGTATCAACTTTTATTGACACAGGCTGCCCTGGTTTCATGCTCTCAAGCTGTGTTTCTTTGAAGTTCGCAACTACCCACACTTTTGTCGGCACTATAGCCAAAAGCGGCTGTGCTACATTTACATAATTTCCCTTTTCAACACTTCTCGCAGTTACATTTCCCTCCTGAGGAGCATAAATCTTTGTATAAGAAAGATTAAGCTTAGCTTGCTCAACCTCTGCTTCGAGTCTTTTTATCTCAGCTTCAACGGCAGCCTTCCTTGCCTTCGATGATTGCAGAGAAGATTCGCTTGCTTTCACTCTGTCATTTGCTGAATTATAATTCGCCTGCGCAACATGCAGATTTGTCATGCTGTTGTCATAATCCTGCTTTGACACTATTCCCTCTTTATACATATCGTTGTATCTCTTGTAGTCCTCTTTTGCAAAATTCAGCTTGGACTGAGTAGAATGGATATCTTGCGAATACTGGCTTAATGTTGCTTCATTTTGTTCAACCTGCTTATCTGTCATATTCAAAGACGCTTTTGCTTCCTGCAATTTTGCCTCGGCCTGTGCAAGTTTGACTTCATAATCCTTCGGGTCAATCTCAGCTATCAGCTGGCCTTCCTCAAGATGCTGGTTATCATCTACATATAGATTGATTATTTGCCCTTCAACACGTGGGGCAACTGAAATAATATGCCCCTCAACAAACGCATCATCCGTTGACTGATAAAAATAGGCATGGATGGTAAAATATACTCCCGCCAAAAATACCAGAACGGCGGCAAGAATAGGAAGAAGAACTCTTTTTTTCTTCATCTTCTTCTTTAATTTTTTATTTTCTTTTGGGTCTTTTTGCTCTTTTTGAACTTTCTCTTCAGTTTGATTTTTTTCGTTTTTCACAGGCTGACCCTGATGCAAAAACGGTTTATCTCCAGATTGTTCCGGTTGCTCAGGTTGTTTAGGACTATTCAAATTATCGCTCATAATTTCCTCTTCTTATATATATTTATATCTGCATATTTACTTTCTTTTCCAAATTTGCCTGAAATTTTCCGAGAACTTCAAGACAAATTTCGATGTCTTCTTTCTCAATTCCGACATTTATTTCATTTCGCATTTCATATATTGCTGGCTGTATTTGCTCATAAATCGCATGCCCCTTCTCCGTCAAAAACACCTTGAAGACCTTTCTTCTGTTCGTGTCTTCGACCCTGTTCACATAACCGCCCGATTCAAGAATATTGATTATCCTCGTAATATTCGGACGATCCTTCAACATGATGGCTGCTATCTGACGTTGATAAAGACCGTCTTCCTCGGCGAGTATTGCAAGCACCTCAAATTGCTCCGGAGTTATCGCAAATTTTTTCTCGCGAAAAACCTGTCTTTTGCATATTCTCATCAAAGTTCCGGAGTTAATCAGCATAACACCGGCCTTTTTCCTTAATTGATTAATTTCGTCCATGATCTCTTTACACTTTTCTTTTTGTGTTATCATAATAACACAAAAAGATTTCATGAGAGCAAGTAAATATGAAAAAAGTTAAGATTATTTTATTGTGCATGCTGTTGATATTCAGCACTACAACAGCTTTTGCAAAGTCAAAAGTAAAAAATAAACCTCAAAAAAATGCTGATAACAAAATAGAATACCTGAACCTCAACTGGTGGGACAAATTCGAAGATCCTCTTCTGACCGAGTATCTTCTCATTGCTTACCGGCACAACCATGACCTGAAGATTGCCTCGCTGAAAGTCCAGCAGGGTCAACAAATCGTAAAACAATCTCTCTCGCAAGAACTGCCGTCAATACAATTCTCCGGAAATTTTGCAAGAACCTTCAGGTCAAGCGACACATACTTTGGAGATATGTTCATCCCGAATTATAACCAGAGCAATTTCCTGCTCCCGCTGACAATGAACTACGAACTTGATTTGTGGGGGCAAAATCACCTCCGGACAAAAAGTACAAAACAAAAACTCGAAATGCTCAAACAGGATGAAAGAGCAACTTATATAGGCCTGACTTCAGCACTTGCCGCAAATTACTACAATCTGGTCAAACTCAACAAGTTAATTGAAATCCAAAAAGAACTCATTGACTCTCAAAAAACAGTTCTTACCATGACCGAAAAAAAATATAAAAGCGGACTATGTCCGATTACCGAACTAATCGACGAACAAAAAAGGCTGAAATATTTTGAAGAAGACCTCAACAGCCTTGAAGAAAAACAAGACGTCGTCAAAAACCAGCTCTCGGTTTATCTGGCACAAAAAAATTCCGATAACATACAAACAATTGCCTACGAAGATATCAAATTGATAGAAACTCCTGCAAACATAAAATCAGAACTGATTCAAAACAGACCGGATATGCTAAAAGCCGAACAAAACCTCAAAAGAGTAGGCATAGACGTCAAAGTAGCAAGAAGAAACTTCCTCCCGAAAATTATAATCTTCGGTCAAATAGGGTTTAATGCTTATCAATGGAAGAATATCTTCTCGAACCCTGCATTCTTATCAAATGCAGGAGTTGCTCCGGTCTTTGACCTGTTCTCAGGCGGACGCAAACTTGCCTATTTGAAATTCAAAAAATACGAGCTTGAAGAAGCTTCACAAAACTACGAAAAAACAATCCTTACCTCCATGCAGGAAATCAACGACAGCCTCGTAAGCGCTAAAACGGCAAACAAAAATTACCAGAACAGCACGGAAAGACTCAAACTCGAAAACGAAAAATTCGACCTCATGGACAAAAAATTGAACATAGGCGCCGCCTCAAAACTTGACAGACTGAAATATCAACAAATAATTCTCATGACACAGCAGGAAGACATATCAAACAAAATAAACTGCCTGCTGAGCGCCATAGAACTCTATAAAGCCGTCGGCGGCAAAAACCTCTATGACATAGAACCGGAATACATATAGAAATCTCAAAGCTTCTTTGCTTCACACATTATCTTATGAAAGGAATTGTCATCGGATACTTGAACTCTGTCCAAGAATTAACGGCAACAGCTGCCATCACAAGAACAACAATATTCACCACATGAACTATCGGCAGAAGAATACACCCTATACCGGTAAATGACAACAGACCGCATATAATCTCAGCTATAAATATCGTTAGCTGGAAATTCAGCGTACCCTTTGCTATATTATCAGCATAAGAGGAAAAACTGTCCCTCTTCACAAACCACACAATAAGCGGAAGCAGAAAACCGAAAATAATCGACACCAAAATTGTGATTATTAACAAAACTTTCTCTTCTCCGTTTTTATTCTGCTCTTCTATCATAATTCTTTACTCCTTTATCGCTAAACTCATGCAGCCATCTTACGCTGTTCTCTGATTGAGGAGATTGTCTTATGCACAATCTTCCCTATGCTCATATAATAACCTATCGCAACAACCAGAGAAGCACTTACCCATGCAATAGGTCCTGAATAGAAAATACCTATATAACCAAAGTGAACAGCCAGATAAACAGCAGCAAACGCACGCACTACAAGCTCTGCAACACTTGCCCAAAGAGGAATAACAGCCTCTCCCATACCCTGCAGCGCATTTCTGTAAATAAAAATCTGACCTAAAAAGAAATAATACATCGTGCTTATAAATAAATACTGCTGAGCAATATCTATAATCTCTTTTTTGGTATCTCCTATAAAAATTCTGACTATATCACTGCCGAAATAATGCATAATAAACGCCATCACAATGCTCAATACAAGACAAATAACAGACGCCTGCTTTACTCCGAGCCTTATCCTTGCAAAACTGTTTGCCCCGAAATTTTGTGCAACATAAGCAGCAAGCGCAACACCAAAAGAAATCATAGGCATGGTCGCAATCTGCTCAATCCTCAAAGCAGCCGTAAGAGCAGCTATAACATTCGGTCCGAAAGTATTGCAAACACTCTGAATTATCAAAATTCCCGCTCCGAGAATAGAAAACTGCAACGCCATAGGAAAACCGACTTTCATATGATCCATCGCAAAATTGAAATCTTTATGCCCTATTGAATAATTAAAAACCCAATCACTTTTCTTCAGATGCAGTATCGGAAACTTCTTCTTTACATAAAATATGCATAAAACAGCGGACACGGTCTGAGATAAAACAACCGCAACAGCTGCCCCGGGCACACCCATATGAAATTGCAAAATAAACAATAACGCAAGAAATATATTCAACAATGAAGCAAAAATCAAAAAATATAAAGGCGTCTTGCTGTCACCGAGTGCTCTTATTACACTCGCAAGCAAATTATACAAAGTCGTAATAACAAGCCCGCCTACCACAATCTGAATATACCAGTAAGCATCATGCATTATCTCCTCCGGTACATTCATCAAAGACAAAACCTGCTCCATAAACAACGCAAGTGCAGCAGAAAATACAACGGTAAATCCAAAACTTAATATTACGGAAATTGCTACGGAACGCCTTACTCCGACAATATCTTTCGCCCCGAACCGCTGCCCCGTAATAACAGCAAACCCGTTAGTCATCCCGACAAGCACCATCATAAGAAAGAAAAAAATCGGAGAAATTGCACCGACAGCAGCAAGCGCATTTACCCCGAGAGTCCTGCCTACAATTGCTATATCAGCTATGTTATAAAGCTGCTGGAAAATATTCCCTATCAACAAAGGAACAGAAAACCACATTATCAAACCAAGAGGGTCGCCTTTTGTCATGTCCTTTATCATAAAAATTTTCCTGCCCTGCTCAAGACCGTATAAATTTTTACAAACTAATCTTAAAAATATTTTATACAAGAAATAAGATTATATCCATAAATTTATATAAAAGATTTCTATACCCGCCTTTTACGTTTATACAACAATAACAAAGGAAGGCAAAAGAAACATACAACCCCGAAAATTCTGAATGATTCAATATAAGCACACAACATCGCCTGCTGTATAAGTTCTTGATATAACGTACCCATAGCCTTCTCAAAAGCAACCGGATAATTCTCATATACCGAAAATGATGATATCAGCGAATTCAACTTGTCAGAATAAACACCGTTCAAATCACTCAAATTCTCTACAAAATAATGCTGAAATGCCTGAGAATACCTCGAAACCATTGTTGCAACAAGCGAAGTTCCTACAGCCGCACCGATATTTTTCAACAAATTCTGAACACCGCTTGCATTTGTCATCTGCGCATTGCTGATTGTCTCCATCGATACGGTTGTCAACACCGTCATGGTCATCCCGACACCGGCGCCAAACAACAAATTCGGAAGTACTATATTGAACATGGATATCTCCAAATTCAAAAAGCCGAACATAAGACCTGATACCCCGAGCAAAATCAACCCTAAAGCCGTATAAATTCTGAAATCAACTTTATCACTCGTAACACTGTACAAAGCAATCATCGTAACACTCCCTATGCCCCTCGGCATTAAAGAATAACCGCTCCAAAAAGCGCTGTAACCGAGCAAATTCTGCAAAAATAAAGGCATAATCGTTGTCGAAGCATACAAAACAGTATTCACAAGAACAAGAATCAGCGTTCCGAGCAAAAAATTCATATCCTTGAACACGGATAAGTCAATTATAGACCTCTTTTGCTTGAGCTGGGAATAAATAAACAAAACCATCGCAACAAAAGATATCCCGCTCACAACACAAACCCACGTCGCATTAAACCAGTCCGCATTATTCCCCTTATCAAGAACAACCTGCAAAGTAACAAGCCATATAATCAATAAAGTAAATCCGATGTAATCTATATAAGGATTCGGTTGCTTCTTTGCATAAGGCGGGTCAACAATCCACAGCCATGAAGCAATCGCCGCAAATATGCCAAACGGAATGTTTATGAAAAATATCCAGTTCCACGACCAGTTATCAGTAAGCCATCCCCCGAGAACAGGACCTATAACAGGAGCAACAACAACTCCGAAACCGAAAATAGACATCGCAAGCGCCCTTTTCTCTTTAGGAAAAGCTTCAAGCAATATTGCCTGAGAAACAGGCAGCAGCGCACCGCCGCCAAATCCCTGCAAAATTCGTGAAAAAATCATCATATCAAGAGATGTCGACATCCCGCACAGGAGTGATGCTACGGTAAACAGCAAAACACATGCAATAAAAAACATCTTCCGCCCGAACAATTTGCTGAACCAGTCAACAGAGGGCACAACTATCCCGCTTGCAATCAGATAACTAGTCAAAATCCACGTCGCTTCATCATTACTCGAAGAAAAACTTCCTGCCATCTGAGGCAGCGCAACATTCGCAATTGTTCCGTCAAGAACAAAAATAAACGTCGCACTCATTACGGCTATCGTCGTCAGCCACGGATTCATCTGTTCTTCTCTGCTCTCTTCTGTCATCTCTTCTTCTCGCCTATATCTGTATGCTGACCGTTTCGCTTATCTTACCGATAATTTTATCAAGACCCCTTTTCATTACCTCGAGTTCTTCTTCGCTGAAATCACTCAAAAAAACATCCATATCTTTCTCAAGCGGAGATGAATATTTTTTTATCATCTCTTCCCCGCTTTCTGTAAGCTTCATGGTCTTGACGGGGCGGCGCCCTTTGACAGAAAGTTCTCGGATTATCAGCCCTCTGTCTTCAAGTATGTTCAAAATTCTCGTAATGTTGGAACGATCCTTCAACACTATCTTCGATAAATCACGCTGACATATCCCCGGATTGAACGCTATTGTCTCAAGAGTAATAAACTGGTCTATCGACAACCCCGCATCAAACCCGTTCAGGACACAAGACCCTCTCAGCTTCATATAAATCGCAGCTTTCTCTATCTTATAAGGCAGCCTGTCAGCATAACAATTCAGCAAATTATCTTCTCTATCAGACACTATGTTATAATTCCAACCTGTTGTAATTCCAACATAATCTTATGAAAGACAAAAATAAAAGTCAAGAAAAACGGAACTTATATAGCAAATTCCACAGATACGTCATTCTGAGGGTTTTAGCCCGAAGAATCCTTTTTGTTTAGATACTTCGCTAACGCTCAGTATGACATTGTTTTGGAAATTTTTGGCGGAATTTGCTATATAATTCCCGAAAAAACACTCTTTCAATACTAATCAAATCAAATTATAATAATACAGGTAAAAAATAAAACGGAACAAAAACATGGACAACAGGCAATTTCTTCTCATGATGACAGAAGACTACAAACAATTTGACGAAGTCGAAGCAATAGCAATCAGCGGTTCATCAACGGCAAAACAATCTGATAACCGCTCTGACTTTGATATATATATCTACTGCACCAAAGAGCCTGATGTCACCAAACGAAGACAAATTGCCGAAAAATACTCTGATTCTCCTGAAATTGACAACCACTTCTTTGAAACAGGCGATGTCTATACTCTCAAAGAAACAAACAAGCCCGTTGATATCATGTATCGTCATCCAAACAGCATAGAAGGAAACATCAAATGGGTGTGGGAAGAAGGAAACGCTTCTCTCGGATATACCACCTGTTTTGTCTTCAATGTGAACAAATCGGAAATCCTGTTCGATAGAAACGGCTGGTTCAGAAAGCTGCAGGAAAAGACGCAAATACCTTATCCTGACAAACTCGCTCAAAATATCATCAAAAAAAACTTTGCCTACCTCAAAGATGTAATGTTTTCATATTATGACCAGCTCGAGTCTGCCGTCGAGAGAAAAGACTGTGTCAGCATAAACCACAGAAGCGCAGCATTTCTGGCGAGTTATTTTGACATAATCTTTGCCAGAAACAAACTCCTCCACCCGGGAGAAAAAAAACTCGTATCTTTTGCCCTCGAAAACTGCAAAATTCTGCCGGATAACTTTGAAAAAGATGTCGAAGCTCTCGCAATCGGCTCTGTTTCGCAAAAACTCCAAACAGCAGACAAAATGGTAGAAAATTTGAGAAAAATATTATAAGAAAATTGGGATTTATATAGCAAATTCCTCCAAAAATTTCCAAAACAACGTCATACTGAGCGTTAGCGAAGTATCTGAATAAAAAGGATTCTTCGGGCTAAAACCCTCAGAATGATGTATCTGCGGAATTTGCTATATAAGTTCCAGAGAATTTTGACGGGTAGAAATATAACTTCTGTAGTATAATCCATATATGAAAATACTGCGCCTTATTCTGATAAATCTCATCTTCATCAATACGGCACATGCTTCGGTATGCACCGATTATCTTTCTGAAATTTACTCTTCCCAACACGGAAAAAAAATAGAAATTACACAAAAAAACAACGAACATACAGACAAACTCGAAGACCGCATCGGAAATCGGTTTGTTTCCTCCATAGTCTACGGCAAAGCCCGCATCAGAGGACTTGGCAAAAGACAAAAAACTCTCAACTACGCATGCCTTATGGAAAACGACAAAAAACCGCTGTGGGGCTATATATTTTCTGATTGATACAAACATGAGGAAACAGAAATGAAAAAACTTCTTCTGCTAACAACTGCCATATTCTTCACAATATGTTCAATCATCGTCTATATGATATTCGTAGAACCTCAGCTGCTTGTCACAACACATGAAACCCTCTATATTCCGAATTGGAATAAAAAACTAAACGGACTCAAAATCGGCGTCGTATCAGACCCCCACATCGGGCATGGTTTCACTGACATCAAAAAGCTTGAAAATATCGTAGAAAAAGTTAATGACCAAAAACCTGATTTAATTTTTCTCCTCGGTGATTTTGACGCCCAGAGCATAGAGGACTCAAAAATATCAAAAAAAGAAATATCAGAAACCCTCGACGACCTCGACGCTAAATACGGAACAGTCGCCATCCTCGGAAACCATGACTACAAACCGCCATGTGTCATAAAAAAAATTCTCAGACAAGCCAATATCCCTCTGCTTGAAGATGAGAGCAAATATTTCTCAATCAACGGACAAACTATCAGAGTCGTAGGCTTCAAAGACCTGTGGCACTCAAACCCGAATCCGATTAAGACAATAGGCAAACCGCCTTATAAAACCCCTGTAATTGTCCTCGAACATAACCCTGACCTGTTCCCGAAAATCCCTCAGGGAACAAACCTTACTCTGAGCGGACACACCCACGGCGGCGAAGTCTGCTTCCCGATTCTCGGAGCACCTGTTGTTTCATCAAAGTACAACCAGCGCTACAAAAAAGGCTATGTTGTCGAAAACAACAAACATCTCTATGTATCCGGTGGAATAGGGACATCAAGCGCCATGAGGTTATTCAATCCGCCTGAAATAGTCTTTCTCAACCTCTACTCCCAAACTCCAAAGACAAAAATTTCAAACACCAAACCGCATGGCGGCTTCAAGAAAAACTATATGCCCTATTATCAACATATAGTCAACAAATTGAAGAATATAAATATCAAAAAAGTCTAAACAATACTTCTGTAATACTCACCCCATTGCGCCATAGCATCAAGAACCGGCGACAGAGTCTTTCCAAGTGGAGATAAAGAATATTCTACTCTCGGCGGAACCTCAGCGTACACCTGCCTGTTAACAAGCCCGTGCTGCTCGAGTTCCCGCAAATTTTCTGTCAGCACTTTTTGTGAACATCCAACGCTTCTTTGCAGCTCTTTAAATCTCTTTGTTCCTGTCAGCAAATCTCTTATAATCAATATCTTCCACTTGTTGCCTATCATTTTTAAGACAATTTGAACAGGGCATGGCGGCAAATCTTTACTTTCAATCATCGACAAAATCCTTTATTTTCACAATAGTTACTTTTTTAATACTGCATTACAAAAAAGTGTCTACTTTACTTTATTACTGCAAGCAATATAACATAACATTGTAGAAAACAAAAGGAGATGTTCTTATGAAAGAAATTATTGTAAAAAACTACAAAGATATCACACCTGAGATAAACTCTCAAAACGGCAACTCTTTTGAGGTAAAAACCATTATCCCTCAATCACAGACAGACAAATGTCAGGCAAATTTTGTTGAGGTAGAGCCGGGGAACTATGCTTACGGATACCATTATCATGAAGAAAACGAAGAAGTTTTCTATATTATCAGCGGGCAAGCTGTTGTCAAAACCCCGAAAGGAGATATAAACCTGAAAACAGGAGATGCAATCTGCTTCCCTGCAAATGAAAACGGCTCGCATGTCATTTCAAACCCGTCAAAAGACGAGAAATTGATTTACCTCGACTTCGGCACATCAAACAAACCTGACATTGTTCATTTTACAGGCACTGACGCAGGCATGGTCATAGCAAAAACAGGAGTCTACAACTTCAAAAAATAAAAATTCCGCAAACAAAAATAAGCACCGTTGTTACCGGTGCTTATTTTTTCTCTGCAAAAACTATTTTATTCTCTTCAAAGAAGACAGGAAGTTGTTTTTCTCAACATCGCCGTCAACTTTTGTCAAAAATACCTGACAATCTTTCTCATCAGCATCAATCGGAGGCAGAAGCGCAAGCTCTGCTGCATAATAGTTGCTGTCATTCCTGCTGCTAAGAGGAACTCTGTTTGCAAGACTGTTGAGAGAGAAATTTCTCAAAAATCCCGCAACACCTTTATTCCTGTTCGAAAATTTGGTATAAATTCTCAACGTGGCATCACGTGTTTCCAAATCAAATCTCCCTACAATAAACGAACTGAGTTGAGGCGCCGATGATTTAATCATTATTTTTTCGACAACGTTATCCTTCAATTCTAGGTCACCGTTAATTTTATCAAAGTTCCCCTCAGGAACGTTCACTAAATCAACAAGTGTTGCAGGGCTAATCATCGCCATCGGATTTCTGAACAATGAAGCAAACTTGAGAGCATACTCAACAAGCCCTATTTTGCCGATAGTTCCGTTTTTAATTGCAAATTTTATCAGCCCGTTAAGTTTGAGTGAATCATCCGTGTTGAGCATAATCAGCCCGCTTGCTTTACCTGAGATTTCTCTCGGCAATGCAAGAAGAGATGTCGCCATAGTATCCGAGTTCACATCTTTTATGCCGAGTTTTATACTGTATTCATGTTTTTTCAAATCACATAAAACTTTCAGCGAAGAAATACCCTCCGCAATATCAAATCTGTTTGAATGAATCTGCAAAATACCGTTTTTATCAAGAGTCATATTAGCCTTGACATTACCGAAGTTAATTTGTTTATAAGTCCCCTTGACCACCTCAAGTATACAGCGTTCAATAACAATCAAACCCGTGTTGAAAGTAACTTCATCATCGCTCTTTGCTTCATTTTCTTCAGTTGAAGCAAACATCTCCGCTGCATTTGTCTGCGCAGTAATTTCATTCGGATTCTGGCTGTTGAATGATTTCAATATTCTATCAATATCAATATTATCAACCGTAAGGTGAATATCCTTCACCACAACGGGCAGAACCATTGCATTTGCTATATCACCGGTGAATTTATAATCAGACTTTTTATATTTTCCGAATATATTCAGATGAACTGTCTTTGAGTTTGTCTTCAGCTGGCCGTCGTTTATAAAAAGTCGCTGGCTCGGAACACGAACTTTGTTCATTGCAAGATGACCGTCAAGGACAGGATATTTACCCGTATTTACCATCTGGAGATAACCCGCTATCGTCCCGCTTTTGAAGACCTTCTGCCCGATAAGCACGTTCAAAAATTCGCTCGGCAGAGGTTTTGGAATCTCAAAGCCGAGATTTTTTATGTTAAGCGTAGCAACATCCATATTGCCGAATACACGCAAAATAGGTTTTATCTTGCTGTTTCTGTCAATAACAGATGCGATGTAATAGTCAATTGTCTTTATCTCAAGGTTTGTTCCGACAAGTCCCAAATCAGCCTTGAACGCTCTGTCATAATTCACAGGGCTGAGCGATGACCCGCCGACAAGGATGTCTTCGCCATGTTCGAGTTTGAACATAACCGACAAATCAATCTTGTTGTTTTTCATCTTTATCGGAATCAACGTTGGCGCCTCTCCGACAAGCTCTATTGGATAACCTACCATCTTTGTCAGATAATCATTCGTAAACTCTTTTGTCGCAAGAGCTTTTGCCTTGATATCCGTATCAAAAGACTTCATATAGTCTTTGATTGTACCTGCAAACTCTATTGTATTTTTCTTATTTTTCCCGTAATACCCTTTGAAATCCTTTACAAAAACGGTATCATCCTGAATATCAAGATACCCCTGAGTAAGGAATATCGGGATATTATTCACCATAATAACCTTCAATGCAAGGTCTTGGAGGTCAACACGACCTTTTATTCCGTCGTTTGAGAGATTTACATAGAAATCAAAATCTCCTTTGATATCATCAAACAAAGACATCAGCTCTTCACCGTTGCCAATAATAAGATTTGACGACAGCAAACCGACGATATTTTGAATATTAAAATTCTTTGAGTGAACTTTGACATCAAACTTTTTGCCCTGTGCGAGAGTCGAGTTAATCAGAACTTTAGATTTGTTTATGCTGAGTTCGACATCGTCGATATGGAGTTTACGATTTTTTGTATAAACCCTGTTTTTATCGGCGATTGTCATGAAAAATTTTTCTTTGTTTTTCTCAACATAAACAGCAAGCTTGAAATGAACAAACTTGGGGTTTCTGGTGTCTGTGATTGCAAGGTCTTTGCCCGCTATTCTGATTTTCATATCTTCTGCAGGGTCAAATATGATTATGCATTCTTTGACATAAAGAAGAGAATCAAACAGGTCAACAAACCACCCGCTTTTCTTCTTTTCTTTTTTGCTCCCGGAGAAAGACAGCTCGCTCAATTTGTTCAAATCGGCAAAGATATAATCAGCTCCCAGCCTGTCAACAACTATTCTTTTTTGAAAAATTTCTTCAAAAGAAATTGCCGCATCAAATTTTTTGACAGAAAGGAGAGTTTCTTTTTTCTTCAGCAAAGAAAGCTCATCAACCGAAAAAGAAACATCAGGAGACAGAGCTGTCTTTAACACGGGATTTTTCACCGTTAAATCAAGACCTGCCGCTTTATGCAGCGAGCGTTGAACAAGACTTATCATATGTTTGTTCGAAACAGCTCCCGGCAGCACCTTGAGATAAATCCCCGCAAGCAGTCCCAGTAAGATAACAAACAGAACGACCAGACTTATTAAAATTTTTATTGATTTTTTCATACTAAATTCCCAGTTGTTATTATAACATAATTAATTTTATGATATTATTCTATTATGAAAAAGATTTTATTGTTTTTAAGCTTATTAATTTTTATTTTGCAAACGCCGGCACAGGCAATCGAAGACCAAAAACCCGTGCTTCAAATGTCTGATGTTGAGGTGTTCTCTGATGAAGACGGATTATTCGGTCTGAAAGATAAACAGGGCAACGTTGTTGTCGAACCGCAATACAAAAAAATAATACGCCTCGGGAATACATCCTGGATTATCCAGAGAAAAAGTAAATTCGGACTCATGGACTCATCAGGAAACTATTTGATAAAACCAAAATACAGACATGTCGAAAGAGTTTTCGGCGAATATGTCAAACTGGGAAACGACAAGGATTTCGGATTGTATAACCAGAAGGGTGAAGTTGTAATTGCCCCCGAATACACAAAAATTGACCCGTTGTTCGGGCGCATGTTCCTGACCTGCAAGGATTATAAATACGGGATATCGGATGAAACAGGCAAAATTCTTTTGAAAAATGAATACGACGACATCTATATGCCGACGCCAAAAACGATGAGAATAAAATACGACGGCGAATGGTACGAAATAGAACGTCTCGCTGAGGACGAAATTATCCTCCCCGAAGGTGTTCACAAAATTACCGTTGATAATAAAGACTACAAAGTCACACACCTGATTGCCAACACAGGGGTAATATCAGGTTATTCGGCATTGACGCTGGCTGATTATACACTGAAAATCTTCTCATCAATCTCACCGGCTTATGAAGAAACCATTGACGAGCTGATGTTGTCACAGGGAGCTGAAACAGTATCAATCTTTATCAAACTCGGATGGATACCGAAGTTCCCGTTCACATATGCAAAGAAATATTACAATAACCTGCGTGCTCCAAACAACGGACCGCTATCTGATGTCAGAAACGATATGAAAAAACAGTTGAAGTAAATCACTGATTTTTGATTTTCATCTTTATACCTAAAATACACACAAATTTGTATCCGCAGAAATTTTTCAGTGAAAATACCTGCTCTAAAAAACCGTGTCCGACAACAAACAGTATCTTGATTTTATCAAACTTGCACTTGATGTATTCAACGACGATGCAGCGGTCGACAAAATGGAACTCTTTCTCTCGGGCATAAAACTGGGTAAAAAACAAAAATGAATATGCTAAAATAATTTCAATACAAACAAAGAGGTATCGGGAATTATGAAAAAGTTTCTTCTTGTATTACTGATGATGTGTATCATGCTGCCTGCTTATGCCTATGAATACAAACAAAATGTTAAAGACGGCTTATCGGCAGGAGATAAAATATTTTATGAGCAAAAAAGCGCAAAATGGTCAAAAGACAAATCTTTCAGAGATATACATTTCAAAAAATATATAACAACAGGAACAGGCAGCTTCTCTGTGTTTGCTTACAGAGGCAATCTCTATGACACCGGTACAACCTACGAATTTCTTGATGGAAACAAACTCATAGGATACAACGCCCACAAGCTGAAGTTCTATGAATTGACTTTTTCGAACCAGAAAATCAACAAAAAAGAACTATCTCAAGAGCAAGTCGAACAATACTTCCCTGATGTTGACATAATCAAAATCTCAGAGCTGAAAGATAATAAACTTGACATAGAGAAACCATGGTTCAAAAGAAAAACTTTTATGCTGCTGAATGACACAGATGAAGAATTTTACAAATATCAATTTGAGAGATACAAACAGGACGAACTCATAAGAGGACTCTTCGAAGCAAAATATCCCCGCAGATTTGTTTTCTCACACTTCAAAGCAAACAACGAGATGTTCCCTGCTCTTGAAATTAATATTCATAACAAAAAACTAAATTTTAACCTCTTCAATAAACAGGAAAAACACTAAACTCACCACCCGGGGAATAGACTCCATTTGATGGAGAATTTAATGTCTTGGTTATGAAACAATTTCTCTCAAAATACAAGACTTTATTCCTGCTTTTGCTGATAGGAATAATAATTTTTCTCGGGGTATATATCTATCAAATATTGAACTACACCTATATAACGGTTCAGTTTGATAACCTGCGCCCGTTTAGGGAAAAACTAGAGGTGTTTTACAACGGTTTTGAAATCGGACACACCATCAAAGTCATGCCTGATAAAGATTATAAAACCACTCTAGTCAAAATAGCCCTTCACCCGCAGGATTTAAAACTTCCTTATAACATAACAATCAAACTAAAACGGGAAAAACACCATGACCGGAAAATTGACTTTCTCGAACTCATCTACCCTGAAAAACCATCTGAATATCTTCTGAAAAACGGTGATATTATAGCGGGCAAGGCAACAGTAGATATCGAATCATACTTTGCAAGCCAGGAACCTGAGTCACTTGACCAGTTGAAAGACAACCTCAATGAAACAATTGAAAATCTGCAAACAGCGACGAACGAATTATCACAGCTAATTTCAACCGTACAAGCAACCCTGAACGAGAACCGTACAAATATCAAAACGACAACCTCGAACATCGCCCGTACTTCTCAAAACATAGAAAATATGACAAACAAATTCAACCGCTCGCTGAGCAGCCAAAAACTTGACAACACAACATCAAGCATTGATATAACCTCCCAAAACGTGGAAGAGTTAAGCAAAAACATAAACACCCTCTCCTCTTCTTTAAACCAAACAATGCCCAAAGTTGACTGCACAATCAACCAGACAAACAGCATACTGAAAAACCTCAACGAAATAACCTGCGGAATTTCAAAAACCCTCCAAAAAAGAATGGGCGGACTGAGGCTCCTGTTCGGGAAGACAATTGATAATGAATGCACGGGTGATTGTCGATAAAAGACTTATATGCTAACATGGTCAAAGATTACGGAGAAAAAACAATGAACAAAATTGAAATCTACACAACACAAACATGCCCGTATTGTATGAGGGCAAAAAAATTGCTTACCTCTTTAGGGCTTGCTTATGAAGAACATAACGTCGAAGATTCTTTTGACGAGATGTGCAAAAACCTGTCTGAAAAATACAATCAACCGGGGATATCAACCGTTCCGCAGATTATCATCAACGGAAACTACGTCGGAGGTTATGACAATCTCGAAGCACTCTACAAATCAGATAGGCTGAAAGAACTCTTAAACTAAATTATATTTCAATTTTGATTGTGCTAAAATATTTTTGTTTGCTGGAGAGGTGTCCGAGTGGTTTAAGGTGCGGATCTCGAAAGTCTGTGTGGGGTAACCCACCGAGGGTTCGAATCCCTCCCTCTCCGGATTTTCGGCTTGTACGGATATTTGATTATTTAAAAAAAGTCTGTGTATTTCGACCAGCTTGAAAAAACAGTGTAATTTAACGGGACATTTTATCTGCACGCATAAAAAGATTATTCGGCAAAGTTGGCTTTGTGTTTGACCTTTAGCGGTCGGAAGTAATCGTTTTATATGTTACAAAATGGTCTTTTACTGGTCTTGATTGTCTGATTACTGTCCAAGAATTGTCTTAATTTTTCTATTTTAAAACCAATGTTATAGCCTATTCCGCCCTCATAATCTAATTTGTACGGATAAAACGATTATTTGACATTTTAAGTAAATAAAGTCCGGTTCGTATATAGAATAAAATTATGTCCTAATGATACAAAAGAAGGAAAAAAGGAACACCTTTCCGACTTCAGAGTTAATCTGTATGTATGGACGATTATATAAGTATTAATAAAATCGCAGAATTAAAAGGCTTAAAAAGTACCCGTTCGATAAGACTTGCAATTAACCAAGGTAAGTATATTGCAAGAGAAGTTGAAGTAAGAGGCGGGAAATCGTATGAAATTCTTTATTCTTCATTAGAACCTGAGATACAAGATAGATTAGATGAAGAAGAATTAAAAACAACAGCAATTGTTCCGTTTGAAAACAAGGTGAATTTTGTATCAGAAAATGCAAGATTAACAGCACTTGCAAGAGTGGATATAGTAACTGCCTTATATAATCTCCGTAAAAAATATTCGACTAAAAAAGAGGCTGATTCAGTATTTTTAGATTTATACAATAGCGGAATGTATTTACCACAAATATATAAGTTTGTAGGTTCAATTTCTATAGGTACACTTCATCGTTGGGTAAAGACATTTGAAAATTATGGAACGGACGGACTTCTACAAAAACGCAAAACTAATAAACAAGGTGAATATAATACGATTTTGAATGATGAAATGAAACAGATATTTTTGAAATATTTGTTACACCCGAATAAATTTAGTATCGGAAAAGCTATAAATTTAACAAAACATATTCTAGAAAAGCGAGGATATGAAAATATTCCATGTAATCTAACATTCAGAAGATTTGTGGAGAATTTTAAGAAAAACAATTATTCAAAGTGGATTTTATTTAGAGAAGGTGAAAAAGCATATCACGATAAAATTGAACCGTATATAGAACGAGATATTTCTAAAATTGAAGTAGGAGATGTTTTGATAGCTGATGGACATGTTCTTAATTTTCAAATAATTAATCCATTTACAGGAAAGCCGACCAGAGCAACTTTGGTCGGCTTTTTAGATTGGAAATCAACAGCATTAGTCGGATATGAAATTATGATGAGTGAAAATACTCAATGCATAGCAAGTGCATTAAGAAATTCTATTTTAAATCTCGGCGTGGTTCCTAAAGTAGTTTATCAAGATAACGGAAAAGCATTTAAAGCAAAATATTTCCAAAATATAGATTTTGATGAAGCAGGATTTAATGGAATTTATGCAAAACTTGGAATAAAATCAGTTTTTGCAAAACCCTACAATGCTAGAGCAAAAGTTATTGAAAGATTCTTCCTTGAATTTCAAGAAGAGTTTGAAAAAATGATGACAAGTTATATAGGAACAAGTATTGAAAATAAACCGGCTTGGATGAAACGAGGAGAAAAACTCCATAGAGATATGCATAAAAAACTCTCCAATAATTACATTCCAACTATACAAGAATTAATAAAATACATTGATTGTTGGTTAGATTTTCACAATTCAAAACCTTGTCCGAACGCTCCTCAAATATCAATTAAACAATGTTTAAACAGTGTTCAACGCCATCAAATCGATAAAAATATTTTAAATGATTTAATGATGAAAACTGAGGCAAGAACGATAAATAAGCATGGAATAACATTTCTTGGAATGCATTATAGGAGTGATTATTTATTGGATTTAAGAGAAAAAGTATTTATAAAATACAGTTTGTTTGACCTTTCAAAAGTCCTTGTATATTCAATAAAAGGTGAATTTTTATGTATCGCAAGACAAGTTGAAAAAGTTCATCCAATGGCAAATCATTTAGGAACAGTAAAAGATATGGAACAATTTAAGCAACAAATACAAAAACAGCAACGCAGATTTAAGAGAGTGAAAAAAGAGTTCTTAAAGTATTTCCCTAAAGAAAAAGCAGAAGCTATAGAGATTGAACAGGAAGAAGTTATTGAAATTGAAAAATTTGAACAGACTAAAACACCACTAAAACGCAAATTAAACTTTCGGGAACAGCAAATGAATATTCCAGTATTTAACGCTGATTATGAAAAATATGAATGGTTAATGAAATACGGTTGTACCAATCCTGAACAAAGAAAATGGCTTGAGGAGTATTTAAATAGTAATGAATATGCCAATTTATACGCAGATTGTGAACATAATGAGAAAAATGTATTTGCCCAAGAAGGAGTATAAAGATGAATAAAGTATTTGTAAAAACAAAGAATGTCAAAAACTTTGTATCATTAATGGAGGAGGTAAAACAACTACCTAATAATATACCTAAAATTATTCTTGTTTATGGAGAATATGGACTCGGAAAATCAGAAACTATAAAGTGGTGGACTTTTAAAAATGATTGCATATATGTAAGAGCAAACCAAGGTATGACAAGTCGGTGGCTGTTATCTGAAATTGCAGAAGAATTAGAAGAAGAACCGTTTTGGCATATTCAGGAAACTTTTAATTTAATAGAGAAGAAACTTCAAGAAAATCCAAAACCTATAATAATTGACGAAGTAGATTACTTGCTTGAAAGAAATACAATAGAAACACTGAGAGATTTGTATGATACAACTTCTTGTCCTTTAGTGCTTGTTGGAATGGGCAACATTGATAAAAAACTTTCAAGATATCCTCATATTATAGACAGGATTTATAAGTCATTTAAGTTTGAACGATATGATTTTGAAGATGTGAAACAGATCTTGAATGAATTAACGCAAATCCCTTTTACACCTGATGGTGTAGAATATCTTGCAACAAGAGTTAACCAATTTAGACAAATTGTTAAATTGATAAATAAAATAGAAAAACTTGCGATTACAAATCAATTAAAACAGATTGATGAAAATATTTTAAGGAAATTATTATATGGAAGATCAAATATTGAAACTTTGCAAAAGGCTCAACAAATTTACGCTTGAAAATTTAGAAATTTTATCTGAAATCCCTAAAGCAGAACTTTTACCGATATTGTCAAAATTTGTTGATGAAAATAAATTAATAAAGCAAGAAAATGAATATTTGTTTCAAAAAAGCAAAGTTTCAGTTCAAAAATATTCTATATTTAAAACATACCCTGCAATAATAAATGATATTGTATTAAGGTGTTTTTGTGAAAATATAAATTCGATAAAAGCATCTAATATTGCAAATATTGGTGAAAACCAAATTCAAAGCTTTTATACAATATTCAGAACTTTGATTTACCAAAGGCAAAAACAAAAATTAGATTTTTACTATCTAAAATCTCCACAAAAAGCACGTTATAGAAAGTTTTTTAATCAAGAAGTATATTTATACCTATACTGCAATCAAATTTTTGTATCTGAAAATCTTTTAAAATCATCTGAGGATAAAACCTTTTCTACAGACCAAAAAGCAGAGTTTACAACTATTTATTGCTATCTTTCAAGGAATTTAACACATAATAAAATGGCTACTAATTTGAACTGTAAAATAGCAGAAACCTTATGGCGAAGAAAAAGAGAGTTTAAGGATTTGTATTATGATTTAAAACTATTAGCTGGATTTTAGTAATAGAACTTCATAAACTTTTCCCCGATTTTATTTTTGGGTTGTATTCCTTTGGCAACGTGTATTTTGGAGTGTTTATACTTATTTCTTGAAAATATTTTTTTAAGTATAGAGCGGATTTTGAAGTTTACTTGCGGGGAAATTTCCCCGACCACAAAATGTTACCTATTTATTATTCTGTAGAAGTAAATATAATAAAATTTGGTAGCTATTATATACAAATACAAATTTCGTCAAGACCACTTCATATTTCTTCGTAAAAAACAGGACAAATATTTGTCTTTTTTATAAAGCAGATAGATAAAGTATTTGAGGGAAATTTTATAAAAATAGCATTTTTAAGAAATCTTATTATTACTGCATTTTAGCTTTTAAAATTGTCACAAATTTTATGTCGGAATGTTAAGTGGGCTTTAAAAGAGATTTTAATAACGCTAAAATAAGGATATTTATGAAAGAAAATAAAGACAAAACAAATATATGGTTAGATATAGAAAAATCTGCTGAAATTTTAGGACTTAGCATCCAAACTCTTAAAAAGCAATGTAGGAGAGGTTACTATACTTTTAAAATTATCAGACGGGGAAAAAGAACTCATTACTTTCTTCTTTTAAAATCTTTGCCTGATTTTGCACAAGATAAGTATCTTAAAGAAGATGTTATAAATACTAAATATTCAGAAGCTCCCGATTGGGCAAAAGCCCAGGCTGAAAAATATTTACCAATAATAAATGCATCAAAAGGATTAAGGGGAGAGGCTTTAAAAGATTTTATAGATAAATGGAATTTTGAACATGAAAAGTGGTTAAACACATCTTATTCGTCTGTTATAAAAATGCGAAGAAGATTCTTTCGGTATGGATTGAGCGGTTTGTTATCGCAACACGGCAAACATTTATCAGGCTCCACTGTTCCTGATAATTTCTTTGAGTACTTTAAAAATTTGTATTTAGTTGAAGGAGCACCATCTATAAGAACTTGTTGGGATTTAACTCTTGGTTATGCCATCAGAATGTTTGATGCTAAAAGAGAAACATTTCCAAGTTATATGACTTTCAAACGCCGATTAGATAAAGAAATTCCAAAACAAAGTATTTATCTTGCACGAATGGGAGAAACTGCTTGGAATAGAAAATATGGCGGGTATATAGAAAGAGATTATTCAAATATTTTATGTAATGAGGTCTGGGTATCAGATCACGCTCAAATTGATGTTGCCTGTTTTGATTCAGATAATAAAGTTGTTTTTCCTTGGGTTACAGTGTGGCGTGATTATAAATCAGGTAAATGGCTTGGTTGGATTTTACAAACAGGAAATCCAAATTCTGACTATATTTTCCAATCTTTTTACTATGCTGCTGAAAAGTATGGACTGCCTAAAGATGTTATCATTGATAATGGTAAAGATTACCGTTCAAAGGATTTTGCAGGTGGTCGTAGAAGTATAAAAATTTCAACCAATAAAACAAAAACTCAGTCTATGTTGGCAGAGTTGAATATAGAAGTTCATTTTGCTCTGCCTTATAATGCTCAGACTAAACCTGTTGAAAGGGATTTTTTGAAGATAAAGGAAATCCTTTCAAAACATTTTATAGGTTATAGAGGTGGTAATGTTGTCGAAAGACCTCAAAAGCTCGCAAAAGAAATTAAATCCGGGGAAATTATGAAATTTGAAGATTTCAAACTTCTTTTTGATAAATATATTTTAGATATTTTAAATAAAAGACCATCTCAAGGGAAAACTTTAAACGGGTTATGTCCTGATGAACTTTTCTATTCTGAATTTAAAGAAAAAATTACAACTACAAAAGATGCTCTAAAACTATTTTGTATGAGAACTTCAAAAGATTTTACAATCAGAAGAAACGGAATAAAAGATACAACTCTTGGGATAACTTATTGGGCTGATTGGATGATTTCAAAAATGGGCTTGAGAGTATATTTACGCAGAGATATAGAAGATTACAAAGAAGCTTGGGCATTCAGATGCGATAATGATGAATTTATAGGAACAGTGAATGCTGTAAAAGCTGTTGCTGCATTACATGCAGATAAAGTATCTAAAGAAGAATTTAAAGAGGCTATGTCTATTAAAAAACGCAATAGCAAAGTTGCCAAGGCTTATATTAAACAAACTCTTACAATATCTCCTGAAGAACAATATGAAAATTACAAAGCTGCTTATAACAGTGCAAAAAAAGAGTTCGATACAGATGTTAAAGTTTCAAAGATTGCAAATACAAATATGGATAAAGCAGTTAGGAAAAAGAAAGAGCAAGATGATTTTGGAAAATTTGATTTATCAATATTTTTGCAAGAAGAACCTAAACCAAAAGAAACCTTATACCTTTATGAAACCGATAAAATATTAGCAGAACGAAATAAAAAGTATATTAACTAAGAGGAAAAAGTGAAAAAAGATAAGTATTATGCAATTGCAGAAAATATGTATGTTGAAAAATTTATTACAGTTGCTGAAATTGCAAGAAGAATAGGTGTACACGAAAGAACTATAAAACGTTGGAAAAAAGACGGAGATTGGTCTGGTAAAAGAAAAGAATTTATTGAACATTTTAGTCTTTCCAAAGAGGATACATTTATACAAGCCAAATATATGCTTCAAAGTTTTAATGTTGATCTACAGAATAATCACAACATAGAGCCTTCAAGAATATATAAATTTACAAACTTACTTGAAAGTGTTGTAAGAAAAGAAAAAGAACCGATGAATATTGAAAGTTTTATTCGAACAATAGAAAAAAGGACAAATATAGATAAAGACATTATTGATAAAATTGTGGATAATTTGACGGATAGTGATTAATTATCTATAACTTTTCAATATACCAATTAGAATTTCCAAAGTGATTGAAATTCCATTGTAATTGGAAATAAAAATTATATTCCATTGAGTTATCATCTTTAAAATTGTAAGAATACCTATTTAATTGTGTTCTGCGATAACTTTCAAAAGCAGTCCTAATTTCTTTTGCAAACTTTTTTCTAAATTCAGGATAAGTTATCTCTAATGTTTCTCTTGTCAGCTTATTTTTCAAAATCATCTTCAAACCCTCGTATGTTATCAAGTTCTATATTGTATCTTTTGCCTTGTTTATCAACACAAGTTGCAAAATCAACTTCACCATCGGCAAACTTGTTTTTCCATATACAAATTAGTAATCCGATTTCTTGTGTTTTTAAATTCAAAACCTTTGTTCCATAAAGTGCATAGTCTTTTTCTGTCATCATTCTTTCCTTTCAAGTATTAAATTTGAATAGATATCCTCGGGCTTTTGTGGGTCTATTAAAAACTCTTTCATAAATATAAATCTTTCTCCGCAAGCGTTTTCGCAAATGACAGTATCGAAATTATAGAATCCAATTACTTTGTAATACTCATTATCAGAGTTCTCAAAACCTCTAATCTTTTTAAGTTTGTATTTTTTGCCTAATTCAATCATTGCTACCTCTTATCAGCAATAACATATATCACTCTCAATAAGTTAAATATCAAGCAAAGACACTCAAAACGTATCATTTAGACATAAAAAGTATTTTTGTAATGAGCAATTATATAAAAACGGATAACAGGCTTTTTAAGCAAAGTTTTTAAGTAAAGTATAATTTCCTATATCTTATTAGTATAAAATTCAATACAGAGCTTTTTGAACACTTTTTGAACGGTATTAAAATCTTATTTGAATATTACCTTTCGGGTAATTTATAAAATAAGCGTTTACAGTATCACTATCTTGCCTTAAATTTTCGACGATTGGAGTAAGATTATACAGCTCTTCTATATCTTGTTGAGTCCTGCAAAAATAATCGATTACAGTGGCTGTGTTATAAATTCGCTCAGCTAGTTTTTCTAACTCTCTAAAATCTTTTTGTTTAATCCTATATTTCTTATTTTTACTCATACGACCTCCTTTTTAGGTGTCGTATTCATCACTTAAACAAAAATATAATAGAAGTATATATGTTAAAATATGTCACAAAACAATTAATAGAATAATTTATATTAAAACAAAAAAATATAATACTTGTTAATATATAAAACTATTATTTCTTATCTTTATTAAATTCATTCATAAATTCAGCTGTTAAAATACTTGTAGGAAGTGCAAAAAGCATAATTCCTATTAGTACCACAATACCTGATAAAACTTTTCCTATAGCTGTTATTGGGTAAACATCGCCATATCCTACCGTTGTAAAAGTAACCAATGACCACCAAAAAGTATCTAGAATATTGTGAAAAGCATTAGGCTGGGCATCTGCCTCCGCATAAAACATAAAAAATGAGCTTATAAACATTAGCAAAAGCAATACTCCAAATATACTTATTAATTCATATCTTTTTCTATAAATGACTTTACCTATCATTTGTAGAGCATCAAAATAACGAGCTAATTTGAACATTCTAAAAATTCTCAGCAATCTAAAAGTTCTTAATATTCTTAAATCTAACCCCTTCAAAGGTAAATAAAATGGTAAAATCGCAAATAAATCTATTATCATCAAAGGTTTTAGGGCATCTTTTAATTTTTCCATAGATATTAAACGTAGAATATATTCAATAGTAAATATAATTACAGAAATTAATTCTATTTGATTAAATAAAGTTTTGTAATGTAAATATATTGTTTTATCAGTTTCAAAACCAAGACATATAATATTAATAATAATGATTATTACTAAAAACATTTCACAAATTTTATTGTTTAAAAAATTATCAATTTGTTTTTTCATATTTACATTCCTACAATTTATTTATAAATTCCTTAGCTCCATTAAAATCTAGGCATTGTTTTTCATATGCTTTATTCAGAATATTATCTGGTAGCAAATAATCAAATTTCTTTTTATATTTTAAAGATTTATCAACTAAATCAATTATGGAATTTTTATCAAGATTTGAAAAATTAATTGATTTTAAAATTTTAATTAGTTCTTGCTTTCTACAGGTTGAATAATAACCAATTCCTCCATCTTCAATATCTATACCACAATATTTAAAAAGCAAACCTATTGTATTTTGGATTCGAGTCCCTTCCAAAACTGTAAGGATATTACTATCATTAGTTTTTACATATGTTTTATAATTTTCAAATCCTTCTTCTAAGATTGGAATTGATGCTTGAGATAAATACTTCGGGATATAACAATTTTCATAAATTTCTAACATTTTTTGATGAATTGTCCTGTGTATATTTTGAGATCCCCCTTGGAATTTAATAGGTTTTTTCCCATATGCTTTTTTTACAATTATCGTTTGAATTTTATTTTTGAACTCAACTATTTCCCATCGCTTACCAGCTAAAAGAAAATGACTTCCCTCTTTTAAGAATAATAAATTTCCTCCAGATATTTGACCTATTTCCTTACCATTACAAACAACTTTCCAATCTTTTGGAGTTATAAACGCGGCATAGAATTCATAATTCTCAACAATTTTCTCTCCCAGTTTGCTTAATGTAATTATTCCATTAGGCATTTGATAAATAATTTCATCTGAATTAAGCTTTTGCAATATAGCTATAAAATCCTCTTTAGAAAAATAATTATTAAAAGAGATATCTGCGATGTTATAATATATTTTAGAAGCATCGGCACCGCCAGTTTGTCCCAAATATGATAAAATTTGGTGAATAAAAGTTGAATAGTCAAAGGTATTAGTTTCAAGGGGTTCAATGCTTTCTTTTAACATTAATTCAACAATAGCAATACTTTGAACCAATTGAACCCTGAACATATCTTGCCAAGTAGCATTATCATCGATATCATTTTCTTCAATATAAAATCTAAACTCTTTTCTTGCATTTTCTTTTCTACCACAACGACCAAGTCGTTGCACCATAGAAGCAACAGAAAATGGCGGAGCTAAAAATATCACTCTATCTATATTTCCAATATCAATACCCAATTCCAATGTATTAGTACAAAATACTGAAATATTTGATTCTTTTTTTAGTAAGTTTTCGCATTGCTCTCTGATATTTTTAGCCAAAGAGCCGTGATGGATATAAAAATTATTAGGGTAACTGTTTTCATAAGCAATATTTTGCATGGAATCACAATATTCTTCCAATGTCATTTTTGCATTTGCAAAAATTAGATTTTTACCTTGTTTTATGACATTAAATAGATCCTGTTTTAATTCGGAAAATTCATCTTTATCAACGCCTACAATAGGAGGAATGTTTTTATAACATTTTATTAAACCAACAATATCTTTAGATTTATCGTTATCTTCAATTATTTTTACAGTGCTAGGGTTACTGGGATTTAACCATTCTGCGATATCAGAAAGGTTACTTATTGTTGCAGATAATGCAATTTTATAAGGTTGTATTTCTACAGTGTGTTCTAAACGGTTAATTAAACTCTTTAATTGCGATCCTCTTTCATTACCAATAAAGCTATGTATTTCGTCAATTACAATATATTCTAAACTATTAAACAATGATCCTAAAAATTCTGTCTTATTTATAAATAAAGATTCAATTGATTCTGGTGTTATGAGTAATATACCTGCAGGATTTTTAATCAGTGAGACTTTTTTTGATTGGTTTGCATCCCCATGCCATTTAGTAATTGGGAAGTCTATATGTTTACAAAGAGCTTCTATTCTTGAAAACTGGTCATTTATAAGTGCTTTTAATGGTGATATATATAATATTTTTACAGAATCCTTTCCTTTATCTGCTATTTGTGAAATAATTGGGAGAAATGCAGCTTCTGTTTTCCCGCTTGCAGTATGAGCAGATATTATCATATCGCTAGGATTATTAACCATATGTAAAATAGCTTCATCTTGAATTGGTCTAAAATTTTCCCATTTCATTTCATGAATAACTTTTTGTATTTTTTTATTTAATAAATAAAAAGGTTCCATTAATCTCCTAATTTTAGTGATACCAATTCTTCATCAATTGGTTCTTTATACTCCTGAATTTTTACTCCTGATAAGTAATTTGAGATATTTGTATCAGGATAATTCTGTAATTGGCTTAGTAAACCTATAAATGCTTTAATAGATTCTCTCGGTGAAAGAAAAGATTTAGCACCCAACCTGTTCATAAGCCATTGCATAAATGTTTTAATATCGTTTTCAGAAACCAAATACTTAGTTTCATCATATTCTGCAAAAACATTTCTTATATTTAAAAATAACATATACAATTCTTCTTGTGATAAGTTGTCTAATCTTATCACGGGTCCAGTTAAATCTTTCATACCTCCTTTTGCAAAAGGATTATCGGCAAGTCGAGTTTCTAAAGCACCATAACTATACATACCCTTGTATTTATCTTCCAAAAATTCTGGTGTTCCACTAAATATAAACCCTAGATATTCTGTTGTCCCTTGTAACGAATCATTAATTATATTTAAAATTCTTTCAAAATTTTTATTTCTAATGTTTGATTTCAGCCTTGCTAAAATTGCCAATTCATCAATATTAACTATTAAACCAGAATATCCTGCTAATCTTACAAAACCTGCAAACAATTTTAAATATTCATAGAAATTATTATCATCGATTATTGTTCTTACGCCTAAATCGTTACGAGCATCAGTTTTTGTTGTATATTCTGCTCTTAGCCATCTTAAGACTTGTGACATTTTTATATCATCACCATTTTGGTATGCATTAATATAGGTTGTTAAAACTTTTGAAAAATCATAACATGCGACATATTTTTCTAATGGCTTCAATTCTTTATAAATATTTTCTTCCGTAATATTTTCATTACTTTTTAATATTTTTGATGCCCATCTCTCAATAATAGATCTTAATGCACCACCATCAGGTTTAGTTTTGGTAGACATATTTGATATTAGCTCAGAAAATAATTTTTGTGATTTCCCATCTGACGAGCATAATACCTTTTCTGTTGTAATATCTGTAGAAACTACCACTAAATTCTTTTCATGAGCAATTAATTTGGATAATGTTAGGAAAAAAGTTTTGCCTGAGCCATATTCCCCAATTATAAATCTTGTTTTTGCTCCGCCATCAGAAATTAATTCATAATCTTTTATCATTTCTTTAATTTCATCAGCCCTACCTACTTGAATATGTTGTAATCCAATTCGTGGAACAATACCTGCTTTTAGAGATTCTATAATTGCATTCTTTTCTTTTGATTTGATTTTTATTTTTTCCATAATAATTATCCCTTATTTTTTAATTAAATTAACAACGTCTTTATTTACAAGATATACATCATCATCTTCTTCAACAAGAAAATCACCAAATTCTTCGTTGCTCCACTCATTAATTTCATCTATTGTGCTACTTAACATCGTTCCTTTATTTTGAATAACATTTAGGAGTTCATTACGAGTCCAGTTTTCTTTTTCAATAATGATGTTTACGATGTTTTGTAAACCATTTTCTATTTCAGTTTTATCCATATCTTCTGAGTTAGTAGTTTCTATTGGCTCAGCTTTTAATATTTCGGCTTGTTCTTCGGCAAAAATTTCTTGTAATACACTATGAATTTCAGAAGTATTAATTTTTATTTTTTCTAATTTTTCAGCATTTAATTTTAACTCTACTTTTTCATTTAATTCAATGTTTGTAGGTATTTTCGACCCTTTTCTCTTTGTCCCGGTCCCTTTTTCAACTATAACAACTTCTTCTGTATTATTAATAAGTTCAGAAAGAGACGAATTCAAATAATCTTCAGAAAGACCAAGCTGTTTAAATATTTTTTGTAAAATTTTTAATTCACTATCCTTGATAATGCCATCTACTTTGGCTACAGAGATTATAAATTTAGAAACAGTTTCTTTACTACTATCATTTAACATTTTAATTAGCTTTTTGATTGTATCATTTGTGTTTATTTCTTTTGTATGAACAATTAATTCTGTTCTCATTTGCAAACGCAGTCTTTCAGAAGGAGATAATGTAAATTCCTTTTTTATATAGTTTTCAATATATGACATTTCTATTGGAAGAAGTTCATTATCTTCTAATGCTATTTTTAAACCAATATCTGTAAATAATGCAGCCATATGATAATCAATAGGCGAAAGTTTTATAGGAAATTGGCTTTTATATATCATAACTTTCGAATTCTTTTTATATGGCTTTTGGTCAACATTAACATTTGGTTCAATTTCATATCCAAATGCTTCACAAGCATCTATAATTAAAGAAGATTGTCTTAACGTTGTTTTATCTTGCATTTTAAATCCTAATTTTTCTGCAATTGTACCTATGTCAGAAATTGTTTTTTCTCCAAAATCAAAATGATTAGATGAATAATTTATATTGTTTCTTAATTTAGAAGGCAAGTATGCAAGTTTTTCAATTTCTGTCAAAGGATTACTAGAACTGTCAAATTTTTTAACAGTTTGCTTAATTTCATCTTTTATTATTTTACGAGCCTGATTCCAAAGACGTTTTACCTTTGTTGATGGAACAATTGCGTTATAAGTGACAAGGTTACTAGTATGATAGTACGCCATAGCCATATAATAATTATATGTTTGTGTTTTTACACTATAAAGTTCTGATTCCTCAAGGTTTTCTGTTATCTTCTCAAAATAATAAGATAGTAACTCATTTTTTCTATCACTTAAATTATTGTATTCATCATTATTTAAGAATTGATAAGGTGAGAATTTTACATGATAATCTTCGCTTGGTGTTAAATTTTTAATTATTGAATTATATGCAGGATTGTACATATATTCTAGTTCGTTATTTTTTAAAAACACTAATATTTTATCTATTTCATCTTGTGAAAAATTCTTAATTGATAATGCCAAGTAAACTATTAAGTCGTATCCATATCTTAATCTTTTAAACTTATTAACTAAATCTATAATTTCAAATAAAACTTCCTTTTGATCCTGTTTTTCTACAAGAGCTCTATATTCTAAACCATAATAGTAAATGTAAGCATAGCCTAATTCTTCAATATAAGGCTTTCCGTTAGCTAACCACTTTATAAAATAACCTTGTTGAGTTTTACTTATCTGATTATAATTTGGCCAGTAATTTAGTCCTTCTGAAGGAGTCTCTCCAAAATTTGGAGTTGATTTTGTATATATAGCAAATGGCATATCTGATTTAGAAGTACTGGTATAAAATAAAGAATTTGTAATTGTATAGCCAAATAACTCAAGAGTATCTTTTTTTGAATAAAATTTAAGTTTTGGGATAGAGCTCGTGCTAAAATAATGTTGATTATATGTTGGATTAGAATACGTAGGCGTTTGATATTTAGCATTGTTATTTTGAGTATTTTTATTATTATTTGAAACTGTAACAATGACAATTATTAAAATAATAAACAATAAAAAACTCATTTAACACACTCCTATTATTATATAATTGTATTACAAACATGTTAAATATATTTTTATACAAAACTGAAAAAAGTTATATTATGTGTGGATATAGTTTTTTAATTTTTGGATAAATTTCTTTAACCACAGTGTTTTTTCATGTTAATTAACAGTAATTTAGCTGAACTTTAAGAAAATATTATATCTAAACGTACAAAAATTATTAGTTATTTGTGGTTTTATATTTGAATATTGAGTGTCTGAAATAATTTTTTTTATTAATCATTCTTGTCCAATTACTGTCAATGAATTTATATTATTGCCTATTTTGCCCTTATGATATAACTTACACGGATAAAACTGGATATTTTAAGTAAATTAAATCCGATTATTTTTAATCAATCAAGTTTTCTTTTGAATGTCATTGAAGCTAAACTCAAGGTAATAATTGCAATAATAATTAGTGGGATTAAATTATAGAATACATCTTCAAAACTCATTCCTTTTAAGAAAATTCCACGCACTAATATCATAAAAAATCTTATAGGGTTTAAGTAGGTTAGGTATTGCAATATTTGTGGCATATCTTCTATCGGCGAAATAAAACCAGATAGCAAAATTGCAGGCATTTGAAAAGTTATAACCCCTAAAATTGCTTGCTGTTGAGTTTTACATATTGATGATATAAAAAGTCCAACTCCGGTGATTGAAAGTAACGATACAAAAATTGCGGTAAAAAATAAAATTGGCGAACCTATAAATGGTACTTTAAAAAATAGGATTACAAATGTTGTCATAATTGTTGTGAGTGACAGTGCAATTATTAATGGCGGAATTGTTTTTCCTAATAAAATTTCAAAAGAAGTTAATGGACTTACAATAAGCTGGTCAAAAGTTCCCATTTCTCTTTCTCTTGCGATAGAAAGGGCTGTAAGCAATAATGTTATAACGAGTGCAAGCATTGCTACAAGAACGGTCAGCAAATACCAACGATATTCTAAATTAGGGTTATACCAATTTCTGATTGTAGGATTTAATTGAGGAGTAGTATTTGAAATTTCATTGTTGTAGTCATTTACAATTTGAGAGGCATAAGCTGAAGCGATAGATGCAGAATTGGTTTGCCTACCATCTGCAATTACTAAAATATCAGTCATTTTTTTATTTTTAATATTTTTTGAAAAATCATTGTTTATATATATTCCAAGTTGAACTTTTTGATTATCAATTTTTTCTTTTAAAACTTTTTCGTCATTTACATAATAAAACTTTCTAAACCTTGGAGAATTTTCAAATCTTGATAGCAATTCTCTCGATTCGTAAGTATTTGATCTATCTAAGACTGCAACATCAATATTTTTAACTTCCATTGTAATGGCATTTGAAAATACAAATAGCTGCAATAATGGTAAAGCAATAATAATTCCTCGACTTTTGGGATCTTTCCAAATAGTTATAAATTCTTTTTTTATTAGAGCAAAAACTCTTCTTAAAACATCTTTTATCATTTATTGAGCCTCATATCTGTGTTTTTATAAACAGCTACAAAAAGGATTAAACCTAAAATAGATAGGAATAATGAATTTATGATAACTATTTCCCAAACCGTACCTGCCATAAATTCACTTTCAATAAAAGTTATAAAATATCTGGGCGGTAAAATCATTGTTAAATATTGAAAAACTAAAGGCATTGAATTTATAGGAAACATTAGCCCCGAAAGTAATAATGCAGGTAAAAAGCCTATTCCTAAAGATACCTGGCTTGCTAAAAACTGATTTTTTAGTTTTGAAGAAATTAACAAGCCTATTCCTAAAGATGTAAATAAAAATAATCCGCTTACAAAAAATAGTATTAAAAGATTCCCTCTAAATGGTATTTTAAAAACAACAAGACACATAAATACACTAAAGGTCATAGATAACATTCCAAGTGTAAAATATGGAATATATTTACCTAATACAATATCGATTTTCCTTACTCTTGTTGTTAAAAGAGCTTCCATTGTGCCGCGTTCCCATTCTCTTGCAATTACAAGAGCTGTAAGCAATATTCCGATCAGCGTCATTGTAATTGCTATTGATCCTGGCAAAATAAAATAATGGCTATTCAAATCCTGATTGTACCAAGTTCTGACTGTTGGAGTAACAATCGGCATTGTAGATGCATTTTTGTATTTGCTTGTTGCAAGCCATTGATTTGTAATTTGAAGTGCATAATTTTGAACATAATTTGCTGTATTTACTTCACTGCCATCTGTTATAATTATAAAATCTGCAGGTTTTCGATTTGATAAGTTTTTTGAAAAATCGTTTGGAATAATAATTGCACCTTTTAATTTTGAGCGGACAATATCTTCTTGAAGTTCTTTTTCATTATCATAAATTTTTGATTTTACATATTTACTGTGCCCAAAAGATTTAATAAGAGTTGAGATTTCAGGATTTGCATCATCATTTTTAATCCCTATTGTAACTTTTACAGTATCCAAATTAATCCCGTACATGTAAATTAAAATTGCAATAAGTGGCAAAATAAAAGCTATTATAATACTGCTTGGATCTCTTAATATTTGACGAAATTCTTTTTTTATCAGAGCAAAAAGTGTTTTCATTTTTCACTCTCCTTAATTAAATTGATAAAAGCTTCCTCCATATTTTTTGCACCTGATTGTGTTTTTAACTCTTGTGGTGTTCCTACTGCAATAGTTTCACCTTTATAAAATAGGCTTATTTTATCACAGTATTCCGCTTCGTCCATAAAATGTGTTGTAACAAGGATTGTTACCCCTTTTTTTGATAGTGATTTTATATGATTCCAAAATTCCTTTCTTGCGATTACATCAACTCCTGATGTCGGCTCATCCAAAAATAAAATAGGCGGATTATGAATAACTGCACAGGCTAAAGATAATCTCTGCTTAAACCCCAGTGGTAAATCGTCAGCTTTTTGGTTTTCAACATCTTGAAAATTAAAAATTTCAATTATTTCATCTACTTTTTTTTGCTTATTTTTTGATTTTATTCCATAAACTGATGCAAAAAATTCGAGATTTTGTCGCAGAGTTAAATTACCATATAATGAAAATTTTTGAGCCATATAACCAAGATTTGAACGAGCTTTACTTGGCTCTTTCAAAATATCTATCCCCATAATTTTTGCAGTTCCTGATGTAGGTTTAGCTAGTCCGCACATCATTTTAAAAGAAGTTGATTTTCCTGCTCCATTTGGTCCTAAAAGTCCAAAGATTTCTCCCCTATTTATACAAAAAGAATTGTTTTTTACAGCATAAAAATTTCCGTATTTTTTCTCTAAATTATCAGCCAGCACAGTACATTCTATATCTGATTTTAATTCTGGATAATTTTCAGCAATTTGAGAAGGAATTTCTTTATACCCTCCCATTAATTCAATTACTTTATTCTCAAATTCTTGAGTTGTTGGTGCTAAATCTTCAGGGGTACCATCATAAATAACCTGTCCTTTGTCTAATACAACCGAAATATCAAAGCTATGAGCTTCATCTAAATATGCAGTTGACCATAGAACTGTTGTTTCCGGTGAAATTAAATTCCTTACCATTTCCATCAAATCACGCCTTGATATAGGATCTACTCCAACAGAGGGCTCATCTAAAAGTAAAAATTCAGGATTACCCATCAACGCGCAAGCTAATCCCAGTTTCTGTTTCATCCCACCAGATAGTGCTCCTGCCAGTCTGTCAGTAAATGGTGCTAGTTTGGTGAATTTTAGAAGTTTATCAAAATCGTATGGAAGATTTTTTAAATCTGCATATAATTTCAAATTTTCTTCAACTGTTAAATCCTCATATAATCCAAATTTTTGAGGCATATAACCTATTTTAGGATTTAACTTTTCTTTTTCTGTTGCAGGATTAATCCCAAGGACAGAAATTTCTCCACTATTAGGAACTAACAAGCCTGAAATAAGTCTTATTAATGTTGTTTTTCCTGAACCATCTGCACCAATAAGACCTGTAATTTTGCCTTTTTCAATATTTAGTGAAAGGTCTTTTATCGCTTGTATATTTCCAAAACTTTTATTTAAGTTTTTAATTATTACCGTTTGCATTTTTGTTATCCAAATTGATTTTAACAGTTACAGGCATACCTTGACGCAAGTATTCGTCAATATTATCAACATAAACTCTTATACGATAAACTAAATCAGTTCTTAAATCAGTTGTCTGAACTGTTTTTGGTGTAAATTCCGCAACAGGTGAAATATATCCGATTTGCCCTTCATATTCTCTATTTTTCTTTGTATTCGGATCGATTGTATCTGTTAAGACCTGAACTTTTTGTCCATATTTAACATTACCTAAATCTTTTTCACTAATGTAAGTTCTAATCCATACAGGTTTGTTTTTGGCAACTGTATAAATAGGTTGACTTTTATTAACTGTTGCACCAGGTTCTTGAGCTCTTACTGTCACAATACCATCATCGGGAGCATAGAGCTTTGTATAATCAAGTTGGTTTTTGGTAAATTGTTTATTAGCTAAAGCTGCTTTGTAATCTGAATCAGCTTTGTTTTTTGTATTTAGTAAAGTTTCACACTCCATTTGGGATACAGTATTATCTGAGCACAAAGGAGCTTTTCTTTCATATTTTGATTTTGCATCATTATATAGTGCAAGAGTTCTTGAAACTTCTGCATCTGCTTTTGTAAGATTAGCGTTGTAATCTTTATTATCTAATTTTGCAACAAGTTCCCCTTGTTTTACAGTATCTCCTTCTTCTTTAAGCATTTTTTCAATTTGTCCTGCAACTTGGAAACTCAAATCAACTTGTCGAATTTCAATATTACCGTACAAAGTTAGCTCAAAAGGATTTTTCTTATTTTTTAGAATGAAGAATATTCCTGTAGATACAAGTATTACTAAAATCAATATTATAGGTATTATTTTTTTCATAGTTTACCTCCAACAGCTTTATAGAGTGTAAAATAATTAATTAACTTTTGTGTTTTTGCTTTTGTTAGTTCATTTTCTACTGCAAGCTTTTGGTTTTCCATTTCTAAAATCTCAATAGCTGAAATTATTCCTCTGTTATATTTCTTTTGCTCGTTTTGGAAATTTGTATTCTGATAAGATAATTTCTGTCTTACGTTTTTCTCTGTATTGGTATCATATTTAACAAAACAAAGTGCTGTGTTTACTTCTTTGATTGCGTTTAAATCTGTTTGTTTGTAATCTTCAAAAAGTTCTTCATATTTTGCTTTTTGAAATCTTAAATTAGCAACTTTTCTTCCGCCTTGGAAAATATCTTGAGTTGCACCCGCTAAAAGTAAGGCTAAAGAAGATTCCCAAGAAAAGAAATTTCCAGGGAATATAGTGTTAAATGCCCAAACTCCTGTTATATTAAATCGTGGGAAAAATTCTTTTCTGGCAACACGAATATCAATTTTTGCTTTTTCTAACTTTGCTTCAGCAGCCATTACATCGGGGCGAGAAAAAATTACATCTGATGCAATTTCACTTGGTATATCTCCACTGTATTCAAAAGTGTTGAGATTACTATATTTTAAATCGTTAATGTTTTCTGGAGAAATTCCTGAAAGGATTGCCAGTTGCATTAATAAAATTTTTTGTTCTTTTTCTAACTTATTTAATTGAGTTTTTGAATCTTCAACTTGTTTTTTTGAATTATTCAATTCACTTGTTGATATTATTCCACGATTAAATAATTTTTGGCTGTGTAATAAAATCTTTTCATTGTTAGATACAATTTTTCTTTGGTTAAGGATTAAATTCTCATACTGCAAAATATTTGTGTAAACAGTCGCTAAATCACTTAGAAGTGATAAATACACTGCTTTTTGTTCATAAGTTGCAGCTTCATAAGATTTTTTATAACTTTTAGTTTTATCCCTATTTTTTAATAAAAAATCAGCTTCATAACTTGCGACAAAAGGAAGTACAAAAGCGTTATCACTTAGCCCATAACTTCCAAATTTAGGAGTGTGTATCCCTAGATAATTTGCTCCAACGCTAAAAGTTGGCAATTCTTTAGAAAAAGAATACTTCACTTGCTGACGATACTGCTCGACTCTATATTCAGTTTTCTTTAATTCATGGTTGTTTTCCAGTGCAGAATTTATATAATAATTTAAATTATTATCATTGAATTTATTAAAAAATTCTAAATTCAAGTTGGCATAATCGTAAGCTAAAACACTTTGACTTAAACAAATTAGTATAATAAATGCAGAAATTATTTTTTTAATCATCAACATCTCCGAAAGTTGCTTTCACATAAGTTTTGATATTATTTTTAATTACTTGAATATCTTCATCTGTAAATTCTGTCTGATTTAATACTTTAAGCGAAAATGTGGTTAGTATTTTAGGAGAATTTATTTGTGATATTAAAAATAATACTTTAAATATTACCTCTTTGTCGTTAGCCGGTTTGTCTAATATTGCGGCAACTAATCTTCTTAAATAAATTATTGCAGGAGGTTTTATTTCAAAATCACTTTTTTGTTGTTCTTTAACTAAGAATGCAATCAAATCATTTGAAATATTTGAATAAAAGTAATCTATAAATTTTTCTAAGACTGTTTGAAGTTTTTCAATAAGTTCTTTTTTAGATTTATTAGAAAAATCTTCATTAACATCCAAAAAACTTTCCATATAAGTTTTTTGTGATTCTATCAAGTTGCTAATTATTTCTTGATACAATTCTTGTTTGCCACCAAAATAATAAGAAATCATACAAATGTTTATATTTGCACTTTTGCAAATTTCTCTTATACTTGTACCGTCAAAGCCTTTTTGAGCAAAGAGTTTAATCGCGGTATTTAAAATTTTTTCTTTTGAATTTTCATCAAATTTCTGTTTCATACTTTTATTATAAAACAAACGTTTGATTTATTCAAGATGTAAGAAATATTTTTATAGTAATAATTAAAATTTGCCTAAAAATCTTCTGATAGTCATTTTAACTGTTACAAATAATCATTTACGGTGTTTCTTTACAAACAGCTCCTAATCCCTGATATGATGAAGCACAGAATCATTATCCTTGACCTGACAAACCTGAATACAAAGCTCATCACAAACTGATTTTTTTATTCTATCAAAGGCGGATATCCGTTTTCTTTGAGATGTTCAAAACCCATGTCAGACTGTATTCTTGGGGATAAACCTAATCCGATTAAAACATCTTTTCTTATACCGGGTTTTGTCCCGCTGTATATAATAAACTCCGATGTAAAATTATATGCATCTATTTCCATAGGTTCTGAATAATATTCTGTTTCCGAATCTTCCGTTCCTCCAATTTTGTTCTTCAGATTTGCCAAAAAATGTTCTTTCACTGATAAATATTTGTTATCATCAGGGAAAATGCTGAATTTCAACATTGTATTTTCATCTAACATCTTCTTTGGTTTGTAACTCTTATAATACGCATTGATACTTTCTTCTTTTTCTTTTTTCAGTCTTGCAAGATTCTCAGCAATACTTTTTCCGTTTTCATCCGTTTCAATGCCATCTTGCAACATTGACTCATCAAGAGATATTAGCTCATCATATAAGTTTATAATTTTAGCATTCTTTTTATCATATATTTTTATTGTTTCATCTCCAATATTTTCACACGAAGCAAGAAGATGCTCCTGAACACAATGTCTGAGTTCATGGGCAAAACTTGACTTCACAACAAGTTCTTTCTCCTCTTCGTTCAATTTTACAACTCTCCCTTCATAAGGAGCGTCCTGGGACATTATTGTTTTTCTGAGACCTTCTTCTCCATAACACATAATAGGGAGCGTTCCATCTTTTTCATAATACAAATATATATTTTCTTTCATCAAATGTTCCGAAACATCGAGCGTGTTCTTTCTAAAATCATATGCAGCAAGTGTAAACGAATTTGGGTCAGTATCTTTTTCGAACACAAGCTTCGGTTTTGAGATATTCAAATCTTTGACTATCGGAGGCATAAGCCCCATAACTTCATCATATGTTTCGTTGTAAAGGCGCTCGATATAAACTTCCTCAGGTGTTCTTTCAACTTGAGTAATTTTTTGAGCATCGGAAGTTCTGACAAACTCATCCTTTACAGGCTGGCTGTTGATTGAGGGAGCTGAATTTTGACCTGTCGGATTGGGTCGTATACTTCCCGCTCTGTTTGTCAGAAGAAAATTTTGAAATATGTTGCCATTAATGTCCATATTTAAAATAAAAAATTTTAATTAAAGAAATTTCTCTTTTTATATTATATTTATTACTAAATATTAATATTTATTTTGCAGTATTCAAACAAAATAACTCAACCGTTTTCCAAAATTTTGACAACTCTTGCTACAAAAACTCTGCTCATCAAAGTTTTTCTTCAACATGTTTATACTCAAGACGGCTGACTTAGAACAAACCTGCAAAGAACTCCAAACTTTAATAAAATATATATTACAACCGACACAAAAAAACGGAGAAGGGGGGATTCGAACCCCCGGTACCCTTTTGAGGTACACAGTCTTTCCAGGACTGCACCTTAAACCGCTCGGACACTTCTCCTCAGTTCTATATTCAAGTTTATCATCTAATCAAAATCGGTCAATCTCTAACATATTGTCTTATAAATCAACTTTTCAGCATAAACATGCTCTGATACAGTTTCATAAGCCTTTGCCACCTCTTCACAGACCGCTTTTCCTAAATTTTCATCATCGGCATGGACATAAGCAAGCACCTCTCCATTCTTGACCTCATCTCCGATTTTTTTTGCAAGCACAACTCCAACTCTATGGTTAATCTCATCACCCTTCTTTTCTCTGCCTGCTCCTAACATCTTGCAGGCTTTTGCAATACTCAATGCATCACATCTTGAAACATATCCATCGCTAAAAGACTTCACATCAAGAATATATCTTGCCTTATCATATGTTCCTTTTTCAATGGACAAAAGGTTTCCATGCTGCGCTGATACCATCTCTTCAAATTTTCTGAAAGCTGACCCGTCATCGAGAAGTTTGCACAAATAAACCTCAGCATCTTCCAGATTTTCAAACTTCTTCGCTTTCACAAGAGCAAGCGCCGCAAAATAAACCGACAAATCTCTGACATCATCAGGTCCTTTTCCTTTCAAGACATCAACAGACTCGACTACTTCAAGCAAATTTCCGACAGCAAAACCAAGAGGCTGGTTCATATCTGTTATAACAGCCGTGATGTCACGCCCGAGCCTGTGACCGACAGATACCATAAGCTCAGATAACTTCTCTGCCTGCTCTTTGGTCTTGATGAATGCCCCGCTTCCGCATTTTACATCAAGTATGATTATGTTTGCGCCTGATGCAATTTTTTTTGATACAACTGATGAACATATAAAAGGAAGGCAATCAACAGTTGCGGTAACATCTCTCAGAGCATAAAGCTTTCCATCTGCAGGCGTCAGCTCAAGAGTTTGTGAGGCAATAGCCACGTTGATATTCTTCACCTGAGCCAAAAATTCGTCGATAGATAAATCCGTTCTGAATCCATCAATTGACTCTAACTTGTCAATTGTTCCTCCGGTATGCCCGAGCCCGCGTCCGGATAACTTTGCAACAGGCAGCCCTGCTGCAGCGAGAAGAGGTATCAGCACAAGTGTAATTTTATCGCCCACTCCGCCTGTTGAATGTTTGTCTACAATATAATTACCCAATGATGATAAATCAAGCATATCTCCCGACTTCGCCATCGCCTCTGTCAGATAAGCCGTTTCATCATCATTCATTCCGGCGAACCAAACAGCCATCAACCATGCAGAAATTTGATAATCAGCAATCGTCCCGTTGGTAATCCCGTCTATAATAAACTGTATTTCATCACGGGTGTAGGTGGAACCTTTTTTTTTCTTTTCTATTAAATCAACTATTCTCATTCTTTTGCCCCTGATGAATCTTTAGGTTTGAACAACGAATTATACAGCTGGGTAAAAAACGACTCTGACTCAGATTCGTTCAAAACTTTTTCGTCAGCTGAATATTGAGTTATCGGCTGTGTTTTGTTGTTATTTTCCTGAACCTGACCTTTTATTGACTGTTCATATTGGAAAATTTGATTTTCAATATCGTCAGATTCTTTTTTGTATGTGTCCTGGATAATAATCGCATCTTTTGAGTCGCCTTCTTCAAGAATGGCGTTTACTGCCGCACTGTTTTTGTGCTCCGGAGCGGTTTTATCTGACACGGGAAGCTCAGGGTTAACTCGCTGTGTCTGAGGATTCCCCAAGTTTTTAAGATTGTCTTTGTTGTCTGATACAGGGGCATTAGGATTGTTATTATAAATATTCAAAGACTGATGAACCGATGACTCAGGATCGCTCATTGCTACCTTATTTTTCAAAACAATAATCTCAACACGTCTGTTTTTCTTGCGGTCTTCAGGTTTTTTGTTATCGGCAATGGGGCGGGTATCTGCATAACCGACAATTGAAAACAAATTCGGCTTGAAAGAAAAATTTGTTATGAGATATCTTGCGACACTTCCTGCTCTCGCAGCTGAAAGTTCCCAGTTCGACGGATAAACGGCAGACGCCATCGGCACACTGTCTGTGTGTCCTTCAACTCTTATATTATGCAGGTTGAATTTGCTCTTTATCAACCCTCCTACTTTATCGAGAATTTTCGTCGATTTAAGCGTAAGTTTTGTACTTGATGACTCAAATAACAAATCAGAGTCCAAAATATTGATGACAAGCCCTCTTTCATCTATGCTGACATCAATATCATCTTTAAGGTCCTTATCTTTTTCTATGGCTTCTTTAATCTTCTCAAAAGACTCCTGCTCGTACTTGGGACTCAACAGTTCAAGAAGTGGAGGAACAACGGAATCTCCGGGAGTGTTGTCAAATACACTTTCATCATTTCCTCCTTCTCCCATAATGCTTGGAGAACCATCAAACAAAGATGATGCCGAGAAAGCTCTTTCAAGAGAATCCTGCAGGTTTGTATAATCCTGAGCATTTGACATGGCAAGACCATAGAGAACAACAAATGTGGCAAACAGCAATGTCATAAAATCAGCATATGACACAAGCCATCTTTCTAAATTTTCATGTTCTTCCTGATGTTTTTTTTTCGCCATACTGAGCCTTGTTTATACTCCCTCGGTTAATAAAAATATTAAAGTAAATATGTCTGGAGCTTTCTTTCTATCAACGCAGGGCTTTCACCTGCCTGAATGGCAAGTATACCCTCGAGAATCATCTCTCTTGCAATCATCACTTCTTTTGATTTAAAACGCAAATTTGTAGACATAGGAATACTGATTAAATTTGCAAAACCAACACCATAAACAGTTGCAACAAACGCAACAGCAATACCTGCGCCGAGTTTTGAAGGGTCTGATAAATTCTGCATAACCTGAATCAAACCGAGAACAGCTCCGATGATACCGATTGTCGGAGAAAATCCGCCTGCTGATTCCCAAACTTTTGCAGCCCCTGCTTCTTTTGCTTCTTCTTGAGTCATTTTATTTTCAAGCATTTCACGGACAAGTTTCGGGTCAGTACCATCGCTCACCAGTTCAAGACCCAGTTTCAAAAATTCATCGTCTTCTGTCTTTGCATCCTGTTCAAGAGATATAACGCCCTCTTTACGTGCTTTTTGCGCATAAGTTATTATTTTTTGTATGATAACTTCATAGTTTATCTTTGTTGAGAAGAAAACGATTTTTGTGCTCTTCAAAGCATCCATCAAAGTTTCCGGCGGAAAGCTCAGAAGTATTGCGCCAAAAGTACCCCCGAATACAATAAATGCAGCCGTAATCTGTATAAGCTGATTAATATTACCACCTTCGAGAGCCTGCCCGATTAGAATAAACCCGACGCCGGCAACTGCCCCTATTAAGGCTACTATATTCATCTTTGCTCCAAATGTAATTACAATTATCTCATACTAATTAAATAATACTTTTCATATATTGTAATCATTCAGTTAAATTAAATAATAATATTTACAGCTCTATCCACTTTCTGAAGACATCATACCCTGCTTTTGCACTTTTTTCAGGATGAAACTGCATGGCGAAAATGTTATCTTTCTCAACGGATGCAGCAAAATCAATATAATAACTGCAATAAGCGGACACTATACTCTCATCTTCAGGTTTTACATAATAAGAATTTACGAAATAAAAATAATCATCTGACAACACTCTGTTATTTGAAGTGGTACGAAGTTTGTTCCAGCCTATCTGAGGAATTTTCCCCTCTTTGAATTTCAAAACTTCACCTCTGAAAACACCAAGACCCTCAACCCTCGGAGCTTCTTCACTTTTTTCAAACAGAACCTGAAGCCCCAAACACACTCCCAAGAAATATTTTCCCGAATTGATAGACTCTTTTATTACAGGAACAAGCCCTTTTTCATCAAGGTTTCTCATTGCTTGAGCAAAGTGTCCCTGACCGGGGAAGATTATTTTATCAGCAGACAAAATCTTCTTCTCATCAGATGTAAGTTCATACTCGCAGTCAAAATTATCAAGCATATTTGCTATGCTGCACAAATTGCCTGCTCCATAGTCTATTACAGCTATTTTCATAAAATTCCCTTCGTCGAAGGAGTGATATCAGAATGCTTTTCATCAATTGATACAGCCTGAGAAAGAGCACGTGCAAAAGATTTAAAAACAGCTTCAATTTTATGATGAGTGTCCTCGCCGGCTAACAACTTTATGTGTATGGTAGAAGCACTTGCAACAGAAAAACTGTTGAAGAAATGCTTCAGCAAAACGGTCTCAAAATCGCTGACAATCTGTTCTTCTATCTCAACATCAACACCCGAAAAAGGTCGCCCGCTAAGGTCAACAACACTCAACACAAGAGCCTCATCCATAGGGATAATTGCATGCCCGTAGCGTTTAATGCCTTTTTTATCACCTAGAGCCTCTTTGAAAGCTTCCCCGAGAGTAATCGCTGTATCTTCAAGAACATGATGAGAATCACCATCGAGAGATTTTGAATTTATATCAATATCAAAATGCCCGTGGGCAGCAAACTGCTCAAGCATGTGGTCAAAGAATTTTATACCTGTAGATATATTCCTCTTTCCTGTGCCGTCAAGATTCAGGCTGATTTTGATTTCTGTTTCAAGAGTCTTTCTCTCACGGGTCGATGTTCTCATCTTCTTGCTCCCATATAGCTGATAATATCTTTTGTATTCTCTAATATTACCACAGGTTGATGATTTGACATCAATTGTTTGAGGGTTTCGCTCTTGTCCTGAGGAGGCAAAACTCCTATCCCTTTTACCTCGGCTGTTTTGGCTGAGAGCATATCATCCTGAGTATCTCCGAGATAATATGTTTCTGAGGGACGGACAATATCAACAATCTTCAAAATGCCGTCAGGATAAGGTTTTTGTCTGTTCTCAGGTACGTCATTCATGGTTATTATCGGAGAGAACAAATCATATATACCGAAATATTTCAATATAAACTCAGCCTCAGCCCTCGGACGACCGGTAAAGACCGCTAAATCAAAATCCTTTGATAACTCTTCGAGTTCTTCTTTTGAGATAAGCAAAGACTCATTTCTGATTAACCCGTCACCGCCATGCCCGAAATAAAGCGTCTGGAATTTATCGATTATTGCCTGTTTCGGAACACGGATTCCCTCTTCTTTTAGGAGATACTCCGTCAAATCCCAATCATTGTTTAATCCGCCCAAATTCTTAGCTTCACGGATTTTATCAAAAGAGAGCTCTTTTTTAGCAAAAAATTCAAATGTGGATTTTATCGCCATACGATAGGATTTTGATGTATCTACCAGAACACCGTCTATGTCAAAAATCAAAAGTTTTGAAGGTTTTTTTATCACTTCAACAAGTTCATGTGCATCTTTGTTCGAAGGCATTGTCACCCGGAAACAATTTTTCACAAGCCCGTCATGCATAAACTTGACCTTTATTCCGTGTTTCAAAAGTTTTTTATAAATATATGAAGCTCTTTCGCCGAAATCTATGCACAAAAAGTTTCCATCGCTCGGGTAAACAGTCGCTACATCTTTCAAACCTTCCGTAACAATATCTTTCGAGCGCAAGATTTCATCCCGTACAAATTTGAAATGATCGGTATCTCTCAAAGATGCAACGCCGGCTTTTGCAGCAATAATATTTACGCTGAAAGGATTGAATATTTTCTTTATGTGATTGATATTCTCAGCGTTCGAAATAATATACCCGAGCCGCAGCCCTGCAAGAGCAAAGTCTTTTGACATCGAACGTACAATCGCTACATTATCAAATTTTGATGCAAAAGATACATAACTCTTATCAGAATAACTGCCGTAAGTCTGGTCTATCATCACAAGAGTGTTCTGCGTTTGCGCTTTTTCGATTATTCTCAGAAGATTATCTTCAGAAATACTATCCCCCGTAGGGCTGTTTGGAGTTGTGACAAGAACAATCTTTGTCTTCTCATCAATTGCAGAAAGAACATCATCTATCGGGTAAACCCATTTTCTTTTATACGGCACTTCTTTATATGATGAATTTGAAATTCTCGCATAAATCTTCGACATTACAAACGTCGGAACAGCTGTCACAACATTCTCATCTTCTTCAAGAAAAGTATTGAGAATATAGCAAATTGCCTCATCTCCGCCGTTTGTCGGCAAAACCATATCTTCAGAAACATTATTTGCCCCGGCAATCGTAGAAATCAACTCGCCGTAAGCCGGATAGAATTTCACATCATTGCCCGTAATATGCTTCAACACATCGACAACCTTCTCAGATGGTCCGAGGAGATTCTCATTGGAATCTAACTTTATTTTCCAATCTTCGATATAGAGCTGGTGGTCATATCCTGACACTCCATTCAGTTGTTTTTTAGGTTTTACCATATCACACCTCATCTCTCGCCATATTATAAATAAAGCAAGAAAGCGAGTCAACGCAGTGAAAATGGGTTTTATATATCAAATTCCGCCAAAAATTTCCAAAACAACGTCATACTGAGTGTTAGCGAAGTATCTAAACAAAAAGGACTCTTCGGGCTAAATCCATCATAATAACGGACCTTTAATAGTATCTGAGGAATTTGTTATATAAGTTCCATGAAAATCCCGCAAATAAAAAAAAGAACCTTATTTTACTAAGGTTCAAGCTCTGGAATTAAGAATAGCTGGAAGTATGAAAAAGATTAATTATATTAAAAAAGATTTTGATTGACCTTTCAATTAGCCGGCTGGCTATCAAAAAGGATTAAAAAAGTTGAATTAAAAGTATAACTCATGTGAAAATATTCTTGTAGAAAAAACAGGTGATAAACATGAGCGATAACTATGCATATCTTCTTGACGGAGCGTTATACATAAATCTTACCAATGCCTGCACAAACAACTGCGTGTTCTGCATAAGAGATTTGAACTCCAAAGTCAAAGACAAAAATCTGTGGTTAGAAAAAGAAAAATTTACACCTCAGGATGTAATAGAACAAATTAAAAAACTCTCTCCGCAACAGCAGCGTGAATTTGTCTTCTGCGGCTACGGCGAGCCAATCATCAAACTAGAGCACATAAAAGAAATCTCAAAATTTCTCAAAGAGCACTATCCTGATAAAAAAATAAGAATAAATACCAACGGACATGGCAACCTTATCCACAAAAGGGACATTATACCAGAGCTGAAGGGATTGATTGATAAAGTATCAGTCAGCTTAAATGGAGAAAATGCCGAGTTGTACGGAAGAATTTCTCAGCCGACTTATACCGCTGAAACAGCGTATCAGGCGGTTTTGGATTTCATCAAAGAATGTTCTGAAAACGGAATAGATACAACAGCAACCATCGTAACAGGCTACAAAGACTTCAAGCCGGATGTTGAAAAATGCAGAGAAATTGCAGAAAATCTTGGAGCAAAATTCAGAATCAGAGAATGGCTTGATGAGGGCTACAACTAAGATTGTTGTAAGATTTTTTCCCTTTTGCTATTTACACGACACTTTGGTTGTAATTTAATAAAGATATAGTTTTTACTTAAAAATTTTTTTAAAAAGAAATAGAGGAAACAAAAATGGTAAAACAAATTGACGCAATTATGAAGCCAAAATCAATTGCCGTAATTGGTGCTTCAACAAAACCGAAAACTATCGGCTCAGAAATTATGCAAAGATTGAGAGATTACAAATTCAACGGTAATATCTACCCTGTTAACCCAAAAGGCGGAATTATCGAGGGATTTCAGGCTTACACTTCAATCAACGAAGTACCCGGCGATGTTGATCTGGCTGTTATAGTAGTTAACGCTAAATTCGTTCTTGATACAATTGACCAATGCCATGAAAAAGGCATCAAAGGTATATGTATCATTACAGCAGGTTTCAAAGAAACAGGAAAAGAAGGCGCTGAACTCGAAAAACAACTTCTCGAAAAAATCCGTTCATACGGTATGAGATGCGTAGGTCCAAACTGCTTAGGTGTTTTGAACACTGATGACAACATCAGAATGGATGCTACATTCGCAGAATCATTACCAGTTAAAGGTGACATCGGTTTCGTTTCACAATCAGGCGCTCTTGGCGGCGGTATTTTGAATATTCTCAAAGACTTGAACCTCGGCTTTGCTCAGTTCGTATCAATCGGGAATCAGGCTGATATCAATGCCGAAACAATGCTCGAATACTGGGAAAACGACGACGAAGTAAAACAAATCCTCCTCTATATGGAGTCAATTCAAAATCCTGCAAACTTCAGAAAACTTGCAAGCAGAATAACAAAGAAAAAACCGATACTTGCCCTTAAAGCAGGACGTTCTGCAGCAGGTGCTTCAGCAGCATCTTCACACACAGGTTCTCTTGCTGGTGCTGATAAAGCAGCTGACGCTTTATTAAAACAATCAGGCGTTATCAGAGAATTTTCTTTGAAAAACCTGTTCTCAAATGCAAAAGCATTCTCAAACTGTCCGATACCTCAAGGCAACAGAGTTGCAATTATCACAAACTCAGGCGGCCCCGGTATTATGGCAACAGACGCTGTTTGTGAATCAGGCATGCAAATGGCAAAATTATCTGACGCTACAAAAGATAAATTGAGAAGCTTCCTGCCTGCGGCAGCAAGTGTCAAAAACCCTGTTGATATGATTGCATCAGCTCCTATCGAACACTACAAACAAACTCTTGAAACTGTTATAGCTGACGAGAACGTTGATATGATTGCTGTTATCTATCTTCCGTTCCTTGGTCTTGCAGATATTGACGTAGCTGAAGCGCTTATGGAAATTAAAGCCAAAAATCCTCAAAAACCAATTCTTGGCGTATTCATGACAAAGAGCGAATTCTTCACAAAAATTGCAAACATGAACGTTAATATGCCGTTCTATATGTATGCTGAAGAAGCAGCAGAAGCAATGACAAGACTTGACAGACAAAGACAGTGGATGAACAGACCGGAAGGTAAGTTCCCTGTTTATGACGTAGACAGAGCAAAAGCAGCAGAAGTAATCAAAAAATCACTCTCAGAAGGAAGAGCACAGCTCACAACTCTTGAGTCAATTGATGTTCTTAATGCTTACGGTATCAGAGCTTGCAAATACGGTCTTGCAACAAACGTTGATGAAGCCGCTAATGTTGCAAACGGCATCGGATACCCTGTTGTTATGAAGATTACATCAAAAACAATCTCTCACAAAACAGATGTAGGCGGAGTAATCGTCGGCATTCAATCGGAAGAACACCTCCGTCAGGAATATGCAGCTCTGATTGAAAGACTCAAAGAAAGAAATATCCTCGACGGTCTTGAAGGCGTAATCGTTCAAGAAATGGTCAAAGGGAACAGAGAAATGGTCTGCGGTATCGCAACAGATCCTCAATACGGTCCGATGATGATGTTCGGCTTGGGCGGTGTATTCATCGAAACGATGAAAGACGTAACATTCAGAATAGCTCCGCTTTCAGACGTTGATGCAGAAGAGATGATTAAGTCAGTTAAAGCTTATGAATTGCTCAAAGGTGCAAGAGGCACAACTCCTGCTCAAATAGACCAAATTCAGGAAACACTGCTGAGATTATCTCAACTCGTAACAGACTTCCCGTTCATCGACGAACTCGATATCAACCCGCTGTTGATTTCAGAGAAAACAGGCGAAGGAATAGCAGTCGACGGACGTATCAAAGTAAGAATGAACGAAGCTCAAGAAAAACTCGGTTCTTGCTGCGATTGCTGCTCTTGCAACGGTTAGTCAGACAACACGGAACAAATAGCAATAAAAAAGCCTGCGGAGAAATTCGCAGGCTTTTGTTAATTTAAAGTCATCAAATAAGAAAGGAATTAATTATGACTTAAGCAAAAATCCGCCTTCATTCGAGTTAAAGAGAACTTCTTCAGCAATTTTTGCTCTCAAATTTCTGATATATTTGTAGACATAATCTCTCGGCAAGCCGATTAAAGATGCCAAATCAGTAGCCTTCACAGGCTCGTTGACATGTTTTGTCAGATAATCCAAAATCTTTTGTTCTCGTTCCGTCAATTTTTTCTTGAAAGTAAACTTAAACGTAATAGCCTTCTGAGGTTTTTTGGCAGGCAGTTCTGGGGTAGCTGAGATAGCTTCGTTGTTCACTATCATATCAACTATGTCATGAGTTTGTTTCTTTTCTTCCACCTGTTTCCCGAGTCTTCTTGCAAATTCTTCAAGAGTAATTTTCTCAAGAGAGCTTCGCCATTGTCTTATTTCTTCTTTAGACAAATAATTCATAGTACAACAACTCCTGTTATTTGAACATAACTTTAAATTAACTGTATTCTAAAAGACAGCTGAAAAAATAAATTGCTAAAATCAAGGGGATTTGTTAATAGTTGTTAATAATTTTATTAAAACCAAAAAATTACAAAAATAAAATAAGAACCATGCCTTTTATTAATTTTTTTTAATAAAAACTCACTATTTCACAAGTTTTGCAAAAGACAAACCGACAACTCTTCCAGCATTGTTAACTGTCCTGACCAATATCAGCTTTCCTGTTTTTATTTTATAAAGAAAATTCAGCCCTAAACCGACAGCCGCCACGGCAGCTCCCAGAATAGTTCCTTTAGCTGCAGTTTTCAAGACTTTCTTTGGCTCAGCAGATTTATTCTCTTCATCTTTTTTCAAATTGCCGTTTTTCTCTGCAAATGAACCGAAAGACCTTGAATAAGAATTATACCCTACAGGCTGAATATTCATAAAAAACCTCTGAATGTTTAAAGCACAACTTTTTATTATAACTCCCATGAAAATAAAAAGTTGCTATGTCCTTAACAAAATTTATTGTTTTGACTCTCCATGGTCATCAAGCAGCTTTTGGAAATCAGACGGTTTCAAATCCTGAATAAATTTCTTGAATTCTTCCGTTTCCTGCTCGTCTTTTTCTTCATTAGCAGAAACAGTGCCGCTTGCGACAACGGAAGGTGAAACAAAAATCGGTGCTTCTGTTCTCAATGCTATCGCAATCGCATCAGAGGGACGGGAGTCTATGACCTTCTCATCTCCATCGTCATTTTTCAAAACAATATTTGCAAAATAAGTTTCTTCGCTTACATCATGAATTTCAATCTTTTCAACATAATATCCCATTTGCTCAATAAGCGTGCAAATAAGATCATGTGTCATGGGGCGTATTACTTTGATATTTTCTATTTTTCTGATTATTGCACTTGCTTCAGCTGACCCTATCCATATCGGAAGAGCCCTTCTATCATCAAAGTCTTTCAGCACAACAATCGGAGAACCCGTTCTTGTATCAAGCGCCACACCCATTACATACATTTCTATCATCATCGTTTTGTTTCCTTATTTATATGTACACTAACATATAACAAAAATTCCAAAACTACAATGATAAGCATATATATTATAATATGTTAAAAGTATGTAATATTTATATACTTATTTGTTTAAAATATATCTTTTCAAGGAATATTATTTCATGTAATTGTATTTTCGTTTATTTTTCTCCTATTGACTCCTTCTTAGCTAAAAAAGTATTAGCCGGCTTGTACGCCGGCTTTTCCTTTTGTAAGAATTATAACTTGAGTAATTTCTCTAATTCGCCTGAGTCATAAGCCTCATATAAACTGTCGCATCCTCCGAGAAGCTTCCCGTCTATGAAAATCTGAGGAACACTTTGAACCCCTCCCGTAAGCTCTCCCAACTTAATACGCATTTCAGGCTCATTATCAGTGATATCTATTTCTTGATAATTTACTCCGAGTTTATCAAGAAGCGCTTTTGCCTTTCTTGAATAAGGACAATAGTTCGTTGTATAAATTTTTACCTTAGTCATACCACTCTCCTTCACATATTCCATGTTCAACTTAAAAGAGTTTTTTTTCATCCGTCAAAGTGACTATTCATAAAACATTTATTGTATTGATTCATCAAGCAAAATGAGTTATTTTATAAGAAGGGAAAGAAAGAGGATATGTTATATGTATTCGGCAAGATGGTATGATATTGACCCGACATTGAGCTTAGCTATAAGTTTGTTAAGAAATTCGCAAAAAGAAGTACAAATAAATGCTGCCGATTTTATTATCAAAAATGCGGAAAAAAGAAACATAAAAATATCCTCAAAACTTTCAAGGATATTCCAAACATTTACAAGAAGGTGGTATGACTACCACCAGACTGTTTCAAAGGCATTTCAATATCTGCAAAATGCCTCAGAAAATGAACAAAAAGAAATAGCAGTAGAACTAATCAACTATCTCTACAAAATAGAACAAAATCCGACAGAGATACCAAATCAAACTAACTAAGAGTATTACCGGGAATCATGAAAAAAGCAATCAGAAATATACTAATATTTTTTTGTATTCTGCTTTGTACCATAAATCAGGCTTATGCAATAAGAATAGGTCTTATGGAAGGCAAGAATGATATAGTGATTGCTGTTTCACAGCGAGGACGGCTCATTGACGCAAACAAAAGAAAAACAATCATTGAGCTCAAACCAATGAAAAAATATGTCATTAAAAAACACTTCAACAGCATAGCAATCAAACTCCCCAATGACAAAAAATTTTATACAACAAAAACAAATAATCTGATATTCACAACCGATAAAAATGCCTTCATCTTCACAAAAGGCAAGTGGTACAGAGGCAATATGATTGCTCAAATCAGAGGGCGGGGAATTACCGTCATAAATGATGTCCCGCTTGAATATTACCTCCTCGGTGTTGTCCCCTCAGAGATGCCTTCAAAATGGAATATCGAAGCTCTCAAAGCACAGGCAATCGCAGCAAGAAGCTACGCAGTCGCAAATATGGGAAAAAGAGGTTCAAGAGGCTACGACCTCAAAGACACACCGGAAGACCAGGCCTACGGTGGAGCATCAGCGGAAACGAAGTCAACAAATCTTGCGGTAAGGTCAACCCTCGGACAGGTGCTCATGTATCAGAATAAAGTCATCCCTGCCTACTACCACGCAAGCGCAGGAGGACATACCAACAACTCAGGCAAAAGCTGGACAAAAGATATGCCTTTTCTCGCCTCTGTTCCGTCTTTTGACTCAAACATCCCGAGAAAAGGTCATGGCATAGGCTTATCCCAATATGGTGCCAACAATATGTCAAAAGAAGGATACAACGCTTATCAAATATTGAATTATTTCTACAAAGATGTACGCCTTGGCAAACTCAACACATCTTTTTAGGAACCTATATAGCAAATTCCACAGATACTATTAAAAGTCCGTCATTCTGAGAGTTTTAGCCCGAAGAATCCTTTTTATTTAGATACTTCGCTAACGCTCAGTATGACGTTACTCTGGAAATTTTTGGTGGAATTTGCTATATAAATCCCTCTTTTTAGTTATTCAAATATTCCGTGTTTTGACACAAGTTTCGTAACATAAAAAATCTCGCAGGCACCATCACCGCTGTCTTCACGTGATAAGCTCGAATTCCACGTAAACGTTTTCCCCTTCGGGGTTGCTGCTTCTATATAGACAAGATAACCCTCCATATAAACTTCATTGTGTTTTTTCAGTTTTTTTATTCCTTCAAGAACCTTCTCATTGCTGGGAACAACATGAGTATTCGCCGAGTATAACCCTGCATCAGAGAACTCTGCCGAAGGATAAAAATAATAATACCAGCGCCCGAACTGAAGAAATATCACCTTTGAATAATTTTCTTTCTTTGCATATTTCCCCCACCCAAGAGCAAGGTCATACGGAGCCAAATAACCGTCTATTCCCCAGAAATAACGATGTTTGCTCAAAACAGCCGCATGAACTTTATAACGAGCCTGAGGAGTAATTATTATGTCATAGTCGTGATATTTCTTAACAAAAAACAATGATAGCTTCTCATTTGCAGAAATATTGACCTGAACAGGCTCTTCAATGTAGGGGATTGTTATTTCTTGCTGATAAAATGTTTTATCAACAAAAAACAATCCGCCTATAAGACAAACAGTAATGCCGGTAAAAAATATAATAAAAAACTTCACTGATTTGGACATCTTCTTATTGCCCTATCAAGACTTGATATGCCCGTTGAATCTGCTCCCTGCAAACTCTATCCCCCTGGAAATATAGAGTTCTATCGCCTCAAGCGCACAGCTTGCAACCTCTGATAACAAGCTTTCTTCGCTCTTATCAAACTTCTGCAAAACATAACTCTCTGATGGCATAAAAGGCGGCTGAGGACCTATGCCGACTTTTAACCTTGCAAAATCGTTCTTTCCTCCGAGGTTGCGGATAATTGATTTTATCCCGTTATGACCGCCGTCAGAACCTTTAGCACGAAACCTCAAAACTCCCAAATCAAGACTGATATCATCAAAAACAACAAGAAGGTCATGATGGGTCATTTTGTAATAATTCAAAAGAGGAATAATCGCATCACCCGATAAGTTCATAAAAGTCATCGGCTGGACTATAAGAACCTCCTCATCACAAATCTTCCCTCTGCCGGTAATTGCATTGAATTTTTTGTCAAACCTGCCTGTTATTCCAAACTTTTCAGCAAGCTTCGAAACAACAATGAACCCTGCATTATGTCTTGTAAATTCGTATTTATCTCCGGGATTTCCGAGTCCTGCAATAAGTTTCATATTTTTTGCTCCTCACAGGTTGGGGAAAAGAAAATTAATCTGCATATATATTCAATATGATAATTACAAATAAAAGTCAGTGTTCTATTTATATATAATCACCATATATTTTTATGATATTTCAAATACATAAAAAAAGAAATAAATTGGGAGGAAAAATGAAAACAAAACAAACACAAAAAAATGAAAGCAGCCAAAAACTGACGGATTTTCTCTCAAAAAATGATGTACATAAAAAAGACTTCGCCCAGATGATAGGAGTCACTCTTTCTTATGTCTACAGTTTGATTGACAACACAATCCCATTTTCTACACGTGCAACCACCCTCGAGAGAATTGCCACAGTTATGGGCGTACCGCCGGAAGAATTTGTCGAATATAAGTCCTCCGGAGAACCGAGGATTATCGACAGCGGGGTAAAATTCCTGCAAAACAAACAAAAAAAGCTCAATATGACAAATGTTCAATTTCTCAAAAATTTTCCCCGCCAAAAACGCTCTGAAATAGTTGACATATGGAGAGGTGCGCTTCCTATGCCTCTTGACTTTGAATATCTGAAGTCAATCTGCGACGTGCTCAAAGTCAAACCGCAGGAAATATATCCTTACTGGGAAGCAAGAATGCGCCAGTATCTTATGGCAAGCGGAATAGACCTCTTTGTTAATGCAGACCTCATAGACTCAATGTTTGATGGTGCTAAAAAATATCTCAAAATATAAATTTTCTCTTTCAATTTGATTGCAAACACATTATAATTGAATAATGTTATACAAAAGAGGGAATTAAAAATGTCAGACAAACCTATAACAAAAGATATGGGCATCATCGAAACAGTTCAGCAATATCCCGAAACACTCGGCGTATTCCAAAAATACGGTCTTGGATGCATCGGCTGTGCTGCTGCCCGTTTCGAAAATATAGAAGCAGGCGCAAAAGTTCACGGCGTTGATATAAACAAATTTATTGATGACTTGAATGCAGCTATCGGCAAATAATTGAAAAAAAATAGAACAAAAAACCGTCCGAAATATTCGGACGGTTTTTTGTCATTATGCTTAAAATACTTTAAAAAAGAGGGATGTAAAAATTTACATCCCTCCATATTTTATAAGAACAAACGGCTTATTTCATCAACTCGCCGACTGCTTTGTAAACAGCCATTCTCTTAGCTGCATCTTCTTCTGCTTGAGTATAAAGAGCTTCTGCAGCATCTGGATTTGTCTTAAGCAGCTGTTTGTAACGGCCTTCGCTTCTGATGAAGTCCTGGTAGCTGCCTTTAGGATCTTTAGCATCCCATGTGAACGGTTGTTCATTAGCAGGGTTATATCTGTAAAGCGGATAATATCCTGCTTCAACGGCACGTTTTTGTTCTGTTTGAGTTTTGCTCATATCGATACCATGAGCAATACAAGGAGCATAAGCAAAGATGATAGACGGTCCGTCGTAAGCTTCAGCTTCCTGGAATGCCTTCAGAGTTTGAGCTCTATCAGCACCAAGCGCAACTGATGCAACATAAACATAACCGTAAGACATGCTCATCAAGCCCATGTTTTTCTTGTAAGTTCTTTTACCGCCTGTAGCAAACTTCGCAACAGCACCTGTAGGTGTTGATTTCGAAGCCTGACCGCCGGTGTTGGAATAAACTTCGGTATCAAGAACAAGAATATTCACGTTTTTATTTTGTGCGAGAACATGGTCAATACCGCCGTATCCGATATCGTTTGCCCAGCCGTCACCACCGATAATCCATACTGATTTATCAGTGAAGTAGTCTTGAAGTTCTCTTACTTTTGCAAGATCAGGACATCCGCAATCAGCATATTTTGCAAGAACTTCTTTGGCTTTTGTCTGAGCAGCAATAGCTTCATCAGTTTTTGAATTATCCCAGTGTGACATAGCACCTTCAAGAGCTTCCTTCAAGTCTGCAGGTGTTTTTTCGTTTTCAAGAACTTTTTCAACATAAGTCTTCAATGTTGATCTGTTCTGGTCAACAGCCATTCTCATACCGAAACCGAATTCAGCATTATCTTCAAACAGCGAGTTAGCCCAAGCAGGACCTCTGCCGTCTTTATTTTTTGTATAAGGTATTGTCGGGAATGTACCTGAGTAGATTGAAGAACAACCTGTTGCGTTAGCAACGATAGCATTCTCACCAAACAATTGAGAAACTAACTTAACATAAGGTGTTTCTCCGCATCCTGCACAAGCACCTGAGAATTCGAACAACGGTTTTCTCAACATAGCGCCTTTAATTGTCTTGGTTGTGTTTTTACCCATTACATTATCAGGCAGCTCGTCAAAGAATTTTTCGTTGACACATTCGCCTGCTGCTTCTTCTTTTTCGATAGTTGACCAAGTAAGAGCCTGTTTTTCAGGATTTTTGTTTGCAGGACATTGATCGATACAAACACCGCAGCCTGTACAATCTTTGCAATAAACCTGAACTTTGAATTTTTCATCAGCCAATGCAGGTTTTGCAGGTATTGTGTTGAATGAAGCGGGAGCATCTTTGAGGTCTTTTGATTCAACAAGTTTTGTTCTGATTGCAGCATGAGGACATGCAGAAGCGCAGATACCGCACTGGATACAAGCTTCGGAATTCCAGTGAGGAACTCTAGGAGCAATTGCACGTTTTTCCAAACAAGCAGTACCGGTAGGAATTACACCATCGCATGACATAGCTGATACAGGAATGTCATCGCCTTTTTGTCTCATTGAAGGTTCGATGATTTTCTTAGCAAACTCACTTGCATCATCAGACAGGAATTTAACAGGGTCAGCTGCACTTACGCCATCTAAAGAAGCAGGAACAACAACTTCTTCACAAGCATCAACAGCAGCGTCAATCAATGCCAAGTTCATGTTGACAACATCATCGCCTTTTTTCTTAAAGGTTTTCTTTGTCATCTCTCTCATACCTTCGAGAGCTTGTTCAAACGGAATGATACCTGAAACTTTGAAGTATGCAACCATCATAACCGTATTTGCTCCCTTACCGCGCAAACCTGGTTGTTTTTCGATAAGAGATTCCGCATCAATGTTATAGAATTTGATTTTCTTATTGATTATAGTTTCCTGCATATCTCTTGTTAAGTGAGAGAAAGCTTCCTCTTTAGACCAGGGGCTGTTCAGCAGGAAGACACCTCCTTCTTTGATACCTTTCAACATATCATATCTGCCGATATAAGAATGTGTTGAACAAGATACAAAGTCAGGAGCAGTGATTAAGTATGTAGATTTAATCGGTTTATCTCCAAATCTCAGGTGAGAAACTGTTACACCGAAAGATTTTTTGGAGTCATAAGCAAAGTATGCCTGAGCATCCTTATTTGTATATTGACCGATAATCTTAATTGAGTTTTTGTTAGCACCAACGGTACCATCGGAACCCAAGCCCCAGAACATGCAGTTTGTAGTTCCTTCAGGTTCTGTGACGATATGTTCTTCTATCTTCAATGATTTGTTTGTAACATCATCTTCAATACCAACGGTAAATCCGTGGAAACCGTTGTTTTCTGAATGTTTGTATACGGCAAGAACCATAGAAGGAGTGAATTCTTTTGAAGACAAACCGTAACGTCCGCCGATTACTCTGATGTCTTTGTTTTCCAAAGCTGCTACAACATCAAGATAAAGCGGTTCGCCGATAGCACCGGGTTCTTTTGTTCTGTCAAGGACAGCTATACGTTTAACTGACTTCGGCAATGCTTCGTTGAAGCGTTTTACATCAAACGGTCTGTACAATCTTACTTTTACCAAACCGTATTTTGTACCGCGTTTTGAGTTCAAATATTCGATTGTTTCTTCGATAGCTTCGCAGCCTGAACCCATAGCAACAATTACATCAGTAGCATCAGGAGCACCGACATAATCAAACGGATGATATTGTCTGCCTGTTACGGCTGCAACTTTATCCATATATTCCTGAACGATATCAGGAACAGCGTCATAATATTTATTAACCGTTTCACGACCCTGGAAGTAAACATCGGTGTTCTGAGCACCAACCTTACAAACAGGAGCTTCAGGTCTCATTGCTCTTTGTCTGAATTCTTCGATATATTTCGGTTCAACTAACTTAGCAATGTCTTCATAAGAAATTTCTTCGATTTTGTGTACTTCATGTGAAGTTCTGAAACCATCAAAGAACTGCAGGAACGGAACTTTTGCTTTGTAAGTTGCCAAATGTGCAACCAGAGCGAGGTCCATTTCTTCTTGAACAGAGTTTGCTGCTAACATTGCATAACCTGTATTACGGCAGCCCATAACATCAGAATGGTCACCGAAGATAGCCAATGATTGAGCGGCAAGTGCACGGGCAGAAACGTGAATTACATGAGGAAGCATTTCACCTGCTGCTTTGTGCATAACAGGAATCATCAACAACAAACCTTGTGAAGCGGTATAAGTTGAAGTCAAAGAACCTGCTGCTAAAGAACCATGGACAGCACCTGCTGCACCTGCTTCTGATTGCATTTCTACAACGCTGACTTCTTTGCCCCAAATATTCTTTTTGTGTTGAGAAGCCCATTCATCAACCCATTCACCCATGGTAGATGAAGGAGTAATAGGATAGATTGCTGAAACTTCGCTCAGAGCATAAGCAATATGCGCTGCAGCGTAGTTGCCATCGACTGTTATCGTTTTCTTTGGCATGTTTTTATAAACCTCCATTTCATATTTCCATTACATCTTTCCTAGTATAATAGAAATTTACTCCAAATATGGTCAAATTACAATTTTTTTATAACATACGGAAAATTTTTCTCATCATTTTTTATTAACTTTTATCAACTATGTCTAAAAAACTGAAGACATCAAAACTTGAGCTGATAAAATGAATACTATAAGGAGAACCCTCATGAACATAACCCCACTGAATTCATCCATAGTATTTTCTTCAAAAAGAAAAGAATCTCAAAGAGCAAAACGTCAGGCAGACAAAAATGCCAGCCACCCTTACAGCAGATACCAGCAAAAACAAGCCCGGGTCAAAGCGGAACATCTTCAAGCATTAGGCATAAACATCACAAAACCTGAACATTCCTCAATCAAAGAAGAATATCCTATTAACTCATATAACAGAAAAGGCAAACTTATATCTTCAGTCAACAAACTCGACGATGGCACTATTATTGCAAAGCACTATGACGAAAGCGGTAATATGACATATGCCACAAAACAATATCCAAGCGGTAAAACAGCTCAATGGTATTTTGATGAAAACGGAAAAATTATATCCTGGGATGAAAAAGAACCAAACGGCAGCAGGCTCACCCATTATTATGACGAAAACGGAAAAATGTTTGTTCTGGTATCAAAAAACAATGAAGAAACTCATGTCAGAAAATACAATGACCAAGGAAAACTAACAGGAGAAACATTCCTTTCTCAAGATGGTGAGATGACAACAACCAAATACAATCAGGGTCCAAAGAAAAACGAAACTCACATAGAAGTTCTTGGTGCTGACGGGGAATCTCGTTTTTATGACACAAAACTGATATGGTCTTTTGAAAATTTATTCCAAGATAACTAAAAACGCATCAAAAATATTTTTCTGATAAAATCTTCTTGAAAGAGAATTTCGAGAGGATTTTTTCATGACAAAACAAAGAATTGTATCGGGCATGCGCTCAACAGGCAAACTCCATCTTGGACACTACATCGGTGTTCTGCAAAACTGGGTGAAGCTGCAAGATGACTATGAATGCTTCTTCTTTATTGCTGATTGGCATGCGCTTACAACAAAATTTGATGATACCGATTCTTTGAAACAAAACATCCGTGACATCACAATGGACTGGCTGGCTTGCGGATTAGACCCGGAAAAATCGACAATCTATCTCCAATCACTGGTTCCTGAAACAGCTGAACTGCATATCTATCTGAGTATGATTACTCCTCAAAACTGGGTAGAACGTGACCCGACGCTAAAAGATATGGCCAAAATACTCAGAAGCAACGAAAACGAAGCCCCATCAGTAAGCTACGGGCTGCTCGGATATCCTGTTTTGATGAGCGCCGATATTATGATGTTTAACGCCGATTACATCCCGGTTGGTAGCGACCAGATTGCGCACATCGAAATTACAAGAGATATAGCGAACAGATTCAACAGAATATACAAAACCGATTTCTTCAAAGAGCCAAAGCCCAAATTAACGGAAGTTCCGCTTCTCAAAGGTATCGACGGACAAAAAATGGGCAAAAGCTTCCATAATGACATAAAACTCTCTGATACGGAAGAAGATACAACCAAAAAAATCAAACAGGCTATCACAGACAGAAACCGTATCCGCAAAACAGACCCCGGGAATCCTGATAACTGCGAAGTCGTATTCCCTTATTACGAAATTTTTGCCGAATATGACCAGATAACAAAAACCTGCGAAGAATGTCAGGCAGCAACAAGAGGATGCGCTGACTGCAAGATAAAATTGGCAGAGATTGTCAACGACTACCTGCGTCCGATGAGAGAAAAACGGCATGAACTCGAGAAAAACCCCGGATATGTTGATGATGTAATCAGAGAAGGCTCAAAAAAAGCCCGCATAGTCGCACAGGACATTCTCTCCCATGTCAGAGAGTTAGTCAAAATGTACTAAATAAAAAAAACTCCCTATTTTAGGGAGTAAAAACTTTTCAAGGAAGGGAAGGTTATATTATATTTATATAAAAACAATTTTTTATATAAAATTGCTATATAAAATATATTCTTTACAATCCTTAATATAGAGGATGTGTCAAAACCCTTTTATCTATTACAATTGTAGTAGATAATAAAAAAGTTGTTGTTGAATTTGCTGGCAAATTCGCCAAAATACTTCACATGTCAAAATGCATGTGATATAATATGTATATCAAAAGTATAGCTATCCCATGAGTTAATTTGAAAGGCTAAGAAAATGATTTTACAGTTCAAAGTTAACGAGTCAACGGTGCAGGCAGCCTGGTTACAAACCTTATACGAGCTGATTGATGAACTTAACTGTAAGTGCAAAACTTATCTCGAAGACAACCTGAGCAAATCCTCAAAATATCTTGAGAGGACAAGAATCATTGAAGTCTACGGCTCCGATACAATGGTCGGCTGGCTGAAGCTGCGTATGGAAAGATATCTGCATTTTGTAGATTCTTACAACAACAAACCTGAGATAAGAACAATAGACTAATAATTGAACTATCCTTACAAACGACGCGACAAGGTGTGGGCAGTCCCATGCCTTATTTCTTTTTATAAGTCCAAAGACTGAAACTCAATATCAAGAGAATCTTTGAATTTTGCCTTTATCACATTTTTCATATCGTTCGATGCGCTAACCCAGAAATTTGAATTAGCAAGAATTTTCAGGTCTTCATCACCGTTTTTCACGTTAAATACAAGCGGGTCATTCCCTTTATGTTCGACCAAAAGGTCTTTAAGCAGCATTATATTCTCAAATGACTGGCGTGATTTAAAGAAAAGATTTACTATATTACAATTTTTTGCAGCACGAACTTCGTCTACGACAATGCTCACTATTTTTTCTTCATCATCGCCGCGGTATTGAATTTTGCCGGCTAAAACAACCGTTTGGTCAAGCTCAAGAAGAGAGTTATATTTGTTCAATACCTCCTGATAAGCAACAAACTCAACTTTTCCGTTCAAATCCTCAAGTACTCCGACCTTCAGCTGTTTGTTCGTCTTTGTCAAAATCAGCCTCAAAGAAGTAATCAATCCGCAGACGGTAACATAAGTCTTTTCATTCAGCTCATGCAAATCCGATGTCGCATGAGTAGTCAAATAAGGCATGTATTCCACAAGTTTTGAAAGGGGGTGGGAGGTAACATAAAATCCCAAAAGTTCTTTTTCAAAAGCCTGAATGTCCCTATCGCCAAACTCTTCATCAGAACCGGTAAGAACAAAATCAGCCCCTCCATCATCCTGCGACAGTGCGGCAAACAAGTTTATCTGTCCGCTTTCTTTTCTCTCCTGCTCTCTCTGTGCTGCACTGATTGCAGAATCAATATTCTCAACAAGCTGTTTTCTTGATTTTTCAATCTGTGCAAATGCTCCTGCTTTAATCAGACTCTCAAGAACTCTTTTGTTCAAGTTAGCTTTCACAAGTTTTGTGCAAAAGTCATAAAATGATGAATAAGGAGCTTCTTCTCTTGCTCTGATAATTTCTTCAACAATATTCAAACCGACATTCTTGATTGACGCAAGACCGAAGCGGATATTATCTCCATCAGGCGTAAAATCTGCAAACGAGCTGTTTACATCAGGCGGCAGAACTTTTATCCCGAGTTTATTTGCCTCCGCAATATAAATCTGCGTGCGCTCCTGATCACCGTTAACACTTGATAAAAGCGCAGAGAAATATTCAACCGGATAGTGCGCTTTCAAATAAGCGGTCTGATAAGCAACAAATGCATAACATGCTGAATGGGCACGGTTGAAGCAGTATTCGGCAAATTTTTCTATCTGCTCAAAAAGCTCTGTAGCATCTTTTGCGCTCATGTTATTTTTTGCTGCGCCTTCAATGAACTTCTCTTTTTGTTTTGCCATCTCGGCAATCTTTTTCTTACCCATCATACGGCGCACCATGTCAGCTTGACCGAGAGAATAACCTGCAAGCGTCTGGAATATCTGCATAATCTGCTCTTGGTAAACTATAGTGCCGTACGTATCTTTTAAAATTGCTTCAAGCATCGGGTGAGGATAAACAACCTGACGACGACCGTGTTTTCTGTCGACAAACTCATCCACCATGCCCGAGTTCAACGGCCCGGGGCGGAATAGAGCGACAAGAGAACCGATATCATCAAATGTAGACGGTTTCAATCGTTTAACAAGATTTTTCATACCGGATGACTCAAGCTGGAAAACACCGTCAGTGTCCCCTTTGCATAAAAGTTCATAAGTTTTTGAATCATCAAGAGGAATTTTGTTTATCTCAAGTTCAACGCCTTTTCTTTGTTTTATCAACTCAACTGTTTTGTTGATAACAGTGAGGTTCCTCAAACCCAAAAAGTCCATCTTCAACAACCCGAGTGATTCAACATCACTCATTGGAAACGCTGTTGTCAGACCGCCTTCTTTTGAGTTCTGAACGGGGATAACTTCGGATAACGGGTCACGGGAGATAATTACACCCGCAGCATGCACACCTGTGCCGCATTTCAACCCCTCAACCTGCTCGGCATAGTCAACTACCTGCTTTACTGTTGCATCACTTTCATACAAAGTCTTGAACTCGGGCGACTGCTCAAAAGAATCCTTGACTGAACACCCGAAAGGAATAAGTTTTGATATCTTATTTGATTCGGCAAAAGGTAAATCAAGAACACGTGCGACACCCTTCACTGCGTTCCTTGCAGCCAGCGTGCTGAATGTAATAATCTGGCAGACCTTATCTTCGCCGTATTTGTGAGTTACATAATCAATAACTTCCTGACGTCTGATAGGACAAAAGTCAATATCAACATCAGGCATTGATATTCTCTCAGGGTTCAAAAATCTTTCAAACAACAGTTTATGCTCAATCGGATCCAAATCGGTAATTCCGAGGGCGTAAGCTACAACGCTTCCTGCAGCTGACCCTCTGCCCGGACCTACCGGGATATGATTCTTCTTCGCATAATTGATAAAATCCCATACTATCAGGAAGTAAGCCGAATACCCCATTTTTTCTATTACACCGAGCTCGTACTGTGTTCGTTCTTTCAGCTCAGGGGTAATTTCGCCGTAGCGTTTTTTGAGCCCTTCCATAACCAAATAATCGAGATATGACGCATTAGTATGATTAGCAGGAACTTCAAAGTTCGGGAGAACGGATTTCCCGAGTTCAATTGTCAGATGACATTCATCGGCAATCTTGACGGTATTTTCGATAGCTCTGTTAAATGTTTCTTCATCAAGCCAGGTAAATTTCTCTCTCAACTCTTCAGGCGTTTTGACATAATATTCTCCAAAAGGAGTAAAGCGCATTCTGTGTTCATCGTTTTTCAATCTGTTTGTCTGCAAACAAATCAAAACATCATGAAAATCAGCGTCATCTTTCTTGGTGTAATGGCTGTCATTTGTGATAACCATCTCGATGTTGAGTTTCTTTGCTATTTCTATCAAAACAGGATTTACGATTTTCTGGCGGTCAATCCCATGGTCCTGAAGTTCGATATAATAATCTTTACCGAATAAATCTTTATATTTTTTTGCTGTTTCTATTGCTTCATCTTTTTTATCCCGCAAAATCAGCTGCTGCAGCTCGCCGCCCAAACAGGCAGATAAACACACCAGACCCTCCGAATGCTTTTGCAGAACTTCAAAGTTGATACGGGGTTTGTAATAATACCCTTCAACCTGAGCTATGCTGACAAGTTTCATCAAATTTTTGTAGCCCTGTACGTTCTTTGCAAGAAGGACAAGGTGGTATAGAGGGTTATCACTGGAATCTTTATGAGATAAATCATTGTTGTGGACATAAAACTCACATCCGACAATCGGTTTGATGCCTGCCTCTTTTGCTTTTTTGTAGAGTTCAATAGCACCGTACATAACACCGTGGTCAGTGATTGCCACGGCAGGCATGTCTTTTTCCTTTGCCACTTTCAACAAATCGCCAATCTTTGTAGCTCCGTCAAGAAGGCTGTATTCAGTGTGCACATGAAGAGGAACATATTGTGTCATGATTGTTGTCAGATTCCCTTTTCTCTCACAATAAAATTGTACTTCGAAGGAAGCTGTTTTACTTTCTAATTTAACTATTTTTTACATAAAAAAAGAGATTCTTTAAAAGAATCTCTTTTTAAACAACCTTTAGAAATTTCCCTATTTTGCAGCGGGAGCCAAAAGATTTGACGGTTTTCCGAAGTTAATCGATTTTTTATTTTCTTTTGAGTTGTTGTTCTTCGGAACAATCGGCTGATTCAATTCAAGCCCTTCTCCGCCGAAAGTTGTAATCTTTTTGCCTTCCACATTGATATAAACAGGTTTATCGGCATTCGCCTCAATTGTTTTGACAATCTGGTCGAGTCTTATCTGCATGCTTGAAGAACCGCCGCCTTCAACAAGGTCTTTTGAGAAATTCAAAGTATAACCTTTATCATTTTCATTTATGGACAAAAGATTTGTAGTTTCAGGGATTTCTGAATAATAACCTTCTTTTGCTTCCTGAGCGTTCACACCTTCAAGCAGGAACAATAATGAATAAGTTGTGCGGAGTTTTTCTTCAACTTTTACTTTTCTGAATACAGGAGCAACTGTAGGTTCTTTACCGTTTTTATTTTTCACAAAATATGCATAAACTCCGATTTCACCAGGTGCAAGTTTGTTTTCTACCTTCATACTGTTTTTTACAAGGAATGCTGCTACAACTATCAGCACCAAAACTATTACGGAAATTAAAATATTCTTTTTCATAAACACCTCTTTATATGTACTTAAACTGATTTTAAAACTATTTCCATTTTTTTACAAGTTCAGTTTTCATCAGAAAAAACTTTTTGCGGAACAATTTTTTCTCCATATACTTTTGCTATTGCTGTCAAAGAGTTATTATAAACAAGTTTCAGATATATCCCATCGTCAAATAAACCGCTTTTGAGGTATTGACCGTGAGAAACTTTTCTCTTTTCTTCTTCAGAGAGTGTATACTCATCAAAATTTATTTTATCAACGGGATTGATAAACTCAAGAGAAGAGTCCTTGCATCTTGTTTCTACTTCTTCGAGAGATAAGCTTTCTTCGATATAAAAAGCTCCTGAGCGCAGACGTGTCAACTCGCTCATAACAGCACCGCAACCAAGGTCATTCCCTATATCGTTTATGAGTGACCTTATATAAGTTCCGCCGGAGCAATCAACATCAAATACAACAACAGGATTCGGCAAATTTTCATCAACAGATTTTATTTCAAGAGAGTTAATCATTACATTACGTTTGGGTATATCGTCTATTTTTATGTTCTTTCTTGCATATTCATACAGACGTTTCCCCTTGTAGTGGACAGCTGAATGCATAGGAGGAGTTTGAATTATTTCACCTATATATTTTTCACAGACAGATAAAAGTTTGCTTCTGTCCAAATTAGCTTCCTGTCTTAAAATTTCTTTACCTTCGAGGTCGTATGTATCCGTTGTAACTCCCAATATCATAGACGCACGGTATGTTTTTCCGCTTTCAAAATATTCTATCAACCTTGCAGCTGACCCGACGCAAACAGGCAAAACACCTTTTGCCATAGGGTCAAGAGTCCCTGCATGCCCGATTTGTTTAATATTGAGAATTTTTCTCAGACGTGCGACAACATCAAAAGAAGTCAATCCTTCAGGTTTGTTTATATTCAAAATTCCAAACAACCTAAATTTCTCCACGGGAAATTTTATTAATCAACTCGGTAATTTTACTCCCTCGCTCTAAAGAATTATCCAAAATAAAAATTAACTCGGGAGTATTTCTGAGACGAATTCTCCTGCCGACCTCTTTTCTCATCTTCGGAGCATTTTCTTCAAGAGCTTCGAGGATAGTTTGTTTATCTTCGGCGTAGATGCTTACATAAACTTTTGCTGAAGAAAAATCAGATGGGAGTTCTATATCAGTGATAGATACAAGACCTGTAATTCTCGGGTCTTTAACCTCTCTAAGGAGTATATCACTCAGCTCTTTCATCAAAGTTTTTCTTACTCTGTCAACTCTTGAATACATTTTTATATCCTTAAATGTTTAAACTAAAGCTTCTCTTTCTATTTCCTGAGTAGTGAATGCACGAATAATATCGCCTTCTTCTATGTCATTGAATTTGTTGAATGACACACCGCATTCGTAGCCCATTGCGACTTCTTTCACATCATCTTTGAAACGTTTCAGGTGGGAAATAGTACCTTTGAAAATCTCTTTCCCTGCTCTTTCTACAGAAGCAATGCTGTTACGCTGTATTTTTCCTTCGAGGACATAACATCCGGCAATTTTTGTTGTCTTGCCGATAGTAAACACCTGTCTGACTTCGAGTTTACCTGTTTCCACTTCTTTTGTTTCAGGAGTAAGAAGCCCAAGCATTGTTTTTTCGATATCTTCAAGAATTTCATAAATAATATCATAACGTCTGATATCTATTTTGTTTTGTTCGGCTATTTTCACAGCATTGTTATCTTCTTTGACGCTAAATCCTATAATAATTGCCTTGCTTGCTATAGCTAGCATTACATCAGCTTCAGAGATATCACCGACACCGATGTGTACAATGTTTGTTACCACTGATTTTGATGAAAGCTGTTGGACTGATGCGCTGACAGCTTCCGCAGAGCCATGAGTATTTGCCTTGATAATTATATTAAGCTCTTTAGTTTCTTCTTCATCAGAGTTAACAGTATCCGTTTTGACCTGAATAGGAGAAATAGCCTCAAGACGAGATGTTCTTTCTTTTTCTTTTCTTTCGTCAATTACTGCCCTCATTTCCTTTTCAGAGGGGTAGACTTCAAATTTATCGCCGGCCTGAGGGACTTCCGTCAAGCCTAATACCTCAACAGGAGTTGATGGGCCTGCTTCTTTAACTCTTTCACCGGAGTCAGAGAGCAGAGCACGCACTTTACCGCCGACATTACCGACGGCTATGCAGTCACCGATTTTTAGAGTACCGTTTTGGACAAGCAGAGTGGCAACAGGACCTTTACCTTTATCAAGATTGGCTTCAATAACAACACCCTCTGCCGGAACATCTTCATTTGCTTTCAAATCTTGTATGTCAGCCAGAAGCAAGATATATTCAAGAAGCTCATCAAGTCCTGTGCCCTGAAGTGCACTGACTTTCACACAAACAGTGTCACCGCCCCATTCCTCAGGGACAAGACCGTGTTCTGTCAGCTGCTGTAAAATTCTATCAGGGTTGGCTTCCGGTTTATCCATTTTGTTGACAGCAACAATAATCGGAACATTAGCCGCTTTTGCGTGGTTAATTGCTTCTATTGTCTGGGGCATAATCCCGTCATCAGCTGCGACAACAAGAACAGCAATGTCAGTAGACTGTGCTCCTCTTGCTCTCATAGCCGTGAAAGCTTCGTGCCCAGGAGTGTCAATAAATACTATCTTCTTATCATCAAGCTTAACGGTATAAGCACCTATTGACTGTGTAATACCACCGACTTCCGTATTAACGATTTTGTGTTTTGAAGCACGGATAGAATCGAGCAGGGTAGTTTTTCCATGGTCTACGTGCCCCATAATTGTAACAACCGGAGCTCTTTTTACTGCCGTTTCGAGATTGACATTTACGGTAGGTTTGCTGCCCTGAGGATTTGTCATTTTTTCCAAATCTTCGAGGCTTTCTTCCAGGACAGTAACCTCAAATTTTTCGCAGATACTTTTTGCTGTTTTGAGGTCTATCACCTGGTTGACAGTAGCTAGTATCCCTGACATCATAAGTTCTTTGACTATCTCTGCAGGAGTAATATTCAGCTTTTCAGCAAGCTCACCGACTGTCAAAGACTGATTGAGAACAATTTCCGTAACTTTTTCAGGTTCTTTTTCTACCCTGGTATTCTTTTTATGGTGTTTGTTCGGTGTATTGAACTGTTTTTCCTTTTCTTCAAATTTGTCTTTTTCGAAATCCCTTTTGTTTTTCTTTTTATTAAGGGCATTTCTTGACTTGCCTTCATAAGTATCAGGAGAAATTATATGGCGTTTTATCGGAGATTTTCTTTCTTCTGAAGATGATGTTTCTGCCGGTTTTTTATCCTGAGGTTTCTGGGTTTTATCCCTGTTAAAACGTCCCTGAGCATCCTGCTTTGAATCCTTGTCCTTGCTAAAAGCAGGTCTTTGAGAGAAAGATTTGTCAAATGGTTTTCTGGACTGAGAAAAATCTTTTGTTTCTTTAACATTTTCTTTTGGCGCATTTTCATTTTTCTTGGTTTCAGAAGCAATCTCTTTTGGCGAAACTGAAGTTTTCTCAACAACTTCAGTTACAGGAGTTTTTTCTTTCGATTCTTCTTTCTGGACAGGAGTTTCTTCAACTTTTTCCGGTTCGGGCTTGGGTTTCTTTATGAGTTTAACGGCTCTTTTGGCTTTTTCAACAGGATGGGCAGGAGGCAAATTCGGAGATTGCAGGGGTCTGACAGTTTGAGTTTTTGCTAAAGAAGGCGAAGTATGTTTTTTATACTCTTCTTCAAACTTTTTTGCATCCTCTTGAGAGATAGAACTTGTATGGGATTTTACCGTAATATTCATTCTTTTCTCAAGAAAGTCCATAACTTCTTTATTTGTCAGTCCTAATTTCCTTGCTAAATCATATACTCTTAATTTATCAGCCATTAATTATTTTCTCCTGTTTTTGAGAATTACCCTTCTCCTCTTATATTTGTAACACAATCCGTTAATTAAGTACACTTTCTATTTCTTTTATTAAATTTTCGCTGATATTTGCCTTTAATATTTTGCTCAGTTTATTTTTCTTCATAACTTTTATTAAGCACTCTTTTGATTTGCAAATATAAACGGATCTCCCGAAAGTTTTGTTATCAGGATTGAGCACAAGTGCGCCGGTTGAATTTTCCTTCAAAATTCGAATCATATTTTTTCTATCCTGAATTTTGGAGCAAGCAACGCATTTTCTTTCAATTGTCTTACTAAAAAGGGGGATTGTATCCCCCTGTTGTTTATTCTTCATTTTCTATTGTTTCTTCCGGTTGAACTTCAGCGTTTTCTGGCTGTTCTTGAGAAGCCTCGGTATCCTGTGTTTCTTCATAGTTGTCATAATCTTCCATCTGAGATAAAGATTTGATATCAATCTTCCATCCTGTCAATCTATGAGCAAGTTTTACATTCTGTCCGTCACGCCCTATCGCAAGACTAAGCTGGTCATCAGGGACAACAACCAGTGCTTCTTTTGATTCTTCATCATCATTCAGAATGTCAACAGAAACAATTTGTGCAGGAGAAAGGGCATTAACAATATATTCAACAGGATCCGGAGAATATCTGACTATATCAATTTTTTCATTTTTCAACTCGTTGACAATTGTCTGAATTCTGCTTCCTCTAGGACCGATGCATGCCCCGACAGCATCCACTTCAGGGTCATTGCTCCAGACTGCAATTTTTGTTCTGAAACCTGCATCTCTTGAGATACTTTTGATTTCTACAAGACCGTCTTCAATCTCAGGAACTTCCAATTCAAAAAGTTCTTGAACAATCTTCGGATGTTTTTGGGAAACAATTACCTGCGGAAGTCTTTGTGTTTCACGGACATCAACGACATAAACCCTTATTCTGTTGTTCGGTTTGTAGTATTCGCCTCTGATTTGTTCACGAGCAGGCATGATAGCTTCTGTTTTACCGATGTTTATAATTACGTTTCTTGATTCAACTCTTTGAATAATACCGGTAACAAGAGTGCCTTTTTTATCGAGATATTCATCGAGAATAATTTTTCTCTCAGCTTCTCTGATTCTTTGAGTGATTACCTGTTTTGCAGATTGTGCTGCTATACGACCGAAGTTATCAGGAGTAACTTCTATTTTGATTTCGTCGCCTATTTCTGCGTCTTCAAGAAGTTCCTGTGCTTCTTCAAGAGAAATTTGAAGATTCGGGTCTTCAACAACTTCTACAATTTGTTTTGTTCTGAAAATACCTATTTCACAAGTTTCTTCATCGATTTCAGCTTCAAGATTCGAGCTTTCTTTTGTGCGCACATGCTTTTTGTAAGCAGTTACCATAGCATCGCACAAAGAATCCAAAACAACATCTTTCGTAATACCTTTTTCTTTTTCAAGTTGTTCTGTAGCTTCAAACAAAGCGGGACCTATTTTAATCATTATCTGACTCTCCTTTTATATCCAAAATTAATTTTACGCTTAATATATCTTCTTCCTTTATGTCAAACTGCTGACCGTCACTGAGTCTTTCAACATGAAGGGTGTCTGTTCCGTTGTATTCACCTATTCTTATATTGAAAACTTTTTCAGAAACCCCGTCTATTAGCCTCTTTAGCTTTAATTTAGCTTTTTTGCCTTTGAAAATGACATATTCTCTTGATGACTTGAGCTTTCTATCAAGCCCGGGGCTGCTGACTTCGAGATAATACTTAACATCTATAAGCTCATCGAGATGGGTATTCAGAGCACGAGTAAGATTTTCGCAATCATCAAGAGATACCGTTCCATCATTTTTATAGATAAAAATTCTCAAAAACCATCTGCCGTTTTCTTTCTCGAAACTAATCTCAATAGGAATAAGATTAAGTTTCATTGAGGCATTTTCTATCAACGGAGTAATATTTTTTATTATCTCTGATTTGTTCATTCCCCGACCCTTTTATAAATTAAAGAGAGTGGCACAATACCGCTCTCTTTGAGAATATAAAAATATTAACATCAATTATTTTAATTTACAACTTTTATTATTTCTCAAACCCTCAGATGAATGTTTTATTTCATGCAAAAGGGTTTAAAATATATTCTATGTTAAAATATAATAGTTAAAAAATTATCGGGAGAAAGATTGATGAACTTCTTCTCAAAATTCTTTGAAAAACTACCTAAAGAAAAAATAATCAACGGACTTATATTTTTGCTTGCAGCTTTATTTCTTACGCTTTTGCTCTCAAGCAAATATTATATATTTCAGAGTATTATGGAAAACGGCTTGAGCAAAAGAGATATAGTGGCTACAAAAAGAATCGAAGTTGTAGACGTCGACAAAACAGAAAAAAGAAAACGTGATCTTGCAAAAAAAGTCGACCCCATTCTTACCCCGCTGCAAAATGACTATATACTGAACAACTACAGAAATTTGATTTCATCAGTAAAGAATTTCAGAGAAAAAGATTTATCAAAAAAAGAAAGAAATGAAGAAATAATCAAATTCACTGATATAGCCGACTCTGACAGAGAAAAACAAGCTCTTGTATATCTTGTCAATACATCTGATTACAACTTCAATATGATTGCACATGAGGGAGAACAAACACTGAAAGAAATGCTCTCCATGAGCATATCAGAATCAGAACTCGACCACATAGACAGAATTATCAGCAGGAAAATAAACCCCTCTCTTACTGCAAAACAAACACAGGCTGTCTTAGTCCTCATCAAACAAACAATAATCCCGAACCTGATAGAAGACGAGCTTGCAACAGAGATAGCAAGAAAAAATGCAGCTAATTCTGTTAAGCCAATTGTTGTCACATTTGAACCCGGAAGCAAAATAGTTTATGAAGGAGAAGCAATATCTCCTCTCAAAAAAGATGCGCTGAAAAAAGCCGGATATAATGTCACCGAACTCAATTTCCTCGGACTCACCGGACTGTTTGCAATAGTTTGTGTGTGCATGTTTTGTTTTCTGTTTTATCTCACGCATTTTGACAGCAAATATGCAACACCGAGATATTCTCTGCTTACACTTCTTCTTGCCGCCTTAATGATTGGTTTTGCAATAAGCCTGCCGTTCAACGTGCCTGTCTATCTGCTGCCGTTTCCGGCGTTTGCCATGTTGATTGCCATTTTTACAAATCAGAAAGTATCATTGCTTACTTCAACTCTTTTAATAATACTTATGTCAGTATCTTTTCAGTATACTCCAGAAGCAACCTTCGCATTTATAATCGAATCACTGATATCAATCTTTGCTGTCGGCAAACTCAACTACTCAAGAAGAATGGACTTAATCAAAATGGGATTTGAAATAAGCTTTATTGAAGTTTATGCAATCTCTGCAATTTATATATTGCACAACAACTTCTCAACGGAAGCCTTTCTCCTCGATGTAACAATGGGTGTTGTCAGCTGTTTAATAAGCGGTATTATTGTCCTCGGGATTATACCAATTCTTGAGAGTATGTTTAAAATCATTACTCCTTACGGGCTCGCCGAGCTGGCTGACCACAATCAGGAACTTCTCAAAAGACTGCAGTTTGAAGCTCCGGGGACATATCACCACAGCCTTATGGTAAGCAACCTTGTAGAAGCAGCAGCGGAAGCAGTCGGAGCAAACCCTATACTGGCAATGGTCGGGTCTTTCTACCATGACATAGGAAAACTCAAAAGACCTCTGTTCTTTGTCGAAAACCAATCATATTTCAGCATAGAAAACCCTCATGAGAAACTTAATCCAAAGCTGAGCAAGATGGTTATCACAGCTCACCCCAAAGACGGTCTTGAACTTGCAAAAGAATACGGTCTTCCTCAGGAAATATGGCCTTTTATAATCCAGCACCATGGCGACAGCATTGCATCATATTTTTATAATCAGGCAAAACAACAGGAAGGTGCTGAAAATGTCACAGAAAGCCAGTTCAGATACACTTGTCCGAAACCAAATACGAAAGAAACAGCTATCCTTATGCTTGCGGATGCTGTTGAATCGGCAGTAAGAAGCTTATCAAACCCGACGCAGGAAGAAGTCGAAAAACTCATCGACAAAATAATCCAAGACAGACTAATGGATGGCCAGCTCTCTGAAAGCCCGCTTACTCAAAAAGATTTGAAGGTTATAGCAGCCACATTCCTGCGTATCCTGAGAGGCATGCAGCATCATCGCATAAAATATCATGACAACGTCATCGAAGAGCTGAATACAAAAACTCAAACACAACAGCCCACCAAAACAAAACCTGCTCAAAGTATAACAATAAGCCAGAACAAAGAAGCAAAAAATAATGATTAAAACAAATTTCGATGCTATAAACGAACAAACAAATCATCAAATTGATGAAGAAAAGCTGTCAAATCTTACAGACAAAATATTCTGCTTTCTTGAAAATGAAGGCATACTCAAACAATCATGTTTGAAAGATTATGACCTCGACAAAATTACCCTGAGCGGTGATATTCTGATTTGTGACAACAAAAAAATACATGAAATAAACAAAGAATTCAGGCACAAAGACAGACCGACAGATGTCATCACATTCGCCTTGTTCGCTGATGATGAAAACTCCTCCGTTGTCGACGAAGAAATTTATCTAGGAGAAATAATCATCTCAGCAGACCAAACCAAAATTCAGGCAGATGAAAACAAAAAAACATTCGACGAAGAACTGCATTTTCTCATAAGTCATGGTATATTACATCTGTTGGGGTTCGACCATCAAGACGAAGAAACCTATAACTTTATGATAACCTTACAGGATAAAATTCTGGATAATGTCAAAATATAAAGCAAAAACAGTTTTCCACAGCTTCAAATATGCTTTCCACGGCATATTTGTTGCCCTAAAATCACAGAGAAACGTCCGTATAGACTTTTTTGCAAGCCTGGCTGCTCTGTTTCTCGGATTTTATCTGCATATCTCACCGATTGAATTTTGCATAATCTTACTTGTTATCTCACTCGTGATAACGGCGGAATTTCTTAACACCATCGTAGAGTTTATTGTCGATGCCTATTTTGGCAACGAATACTCAATCCTCGCCAAAATGTCAAAAGACATCGCTGCAGGCATGGTTTTGATTAGTGCGATTATTTCACTTGTTATCGGCGGAATAATATTTCTGCCGAAAGTTCTCTAACCCGCAGCAGCTACTGTTTCTGCCTTTTCTTTGTCAGCTTTATCTTTTGCGAGCTTGCGTTTACGTCTTCTCATCAAGTCAACAAAAGCTTCCAATCTTGTTATAAAACCCGCTCTGCCTGTTTGCTCGTCCATAATCAATGTCAAAACAGGAATATCAACATCCTCTTTCACTGCAGGGAATATATTCTGCGACATAATCTCAGGCATGCATGTAAACGGACTGATATGAATCAAACCGTCAGTACCCTTGAAATGTGCATAACTCATATCGCTGACAGATTCAAGCGCATCACCGCCGATATCTCTTTTGAGATAAGGTCTTGCAAACTTCACAGCACGTTCAAGATGGGTTTCTCCCTGTTTGAAGAGCTTAGGAGTAATTGCATCTCTTATCCAGCTGCTGACAGTCAGGCTGCGTCTTGTTTGCACACCCATCCTGCCGAGTTCTTTTTCAATATCCTGATTTGCAAAAGAATCAAGCACCATAAAAATTTCACCCGTTATATCAACGGTCAAAACCTCTCTGTTCGGGTCAAGCTCAACTTTCTGCAAGTCTTTCAAAAATTCTTTTTCGACTTTCCCGAGTTCATGAATGCTCAGACAGTTGAGCAATTTTTTAAGATGTCTTTCATAAATACGCTCGGAGTGTCCGTGATTAATCTCTCTTGCTCTGAAATAAGATAATTTCTCCTGCATTCTGTCCATAATGAATACTTTTCTTATGGTAAGAATCAAAGCTTTTACAATTCTCAGAGGATTTTTAACCCCCGAAATCTCTGTCAAAAAACGATACATTGCCTTGAAGCCATCATACAGTTCAAGTTCTATATATTTTGTATCCCCCGGCATCTCAGCCAAAACTGTTTTCATAAGCTTGCCATATTCACCAAGACGGCAAATCCCCGGAGAAGTAATCATGACTACATAATCAGCGCCCTCTTCGACAGCTTCAATAAAATTGCCCAAAACAAGTTTGTATGGAAGACATATAGCCTCAGGGCTGTATTTTACTCCGAGAGATAATGTTTTTTTGCTCGTATGCGGAGGCAAAAAAGCCTCAACACCAAGTGAATTCAACGCTGTCGCCCAGGCAACATAAATATCTCCCATATGAGGGAACGCTACTTTTATTTTTTTCTTTTCTTCTTTACTCAATTTTTTACTTCTTTCTGTTGATACTCTATTCTCTTTTATATAGCCCAACTAAACTCCAAAGTCCAGCATTTAATAAGAAAATTAACTTTATAATAAATCTTGCTACTTTCATTTATCGAAAAACTTACATCAGAATTGTTTAGTTCAAAAAAATAATGTATACTTGACTCATAATGAAAAATACGGGGAATCTTATATGCAAAAAGTTGTGCCTCTTGAATTTGTAGATAAAGAAAGCTTGGATTACAATCTATACGACAAAATTGACAGAATTATATACAAAAAAAATACACCCATAACTCCTGAAATTATGCTAATGCTTCTATGTCAGGAAGTGTATAGAGAGCCAATCAAACTCCCTGACGGAAATATGGAAGAACTCGTAGAAGATGATGAACCGAAAGTAATTATTGAAAAAGCACCGGAAATCATCCCGCAGCCTCCAAAAGTATTTATGGAGGCAGTCATCGCAGCAGACGTCGCAAATGAACTCGTAGGCAACCTCAAAGAAGTTTTAGACAATTTCGAAAAAGAAGACGACTCCCCGAACCTTGCCGTATGCGAAGCAACAAGAGAGCTGATTGTTGATCAGGTAAAACAAAACATCACCAAAATAAAAAGCATGGAACAACTGAGAATTATTGATGAATACACCTATTCTCATGCCATAAACGTTTCTCTTATGAGCACGGCTCTTGCTATCAAACTCAGATTTTCTGAACGTGACATCCAAGACCTCGCCCTTGGCGCACTTCTGCATGACATAGGAAAAGTTAAAACCCACAGAAAAAACAAAACAACAAAGGGTGGACTCCTGAGCGACAAAGAACGAAAAGAAATGTATAAATACACAATCTACGGATACGATATCATCAAAGGCATGGATCTGCCTGAAAGAATTGCAAAAGTTGCCCTACAGCATCAGGAAAGATTTGACGGCAGCGGGTATATGAAAGGTCTAAAAGGAGATGAAATTTCTCTGTTTGCAAGAATTACTACAATCGCCGATAACTACGACTCACTCGTAACACAAAAAGCAAGCCTACAATCAGCAAACCTCAAACAGGAAGAAGCAATCAAAATAATGATTTCTGACAGCGGCAAAATTTATGACCCCAATTTGCTCTACAAATTTGTCTGGTTATAAACTTTATTTTACGGCAGATATATAAACAGAACGGGTGCTTACGGTTATCTCACGTCCATGAAGCGCCTTCCTCAACTCGAGCAGGTATCTTTCAAATACCTCCTCAGACACATATTTCAGGAATCTTCCCTTCAACGACAAAGAACCGGGGCTGGGCTGGGAGTTAAACCACTGCGGAACAGACTCCCCATCAACAACATAAGTCGAAGAAATAATATCTTCATCAACTTGAATATCGGAAAACCCCGTTTTCTCAAGCATGCCCTTCAGCTCGATTTCATCAAAATTGGTAATCGGATCTGACTTATCATGAGTAATATCATACTCAATATCCTTGAATTTTTCATAATCAGTAATCTCTTCAGGTCTTACAAGGTCTGAATATTTCGTGTTTGAACTCATTATCGGCTCAAAAAATGACAAAATACCGCCCTGTTTCAATACTCTGAAAAATTCTCTGATACATGCCTCTTTATCCAAAATATGAACAAGAACCGACCTCATCACAACCCTATCAGCATAACAATCAGGCAAATCAAGCTTATCTGCCGGAGAAACAAGTGTATCAAACCCTGATTTAATCCCTATTGCCTGCGCTATCTGTTTGCACTCATCAGTGCAGTCGCTGAACTTATCAGATGCAATAACAAGCCCGTTACCATGCAAAATATCATAAGCACCAAACGCCAGAAGCCCTGTTCCTGTCCCTATATCAACCACAATATTACCTGCTTCAAGCTTTGCATTCGCAAGAACTCTGTCTCTTACCGAAAACAACCACCCGAAAGTCTGCGCTCTCTGCTCTTCTGAAAAAGATGAGAACCTTGTGTTCTTAAGCCAATCGGTCCAATTTTTTACAACCTGCGACATATCAGTCTAAATAAAATACGGTAACAACCTTGTGTGTTTCCTCAGCATAACCTACAGCCTTATGCAAAGTTCCGCTTGTATGTGATAAGAAACAAATAAACTGCTGAGCATCATCTATTATCTCTCTGTTGCATATTCTGCTTGCATCAGCCAGTGTCATCATTGCTCTGTCAGAATGTTCCACGATATTCGGAACGCCAATCAGCTGGTCTTGCACATCTGATGGCTGCTGACCGATTGTCTGAGGCAAAATAACTTTCAAATTCTGAGGATTTGCCTTCATCGAACCGCGAATAACCGCAGCATTTGTCCCGCTTGAACCACCGCTTGTAACAATTACATTACCCTGAGAAGCAAGCGCAAATGCAAGAGTTTCAATAATCTGCTGGTGAGTAATAGGAAGATTTCTGCTGCCTATGATTGCTATTCTTTTCGATGATTTTTGTATTGTAGCAAGCTCATGCGCAAGCTGGTCAGCTGTATCAGGCACATCATCGCTTGGGACATCATCTAACGGAACCATTATGGATTTTTCTTTATCTTCAGACATTCATCATTTCCTATTACAAATATAATACCCGTATCTAAAATATTATACATAATTTAAGAATTTGTCCATTACTTTCTTTGTTAATTATAATTTTTATAGTATTAATAAAGTACAAACAGAGTAAAAATTTATTAAAAATGATTGCGGGAACAATGGAGAATAACTTATTACAGGGATTAAACGAGGCGCAAAAAGAAGCCGTTATACAACCATACGGTCCTATGCTCGTCCTCGCAGGCGCAGGCAGCGGAAAAACAAAAGTTTTGACAACACGAATTCTGAACCTGATTCAAAACGGAGTTTCTCCATACGAAATCCTTGCGGTAACTTTCACCAACAAAGCAGCCGGCGAGATGAAAGAACGTCTTGCAAAAGTCCTAGGCGACGACCTCGTCAGAAAACTCTGGGTCGGAACTTTCCACAGCATCTGCGTCAAAATCCTCAGACAGGATATAGACAAGTATAAAAGCGAAGAAAACCGCATCTGGGAGAAAAATTTTGTTATCTTCTCTCAGGATGACTCACTGGGATTGATAAAACAAGCCATAAAAGCGGAAAATATGGACGAAAAAATTTATCAGCCCAAAATGATTCAAGCAGCAATCAGCATGGCAAAAAACAAAGGACAAAATGCCTGGGAATACGCTACCCGTGCAAGGGATTATCGTTCAGAAAGAATATCAATGATTTTTAATCAATACGAAAAACTCCTCGCTTCAAACAACGCCCTTGACTTCGACGACCTTCTTTTGATGTGCGTAAAACTTCTCTCTGAAAACCGGGAAGTACTCGAAAAATACCACAACAGATTCAAACATATACTAGTTGATGAATACCAGGACACAAACCTCACCCAGTACAGGCTCATCAATACTCTGTATACAGCAAAAAAACCGGAAGAAGAGCTAACAGAAAGAAGCCTCTGTGTAGTAGGTGATGTCGACCAATCAATTTACAGCTGGCGTGGAGCTGACTACAAAATTATTCTCAACTTCCAAAAAGATTTCAAAAAATCAAATCTCATAAAACTCGAACAAAACTACCGTTCAACGGAAACAATCCTCGAAGCCGCAAACTCAATTATCAAAAACAACATCGAACGACTCGAAAAAAATCTCTATTCAAACAAAGGAAAAGGTGAAAAAATCGGCTGCTTTGAAGCAAACAGCGAAGCGGAAGAAGCTGGCTACATCTCATCAACCATCGAGAAAATGGCACAAGATGACAAAAACTACAACAAATTCGCCGTCCTCTACAGAACAAACGCCCAGTCAAGGGCCATCGAAGAAGCCCTCATAACAAGAGGAATCCCGTACAAAATTATCGGCGGGCTGAAATTCTACGACCGAAAAGAAATTAAAGACGCAATAGCCTACCTCAAACTCGTCTACAACCCTATGGACTCCATGAGTTTGAAAAGAATTATTAACGTTCCTAAACGTTCAATCGGTCCAACAACAATCAAAAAACTTGAAGCGCTCGCAATCGAAAAAGATACAAGCATGATTGCAATTATCCAGAACATCGAAGAATTTGATGACTTCTCAACAAAAACAAAAAACTCTCTCATAAACTTCTACAACGAAATCGTCCAAATTTCTCAAAAAACGGAAGAACTCCCAATCAGCGAATTGATAAGCTGGATGCTCGACTTCACGGGATATATAGACGAACTCAAACAAGAAGAAAACGAAGAAGAAGCAATCAACCGCCTCGAAAACTTACAGGAATTTGTCAACGTAGCTAAAGACTTCGAAGAAAACTACCCTGACCAGGATATGGGAGAATTCTTATCTCAGGTAGCTCTAGTCAGCGATACAGATGATATAGACACAGACGCAAAAAGCGTAACACTAATGACCCTGCACTCTGCAAAAGGACTTGAATTTCCGATAGTATTCCTTGCAGGACTCGAAGAAGGCATATTCCCTCACTCCCGCTCTCTTGAAAAACTCTCGGAAATGGAAGAAGAACGACGCCTCATGTATGTAGGAGTAACACGTGCCGAAGAAAAACTCTTCCTCTCCTACGCAAAAAGAAGACAGATGTGGGGAGAATACAGATATTATTCTCCAAGCAGATTTCTCAACGAAATTCCTCAAAATCTGCTCGATAGAAAAATGTCACAATCTTCACCCGCTCAATCATCAAACACTTTCCACTCTGCCGTGAAAACTCTCCGCACTATCCCTTCACGAACCATGCCCGTCGAAGAAAAAATAGACTACTCAAAAGGCTTCGGCAGAAATTTTGTTGCCCCGCAGCTCATAAAAAAACAATCACTTACAACAACCAATGCTCAACCTAAAAAAACTACCAAAATAAACAACTCCATAAACACTCTCGCCGATGCAAAAGCCATGGTTGAAAAAATTAAACAATCAAAGCTCAAAGAACAACAAAGCAAGGTTGAATACACCTCTAAAACTCCTCAAAAACAGGAAGCACCAAAAGAAACCGAACATACCAACAAAAACTTTTTCAAAGAAGGAGATAAAGTTTTTCACCAAAAATTCGGCGAAGGGGAAATAGAGCAAATCTTCAACATCAGCAACTCAACCATGTATATGGTAAATTTTAAAGACTCAGGGAAAAAGGCTATGGACGCAAGTTTCGCCAAATTAATCAAATTGTAAAATACACCCATAAAATTATAAAAACAATGGTAAATTTTTGTATCAAAAGATATATAAAACACTAAAAAGATAAATATCTTTATACTTTAATCAAAAGTATAAGATACTTCTTTAGGAAAAATCTGAAATGATTGTAACCAATAATCTGACGATACAATCAAAAAATAAAAAACTTCTATATGACCAGGCAAAAAACAGATATGGTCATGTGAGTCAAACAACATACCCGAGCGGGTTTCACTCGACAAACCACAGAATAAGACTACAACAAAATCCCTTAAAACAAGGTGCATCTGCACAAATAAGTTTTAAGGGATTTTTTAATCCGAAACATTATCAGATTACTCCAAAATTATATGAAAAAACCGTAGAAATTCTCGAAACAATCTCTGATGATCAGGCAAAGATGCTGAAAAAAGCCGTCAAAGACTTTGCAGAAGAGGTAAAAAACAACCCGAACTTCAGAAAAAGATTATACTATGACGAAAACGACGTAAAAAAACTCTCAGAAGGCATCCTGCTTTCTCTTCCGCAAAAAAGCCTTCCTCACAAACTTCTTACGGCAATAGTCGAACCTTTTTCAAAATTTGCAAAAAAATTCACTCAATCTGATGACATAAGAAGACAAAGAGAAATTCTCGACAACTACACTGAAGTCAACGGTTTATTCCATTCAATAAACAAATGGGAAAATCAGTACAGAAGAAGATACGGAGTAGCTGATATAAAAGACGGCGAGGACTTCCTTATCCCTGCAAATCTCCTGAAAGGCAACATTCACAGACGTCAATTCGAAGTCTTAGACCCCACAAAAGGTCAATACAGCGCAAAAACCCTCAGCGTAGGCAACAGAGTTGTTTCAGGTATTATCGGCTCAACTATGTACGGAATTGATGCCTACAACACAACAATGCGTTTATCTAACGATGACAAAGAGTCAAACAAAGAAGGCAAAACAAAATTTATACAACAAATTATAAGAATCTCTCTTGCCGCTTACTTTACAGGTATTGCCCTCGGAGTATTCCAAAATAAAACAAACCGCTCCATCAAGAATGCCCTTGGAGTGTCAATCAGCATGGCGCTTCTATCGGAAATCCTCGGCAGAAAAATCGTAGGGAAACCGATTCTTCCGACAACAAAAGAAAAAATGGAAGAAATGGAAAAGAAAAATGAAAATTCAAAAAACCCCTTCCTGAAACTTGAAAAAGCAATGAAAGAAAAAAATAAAAAACAAAACTCCTCAACATCATCAACAAACCAACAGCATGCACAAATAAAATACTACTCATCAAACATACCAAAATTATCTTTCAGCGCAAATACCTCAAATAACAACCAAAACACACAAAATATCTCTTTCGGGAAAAAACTTCCGAAGATGTTCTCCTCCTCAACACTGAAAAACCTCCTCGATATAGTAGAAGAAATCAACCCCGAACAAGAAAAATATTTTGAAAGAACAATCAAAAAAGGACTGAGCAAATTTAAAGAATTTGACACTCAAAAAACTCTAAGAGAACTGCTGGACGCTCACAGCGAAATACCTATAGGCGAATATACCCCCATGACTTCAAAAGCCAGAGATGCCTTTTTGCTTCCGGTAAAATCAATCCAAAATCTTTTCAAATCAATCAAAAGAAAGCTCACCCCCGATAATATCGAAACAAATACAAAAATACTTAAAGATAACGGACTCTGGGAGAAATATGAGAGAAAACTCGCAAGAATGCAGCAATCGGAAATATGGCAACGACCTTCTTCCATGACAGAAGCAGAAAAACAAAATGCCCTCATGAAAGAAGTCATCCACCTCAACCTAGACGCTTCAAAAACGGAACTCTCAGGAGTACAAAATACATTGCTCTGGTTAGAAAGAGAACTCCTTCAAAACAGAAAAAACCTTAGCCCGGAGCAAACAGATACCATCCTGAAAGAAATTCTCAAAAACAAAGACCAGCAGGAATACGCCGAACAACTCGCAGGCATAAAAAATAAACTGAACGCAAAATCTCTCGAAGCATGCGCAAGAGATAAAGCTGACTACGACACATCTCTTTATTCAACTGCAAACATGTTTCTTGGGAGATTAATCAGCACCTCTTTCCTGGTTGCTGACACCTTCAACCTGACAATGCTTCACAGCAACAACAACAAACGTAAATCAAAAGAAAACGGCGCCGAATACGCTGCCCAGGAAATAAGCAGAACTTTCTTCTCAACATACCTCATAGGAATCACAAACACGCTCTTCAAAAAATTCCACAACGCATCAATCTGGGGCGCTCTTACACTGACAGCATTGACAACATCAATCGTACAGTTCCTCTCCCGCTACTCAATCGGAAAACCCGTAACACCAAAAACTCAAGAAGAATTGATAAAAATGGAAAACGATACAAAAAGACAAAACAACCCCATACTCAAACTCATAGCAAAAGCCTTCGGTAAAAATACAAAAAAAATAGACTACGGTGAAAAACAAAATTCAAACAGCTCTTTAATCAACAATCCGTCGCTTCAAAATCATATAGCGTTTACAAATCTTAATACTTACAAAGACTTCTTACCCAACAAATACGTGATGAACAAAACTTTGTAACAAATTTGTAAAATAGAAAGGCTAATTTTGCCATCATATGCGAAACAAGTTATAATACAGTTGAATAATATACTATTGAACAATAGGGGATACCACTTTGGATACGGGATTAGAAGAAAAGGGAACTGAATTAAAAAGGATCTCACGCGACAATACATTTTCAACAGAAGATGTTAAAAAAATATTGAATACTGATACAAGTGAAATCAAAAAATTGTGCAAACAGGGTCAAATTTCACTCAAACGTGATGTAAACACCGATGCAACTTTCTTTTTGAAAGATGATGTAGAGATGCTGAAAAGAATTAAAGCTCTGCATGAAAAAGGAAAAGAAATCGCAAGCAAAAAGAACATCCAAACAACAACAAGACCCTCTACTGCCTTAAGCTCGCCAATTAAAAAACTATCACAGACCCTGAAAGACGAAGCTTATGCTCAGGCAAAAGCTCAAGTTCAATCACAGAACAATGCATCATCAGCAGCACTCCAAAAAGAAATCAAAAATCTTGTTCAAAATCTGATTTCATCTCAGGACAACGTCGTCAAGAAAATCACAAAAGTTATCGACGAAAAACTCGATGGCATGGATGAAATTGTTGTGGAACTCATCAGATGCAAAACAGAAAACGAAAAACTAAGACAAAAAGTCGACGATTTAACAAAAGAAAACTACAGAATTAAAGCAACAGCATCAACATATCGTCCGATTGCTTTTGGTTTATATGTCAAAGACAGAGACGAAAGATTGTTCTAGTTTCTCTAAAATTTCACAAAAAATATCCTGGCAAAAACAGCCAGGATATTTTTTTATAAAAAAATTTTAATAATCACTTAAAAAGTTTCTTCTAACCGCCTATAATATAAGAAGTATTATATGGTAATCTAAATGAAAAAATTTCTGATAATATTTTCACTTCTTATATTTTTATTCATCGTTGATATTCAAAGATCTCTGGCAGAAATTAATATAGATTATTCGAATATATCCGAAATAACATACAAAATTTCTACAAAAGACATCAACGACAATATCTTCATAGAAAACAACAAACAGACAAACACCCTGACAAAAAACGGCATTGTCTATATCAAAGTGTTCTCTGAAAACACAGAAGACAAAACTTTTACCTACCCTCTCAAAAAGAACAAATTCAAAAAAAATCTTAAATCAAATAAATACATCGATAAAAACGACCAAAGAATAAAAACAAGCTCAGAAAAAATATCAAAAGACTGCAAAGATATACTATGCGTGGTCAAAAACGCACAAAACTGGACTGAGCTGAATCTTCAAAACTCTGACTCAACAACAATCAGAACAACAAAAGAAATTCTCGACTCAAAAAACGCAAACAACACGGAAAAACTTCTCATAATCTCCTCCCTGCTCAAAGCATCAAATATCCCGAATAAAATAGTCATCGGTATCAACTACAATATTGAAGACGGTTCAATGAAACCAAATAATTGGTTATCTGTCTACACAGGCGACTGGGTTGATGTTGACCCACGCTCAAATAACCTGAATCTGTTCACAGCAAACAACATCAGAGTCTATGAAACTTTTCTCGACAACGACACAGACCTCGCATATTTCGATAACATAAACAAACTTATCCCGAATATGACCGTCTCGATCCTAAATACAAAATCAAACCTCCAAATATCAATAGACCGGTTCAACAACCCTATAACATCAGACGTAAGCGAAATTAACCTGCTTAAATATATCAGAGGCGACAGCACCTCACAACTCGGGGAAATAAACGTAGAAATAGACAACTCAGGTAATTTCATAAACATCAAAACACGCAATGACCTGCGTCAGGAAGAAATTATTAAAGAAGGATTCAGAGCCTTCGTTGCAGGTGATGTTGACAAAGCATCAAAAGACTTTGAAGCAGCATCAACCCAATTCCCAATAAACAACGACTACCTGAACGTAGACTACTCCGTCATCCTCGCAAAAATAGGAATGTTTGAACTCTCTCAACAAAGATTGTCAAATATCAGCGACTATCAAATCTGGGGAAAAAGAATCGAAAAAATCTATCTCACTTACTACCCCAAAACAGTTCCCTCAAAAGATCAGGAAATTAACTTCTCAAAAGCCATCAGCCTCACAAATTTTCCAAAAAATTATTCATCAAACATAACTATAGAAAACATACTCCCATACAAAGAAAATAAATCCTATGACTATGCAAACTATCTGTATGCAAAATATTACTACAAAAAAAATGACCCCAAACAAGCCTACAAATACATACAAAAAGCTCTGAGAATATACCCGAAAAACTATGAATATCAGCTTCTCAAAGCCCAAATCCAAAACTCAAAAGCGAAATACTCTCAAGCAGCCAAAATAGCAGACAAACTCTCTCAAGAAAATCTCCATGACAAAAAACTCGAAGAAACGGTAAAACTCCTCAAATATACAGCGCTCGCAAACAAATCCAAAAAAACGAATGAAAGAAACTTCTACCTCGCAAACTACTACTTCGAAAAATCAGACCTGCAAAAAGCTAAAGAACTGCTCGAAAAAAATATAACATCCTACCCGAAAGACTCTGAAAACTACCTGCTCCTCGGAAGAATCAATATTCTTCAAGAAGACTACAAAAAAGCGGAACAAAATATCAAAACAGCTCTCAAACTGAACCCTGATGATGAAACAACCCTTCTTGCCTACGGAGATATAAACCTGCTCCTGAAAAACAGACAACAGGCTTATGACTCCTACACAAAAGTCCTCAAAAAAAATAAAAAATCAAAAGACGCCCTCAAAAGAATAGCAGCCTACTACGAATTTCTTTCAAACCGGAACTGCATAAACTACTACAAACAAGTCCTTGAATATTACCCGGATGACGTAAAATCATTGACAAAACTTGCCTACAGCTACTATCTCAGCGGGAATACAGAAAAAGCTTCAGACCTCTATAAACAGGCTCTTTCATATAATCAGAACTATCTGCCCGCCTGGTTTGGTTTGAGCAAGATAGCAATTGACTCAAAAAACTCATACATTGCCCGGGAATACCTCATCCCGGTATATTATATAAACAAACTTAACCCTGAATATTATTACTACTCAGGGCTTATTGACAACATCGATAAAAACACTGACTCGGCAAAAGAAAACTTCAAAAAAGCTCTCGAACTCGACCCCTCAAACATAAGAGCATTGCTCGAACTCAAAAAACTGAATTAATGTCGTTTTCTTAGCTCGATAATCTCTCGCTTCTGCTCATCACTCAGCTCGCATGGTTTGCCTGTAAGATTTGCAAGAATGCATACCTCGGCATAATACTCAACTGTATCCATCTTATAAAAAGCTGTCCGCAAATCCTTTCCGCCGACAATCACCCCATGGTTTTGCATAAGCACACAATCATGAACATCAAAAAAAGAACCCACTTCCTGCGCAAGCTCCTCTGATGAAGGGAGATAATACTTCGCAACAGGAATATCTCCAAGTGTAAATATATTCTCTGCAAGAATAGGCTGAACAAGCGGAATACCATTTACGGCAAACACTGACGCCTTCGGCGAATGACAGTGAACCAGTGCATTCAAATCAGGTCTTTTTTTATAAATAAGAGCATGCATCTTACTCTCTGATGAAGGCTTTTTATCCCCTTCTATAATGTTAAAATCAAAATCCAAAACAACAATATCATCAGCCTCAAGTTCTCCGAGAGAATAACCTGACGGCGTAACAAGTATCTTATCCTCAAATCTTACGCTTATATTACCTGAAAAACCCGGAGATAAACCTTTATCTGCAAGTTTTTTCCCAATATCAGCTATCTGCTTTTTAAAATTGTACATAATATCAACTCCTGTCACCATTTTAACCGATTTTCAAAAAAATTTGCAACAAACTGAATTTTCTACACTATAATGTTTATATGAACGTAACAAATACAATACATATAGGTAAAAAAACTCAAGTCATTAACGGTAGAGAAGTCGAAGTCTACATTGTTCCGGCGCTGTCTTTTCAAAGGAAAGACAACCCCAATCCAAAAAAAATTCCACATCCGCTTGGGAAAGACTTCCTCATTTTTGAATCAGTGGAAGAAGCTCAGCAGGCAATAGAACACTCAGGTTTCACCTGTGCAATGCCTCATACAATCAAAAGACATATAGAAAAACAAACCTATCACACATCATACGATGACTTGATTCTGGATTCTCTTGAAAAACTTGCAGATGATATAAGCCCTAATGTCGCAGCATCTGCAATCTTTGCCCTTGGCGAAATAGCGCACCCTCAAACAATTGATTTGTTAATCCAAAAAATGGGCGAAGATAATGAAATAATAAGAACAAATGCAACAGACGCAGTTGCAAAATGCGGCATGGCGGCATTTGACAAACTTCTGCAAGCACTTAACGACGAAAACTGGGTGAAAAGAAACTCAGCAGTAATATGCCTCGGGAAACTCTCAGACAACCCTGAAATAGATATACAAAAAATGATTGTCCCTCTCTTCAAAAGACTTGATGATAAAAATTCTATCGTTAAAAGCTCTACAGCTCTCACCCTCGGGAAAATATACAAAAACTTGAAAGAACAACAAAATCGCCGCAAACATTAATAATTCTTTTAAAATCAATAATTATACACTCCTTGAATTTTATTTTTCAGCGTGCTATAAAGCATGAGAGGACGATATATATCTGTTCTCAAATCTAAAAAAGGCAGGTAAACTAATCTGAATACAGATAACAACATCATAAAAGCAAAACTCGCAGGATTTTGCTACGGGGTTAAAAGAGCCGTTGACTTATCAATAAAAACAAAAGAACAAAATCCCGATAAAAATGTTTATATATTAGGACAACTAATTCACAACAATCAGGTAATTGAACACCTGAGCCAGCTTGGAATACATACAATTAATGAAATCTCTGAAATAAAAGACTCCATCTGTATTATAAGAACGCATGGAACCTCTCCTCAGATTATCGAACAGCTGAAAACACAAAATAACGAAATAATCGACGCCACCTGCCCTGATGTAAAACTTGTTCAGGACAAGGCAAAAAAACTTATCAACAAAGGCTATAAACTCATCATCATAGGCAAACCGGAACACCCTGAAGTAATCGGAATCAAAGCACACGCCGACTACGAAGCAGGCGAACCATCAGCCGTCGTCATATCTTCACCGGAAGAAGCCATGACGCTCAAAGAATTTACCAAAAATGCAAAAATAGGCGTTGTAACCCAAACAACACAAAAAACAGAAAACCTCAAAAATATCCTCCCGATTCTTATCGAAAATGCAAAAGAATTGAGATGCTACAACACAATCTGCCACACCACAAGAAACCGTCAAAAGGAAGCAGAAGACCTCGCACGGCAGGCAGACCTGATGATTGTTGTCGGAGGAAGGACAAGTGCGAATACAACACACCTCGCTGAAATTCTCAAAAATATTACAAAAACAGCACACATCGAAACAGAACAGGAATTGGATAACATACAAAACTTAATCAAAGAAAGCTCCACAATAGGAGTAACAGCAGGAGCATCAACTCCTCAGGATGTAATTGATAATGTCATAAAAAAGATAGGAGAATATAAAAAATGACAAAATTAATGGAAAAAACAAATCAGGACAGCGAATTTGCAAAACTGTTCGAAAACTATGACTACAACTTCAAAGTTGCTGACGTAGTGAAAGGAACTATCGTTAAGAAAGAAAATAACGGCTTCCTCGTAGATATCGGCGCTAAATCAGAAGGTTTGGTAACTTTCAAAGAACTCTCAAACGTTCCGTTCAATGAACCTGAAGATATCGTCAAAATTGGCGATACAAGAGATTTTTATATCCTCAAAGAAGAAGATGAAAACAACCAGATTCTTCTTTCACTCAAAAGAGTTGCTCTTGCTCAAAATTGGGCTAAGATGGAACAAATCAAAAAGAACGATGAATGCGTCACTGCAAAAATCGTTTCACTTGTTAAAGGCGGCGTAGTTGTAGAAGTTATGGACCTCAGAGGTTTCATCCCTTCAAGCCAGCTTAGAACAGGTATTCCTTATGACGGTTTGATTGATCAGGAAATTGAAGTAAAAATCCTCGAAACAGATGCCAAGAAAAATAAACTTATCCTTAGCCAGAGACAGGCACTTGCTGAACAAAGAGAACAAATCGTAGGCAATATCATCGACCAGCTTGAAATTGATCAGGTTGTTACGGGTGAAGTAGTCAGAATAGCTGACTTCGGCGCATTCATTGATATCAACGGCGTAGACGGTCTGCTTCCTATCTCTGAAATTTCATGGCAGCGCATCAAACACCCGTCAGATGTTCTGCAACTCGGACAAAAAATTGATGTTAAAATCCTCAAGATTGACAACGAACTCAAAAGAATCAGCTTGAGCTTGAAACGTATGGGTGAAAATCCTTGGGATAAAGTTGAAGGCAAATTCGAAGAAGGTCAGGTTATCAAAGGAACCGTTAATAAAATAACTTCATTCGGTGCATTCATCAACATATTCCCGGGTGTAGAAGCTCTTCTTCCGGCAGCTGAAATGTCAGAAGAACAAATCAACCCGTTTGATATTCTTTCAGTAGGTGATGAAATTGATGTACTCATCAAAAAATTCACTCCTCAAGAACACAGAATCGGCTTGAGCATCAAAGACATCAAAAAATAATTAAAATAAAAAACACAAAAAAGCGGTCGGATAAAATCCGACCGCTTTTTTAAATAATAAAAAAATTAAAGATGCTTCTCAATGTTCGATACAATAGCGGACTTCTGCATCAAACCGACCAAACGTTCAACAGCTTCACCGTTTTTAAAAATCAAAATACTCGGTATACCGCTGATACTATACTCCTGCGCAAGTTTGAGATTATTATCTATGTTAACTTTTGTTATTTTAACCTTACCTTCAAACTCATCCGCTATCTCATCAACAATAGGGCTGATTTTGCGGCATGGTCCGCACCAAGGGGCCCAAAAGTCTACCAAAACGACTGATTCTGAAGCATTCTTCACTTCTTCATCAAAATTCATATCCGTTATCTCTACTGCTCTTGACATAAATAATCAATCTCCTGTGTGTACAAAATTCTTTTTTGATTTTATCATATAAACATAAGAAATGAAATAAAGGAACATATATGAAAGCTGTAAAAACACTGGACAAATATATCTCAAAACAACTCCTCGAGGTGTTTTTGATGGGTATCGTGATTTTTACATCAATCGTATTTGCCTCAGATACCTTCACTTCTTTAATCAAACAAATTTCAATGTATGGGATACCTTTTAATATTGCAATACTCATCGTTGTTTTGAAATTGCCCTCTATTCTCGTTCTTTCTATCCCGATGGGCGTGCTGTTCTCGATAGTAATGACAATCAATAAACTGAGCCTTAACTCGGAAATTACAGTCATGCGCTCATGTGCTATAGGGCTTTCAAGAATAGCAAAACCTGCATTTGCTTTTGCTATCTCTGGCATGTTCGTCTGCTTTTTTATAAACGAATTTATCGCACCATTTGCAAACGCACAGGCAAAAAAACTTACAATCTGGGCAATACAACAGCAAAATGTCCCCGACGGCAAGGTCAACTTCACCATAAAGCAAACAGGCGACCACAACGTCCTCAAAAAACTGCTCTATGTTGAAAAAAGCGAAAAAAAATCCCTGAATAACCTGACCGTACTCGATGTATCAAAAAAGAACACAATACAAATCGTGCAAGCAAACAAAGGCTCCGCAAATGCAGAAGCCTGGGAGTTCAAAAACGGCGTTATCTATACAATCAACGACACAGGGAAAAAAATCCTGAACTCAACAGTATTCGATAACCTTACTCTATATAACACTACCTCGGGACTCAAAGACAAACTCCTGAAAGAATCGGCGGAAGAAATGAGCTTCTTTCAGCTCTTGAGATACATCAAAAAACACCCGAATCTCGAAACACATTATCTGAATGAATTGAAAGTAAGCCTCTATGACAAACTTGCTCTGCCGACCATGTCTGTTGTCTTTGCCTTGCTCGGTGTGCCTCTTGCAATGACTCCGCCTAGAGCACGTTTTAACCGAGGTTTCCTCTTCAGCATACTGCTTATATTTTTGTATTATCTTGTTCGTGCGCTCTGCCTCTCGCTCGGAGAAACAGGCACGCTTCCGCCGATAATAGCCGCCTGGCTTCCAAACATTGTCCTGTTCAGCGCAGGAGCCTATATGTATAACAAAAAAGCATTTAAAATTTCTTAGTCACAAGCGCAAATATATCATTGCAGATGACAAATACCATAAGCAGTATCAGAAAGCTAAATCCATAGCGGACAAAAGTTTCCTGCATATCAGTGCTGAATCTCTTTCCGAAAATTTTCTCAATTGCCAGAAACAAAATATGACCGCCATCTAACGCAGGTATAGGGAGCAAATTCAATATAGCAAGGTTCATACTGATAATCGCCGTCAGAAGAAAACCCTTCCAAATTCCCTGATACTGTATAACATCACCTCCGACTTTCGCAATTGCAATAATCCCATGCAGCTCGCCCATCGGAATCTTTCCTGTGAACAACTTCACAAGACCGTCAATCATCATCGTTGTATTTATCCACAAATAAGTCCAAGAATTCTTCACGGCACTCAACAAGCCTGTTGTCTTCTGGCTTATCTCCTCAAAAGACAGCTTGATTCCTATTACCCCCTTCTCATTAGGGATAACATTCTCAAAGCTGACTTCCTTGCCATTACGCAAAACAACAATTGTCAGAGGATGCTCTGTATCTGATATTGCCGTTGCCAAATCTTCAAGAGTAATATCCTGCTCAGCCTTAAATTTCAAAGAATTTTTTGTCTTATCCCTCAAAGACTTCTGCAAATCATTCAGCTCGACAATCTTCTTGTTTTCATAATCCTCCCCGGGATTGATTTTCTTCAAAACAGGCTCAATCATCGGACTCTCGGGAGTTCTCTCAGGCAAAATAACCTCCGTACCGGCAGATATCTCCTCACCTAATGAGGGATTAAGCTTTCTTATAGCCGAGCTCACAGCTTCAACTTTTTCTTCATAAACTTTTGAGTTATAAGTTGCATTCTCGTTCAAAAGAGCCAAAAATACGGCTGGATTGTTTATCTCAGCCTTATCAAGCTTGATAATTTTATCCTTTGCGGCAAAACCTGCTTCCGTTGCAACAGTAGTACTCTTCGGGTACAAATCGTCAACATAAACATTGTACTTCCCGACAGGCAACCCACCTGAGCCGAGAGCAACAATCAAAACAAGCACATAAGCCAAAACAGCATTTGCAAACACCCCTGCCGATACAATCAAAAAACGCTGCCATACTGGTCTATTCATAATCCTGTTTTCATCATCCTCAGGCAGAGGAGAATCAGGGTCATCATCAGCAAACGAAACATATCCCCCGAGCAATAAAGCATGAACACAAACAACCGTATCACCCCACTTTTTCTCATAAAGCGTAGGTCCAAACGGCAAACCGAAGCCGAATTTCTCAGGTTTCAATCCTACAGCACGTGCAACAAGAAAATGCCCGAGCTCATGGACAAGTATCAAAACACTTATTAATAAAATCATTATGATTAACGACATCAAAATTTCCTCTATATTTTTCCTCAATATAATAATAACCCAAACACGGTAGAAAATAATCTCAAAATCAGATAAAATAGAATAATGCTGAAAATCTTATCACAACTGCTTGACTGGCTTTTCCCGAGGAGATGTTACTGCTGCAGAAAAACATCCCAAACATCAGTATGCAACAACTGCCTCGCCTCAATCAAAATTCTCAAACCAACCCCAATTAAAATAATAAACAACACCAAAATCTATTCATCAACAGTCTACAGCGGGGTAACAAAAAAACTAATCCGTGCGATTAAATACCACCAAAAACAAGAGTTTGATAAAGAACTCGCAGCGCTCATGTTCAAATTCTGGCAAACACTCAACGAAAAAGAACTCTCCTATGAAATAATCCCGACTCCGACTTTCAAAACCCGCCTAAAACAAAGAAAGTATGACCACATCAAACTCATCTGCAACCAATTTGCCAGAATGACAGACTCAAAAGTCAACACAGAATTGTTGAAGAGAACCAAAGACACAAAACCTCAATACAAACTTACCCTCAAACAACGTGAAGAAAATCTCAAAAATGCCTTCTCCTGCGACAAATCAGCTTACGAAGGCGGGCATGTTCTCCTTGTGGACGATATATGCACAACAGGCGCAACTCTCTCGGAGATGATTAAAACCCTGCACTCTTCAGGGATAACGGATATCACTGCTCTATGCTGCTCCTGCAATGAGTCATATACAAAAAATTCAACAACATCATAACACTCATGTCATTCTTCGGGCTCTGCCATCAGAAAGACTATTCTTATTCATCAGGAGTGTATACAAGCAAATCATTTGGAGTACACTCAAGTGCGTTGCATAGTTTGTTCAACGTTTCAAATTCTATTCTTGTAATTTTTTCATGATAAAGACCAAAAACGGTTCCATATCCAACACCGCTAATTCTAGACAGTTCTGTCATTCTTATTTTTCTTATTGCTAACAATACTCTTAAATTATTTTTTATCATGTTTAGTATTGTAATATTTTTCATAAATATCTGTTGATTTTATATGCATAAAATAATAAAATATAGTCTTACAAATATATTTTTATTAACATTCTTAACATAAAGAGAGCAAAACTCATGACAAAAAAAGAAAAACGGCAGCTCAAAAAAGAACTCTACGCCATCATGCACAAATGGTCGCTCAACAACTCTCTTTCAAAAATCCTCACCCATCATCTCATCTTCTCTTAGGCGGCGACATCGACAAACGCTGCCTCTCTGAACTGGCTCTTGTCCTTCAGGAGAGAATGGAAGATATGAAAAAGAACATCAGAAGAACCCACCTGATTATGAAGCTCTAACCCCAAAATCTTTGCAAAGTTTTCTTGAGCATTCTAAACTAAAAAGAAAACAAAACGGGTAAGAAAAATGCAAAAAGACACTTACATATTCGCTCTTGAATCAAGCTGTGATGAAACAGCAGCAGCAGTTGTCAAAAACGGAAGAGAAGTCATCTCAAACGTCGTAGCAACCCAAATCGAAATTCACCGTCAATACGGCGGCGTAGTCCCTGAGGTAGCTGCAAGAAAACACCTTGAGTCAATTAATCTCGTTGTTGACGAAGCCATCTCACAGGCAAACATGAAATTCGAAGATATGGACGCCATCGCCGCAACAGAAAAACCCGGGCTGGTAGGCTGCCTGCTCGTCGGAGTGAATGCGGCAAAAACACTCAGTCTTATCTACAACAAACCTTTCATACCCGTAAATCACCTGAAAGCGCACGTATGCGCAAACTACATAGACACAGACCTCAAACCTCCGTTTCTATGCCTCCTCGTAAGCGGGGGACATACCCAGCTTATTAAAGTAAGCGACTACGGAAAAGAAGAAATTATCGGCGAAACAATGGACGACTCGGTCGGCGAAGCCTATGACAAAGTTGCAAGACTGATGGGGTTGCCCTACCCCGGTGGAATAGAAGTCGATAAACTGGCAAAATCTGGCATCGGCGACAAACACCGTTTCAAACTTCCGAAAGCTCGCACATCAGGCGAGTTTGACTTCAGCTTCAGCGGCTTGAAAACAGCAATGCTAAGACTCATACAGGGGCTTGAAAAAGAAGGAGAGGAACTGCCGCTTCATGACCTCTGCGCAAGCTTTCAGGAAACTGTGAGCGCTACACTGTTTGAAAAAGCGCTCTCAGCAGCAAAAGCTTATGGCATAAAACAAATTGCACTCGCAGGCGGTGTTGCCGCAAACTCTGAGATAAGACGCAAATTTTTCGACCTCGAAAATCAAGGGTTCAAAATCTATGCTCCGAAGATGAAATATTGCACGGACAATGCATCAATGGTTGGCGCAGCAGCCTATTTTCTACATTAAAAGTTGTATTTTTATTTACATTTTTTAACATTTCAAACTTTATATTTGAGTTTAAATCTGCCAGAAAAGTCTTATCCCACAAGGTTTTTCACGGATAGACCTAGGTCTTGTGGAGAATTTTTTCTCAAAATAAAAAAACTTGTCATATCCAAAAATGTATATATAATGGAACTTGTAAGATTTATAGGGAGTTAAACTCAATGAACAAAGAAGAATTAGTAAAAGAAGTAGCTAAAAAAGCTAAAGTTTCACAAAAACAAGCTGCTGATGTATTGGCATCATTGTTGGAAACAGTAGAAAAAACAGTTTCTAAAGGCAAAAAAGTTACTTTGGTTGGTTTTGGTACTTTCGAAGCTCGCAAAAGAGCTGCTAGAAAAGGTCGTAACCCTCAAACTGGAAAAGAAATCAAAATCGCTGCTAAAACAGTTCCTGTTTTCTCAGCCGGTAAAAAATTCAAAGAGTTGGTTAACGCTTAATTCTTTTCAAACCGTGAAAGAAGCTTTTTCTTAAAAGAAAAAGCTTCTTTTGTTTTTAATAATTATGATAAAATAATTCTTAAGTAGAACAATTATTAAGGAAAATACTAATGAACAAAGGTCGTCGCTGGTATGATAATGATCCGACTCTAAAAGAAGCTCTTGAACTGTTGAGCATCTCATCTGACAAAACAAAAAACCTTGCGGCTGATTTTATATTAGAGTTGCAGGAACAGGTCGCTCAGGATGTCATAGACCACATCTATGAAACAATGAAAAAATATGGTGACGGGAAAGGAAACCGCTGGTATGACAGTGACCCTGTTATGATGAAAGCTATTGAACTTTTGAGGGTAGCTCCACCGCATGTTCAAATGCCTGCAGCCAAAAAACTCCTCGAAGCATTATCAAAAAATGACTTTGACACCGTAGACTTAAACACTATAGAAGATTAATATGACAACAAAATTGAAAGATATCCAGAATTCATCCGACTCAAGAGGAATTGATATCCAGAAAGTCGGTGTGAAAGATGTTGAAATACCGCTGATTATTCAAAGAAAAAACGACTCAAATCAAACCGTTTATGCAAAAGCCCGCATGAGCGTGTCTTTGCCAAAGCACTACAAAGGAACTCACATGTCACGTTTTATGGAAGTGCTCAACGAATGGCGGGAAAAAAATCTCCTCGGCGTCGACATCGAAGGCTGTCTTAAGGATATTATGAACAGACTCGACGCCAACAGTGCGGAACTCGAATTTTCTTTCAAATATTTCCTCAACAAAACAGCCCCGGTCAGCAAAAATATCTGTACAATGAGTTATGACTGCTCTTTTGAAGGTGAAATCGATAAAAACGGCAAATATACTTTTATCCTCGGAGCAAAAGTTCCTGTTACAACACTTTGCCCTTGCAGCAAGGAAATTTCTGACTTTGGCGCACACAACCAGCGTGCAATCATAAAAATTAAAGTCAGCTATGACAACGACAAAATGATATGGCTCGAAGACTTAATCGCTCTTGCAGAACAATGCTGCAGCGCTCAGGTTTATCCTCTTCTGAAAAGAGAAGACGAAAAATTCGTTACGGAACAAGCTTACAAAAACCCGAAATTTGTCGAAGATGTTCTGAGAGATGTTGTGACACGCCTTAGAAACCACCCCGATGTGAACTGGTTCAAAGTTGAATGCGAAGCATTTGAAAGCATACACAACCACAGCGCCTGGGCTTTCCAGCAAGAAGGAGTTCTTTGATGTTTCAAACAAACCTCTCCATACTAAGAGAATTCTTGGGAAAAAACAATCTCGATTATTTCCTGATTTGTGCAACAGATGAATATCTCAACGAATATATTCCGAAAGATGAAAACCCGAGATATCTCCTGAGCGCTTTTTCTGGCTCAACAGGAGATATGTTGATAGGGCACAATGAAGCTTTCTTATTTGTCGACGGGCGCTACCACAAACAAGCTGATGAGCAGGTTGACCACAGCCTGATAAAAGTCATCAAACTCATGCTCAACAAAACTCAAAAACAGGCAATTGAAGACATTCTCAAAGACAAAAAGAATTTAAGAATAGGTATTCCGACATCAAAAATGCGTTATATGACTTTTTGCAATCTCCAAAAAGACCTGCCTGACGTTGAATTTGTCGAATTTGACAAAGAACCTGATTTGATTGGCTTCAAAAACTGTTCATCAAACGCCGAAATAAGAACCGTCCCTCTCTCAATTGTCAAATACAGCGCAGATGAAAAAGTCGAAAAACTTGGGACAGAACTCGGAGATAAAACACTCATTATCACAAAACTTGATGAACTTGCTTATCTTACAAATTTGAGAAGCTCTCAAATTCCGTACTTCTCCGCTTTTAAGGCAAAAGCTCTGTTGAAGAAAAACGAATGCCTTCTGTTTTCAGACTCAAAAAATCTGAACCCAGGCAACAAGTTTAAAGTCCTTCCTGAAAAAGAGTTTGTTGAATATCTCAAAAAAGAAAACAATTTTCTTGCGGTGAAATCAAGCATAAATCTCAAGACTTACCGTCTGGTTGAAAACAAAAATATCGAATTTATTGACAGGAGCCCTATAGCTCTGATGAAGGCCGTCAAAAACGAATGCGAAATAGCACACCTGAAAGACTGCTTCGAACGTGCAGACAGAGTGATGGTTGAAATATCTCACTGGCTCGAACAATCAGAAGACATATCAGAACTTGATTTCTCAAACAAAGTCGAAGAATTGTTCCTAAAATACGGTGCAAACTCTCTGAGTTTCAGCACAATCGCCTCATTTGGCAATAATACCGCCTCAATTCATTACTCAACACCATCAGCAGATGTAAAACTTAAAGAAAATGACATTATATTGCTTGATTGCGGCGGGTACTACGAAGGCGGGTATTCAACAGACGCAACGAGAGTTTTCTTCAAAGGGAATAATCCGGCAGAAGAACAAAAAGAAGTCTACACAACTGTCCTGAGAGCCTTCCTAAACGGTCTGTATTATCCTATCCAAAAGGATTCTACGGGCTTTGACATAGACAAAAAAGTAAGGGATATTACTGAACAGTGTTCACTAAAAACATTTCATTTTATGCACTCAACAGGTCATGGCGTCGGCATCTCTGTCCATGAAGCACCGCCGTTTCTGGGTCCTTCGGAAAGCGCCAAACAACAACTTTTACCCGGCATGTGCTTCAGTATCGAACCAGGATTATATGACAGCGAAAAATTCGGTGTCAGGATAGAAAACACTGTCTACGCTGATGACTCTGACGGAAAACTTCGAATAACATCCTTCTCAAAAGCTCCGTTTGAAAAAAAACTCATAGATTACTCTCTCTTATCCGAACAGGAAAAAATCTGGCTTGAGGACTACGAAGCTCAATGCAAAAAATAACGTCGATAAACAACAAACTTATATCGGATACAAAGCTCCTGCACCAAAAAAAGTACAGGGATAAAAGCGGGCTGTTTCTTGCAGAAGGAGAAAAAGTTTTGCAGGAAGCAATCAGCGCACGCCTCACAATAAAAGCAATCTTCTCAAACAACGAAGCTATCTGCAACAAGTATCCGCAAGAAAGCACCTTTCTTGTAACGGAGCAAATTATGAAAAAGCTCTCGACAACGGACACCCCGCCTGAAATCATAGCTGTCATAGAAAAACCGTTATTTGATACAAAAAATATTGACGCAGGAATGTTAATATTGCTTGATGGAATTCAAGACCCTGGCAATCTCGGTACGATAATCAGAGCAGCATCCGCCTTCGATGTCAAAGCCATCTTGCTCTCAGGAGAAACCGTTGATGTTTATAACCCGAAAGTTGTACGCTCAACTGTCGGCAATCTCTGGAAACTGCCTGTCCTAAAAATCAGCAAAGGCAACATAAAACAACAATTTCCGAAGCACAAACTCATAGCAACCACCCTCGATAAAACAAGAAAGCCAGCGCCTTTCTATGAAATCAAAGAAGAGGATAATCTTCTAATTATGTTTGGTTCGGAAGCCTCAGGACTGAGCGAAGAAGTGATGAACCAGGCTGATATGTTTGTTGATATTCCGATGAAAAAAAACGTCGAATCACTCAACCTCAGCGTATCAGCAGGCATAATTATGCAGTATTTCTATATGAAGAGAGCCCTTGAATAAATTCAAGAGCTCTCTTTACTGTTAACCACATCTTAGTGCTTCAACGCTTCTGCCGCCTCAGCAAGCTGCTGAACAAGCTCTGAATGCTTGCTGACAAAAGCTTCTCCCTTTGTTTCAATTGCAAGTTTCAAAATCTCAGGAAGGTTTATTCCCTGATTTTTCTTCAACTGCTCAAAATAAAATTCTTCGAAATTATCAGGAACTCTCAATGACCAGTTCTGATCGCCTGAAGTTCCCGGTTTATTGTAGACATCATAAATTCCAAAGAAATCGCTGAAGAAAATCTGGACGTTCTCTGCCTTGCTTGCAAACATCTCAACAAGTTTTGTCTGAATCAGAAAATCACGGTCACTCGTCAATCTGCAAATAATATCATCAGTTTGAGATGCTTTTTCTTTCGGAAGCAAGTCTGCAACAAGATTTTTTGCATGCAGGTAAGCTTCATGAGTGTTCACAAGCTTATCAGCCCACATCGCAATCGGCTCATTATCATGTGTTCCCACCATAACCCAGCTGTTGGCAACAATATTGCAGCATCTGTAAGGATGCTTCGGCTTTTCTGGGACAACAAACTGTGTCAATCTCATCCCTTTGAGTTCATATTCTTTCATAACGCACTCAACAGGGTAAGTCAGTGTGCCCAAATCTTCGCAGATAATATTATCTTTGCTCTGTCCTTCTTCTTCTGCAGCAGCAATAACAACTTTTGAAATCAAAGCGCCGTATTTTTTAATCTGCTCTTTTGTCAGCGTTTTGACACGGTGTTCTTTATCAGCTTCAAGAGTCAAATCCAAATCATCCATAGTGGCAATTGCATATTTGCCCAACTCAGGATGTTCAGGAGAAGAATAAAGTCTTCCCGCACCTTCTTCAATCTTCGGCTTTGCTCCTGATTTATAAACCCACGGGTCAATCAGCCCGACAAGGTGGTCAATTCTTACCCCGCCCGGGTTTTCTCTGAACATTTTTCGATACAAAGCCTTCATAAGCTTGCCGCCTTCACCAAGAGAACCTGTTTTTGTAAACATCTTCTCAGGGTCAACAACAGGGAATCCCCATGCCTGCCCGTCTTCCGAAAAATAATCAGGAGGACAACCAAGATTCCAACCATCAAGGAACAATGATTGATAAGCCCAGTAATCACGGTCAGAGAAAGCTACCTGTCTGTCTGCAATCAGTTTGACTTTTTCTTTTTTGGCAAATTTCAAAAATTCTGCTTTTTGTTTGTCGGCAACAAACTGACAGAAGCTGTAGTAGTCAATAACATCGGCGTATTTTTTCTTTATTTCCCGAATTCTCTGCTTGCAGGCTTTCTTTTCATCTTCAGATTTCGGATTGAAAAGATTTTTATCCGTTTCATCAGTCCAGGAAGGCCAGTAATCATTTCCGTTTTTCTCGCTCAGAGCTTCATATAATGCATCTTTTTCAAGCCAGCTTTTATTATCTTCTTTGTAATTTTCAAAATCTTTTGCAAGTTTTTTCAACTCTTTTGAAGCCTTTGCTTTGAAATTATTATAAGCTTCCTTCAGCGCTTCATCCTGCTGTTTGAAAATATAAGAGTACGCTGTTTTGTTTGTGCCTCTGCTCGGGTTGTTGTTTACAATATTTTGATAAGTCTGCTCAGAGAGAATATTCCCCCACTCTTTTTCCGTAAGAGGTTTCAAATCAATAAACAACGGGTTGCTTGAAAAAATTGTACCCGTATAAGGTGATGAGTCTATTCCTTTTGTTTTTCCTGCCGGTCCGAGTTGTATACTGCCGAATATCCCGCTAACAAAATTAACAAGCTCTCTTGCCCCTGCTGAATTCGGAGAACCAAAGCCTGTGTCTTCCTCAGGAAGTGACGGGAAGCTTGAGCCATGAACAATCAGTGATAAATTTTTCTTTTTCAAAACTTTTAGTGCCTGCTTGATAGTTGATTTGTAATTTTCTAACTTATTTGCAGTCGAATTTTCCATAACAGCATCTTTCATAATTTCTTTAGAACTCTCTTTTATACATATGACTAACTTATGACAATTCTATCATCTATTGTTTTTTTTTGAAACTGTTTTTTAACGGGATTTGTATAGCAAATTCCGCCAAAAATTTTCAAAACAACGTCATACTGAGCGTTAGCGAAGTATCTGAATAAAAAGGATTCTTCGGGATAAAACCCTCAGAATGACAGATTTTTAATAGTATCTGTGGAATTTGCTATATAAGTTCATTTTTAACACTTAAATTTAAAAACTCTATTAACAATTCTTCTGATGAAAAAAAAGATAAATAAATATATATTGGTAGTAGTATTTTAGATTTTAATTTCAGGAAAAAATGTTGGAATCCCTATTTTTCAAAAACAAAGATAAAGACCTCATAATCAAATCCCTCAACAACTACATGGAACAGCTCAAGCTGCACTTTGACCTGAGCGAAGAAGAGATAGATTTGATTATCAAAATCGTGTCAAAAAAAAGAAACAACAAAAAATGGTGGCAATTTTGGTAAATATGGTTGATATTTTGATTAAATACTTTTGCCTAAAATAACATTAATGATATAATCAACATATGGTTTAGTATGAATTAATCGCTAAGGGAATAAAAGGAGGATTATAGATGAAAAGATTTTTAGCAGCTTTGGTACTTTGTGCAACCGTTTCCTGCGGGAATGCATTTGCAGATGCCTTCACTCTTGAAGAAGTAGAAATACAACCCGCTACAACCACAACAACTCAACAGGATGCAGCAAAAATAAACATCAAAGACAGAGCCGAACAATACTCAAAACAAAATGTTAAACTCCAGGATGCAGTCCTGAAAATTGAAAGCGCTCAAACTGACGTAAAAACTCAGCTTGCTGAATACGAAGCAAAGTTAACAGAAATTAAAACAAGACAAAAAGCTGTCAAAGAAGAACGCAGAAGCATGGAACAAAATATCAGAGACGTCAAAAAAAGAATGAGAAGCCTTGACTCTGCAATGAAGAAAATAAACAGCAATATGAGCGCTGTTGAAACAGAAAGTTTATAAGGCAAAAAGCTTAAACAACAAAAAGGAGGCAAAACAGCCTCCTTTTTTGTTGTATTTTATACAAGTTCGAAATTATTTCGAAAATCATTTATCTCTTCGACAGCCTTTGAAAACTCCTCATATTCATCACAAGCCCTAAGAGAGTTTATATCCTTCGGCTGGATAAATCTTATTTTCATCGAAGGCATATCTTCATCAAGAATTTCTATTATCTCGGAAGATTGAAACAATCTTACTGCTGCTTCAAAAGCCTGAGAAGATATACACAACTTTGAAGCAAGAAGAGAAACATCAATCATTCCGCCCAATTTTGAATCGGCATATTTGAGCATGCCTGATAATGTCTTTAGAACTTCAACAGGAACAAGCCCGAGAGAATTTTTTCTCAAGCAGTGGACAACCTTCGCATGAGATTTTTCGACAAGTTCATCAACTACCTCACGGGTCGGAGGAATATCAAAAAAGACAAGCTGGCTTACAGGAGCAACATCAAGCCTGTTTATTACATTTGCATTGCACAAATTCTGCGAAGACAAATATTCACAAGTGGCTTTATTCTCTGCAAAAATGGAGATAGTTGTTTTTGTTGTCTTCAAATAATTGAAAAATATTTTCTCAATTCCAGGTTTCATACGATGGTCAATATATTTAACATTATTTGAAGCAGATGAATTCAGGTTTTCGCTTTTTATGTCCTGAATTTCAAGCTGAACACTATAGTTGTTGTTGAAAAAATTCAGCTTGGTCAAAAAAGCAGCGTCAACCCTGTCCTCTTCTTTCAATCCTAAATCAGCCGTGTTCCAGCATAAAGCCTCAAAGACCTTGTCATCTTTTTTCAATGTAAGTTTAAGATGATTTTTATTATTTCCGATAGCACGCTGTTGAACGACCTCAAAATCTTTTATGCAAAAAACGGGCTGAGGATTTTTTTCTCCAAAGGGAGCAAGTTTATCAACCGTTCTCGCAAATTCTATATCAACATCACCGGCGTCAAGTTCGCATTCAATTTCAACAGATGGGATAAGATCTTCATCACTCAAATTCTCATTCACAAATTCATGTATTTTCTTTGAGATTATTTCTAACTTTTCTTTCGCAGCACTGAATCCGGCGGCTTTTGCGTGCCCTCCGAAAACTTCAAGCTCGTCCCTTATCTCATACAAAACATCATAGAGATTCAGCCCGTTGATACCTCTTGAAGAGCATCTCAAATATTGTTCATCAGATGTAATCAAAAAAACAGGACGGTTGAATGTTTCGCACAACTTTGAGGCAACAATCCCGATGATGCCGGCGTTCCAATTCTCATCATAAAGAATAATCGCCTTATTCTTTTTCATATCCTCTTTTGATAACAAAGCAAGCGCCTGCTCATAAGTATCATGGCAGTAAGTCTGGCGCAGAACATTCAAACTCTGCAATTTCTCGGCGTTGAGCGCAATAACCTCCTCATTATCAGATATCAAAAGCTCTATAGCACAATGAGCGGTTTCAAGACGTCCTGCTGCATTAATCCTCGGTACAAGCCCGAAGGCAAAACCATCAGCACTCAAATTTTCTGAATCAAGACCGCTTATTTCAACCAGCTTGAGAATCCCTTTCGGGTGAACTTCCAATATCGCCTCAATTCCTTTTTTCACCAAAAGACGATTTTCATACAATAAAGGCACAACATCGCCTATTGTGCCTAAAGCAACAAGAGGAAGGATTTCTTTGACGAAATCAAGTTTCTCAAACTTCTCGAGAAGAGCACGCGCCAGTTTATAAGCAACTCCCACCCCGGCTAAATAATTCAATGATACTATTTCATGTGCCTCAAGAGATGGCTCAAGAGAATTCGGAGCCTTGGGATTGATGATTGCATAAGCAGCAGGAAGCTCATCAGGCGCCTCATGGTGGTCAGTAATAATTACATCACATCCGAAAGTTTTTGCTATATTAATCTCTTTCAGATTGCTGACACCGCAGTCAACAGTAATAATCAACTTCGCCTTCGCTGCGCTGATAAGACGGCATATTGCGGCATTATTCAACCCGTGACCTTCTTTTTTTCTGTCAGGGACATAAAAATCAACATCCGCCCCGAGATTGCAGAGTGTTTTCACCATCAAAGAAGTACTTGTCACACCATCGCAGTCAAAGTCACCGAAGATAATTATCTTCTCTTTTTTCTCAATACTCTTCAATATTCTGTCGACAGCTTTCGGCATATCACAAAAAGCATAAGGCGAAATCTCTCTCCCTCTCTCGGGATAAAGAAATTCCTCAGCATCAGACACTGTTTGTATGCCTCTTGAAACAAGCAACTCAGCCAGAATGTTACTTTTTGTAAAGTTAATTAACTCCTCAGAAGGTTCACCTATTTTTTTATAAATCCATTTTTTATTCACTGCAAACTCCCTAGAATCAAGTGTTAAATTAATCATAACCCCAAAATAATCAAAAGGAAAATCAGTAAAATTTTAGAGATATTGTAAAAATTATGTTAAATATTGCAATACTAAATTATTTGTGTAATAATCAATATTGTTAATAGTCTAACCATTCCTTTCTTGACTGATGCGACCGTATTACGTGTCGCATTTATTTTTTGCAAAATTTTCTACATAAACAATTTGGACAAATCAACCTCAATATTGTAATATTTCTTCAATAAAAACGTAATAAAGACTAGAAACATAAATACAATTGACAATATAAACGGAATAACTATACTTTTCACCATGTCTCCGGTGTTTCTGCCAATAACATTCGGAATTTTAGCTTTCTGCATATACTTTTTTCTATCAATCTGTATATGTGATTTTACAGGCTGTTTTCCTGCTGACAGCTGCGGTTTATCAAATGTGTTATCAGAAACATCCAGACTTTTTTCATATTGTTCAATTTGCTCTTTCACATTTTCAGGAACAAACGCCCCATAAATTATAGAAAGCTTCTTCACCTTGTTTTTCAGGTTTATAAATTTATAAATATCGTTAACATCTTTTCGCAATTTGAATAAACATCTATCTGATTCATTTCCAAGGCCAAGAGAGTCCATCGAGTTCCAAAAAGATGCCGTTTCTACTATTTTTTGTTTAAGCATTAATCTTTTGCTGTCAATATTTGATTTAACATCTATACCAATACCAATATAGTCAAACCTGAAAACATCTGAACCGGATACAACACGACCGTTTATCCTTTCCATACTTTTTGTATAATACAGCTCTACAATAAAATTCTCAATTTCATCATAAAGAAACTGCAGAACTTCAGTCTTACCGGCTTTTTTACACACAAGCTTGACGGAGTTGTGGTCTGCTATAAAATACTTCAGATTAAGTTTGTTATAAAGATTTATAAAATAATAAACCATCGACCACACGGGAAAAATCAAACAAAACGCAAAAAATCCGGTGGTCATTTTCCAGTATCTTACGGTGTCACGGTATTCATTATAAAGATTGTTATAATCATCAGCTTTAATTTTTGATATAAAATCAAATATACTTTCTGCTTGCAACTCTTTATAAAAAAAGGAACATGCAAAAATATACCCCGCTATAAACAGGACCAATAATGCCATCAAGACATAAAACTCAACAGCCATCTTTATCCTTGGTTTTTCTATTTCAATCTTCATTAAAAACGTTCCTCAGCAAGTAAAGCAGCACCCAGCATGCCTGCATAGTTGCCTGCTTGTGCCCTGAGAATATTCACATTCGGTACAACAAGACTTTCATCCATAATCCTTTGAACTTTTTCAAAATCGACAAAATCTGCCATTCCTCCGCTTAGGACAATGCTGTCAGGGTCAAAAACATTGGCTAAAGAAATCAACCCTTTCACAACCATTGTTTCCCATCTCTCATGAATTTTTTTGGAAAGTTCATCGTTCTCTCTGACTCCCTCCAAAACATCATAAGAAGTAATCTCTTCAACAGGTTTCAAATGAAGGTAAGTTTTTTTATCTTGAGGATAATTTTTCAACTCTTCTCTGGCAATCCTCGCATAACCCGTACCAGAAGCATAAGCTTCCCAACAGTCATAATGCCCGCAGGTACAATAAAATCTCTTTTCTTCCCTCATCCTGAGATGTCCGACTTCGCCGGCTGCACCTGATTTACCCCGCAGCAGACGACCGTTAACAACTATCCCACCGCCGACACCTGTTCCTAAAGTTACGGTGATTGTATTTTCATGCCCCTTTGCAGCACCAATTTTATACTCGGCATAAGCTGCCGCATTTGCATCATTCTCAATAAACACCCCTAAAGAAAATCTGTTCTTTATTGCTTCTGCAAAATTCAAATCGGTATATCCTTTTGGCAAATTTCCGGTAGAACCGATAACACGTGTATTATCAAGATTAACCGCTCCTGCCGTTGCAAAAGCAACCGCAGCGATTTTGCCGTCTTTATAACTCTTGAGTATCTTATCTATATTATCCAAAATTTTGTCCAAAATAGCCCCGGCAGTTTTTGGCGTAGAAAATTTTTCCACTTCAGAAACAATCTTCCCTCCTGACACAACAGCCAAGCTGATTTTTGTGCCGCCTATATCAATAGCTATCACCTTCTTATCCATTGGAAAACTCCTCTATGCTTCGACAAATCTTTTTGTAATAAGCTGGGGTCTTGTCACGGCAGACCCGACAACAACCGCATAAGCCCCCAAATCAAAAGCCTTGCGCACATCTTCAGGCGTCCATATTCTGCCTTCAAGGATTACAGGGCATTTCAAGCTTTTTGTTAACTCTGATAACAAAGCCCAATCAGGAGAAGACATATCAATATTTTGAGTTTCTTTTGTATAGCCCGCCAAAGTTGTTGATACGATATCAACCCCGAGTTTCTCACAGTTTATGGCTTCCTCTTTTGTTGAGATATCAGCCATCGCAAATTTTTGCTCTTTTTTAACAAATGCTATCAAATCTTCAAGTGTGTCTTCGCATTCCCGATTTCTTGAGGTTCCGTCAAATGCCACAATATCAGCGCCAGCATCAGCAACTTTCTTTGCATCTTCTCTTGATGGAGTAATATAAACTCTCTCAATCCAGTTTTCAGGAAGCTTATCAGGCTTTGTAATCCCGATAATCGGCAAATCCGTCATCTTTCTTGCATTTCTGATATCTCGTTCGCCTGCAAGTCTGAGTCCGCCTGCGCCGCCATTAAGAACAGATTGTATCATTGCATTCATGGCACACTCTTCATAAAGAGGCTCCCCTTTCATTGCCTGAGAGGAAATTATCACCTTATTTTTTATTCTTTCTAACGCATCCTTAGCTGTCTTAGTCACTGATTTTTCCTTGTTGTTCAATCATTTTGGCAAGAACGTTCGTATCGCCTTTAATTTTAAAATACTCGGCAAACTTCGGTGTCGTTCTAATGATAAACGAGCGCCCGTTCTTTTTATCACGTTTTCTTGAAATCATTCCTTTTTCTTCGAGTTCCTGAACATGCTCATAAGCATTCGCCCCTCTCAGCTCTTTAAGATGAGCCTGCCTTATCGGCTCTTTGATTGCGATAACGGACAATGTTTTCAGGACAGCCTGAGAAAATTCTACCGGAACCATTTTTTCTACAATATCCATATATTCTTCACGGACCTGGATTATGTATCCGTCTTCATCATCAACTTCAAGTGCTCCATCTCTTGAAGAATAGTCCATAATAAGTTCCAAAAGCTGCATTTCAATATCCTCAGCAGGCTCGTTCAAGACTTCGGCAATTTCTTCAACACTCAAAGCTTTACCGCTGATAAATAAAACAGCTTCTATTCTAGACTTCAGCGACATTTGGCTTATCCTCACCCATAGTCACATACAAATCGGAATAAAACTCATCCTGAACAAGGTTTATGTTTTCTTTTGCAGACAGAAACAAAAGAGCAATATATGCGGTAATTTTGTTCATGCCTGTTTCCTGCAGCTCTGAAAGCTCTACTTTTTCTTCTTTTTCGAACAATCTGAAAAGAACGTTGTGAATACGATTTACACCATCCTCGATAAACTCTTCATGAGCGAGATTAATAATATCATCTGGCGTAAGATTTGCGTAAGAACGGACTCTTCTTTTTGCACGTTCATGTGCATTTTTCAAAGAACGTTTTCTGTCCAATTCTTCATAGAATTTCAGCTGTTTAATCAAATCTTTCAGTGTAACAACTCTTTTACGATTCAGTTTTACGCTTGTTCTGCGCTCAAGTGCGTTATCAAGAGAGATTACATTCTTTGCATTGAGCAAATCTTCCTCATAATAATCAGGGTTGTCATAATCTTCATCAAATTCCTGCATCAGCTCATCTTCGTTTTCCATCGAGTCGATACCCTCGAGGATGTCAGATTTCAGACGGAGGAGAAACGCAGCAAAAAACAGTGTCCTGCCCGTAAGACGCAGGTTATTCTGTTTCATTTCAACTATTTGCTGAAGGTACTTATCTGTAAGCTGTACAATATCAATATTCCACGGGTCGATTTCCTGTTTTTTAGCCATATTAACGATAATTTCTATACCGTCAGCAGTTCCGTTTGAGGGTTGGTTATAGAGTTCAAAGATATTATCAATCACTTAACTTTACCCCCGTAACTTTCGTAATACCCTGATCTTTCTGGGTGACACCTACCGTTTGATTAGCTGATTCTATCATAGGTTTTCTGTGGCTAACAACTATAAATTGCGTATTTTCTGATTGCTTACGGACAATATTTGCAAGCTTCTCAACATTGATACCGTCCAAACTCTGGTCAACTTCGTCAAATGCATAAAACGGAGCAGGCATGTACTTTTGAATTGCAAACACAAACGCAAGCGCAGTAAGGGATTTTTCACCTCCGCTCATGGCTTCAAGACGCTGCATTTTCTTATCACGTGGCTGAGCCTCGATTGTCAGACCGCCGCCGAGAGGATCATCTGGATTCTCGAGTATAAGCTGTCCTTCTCCCTCTGAGAGCTCCGCAAATATTTCTTTGAAGTTTTCGTTCACATGTGTGAAAGTTTTCATAAACGACTCTCGTTTAAGAGTTTCATAACCGTGCATACGCTCCGTTATCTGAATTTTTTCGTTGCTAAGAGTTTCAAGTTTTGTCCTCAGCTCGTCCTGACGGGCTTTCACATCTTCATATTCGGTGATGGCTCTCATATTGACAGCACCCATTTCATCCATACGTTTTTGAAGACGGTTTATATTACGCATAACCTCTTCTGTTGAAATTTCAAGCGACTTAAGCTGAGCTATCTCATATCCTGCTGCTATCAATTCTTCTCTGATTTCAACAAGCTGGGGTTCGAGTTCTTTTCTTCTTGTTTTGAACGCTTCAATCTGCTCTGTAATACGCTCTATTTTTGTTTCCAAAACGCTGATTTTCTTCTCGTTCTCAATCAGTTCGGATTGTACTCCGTCCCTTTCCTTCTGCAGCTCGACAAGTTTTTGACCTATTTCTGCAATCTTGGCATCAAGCTCTTTGAGCTGTGTTTCAACCTCGGCAATCTCAGCTGTATAACGTTCTTTATCCCGTGCAAGTGTAACATTGCTCTCTTCAAGCTTTTTGATTGTGTCCTCATGGTTTTTGATTGACTCTTTCTGGAAGTCAATTTCCATCTCAAAGCCTTTTATTGCATTGTTACAGTTCAGAATTTTTGATTCGTTCTGTTTGATTTCAAATTCTATATTCTCGGTGAGTTCTCGAAGTTTTGAGAGTTCATCCTGAGGCATCTGTTTTTCGACGTCTTCAATCTGGTCATGCAGCTGGGTGATACGTTCGGTAAGTTTTATATGTTCCTGTTCCAGTTTATCAAGTTCTTTTGACAGCGCACTAATCTGCGGAGCGTTCTCTTCTATAACTTTTTTACGCTGCTCTATAGACAATTTTGTGGTTTCAAGGTTTCTTACAACGTTATCATATTCGATTTTCTTTTTATTAAGCTCGTTCATTGCAGAAGAATAATCCTGACGTGTCTTCTCCTGTTTTTTATCGAGCTCGGCTCTTTTTGCTTCAAGATTTTTGTGGTTTGTTTCCATATCAGACAGACGTTTTTTGTAAAGCGCAAGTTCTTCATCTTCGTTCTGGCTGAATTTCAATGTATTCTGTCTGACTGAACCGCCTGTTATAAGCCCTGATTTTTCGAACAAACTGCCGTCGAGAGTAACCATACGATATTTCCCGAACAATCTGCGTGCCGTTCCGATATCTTCGACAACAAGAGTTTCTCCAAGGGCATGATAAAAAGCATCCTCATAAATATCGTCGAAGTCAATCAGATTGAAAGCATAATCAACAATACCCGCTCCTTTTGGCGGATTCATATTATAAGGTGCACGCTTAAGCTTGTTCAACGGCAAGAAACCGGCACGGCCAGCTTTTGAAGTTTTAAGAATTTCAATCGCATGAGCGGCGACTTCATCGTCATCAACAACAATATGCAGCATTCTGCCTCCCATTGCTATCTCAAGAGCGGTTGAATATTCTTTATCAACCTGTCCGAGTTTTGCAAGCGGGGCATGAACGCCTTCGAGTCCTGAGTTCAACACGGTGTCAATTGCCCGCCCGAAGTTGGCATCCTCGACAGCACGTTTTTGAGCTTCTAAAGAAGCTATTTTGCGAACGGCAAGATTCATGTTGTAGTTTGAATCATTTATCTCATTCTTAACTTTATCAAGCTCGTACATTGTGTTTTTCTGGACAAGCTCATAGTCTTTCAGTTCCTTTGCAAGCTCTTCTATTTGAGCCTGCAGCATGTTTTGGTTGTTTGAATAAACTTCTTTTGACTCTTCAAATTGCTCAAGCATATCTTTTGAGTCGTCTATTTCTTTTTTAAGCCTTGAAAGCTTCTCTTCCGTCGGTAATTTTTGTTTTATCAGCGCATTTTCAGAGTCCTGAACGCTCTCAAGCAACTTTCTGAGATTATTTCTCTTCTGGACATGCTCGTCAGCTGCCTGATTTATGCCGGCGACCTCAGAAAGAACTTTGTTCAGCTCTTCTTTTTCCTGAGAAATATTTTCTTCGATAATTTTGATTTCATCTTTCTTTGCTTCTATTTTAAGAAGTGTATCCTCAATCTTATCCTTGAGAGTTTCGATGTTTTCACGTGTGTTTTCAGCTGTTTTTTTGTTGTCTTCTATTTGCTTATCCGCATAAATAATTGCATCTTTTTTACGGGCAATTGACCCCTTGAGGCTTTCCGCATGCTTTTTAATTTCAATCTGCTCAGCCTCGCCTTTTATATTTACATTTTGCTGAATTTCTCTGAGTTTTTCAGAAGTTTCTTCAAGCTGTTGTTTAAGCTTCTTGAGCTCCTGTTCTCCCTGTTTTTTTGATTTATCGGCATCAAGAATGCTCTCATGCAAACGCTCGAGGGAGGCTTTCATATCAAAATATTTTACGGCAGATAACTTGCTTTCATATTCCTGTTTTTCCTCTTTCAACTGCTGATATTTGAGCGCCTGTTTTCTTTCTTCTTCGAGCTGTGCAAAACGTACATCAATCTCCGCCAGAATAATATTTGATTTTTCAACCCGCTCTTCTACAGTTTCAAGCTCTTTTTCTGCCTGTTCAATACGCCTGTCAAAGTCGGCAACTCCCGCTATCTCATCAAGAATACGACGTCTTTCAAGAGGCGAAGTGTTGGTAATCGCCATTACATCCCCTTGCATTATAACATTGTAGCTGTTTGGTGAAATATTGTATACTGCAAGTTTTTCATGTATCTCGCTCAACGTGGCGATTTTCCCGTTCAGATAATAAATGCTGTTAAACCCCTGTGATGATTTCTTTATCTTTCGCATAATCACAAGCGGTTCTTCATCTTCCGATGTTTCAAAAGTAATTTTTACAGTTGCCTCATTCTTCTTTGTCAGCGTGCAAATAAGATGAAACAACTTCTCCGCCCTCAATGCACGGGAAGAAGACAACCCGAGAGCAAACAAAATACTGTCTATAATATTGCTCTTTCCTGAACCGTTTGGTCCGGAAATCGTGGTAAAACCCTCCAGAAAAGGTATATTCACCTTTTGGGCAAAGGATTTAAAATTATCTATTTCAATTTCTTTAATGCGCATTTTTACAACCAAACAGCTCAACGGATATGTTATTAGTAAACATACATATTAATTACACTATATGTTGATGTTTACTGTCAATAGTTTAATAAAAATATAGGTTTTACGTATTATATGAGCATTTAGCAGAAATTATTCTGTCTGTTTTTGACAAATCTTTGACAATTTTTATATCCGAAAATCCGTTATTTTCAAAAAGCTTTCTAACAAGCATGCTCTGGTGTATTCCGATTTCAAAAAATAAATATCCGCCATCTTCAAGAAAAAACCGTGACTGCGAGATAATTTTGTCATAAAACTCAACACCATCGACATCTTCAGTAAACAAAGCCCCTGAAGGTTCATTCAACACCTCGGCTGAAAGATTTTTTTTCTCTCTCTGCGGGATATAAGGAGGATTTGAAACAATAATATCAAACTTTCCTGATATCTCCTCGAACAAATCTGAACAAACAAATCCGACGTCAACACCAAGTTTTTTCGCATTCGCTTTTGCTGTTTCAAGAGCAAACAGGGAAATATCAGAGCCGACAACACTGCAGCCAGCTGCCAGCTTCTTCAACATAATCGCAATGGCTCCAGAGCCTGTTCCGATATCAAGAATTTTAGGGCAAGCCATCTTTTTTGCCGATTTAATAACTTCTTCAACAAGCAGCTCTGTTTCAGGACGAGGAATGAGGACATGGGAGTTAACATCGAACATCTCCCCCATAAAACATGCCTCTCCGATAAGATATTGGACAGGAATGCGGTCTTGAAGGCGTTTTTTCATCAAACAATCCAATTTATCCTGCTGTTCTTTGTCCAATGATAAATCAGGACGCAGAATAAAATCCTTTTTCTTATACCCGCTGATAAATTCTACCAAAAGCTCTGCTTCCAAAACAGCCTGCGATAATGGAACAATCGATGATAAATTTTTGACAAGATTTTTCAGCATTGTTCAATAATAGCTGAAAAAAACAATATTTAAAACTTCTATCTCAAATCATCCGGTTTGAAATCAGAAAAAGACTTATACTCCGCTTTCCCGTTAATCAAATCAACATGCATCAGTTTCAGCACCTTTTTCATAACAACAGGAGTAGAAGCTGAAAAAGTTTTTTGCGGCTTCTTCAGCTCTTTTTTATTTTCAATCAGTACAAGTTTTTTCTCGTCCTTTTTCATATCTATATTTTAACCTTTTTCACAGATATTTCAATGTATTATATATACTATATATATAAAAACAAACTCTTCAAAAAAATTGCCCAAACAAAAAAATTACAACTTTAGTTCGACAAAATGCAAACCGGGGTTGAATTTTCTTTTGATTTCAAAATGGTAAATTAGTAATGTAAGCAAAAAAATTCCCTAAATCCCTTGAGATACAAAGTTTTTCAACATGAGTAAAATCATTTTACTCCTCAATTTAATATGAATACTTCCATCTCAGTTAAATGAGCTTACACAAGTAGGTTAGTAGTAATAATTTTTACAAGGAAGTAAAGGAGATTTCCCATGAGCATTACTGTAAACACAAACACAACTTCATTAATGGTACAAAGAAACTTGGAAAGTGCCACTTCATCACTCGCAAAATCAATGCAAAGATTATCAACAGGTATGAGAATTAACGACGCCGGCGATGACGCTGCAGGTTTGTCTTTGTCAGAAAAAATTATGAGCCAGGTTAGTTCTGCTGATGTTACAAAAAATAACGCTCAAACAGGTTTAAACATGTTACAAGTCGCAGACGGTGACTTGAGTATTATTTCAGAAAACCTACAAAGAATCAAAGACCTCGCAGTTCAATCAGCAAACGGTGTATATGCTACATCAGAAAGAGAATCAATAGACCAGGAAGTTCAGCTCCGTCTTCAGGAAATTGACAGAATAGCAACAAGTTCTTCATTCTCTGAATTGAAACTCCTCGATGGTTCTCTCTCAGGTACAGGAAAATGTACTCTTCAAATCGGTGCAGGAAGCGACGTTGACGAAAACACAATTGATATATCTGACGCTTTCGGTAAAGCAGACTGTGCATCACTAGGTCTTGACGGACAAAACGTAACAACAGTAGATGACGCAAGAGCTATGATTGACGCAATTGATGCTGCTATCACCGGAGTTACCGACAGAAGAGGTGTAATCGGTGCTTCTATGAACCGTCTGAATTCAACAATGGACAGAATAGACATAAGAAAAGAAAACCTGCAATCTTCTTACTCAATCATCAGAGATACGGACATTGCAAAAGAATCTACAGAGTTAACAAAACAACAGGTTCTTCAACAATCATCTGCTACATTGTTGCAGCAAGCAAACCAGACACCGACAATAGCATTAACATTAGTATAGTTTTAGCTCAAGGGAAAACATCAATACCTCCTGTTTCGGCAGGGGGTTTTCTTTTTTCATTCATTTTACATTTTAAGGGAATAAAATTGTATTTCTACCATGGCTTAAGTATAATTAACTCATCTTGAAGATAATAAAAAGAGGCAAACCATGATTATTCCAAGTATTGATATAATGGGCGGTAAAGCCGTCCAGCTCAAACAGGGCAAAGAAAAAGTTCTCGAAAGAGAAGATATATTCGAACTTGCAAAATATTTCTCACGCTTTGGAGAACTCGCTGTAATTGACCTTGACGCCGCTATGGGCAAAGGGGATAATGAAGAACTCATCAAAAAAATATGCCGCATCGCACCATGCCGTGTCGGCGGCGGAATTCGAGATGTTGAAAAAGCAAAAAGAATTATCGCCAACGGCGCTAAAAAAATTATAATCGGAACGGCAGCCTCGGAAGAACTTCTCTCCCAGCTTCCAAAAGATAAAATTCTGGTGGCAATTGACTCAAATAAAGGAAAAGTTGTCACAGAAGGTTGGACAAAGGATACAGGAATCACACCTGAAGATTATGTAAAAAGATTTGATGACCTCTGCCATGGCTATTTGTATACAATAGTCGAAAAAGAAGGAATGATGGGAGGCACTGACCTCGAAGCAATCAAAAAAATCAGAAAACTCACAAAAAAAGAACTCGTAGCGGCAGGCGGAATATCATCAATCGACGAAATAAAAGAACTCGAAAAAAATAATATAAGCTCGCAGCTCGGTATGTGCATTTATACAAACGCTGTCAAACTGGAAGACGCTTTTTGCGCCATGCTTGACTTTGAAAAACAAAACAACCTGATTCCGACAATTGTTCAGGATGCAAGAACAAAACAGGTGCTTATGTTAGCATATTCAAACAAAGAAGCTGTCATGAAAACCCTCAAAGACGGGCTTGCAACATACTTTTCCCGTTCAAGAAACGAACTGTGGACAAAAGGACTTACGTCAGGAAACACTCAAGAGCTTGTAAGCGCCCGCTACGACTGCGACAGAGATACTCTTCTCTACAAAGTTAACCAAAAAGGCGTTGCCTGCCACCTAGGCAGATACTCATGTTTTGAAGATAAAGACTTTGACATACATGATTTGGTAGAAGTCCTCGAACAAAGAAAAAGAGAGCTCCCTGAGAAATCCTTCACAACAAAATTATTCAAAAATGATTTCTATCTGAAAAGAAAAATCATGGAAGAAGCATTCGAAGTAGTAAACTTTGAAGAAGGCGACGGACTTGAATGGGAAGCTGCCGACCTCGCTTATTTCGTACTGACCTTCATGGTAAAAAATAACATAAGTGTAGAAGACGTATTGAGTAATCTGGCATCAAGAAGAAAGTAAACCATGCAAATAATTAACTACAAAAACATACCTGATAAGTTCTATGAAACAATAGACTTCGAAAATATCTCATCGGTGAATGAAATTATAAATGACGTAAAGCTGAGAGGTGATAAAGCTGTCAGAGAATATGCAAAAAAATTCGGCGACGGGGATCTTGAACAATTCGAACTGACGGAAAAAGAAATCAAAAATGCCATAGACTCAACTCCTAAAGAAATTGTAAAAGCTATTGAAAAGTCAATAGAAAATGTACAATCATTTGCTAAAGTTCAATTAGGAGCCATTAAAAACCTCAAAACGGAACAAAACGGTATAACTCTCGGACATACCATATTTCCGATTGAAAGGACGGGAGCTTATGTCCCCGGAGGGAACTATCCTCTGCCCTCATCTGCAATCATGTCATGTGTTCCGGCAAAAACAGCAGGCGTAAAAGAAGTTGTTGTCTGCTCTCCCAAAATTAAACCGGCGACAATCACTGCAGCCAAAATGGCAGGTGCTGACAGAATTTTCAGAATAGGCGGAGTTCAAGCAATAGCAGCTATGGCATACGGAACTGAAACAATCCCGCAGGTAAGCAAAATTACAGGCCCCGGAAATAAATATGTGACAGCTGCCAAAAAAGCTGTCTACGGCGTATGTGACATTGATTTCCTTGCAGGTCCGAGCGAAGTAATGATTATAGCTGATGAGAGTGCAAATATCAAATTTATCGCAGCCGATTTGCTTGCTCAGGCTGAACATGACCCTGATGCCAGAGCATTTCTTATTACAGACTCTGAAAAACTAGCTCAAGAAGCCGACAAACAGGTAAAAGAATTTTTGAAAACACTTCCGACAGCCAATATCGCCTCTCAGTCTATTGAAAAATCTTTCATCATAGTTGTCGACAACATAGAGCAGTCGGTTGATATTGCAAACAAAAAAGCCCCCGAACACCTCGAAGTTTGTGTTCAAGATGAAGATAAACTTCTGCCGTATCTGAAAAACTACGGCTCGCTGTTTATAGGCAACTACTCGGCTGAAGTACTCGGGGATTACTGCAGCGGGACAAACCATGTCCTCCCGACAAACAGCATATCAAAATATACAGGAGGTCTGAGCGTGTTTGATTTTATCAAAATTCAGACTTATCAAAAAGTATCTCAAAAAGCAGCAAAAGAAATTTTATGCCCTGTTGCTTCAAAAATGGCAGAAGCAGAAGGACTATACGCTCATAAGCTCTCTGCTGATGTGAGAATGGAACTTTAGTTGTCCAAATATTAAGCAAAAACAAACTTTTTGAAATTTTTGGCATTTTTGAATATAATTTAATTAAATCTTTTGATGATGAAGGAGAAAAGAGTGGAAACAAAGAAATATAAGCTTCCTGAAGGGGTAGGAAAAAAAATAGTAGATGCTCTGCAAAAACAAAACGGAAATCCTATTTTGAGTGAAAACTCAAATAATGATGCATCTTTGGCTTATTCGCCGTTGAATCTCAGCAGCGAGATAAATAATATTTCACTCGATGAAAGCTTTGATGAAGAAGAAAATTTACTCAGCTCCGTATCAGAAAAAATAAACAACCTTCCATCAGATATCTCAGCAAAACAATCATCTGCAAAAGTTTTTGAAAACGGATTGAAAGAAGATGATTTGCCTAAAAATGTAAAAATGCTTCTGAAACTCGTTTCGCAGCTTCCGCCGAATGTCACCAAACAAACAGGCGCACTGATAATCAGACAAACTATCGAAGCAATGGGCATACCAATCAAAACAGTCCTAACGGAAGCGCAGCAAATTCAGGAAAACCTCGGATTTACAGTTCGTGAATATATGAACAACATAGAAGAATACAGAACCAATATCAAAATGATGGAAGAACAAATTCAGGTCTGCAAAAAACAATCAAGACAGCTTGCTGACCTCATCAACCTCTTTATTCTTTCAGATTAGTCTTACAAAAATTCGGATAATATAAAATTGCTCACAAGAAAACCTTCCGTAGTAAGGCTCACTTTGTTTGAGGTAACTTCAAAGAACTCTGAATACTTCTCCAACACGGACTTGTATTCTATCAAAAAATCGACATGATACTGTTCTTTGAAACCGGTCAAATCTACACCGTCTTTTGTCCTCAAATTCAAAATAACTTCGTCTTCCTGACGTTCTTTGATACTTATCAATTTTTTGTTTATAGGAAAAGGATTTTTGATATAACCCTCAAGCGAAATTTCATGGGAATACCTGTTATGTTCAAAATACCCGTGAGAAGCTAACCCGAACCCGAGATATTCACGATTTTTCCAATAATTCATATTGTGTCTGGAAAATTTTTGCGGCTTGGCAAAATTGCTTATTTCATACTGTTCAAAACCATTCTGCCCAAGCTTATCAACTATCTCAAGATACATATCAGCGCACTCATCATCAGAAGGCAAATCTTCTGGGCGCTTTTTGAAAAATTCGCACCCTTCTTCTATCTTCAATCCGTAAATGGAAATGTGCTCGGGATTCAAAGATATAGCTGTTGTCAAAGATTTGTTCAGAATATCAATTGTCTGTGAAGGCAAGCCATATATCAAATCAATGCTTATATTCTCAAATCCGCATCTTCTTGCTGCCTCAAAACAAGAAATTGCATCAGCGGATGAATGTTGCCGGTTTATAATCTTCAGCAAATTATCATCAAAACTCTGTATTCCTATGCTAAGACGATTAACCCCCAACTCTTTCAAATTTTTTAAATAAACATCATCAACAGTCTTCGGATTAATCTCAAATGTGAACTCATATTCATCCTCAAACTCAAAAAGCTCAAGACAGTTTTTGTAATCCTCAACAGGAATAACCGAGGGAGTTCCCCCCCCAAGATAGAGTGTCTTTAGTTTTTGATGAGGATTTTTCTCAAAAAAAGTTTTTATCTCTTTATGCAAAACATCAAAATACTTACGCTCATAATTCCCCATTCCGGCAAACGATACAAAAGAACAGTAGCGACACTTACTTAAACAAAAAGGTATATGGATATAAACACAATAACTCATATACCAATCATATAATAAAATCTTAAATTTCTTTCAAAATAGAACCAAGACACAATTCTTTATCGATATTCTTGTATCCTTCAAGAATTTCAACAACACTTTTTGTAACAACAAGCGGAGGAGTCTTTGTGCTCTCAAGAGCTGCATTGTGTATAAACTCCAAAAGTCTTGTTTTTGTATTACAAGCGCCCATTCTTATGTCCTCTTCTTAATCACCATAAAAATACCATTTGATAAATATATCAAAACAATATTTTTATACAAATTCCGCAAAATTGATAATTTGTTATTTTTATTTACACAAATTATTTCTTATATACAAAAACTCTTACAGGTTGATAAGCAAACTTTCCGCTATACATAAACAACATAAATATATTGACACATTCTTCTACAATATTTCTAACCATAAATTCTCCACTTACCTTTTCTTTGCATACCCTATATGTTAATAAAAAACTCTTCACCAAATAAATTGCTAATAAATTAAGAAATATAACGAAACAAAAAACTCAACATATCGTCTAATTATCTAAGGGTAATGAAAATAAAATTAATAAGACTTAGGGGTAATACAAAATATGACAATAAATGCAAAATTTATAAACCAACCTGAGGATTACAACGAAAAAGACTTCTTTAACAAACTGAACTCTGAAAACATCTACACACAAAACCCTCAGGAAGAAACAGAACATGAACAATTTTCCTACCTCAGCCGTTTTGGAACGCACAACACCTCTGAAGATATCCTCCAAATTTATCTCAAAGATATAGGCAAAACAAAACTCCTCAAACCTCAAGAAGAGCTTGCTCTCGGGAAAATAATCCGTGAAGGCTCAAAAAAAGAAGCCCAAATAGCCAGAAACAAACTCATCAAAAGCAATCTGCGTCTGGTCGTCAGTATCGCAAAAAAATATATAGGACAGGGCGTCATGTTCCTTGATTTGGTGCAGGAAGGCAGCTTCGGTCTAATCAAAGCAGCCGAAAGATTTGACTACAGAAAAGGCTTCAAATTCAGTACTTATGCCACCTGGTGGATTAGACAAACAATAATCAGAGCCATCGCAAATTCATCAAAAATTATCAGAATTCCGGTGCATATGGTCGATAAAATAAGAATCATGAAAAAAACTATCACAAACCTTTCCCTCGAACTTGGAAGAGAACCAACCGATGAAGAACTCTCAAAAGCTATGAAAATATCAAAAACAAAAGTCATGAATATCAGAAAAGCCATGGATAAAGAACCTATGAGCCTCGATACACCCATCGGCGAAGACCTCTGCCTCGAAGACTATGTTCCTGACTCTTCGCACAAAAATCCATATCAGACAACATCAGATATTATGCTTCTAAAAAACATGGAAGATTTGCTGAACAACCTCACAGACAGAGAAAAAAACATCATCATAGAACGCTTTGGTATCTATGGAACAAAACAAAAAACACTCGAAGAACTCGGAAAAAAACTCGGATTTTCAAAAGAAAGAATAAGACAAATTGAAGACGGAGCCCTGAAAAAACTCCGCACAAAACAAGAAGTCCAGCACATGAAAGACTATCTCAACGATTAATTTTTGTAAAAAATACACTTTAAACTTATCAAAAAAAAATCTTCAACATTTTAAAATAAAGAAAACCACAAAGAAGAGAAAGGTGAAGATTTTTTATGCGTGTAGGTATGATTAATATTATAAATGCTTATAATACAACAAACGTAAAACCTAAATATAACAAAGTTGTGCAAATACACCCGCACAATACAAATCCTCAAAGCATTTCTTTTGATAAGATAAACTTCGGCAAACAAGAAAGCAAATTTCCTGAACTCGAAATCCCCGGAAAACGTCCGACAGAATTGAAATGGTTTGGTCTTGTTGAAAGACCAAAATCATACAACGACGAAGACTTATCAGGGCAAACAATTAATGCGGATGTCAGCTTTATTGACTTCAGTGCGGCAAATCTCTCAAACACAAAATGGGGACCTAAAACCAGAATGGCCTATGTAATGCTGCATCAAGCAGACTTAAGCGGAGCTGACCTCTCTGAAGTGCCTGCTGAAGAACTCAGAAAAGCCCGCCTCAGAGAAACTCTCTACAATGACGAAACAATTTTCCCAAAAGGCTACAACCCTGAAACCGAAACTGAATTTGTATCAAAAACTTCTTATCAGGAAAAAGGTGAAACTATCTATCTTCCTCATTGGGTTAAAAAGAATTAACAAACAAAATTACATGCTTTTTTATGATAAAATTACCTCAGGATACAGTTCTGAGGTAATTTATTATGGAAAATGAAAAACAACCGTTTTTTTATGACATAACCTTGAGAGACGGAAATCAGGCACTTACAAAACCCTGGAATACTCAAGAGAAAGCCGTAATATTCAAATACCTCCTAAAACTTGGCGTGCAGGCTATCGAAATAGGCTTCCCGGGCTCAAGCGAGATGGACTTTGAAGCATGCCAGTATCTTGCCTCAATTACTCCTGAAAACGTTGTAGCTGCAGGACTGGCAAGAACGGTACAAAAAGATATCGATAAAGCGGCAGAAGCCATCAAAATAGCTGCAAAACCGCGTATTCATACATTTCTCGCTCTTAGCGATTTTCACATGAAATATGTCCTCCAAAAAGACCCTCAAGATCTTAGGAAAATGGCTATCGATGCCGTAAAACATGCCAAATCACTGATGAATGACAAAGGTGATGTACAATTTTCAGTTGAACACTTCGGCGACTGCAAAGACAACATAGGTTTCGTTATAGACACCCTTCAAGAAATAGTGGAAGCTGGCGCAACAACAATCAATCTTCCGAATACCGTCGAAAGAACAAGACCCTTCGAGTTCACATCTCTCGTCCGTCAGGTTTATGAAGCCCTTCCAAAACATGTTACCATCGCCGTACACTGTCATGACGACCTTGGCATGGCGACAGCTACAACAGTTGAAAGTTATTTCGCAGGGGCAAGACAGCTTGAATGCAGCCTCAACGGACTTGGAGAACGGGCAGGCAACACAAATCTCTACGAAGCCGCAGTTGCACTTTACAACAACGGGGTAAATGTTCCCTTGAACCTCCACAAAATCTATGAAACAGCAATGATTGTTTCTGAAATGTCCCATATACCTATTCCAATCCAGGCTCCGCTGATAGGGCCTGACGCACTCGCTCACAGAAGCGGGATACATCAGGACGGCGCTGCAAAAACAAAAGGAATGAAAAAAGGTGCATACCGCCCGATACAACCATCTCTTATCGGACGTGACGACGATGAGAAACTCGCTTTCACAAGCCAGTCAGGAAAAACAGCCGTCTACGAAATAATCTCAAAAGCAGGATATCCTATATCTATGCAGGAAGCTATCAGGATTACGCCAAAAATCAAAGAAATAGCAGAACAGGTAGGAGAGCTGCCGACAAGAAATATCATAGACATCTACTTCAAAGAAATATTCAAAGTCAAAGGAGCCTTCAACCTAATCGAATTTGTAAAAGTCAGAGATTCAAGATACAGACTCAAATTCAGCTATCATTCAAAAGAATATAATATCGAAGTGGCAGCTGACGGTCCTCTTGAAGCTTGCTTGAGCGCTCTTAAAAAAGCGGGCTTTGAACAAAAACTTCTCCACTACGAACAAAAAGCTATCGACGAACAAATCAAAGGCGTTAGCGCAGATGCAATGACAGTAATTCACCTCCTGGCACCGAACGGAGAAAATATTATATGCAGAGGAATTGACCAGAGTACGGCAAAAGCAAACGTTAAAGCCATCTTCAACGGGCTTAACCTGATTGAAGAACTGAAAAACAAAGGAAAATAAAATGATACCGAGATATTCACGCAAACCCATGAGCGATATATGGGAGCTAAACTCAAAATATCAAACCTATTTAGATGTCGAACTTGCAATCTGCAAAGCCTACAACCAAATCGGAGAAATACCTGATGACGCTCTCAAAGAAATTCAACAAAAAGCCTCTTTCTCGGTAGAAAGAATAGACGAAATCGAGACCGAAGTAAAACATGACGTCATAGCCTTCCTCACCTGCGTTAACGAAAACATAGGCCCAGCCTCAAAATATATGCATATGGGCGTAACAAGCTCTGACATCATCGATACCGCCATGGCAATCCAAATTCAAAAGGCAAGCGACATAATCGAAGATGACCTCAAAACAGTCATATTCACCCTCAAAAATAAAGCAAAAGAACACAAAGATACCATCTGCATCGGACGTTCTCACGGAATCCATGCAGAACCCATGACCTTTGGCGTAAAACTCTGCTACTGGATTGACTTGTTTGAACGTGCCCTCAAACGTTTCAAAACAGCAAGAGAAGATATTAGAACAGGACAAATCAGCGGGCCTGTCGGCACATACAGCAATATACCAACGGAAATTGAGCAAATTGTCTGCAAAGAACTAAATCTAAAACCGGCAAAAATATCTACACAGGTAATATCAAGAGATCACCATGCCTACTATATGCAATCTCTTGCCTTAATCGGCGCCTCAATCGAACAATGCGTAACCGAAATAAGACACCTCCAGAAGACCGAAGTGCTGGAAGTAGAAGAAGGTTTCTCAAAAGGGCAGAAAGGCTCATCAGCCATGCCCCACAAGAAAAACCCCATAAGCTCTGAAAACCTGACCGGTCTGGCTCGTCTTCTAAAATCAAACTCAATCGCCGCTCTTGATAATATCGTCCTCTGGCATGAAAGAGATATCAGCCACAGCTCGGTAGAAAGAGTAATCTTCCCTGATTCAACAATCCTCGCAGACTATATGCTGAACAGATTTAAAAACACCGTTGAAAATCTCGTTGTACACAAAGATAATATGCTGAAAAATACCTCTTTATACGGCGGTGTAATTTTCTCTCAAAGAGTCCTGCTAAAACTGACAGAAAAAGGACTGACCCGGGAACAGGCATATGCAATGACACAGCGCAATGCACTTGCTGCATGGAATAAGCCCGGTGGTGACTTTAAATCTAACCTGCTTAATGATAATGAAATAAGAAAGTACTTATCCGAACTGGAAATTGATGAGTGTTTCAATCTACAATATTACTTGAGAAACATAAACAAAATTTACGAGCGATTTGGCATATAAAGGAGATTAATGTTGAAAAAATTTTTGATAATTGCTGCCTCATGGTTTTTACTTTGTCTGAACTCCCTCGCAGCACAACCACAGCTGTTTAAATTGAACAACGGACACACTGTTGTCATAAAAGAAATCCCGCAAAGCGAAATAGTCACTGTTGACACCTGGGTCAAAACCGGCTCGCTCAACGAAAATGATAAAAACAACGGTGTTTCTCACTTCCTCGAACACCTTATGTTCAAGGGAACAAAAAATCATAAAGCAGGCGAATTTGAAAAAATTCTCGACAATAAAGGCGCAATCTACAATGCTGCAACAAGCAAAGATTTCACCCACTACTATATCACATCTTCAAAAGATAACCTCAAAGAAACAATGGACTTGCACTTTGATATGCTGCTCAATCCTCTCTTCCCTCAGGAAGAAATAGACAAAGAACGCAAAGTCGTAATTGAAGAAATCTCCCGCTCAAATGACAACCCGACTCGTGCTCTCTACAAGAATTTTACCTCCATGATGTACAAACAACATCCCTATCGCTACGAAACAATCGGCACAAAAGAAATTATCTCAACAATACCGAGAGATGAAATTGTCGGATACTACAACAAATTTTATACACCAAATAACTTCACCACGGTTATAGCAGGAAACGTAAACTCTAAAAACGTCTTGGATATTATAAATGAGGAATTCAAAAACAAACAATTTCAATCAACAAAACCAATCCAACACAAAAAAGAAAACCCTCAAAACAAACCTCAGGAAAAAATCACCTATGGCAACTACAACACTGGATATCTAATGTTGGGCTACCATGGCGTTGATTTCCAAAACCAGAAAGAAAACCTCGCTCTTGATATAGCAGGCATAGTCCTCGGTGATGGAAGGAGTTCAAGACTCTACCAAAACATAAAAGAAAAACAACACCTCGCAAACTCTATCTCAAGTTCGCATTCATCAAGCAAAGATGACAGCATATTTTACATAAGCGCAAACTTCAAACCTCAGAACTACGAAAAACTGAAAAAAGCTGTCTTATGCGAAATAGAAAAACTCAGAACAACAAATATAACAGATGAAGAACTCCAAAAAGCCATCAACATGGTTGAACGTGATTTTATTTATTCAAACGAGTCAACTGACGACATTGCTTCTTCTATCGGCTACATAATGACCATCGGAGGCAAACTCGAGTATTACACAAACTACGTCAACGAACTCAAAAAAATTACACCTGACGACGTCAGAAAAGCTGCCTGCAAATATTTGGACCCGAATAAAGTTGTTATATCAGCCCTCATGCCTGATAAAAACGAAAAACCGGCGGCAAATATCACACCTTGCAAACAGAAAGTATGCAAAAAAATTCTATCAAACGGAGCTGTTTTCATAAGCGAAAACTCTGATGCAAACGAAGTTATATCAATGAGCATACTCTTCAAAGGCGGCAAATGGGTCGAATCAAAACCCGGATTAACCCCTCTTCTTGCAAGCACGATGATGAAAGGAACAAAAAACCGCTCCTCATTAGAACTTGCACAAGAGATGGAAAACTACGGCATAATCATCGCTCCGTCAGTAAACAACGACTATCTTGAAATAAGCGTAAAATCAACGACAAAAGACTTTGACAGAGCAATGTCAATCCTCGAAGATGTTTTGAACAACGCCTCTTTTGACATAAACGAAATAGAAAAAACAAAAAAAGATATGCTCGAACAAATCAAAAAAGCTGAAGATTTCCCTAAAACAAAACTGTTTGATAATCTTATATCAAACATATTCCCTCAAGGTCCCTACAGCCAGACAGGCGATATCCTCAAAAAAAGCATACCGGCAATAACAAAAGCGGATATAGAAAATTATTATCAAACAATTTTTATCCCGCAAAACATGATTATATCTGTCACAGGAAATCTGAAAAACACTGATATATGCTCAAAACTTGAAAATCTTATCTCAAGAAAATCAGGAAAAATTGTCGACAACAAAAAATTTATTACCCCCTATAAACCTCTGCCGCAAAATAAAATTGTAAAATATGCAATGGAAAATAATCAGGCAAACTGGATTGCCCTAGGCTACAAAACAGGCGGAATATCAGACTTCAACGAATATACAACACTCAAAGTCATAAGCTCCATTCTCGGCAGTGGGATGTCCTCAAGATTGTTTGTTGACCTCAGAGAGAAAAAGGGGCTCGCTTATGAAGTCAGCAGCTATTATCCGACTCTTCTGGATAATTCCTATTTTGTTATGTACATAGGTACAAACCCCAAAAACAGCGAAGAAGCCAAAAAGGAATTCTTCAAACAGATTGAACGGCTCAAAAATGAACCTCTCAGCGAGCAGGAGCTAGCAAACATCAAAAGTAATATGAAAGGCCTGCTTGCTTTGATGCAGGAAACCAACGCACAACGCTCGGAACTCCGTGCCAGATTTGAACTTTTGCGCAATGACTACGATTTTATTAACAACTACTCCAAAACTATTGATAAGGTAACATCAGGTGATATAATGAGAGTTGCGCGGAAGTATTTTTCGCATCCTTATGTACTATCAGAAATAGAGACGAAGAAATAATGAAAGTAAGTGTAAGAGTACCTGCAACAACAGCAAATCTGGGTCCCGGATTTGATTGTTTCGGGTTGGCTCTCCAAATCTACAATACCATAACAATCGAAGAAACCATCATGCCTAAAGAAGATATAGAAATTATCATCATTACGCATGAAGACAAAGAAATCAACGAGTTGCACCTGCCAACAGATAACTCTAATGTTATCTACAGAGCAATCGAACTCCTCTACGGCTATGTAGGACAAATCCCTTCCGCCATGAAAATCACAATAGATACGGAAATCCCAATTGCAAAAGGTCTTGGAAGCAGTGCCTCAGTCATTGTCGGAAGCTTGATGGCTGCAAACAAACTGCTTGGTTCGCCGGCTGATTTGGACGCTCTTTTATCAATCGCCACAGAAGTTGAAGGACACCCCGACAACATCACATCAGCAATCCTCGGCTCATTTGTTTTATCATCTCTTGAGGATGACGGAAGCATAATTTATCAGAAAATAGACTGGCCTCAGGACTGGAAACTCACCTTGTGCATCCCTGACTATGAACTGGCAACAAACATCTCACGCTCAGTCCTGCCTGAAGAAGTAAAAATGCAGGATGCAGTATTCAACGCAAGAAGATGCGCTATGTTTATACAATCGCTTCAAACAAAAAATTCCGAACTGATGAAAATAGCCATGCAGGATAAACTTCACCAACCTTATCGTATCAGACTTGTCCCGGGGCTTGATGAAATAATCGACAACCTGAAAAACGTCGACGAAGTCTTGGGAACAGCTCTCAGCGGTGCAGGTCCGAGCATCCTTGTCATCTCAAAAGGCAACAACATCGAAACAATTAAAGGCATAATCAAAAGCACATGGGAAAAATACAGCGTTAAAGCTGACATAAGAACAGTCGGAGTAGACCTCGACGGTGCAAAAATTATTTAAGAAAGAAAACCCGGATATTTGAGCTTTTTCTTATTAAAACTATCAACGACCCACGAGCTGACTAATGCTGAAATCGGTATGCTTAAAACAAGATTTATACTTGCTATGCAAGTTGTGATGACAACAATCACAACACTGTTCAGATTAATAAATTTCAAAAACGGTATTTCGCACAACATCAAAAACATAAAAATCATCAACCCGACATACGCATAAAGAAAACTCGTCGACAAAGTCATAATTGTTTCCTTCCCCTGCGCCATGCCTGCCCTGAACAAAGAAGCAAAATTATATTTCGTATTATCACTCTTCAACTCAAAAATCCTGTTTGATATACACGAACAAATATGCAACAGCACACCAAATACAGCCACCATAACGGAAGACATAAGTATCTCCCGATTATCCAAAAAAGGCTTGAGTGCATGCAAGATGACAGCCTCCTCACAATGCAGCCCGTCTAAGTCAGAAACATTCACAAATATTATCGACAGCAGACAGCCGGCGGACAAACTTGCTGACGCTGCTAAAGCTGACGATATAGTCCGAACATTTATCCCGTCCAAAATAAATCCCAGCACAAAAGCAGACGTCATAAGCATAATAAACGTAATAAACACAGGCCTAAGCCCGCTGAGAATTAATAAAAACAAAACAACCAATAAAAAAAACGACGCCAGAACGGATAAGATTATCTTTAACCCCGCTCTGCCTCCTACAACAAGCAAAAGAAGTGAAAATAAAGAAACAAGAAACATAAGCACAGCACTGCGGTCTTTTGCTGCAACATAAACTTCGTACTCTTTAAAAAAACGCTCAACGCTCAAAAGCACTCTATCACCCTTCTTTACATCAATATCAAAAGCAGGATTTGACGTAAGCTGGTTTTCAACAGTAATCTCCTGATTTTTCAAATCTCCTGAGAGAACCTTTATCCTCAAAAGCTGGCCTATCTGGTCTAAATTAAACAACTCTGCCAGTTCTTCATTGTTTTCCTCTGACAGAACCTCGATAACAACTCCGTTTTCATAGTTGCTGTGAATTCTCTCAGGCAAATCAGACCCGGCAAAACAAGAAGTAACACCGAGTATAAACATTAAAAACAAAAGTATAATTCTATTCATCAAAAAGACCTACTTGCTGGGACGGCAATTTGTACTTGAGATGTCTGTAAGCTTCTGCTGAAGCCTTACGTCCCCTAGGTGTTCTCAAAATTAAACCTGCCTGTATCAAAAAAGGTTCGTATACATCTTCTATTGTTTTGATATCTTCACCCAATGCGGCAGATAAAGTTTCGATACCTACGGGGCCTCCGTTATATTTTTCTATAATTAATCTCAGAAGCGCAATATCCGTTGTATCAAGTCCAAGTGGGTCAATTTTTAGTAAATCAAGTGAACTCTTTGCTGTTTTCTCATCAATAATCCCGTCAGATTTGACTATGGCATAATCTCTGACTCTCTTCACCAGTCTGTTTGCTATTCTCGGGGTGCCACGTGAGCGCAAGGCTATTGTCTTTGCCCCGTCTTCGGTAATTTTGACATCAAGAATACCTGCCGTACGACTGATTACAGCCTCCAGCTCTTCCATTGTATAAAATTCAAGACGGTGAACTATCCCGAAACGGTCACGAAGAGGTCCTGATAGTGCGCCTGCTTTTGTAGTTGCGCCAATCAGCGTAAATTTTGCCGTAGGAATTCTGATTGACTTTGAAGTCTGGGTCTTCCCGGTTGTCATATCGATGAAAAAATCTTCCATGGCAGAATACAAAATCTCTTCCGCTATCTTGTTCAAACGGTGAATTTCATCAATAAACAGAACATCTCCGTCTTTCAACGACATAAGTATGCCGATAATATCTCTTGGTCTTTCAAGCGCTGGTGCAGACGTAATCTTTATGTTTGACCCCATCTCATTTGCAATTACACTCGCAAGAGTAGTTTTCCCAAGCCCGGGAGGACCGTAGAAAAGCAGGTGGTCAAGCGGCTGCTCTCTTTTTTGAGCGGCAAGAATGGTAATCTTTAGAGTTTCCTTCAAATGAGTCTGACCGATGTATTCATCAAACGTTTTCGGTCTGATATTATTCTCAAATCCGCGGTCATATTCTGTCTGCTTTGACACCGCATTGGTGTTTTTGCGCGACGGTTTTTTTTCTTCATCGTTTGAGATAATTGCCAACTCTTTACTCATCCATATGTATAACTCTATTAAAATTATACATTAAAACAAGTTTTGTATATCAAAAGATAACTATGATTCTTCTTCGTCGTCTTCATCAACATCTGATGAACTGCTTGTGCTGACAGAATCAGAATAGAAAATAGACATATCTTTTGTTCTGCGGTTTGTAACAAGCTCTTCTTTTTTCTCTTCCATTTCTTCAGTTCTATTATAAGAATTTATCTCAGCCATGCTGACTTTGCCGTCGGAATTTTTGTCTATTTTCTGGAAGTTTGCAAGAACTTCTGACAACTCTGATGTGTTCACACCCGTCATCATTCCGCCGGAAGAACAGAGCTGCATAAGTTGAGAATAAGTCAAACCGTTTGTTTGAAACTGGTTCAAAAGCTGCTGCATCTCGGTTGCCGTAACGCTGCCATCCTGATCCGTATCCAGTGAGCTGAAGTTATTTTGCAGATAGCTCAAAAACGGCATATTGTAATAATTTACGTTTGTAAAATCCTGTAAATCAGAAAACGAAACTTTTCCGTTGTTCTGCATAGCAAGCTGGTTGTATGTGCTGTTAATCCCATACATGGCATTCATAATCAATGAATTTGCATTAAGTGTTTCACTCATGTCAATATCTCCACCATTCACTTTTCTTCATTTTAATGATTATTCAAAAAAAAGAAACCATATATTTGAATTAGTTTGAAAATTTATCTGCCCCGAATTCTAATCCGCTATCCCGAACAAATTCTTCGCATTGGAATAAAAAACTTTCTCAAGAACCTCTTCCGCTCTTTCTTCAAATCCGTTGATAAGTGCTCTCTCAACAGCATCCGCAAAATGTGCATAATGCTCTGCATTTCCAAAAACCCCGAGAGGTGCATCTGTCGCAAACATAATCCTATCTTCCCCGACTTTTGCAACAGCCTTCACAACAGACTCCATATCACACCATGAAATATCGGCATAAAGATTTGCATCGCCGCTGTCTTTTGCCCTTCTCATAATCTTTATGGTTTCCTTCTTCGAACTAAGACCTCCCGTAGACAGGTGTCCGAGTATAACAGGAACATCCTTATATCTCTTTGCCAGTTCATAAATCAATCTGGGACTGGAATACTCGCAATCAATATGTCCTGAATGAAAAAGACATGGAAGACCATACTCCTGTGCAACCTCCATATAAGGATTATACAACTCAGAATTTGCAGGTATACAATGGCACAGAGGATGAAGCTTCAGAGCGCAGAACTTCTCAGGATAATCTTCCAGAAGTTTTCTTATATTTTTTGCACTTCCGTTATTAGGCTCGCAAACACAGACAAATTTCGCCTCAGGGATATCACAAAACATCTCAACCAAATCTCTGTTCCCGTCAATTTCCGACTTTGGAGTAAGTTTTGTCTGAAGATTCATATCAATGCAATCAAGAGTCGATATGCAAAAAGCTGACACATCGTTTTTTCTCATTACATCAAGCAGCAAATTTTTGGAAAAAACAGTCCCCTCAGGGCTCCAACTCCCGACATGTACATGCATGTCTATATATTTCTTAACAATTTTCACCGATTACTCCGAAATAATCTCAACTTCGCCGGTATCAGAATGATAGATTGCTCCGACTACTTTTATCTCGCCTTTATTAATCTGTTTTTTAATAAGCGGTTTTGATTTCTTCAAATCTTTAACAACATTTATTACATTATTCTTGATTGTATTTTCAAGCAAATCACCTTCCTGGCTCTTTGACTCTTCAATTACTGCCTCAAGCTCGTCAAAAAGATGCAAAACATGGTCAAGATCTTTGTCTTCTGTTATCGCTGTTTTGATAGAATCACAATTTGTATGCCCCAAAACAACAACCAGAGGAACCTGCAGATGTTCTGTAGCATACTCAACACCCGTCAAAACATTTGAATCAACAACATTACCTATATTTCTGATAACAAAAAGCTCTCCGAGTTTCTGACCAAAAATAAACTCGGGGGCAATCTTCAAATCATTGCATGAGATAACAACAGCTATCGGATGCAAACCTTTTTCCAAAGAAGATTCCCTTTTCTCTCCATTCTCTGCACCATTTTTTGCTTGCTCCTGAACAAAATTTGCATTCCCCATCATCAGCTCTCGAAGAACTTCATCAGCAGTAAAAGCAGGCTTGCTGTTCTCTTGAGCAAAGCATGCCAGCGTGCAAGTGCTAATAAATGTTACGAGTAAAAATTTGATTATTCTCTTCATCATCCACACCCCTTTATTCTCTTATCCAATTGTAGAATATATTTCGTCGAAAAACAAGAAAACAATTTCTTAAATTCTTAAATCTTATATAATTTTACAGAAATAAATTTTGTATTTGACAATAATTTGCTATAATTCTATAGAAGTTATTTATCAACCGAGAAAAACATGGCTGTCCTAATTTTTATAACCCTTATCCTTTTACTCATAATTCCAATCTGCATAATATACAACCAGATGTCATGCCAGCGGAATATGCTCAGAGAATATTTCAGCAAGATGGATATCCACTTTCAGTACCGCCAAAATTTCCTGCCTCTTTTTCTCTCAACCGTTCAATCATACATAAAAACAGAAGATGAGCTGATTGAAAAAATAAATAATCAGGTTAACGACTGCAGAAATGCATATTACCTGAAAGAAAAAGTGGAAGCTGAAAATATTCTGACAAACTCATTAAATGTACTTATATTGATAATACAAAACTATCCGAAGCTAAAATCAGACGAAAATTTTATTAATCTAAAAAGAACAATGCTTCAGATAGAAGAAAAAATTCAAACAGCAAAAAAACAATACAACTCAACAGTGAGGATGTACAATGACCTGATTAACGTCATCCCTCACAAATTTTTTGCAAAAATTCTTGGGTTCAAGGACGCCAGCTTCTTTGAAATCGAAGCACTGATTGACCCTGATGAAAATTCCAAAAAGTAAAACAAAAAACAGGTATAAAAAAATGCATATAAGAGAAGCAAAATATTCAGATATCCCGCACGTTGCAGAACTCGCACAACTATCAATCCAAAGCGCCTGCGAAAGCAGCTATTCTTTCGACCAGATTAAAATCTGGCTTGATATGTTCTCGGAAGATATAATCGAAGAAATATTTGAAGACGAAAACAATCTCATTCTTGTTGCCGTTAATCAGGATGACGGCGGAGATGATGAAGCTGACATCGACGATGAAATCTTGAGCTTCGGATATCTTAATCTTGAAACAGCTGAAATAAAAGGTTTGTACACTCATCCTGACTACACAAACCAAGGCTGCGGGGCTACACTGCTTGAATTTCTCGAAACACGTGCAACTGACAACGGCATCCTTGAATTATTCCTTGACTCCTCGCTGAATGCGGTCGACTTTTACAAAAACTTCGGATACAAAGAAATATCATCAAGCGAGTTTGTTATGCCAAACGGACAGTCTATTCCATCAGTAAGAATGAGCAAAAGACTCTGAACCATATACAAAAGACAAATACTTTTTGTAAACAATAAGTAATATTTTTTTTAAAAATAGCAATTTTTTGCATACTTCTTTTTTATAAAAAAATATCAGGTAAAAAAGTAAAGTCAGGTAGAAATGGTACAGGGTATAAATCCAATCGGAACAAATTCAACAGCAACAACGCAGGTTACACCGCCATCAGCGTCATCATCAACGGCAAAAGAAGACAAATCAACATCTCCGCAGATGACTATGATGCCGTCAATGCCTATGCCGTCTGATATGATAAATACATCTTTACAAATGCCTTCCGAGATGAAAATTTCTCAAAATTCACAGACTGACTCAACAGGCGGTGCACCAACCACACCTGCCTCAACAACAGCTCCTGCCGGAGCACAAAATTTGACAACTCCTGCAGCAACAAACGGCGTTGGTGTTCTCAATCCTCCGAATGTATCCTCAAACCCTCTGCAGGACAGATACGGTTTTATAAAAGATGACCCCTACGGGCTGAATAACCCTCAAAATCAGGATACCCAGCTTATAGCTTCCCAGGGGCTGAACTTATTCCCTGAAGCAAGTTCTTATTATAATCCGGATAAACCATCCTCTCAAAGTCCTCTTGCCGCTTTCGGAATAGGAGGAACAAACGGAACAACTCAAAAATCAGGAGGTCTTGGAAGTATTCTCAAAACAGCCGTTCTTGCTGTTGCCGGTTTAGTGTTATTTAAATCAATAAGAGGAAGAAAAGCTAAAGTTATCTCTGATGCTCTCGGCGGTGCAAAAAATACCGTATCACAAAGAATTGTTAAAGAATTTGATGAATTCAAAGATTTCTTTACGGACACAATGGATAATCTGGCTGATTTGACACCAAAAACAGCTGACAACATCAAGATGAATTTATCTGGAAGAACCCTTGATGAAACAAAAGATATAATAGACAAAACAAGAAGACTTGCAACGGAATATTCAAGATTACCGGGGATGAGACCCAAATATGTAGTCTATCTCAAAGAAGGTATGGAGCCTTCCCAGGATGCTTTAATTGATGCTATCAAAAGAAATGACCTGAGCGGAATATCAGATGACATCCTCAGAGGCATAGAAGAAATAGACCTCATCGCAGAAAAAATTGCCCCAAGCACGGAACTGCAGAGCAATATTCTGTTCAATCCCGTTGTAAGAGAAAACTTCAGCACCCATAACAACACGGAGATGTTCGGGCTTGCAGGCAAAAACTTGAGAACAAGAATATCTAATTTCCTTTCAAAATAGACCATATGGTCTATCTTTTTTTTGTACACCTCATGGTCGATGATTGCTCTTTCAGAAACGTGTATTCTAGAAATACATGATATAGAGAACAATTTAGGGGAGTATAAAGTGAGGATGGGAAAAACTTATTTAAAAGGTATGGTTAAATTTGCATTTATGCTGACAGCCTGCTTAAGCATAATATGTCAAACACAGGCTTTTGCAGCAGAAAATGCTGTTTTATCAGGACTCGAAATTAAACCTGATAACAAAGGCTCTTATGATATATTGTTGAAAACAGACAAAACCGTTCCGATAAAAACAAAAGCAAATACTTCAAATAAACTTGAAATTGACCTGAGAGGAGTAAAACCATCTGACTCTCTAAGCACTACTTACGGCAATGTTGCAAACATCGATCTGGTTCTTGTCAAACCGCAAAATGACAACATAAAAATATTTATCGAAGGAAAAGATGTTTCATCAAGCAATATAACTTTCTCCTCAGCAGCTCAAAATGTTCCCGCCTTGAATGAAATAGAGTTGAATAACCCTATCGATACTTACACTCCCGTTGTTGATTTGAGCGACGATGAAGAAAATTCTTCTTTTTATGAAAGTCTTTCATCTCTTGGAATAACCTCTTTCATAAAAAATGCACTCGGCAAATCAAACTTCGGCTGGCTGTTATGTATTGCGATGGCAAGCATTATTGCTTATACAAAACTGAGAAGAAACAACAAAGATGAAGAAGAAATAAACATCCCTCTTTCTCTCAACAGAAATATGAATAAGGATTTGAAAGACAGAGACCTTGAACTCTACAACAATCTCTCAAAAGCATCTTCTCTCATCGAAGAAAGAGCAAAAGCACGAAGAAATCAAGCCTACGGACTGAAAGAATACCAGAATTCTCAAATAAATCCGAATGCAAGATTTAACAAAGCTACACCAGTAAAACCAAGTTTTACATCAACAAAATCAGCTCTGACCCCCGGTCTGAATGCAACAAAAACACGCTCATCTCAAGCATCAACCATGTCAAAACTCAATCAAAATGACACTAGACAGGCTGAGTTGAATATGAACAACATAAAATTTCTCGAAGCAATGACACAAATATACGAAAAAAGCGGGCGGGTTGACCTTGCAAACAATCTTCAAAACCAGCTTTCACAAAAGAAAATGAGTATGAGAAAATATAAATAGAAAAAATATTCAGAGAGAGAAAAAGAAAAAAACGGGATAAATTAAAATCCCGTTTTTTATTTTTTTATTTTGTTTAGCGAATATTACAGCTCGTCAGGAGAACCTATTCTTCCAAGCACTGCGCTTGCGGCAGCAATTGCAGGGTTTGAGAGATAAACTTCGCTCTCAGTATGTCCCATTCTGCCGACAAAGTTTCTGTTTGTTGTTGAAATTGCTCTTTCACCAGCAGCAAGAATACCGGCATGTCCTCCGAGGCATGGACCGCAAGTCGGAGTGGAAACAGCTCCGCCAGCTTTCACAATATCCTGAACATACCCCGCTTCGATAGCTCTCAGATAAATATCCTGTGTACCGGGGAAGACTATCAATCTTACATCTTTATGAATTTTTCTCCCTCTGAGAATTTCAGCAGCCACTTTCAGGTCGGATAATCTGCCGTTTGTACAGCTTCCGATAACAGCCTGATCTATCTTGATGTTACCTACCTGTGAAATAGGCTTCGTATTTTCAGGAAGATGTGGGAACGCAACTGTCGGTTCTATTTTTGTTACATCATATTTTATTACTTTTTCATAAACAGCGTTCTCATCACTTGTATAGAATTTATAAGGTCTTTGTGCTCTGCCTTTGACAAACTCTTCGGTAATTTCATCAGGGATAATTATACCGTTTTTTGCCCCTGCCTCAATAGCCATATTGCAGAAGGTAAATCTTCCGTCCATAGGCATATTTCTGATTGTGCTTCCGCCTACTTCCAATGATTTATAAAGAGCGCCGTCCACACCTATATCACCGATAAGATGCAGCACCAAATCTTTTCCTGAAACCCATTTGTTCAATTCGCCGTCAAAATCAACTTTGATAGTTGACGGGACTTTGAACCATGTTTCGCCTGAAGCCATAGCACAAGCAAGGTCGGTTGAACCTACACCTGTTGAAAAAGCTCCCAGTGCACCATAAGTACATGTGTGCGAATCAGCACCGATAACCAAATCCCCGGGACCGACTATCCCTAAATCAGGAAGAAGCGTGTGTTCTATACCCATTCTGCCTACATCAAAATAGTTTTTCAAATCCTGTTCACGGGCAAAGTCTCTTATGAGTTTTGCCTGTTCCGCTGATTTTATATCTTTGTTCGGAACAAAGTGATCAGGAACAAAAACGACTCTTTCTTTATCAAAAACTTTATCCACGCCTATTTTGCGAAATTCTTTAATAGCAACAGGCCCCGTAATATCATTCGCCAGTGTAATATCAACTTTAGCCGTAATCAAATCACCCGGTTCAACACTCTCCAAACCGGCATGGGCAGCTAAAATTTTCTCACTGATTGTCATTGGTCTTGGCATAATTCTCTTCCTCAATTTTCTGAGCTTTCAAAGAAAATCATAGTATAAACATCCTCTGACAGTCAATTTTTGAGAAAAATTTATCCGCTAAAAAAGACCTCTTGAAAGAGGTCTTTTTGCAAAAATTATGTTAAATAAATTTAGTATCTTTCACTGTCTCTTGAATGCTTGCGTCTTCTTTCCTCGTTCTGACTTTCTGCATTATACACGGCATATAACATAAGGAAATCACGCATTTTTTCTTTAAATTCAGGATTTTCAGTTATCCTGCCTGTCTTTTCATCTTTTTCATATCGTTGTATAGCATTACCTTCTTCATCATAAAAGGTATAGTTATCAGGTATCAAACCATCTACCCAGCCTATATCTTCTATATATTTCTGGTCATTCTTATTTTCTATAACGGTTTCTACAGAGCCGTCGTCATTATAATAGAATGTTGTAGTATCCCTTGTATCATCATGCTGAGGATTTGAGGGGTCTCCTGAATATTTATCCTCTATACTTTTTACAAGTTTATCTCCTTCATAAATATTTGTTATAACCGTTCCGTCGTCATATTCTATTGTTTCTCTATACATCGGTTCGGTTTTAAAATACTCTCCTGTTTCAGGATTAATCATGGGAGGAAATTTTACTTCTTCCGAACCTTCTATATATTCTTTTTTATAATATTCAGCGCCATCAAGAGATTTCTTGGACACACCGTTTTCAGGAGGAGCAGGTATACTTTCCGGCATATCCGTTATAGGTTCATTGGTTTTTGAAGATTTTGCATCGTATCCGTCAACTTCTATTCTAACTCTATCTTCATTTGACTGGCTTGCTGATGATGAAACGCTCTGTTTCCCGGTATTTTGTTCACTTTTCTGGATCGGTTTTATAATATTAAAACTTGCATTATTAACAGCATTATTAAAATATTTTTCTCCGCCAAAATCATCACCTATACCTGTAAATTTAATACCAATTTTTATTCTCCTTTTTAGGTATTTTGTTGTTTTTCTTCATCAACACGCTCTGTTTCTTCTTTCGGAACAGAGGCATCTAATATCTTTCCAAGGCTGAAACTTCTTTTCCCTAGAACCGCAAAATCATTGAAATATTCTTCTGTGTATATATTCATTGTAGATTAACCTCAAAATTTATGACTTTTATCATGTCGGCAAAAAATCATGTACTCTTTAGTTTTTTTCCAGATTTTTTAACAATATTTAATAATAAATTTTTCTTTCAGCTTTTATAGACAATTAATCGCTATGGTTTAACTAAACATCAATATTTTAATATTCATTTTTCTATTTTTTTTATAAAAAATCAATTAACATCAAAGAAACCTTCAGAAGGAGGATAAATCATCATACTTCCATCCTTTATTCTGTTATAATCGCTCGTTGGACCCATTTCATACGGCACTCTGTTTCCGTCTTTGTCATAAACCTCATAATCAGAATTTGGTCTGGAAACAAGATCCGAAAAAGAAAACCATTGACCGTCCGTTATTGCACTTATAGTCCTCAAGCTGTGAATCCAGTAACTATTACTATTTGTAACCACTGTACCTTCTTCACTTTCATAAGTAGTTTTAGTGCTTCTTACATCGCCTTCCTGCGGGTTGTTAGGGTCACCTGAGTATCTTGTTTCCTGTGTTACATGAACACCGTTTTTTGAATAATATTCTTTTACAACAGTTCCATCAGCATATTTTGTTATTATTTCCGTACCATTTTGGTGTGTATTTTCTTCTCTGGAAACTATATCTTCATCTCTCAGCGGGGTATTTTTCCAAGATGTATCATTTGGAACCTGTATACTAAAACCGTTATAAATTTCCATTTCATGATACCCTTTTGAAGGGTCAACCTTGTTTGAATAAGAAGTTGAAGTGTTGTTTTTTACATCCTGATTGTCAGAAGAAGCCTTTGAAGATTTATTATTTTTTCCCTTTTGTGTTCTGGAAGAATCATTATAACCTCTGATTTCTACTCCTACTTTATCTTCTCTGTTTACAGAATTTTCTTGTCTATTAGAAGAAGTATTATTGCGCAAATATTGATTGGCTATTTTTACCTCAGTGCCAACAAGTCCAAAATTGTTGAAAAAATCGTCACTTCCTAATCCTTCTATTCTAAAACCCATAATTTATTCCTTTCAGCAAGTATACTTACTTCCCATGTCGGCAAAAAATCATGTATTCTTTAGTTTTTTCCTAGCTTTTTTAACAATATTTAACAATAATCAATTCATTTATTTATGAAATAATAAGAATTATTCTTCAACATAAAACACGGGGAAAGTAATATGAACTTTAAATCAAAAAAATTTTATATAGGAATATTTTTCAGTGCCTTGCTTATTTATCTAATTATTCACCAGCTCGATTTCTCAGAGATGGCAGCCACATTCAAAAAATGTAATCCAAAGATGCTTCTTCTTGCTGTTCCTGTTTATTTTTTGAGTTACATCACAAGAGCAGTCAGATGGAAATATCTCATGATGGACAAAGAAAACTACAAAGTACCGACACTTATGGGAATTATATTCATCGGATATATTCTGAATTCTTTTCTTCCTGCAAGAATCGGTGATTTTTACAGGGCTTACCTTGCGGGTGAAAAATTTGGAACAAGCAAAGTAACCGTCTTCAGCTCGATAGTTCTTGAGAGAATACTGGACGGTATAGTTGTTTTATCTATGCTTCTTTTATCTATCCTCTTCTTCTTCCATCAGCCATGGATGTACAAGCTTGCTTTTAGTGTGGCAGCTCTGTTCGGAGGAAGTTTCATTCTTGTATACTGTCTTTTCAAGTATTCAAATACCGATGTACTTGCCCAAAAACTGAAAAATTTCTGTCTGAAATACCCAAAAATATTCAAAGAAAAATTTATAAATTTCCTTGATAACATACACAAACACATAAAATCATTTATCACAGGATTTGAAGTTGTAAACAGTCCCAAAAATCTTTCAATATCCCTTCTTGCAACAGCATGCGGATGGACTGTTGAAACTTTCTTTATATTGATAATAATCCACAGTTTTTCAGGATTATCAATCGGTTTTCCAGCTGCACTGCTGACTATGTGCCTTGGAGTGTTCAGTGCGCTAATCCCATCCGTATCAGTACACGCAGGACCGTATCAATATGCGTTTATACTCGGTCTTGGTGCCTACGGAGTATCAAAAGAAATAGCAATCACCATAGCACTCACAACACAATTTCTGATGATATCATTCATAGTAATCTGCGGGTTGATAGCCCTTGTAAGATATCACATCGGCTTTGACAACATCAAAGATGTAGAAACAAAACTAGATAAAACTGAAAACTAAACTTTAGCAGCTGTCTTCAGCTGACCGGAGCCTTCCAAAACAATTTTCTTTCCGTCTTGGAATTCTATTTCGTATTTTTTCAGATTGTTATCAACAGCAAATTCTTTTATATTTTTAATCTCTTTATCAGCCATAGCACACCTTCCTGTGTTATTTAAAGGGCTCTTTCTATAATATAACCTATTTTTGGCATTTTTCAAGTGCTAAAATGCATTTATATAAAGATTAAAAACATCTGAAAAAATTTTTTGACTATATTAAAGTTCTCCTCTGAAGAATTTTTTGATAATTGTTTTGAAAGGAGCATTATCAATTACATCAAAAGCAGCATATATAGGGTCTTTATCAAACTGCATTCTTGGGTCTTTCTGGGTCAAAAGGTATGAATAATCAGGCAACTCTGATTCGGATTTTCTTACCCTTCTTCTTCTTGATCCGACATAACGACCGTTTCCGCCATCCTGCATATTGGTAGCTGTATTGATTGGTTGTTGTGTTCCGGGTCTTGCTGTTTGTGATAAGAAACTTGCTGTCATTTTATTTATACCTTTCTGATTATATACCGTTTTATATACTTCGTATATATATAAAGACATGTTTTCAAAAAATATTGCCTTTTTGGATTTTATTTTCTTTTATTTTTGTAATATTTCTTAAAATACTTAAAATACTCTGAAACCATGTTGTTTGCTCAACTTCAGCAGAATATAATTATATCTGTAAAAGGAATTTTTAAATATGAAATCGGATAAGAAGAAAAAAGAAAAATTTTTGTTTCAAAAACTGAATCTTCTGAAAACAAAAGTGATAAGCATGCACTATACAAAGTTTTCAGAAGATGAAATAAAAAAAATCCTCATACTTCCATTCATGCAAATTACGGGATATGAAATATCCGACAAAAATATTTTTAAGATAAACAAAAAAACAGACGAAAATTCAGCTGACTACATTATACAAAAAGAGTCAAAACCAATAATATTTGTGAAATACGTAAAAATAGACGACTCAATATTTGATTTCAAAAACAATGTTTATTTTGGCTGCAAACAATTTTCGGATATTGCATCAAACCTGCTTCAAGAATCAAAAGAAGGTTGTGTTGTTTTGACTAACGGATTGATTTATCTTTTTTTCAACTCAAAAGATTTGGACAGTGAAATAGAATATCGAGATCAATGCTTCTTCTTCTTTAACTTGCTGAACATAGAAGAGGTCGAAACAGAAATAGAATTACTCAACTCTTTTTTCACAAAAGAGAGTGTTTTCAACTATCTTGAAGTGAAAAAAAATAAAAAAAGAAAAATTATTCTGACTATATCAATATTAATCGCTGTTTTAGTTATAATATTTTTTGTTCTGACAATCCTTTCAATAATATAGGTACTAAAATTATGGACATAAAAGAAATACTCAATAAATCAAAAAGAATTGTATTCAAAATAGGAACAAATGTTCTCACCTCTAACAGAGGAAACCTCTCCCTCTCAACTATATACGCTTTCATAGAAGACATAGCAGAGCTCCATGAACAGGGAAAAGAAATAATCATCGTAACATCAGGATCCATTGGTATAGGAAAGAAAAAACTCAAGATGTTCTCATCACTTGATAATATCCCCTTAAAACAAGCCTGCGCAGCTGTCGGTCAAGGACAGCTTATGTACATATATGAAGAAGGTTTTGAAAAATTTGATATCCTGACAGCTCAGGTCTTGCTTACTGAAGATGACTTCTCTCAAAGACAAAAATATTTGAGCCTGAGAAATACCCTCAACGAACTTCTTAAATACAACGTAATACCTATAATAAACCAGAACGATACGGTATCAACGAACTTCACAGACCCGAATATGATTGCAAGCTTCGGTGACAACGACAAACTCTCAGCTCTTGTCGCAAGCAAGCTTGATGCTGATTTGATGGTTATACTATCTGATATAGACGGTTTATTTGACAAAAACCCGAAAAAAAATCCCGATGCAAAACTTATCCCGCTTGTCGAAGAAATTACTCCGGAAATAGAATCCCTCGGATTTGAGGCATCAGAAAACGGAAGAGGAGGAATGAAAACAAAACTCGAAGCAGCAAAAGTCGTCACACACTCAGGTCATTATGCAATGATTATCAACGGAGATAAAAACCATATCGTAAGAGAAACTTTCAACGGTAATTTTGCAGGAACTCTCTTCCTTCCTGTTGAAACTCTATCTGGAAGAAAACGCTGGATAGCTTACGCAACAAATATTACAGGCGGATTAAAAGTAAACAACGGAGCAAAAAAAGCTCTCGTCGAAAAATTCTCAAGCCTTCTTCCTATCGGTGTAATATCTGTCATAAACCGTTTCCAATCAGGTGATGTTATCAGCATATTAGACGAAGATGAAAACGAATTTGCAAGAGGAATAGTCAACTTCTCTGATAAAGACTGTAAAAAAATCATAGGCAAACATTCTGAAGAAATAGAACATATACTCGGAACAACAAATTATGATACAGTAATATCAAGGGATAACATAGCAATACTTTAGAAGGGAAAAAAATGAATCTTGAACTTATTGCAAAAAATGCAAAAGAAGCCTCCTACAAACTTGCTTCTTTATCAGAAGAAATAAAAAACAAAGCTCTTCAAGAAGTAAGCAAAAATATAGAAAAAAATAAATCACTGATACTTGAAGCAAACAAAAAAGACCTCGAAAAAGCTCGGCAGATGGTCGAAAAAAAAGAAATTACAAAAGCAGCCTACAACAGGCTGAAACTTGATGAAGAAAAAATAAATACAATTATTCAAGGTTTCAAAGATATAGAAAAACTTGAAGACCCTGTAAACAAAAAACTCTGGGCAATGGAACTTGATGAAGGACTTGAACTTTATAAAGTAAGCTGTCCGATAGGAGTCATCGGAGTAATATTCGAAGCACGTCCAGATGTTGTCCCTCAAATTGCTTCGCTTGCAATCAAATCAGCAAACGCAGTAATCCTAAAAGGAGGCAAAGAAGCGGAATACTCAAACGAAATTTTCTGCAAGGTTATATCGGAAGCTCTCGATAAGGTGAAAGAATTTCCGAAAAACTCAATCAATTTGATAAAAACTCGTGAAGAAGTCAAACAAATGCTTGACCTAGATGAATATATAGACTTGATAATACCGAGGGGAGGAAATTCTCTTGTTAAATACATCAAATCAAACACAAGAATTCCCGTTCTAGGACACGCAGACGGAATATGCCACATCTACATAGATGAGTCAGCTGACAAACAAAAAGCAATTGATATCTGTGTTGATGCAAAAATCCAATACCCTTCAGCATGCAATGCTGTAGAAACCATTTTGATAAACGAAAAATGTTTTGATAAAATACTGAAACCTCTAGTAGAAGAACTTGAAAAAAACGAAGTCAAAATAAAAGCAGACGAAAAAATAAGAAACTTAATCCCTTCTCTTGAACCGGCAACAGAAGAAGACTGGTCAACAGAATACGGAGAAAAAACAGTATCAATCAAAACAGTTCAAAATATCGAAGAAGCTATAAACCACATCAATAAGTACGGATCTGGGCACACTGATTGTATAATAACCGAAGATGACAAAAACTCTGATTTATTCATGAACCTTGTTGACTCAGCAGGTGTTTACAAAAATGCTTCCACAAGATTTGCAGACGGTTTCAGATACGGACTCGGCGCAGAAGTCGGCATAAGCACTAACAAAACACATGCAAGAGGTCCAGTCGGTCTTGAAGGACTTGTTATCTATAAATACAAATTGTATGGAAACGGTCAATTTGTAGGACAATACAGCGGTAAAGCTGCCAAAAAATTTAAGCATAAAAGATTGATATAAAAATGATTATAAAAGCATTTGCCACATATCTTCAGAGTTTTGATAAAGAAAAAACAAACAAAACTTCTCTTGCTATACTCTATCAATGGTTGAGAGAAATTCTCTCAACCTCTCCCGATGACAATGTCAAAAGAGTAATACATGAAGAAATAGTCATTGAGAAAAATAATATAGGAATGTTTATTATCCATGCAAAATCAAACTCAGGAAAAAAACTTCTTGAATCACTCTACAACTTTGCCCTCAGCTATGAACATCAAAAATTCACAAGATGGGTTCACAAAATAAACCCCGAAGATTTCAATAATATTTAAACTTTTACTAAAAATAATATTTTGCTCTTGTAAACAAAACGTATTATTTTCTTTAATAAATCTGTTATTTTTGCTTATTAAAAGTTAAAATAGTATATGTTAGATTATACAATGAGTTCAAGAAAAGTCTGCAAAGTTGAGTAACAATTTCCATAACGGTGATATGACAGGTAACTTTAACAATATGGAAAGCGATATAAGAAAAGCTTCCGTTGTTAAAGAAAGAGTCAACCTGATATCAAGCCATATGTACAAACAATATCTTGATCATCAGATGGCCTGCGAAAATACAAAAGAAATGTTTTATCTCATTTTGAAAGAAATGGATTCTGTCATCGATTATCTCAAAGAATCATTCTCGGCAAGAAGTATCTCCTCATCAAATATATCTTATGAATTTTATAAAGAAAGCTGTATAGCTGTCATAAACATCCTCTGGAATTCAATAACTTTCAAAACAAGAAACAACACAAGACCTCAGGCTCTTGCAAGAGATAACTATCCACCGCTGTTTTCAGGAAGGATTATAGCTCTCAACGGAACTTTCAAAAATCCGATAATAACAAACGAAGACTTTACTTCAACTCTTAAAAACGAAATAGCTTCTCTTTATATCCCGGCTGATAAAACAGCAAACTGTATAATCAAAATAAAACACCTTGGAAACAAAGAATTCATAATAAATCCTATAGACGCTCCTCGTGAATTTCTACTGAAAGTTATAGAAATTATATGTGGCGGCGGTATCTATCATGAAGAAGAATTTATAGCGGACCATGATTTCTAATCATTATATTTGCAGCTTGGGCACAGAACAGGTTCTCCTTCAATAATATAGTTCAAAGTTATTCCGCATTTTTCGCATGAAGGATAGTTTTTCTCTTTTTTCCATATCTCTGATTTAACATCTTTTATCATAAGTTTTTTCATTCTGTTTTTCAGATTTTCATCTCCGAAATGAACTTTCTCTAAAGACTTCTCTATATCCTCCAAAATGGATGTTGGTATTTCTATGTGCTCTAAATCAATATCCTCAGGCTCTTTCAAATATCTTATACCTTCATCATTCGATGATTGATGTTCCTCTTTTTTGTATTCTCTCCACAATTTTGCATCAAAATAAATATCATCAATTCTCAAACCAAGCGGCTTTGAATAATTTTCTATTTTATTCAACAAATCTTTCTTGAACAAAAACAACTCCTGAGATATGACAGGTGATTTTACGGCAACAACAAGAGTGTTTATATTATTTTTTGACTTAATCATCACTGCTTTTGTGTTGTTTTTGAACCTGAAACCGGCTATTTCACTCCATGAATTAAAAAAAACAGACTCCCTCATCTTGAAATCAAGACCTATTTTCTTTGTTAGCCCTCCCATAATATCTTTGAGAGAATCAGGTTTTGCATCTTTGAAAAAGTCAGCCATCTATACTTCCATCTTTCACTTTGTATATTTTTACATCCTTCAGAAATTCTTTTTCAAAACTCAAAATATCTACAGATGTAATGATTGTCTGAATATCAGAACCTATTGATTTGAGAAGAAAATTCTGCCGTGTTTTATCTAACTCAGCCAGAACATCATCAAGCAGCAAAACAGGTTTTTCATCAATCTTCTCTTTTATTATATCAAGTTCAGAGAGTTTGAGAGAAAGAACTATTGTCCTTTGCTGTCCCTGAGAAGCAAAGCTCAATGAGTCAAAGCCGTTTATAAAAAACTTCACATCATCTCTGTGAGGTCCTACTAGAGTCTGAGCCCTTATTATTTCTTCCTGCTTTCTTTCTGATAATTTTTCTTCAAATCTTTTTGATATTTCTTCTATGCTGAAATTTTTATCTTCTGATATATCTATATCATCAAAAACAGATGATTGATAAACCATAGATAAATTCTCGCTCTCAGCTATTATTTTATGTTTTTCTTTAGCAATCGGCTCTATTTCCTTCAAATATTTCAATCTGAGATAAATTATATTGCTGCCTGTGATAATCAACTGCTCATCAAAAGCATCAAGAGTTTTCATCAAACCTGATTGAGGATTTGATTTATAGTCTTTCAGTATATTATTTCTGTGAGTTCTTATCTTGTTATATTTATCTAACCTGTCTTTGTATGCAGGATAAATAGAACCTATGCTTGAGTCAATCCACTTTCTTCTATCCTGAGGTACCCCTCTAATTAATAACAAATCATCAACGCAAAAATTTACACTGACAATATTTCCTAGAAAATCAGAAGACTTTGTCTTTTTTATGTCATTAACCTTCAAAATTTTCTTAGAGGGCGGGTTTATTATTACTTCAAGGGATAAATCCATATCATACTTTGTCACATCACCTTTTATTTTGCAAAAAGGCTCGCCCCACAATATAAGCTCGCTGTCCTTCTGTATGCGATAAGAATCATTGTGTGACAGATAATAAACAGCCTCAAGAACATTTGTCTTCCCCTGAGCATTCTCGCCGACAACCAATGTTTTCATGCTGTCAAAAGCTATGGAACAATCTCTGTAGTTCCTGAAATTTGTCAGTTGTAAATTTTTCAGAAACATAACTATCTAATCTGAACAGGCATAACCAAACAGATATAGTTATCATCACTCTGAGGTTTGAAAACAGTTGCACTCAAAGGTGTATTCAAGTCTATTCTGACTTTTTCGCTGTCCATAATTTTCAGAGAATCAAGTATATATCTGTAGTTGAATGCAATCATCAGCTCGTCGTCTTTATAATCTATATCAATCAAATCCATAGAAGCACCGGCATCTGATGTATCAGCTTTCAGAAGAAGTTTATCATCGCTGAAAGTGAATTTTACTATGCTTGTTCTTTCATTGACCATAGTTGATACTCTATCAAGAGCAACTATCAATGCTTCTCTGTCAACAACAGCTGTCTTTTCTCCTTTTTCCGGGATAAGCTGCTGATACTTCGGATATTGTCCTTCTAAGAGTCTTGAAGCCAAAAATCTATCATCCATCTTGAAGAGAATTTGACCTTTTTTGACAATTATATCCATAGATTCATTCTCAAAACCGGCAGTAAATCTCAACAATTCATTCAGTGTTTTGGATGGAATTACTGCAGTAAAATCATTATCTTCAACAGAATCAAGTTTTTCTATTACTCTTGATAATCTGTTTCCATCAGTAGCAGCCATCTCAAGTTCGCCGTTAAAAATTTTGCAGAAAACACCGCTCAGTATATTGTTCGTGTCATAAGACGCTGTTGAAAAAACAGTCTGTTTTACAGCCTTCAAAAATGGTTTTATCTTTACCGATACTGATATTTTATCTTTCAACAATTCCTTTTGAGCAAGCTCTGGGAACTCAGAAGAAGATATCCCGACTATATCAAATTTTGAATTTCCGCATGTAATAGAAACAACGTTTGTATCTTCATTAAGCTCGAAAGAAACAGGTTTATCAGGGAGTTTTGAAATAATTTCGTTCAATTTTTTTGCAGGAAGTGTAATGCTTCCTTTTTCATTTACAACAGCAGGAGAAGTTAATTCTATAGCCAAATCCAAATCTGTTGCAGAAAATTTCAGAGAGTTATCACCAACCGTTTCAATCAGCACATTAGACAAAACAGGTTGAACCGTTTTTTGTGCTGTTATTTTTTCAGTCAATCTCAAACTGTTGTTGAATGATTCTTTTTGTATGATAAACTTCATATTCCAAACTCTCCTTTATATGCTTCTTTATTTATCCTTTATTATATTATATTTATAAATATATATATATAATTAGTCGTAGTATAGTAATAAAATATCTGTAGAAATATTATTGTATTTCAATTATATCACCAAAAAAAGCTGTATAAAAACTGTTGATAATTTGTTTAATTTTCTATAAGTTTTCTACAGCCTGATATTTTTTATACACCGTTTGTTTTATTTTTTACAACTTTTATACAAAAATTCTACAGGTTTTGAACAGCTTTTTTCTCTCAACCACATGGTCTATATCATTTTGGCATAATTCAATCATGGGATGGATGATATGTATACTCAAAATGATGTATTTTTTAATTAGGATAATATATTTTTATCCTTTTAACTAAAAAAGATAGTAAACAGGTGGTTGGGAAAAATGGAAATTTCAAGTCTGGATTTAACTCTTAGACGTATTCAGCAGATTGAACAAACTTTTGGCGACATAGGTGTGTCTTCTGTTGAAGAACAAAAAAATTTCAACGGTGTTCTTCAAAATGTTATGAACACTGCAAATACACCTGCTCTATCAGAAGAAGAAAGAACAAGCTTTGTAGAAGATATAGACTACATAATAAAAGAAAAAGCAGACAAATATAATCTTGATGAAAGTCTTATAAAAGCTGTCATAAAAGCTGAATCAGGATTTAATCCGAATGCTGTATCAAAAGCCGGTGCATCAGGTTTAATGCAGTTGATGCCTGGTACTGCAAGAGGTTTGGGGGTTGAAGATATTTTTGACGTCGAGCAGAATATCGAAGGCGGAGCAAAATATCTCAGAGGAATGCTTGACAGATTTGACGGTGATAAAAGTCTTGCTCTGGCAGCTTACAACGCAGGACCGAATGCCGTAAAAAGATACGGAGGTATTCCTCCGTATCAGGAAACACAAAACTATGTCAAACGTGTGTTGAGTTACGAAAGAAACTACTTATAGGAGTAAGAGATGCTTAGAAGTATAGATTCTACAAAAAACGGAATAAATACCATAGTAGACCTGAATGACGCTCTTGCTCATAACATGGCTAACGTCAACACAACCGGCTACAAACAGGTAAAACTCGTATTTAAAGACATACAACAAACAGCTGTCAGCAACATAAAATCAGATAAAGAATATTTTATAAATGAAGGAACAGGCACTGACTCAATAGGTTCTTTGAGTGTCGGTCCTCTTACACAGCGTTCTGTAATAGATTTCAGACAGGGGAGCATAATAGAAACAGGCAATACTTTTGACCTTGCTTTGAACGGCAACGGATTTTTCAAAGTAAGAACACCTGAAGGAGAAGAAAAATATACAAGAAACGGTGCTTTCACTTTTCATACAAACGGAACAGTTACGGATTTGGAGGGAAACTATCTCCTGAACCAGCAAAACATGCCTGTCATTGTAGACTTGCAGGAATCAAGAACAAAAGACATAATCATCGATAAACAGGGGAATATAAACGTAAAAAGGGGAGAACCGGGGGCAGAATCTTTCGAAACACTCGATAACATAAATATTGTTGACTTTGCAAACAGAGAAGATATGGAATCTTTAGGCGGAGTTTATTTTAAACCGAGAAACGAAAGCCTCAACCCTCAAATAGCAACAACATGTGAGATAGTTCAGGGTTCACTCGAATCATCAAATGCAGATGCCGTAAAGACAATGATAAAATCAATTGATGCAATGCGAAGTTATGAATCAATGGTAAATACAATCAGAACAGCAAGTGACACACTTGAACAAGCAGTAACACAGACGGGAAGACCAATATCAAGTTAACTTAAATAAAGCGGGAGGATAAAATGTTAAGAGCTCTAATGACAGCCGCAACAGGAATGGATGCACAACAACTGAATATTGACGTAATAGCGAACAACGTCGCTAACGTATCAACAACCGGCTACAAAAAGGTAAGAACAGAATTTCAAAGTCTTTTGAGCCAGATAGAAAGAGCACCCGGTGCTCTGGTTGCTCAGGGTACAAATCAGCCTGTAGGTGTTGAAGTCGGTCTTGGTGTAAAACCATCTGCAACACAGAGAGTTTTTACAAGCGGTACAATTGTTTCAACAGGAAACTCTTTTGATGTTGCAATAGAAGGAGACGGATTTTTCAGAATCCAGCTTGATGACGGAACAATTGCTTATACACGTGACGGAAGTTTCAAAGTCGACGGCAACGGCACTCTGTGTACAACCGATGGCTACATTGTACAGCCTCAGATAACAATCCCTCAGGATGCAAATGAGTTTATCATTACATCTGACGGTAAAGTATCCGTCAAAATAAACAATGAACCTACACAAACAGAAATAGGTACACTCGAACTTGCAAAATTTATAAACCCTGCAGGGCTTATATCAATGGGCAAGAACCTTTTGCTTGAATCTCCGGCATCAGGTCAGCCTATACAAGGTATCCCAGGGCAGGAAGGTTTTGGAACTCTTCTCCAATCATCACTTGAAGGGTCAAACGTTCAGATAGTAACCGAACTCGTTAACCTCATTCAGGCTCAAAGAGCTTTTGAGGCAAACTCAAATATGATTCAATCTGCAAGCGAAATGCTACAGCAAGCTAACCAGATAAGATAAGGAATAAAAAGAATGTTTAGGACTTTAAGCAAAATATTTTTAATAATACTGACAGGGGTAATTTTTACCTCCTGTGCTGATGCTAAAGTTTTGAGCAAAGATTTTATCAACAAACAGGTTACCTCACAGCTTAATCAACAGATGAAATCATCCGTAAAAGGTGAGTTGAAAACGGAAATAATGCCGCTTTATCTAAATGATACGGTAGTTCCTGAGGGGGAAATCAAAATAAAAGCTTACTTTAAAGACAGAGTTTTTTCTCCTAGAAAAATAGCAACCGTTGATATAATCATCAACGGTAAAACAGAGAAAAAGCTTAATATGCCAATTAATCTGAAAGTTTATGATGAAGTTTGGGTGACAACGGGAATAGTTACAAGAGATAAGAATTTTAACTTGAGCAACACTGAACTCAAAAGAAAAGATATAACAAATAACTACGAAAACGTTCTTCGCTCAAAAGATGACATAACAGAATATGTGGCAAACAAAAATTTTGGAATATCAGAAATTATCAACAAAAAATACATAAAACAAAAACCTGATATAACAAAAAATTCGACAATCTCTGCAATAATGCAGGCGAATACAATACAGATAGCTTTTGAAGTACAGGCAACCGAAAGCGGATGCATAGGAGATATGATAAAAGTAAAAAGTCCCAAATACAAAAGATTTTATATGGGTGAGGTTATTAACAAAAATATGGTATTGGTAAAAATATAGGTGGGGAAATGAAAATAAATTTAAAAACATTATTAATAACATTTGTTTTGGTTGGCTCTATGAGCTCTTTGACACACGCAGAATCTCTGTTTAAAGGCGGGGTTTATGCAAATGACTATGTTACTCCACGTTCGCTTTATTACAGCGTTAAAGCAAGAAATATTGGTGATATGGTAACTGTCGAAATTGATGAAACAGCAAGAGTTCAGGACAACGTACAACTTGATACATCAAAAACATCAGAACTTCGTGACGGGTTTACAACCCTTTTGAACACACTGCTTCCGGGGAAAATATTTAACGATAAATTTGACGGATACGGCGGTTCAAACTCTGTTGCAAACTCTGCTGAGGCATCAAGAAATACTTCTTATCAAAACTCAATGGCTGCTCAGGTCGTGCAGATTCTTCCTAACGGCAATCTTGTAATACAGGGTAAGAAAACACTGATGAACGCAGGAGAAAGAACAGACCTCCTTCTGAGCGGGATAATTGACCCGAGGCTGATTGATTCTTCCGGAACAATCAGATCATCACAGGTCGCAAATCTCCAGTTCGCTGTTGACGGAAAAGGAACAATCTCAAGATCAAACAACGAAGGTTTGATAAACAAATATTCAAAATACTTATTCTAATTTAGGGGTGGATAAAAAAATGATAAAGTTGGGGAAAATATTTTTAACAATAATGATGCTTCTTTCTTATATGTCTTCTGCATATGCCGTGGTGGATGTGCCGAATGCTGCAAGAAGCGTGCGTATAAAAGATATTACCCATATAGACGGAGTTCGTGACAACCAGCTCGTCGGCTATGGTGTTGTTGTCGGTTTATCCGGTACAGGTGATAACTCAAGATCAACTCAGATTACAAACCAGTTGATGTTGCAAAACCTTGGAACAATCATCACAAACAGCAATGATATCAAAAAAGGTAATACGGCTGCCGTTATGGTTGTTGCTACAGTTCCTCCTTTTGCAAAAAACGGAGATAAGATTGATGTTGTTGTCTCATCTCTTGCTGATGCCAAAAGTTTGGAAGGCGGAGTTCTCGTTCAAACCCAGCTGCTTGCTCCAAACGGTGAAGTTATAGCTGTTGCACAGGGACCTATCAGCACAAGCGGTACGAACGTTTCTGCAAACGGAAGCAGTGTGAGAACGGCAATTACAACATCAGCACGTATCCCTAACGGTGCTATTGTTGAAAGAGATATAAATACCCCTATCGGTGATGATGATTCTCTCAAACTTGTTTTGAATAAATCAGATTTCACAATGGTTGCAAGAATTACCCAGACAATAAACTCAAACCTTGCTCCTGCGAAAGCTCTTGATGGAAGCTCATTGAGGATTACAATCCCTGATTCTTTCAAGGATGACAAAATTACATTTCTTTCCATTTTGGAAAATCTCACTGTCAGCAATACTGATGGAGTTGCAAAAGTTGTTATCAACGAACGAACGGGAACAGTTGTTATCGGCAATGAGGTAAAACTTCTTCCTGCAGCAATTGCCCATGGCAACCTGACTGTTACCGTCACCACTGTCAACGAAGCATCACAGCCAAATGCCTTTGGTCAGGGTCAGACAGCTATAATCCAGAACAGCGCAATAAACGTGAACAAAACTCCCGGGAAACTTGTTACTCTGCCTGCTAACAGTAATTTGAACGATTTGGTTCGCGCTTTGAATACCATAGGTGTAGCTCCCTATGATTTGATTTCAATACTTCAGGCACTGAAATCGGCAGGTTCTCTGCAGGCTGATATAGAACTTATTTAGGAATAAAAATAATATGGTCAACGGAATAAGAAGAGAAGATATAACATCAATAGACTTCAGAAACGTACAGGGGATGAAGGCAACAGAGGATGAGAAACTCAAAAGAGTATCTCAGGAATTTGAATCGGTATTTGTAGCCCAGATGCTTAACATAATGGATAAGACCATTGAAAGAACGGGTTTTATATCAGGAGGGCAGGCAGAAGAAAAATTCCGTTCAATGTTAAATCAGTATATAGCACAGGATATAGCAAAGAGTCCGACCGGTTCTATCGGAATAGCTAAGCAGATGTATGAGCAGATGAAAAGAACTTTATAAGGGATATTTTAGGGGATAAGAGATGGTAAACGGTATAAATTCAGCAGATATAAATAAACTACAAGCATTAAGAGCTCTGAGCGCATTTCAACATGATGCGAAAACTGTTCAAAAAGGGAAAGAAGAAACACAAGAAACTCAAGCTTCCGTTATTGAACAAGAAGAGTTGAAAAATGAGGAAAGACTACAACAGCTGCTTTTGAAGAAAATGTCTGAAACAAAGCTGAATGAAATACAGGATTATGCAAAAAATATGAACCAAGAGTTATCTTATGAAGATATAAATTATGGAATAACTTACGGAAGGAGTGTTTTGGTAGACTATTCGGCGTAAAAGACCGGTAAAAAATGGAGCACGGGGAAATGAAACAACAATATATAGATGAAATGGAAAAAATAATTGATGAAGAAATAGAAATTTATTCGAACATAGAACAAAGCGTTATTGATAAAAGAGAAATTCTTGTCAAAGCAAAAGTAGAAGAACTGAAAAAAATTGACACCAGATTGATTGAACAGGCAACTGATTTGGAAAAAGTTTTGCTGAAAAGACGCAAAACATCAAAAGATATGGGCTGCAATAACATAACTCTTAAGGATTTAATAGAAAAAACAAAAGATATAGACACAGTTCAGTCAAAGAGGTTTGCTGATAAACAGACAAGACTGAAAAAAATAGTGGAAAACATAAGAAAAGTAAACGAAATAAATACAGCGCTTGTTAAACACTCTTTAATTATTGTTGAAAAATCAATAAAGGCAATTATGAACGTTGCCGCTCCTGAAACAGCGTCCTATGGAATGGATGGAAAAGCAACAAAGAAAATTAATCCTAATGTAATAATAAGTTCAATAGAAAAAGAGGCTTAATAAATGAGTATATTACAGGGTATAAACTTAGCACAACAGGGTATGACCGTCAGCCAGGCAGGTTTGACTATTGTTAGCAATAACGTTTCAAACATGAACACGCCGGGGTATAGCAAGCAAAGAGTTGATCTGGCTCAGGGACATTTTTATGCCGAAGGCGGACGAATAAACATATCAGGTGTTGAAGTCAGCGGTATTACGAGATATCGTGACAGCTTTATGGACAAGTATTATCGTGATGAGAGCTCTGTTCTGTCTTATTATCAAGAAATGCTGAATAATGCTACTTTTATACAGGACTGTATGAATGAATTATCCGGAACGGGAATTACAGGTGCACTTGATGAATACTATACGGCTGCTCAAAATCTGATGAATGACCCGACAAACAGTGTTTACAGAGCCGATTTTATTCAAAAGGCAGCCAAAGTAGCACAGGAGTTTAACACAAAAGTTGACACACTTGAAGATTACAGAAAAACTCTCGTCGGTGACATCGATGACCCCGCTTCTCTTGAAAAAAGCCAGATAAGCAATGATGTGAACACGGTAAACCAGCTTATAGATCAGATAGCTGAAGTAAACGAGCAGATAGCACAGTCTGTTAATATGGGCGGAGACCCTCATGCTCTTTATGACCAAAGAGAGCTTCTTTTGGATGAACTTTCACAGTATGTTCCCGTAAAAACAGAAGACACGCCAAGCGGAGAAATAAATCTCTACATAGGTGACGTAAAAATATTGAACAGGCATGAAAAACTCGGAACTCTTGAAGTTGTAATGGGAGATGAGGATAATCCTGCTAAAATAAACATAGTAAATAAGGATGGAGAACCTTATAAAGTTGATTTCCAAAAAGAACTCGGATCAAAAGGTAAACTTGCCGCAACTTTGGAAATAGCAGGCAACAACCCTGATTCTTTCACCATAAAAGGAGTTATAGGAGAGCTTGATTCTCTGGCTGCTGCTTTTGCGCAGAGTGTCAATGAAATCCAGCAGTATCGTTCTGATGACGGAACAGAAGCAAGTATGTGTTTGAGCGATGACGGCAAGAGTCTTGTTCTTGCCGATGAGCCGATTTTTGTGACAAGTGACGGGTCTGCTGATTTTTCGGCAAAGAATATAACAATCAACACGGAAGTTCTAAACAATCCCAATAAAATAGCAACTGCTGTGGGTGATGTTGACCCTAATAATCCTGCACAGCCGCTAAATCCTGATGCTGTAGGGAATGTAGCAGGTGCCGAAAAATTCTGCAACATGAGAAATGAAACAATTATCGGAGGACTTACTTCAGAAGATAAGATTACATCAATAATAAGCAATGTGGGTATTGAAACACAAAAAATTACCAATAATGAAGAAACACAATATAATTCTCTGGCATTGATTACTACGCAGAGAGAGTCGACATTTGGCGTCAACCTCGATGAAGAGCTGGTTGATTTGATGAAATATCAACGTTCATATGAAGCATCTGCAAGAGTTTTCAATGTAATGGACGAGATATTGCAGATTATAACCAACCTTGCAAACAGCTGATGAAAGGGGAAGTACATGTACGTAAGCAGAATTACTACAAGTTATTTGAATAACTCTATTATATCAAACATAAACAATAACAGAGATATATTGCTCGGTATGCAGGAACAGTTTATTTCTGGCAACAAAGTTAACAAACCTTCAGATAACCCCGGTGCTGCAGCCGGAATTATGAATACCAATACTTATCTGAGCAAAATGGAAACATATTTATCAAATGTAAAAGGTGCATATGAAGAGGCATCTGCTTCTGATAGTGTTCTTGATTCAATTATTACAAAATTGCAGAGGGCAAAAGATTTGGCAACACGAGGTTCTCAAGAGCTCAATCAGTCAGAACAGTTGCAGATGCTCGGAGCAGAAATAGAGGAAATAATGAAAAGCGTTGCCCAGCTGGCGAATACTCAGTATAACAGCAAGTATATTTACAGCGGAATAAATACTAAAACAGCGGCTTATTCTACTGCTGACGGGGAATATATATATCAGGGGGAAACAAGCACGGCAGAGAAAGACCAGCGGTTTATACAGATTGATGATAATATGAATATAAGTGTAAGCCCTCTAGGGAATGACCTTTTCGGTGAATATTATACAGATCCTGACAATCCTGATAATAAGATTGCGACAGGAGCCCTCGGAGATTTGGGAATTTTGAGAGATGCCATGATGGCAGAGCCGCCTGATTATGAAACGGTGAGAGAGAGTATAAATAAACTCGAAGATGATGTGCAGCATATTCTGACGTATCGTACAGAGCTCGGGAATACGATGCAGACTCTTACTATGATGGAAAATAAATATGAAGATTTGAAAATAAGCTATACCAATCAGAAATCAAATTTGCAGGATGTTGACCTGGTAGGTCTTTCATCAGATTTGACTTATCAGCAAATGGTGTTGCAGGCATCTTTGAGTGTTGGACAACAGATGATGCAGCCTTCGCTTTTGAATTATATGTAGAGATTTCACTTACTATTTACTATCTTTTATTTCACGGGTATTTTTATGCCCGTTTTTTATTACAAAAAATGGGATTTATATAACAAATTCCGTCAAAAATTTCCAAAACAATGTCATACTGAGCGTTAGCGAAGTATCTAAACAAAAAGTATTCTTCTGGCTTTAGTCCTCAGAATGACGGACTTTTAACGGTATCTGCGGAATTTTCTATATAAATTCCCAAAAAAATTCATTTGATGAACAAAATGTTTTGTGATATTATCATAATCACGGGCGATTGGCGCAGTGGTAGCGCATCACATTGACATTGTGGGGGTCACTGGTTCAAGTCCAGTATCGCCCACCATTTATTTTTTGAGGCTTTTAGCCTCTTTTTTGGTTTTTATGAAGGTTTGTAAATTTCGATTTATCTTTTAACAATTTAAAAAACTTTTCAATTTTTTATAATCACACGGTTATAAAAAATGGTATGGAAAGGAATGTTTCAAATGCAAATCGGTATGTATGGTTCTCCTATGCATGTTATGACAAATGACAAAGTGCAGGATAAAAAAGGATGTTTGAAAGCTATCGGAAAAGATGCTTTGAAAGATACGGCAAAAATCGGAGGTATTACTCTCGGAACAGCGGCTGCTGCATCTTTGGTTACCGGCAATTCAAAGAAAGTTTCAGGTCTTTTGAGCAGTATGAAACAAAATTTTGCCGGTGTTCTTGATAATTTTTCAGTGAAGCAGTTTGTTAAATTAGCAGAAGATAGTGTTGCTGATACAGTATCAGAGTCACAAACATATGTATCTTTAAAAGAAGTTTTAAAAGACAGCAAATTTATTAAAAAACTCAACAGCTTGCCTACTCCGGCAAAAGCAGGATTACTTGCAGGTGGTTTGGCATTTATGATTGCTTCTCCGATTATTTTGATTGCAAATGCTGCAAAAGGCGGGGCTACCGAAGCAAAATTTGAAGAAAGATAAATAAGAACTATATCTTTTTTTAACACTCTCTGGTTATGGAGAGTGTTTTTTTATGTTATTTTGATTTAAAAACGGAGTTTTTATGAAAAACAACGATTTATTTATAGAAAAAGTGTCTTATACTAAGGCGCTTGATGGTCTTCTTCTGCTTGCAGACCCTGATAAAAATATGGCTGCAAAGTATATCAATGACGGAGATATATTTGTTCTTTATAAATCCGGAGAAATAATAGCGGAGTGTGTTGTTGTCAAAAAAACAGACAGTGAATATGAACTGAAAAATATTGCCGTCAGAGAAGACTTTCAAAATAAGGGATTTGGCTCCAGGCTGCTTGAGCATATTTTTGATGTTTATTCGAAAAAATGCAGCTATTTGATTGTTGGAACAAGCGAAAGCGGTATAGGTTTTTATGAAAAATTCGGTTTTATTCTTTATTCGAAGAGAGAAAATTTCTTCAAAGACAACTATTCTGAACCCGTATATGAAAACGGCAGGCTATGTGAGCATATGTATATGTTAAAGAAGATATTTACTGCTGATAAGACTGCAAAATAGCCAGTCCTTCCTGACAGCGTTTTTCAATTATTGATATTTCTGCTTTGAGTTTGTTTATTTTATCTTCAACATTTATCCATTTTGCTTTTGATTCAAGTCTTTTGATAGTTTCGTTTAATGTGTTGAGCTGTTGTTGTATTTCTTCTTCATTTTCATTTGAATAAGCCCTTTCGAAGGCAAAAACTTCTCCTATAAGCCTTGATTGTCTGTCTTGTGCATCAAGAATATCTTCATCTGCATTGTTTATTTGTTTTTTAATATATTCATGTTCATCAATTTTCTTTGCTTTTTGTACAGCCGGGTCATTTTCGAGAGCATCACGCTGTCTTAAGAAATGTTCTTCCGAGATTAGGAGTATTTCTCTGAGTTCTTTGTCACGTTCTTTGCTTTTTATGAGGTCGAGTTGTTTCAGAGTTTCTTTGTATTTTTTGTATTTTTCTTTTTCTTCATCAGACATTTCAAGGCTTTGGCTTTGTTCTATTTCTGTTTTTCTTTGCTCGAGCGCTGCTTTCCTTTGAGTCAGATTTGGCATGGTAATGTTTTGGACAGCTTGCAGTTCTTTTGTGGCTGCTCTATATTGTTCGTATTCTTTTATTTTTTCTTCAAGACCCTGTTTTTGTTCTCTCAAATCTTCTATATCAGGAAGTTTTGCTCTCAGAGTTTGTAATCTTTGGCTCACCTGTTCTATTTCTTCGTTTGTGTGAACAAGGGCTGCTTGTGCTGCTTCGAGTTTTTGTCCGAGTCTTTCTTTTTTTTCATCGTTGTCAACTTCTTCTCGTTGTCTTTGTTTTTTTCTCTTCAGTTTTTCAACGGTTGAATTTTTTTTGTCTTCTTTTTTAAGAGCCGCATTAATTCTTGATATAGATGTTGTTGTTTGTTGTTTTGTCTTTTTTAGAGAGCTCAGTCTGTCAGAGAGTTGTTTTTTTTCTGAAATAATTTGAAACTCAGGGTCTAATCTCATATCCTGAACTTCTTTTTGAAAATTTTCGAGTTCCTGTTCTTTTCCGTTTTTTTCTCTGAGCTGCATCTGGATGGCTGTGTCCATATCGCCAAGACATTCCTGAATATCCCGTGTCAGACAATCAACCTGACTTTGTGCTGTTGCACGTTTTGATTCGAGAGATTTCAGACGTGTTTCGAGTTCTGTTATATCTTCTGTTGACTCAATTGTCCTTGAGAGGGTTTTTGTTCCGTTAACATTAGCGAAATCGAGTTTATCCTCTGGCATGAAATAGGCAATTGTAGGATAGAGCGCTAAAAATTCGTCAAAAGGCAGACCATTTTTGATATCGTGGTTGCAGGTGTAGCATGCTTCTACAAGATTCATCTGGTTATTCATGTTGTCAGATTTTTCTCTTTGCGGGTCAACATGGTCTATTGTTGATAACATGGGGTGCATATTATCGAAGATAACGTCTACGGGGTCTTTTTTATCGGGATTCAGATATTGATTTACCAAATCTTTCGCAAGTATTCTCGGATATTTTCTTGATAGAGTATTTAGCTCGTTGAAGAATTTTATTTCTTTTGAGTTTTCTTCTCTTTTTCTTTTTGCAAGATGGCTGTCATTGCCTATTTGCCCGATGTTTTGAAGAATGCTTCTGATATCGCCTTCGAGAAATTTTTTGTTGTGGTTTGCGATGGTTTTTGCTTTTGAGAGAAGTTTTTGTTCTGAATAAACTTTTTCGCCGCAGTAGGCACAGTGATTAGTCGGGTGTTCTATCTGGCTTTTGCTGTAGTCTTTTCCGGAAAACGAAACTGTATCGCAGCTAAGTTGAGGTCTCATTTTGAGAGTTGAATTTTGAGCCTCATGATTATTTTTTTGATAAACATTAAATAAATTATAGTTTATAGGTAATATGTTCATATGTTGATTTTAAGTTGTTTAAGAAAAATATTTGATACTTTGTTACAAAATAAAAAGACCGATTTTTAAAACCGGTCTTTTTATCAGGCGGCACCCAGATTCGAACTGGGGGTAAAAGCTTTGCAGGCTTCTGCCTTACCACTTGGCCATGCCGCCATGTTGTTTAATTATTTTATGTTAAGCGATTTAATATTTCATTGTCAAGTTATATTTTATATTGTATTTCAAACAAACAGCAATTAATCTTTTTGTTATAAAATTGGATTAGGATGAGAGTTATACCATATAGAGTTTATGACGGCGCTGAGAATATGCGCAGGGACGAAGAGTTGTTTGACGAAGCAATTACAAGTTCTTGCAAAGAGCCTGTATTGCGCCTTTACGGATGGGAGCATCCGACGCTGACAATCGGAAGAAATCAGTCCTGCGATGGTATAGATGAAGAATTTTGCAGAGAGAAAAAAATTCAGATAATCAGACGTATTACGGGTGGGCGTGCTGTTTTGCATGATAGAGAGCTGACGTATTGTTTTGTTGTTCCCGTTGATTTTTTGAGAGATGGTTCATGTGTTATAAAATCTTACCGAGAGATATCAGAGGCGCTTGTTTTGGGATTTGCAGAGATGGGTGTGGAGGTTTCTTTTATTGATAATAAAAAAGTAAGCGCGAAAAATCCTTATTGTATGGCAATCTCGAGCGGGGCGGATTTGAGTGTTTCCGGAAGAAAGTTTATAGGTTCTGCTCAGTGCAGGAAAAGAGGGTATATCCTCCAGCACGGTTCCATTGTTTTTGATGTTGACAGCTCGTTAGTATCAGGAATATTCGGAGAAGATGAGGGAAAAGAGTCTGTTATCACATTGAGTGCGATAAAGCCAAAGCTTGCTTCCGATATAGAGTTTGTTTGCAGGAATATTATTTCCGGTTTTGAAAAAAAATTCGGAACTTATGTTTAAGATAGAATATTGTTATGGATATTTTTGAAAAAGAAACAGAAGAACTCAAAGCACATGATATGTTCAGGCATGTCTATGATATTGAGAAGAAAGAAGGCAAATATATTTTTCTTGATGGTAAGAGATATTTGAACCTGTCATCAAATGATTATCTTTGTTTGTCAGCTGATAAGCCTCTTGTGAGTGAGTTTGTGTTGTCATGTTCAGGGAGTTCCGAGTTTCTTTTTTCTTCTGCGTCAGCCAGATTATTGAGCGGAAGTTCAAAGATTTATAAAACGCTTGAGCGCAGGCTTGCAGAGATGTTTTCGAAAGAAGCGGCTTTGTTATTTAACACCGGATATCAGTGCAATTTGGGCGTTGTTTCAGCTTTTGCACAGAAGAATGATGTTATCTTCTGTGACAAGCTCAATCATGCAAGTATTATCGATGGGATAAAGTTGTCGGGAGCTGATTTTTATCGTTACAGGCATCTTGATTATGAACATCTTGAGGAGTTGTTAGAAAAACACAGTGCTGATTACAGACGAGCGCTGATAGTGTCTGAGTCCGTTTTCAGTATGGATGGTGACATTGCTGATATCAGAAAGCTTGTTGAACTAAAGAAAAAATATAATGCTGTTTTGATGATTGATGAAGCTCATGCTTTCGGGGTTTTTGGCAGCAATCTTTGCGGAGTCAGTGACGAAGAAGGTGTGTTGAAGGAGGTTGATATTATCAGTGCAACGCTCGGGAAGTCAATGGCTTCTATGGGGGCGTTTGTTGTTGCTGATAGGAGTGTTGTTGATTATTTTGTGAATAAGTCGAGGTCGTTTATTTTTTCAACGGCTCTTCCTCCTGTGAATGTTCTGTGGACAAACTGGCTTTTGAGCAAAAAATTTGATTTGCTTTTGCAGAAAAAGGGAAGAATAAGAAGTATAATTAATTTCACTTTGGATTATTTGAAAGATAAAGGGCTTGATTGTTTATCACAATCTCAGATAATTCCGATTGTAACCGGTGATAACAAAAGGGCTCTTGAACTAGCTTTGTTTTTGCAGGAGCGTGGTTTTTTTGTTTTGCCGATAAGACCGCCGTCCGTAGCTCCGAAATCGTCACGGATAAGATTATCTCTGAATGCTGATATTGGCATGGAGGAGATAAAAGAGATAATAGATTTGATAAGCGGAGAATTGATATGAAACATATATGGATAAGAAAAGAGAACACAGAGTCGGTGATAGTTTTCTTTTGCGGGTGGGGGATGGATAAGAATGTGGTGGAACACCTCAGCGCTCAGTCCGATTTAATTATGTTTTATGATTACAGGAATCTTGATTGTGATGAAACGGTTTTTGATGATATAAAAAGATATAAGATAAAGTACCTTGTCGGGTGGTCGATGGGTGTTATGGTCGGCAGTATATTTTCAAAGAAACTCGGTCCGTTCAAAAAATCCGTTGCCATAAACGGTACTCTTCGTCCGATTGATGATAAATACGGTATAGTGAAAGCTGTATATATTCTTATGGTAAAAGGTTTCGGGGAAATATCAAAAATAAAATTTTTGGAGAATATGTTCAAGAGTGCTTATGAACTTGAGAAAATAAAGCCTCCCGCCCGAGAGCTTGAAGATCAGCGTGAAGAGCTTGTATCTTTGATGGATTATAAGTCCGATGAGGATTTTAAATATGATTGTGCGATAATATCTGATAAGGATATTATTATTCCTACAAAAAATCAGATTAATTTTTGGAACACTCAGCCTCAAGCTCAGATAATACACCTGCCTGCCGGGCATTATCCTTTTTTGAATTATTCATGTTGGGAAGAGATAATCAATGACAAACCTAGATAAAAATTTGGTAGCCAAGCGTTTTAGGAAGAGTCTTACCACTTACGGACAAAATGCTGTTGTGCAGCGGCATATGACAAATCGTTTGGGGGAGTTTATCAAAGATATCCCGCTTGAGCATGCGGATTCTGTTTTGGAAATCGGATGCGGTACGGGATTTTTGACGGAATATTTTATTCAGAATTTTTCATTTAACAGATATGTGGCAAATGATATTATTCCAGAGTGCGCCGATTATGTTGATATGATATCACCAGAGGTTGAATTTCTCGAAGGTGATGTTGAAGAACTTGCGCTTGATGAGAAGTTTGATTTGATTGTGTCAAATGCAACGCTTCAGTGGGCAGAGGATTTGAAGAGTGTTGTTTCAAAGCTGAATAATATGCTGAAAGACAGGGGGATTCTTGCTTTTTCTATTTTTGGCAATCGAAATCTTGAGCAGATGTCAAAAATACTTCAGCGAGGTTTGAAGTATTATTCTGTCGACCAACTACGAGAGTTGTTCAGTGATTATAAGATACTTCTTGTTCAGGACGAGATAATAAAGCTGAATTTTGAGAGTCCGATAGACGTTCTCAAGCACATAAAATTCACGGGAACAAATGCTCTAACCGAGTATAGATGGAGCAAAAGCGGTTTAAAAAATTTTGAATCGCAGTACAAAAGATTTTATACATCATCAGAAGGCGTTTACCTCACATATCATCCCGTTTATGTCATTTTAGAGAAAACAAACAGCTGATATTACATACCGAGCATAAAATATTTGTTGAGGTCTGCAACCTGCATTTGTCCGACCATGCCGGCTGAGTCCGTAGGCAAGCTTGATATTCCGATACCTTCACTGCCTGTGCTGCTGTATGCCGAAGAAACACCGTAGGAAGAAACACCCTGAGAGGTTGTTTCTTCTGTTTCGCTTGCGCCTTCTGCAGCCTCTGCTTCGAGTTCTGCTTCGGCTATAGCTTTTGCTTCGGACAGGCTATAGCCTTGGGACACAAGACTTTTTATCAACTCATCAAGTTTTGAGTTGCCGGTGCTTATATTATTAACATTATAGTTCGAATAACTACCGCCGTTTATTCCGTTTATAGAACTAACCATTAATAACTCCTTTGTTTAGACTATAAAACATAGCCTATCTTTCATGTTCCACATAAATTAATTTTTAAACCAAAAAGTGGTTTTGATTCTGAAAAAATCATCTATATGGAGTATTTATATGAAAAATAGTTGACAATATAGTATATCGGATGTTTTTTGAAAAACTTTATAGTTCTCTGGAGTTATATTGAGAAATTATAACAGCAGGTTTTGAACCTGAATCGAATGGCATATAAAGTCAGGCAGTTTGATTTGTTAAGCAGCAAATTTTTACTGCATAATAAACGGGATGTTGTTGTCAGCAAGCACTTTTTTGACATAATTCTTCAAATCTGTTACCTGCTTTGGTTTGAGTACTTTGAACTTTCCTCTTTCAAGATTTTGAAGGGTCAAATTTCCATGGGCAATTCTTTTTAGCGAAATAACCGGATGTCCTACGGCATCAAGCATTTTTCTTATTTGACGGTTGTAACCCTGAAACAGTGTCATTTGAAGAGTTGTTTGCGCATTTGTAGACTCAATCAAGCAAACATCGGCATAAGCAATTTTTCCCTCTTCAATTTCTATACCGTCAACCAGCTTTTGCAGCTCGATAGAGTTTATTTTTCCTTTTGCATGCACCAGATAAATTTTTGGGATATGAGCCTTCGGGTGTGTCATCTTTTGCACAAGATAACCATCATTGCTCAAAAACAGAAGACCTGTAGAGTCTTTATCAAGTCTGCCTGCCGGATTCAGATGGTGATATTCCTCAGGAAGCAAGTCATATATGGTTTTTCTGCCTTTTTCGTCTGATTTTGTTGTTATATAACCCGGTGGTTTGTGAAAAATCAGGTATTCGAATTTTTTCGGTCTTAAGAGTTCTCCGTTGATTTTGACTTTATCTTTTGGTCCGACGTCATACCCGGGTGTTGTGATAATCTCGCCGTTGACTTTGACTTTCCCTTCTTTAATAAGCTCGTCGGCTTTTCTTCGTGAAACAATTCCTGATGATGCTATAAATTTGTTTATTCTCATGATTGTCCGCCGTTTTTCAGTGTATCGCTGAGACTAAGCTGGTTTGCTCCTTCCCAGATTATTTTGCATTTGAATTCTTTTGCCATTTTTTGTGCATCTTTGATATCCTGCGATGTCCAGATAGCCCACCCGCCTTTAACTTCGTCGCCTACACGGATTTCTACTTTATCAGAAAAGATATGCATGGTCTTCTTTGGCGCACTTTTCATCTGGTTGACCTGACGTTCCACAACTTCATCAAGGTCAATATCCATCATTTTGAATGCAATAAACATACATGAAAGAGCATCCTCAAGTTCTGCCTGAGCTGTTTCTTTATTCCCGCTGAGGATTGCTTTGAGGCTTTCTGCCACTTCTTCATTAAGATGGCTTATGGCTTCGATGTATGAAGACGGTTCGTATTTACGGTTTTCCCATATCTCATCAACAGCTTCTTGAAGATTCATTTTTTTAGACCTTTTAAGCTTTACAAAATATATCATATCACAATTTTTAGTGTTATAATATTTTGCAGAAATAAATATTGTTCACTCAGGAGGTCAAATGAACAGAATAGAGCAATTTAAAAAAGATTTGAAAGCAAAACGCGCACTCAAAGTAATTGCAGGTATTGATAATTATGATATCGAGAGCGTAAAAAGAGTTGTATCGGCAGCTGATATGGGCGGTGCAAGCGCAGTTGACGTTGCTGCAAGAGAAGATATAATCTATATCGCAAAAGAATTGAGCAACATAGCTGTCTGCGTATCATCAATTGAACCTGAAAAACTTTTGATGGCAAAAGAAAACGGCGCTGATATGCTCGAAATCGGCAACTTTGATGCTATGTACAAAAAAGGCATGAGAGTGACAGCTGAAGAAATTCTTGATATTACATCAAGAACAATAGATTTGGTCGGACATGACATTTTCTTGAGTGTAACTGTTCCCGGACATATTGATATCAACGAACAAATCGAGCTTGCAAAAAAATTGGAAGAAATGGGTGTTGATTTGATTCAAACAGAAGGTGCTTGTGTGGCTAATGTTTCAAACACCGGTGCCCGCGGCTTGCTTGAGAAAGCTAATGTATCAATTGCAAATACAATCGAACTTTCAAGAAATGTAGAAGTTCCGATTATGACAGCAAGCGGAATTACTCCTACTACATCACGTATGGCTTTTGCAGCAGGTGCAAGCGCAATTGGTGTAGGTTCATGCATTAACAAACTCTCTTCAGTAATCGAAATGATTGCTGTAGTCCGCTCATTTGTCGAACAGCATGAAAATGCGGAAGAAAAAGAAGAGATGTTTATCTAAATTTTTCTGAAATCGTATAAAAAAGGAACTCTTAAATGAGTTCCTTTTTTATTTGTTTTTCATCATCAATTTTTCTGCTGCGTCAAAGTCTGCCTGTGTGTCGATGTCAATGAGCTTGACATCAGTTGTTACGATATCTGGATTTTCTCCGATAAAATCTTTGCATTTTTTGAAGGCATCAATTTTGATTGCATAGACAGCACCTGTTTCCCCGTAGAGAGTTTCGCATTCTTCTGCTGCGTTTTGCCATCTGGGACGGGTGTGGTAGTCATATAGCGCCTGCATTTTGCCATCAAATTGCTTTTTCCACATTGCCATGGTACAGCATATCGGAAATGCGCTGAAAACGGAGTCGTTATCTGAATTTATGAGTTTTTCTATAATCTCGTCTATCAACTCGACAGGTTTGTTCGGGCAGGTTGCTTGCAGGAGAACCACTATATCAGGAAAATATCCTGATTTTTCGAGTTCATCAACCGCATGCAAAAGTACGGGTGCTGTTTTTGTTGTGTCCTGCGCAAGTTCTTGAGGTCTGTTGATTACCTCTGCTCCAAATTGTCTTGCGATTTCTGCAATTTTTTCATCTTCTGTTGAGAGAATTATTTTGTTTATATATTTTGATTTTTGTGCTGTTTCGATAGTGTGTGCTATGAGCGGTTTTCCGGCGAGCAGTTTTATATTTTTGCCCGGTAAGCGTTTTGAACCTCCACGTGCAGGGATAATTCCTACTATATTCATTTTAGACTCCTTTTATGCGAAAAAGGGAAGAGTTTTTGCCCTTCCCTTTTTGAACCATGTTTATTATTGCGCCATCAAATATTCTATCAAGCTTGCTACGGTAAATCCTGATGCGCCTTTTGGAGTTCCTCTCATTTCTTTTTCGAGATATGCGGGTCCTGCGATATCGATATGCGCCCAGTTTTTGTTATCCGTAAATTCTTTCAGGAATGCGGCTGCAGTCATAGCACCGCCTCCTGTTGTGCTTCCCGTATTTTTGATGTCTGCTACAGGGCTTTTGATTGCTGTTGCATGTTCCGGGTATAGCGGGAGCTGCCAGAATCTTTCGGCACCTTTTTCGCCTGCTTTAATCAGGTTGTCGATGAGTTCCTGATTGTTGCCCATAATTCCTGCCGCTTCTTCTCCGAGAGCGACGATGCAGGCGCCTGTGAGTGTTGCTATATCGATGATTTCGTCAACATCCAGTTTGGCGGCATAGGCAATTGCATCAGCGAGTGTAAGTCTGCCTTCTGCATCCGTGTTGTCTACTTCGATGGTTTTACCGTTCAAAGCTCTGATGATGTCACCCGGTTTGTAGGCGGCACATCCGGGCATATTTTCAGTTGCTGCTATCAGGGCGTGTACTTCGACGTTTGGTTTTAGTTCACGGATTTTGCTCATAATACCAATAACCGCTGCTGCACCTGACATATCAGTTTTCATGTTACGCATTGACTTTGGAGGCTTCAAATCAAGCCCGCCGCTGTCAAATGTCAGCCCTTTGCCTATGATGGCTATTTTTTTCGACGGTGTACCCTCAGGAGTATATTTCATGTGGATAAACTTGGGTTCTTCAGCACTTCCGTAGCTTACGGCGAGGAATGCATCCATTCCCATTTCGCCTACTTCATCTTCGTCCATAACTTTTGTTTCAAGACCTTCGATTTGGAGAGCTGTTTCAGCGAGGTATTCAGGTGTTACCACGCTTGCAGGTTCGTTTATCAAATCTCTTGTAATATTAACGGCTTCACCTGTAATTTGTCCCGCTTTAGCTCCGTTTTCAGCTTCTTGAGGGTTATTATTTTCTACTATTTCAAAGACTTCAATTGACGGAGTTTTTTCAGCGAGGTATCTGTCAAATTTGTAGGCACCGATTAATGCGCCGTGGACAACAGTTTTGACAGCATCATAGAGGCTTATTCCTTCCAAGCCTTTGCCATAAGGTGTGAGGCATACTATTTTTGCTTTGAGAGCAGTATCGCATTTTTTTGCTATTTTTGCGCCGAGTTCTCTAAGCTTTGCTATGTCAACTTCTTCCTGTTTTCCGAGTCCCACCAGAAGAACTTTTGAGGCTGCTATTTTTCCGTAAGTTTGAAGAATATATGTTTGTCCGAATTTTGCTTCAAACTTGTCTTTTTCGATTACATATTGTGATATAATGCCCCCCAGAGCATTATCCAACTCAGCAGCGGGACCGCTAAGTTCCTGTTGTTGTTCAAACAAGCCTGCTACTATGACATCGCAGTCAATTTTTGACAGCTCGTTTTGGATTACTTTGATTTCCATGTTTTTAATCCTCTTAAACTCTTGTTTCAAATATTATTACAACTTATATTATATACTTTTTTGAGCAAATTAAAATCCCCGCAAAAAAACTTACGGGGAAGAAGAGATCATGAGGCAGAAATTTGTAATTATACAAATTACTCTTTTTAAAGTAAGTAGTGAAAGTTCTCTATTTCCTAACTAAAACCAATTTGTATAACATATCTATCATAGTTGAAAATATGAAAAATGAAATAGCTCTTAAGCATAATATCTATTAGTCTTAAGAGCTATTTATGTCCGAAAAGCTTATTAATTGTACAATTGACACTAATGCTTTAGAGCAATTTGGTTATTCTTTTTCAATGGAGATTTCCCAGTCATCGTATGTAAAGCTGTTTTCGTTATTTTCAGAAGAGCCGTTGTTTTCAAGGAGTTCTTCTTCTATTTGCTGTATTGTTTTTGAATCAGGAGATGGAGAAACTTCTTCGATTTTTTCTTCTTCAAGTTCTCCTTCTGCAATAATCGGCAGTCTGAATCCGAAGGTGCTTCCTTCTCCCGGCTTGCTTGTAACAAATACTTTGCCGTTGTGGTGTTTTTCGATGGCTATTTTCACAAGATGGAGTCCGAGGCCGGTTCCTTTGATTGTATGTATTTCGTTTTCTATTCTGTAGAAGCGATCAAATACGTGGTCGAGATGTTCAGGAGCAATACCTATGCCGTTGTCTTCGACGCTGACTTCTATATTTTTTCCTGTTTTGTCTACTTCTGCTCTGATTTTAATTTTGCCGTTGTCTTTTGAATATTTGATAGCGTTTGAGATAATGTTTTTCAGCGCTCTTTCTATGTTATCCGGGTTCATATAGGTTTTTGGCAGTTCAGGTTCTATTATGACGGAGAAGGAGATGTCTCTTTCATCAGCGAGCACTTTCATTGAGTCAACGGTGGTGTTGATGATTGATACTATGCTTGTATATTCTTTTTGAAGGTCTATATTGGGCGCTTCGAGTCTTGAGAAGTCGAGGATGTTGTTCACAAGATTTTGCATTCTTATGATTTCCTGATTAATTACGCCGATAAATTCTTTTTGAGTGTTTGTATCAAACTCATCTCCGTGGTTATAGAGAGTGTCTATGTAGCTTCTTAATACCGTAACAGGAGTTCTCAGTTCATGGCTCACGTTTGATATAAAGTTATTTTTCATCAGGTCAATTTGAGATTCTTTGGTTATGTCATGAAGGACGATTATGTACCCTTGATACTGCTGGTTGATATTAAACATAGGGGATATAGTCGCTTTTAGGGTTTTGTCGTCGATAACGGTTTGGAATTCTGGCGGTTCATTTTCTATTTCTTCAAGCGGGAGGTCTTTGAACTTGCTTATTCCTTCCTGGAAGCATAATTCTCCGTTTGAATCGCAATATTCCTGTATTTTTGAATTTTTGAAGGCTCTTTCGCTTACATTCAGAGTTTTGAGAGCTGCATTATTATATAAAATAACACGGTCGTAGTTGTTGCAGACAATTACTCCGTTTGCTATGCTGATGAGGACTGTTTCGAGTTTGTTTCTTTCGGATGTAAGTTTTTCGATGTTTTGTTCTTCATAGCGTCTTAGTCTTGAAGACATATCATTGAATTGTTCGAAGAGTTCTTTTATATCACCCCATAGGTCATTTGTGTTGAATGTATAGCCAAATTCTCCTGTTGAGATTTTGTTTACGCCGTCAGTAAGAAGAGTAATTTGTCTTGTGAGGAGGATTGTATTCACGATTACAGCCAGACATGAGAGCATCCAGGCTATGATAAAGATAAATATCATGGAATTTTTTGATGTTGTGAGAACATTCCTGAAGGTTTGTCCCGTAAATCCTACTTGAAGAGAGCCTGCGAGAATTTTATCACCTGCTTCATTTTCTATAAATACCGGTGCACTAAAGCTGAAGTCATCGAGCGGTTTGAATTTTTCTTTTTCTATTGAATAAACAGGTATGCCTGTTGCATCGGTGAAACTGACAAAAGCTATATCATCATTGTTTTGGACGAGTGTTTCTGCGTTATTTTTAATTTTTTTGTATTTTTCAGTTTGGTCAGTATTTGTTTCTGCGAGCTGGAGTTCATCAACGGTTTGTTTCGCCATGGTTTTTGTCATCATCTGACCGAAGTTGTAATAGCTGTCGAAGATTTTTTTCTGGGTATTGTTGATGGCAAAGTACGCTGTTACTACTATCAAAACTGAGCTTAAAAGCATTCCTAGAATTAGCAGTTTGCTGCGTGTTGACATATTGAATATTTTCAAAGACTTGATACTCAAACTCGCTCTCCTTTTTTCTTAAGTAAATTATATCATTATCTTTAGAATAAGAGTATTTTTTGTTTTTGTAAGGAAAAATCATTTAAACAAACTACAGAATAAGTATGCAAAATATGCAAAAATAATAGTATATCTTCTGATAATAGGGGAAAGAATAATGTTTAACAGATTATGCAAGATTATTTTCATAAGACATGGATCGACGATTTATAATGAAGAAAACAGACTTTTTGACAGCGAAGAGTATCCTCCGCTGAACGAAGCCGGAAAATACGAAATAGAAACACTTACCGAATGGTTGAAAAATACAACTCCAAAGATTGATTGTATTTATACAAGCTCGGCTTTAAGGGCAATTCAGAGTGCAAGGCTAATTGCAAAATCTTATAAAACAGGCTTTGAGATACTTGATAATCTCTATGAGAGAAAAGCCGGTCTTTGGGGCGGGCTGACATTTGACCAGATAGAAGAACAATATCCTCAGGAGCTTGAGCAGTATCATCAAAATCCTTTTGAATTTTGGCCTGAAGGCGGAGAATCAACAAAAGAGCTGAATGCCAGAGTGAAAAAGACAATAGGCGAGATAATTGATAACAATAAATATAAAATTCTGGCTGTTGTCACCCATGCCGGTGTAATTCAGGCTGCGATAGCAAATGCTCTTGATATTCCTCCGAAAAATCAGTCAAGAGTAATCATAAGAACCGGGTCTGCAACACAGATTAACTATTATGAATATGGCGCAGGGTTAATTTATTCTTCGTACGTACCTTAGAGTTTTATGTTTGAATTGATTATTTTGGGATATTTAGTATTATAATAATCAATGATGTAGGAAACAGGAGTTTTGAGTGTACGAAGCGTTTAATTTTATTCGTTCAAAAACAGATATTGTTCCAGAAGTAGGTATTATTCTCGGTTCAGGTCTCGGGGCGTTTGCTGATGAAATAGAAGGAGTGAGGATACCTTATTCTGAAATACCGTCGTTTGGAGCTTCCTCAGTAAGCGGGCATGCCTCCCAGCTTGTGATAGGCAGTTACGGCGGGAAAAGTGTTGTAGCAATGCAGGGACGTTTTCATTATTATGAGGGATATTCTATCGAGCAGGTTGTTTTGCCTGTGAGGGTTATGAAGCTTCTCGGAGTAAAGACGCTTATTGTTACAAATGCTGCGGGAGGAGTTAATCTTGATTATTCCCCCGGTGATTTGATGATAATCCGTGACCATATAAATCTTTTTGGGACAAATCCTTTGATAGGAAAAAATATTGATGAGTTTGGACCTCGTTTCCCTGATATGAGCGAGGCGTATAGCAGGGAGTTAATAAGGCTTGTCCATGGTATTGCCGATGAACTCGGGATAAAAGTAAAAGAAGGAGTTTATGCGGGCAGCAGCGGTCCTTCTTATGAAACTCCTGCAGAAACAAGGATGATACGTATTTTGGGTGCTGATGCAAGCGGTATGTCAACAGTACCGGAGGTAATTGTTGCAAATCATTGCGGGATAAAAGTTTTGGGTATTTCATGTATTACAAATATGGCATCAGGTATTCTCAGCGGGAAACTTGACCATCAGGAAGTTATTGATACTGCTGATAGGATAAAAGATAATTTTTTAGGCTTAATTCGAGAGGTAATAAAGAATCTCCCGTAGGTTAATTTTTAATTTTATTTATTTGGCATAATTTTATATTCTCAGAGAGTATAAAATTATGAATTTTGATGACATAGAAAATCAAAAAATCTGCAACAGTAAAGAGCTTGCTTATTCTTCGGTCAGTTTGTCCAAAATAATGCTGAGGCAGATGGAGCTGTTTGATTGCCTTTTGAAAAAGTATAAAGGAAGGATTGAGGTACTTGAGATTTTAAATACAATGCTTTTTGTTGACAATCTCAAAGAAGCTTCAGATATTTTGCTCAGAAATTTGTGCAAAAGGATGTATTTTCAATCCGGGATTATAAAATTTTTTGATGCAAATTCAGGTATTTTTATGGATATAGGGAGTGTTTATTGCAAAAGCGGAACCCCAGGCTGTATCAATGAGCTTTCAAAGCCTTTTGGGGAGAAGATGGAGATGTATCTGAAAAGGGAAGTATTTGCAAAAAATAAGATACTGATGATTGATGATATAAGAGAAGGTGTCGGTAGTGTATCAGTTTTACAGAAGTTGTATTCTCTCAAAGCTAAGAGAGCTGTGTTTATTCCAGTGTCTTATCATCAACAGCCGATAGCTCTGATTTTTCTTGCAGGAGAAGAATGTTTTGAGAATGATGATTTGTTCAGAGAGAATATTTTTTCTTTGCTTCCGAGAATATCTGTTGCTCTCAGTTTATTCCGGCTGAATGACAGGTATAAAAAGACTCTTGAAATAGAAGCTGATATAAAAGATATTTTGAGTCAAGTTCAAACATTAAGCGAGCCTGATGGGATATTTGATATTGCGATGAAATATATTCTTGATTCATTTGATGTTGATGGTGTGCTAAGGTTAACAGTTAGAGGTGATGAGAACTATGAGCTGAAGAATGTTATAAGCAGAGCGCCTTTTGACTATAACAAGTTTCCCCGTAAGGGCAAGTTCCAGCAGCCGTTGATAGATGTTTCAAAAGAAAAATTTTTATTCATCAACGATGTGCAAAGAGATATTATGACATGGAATATAAAGCAGGTTCTTGTTGGCAGCGGGATAAACTCAATAGTTTTTTATCCGAATATAGGGAATTATGAATTATTGAAAAAATATGAGGAGGAGGGATTTCTTCTTATATATACGAATAAAAAGAGGGTATGGACTTCTGATGAACTATATTGGATAAGTTTGATTTATGATACTGTATCGCTTGCATATTCTGATTTGAAAAAGAGATTGGCGCTAGAGGAAACAAAAAATAATTTTGTGCTTTCTCTTACTCATGATTTAAAAGCTCCTTTGCTTGCCGAGCAGAAGGCTCTTGAGATGATTATAGACAATAACGGGGATGTTTCATTTATAAACCAGCTGGTTGAAATTCAGAAGATGAACACTGAATTAATCAAAATGATAAATGATTTGTTATCTGTTTATCACTATGAAAATTTTGAGTATAAGCTTTTTATCGAGAAGACGGATATAAAAAAGCTTATAGCTGAATCGATACAGATGTGGAAGTATTTGTGTGCGGAGAAGAAGTGCAGATTTTCTGTTAATGCGCCGAAGCATGTGGCTGATGTTTATGTTGACAGAAGGGAGATAAAGAGAATTTTTTCGAATTTGATATCAAATGCCATAAAACATTGCGGCGAAGGCGTGAAGATAGTTGTTGGTATTGAAGAAAAAACTGACGAACTTGAGATTTCGGTTAGAGATAACGGCCCAGGGATTAGCCCTGAGGATATCAAACATATTTTTACCCGTTATTATACAAAAAAGCGTGAAGTAGGGAATGGTTTAGGGTTGTTTATTGCAAAGCAGATAATCGAAGCGCACCATGGAAATATACGTGTAGAATCAACGGCAGGCAAGGGAACTGTTTTTTATTTCACATTGCCTACCGTTGATTTTCAAAAAGCTGATTAGAAACTATTTTGTTCTGTTATTTCTGACACGTGTCGGGTTTGCGTCACGAAGTAAGTCTTCTGCCGTTGTTATCTCTTTTTTGGTTTGTCTGCTTTTGTACGGACTGTATAGTTTATCTGTTCCAATAAGTTCAACTCTACCGTTGTTGCATAATCTGAATCTGAAGATATCAAGTCCGAATATATTTTTACTTTTATCAACTGTTTGCCCGCTGTTAAGCCGCTGGAGGTCTGTTCCGTTGACATCGACAATTATTGTTTTGCAGGCATCCGGGTCAGTTATGGTGCCAAAAGAACCGTCACATAATTTGTTTTCAAGCTGTGAGTCATTTGCCGGTTCACATGATGTTGACTTACCTCCGAGTCCCCACCATACCATTCTGTCCGCTGATATAATTCTTGGGTAGTCTTCTGAATAGTAAGTATCATCAAGATGTTTCCCTTCTTGATATGTCGGTATAGTTTCATTGTTACAGACTTTTTCCGGGAGATCGCCGATAGTGTTGATGGTTGAAACAAATTCATCGCAGAAGTTGATTTGTCTGTTCTCATCAACATTTGTTGCACGGCACTGTGCAAGCAATCCTTTTGGATAATTCTGCCTGTTTGAGAGAATATTTGCTGCGTTTTGCGTAAGGCTTACGTATGCTTTACGCAGTAAAAATTTGTTTCTTTCCTGTTCTTTCAATCCGGCTTTTGAAATAGCATTTATGAGAAATGCTGAGATAATTCCGAGTATTGCAAGAACTATGAGTACTTCTATTAATGTAAAACCTTTTTTCATACTTCACACCTTTTTAAATGTTATACAGTAAGCCATGGGCTTTTTTCTTTTGCTATAAAAATTTGTATATCTTTATTTTTAAATATTTTTTCAAATAAATCAACGACAAATTTTTCTGATTCAAAATGTCCTATATCTAGGATAATTTTGTTGTTTGCATCAAGTGCGCTATGAAATTTTACATCTCCTGTGATGAAAATATCCGTGTCTGCCGAGTTTGAAAATTCGCTTCCTGAGCCTGTACACAGTGATACGGAGTTTATAACGTTTTTATTTTGAGGATTGATTATTTTTATTGTTTCGCAGCCGAGTTGTTGTTTTATGTATTTTATAAACTCCTCCAGAGTGTATTCTCTTTGGGTGAAACCCTGTATAACGAAATCATTTATTTGAAATAAATTTTTTAAACCCAGCCGTTTTGCAAGCTCATGGTTAAGCCCTTCGGGAGCTTTATCCATGTTTGTATGTGCTGAATAAATTTGTATATTATTTTGAATTGCAATTCGGGCAATTTGACAGGTTATGTTTTCTGTTGAAAATTTGTTTATTTTTTCGAAGAACAGAGGGTGATGGGATACAATGAGGTCACATCCTTCCTGTGCTGCCTGTTTTACTACCTCTAAAGAAGGAGATAGGGCAAAGCATATTTTTTTTGTATGCTCTATTCCGAGGTTGATTTGCCATCCGGAGTTATCCCAGTCTTCTGCCAGCTCCGGGGGGGCAAAGTCTTCGATAAGTTTGATTATTTCTTTTGTTTCAAGCATTTTTGAATATTTCCTCGAGTATTTTTTCCGCTATATTAATTTTGGTATCTTTTTGAAGAAATTTGATGTTGTTTGATTTATCTATAATTTTTACTTCGTTGAAGTCGCTGTTGAAGCCGATTTCTTTTGATGAAATGTCATTTGCAACAATGAAATCAAGATTTTTGGAGTTTATTTTCTTTTTGGCATTTTCGACAAGATTTTCACTTTCTGCACAAAATCCGATAACAAGCTGGTTATTTTTTTTGATATTTGATATTTCTTGAAGGATATCCGGATTTTTGATGAGTTTCAGTGTTAGTCCGTCAGTATTTTCTTTTTTTATTTTTTGTTCGTTTATTTGTTCTGCTCGAAAATCGGCAGGGGCAGCTGCCATAATTAGTGCATCAGCATTGATAAAAGCTTGTTTAACTTCTGAGAGCATATCCTGTGTTGAAGTTGCGACTATTGTTTTGTAGGGCTTTTTGGTTTCATATGTCGCAATCAATGTAACCTCAGCGCCATGCCTGCAAGCAGCATCAGCTATAGCCATCCCCATTTTCCCAGAGCTATGGTTGCCGATGTATCTCACAGGGTCAATTTGTTCTTTTGTGCCGCCTGCTGTTATGATAATTTTTTTTCCGTTTAAGAATTTATCTTCGGTGAGTATTGATATGGCAGTGTTTTTAATATCTTCAGGCTCAGCCATTCTGCCGTCGCCATCATATCCGCAGGCAAGATATCCTGAAGAAGGGGGTATTACGGTTATGTTATTTTGTGATTTCAGAGTTTCAATGTTTTTTTGTATCAGAGGGTTATTCCACATGTTGCAGTTCATTGCCGGGGCTATGATTATGGGGTTTGAGAAAGCTGCCGCAGTTGATGTCAGCAGGTTATCACAGATGCCGTTGGCAATTTTTCCTGTGGTATTTGCAGAGGCGGGCGCTATGATGAATAAATCAGCTTCGCTCAGCGAGATATGTTCGGGTCGCCAGTTTTGTGAAGAAAATTCATCGCTGTAGACAGGATTTTGCGAGAGTGTCATGAGAGTTGTTTCCGTAACAAAATTTTTTGCATTCGGGGTTAAGATTGTTTTTACATCAGCATTCAGCTTTTTAAGTTCTCTAATCAAAGAGCATACTTTGTAGGCAGCTATGCCGCCTGTTATCCCGATTAATATTTTTTTATTTTTGAGCATTAATTTTGTTTCTCCCGAGAAATAATTTTTTGAAGCTCTTCTGTTGCTTCATCAAGGTTGTCATTTGTAATTTTGTAATTAAATTCGAATGATTTGGCATATTCATCTTCGAATATGGCGAGTCGTTTTTTTATTTCTTCTGTTTTTTCTGTATTTCTTTCGATGAGGCGTTTTTGGAGTTCATCAAATGATGGCGGAAGGATGAAAATTAAAACGGCTGATGGAATTTTATTTTTGATTTGCATGGCGCCTTTGACTTCGATTTCCAAAATCAAATCATAACCGTTTTGAAGAGTATTATTAATTGTTTCGTAATATGTCCCGTAATAATTACCCGAAAATTCTGCCCACTCGGCTAGTTTATCTTCTTTGATTAATTTGGTAAAGTTATCTTTGGAAATAAAATAGTAGTCGACACCATCTGTTTCATGAGGTCGAGGAGCACGTGTGGTTGCAGAGATTGAAAGTTTTATGTTTGGATTTTTTTCAAGGAGTTTGTGAATGATAGTACCTTTCCCAACCCCTGAAGGTCCTGATATTACGAATAACTTTCCTGATGTTTTTTGCATTTTGGATAATTCTCCAGACTGTATTTTAAAAAATTATATAGTAAATGTTTTACAAATTAAAGAAATAAGTGTAAAATTATTATATATAAATTCAATTTGTAATATCGGCAAAGATTTTGGCAGAGAAGAGATGTATAAATATATCTTTCAATTTTTATTTGGGCAGGCGAGAAAAAATTGAAAAAACTAAATGAAATACCGGCGCCGTTATATGAGATAGAAGAAGAGATAGTTCAATATTTAAACAATATATTCGAACAGCAGGAAAAAAACAGAGTAATCAATGCCATATCAAATAAAGTCAGAAGTTCTTTATTATTAGACAGAGTTTTGAAAAATATATTTTTTGAGATTAACTCGCTGATAGATATAGAGGGAATAGGACTCTTTTTATATAATGAAAAAGCAGACAGTCTGGATGTTGGTTTCAAGGGTTATAAAGGCTGCCAGATAGATTCTATCGGGTTTAATCAGATTGCAGGGGATGTTGTTGACAGTCTGAAATCAGGAAAACAATTTGTTGATAATACGGTTGAAAAATTCTTTTCGGATAAAAGTCTTGTAGAGAAGATAAACAGCAACATTGAAATAAAAACTTTTGTGATAACACCTATGGTTTATCGGGGGAAGTTTATAGGGCTGATTGCTGTTTATGGAGCAAAGCAGATAATAAACAGCCAGCTTGATTTGCTGCAAAATATCAGTGATAAGACGTCGATAGCTGTTTTTCAGGCGCAATTGTTCAGTGAGTTGAAGCATAAGAATGATAAAGACCAAAATTTGTATAAGCAGGCTCAAAAAAGAGATGAAATGAAGAACGAATTTTTAATGAACATATCTCATGAGCTGCGTACGCCTTTGAATTCGATTATAGGTTTTTCAAAAATTCTGGCTTCCAGAGATAATGAAAATTTTACGCCGAAACAAATACAATATGTAAATAATATTTTAGTAAGCGGAGAATTTCTTGTGAAGCTTATAAATGAATTTTTAGATTTATCTAAAATAGAAGCAGGTGTTTTGGATTTAACTTATGAGTGGTTCAATTCTAAAAGCGTGATATATGAAGTTATGTCCGTTTTGTATGAAACGGCGAAAGAGAAAGATTTGAATATAGAGTTTGATTTGAAGAATATTTATATAAATGCTGATAAAAAACGATTTACGGAGGTTATGTACAATCTCATTTCGAATTCAATAAAGTTTTCAAATAATAACGGTGTAATTATTCTGAGTAATAAAGATTTAGGGAACAGTGTGTATGTTGAAGTTGCTGATAATGGAGTAGGCATATCAGAAGAGCAGAAAGGAAATATTTTTAATAAATTTGTATCTTATGCAGGAGCCAGAGAGGGAACGGGGTTAGGGCTTCCTCTTTCAAAGAAGATAATAGAGATGCACAGAGGGAATATATATTTTGAGTCTGTTCCAAACGAGCTTACAAGATTTTGGTTTGTGATACCAAAGGATTATACATGTAAAGAAAAAAGTGAACAACAAATAGAAAAAGTTGGCGAAAAAACGAATATATGAGAAAATAATATTGCCTCTGCGGGTTCATTCGTTTTGATCCTACATTTTTTTATACAGGGAGTCTGACTTCAGAATAACAAAGTATACCTAGTGTTTTGGCATTTTAGGAAACGGCGATTTATTCGAGAGGACACCCACCTGCTGACTTAGCAGGTATCAAAACCTTAGCCTGTAGGGGCACAACTTTTTATTTTTTTGGTTTTACATCTCTGTTAATTATCAGATTTGCAGTTTTATCTTCGACGGGTTTGGAGCTTGAAACAAAATATTTTGCTTCATATTTCGGGTTTTGTGCAAGAACAAACACTTTACCATTAAGCTGAGCGCCTTCTTCAACGTTGATTATATAGTTTGCGCCGGGGATATTTTCAACTTGTTCAAAAGCTATATCTCCATTTATTTTTGTGCCTTTTGGAATGGTAACTTCAATGTCATCACCCGGTTCATAAAAGAAACAGCTGAAGGTTACATCACCGAGTTCATTATTCCCTGACATTTTAAGATTTTGCGGGTTACACCTCAGTTCATCTATTTTTGTGTTATGGAGAGTTATTTTTGAAAATGGAACTCTTGCGTCAATAAATTTTTCTATATAGCTGTCAGAGGCATCAAGGACTTGTCGGTGTCTTATTTGGTAGAAATCCATCGGACCTATTTTGCTGTTGTTTGTAATATAAAAAATGTTTTGGCTCGGACGGGTTTCAGGGTATCTTATGTGGTTGATTGTTGAGTTGTTGGTCATCAATTCATTATCAATAAGATGTCTGCCGCTTTTTATCGGGTCATTTGTGAATAGAGCAACACAACCAATAGTGCTGTCAGATATATTGGCATGCGCTATAGTTTGTGAGCGAAGTTCGACTGTAGGTACGTTTGAACCATCTGACATGGTCAGGTTGCCGGCATGTACTTCTGATGCTGTTGTTTTTTTCAAGTTTATATCAGGTGCTTTGAGAATTCTTTCTATATTACAGTTTTTAGCATTTATAATTCTTGCCTCTACCGGCATAGATGGTTCATCTGTTAGTTTTTCACGTTTTTTTGCTTTGATTGTTGAATTAACGAAGGTGTATTCTTTTTTACTGTCAGTTTTGAATTTTTCGTGAGCTTCCACTACTTCACCTGATAAAATGAAAGGTGCTTTTTTAAATCTGTTTCGCGGTCTTTCTGCAGCTGAAAAAGATATTGTATCTTGAACAGGCTGTTTTAAATTTTGATATGTACTTGAAGATAGTGGGTTTAGATTATTTTTATACGTATGATTGGTTGAAAAACTAATTTTTACAGGCTGTATGTTCACTTTTAACCTCTTTAATTCTTTTCTGATATGAGATAATTATATGTGTTTTTAAGGCATATGAAAAATTTTTTTTGACAGAATTTGGAAATAAATTTATTTTTTTTAATAAAAAGTATTTTTTAGGGTATAATTCATTTTGATAAAGGGAATAGTTACGTGAGAATTATATCAAAATCTTTGGATGATACCGAAAAAATAGGCAAAGCTATTGCCGCCGTGTGTGAAAACAGCGGGGGATTAATTTGTCTTTATGGCAGTGTCGGTGCGGGAAAGACGGCACTTACGAAGTTTATAGGCAAATATCTTGGGATTGAAGAAAAAATAACAAGTCCGAGTTTTGTTATATTGAATGAGTATCACTCGGGGAACATTCCCATGTATCATTTTGATTTGTATCGTCTTGAAAAAGAAGGTGTATCTACGATTCTTGATGAGCTTGAAGAATACGGCGAAGATGACCATGCCCTTACTCTTGTCGAGTGGGCGGAATTTTCGAATGACCAGCTTTCAAAGGACAGGATGGATATTAGAATAAATTATATAGACGAAAATACCCGTGAATTTTGTTTTGAAGCTTGCGGCGATAAACATGAAAAGTTGTACAATAAATTAGAAGAGAGTTTGAAAAGTGTATTTGCTGGCGTTTGATACAAGTTTGAACAGGACATATATCTCGCTTGGGCGTGATGAACAAATTCTTGGCTCGCAGATTGTTGAGAGCAAAGAAGGGATTTATCACTCGGAGTTTTTGACGGAAAAAATAAAAGAAATTTTATCTGATAACTCTCTAAAGATTACTGACATAGGTGCTGTTATAACAAATGTCGGCCCGGGCAGTTTTACAGGAATAAGAACCTGCAATACCGTTGCAAGAATGCTCGGTCAACAGCTTGATATTGATGTAGTCGGAGTGTCCTCTCTTGAGATATTATCTTCGCTGAATGATTCTGAAAAAGCGTCTTTATGTCTGATGGATGCAAGAAAGCATAAGGCTTATGCCGCTATATATTCGAGGTCTGAAGAAATTTTGCCGCCGTCGGCGCTCGACCTCGATGATGCAATAAAAAAAGCCTCTGATAACAAATATTTTATTGTCGCTGATACCAAGATATCATCTATTCTCAAAGAACATGGTATTGAAGCTTTAAATTATGAAGAGACTAATTATGATTTGGGGCGTAATTTATTGAAGTTGGGATATGAGCATCTGAAAAGAGGAGGCAACTTCAATTTTGCTCTTCTTAAGCCTTTGTATATTCAACCGCCGTCTATTACTATGCCAAAACCAAAGAATTAGTCTCTTTCATCGTTAAATTCTTCATACTGTTCAATCAATTCTGTTTCAGGATAAGTATCCATGACAGATTCATCGTAGTCTTCATATCTGTCATCTGTCATGTTTTCACCCTGACAATATAACAACACTTCTCTGCGGTCTGTTCTCGGGATATTTTCTTCTTCATCCATCACAAGAACTTCGCATTTGATATATTTCTTCAATTCTTCCGAATATATCTCTTTCACTACTGTATGAGCCATCTCTTAATTCCTTTTTTTACAGCTTAACATATTGGGAATTTATTTTTATGCGAAAAAAGTGTAATGAATTTGATATTTGCACTATAATTTTATCGTAAGGCAGGATTTGTGAATTATGGTAAGAACTTTATCTCCAAAACAAAATGAAATTTTATCAAAACTATCCTCTATAGTAGGAAAGGATAATGTACTTTACGAAAAAGAAGACTTATATTGCTACTCTTTTGATACCATGAGCCATGGCTACAGTGTTATGATGCCTGATTATGTTGTACTTCCTTCTGATGCTAGGCAGGTGTCAGAGATAGTGAAAATAGCGGCTTATTACAAGCTGCCGATTATTCCACGCGGTGCGGGAACAAATCATGTCGGCGGATGCGTTGCAGTGGACGGAGGGATTATAATTCATTTTTCCAAGATGAATAAAATACTTGATATAGACATAAAAAACTTAACCTGCCGTGTTCAGCCCGGTGTTGTCCTGCAGGATTTGCAGACAGCTGTCGAAAATCTCGGGTTTTTCTTCCCGCCTGACCCTTCAAATCTGAAAGTGTCAACAGTCGGGGGTGCACTAGCTCTTTCTTCGAGCGGGCCGCGTCATTTTAAGTATGGAGGAATGAATGAATATACCCTCGATTTGGAAGTTGTGAATGCTCAAGGTGAAATTTTCCATACGGGCATGGCGGTGAAAAAGAATGTCAGCGGGTATAATTTGACAAACCTTTTTGTTGGTTCAGAAGGAACTCTTGGGATTATAACCGAAGCTACGTTCAGACTTATTCCAAAACCGATGTGCAGACAAATTATGCTTGCGTTTTTTGATCAGGTAGAAAGAGCCTCTGATGCGGTGAGGGCTGTTATTCAGGCAAAGCTTACGCCGTCTGTTCTTGATTTGATTGACAGAAACACTATTGTTACAATCGAAAAATTCTACCCGACAGGTGTGTTCAAGGAAGCTGAGGCATGTTTGATTATAGAAGTTGACGGTTCTGATGAACAGGAGATAACGACTCAGAGTTCAAAAATAGAAAAAGTCTGCAAGCTCTTTTGTGCAACTGATTTTGTGGTTGCCAAAAACAAGGAAGAATCAGAAAAGATATGGTTTGCCCGCCGTTCCGCTTTTGGAGCTGTTGCAAAGCTTGCACCAGACGTTGTAACTGAAGACGCAGTTGTCCCTCAGGATAAGATTACCGATATGGTAAAGAAGATTAAAGAGCTCTGCGAAAAATACGGAATTATGGCATGTATTATGGGACATGCCGGAGATGGAAACATCCATCCGAATTTCTCTCTTGACTTGCGTGATGAAAAACAAAGAGAAAATTTTGAGAAATTGAAGGATGAATTTTTTGAGTATGCATCTTCTTTAGGCGGAAGTATAACGGGCGAGCATGGCATAGGGATGACAAAGTCGAAATATCTTGATAAAAATGCTCCTGCTTATCGTTATATGAAGCAGATTAAAGATGTATTTGACCCTGAGAACATACTCAATCCTCACAAGATATGGTAAATAGAATGAAAAAATTTGAAGAGTATAAGGAAGAAATATACAGCTGCTCACGCTGCGGGCTTTGTCAGGGGATTTGCCCTCTTTACAAAACAACAGGGCTTGAAACTGTTGTTTCAAGAGGTCAATTTTCTTTGCTGAACGGCATTTTGAACGGAAATATGGCTTTCAATAAAAAAGTTTATAAAAATCTTGATATGTGCCTGCACTGTGACGCTTGCAAGAGTTATTGCCCGTCTGATATTGACGCAGAGAAGATTATTACTTCGGCGAAGATTGAATGCTACAAGTACGCCCCGCTTTCAAAGAAGTTGAAGTTATTTTTGCTTAACTCAAATATTTTTCTGGAAACAGCAGGCAGATGTGTTGATATTGCACGCTTTTTGGGGTTGTACAATCTTCTTTCCGTTTTTTCGTTCGGTTCTGTTATAAAGAGATTTCTCGAAGAGAATGTCAGATACAAAAAGCTCAAGTCTGCAAGACAACTAGGGCTAAAAGTGTTCTATTTCCCCGGGTGTGTTAACACTTATTTCAACAAGTCAATTCTTAATTCAATGCGTATGCTGGCTGAAAAAAACGGTTTTGAACTTATTATCCCGGAGGGGTTGAGATGTTGTTCAGTTGCCCATCTCAGCGCAGGGGACTTTGAAACTTTTTATCGCAATGCCGTATTGAACCTTGATATGATACCTGATGATGTTGATTATGTGGTGTTTGATTGTGCTTCATGTCATAAGGCATTTGAGTTATACGATGATGTTTTGAACAGCAAAAAAACAAAAATCCTGAAAAATAAGCTTATACATCTGAATAACTTTATCGATGAGCAGGAGGTTTATGTTCCGTCTGAAGTTAAATTTAACAAAATTGTAAGCGAGCATATCCCATGCCATCTCAAGGATAAAGAAAGTATATGGAAAGCTGTGAAGAAGATGGGTTTTGTTGATAATTTCGAAAAAGATGAAACACATCTCTGCTGCGGTGCTGCCGGTCTGTTTTGCTTTGAACATGGTAAGCTTTCAAAAGAAATTTCGAAGAAGAAAGCTGCAAAACTTGAGGAGAAAGCGGACATAGTTTTGACATCGTGCTCATCATGCACTCTTGGAATATTGCAGGGGCTGTCAAAGAGAGGGGAAAATATCAAGATATACAACCCTGTAGAGCTTTTAGCAGAGCAGTATATTAAGGAAGAAAATTTGCCCAAATAGTGTCTGAAAATATTCGGGGTTTATATGGCAAATTCTGTCAAAAATTCCCAGAACAACGTCATACTTAGCGATAGCGAAGTATCTAAACAAAAAGGATTCTTCGGGCTAAAGCCCTCAAAATGACTTACTTTTAATAGTATCTGCGGAATTTGCTATATAAATTCCAAATATTCTTGCTTTACTTTTTGTGAAAAAAAGTAGATAATGGGAGAGGTATAAAATTTAAAACAAAGAAAGATTAAAAATGTTTAGCGAAGAAAATTTTCAAGATCGAGAAATCGTATGTTCTGACTGTGGTCAGACTTTTGTATTCACAGCAGAAGAACAAGAGTTTTATTCACAAAAAGGATTTGAAGAACCCAAAAGATGTAAAGCATGCAGAAATGCAAAAAAAATGCAAAACAGAAAAAAAAGACTCAGATTTGATATGCGTTATGAGATAACATGTTCTGATTGTGGAACACAAACAACCGTACCATTTAAACCGCGCGAAGATAAACCAGTTTATTGCTCCGATTGTTATAAAAAACATCAACAAGCACATGTAACTCAAGAATAGGAGCAAAAATGGAAAAAGAAAAAATTTTCAAATTGCCAAAACTTGATTTTGGCAATGGTTTGTTTGCCAAAAATCCGATTGTCCAGGGCGGAATGGCAATCAAAGTCAGCACGGCAAAATTAGCCGCTGCCGTAGCAAACTGCGGTGGTGTCGGTATTATCGGCGCATCTGGTTTGACAGAAGAAGAATTGCGTTCTCAAATTCGTCTTGCACGCAGCTTGCAGAAAAATCATGACGGTCTGATTGGTGTTAACATTATGTTTGCGGCAAGAGAATTCAGCATGCTCGCCAGAGTATCGATGGAAGAGGGTATTGACATTATCTTCTTCGGGGCGGGATTCTCAAGAGATATCTTCGAAGAAGGAAGAAAACACCATACTCCTATAGTCCCCATAGTCAGCTCGCCGAAGCTGGCAGCATTATCACAAAAACTCGGAGCAAGTGCTGTTGTTCTTGAAAGCGGAGATGCAGGCGGACACCTCGGAACTGATAAGTCGCTTGACGAGTTATTACCCGAGGTAAGAAAAGCCTTGGATGACTCGGCTCCTGAGGGAAAACATGCCATCCCGCTGATTGCAGCAGGCGGAATAGCAAACGGTTTTGATATTGCCAAGTTTTTGAAAATGGGCGCAGATGGTGTCCAGATGGGAACAAGATTTCTGCTCAGCGATGAGTGTGAAGCGTCTGATAAGTTTAAGAAAATGCTTGTCAGCGCAAAAGAAAGTGATATTGTGAAAATTCTCAGTCCTGTCGGTTTGCAGGCGAGAGCAATTGTTTCTAACTTTACAAAAAAACTTTTGGAAAACAAGGCTCCGAAACCGCAGCATTGCGACCGCTGTTTGAAACATTGTTCGGGAAGTTTTTGTATTATGAAGGCTCTGAACCTAAGCTGCTCAGGAGATGTCGAAAACGGTTTGTTCTTTACCGGAAAAAGTTTGTTGAATATTCATGAAATTCTTCCTGTGAAGGAAATATTCAAAAGACTCGAGCGGGAAATCAAAGCAAATTTCTAAATTTGTGAAATTCGGTTTGTAAATTATGAAAGGAGTGTAAATATTAATTGTATATTTACACTTCTTTAACAATATCTTCTTTATTTTTTGAAAAATTGATAAAATAAATATGTAAAGATTTTAAAATTGAGGCAATTTTTTAAGTCAGTATGTTTTTACATGATTAGTTAGGTATGTCTTTAATTTTTAATAAGGTATATAAAATTGAATCCTGAATCGAAGTTGGTTAGATCAAGTGACAGTCAAAGTGTGGAAAAAAGCAGCAATCCGATAAGTCTTGCGCATATTGGCGGTCCTAAAAAATCAGCTAACCGTTTGTATGGCGGTTATAATAAGCAGCAATTTTTCTCAAATCAAATTAATAATGTTGATGCACTTGATATTATAACGGACTTTTGCTCTAACATAAGCTCGAAGAAAAATATAGAAGATGTATTGTTTTATTTACACCATATTGTAATAAACAAACTGAACTACAATTTTTCTGCGGTTGGTTTTATCAATTCATCAGGGGCAATTGATGTAAAACTTGTTGACAGAATAAGCAATGTATTTTCTACAAAAGTCTTTGCCCATGAGGCAAGCAGCCCTGTTGCACAATGCATAAACGAGAAAAAGGAAGTTACAGTCGGGACAACTGCTTTTTTGAATATTAACTATCTTCAAAATTCTCCTGCGCTTCTTCTTCCTATAGTCGAGCAGGGCAGATGTATAGGTATTTTCATTGTGGGAATGAATGTTGCAAATCCTCATAACAATAGAATTTTGAACATTCTTGTGAACTATGCAAGTACTTATATGTCAAATTTGAAACTTCTTGCAAAGGTAAAAATCGGCGATGACAGAGACCCTCTTACTAATCTGATGACTCATAGAGTTTATCAGGAAACACTGCGTCATGAGCTTAAGCAGGCACAAGAGAACGAAACTCCTTTGTCTATAGCTGTTTTAGATATCCAAAATATTTGGACTATCAACAGAGATTACGGTTTTTCCCGTGGTGATGAAGTTATTAAAACAGTAGCAAAGACTGTTGAAAAAGCCGTTGCGGGGAAAGGCTTTGCTGCAAGATACGGCGGTGATGAGATTGCGATTATTCTTCCTAATCACAACCACCAGCAGGCAATGTATGTGGTTGAATACATCAATCATGCTCTTTCTTGCTGTATGGTTGATGATGTCGGAGCTATCAAAGCAAGTTTTGGTATTGCATCTTTCCCGAGTTGTTCACGCACTCAGGAAAAGCTGCTTATACAAACAGAGCAGGCATTGATGATGGCAAAACACAAGTCATCACAGGATGGAAAATCAAATATTGTCAGTGCAAATGATTTTGATTTCTGGAGTGAGACGGCTCTTGATTCGTTTGCTGCGGTAATTACCAAAAAACATGCTCAATTCGGGATTAACTTTGAAGAAGAACTTGTCGATAAACTCCACAAAGAAACAATAACTTCAAATTCACATCTTATAGAAACCATAACATCATTAGCAGGAGCAATTGATGCGAAGGATACTTATACCAAAGGTCATTCGATGTCAGTATCCCGTTATGCGGAAGCTCTTGCGAGGGCTCTTGAACTTCCTCAGGAAGAAGTTGAGCGTATCAAACTCGGTGCACTTGTTCATGACGTCGGCAAAATAGGTATCCCAGAATCTGTGTTGACAAAACCTGACAGACTCAGCGATGATGAGTGGGAGATTATGAAGCAGCATCCTGTCATTGGTGCGGAAAAAGTAATTGAACCTATTGAATCTTTGAAACATCTTATCCCTATGGTCAAACATCACCATGAACACTGGGATGGCTCAGGTTATCCCTGCGGGTTGAGGGGAGAAGAAATTCCTCTTGATGCAAGAATTGTTTCGGTAGCTGACGCATTCCATGCCCTTATCAGTGACAGACCGTACAGAAAAGGTTTAAGCCTCGAAAAATCTCTTGAAATTTTGAAATGCGGTGCAGGCATCCAGTGGGATAAAACGTTGGTAAGAAAATTTATCGTAATTGCTCCATCGTTATACAATACTTTTTAAATATTTTACATGATGAATTTATTTCTTAATTAGGCTATTATATTAGTAATAGCCTAATCGGGTTTGCGGGAGATGGGAAAAAGATTTTTAGCTTTTATATTGGGTTTTGTGTTTTTCTTTAATTTTCTGTGTCTTGTTCCTGAAGCATTTGCAGAGGATGCTAAAGACAACGGAGGATATATCTTCCATGGGCATGCCGAGATAAATCAGGATGTTCCTCAGCGCAAGCAGGATATATTCACAGGCGAGCACAGCACCATTGATGAAGGAACAAAGGTTAAGATGACCGTTTCATCAGTTTTGAGTGCGGGATATACTGAAGAGGGTGACGAATTTTTTGCTGAAATAGTTGAAGATGTTGAAGGCGAAAACGGTGTTGTTATCCCTATGGGCAGCATTGCTCATGGCACGGTTACCCGTCTTGAAAATTCAAAAAGACTCGGTCGTGACGGGTATATCGTGTTGAATTTTGACTCAATAATCACTCCTGATGGCAGAGAAATTCCTGTTGAAGCTCATATGACAACAAAACCCAATCCTGTTGCCTCTGTCGGAAAGACAGTGTTAAAAGATACCGGTTATATGCTTGGCGGTGGTGTTATCGGCGGACTAGCTTCTGTTCAGCTTTTAGGTGTCGGTGCTGCTGTCGCAAGCCATGGATATACTGTTGTAGGCGGTGCAGGGCTTGGGGCTGTTGTCGGACTTGGTTATGCCCTTGGGCGCAAGGGTAAAGAAGTCCTTTTGCAGCCTGGGGATGAGATTAACGTGAAAATTCTCGGGGCTCTCAAGCTGCCTGTGTTGAAAGAAGAAGCTTATAAAGAAAAAGAGTTGAAATATGACGGTCTTGATATAAGGATTACGAATTATAAAATAGAAGAAGATCCGTTTGGTGACCCGAATATAATTACACTTTCGCTGGTAATAGAGAATGCGACTCAAAAAACTTTTTCAAGCTTTGATTTTTCATTAGTGAATGATTATAAGAATGAATATCACCCGACTCCTTTTACGAATACCGAGATGTGGTTTAACCGCATAAAGCCTAATGACAAGATGGTAGGAAAGATTTCGTTTTTTGTTGATAATCCCAAAAGAAAATACTGGCTTGTTCTCTGTGATCCGATTACAAGAGAGCAGCTTGTTAAGGTTTCTCTTGATAATGTCAAAAGAGATTTGATGAAACAGGCGAAAGCTGACAAAAAGAAAAAAAGAAGAAAGTAGTTATTTCTTTATAAGCGACAGGAATAATGATTCTAATAATCCATGAGGCGAAACATAGCTGAGGGCTTCGAGCTTTGCTTTATTGATTTCTTTGATTATGCCGATTATTCTCATGGAGCTTGTTTTGTTTTCTGAGTTTTGCTCGAGCAATCTTTTGAAGTATTCAAGCAGCATATCAAGAAGAGACTCAAGAGTATAGCTTTTTGATAAATCCATAAACTCCTGTGCGATATTTATTGCCTCGGCTTCATTTTTCGGAGGAATTTTTTGAGCAAGATTTTCAACTGGGGAAATGTCCAACGACGGAATTTTGTTTGAGATGACATTTATGCACTGGCTTCTTGAGATAATCGTCGGGAGCATATCTTCTTTGTTTGATGTAAGAAAGAAAAAAGTAACTTTGTCATTCGGTTCTTCTATGCTTTTGAGGATTGCATTTGATGGGGAAGCTTTGAAAATTTTTTGAGATAAACCTGCCGGTAGCCAGTTGCGTTTTTCGTCGCTGTCTTTTGTTATCGGGGGGGCAAATGGTGTGTTAACTTCGTCGTTTTTTTCTTCCGCACCGGTAAAGATGATTACCCGATGATATGGAGAAGTTAGAGAAAGAGCATTTTTGAGGTGTCTTATTTGGTCAACGCTTATTACGCTCTTTGGTTTACCGTCGCTGTGACCTTCAAGGTAATCTATCGGTGATATTGTGATTACCGCAGGATGTTTGTTTTCTTTTATCCATTTGCAGTTGAGGCATTCGCAGGTCTCAAAGTTTTCTTTGTTCTGGCAGTTCAGGTATCTTGCAATCTCAAGAGTCAGGTCATACTGTGCGACAGGGTTTGAACCTGTCAGCAAAAAAGAGTGGAAAAATTTATCGCTGCCGTGTTTTAGAGCGGACTCAAAGAAATTTGTTGCAAATGGGAATTCTTCTTTTAAATATTGCTTAAACATACTGCTCCTGTGTTGCAAGAATCATATCAAAAGCTATCTCATCAGATAGCTTGCCTGATTTGATGTTGTATTCAATATCAGTGAGTGCCTCTCTGATTGCTACGAGGTAGTTGAGGTTTACTTTTTTGAGTTTTTCCATGTCCTGTTTTACGACAAATTCATGGAGGTTGACTATTTTTGATATTTCCTGAGGTGATTTTTTCTGCATGGATTCAATTTTTATGCGGAGCCATCTTTTGATTACTGATTGCAAAACGGCAAGAATTTTGAGAGGATGTTCTTTTTGAGTGAGCTTTCTCAGTTCAGATAGAGTGCTTTTTCTGTCGTTTTTCAAAATGCAATCGGCAAAGAAGAAAACATTTTCGTTATTTCCTGAGAAAGAGAGAACATCTTTTTTTGTTATTGAAGTATTAGGATAAACTAATAACTTTAGTTTATCAAGTTCGTTGTCAAGAAGCCGCAGTTCATCCCCTTTGAGGAAGAGCAGTTCTTCTGCTGCGTCTTTGTTTATTTTGATTTCTTTTTCTTTGCAGGTCTGGTTTATCCAGGATATGAGCTTATCTGTTTGATAACTTTTCAGCATGGGGAATTCTCTAACTTCGCCTGTTGACTGGATGAGTTTGACGAGTTTTGAGGATGAGTCGATTTTTTTGTTTGCGCCTCTTGGAATTTTGCAGACGAAAAGAGCATGAAAGTTCGGTACGAGATTTTCCAGTGTATCAAAAAGGGATTGCATAATTTTGTCTGATGAAGAGGGTTTGTTTGTTCCCCGCAGAAATAAATCCGGAGTATAAATCTCGAGTAAAAAATTTCCGAACATCATAGGCACAGCCTGAAGCTCTTCGAGGATTGATTTTATATCGAGTTTATTCGGTTTGAGGATTTTGTGGTTGAGTCCTGCAAGAGAATCATCGAGAATATTTTCTCTCAGGTTCCTGACGGCTTTATCGATGTTGAAATCTTCTTCTCCCCAATATAAATAAACCGGCATGGGAATGCCTCCGTTCTATTTGTTGTCGATTAGCAAGCTGGCGCCGATAACGCCTGCTCTTTCTCCGAGTTTTGCGGTAACTACTTCGACTGCGTCCGCTGATACTTTGATAGCACGTTCTTTTATAGTCTGTCTTATCGGGTCAATCAAGAAGTTTCCTGCCTGGCTTACGCCGCCGCCGATGATAATTTTTTCGGGGTTAAGCAGATTTACAACGCTTGTGAGGGCTATTCCAAGCCATTCACCGACTATGGCAAAAATTCTTTTGGAAACGGCATCCCCCTGCATTGCAGCTTCATAGACCATAAACGGTGTTATTTCTCTTCCGTTTGCAAGTTCTTCGAATTTTGCGGATTTACCTCCCGATAGATATTCTTTTGCAAGCTGGACAATTGACGGTCCCGATGCAAATGCTTCAAGACATCCTGTATTTCCGCAGCCGCAGATAGGTCCTTCATGAGCCTGCAAAATCATATGACCTATTTCGCCTGCTGACATGCTTGCGCCTCTGACAAGCTGGCCGTTAACGATTATCCCTGAGCCGACGCCTGTGCCGACAGTAATGCAGACAAGGTTTTTGCAGCCCTGTCCTGCACCGTAGGTAAACTCACCGAGTGTTGCAACTCTTACATCGTTATCTATTTTGCATTTTACTTTGAATTCATCTTCAATAATCTGGCCTAGAGGAACGTTTACCCATCCAGGGATATTTGGAAGGAGTCTTACAACGCCTGCTTCAGAGTTGATTTGACCCGGCAGACCAAAGCCTATACCACCGATGGAGTCTATGGTAATATCACTTTCTTTCATACTTGTATAAATAGTTTCTTTGATATTTTTGACGGTATATTCATAACCCATCTCAGCTCTTGTCGGAACGCTGTTTGAATAAACAATAGCTCCTTTTTGGTCTACAAGAGCGATTTTTACGTTTGTACCACCGATATCAACACCTATATTATACTTTTTTACCATTTTAAAATTCTTCTCCTAATTCCTCTTACAGCCTGAAAATAGTGTATCATAAATAAAAACTAAACAGCAAATCTAAAATGAACTATATCGCCATCCTGCATAATGTATTCTTTGCCTTCAAGCCTTGTAAGTCCTTTTTCTCTTGCAACGGCATAAGAACCGCAGTTTACAAAATCGTCATATCCTGTTACTTCTGCTCTGATAAAGCCTTTTTCCATATCGGAGTGGATTACTCCCGCTGCCTGAGGAGCTTTTGCGCCTGCTTTGATAGTCCATGCCCTGACTTCCTTTTCTCCTGCCGTGATAAAAGTTCTGAGTCCGAGCAGTTCATAGACGCTTTTGACCATACGTTCTATCCCTGAGCTTTCAACCCCGAGTTCTTTGAGGTATTCAGCTGCTTCTTCTTTTCCGAGGTCTGCAAGTTCGGCTTCAATTTTTGCGCTGATTATGACAACAGCGGCACCATGTTTTGAAGCATAGTCCTGCACCTGCTTTACATAATCATTTCCTTTTGCGAGGTCAAATTCTGAAACATTAGCGGCATAAATCACAGGTTTTACGCATAGGAGATGGAGATTTTTGATAATTTCTTTTTCATCATCAGTGAAGTTTTCAATAGAAAAGAAGGTGCCGGCTGAGAGGAGTTCTTCGAGTTTTTCTATAACTTCCTGTTCCAAGACGGCTTCTTTTTCTTTTGCTTTAACCTGTTTTGCGATACGTGCTTTTCTTTTTTCCAAAGATGAGAGGTCAGCGAGGGCTAGTTCTGTGTTTATGACTTCGATATCATCAAGAGGGCTTATTTTTCCTGCGACGTGGATGGTATTCTCATCATCAAAGCAGCGTACAACCTGGATTATGGCGTCCACCTCTCTTATATTATGCAGGAATTGGTTGCCTAGACCTTCTCCTTTGCTTGCTCCTTTGACAAGACCTGCGATGTCAACAAATTCAATTGCCGTAGGGATGACGGTGTCGGTTTTTACGAGCTTTTGCAGAGTAGTAAGCCTTTCATCAGGTACCGTGACAACACCGACGTTTGGTTCTATTGTGCAGAAGGGGTAGTTCGCTGATTCTGCGTTTTTTGATGATGTTATTGCATTAAAAAGAGTTGATTTTCCTACGTTTGGGAGCCCTACGATACCTGTTCTTAACAATTTTTTATTCCTCATTTATTCCTGATATAATTTATATTAGCATAAAGAAAAAAGTATAAATTTGAAAATTGTGTTTGGGGATACAGATATCGGGAAGCGGAAATGAAAGATTACAGATTTGAGATTATCACGGGACCTATGAGCTGCGGAAAAACCGAAGAGCTTTTGAGACGTATAAAAAGAGCGGTTATTGCGAATAAGAATGTCAAAGTTTTTTTCCCTGAAATTGACAAAAGGGTGTCAGGAGATTACATTCGTTCCCGCAACGGTATTGCAAGGGACGCAATAAGAGTTCACAGTGCAAAAGAGATACTGGCTTACACAAGAGATGCTGATATTGTGGCGATTGATGAACTGCAGTTTTTTGACAGACATATTGTAGAAGTAATCAGGACACTTACAAAACAGGGTAAGAAAGTTATCGGAGCGGGGTTAGATTTGGACTTCAAAGAAGAGCCGTTCGGTCATATGCCTGAGTTGTTGTGTTATGCAAACAAAGTTGATAAACTGACTGCGATTTGTATGAAATGCGGTTCTGAATACGGTCTTCGTACGCAGCGTTTGATTAACGGAGAGCCTGCCGATGTTTCTTCACCGCAGATTATGATTGGCGGGGATGAAACTTATGAAGCGAGATGTCTTGATTGTTACGAGCTGAAGAAGACGAAAGAAGATAAAAAGCTTTTTGTTTTGAGCCGTGCAAAAATAGAGCATAACGTATAAGAAGAGTTATGATGAATATTTTGCTTGTTTTTCTTGGGGGCGGTTTAGGCTCTGTTTTCAGATATCTGGTGAAGATATTTTGCGAGAGAAATTTGAGCGGGGTATTTCCTTATGCTACTTTTTGTGTGAATGTTGCCGGGAGTTTTTTCATCGGGTTTGTGTGCGCTTTAGTGTTTTATAAAACAAGCTTAATCAGTCCGCAGTTAAAGTTATTTTTGACGGTAGGAGTGGCAGGAGGCTTTACGACTTTCAGCACATATTCTTTTGAGGTTGTAGAGCTGTTCAGAAACGGTCATTTTGCTGTTGGCTGTGTTTATTCTGTTTTGAGTGTTATAATTAGCTTAGCTGCGGTGATTTGTGGTGCACTGTCAGCAAAATATATCGGGAGCTGATATGTCTTTAAGAGTTTTATTTATAGGTTTGCCTGATATGGGGACAATTTGTCTGAGAGCACTTACAAAGGCAGGGATAAATGTCGTCGGTATTCTTGCTGCGCCAAAAGATAATTCTGCCTACGGGATGTTTTTGGAGGAAGCAAAGGGGTATAATCTTCCGATTTTGTTTTATGACACGCTGAAGGATGAGCAGTTGTTGAAGTCAATAAAAGAGCTTCATCCAGATATTGCTGTTGTATGCTCTTTTTCCAAAAAAATTCCAAAGGAGATGCTTGATATTGTTCCGATGGGTTTTATAAACTGTCATCCGTCTTTGTTACCTGATTATCGCGGGGGTAATCCTTATTTTCACATAATAAACAACGGAGAGAAATTCAGCGGGGTAACCCTGCATTTTATGGATGAGTCTTTTGATACGGGTGATATTGTTGCCCAACAGAAGTTTGCTGTTGAAAAATTTGAAACTATGGGCACGCTGTTTAATAAAACCAATTTTATGATAGCAGATATGCTTGTGAAAGTGTTGAAAGATATAGAAAGCGGAAATCCTCCGAAGAGATATCCCCAGCCGAAGGAAGGGGATTTCAAAAAGGCGCCGATGATTGATTTTGAACATGGTGCAAACAGGATTGACTGGGAAAAAACAGCAGAAGAAATAGACAGGTTTGTAAGAGCATGCAATCCTTTCTGGGGTGCTTATTGCTTTTTCAGAGGATGTTTTATAAAGATTTATGCGGCATCTTTTGAGAAAAAAAAGCATAATTTCCCACCCGGCACAGTTGTGAAGGTTAAGAGCGATTATATTGCGATTGCTGCAAGGGAAGGGCTTTTCTTTCCGAAGGTTTTGCATGTCGGGTCGTATTTTTGCAGCGATGTAAGAGATTTTATAAAATTCTCCGCTCCGTTAGCAGGGGAGCAGTTTGAGTAGGGTATTATGTTAAAGGTTGCGATTACAGGTTCTATAGCTACCGGAAAGAGTTTGATAGAGGGATTTATCAGGGATGACGGTTTTTCAATTCTTGATACAGACAGAGTTGTGCATCATCTGCTTAAAGAGAACGAAACTGTAATTTCGAAGATAAAGACAGCTTTCGGTGATGAGGCTTTTGACGGTGATGAGATATCAAGAGTCAATTTAGGTAAGATAGTCTTTTATGACAGCGGGAAGAAAAAGCTTCTTGAGAGTATCCTTCACCCTTGTGTCAAACAGGAGATTTTTCATTTTTTGATGACGCATCGCAGGGAAAGAGTTGTTTTTGTGTCTGTTCCTTTGCTTTATGAAGTTGGCTGGCAGGGGTTATTTGATTATGTACTTGTTGTTTATGCTGAGGCTGATGTCCAGCTCAAGCGTCTTATGGAGAGAAATTCGATTGATGAGAATGCTGCAGGCAATCTCATAAGTTTGCAGATGCCGCAGGCTGATAAAGTGAGAGCTGCCGATTTTGTTATTGATAACTCAACTACGATTGAGAGTGCAAAAAGGCAGTTTGATTATATTTTGAAAAAGCTGTTGATGTTAACTTAGATTTCGAGAGTTTCTTTTTTTCCGCATAAAGAGAAGACGGTTGCCGAGGCGTTTGTGATGTAGAAAATTTCAAACTTTCCGTCATCTGCGCTGTACATGGTTTTTAGGACGGGGCATTCGTCGAGCATTGTCTGTTTGGTATCTTTTGAAGAGTCGAAGACAGCCTTCCCGCTGAGTCTAAGCCAGTCGCCGTTTTCTTTGGTTGCAGAGATTTCTATGTTGGGATTTTTTTGCATTTGGCGGTAGACGTCTTTTTGGTTGTTTGTGCAGAAATAAATTTTTCCGTCTTTTTCCATAACAGCTCCGAAGGGGCGGACACGCGGTTTATCTCCGTCTATGGTAGCGAGATAGAAAATTTTTGTGTCGTTCAAAAATTCTACGATTTTATTCATGGCAGTTTCTCCGTTATGAAATTATTTCAGACTTTCTAACACTTCTAATATGGTATTTTTATCGATATCATCGAATATTTTTACTTCTGCTTTTGATGTGGCGAGGATAAATCTTATGTGTTTATTTTCTACTTTTTTATCAGAAAACATGGCGTTGTAGAGGTCGTTTGATGGAATATTTTGAGGGAGTTTGTATATCAGGTTGTATTCATCCAACAAACTGGTTGCAGTATCAAAATAGTCTTGTGATATAAGATGTTTTTTGAGAGAAATCTCAAAAGCTCCCTTCAATCCCATTGCTACGGCTTCACCGTGGGTGAAAGCTGTATAGTTTGTACATTTTTCAATTGAGTGGGCGATAGTATGACCAAAATTGAGGATTGCTCTGAGTCCTTTTTCTGTTTCATCCTGGTTGACAACGCATGCCTTGAGCTCGCAGCAGATAGCTACCAGTTTTTGTATGGTTTGATGGTTAAGGTTTTTGATGTTTTCTGAATTTGTTTGCAAAAAATTCATAAGGTCAAAGTTTTTGTTATGGTTGCAGGTTTTTTCTATGAAGGCATATTTGATAATTTCTGCAAGACCTGTTTTGATTTCTCTTTCAGGCAGGGTATTGAGGGTATTTATATCTGCAATTACTATCTTTGGCTGGTAAAATGCCCCCATCAGGTTTTTTCCGTTTTGGTGGTTGATTGCGACTTTTCCTCCTACAGATGAGTCAACCTGAGCGAGCAGAGTTGTCGGAATTTGGATGAAGTCAACTCCTCTCAGATAGCTTGCAGCGGCGAAGCCTGTTATGTCCCCGATGACTCCTCCTCCGAGTGCAACGATTGCATCTTTTCTTTCAAGTTTGATATCGATTGCTTTTGTCCATATTTTTTCAAGAGAAGTAATGTTTTTGTATTCTTCGCCGTCGTCTAGGATGAGGCAGTCATATTCGAACAAATTTTTGAGAGAGTCTGTGAGTTGTTTCAGATAAAGTTTTTCAACGGTTGGGTTTGTAACTATCAATAGTTTTTTTGCCTTTGTTGATGATTTTATCAGCTCTCCTGATTTTTGCAGCAAATTTTTGTCTATGATAATAGGGTATTCTTTTTGAGGTTGTTGAGGAGTTTTTACAAAAATTTTACTCATGGTTTTTTGTTGCCTTTATTATTTCTTCCGTGATTTCTTCAGGGCTTTTGTTGTCTGTAATAATTGTAATGTCAGCCATTAGATAAAATTTTTCGCGTTTTTTTATTAGCTTTTTGATTACTTCAAGAGGGTCCTGTTCTTTTAGCAGCGGTCGTTGAGTTTCATTTTTTACCCTTTTGAAAAGTTCTTCTATGTCAGCTTTAAGATAGATAATTATACCGTTTTTTTGAAGGTTTGAGAGATTATTTGCTTTTTCAAGCGCCCCACCGCCTGTAGAGATTATCAAATCTGACATATTTGATAATTTTTCGATAGTTTCGCTTTCAAGTTGTCTGAAAGCTTCTTCACCGTCGTTAGTAAAGATTTCGATAATACTTTTTTTCTGTTCCTGTTCGATTACACGGTCAATATCTTTCAGCTCTCTATTCAATTTTGCTGAAAGAAATTCCCCTACGGTCGTTTTTCCTGCACCCATCATACCTACCAGAACAATATTTTTCATAGTTCGCCTCTTATGCGTTTTTGGTAATTTTTGTAATTTTGTTTTATATCTTCGAGGTTATCCGAAGAGAATTTTTCGAGAAACACTCCTGTCAGAGCAATTGCCGCCATAGCTTCTGCAACAACGGCACAAGCAGGTACCGCACAGGTGTCTGAGCGTTCAAAGTGTGCTTGAGTGTTTTCTTTTGTGTATAAGTTTATTGAATTCAGCGGAGTTCTCATTGTGGGGATTGCTTTCATAGCGGCTCTTATTATGAGAGGTTCTCCGTTTGTTATCCCTCCTTCAAGTCCGCCTGCGTTGTTGGTTTTTCTGATAACTTTCCCGTTTTCGCTGAAGATTTCATCGTGCATATCAGACCCTTTGAGATAAGCACTTTGAACTCCTGCACCTATTTCAACCGATTTTACGGCAGGTATGCTCATGATTGCCTGTGCAAGTATGCCATCAAGTCTTTTATCCCATTGTATGTGAGAGCCTAAGCCTATCGGGAGGTTTCTTATTACGACTTCTATGTATCCGCCCAGGGTTACGCCTTCTTTTTGAGCGTTGTCTATTTGTTGTATCATTTCTTTTGAGGTTTGTTCATCAGCGCATCTGACTTCCGAGAGTTCGGCTTTTGATTTTATTTCATCATAGTCTGAGAGTGTTTCTTTGACTTTTGCATTGCCGATAGCGAGGACATGGGAGAAGATGTCTATGTCAAATTCTTCGAGGAGACATTTGCAGATTGCGCCTGCTGCAACACGTGTTGTTGTTTCTCTGGCGCTTGAGCGTTCAAGGATGTTTCTTATGTCTTTTTGATTGTATTTTAGAGCTCCTGCAAAGTCGGCATGTCCCGGGCGTACTTTTGAGATGGTTTTGTCGTCGAGGAGTTTTCTTATTTCTGGATTTGAGGTGTCAACACTTTCGCTTGACATAACAACAGACCAGTTTTCCCAGTCTTTATTTGTTATTTCAGCGCATATAGGGCTGCCGATTGAGTAAGAGTGTCTTATTCCTGAGTTGAATTTTATCTTGTCGGTTTCTATCTTCATTCTGCCGCCGCGTCCATAGCCGCTCTGGCGTCTTTTCAGGTCATTGTTTATTTTTTCTTCATTGATAAGAACGCCTGATGGGAAGCCGTCTATAATTAAATTCAGGCATTTGCCGTGAGATTCGCCCGATGTAAGATATCTGAATGCCATTTTTTAAAATCCTATTATTGACTCAAGAGGAGTGTATTCTTTGAATAAACCGTCCGCTACAGGTTTGTATGTGATAGCTCCGTCTATAACATTTATTCCTTTTGCAAGTGCGCTGTCGTGTTTGACGCCTTTTATGCCGTTGTCTGCTATTGATACAACATAGGGAATGGAAACGTTGTTCATCGCTATAGATGCTGTTTTTGCAACGGATCCGGGCATGTTTGAAACAGCGTAGTGTACTATGCCGTGTTTTTCAAAAGTCGGGTTATCATGAGTGGTTGTTCTGTTCATTGTTTCGACAGAGCCTCCCTGATCGATAGCGGCATCGACTATTACTGAGCCTTTTTTCATTTTTTTGACCATATCTTCTGTGACTACTATCGGAGGTTTTGAACCGGGGATAAGAACTGCGGAGATTACGAGGTCTGCTGTTTTAACTTCTTTTTCGATTGTTATCGGGTTTGCAACGATTGTTTTCACTTTTGAGTACATAATATCGTTTATATATCTCAGTCTATCGATGTTTATGTCAAGAACACTGACTTCGCAGCCGTAGCCTGCTGCTACTTGAGCTGCATTTTTGCCGACGTTGCCCGCACCGATAATTGTCACTTTCCCCGGTCTTGTCCCGGGGACTCCTCCGAGAAGCAGCCCTTTGCCGCCGTAGTAATTTTCGAGGAATTGTGCGCCTATTTGCACTGACATTTTGCCTGCGATTTCGCTCATTGGTCTGAGCACAGGGAGGGAGCCGTCAGGTTTTTGGATTGTTTCGAAGGCGATAGCCGTAATTTTATTTTTCTGGAGGGCTTTTGTAAGCTCTGATTCCGCTACGAGATGGAGATATGCCATAAGAATCTGCTCTTTTTTCAGCAGGTTATATTCTGAGAGCTGGGGAGCTTTCACTTTTAGTATGAGTTTTGAACGGCTGTAGAGTTCTTTTGGTGTTGCGACTATTTCAGCGCCGCATTTTTCGTAGTCTTCGTTTGAAAAACTGCTGCCTAAGCCTGCATTTTTTTCTATTAAAACAGTGTGTCCTTTTCTCACAAGTGCAACAACACCTGAGGGGGCGATTGCTACACGGTTTTCGTTTGGTTGTATTTCTGTTGGAACACCGATTATCATAATATTACAATCCTTATACTTCTTTTAGAACTATATTAGCAGATTATTAATCAAATTAAAAATTTATTTATTTATTTTTTTAATTCTGCCGCCTCTTACTTCATGAATATTTTGCACTGTTACAAATGCTTCTTTGTCTATGCCTATGACTATTTCTCTGAGTTGAGAAAGTTCAAGCCTGCTGATTACACAGTAGATAACCTTTTTGGGGTCTTTTGTGTAGCCACCTTGCGCCTGAATGAATGTGACACCTTTGTCGAGTTCTGTCATCAGTGCATTTGAGATATCTTCATGTCTGTCAGAGATTATCATAACGCTCTTTGTATCATCCATTCCTTCGAGTATGAAGTCGATAGCTTTAGAGATAATGTAGTAGGTTGCAATTGAATACATCGCTCTATCCCATCCGAGGACAAAACCTGAGGAGCCGAGGATGAATATGTTGAAGAACATGACAATTTCTCCGACAGAGAAACCGAGTTTTTTTGTGAAAGCGACTGCAAGGACTTCTGTGCCGTCCAGGGAACCGTTGTTTTTGAGGACAATACCGACTCCGACCCCTGTGATAATACCTCCGAATATTGTGGCAAGGAACAATTCATGTGTTGCATATTGTACGTGAAAATCTTCTTTGAAGTGGTCAACCAGCATGGTGAACACGGAAAGAGAGGTAACCGAGAACAGAGAGTTCAAAATAAACTTATGCCCCAGTTTTTTCAAGCCAAAAAGCAGAAACGGGAAGTTCAGGCAGAAAATCAGAATACCTAGAGGGTAGTTTGTAATGTAATTCATGATGATGGATATGCCGATTACGCCGCCGTCTATGATTTTGTTCGGAACAAGAAATAGTTCAAGTCCGATTGCAACGAGGATTGTGCCGAAGACTATCAAAAGTTTTGAGGTTATTTTATCAAGCATATCAATATGTCACCATAGTAACTATTTTAGCGTCTTCAGGGAGTTTTTCTCTTCCTTTCAGGTCTGAGAGTTCAATCATAAAAGCAATTCCTGCAGTTTTTCCGCCGAGTTTTTCTATGAGCCGGCATGAGGCACAGATTGTTCCTCCTGTTGCGAGGAGGTCGTCGACAAGAAGGACTCTTTTTCCGGGTTCTATTGCATCTTTGTGTATTTCCAGAGAGTCTGTGCCGTATTCGAGGTCATAACTTACTCTTTCTACTTCGGCAGGAAGTTTCCCCGGTTTTCTGATTACTATAAAGCCTGCGCCGAGTTTGTAAGCAAGCGGAGCGCCAAAAATATAACCGCGTGATTCTATGGCAGCTACATAATCTATTTTGTCGTCTTTGAACATGTCATAGAAGTAGTCGATGACATATTTGAAAGCGTCAGCGTCTTTTATGACGGTTGTTATATCTCTGAATATAATTCCTTTTTTGGGAAAGTCTTTGATATCTCTGATTTTGTCTTTTACTGATATTGACATGGTTTCTCCTTTTATAAATATTTCTCAAGATCATTTTTTGTGAAGACTTCTATTGAATCTTTGCTGTGCACGAAAATAAGACAGCTTATAAGATTTTTGAAAAGTTCAAATTCGCTGAAAGATAGCTTTTTTCTCAGTGATTCTATATTATTTGCACAGAATTCCGTTATGATGGTTTTTTGCTGCAGTGCAAGATGGACAAAGTAGTCGAGGGTTGTTTTTGTATTAAATGCTTCGAAGTAGATTATATCAGGCATTTGGAATTCTATAAACCTTATTACTTTATCGAGGTTAAATCCGATATTCTCATTTAATTCACATTGATTTATTTCTTTGATGTTGTATTTGACGATTGATTCTACGGTCATTATGGAGGTTTTTTCTTTTGCCATTTCTGAAAGAAGAGAATAAATTATGTGTGTTTTACCGCTAAGCTCGCTGCCGCAGATGAGAAGTATGCCGTGGTTGTTGATTGATTGTTTGATGTATTCTTTTTTGTCAACACTGATAGGGAGTGAGTCAAAAGAATTTGGCGGGCTGTAAATTTTGAGGGCAATCCTTTCTCCTGCTATTGTTGGGAATGCAGAGATACTTGCGACGTAGTCTATGTTGTTTAGTCTGAATATGAGTTTCCCCAGCTGAGGCATCTCTGATATATCTGGGTTGAGTTTTGACATTTTTTTGAGCTTTGCGATAAACAAAGGAACAAGCAGGGATGGAAGTTCTCCTTTGTTGTCGATATTTGAGTTATGTTTAAATTTCAGACAGAATCCGCCCGGGTCATGTTCGAAGAAGATTTCATGAACTTTTTCGTGGATTGCCTGCATGAGGATTACGTCAATGAGTTTTTGGAGCTGGTCTTCGTTCTGAATGTTGTTTGTTATATATGTACGCCAGTCAATGTTTTCTTCTTGAAGCGAGATATTCTCGGGTGTTTTAAAGTAGTATTTGTTGATTGCTTTGAGGATACTTTTTTCCGAACAAATAATCGGTTCAATTTTCATATCTGCCGTTGATATAAGGTTATTTATAAGAAACAAATCCATCGGGTCAGCCATAGCAATTGTCAGAACATCTTCTATGGCAAAGAGAGGCATGATTTTGTATTTAATTGCGTCCTGAGAGTTTATATAGGTCAGGGTTTTTTCATCAGGGGTGTAGTCATCGAGGTTTACATACGGGATATGCAGCTTGCTTTCGATGAATTTCAGAAGAGGCTCTTCTTCAATAATATTAGATCTTATGAGCGCCTGAGCGATGTTTATTTTTTGGGCTACGGCTATTTCTTCAGCTTTTTCAAGGTCGTCGAAGTTTATCAGGCCTTCTTTGACAAGGTCATGTTTCAGTTTTTCGACTGTTTTATTTGTTAATAACTCCTGCATTTTATTGTTCCAGATATTTTTTTACTTTTTCGACGACATCATTTATTTCAAAAGGTTTTGTGATATATTCATCAGCACCTGTTTCTTCGCCAATCATCTTATCTTCTTCCTGTGAGCGGGCTGTAACCATGAGTATCGGAATATTTTTGTATTTTGCATCGAATTTTAGGAGGCGGCAGACTTTGTATCCGTTAATTTTTGGCATCATAACATCAAGGATAAGCAAGTCAGGCATTTCTCTTTTTGCCAGATTCAGCGCATCTTCCCCATTGTAGGCAGTCAGGCATTCAAAGCCTTCGACTTCAAGCATAAACTGAAGAGTTTCGACAATATCCGTTTCATCGTCAGCTATCAATATTCTTTTGCTCATACTTTTTCCTCGGTTTTTATTTTGTTTTCGTGCTCTTTTGTTGTTTTTTCTATGAGTTCATTTGCGCTGAGAGCTCCCTCCGGGTAAATACAGCTGCTCATGAATATATTATAGTCTAAATAATTATTTTTATTACTTTGTATATAATCTTTCAATTTTTGGATAATTATGTCCGCTGCCATTTTATTGGCAGATGGCAGGATTATGAATGCGGTGTTTTTATCTTCTTTCTTTTGGGTGAAGACCTGTGCATTTTTGTATTTTTGCAGTATTCCGAAGGAGTCCTGTGCTATTTCTTTGATGAGTTCATCAGTGTGTTGTTGTTCCGCTCTAATCAAAGCGAGGTTTGAGTGGTTGTATTTTGCATATTGGATTTGTTTGTCGAGTTCCATCATAAATTTGTTTATGTCTTTTGCTATAGGGATTATGAAAGAGAACGTGCTGCCGTGATTTAGCTCGCTTTCGACCCATATCATTCCTCTGTGCGCTTCGATGAGTTGTTTTGCGATAGGGAGCCCAAGTCCTGTGCCGCCGATTTTTCTGACAAGAGAGCTTTCAATTTGCTGGAATTTGTCGAAAACTTTCGGGATATCTTCCTGTTTGATGCCGATGCCGTTGTCTTCTACGGATACCTGAATATAGCCGCCTTTGAGGGCGTTTTTCATGCTGATTTCTTCCGGTTTGGCTGTTTTGATTTCGACTTTAATTTTTCCGTCTTCGTTTGTAAATTTGATGGCATTAGCGATGAGGTTTGCAATAACCTGTTCGATTTTGCTGCTGTCGCCGTAGACTTTCGGCAGGTTATCTTCTGCTTTGATTTCGAGTGAGATATTTTTATCTTTTGCGAGCCCTTCGAGTGTTGCGCAGACTTGTTCTGCAGGGTCTTTGATGTTGAATTCATCGAAGCGGTATTCCATTTTACCTGCTTCGATTTTTGAGAGGTCGAGAAGGTCGTTTATGATACCTGAGAGTCTGTTTACATTTCTGTTTGCGAGGTTGAGAAATTTTGTCGAGGTTTCGTTCATCTCCCCTGATTTCCCGCTGAGCATAATATTCAGGGAGTTTTTTATGGCAGTGAGAGGAGTTCTCAACTCGTGTGAAACTATAGAGATAAATTCTGATTTGAGCTGTTCGAGTTTTTCGAGTTTTTTGTTTGTTTTTGTGATTTCTTCGTACAAAAGGGCACTTTCAAGAGGAAGTGACACCTGTTTTACGAGTGTTTGGAAACAGGTAAAATCTTCGCTTGTGAGCTTGTCTTCTCTAAAAACTTCTATCAGTCCGAAGAATTTGTCAGAGGTGTTTATCGGGCAGAAGAGTGTGTCGTAGTTGAGAATTTTGAGGTCATATATGCCGTCTGTGTGTTTTGATTGTTTTTTGATGTGTATGTTGTTGATTGAGAAGTCGAGCGGTTGTTTTTGGTTTTCGAACAGGTTTTTGTAGTTAATCATCATTCTCAGTTTGAGAGCCTGTTCGAGTCTTTCCGATACGGGGTTGAGCGAGTGTATAATGAGTTTTATGTCTGATTCGTCGTTGAATATCAAAACAGCGCAGAGAGAGTAGCTTATGCTTCGTTCGAGTCCTTCTGTCATAATGTTGATAAGTTTTGTCTTATCGAGAGTACCTGCGAGCTGCGAGCTTGTGTCATACATAACATTAAGCTGGTAAAGGCTTTTTGCCAGCTCGCTTGTTTTGTTGAAAATCATATCAAGACGATTTCTTGTCCTCATATGCGCATTTATTGTTGCTACGGCTATTTTGTTGTTGATTGGGCGCAGAAGATAGCCGTCGATTTTGGCAAGAGGATCCTGTGTGTAAGTATCGCCGTCGGTGAGCAGAAGGATTTGTATGTCATTTGCCTGAGAGTAAAATTTCAGCTTATTGCAGATGTTTTGTATATCCGTATTTGAATATGTGTCATCTATGACTGCTATTTCAGGGATAAAATTGTTTGCGATGTCGATGATATTTTCTTCATATTCGACTATTTTTAATTCATAATCGCCTTTTGAAAAAGCTTCCAAAAAGTTTTGTTCGATTTGTTTATCTTTAGTTATTATTAATAACTTTGTCATAAGCCATTTTACTCACTCTATCCACTAATATTCTACAGCACTATGAGCTTTAAGCATATTAAAAAAGGGTATAATGTTAATTTTTTTGTAGAATACAAATTATTATTTATGAATGATTTGCCGGGGTCATAATATCTTTTCGCAAGTTCGAAAAGTTGCAATTATAAAACCCCCTGATTGTAAAATCAGGGGGTTTTATACAAAATGTTTTCAGATAATTCTTCCTATATCAGCACCAAAACCTTTTACTGTTGTTGTAGTTGTAAACAAGCCGTCATTTTCTTTTAAGAATTTTTGTACCGGACAATCTTTGCTTGTAAGATATCTATCTCTTTCATATTCTGCTTTTGTAAAAGGCAGCTCTTCTTTCATTATAAGTTGTATTTGAGAAATCGGAGATTGCCCTTTCAGTTTTTGTCCTTCTTTGGTGTCTGGAAATTGTCTTATAAATTCGTCTTGTTGAGCCTGTGAACCGAATTCATTTTTAAATGGATAATAATCCTGCGTTATTTTGGTATGGTCAATGCCTGAACCGAGGAAAATATCTCTTGTCGTTTTTCCCAAAATGCCGCAAAAAGAAACATGATTAACCATAAAAACCCTCCTATACATACCAACATCCAAAATAAAGATTAAAAATATTTTTTTTGAATATCTATGTTCGGTTAATTTAATATTTTTTTACAGAGAATTTTATATTGATCTGCCTATGACAGTAGCAATTGCTTTGAGGTCATCATAGAGTTTTGCAAATTGTTCGGGATAGAGTGATTGTGCTCCGTCGCAGACAGCTTTCGGGGGGTTGTTGTGAACTTCGATAATCAGTCCGTCACAGCCTGCTGCTACTGATGCTCTTGACATAGGGGCAACCTTATCCCTCAGACCTGTTGCATGGCTCGGGTCAACAAATACCGGAAGGTGGCTCAGTTGTTTTACCACAGGTATTGCAGATAGGTCGAGGGTGTTTCTTGTAGCTCTTTCAAAAGTTCTGATACCTCGTTCGCATAAGATTACTTCACGGTTGCCGCCTGAAAGAACGTATTCTGCTGCCATAAGCCATTCTTCGATGGTATTTGCAAGACCCCTTTTTATGAGTACGGGTTTGTTGATGAATCCTAGTTCTTTGAGGAGGTTGAAGTTCTGCATGTTTCTTGCACCGACCTGCAATATATCTACATATTTCATAAACATAGGGATTTGAGATATTTGCATAACTTCTGAGGTTACGAGCATGTTGTATTTGTCGGCGACCCGTCTGATAATTTTGAGACCTTCTTCTCCCATGCCTTGAAAGCTGTAAGGAGATGTCCTCGGTTTAAAGGCGCCTCCTCTGAGGATTCTTATGCCTATATCGCTGAGTGCTTTTGCTGTTTCGTCCATTTGTTCGTAAGATTCTATTGTGCATGGACCGGCAATCATTGCAATTTGATTACCTCCGATTGTTACATCATTGATTTTTATGATTGTATCTTCTTTTTGGAATGCTCTGCTTGCAAGTTTATAGCTTGTTGAAATTCTGATAATTTCTCTTACTCCATCGAGCAGTTGAATTTCTCTTTCGTCGATAATTTTCCCGCCGACGGCTCCGATGATTGTATGCAGTTCGCCTTGAGAGATGTGAGCGTCAAAGCCCTGTTCTCTAATAAAATTTTCTACGGCTTGAATTTGTTCCTGTGTTGCGCCGTGTTCCATTACTATCAGCATTTATTCTAATTCCTTTCAGCTTTCTTTTGAGTACATCCTATAACAAATAAAATTTAAAGTAAAAAAATATAAAAACCGAATATACATTAATAAAAATACTTATTTTTTGAGTTTTAATATTAGTGGTAAAAATATTCGTTGAATAATTTTTTAGTATGTTTAACGTAATATGTAATATTAAATCACCTATAAAACTAAGCAAAGAGAAGGATTCTATAATACCTCCTCTCAATTATGATAAAAGAATTTATATTTTACATGACAAAAAATTATATTTTGTTCTTATAAAAATAAATAAAATGGGAGAATATTTGCAGTTTGCCCGTGATGAGGGTTATGAAAATACTCTTAGATGGCTGAATATGAACCATCTTCTGGGGCATGAATTTTTGGAGAATGTGTCGAGGTATTGGTTTGATGTAGATGATTTCAATAGTAATTATGAATATGAAGAGTTCTCAAAAGACAATAATCATAAACCGGTTGTTTCAGAAAAATTTTGGAACGAATATTTTTGCCATGTACTGATTTATGAAACAATTGCCGATTATAAAGAAGAATTTGATATATTTGTAAAATCACGTTTGGAGGTAGTTGCCGTTGAGTTGAAAAATTTGGAGAATAGCACTAACCTCGAGGTCAGGAAAAATTTTTACAGGAATAATATTTATAACTATCTTATAAGCAATTTTTTTGATTATAAAAATATAAATATCAAAAGCAGGATAAGAGATATCGATTTCCGGATAACATCAAAAATTTCCGATAACAGTCTTTGTTTATACAAAATAGGCGGATTGGCCGGATATAGTCGTTGCAAGTTTTTGATGAAAGATGTCAAATACTTTGAATGTATAAAAAACGGAACTGTTGTTAATTTTCAACTTGCTGATAACTTGTATGATTTCAAGTTTTTTATGAACAAATCAAAGAAATTTGTCGAAGAAAAAATTTGTTTTGAGAAGAAATATATTTTGAGGATACTTGAAAAATCATCTTTAAGAAAAGTAAACAAAGCTGACAGCAGTTTGTATCAGTTTTATGTAGATAAGTTATTTTCGAAGATTATGCCGAGTAATATAGTGTTTTTAGAAGACAGCGATTATGATTGTGCAATTGTTCTTATGAATTTGAAGACAGATACTGTTGAGATGTTAAATAATCTTTTATATGAAAACAAAAATGATATATATTCTCTTGTGGTCAAAACAACGGACGGCAGCTCAATGCCTGATATAATGTCATCAGGTTATGCTTATGTTGATTGTTTATAGCTATTCGATGAACAACGACAGCTGAGGAGTTTCAGAGTCTTGTTTGGAAGGAGTTATGCCGAGTTTTGTTACATAATTTTTTTGCATTTTTTGCATCAAATGCATGGCGTTTGAGATTACATCTTCTGGCAGACCTGCCATTTTTGCAACCTGAATGCCGTAGCTTCTGCTTGTGCCTCCAGGGACAACCTTACGCAGGAATTTTATTTCTCCGTTTTTTTCTTCTATTGTCATCCGGTAGTTTTTTATATAAGGATAAGAATTGCACATTATATTAAGCTCATGATAGTGGGTAGCAAAGATTGTTCTTGCTTTGATTTTTGTTGCAATAAACTCAGCCACGCTCCATGCAATAGCTACACCGTCATAGGTGCTTGTGCCGCGTCCTATTTCATCGAGCAGGATAAGACTTTTTTCGGTTGCAGAGTTGAGAATCATGGCTGTTTCGTTCATCTCGACCATAAAAGTTGATTGTCCCGTTGAGAGGTCGTCTACAGATCCGACACGGGTAAATATTTTGTCAATAATCCCGATATGAGCTTCTTCAGCCGGAACAAAGCTCCCCATTTGAGCAAGCAGGATAATGAGGGCATTTTGCCTCATATAAGTTGATTTACCTGCCATATTAGGTCCTGTGAGTATTATGAACTGAGTCATATCGGAGTTTTCTTCTGCTCCGGAATATATGCACAGGTCATTTGCGACATATTCGCCCATCGGCAGCAGCTGTTCGATTACGGGATGACGTCCGCCTTTGACTATCAAAGCATTTGAGTTGTCAACATAAGGTCTTATGTATTTATGTTCGCTTGCGACAATTGCAAAAGACAGAAGGACATCGAGCGAGGCAAGATTGTGAGAAATTTCTCTCAGTGCTGTAACGTATTCTTTTGAATATTCTCTCAGGTCGCAGAAAATCTTGTATTCTATTTCAACTGATTTTGATTGTGCGCTCAGAACTTCTTCTTCGTATTTTTTGAGTTCCGGGGTAATGTATCTTTCGGCGTTAACGAGAGTTTGTTTTCTTGTGTAGTCAGAGGGAACAAACTCGGCGTTTGCATGTGTTACTTCGATGAAATATCCGAAGGTTTTGCTGTAGCCTATTTTTAGAGATTTGATGTTTGTGCGTTCTTTTTCTTTTTTTTCAAAGTTTTCTATCCATTCTTTACCGCCTGAGAGGAGGCTTCTTTGATAGTCCAGTTCCTCATGAACGCCTGGTTTTATCAGGTTTCCTTCTTTGATTGATATAGGCGGGTTATCTGCGATGGTTTTGTCTATTATGCCGCAGAGGGTGTTTATTTGTGAATAATCCTGGTTGAATACCGATAAATAAGGGGATTTTTTGTCTTTCAACAGCTCTTTGAACATCGGCAGATTTTCAAGAGAGTCTTTCAGTGCGAGAAAATCTCTTGCGTTGACAGAGTTATTGCTTATTTTGGTGGATAGTCTTTCGATATCATAGACTTTATCGAGCAGAGATGTAAGTTTTATTCTTGATTGTGAATCCTGCAAAAGTTCTTCTACAGCGTCCTGACGTTTGTTAATTTCGGTAAGGTTTTGCAAAGGCTGGTGAATCCATTTTGAGAGCAGACGGGCGCCCATGTTTGTCGAAGTTCTGTTAATTGCCCAGAGCAGAGAGCCTTTTTTGTTTTTATCTCTTGAGGTTTCCGTGAGTTCGAGGTTTTTTCTTGTGTTTGCGTCTATTGATACAAATTCGCTGATTGTATAGGGTGAGATTACATCAAATTTGGGGATGTTTTGTTTTTGTGTTTCTCTGATGTAGTCAAGGATTACACCTGCTGAAATCAACCCGAGGGTGAACTCAGGGTACCCGAAGCATTCGAGTGATGATACATTGAAGGTTTCTTTGATAATTTTTTGTGCAAATTTTTCATCAAACAAAGACGGTGAACATTTTGTGCAGTTGAAGTTTCTCAAAATTTCGTCGTCCAAATCAGGTGTTTCTTCGGGAACAATTTGAAAGGGCTGAATTTTTTGTTTTTTTGTCGGTGCAAGAATTTCTGATGGTTTTATGCAATTCAGTTCTGATATAAGCTGAGAGAGATTTGTTTGTGTGATACGAAATTCTGCTGTTGTTATGTCAACATAAGCGAGTCCGTAGAGATCTTTGTTTTTGTCTTTTGTAATAGCGGCGAGGTAGTTGTTTTTGTTGCTGTCTATAAGATTCGGGTCGCTGAGAGTTCCTGCAGTAATCAGGCGTGTAACTTTTCTTTCGACGAGACCTTTTGCTTCAGCGGGGTCTTGAGTCTGGTCACAGACAGCTATTTTGTGATTTTTCTGGAGAAGTTTTGCGATATATGAGTCGACGGCTTTTGCCGGAACGCCTGCCATGGGGATACGCCCGAGAGCCCCGCCTTCTCTGCTTGTGAGAGTAATTTCCAAATCTTTTGCAATAGTAACGGCGTCTTCAAAAAAAGTTTCAAAAAAGTCGCCCATGCGATAAAGAAGAATCATATCCTGATATTTGAGTTTTATATCGAGGAATTGTTTCAACATAGGAGTTGCCATATTGAGATCAATTTCGGAGCTTTTGAGTGTTGTAATTTCTCTATCTTTCATCAGGATGTCTTTCTTTTTTGAATTATTTTATTTTAATTATAATTTAAATTAATTTTATTTTATAATTTTATTAAATATTTTTAAATTCAAAGGGTAAGATAAATGGGCTGCTTAAGCGATTTGATAAAGTTAACCATACTGGTGTTTGCTTTTATAGGTTTTGTTGCCGTAGGGGGAATTGATTTTATTAAGGATTCAGGGATTGTTCAAAACAGTCCGAATTTGCAGAAATTTATCGCTAAAGTCAGATTGAAAAATAAAGAGATATCACCGTTTATATTCAAGGATACAAAGTCAAAAGCGGATTTTTCGCAAATACCGAAAGATAAGTATAAGATTGAATATCAGGGTTTGCCATGGAGCACAAAATCAGTTCTTGCAACTTCGAAAGACAGCTGCCAGAGTATGGTGTATATGAATATTGACGGTATAGTGAAGGTTAATGAAGAAGAGTTTTCAAAATACAAAAAAGAAGACGTTGTTGAGTTGTTGAATATATTTTTTGACTACCAAAAATTAGAGTTGTCAGATTATGAGATTTCCGGGAATAAAACAGCGAAATTCCTGCAGCAGCAGCTGCCTTATTATTCATATAAGGCGAAGATGCAGGAAGGACCCTATAAAGAAATGAACGGAATAGTTTCTGTCGGGAAAGAACCTGACGGGCATAATATTTTGATGGTATCTTTCGGTTTTGACCAGCCATTCAATTTTGATGAAGCACAGAATTTTTATAACGGCATAGAGTTTGAGAAAAATGAATGAAGAATTTAAGCATTATCCTGTAATGTTACATGAAGCTGTAGATGCTCTTGATTGCAAACCCGGCTTGCTTTATATTGATGCTACACTCGGCGGCGGGGGGTATTCTTATGAGATAGCAAAGAGAATACAACCTGATGGCAAGCTGTTTGCATTTGATGTTGACAGAAATGCGATAGAAGTTGCCTCTGAACGGCTTGCTGAATTTGGGGAGTCCGTAACGATTTTCAAGGCTAACTATTCTGAAATACCGAGAATTCTTGAAGAAAGAGGGATAGAAAAAATTACCGGAGGGATTGTTTTTGATTTGGGGGCTTCTTATTACCAGCTGACATCAGTGGAAAGAGGGTTCAGTTTTTCTCATGAGTCAAGACTTGATATGCGTTTTGATATGGATGGAGAGAAAACAGCTTATGATGTTGTGAACTTTTATCATGAAGCTGATTTGGTGCGTATTTTTCAGGAGTATGGAGAGGAGAGGTACTCAAGGAGGATAGCTTCAAGAATTGTTAAGAAACGTCAAGAAAAAAAAATAGAAACAACAAAAGAACTCGCTGATTTAATTTGTTCGGCTGTCCCCAGAAACCCTAGAAATAAAATACATCCGGCGACTCGAGTTTTTCAGGCAATCAGAATTGAAGTGAATGATGAATTAAATAATCTTGAAAATACTCTAAACGGAGTAATCTCTTTACTTGACAAAAGTGCTAGAATAGCAGTTGTCAGCTTTCATTCGTTAGAAGATAAAATTGTAAAGAGAGTTTTCAAATATCTTTCTTCTGATTGCAATTGTGGGCCATATGATTTAATATGTTCATGTCCTCCAAGAAAATTGGACATAATCACAAAAAAGCCAATAATCGCATCAGAGGGAGAGATTAAACAAAACCCGCCTTCACGAAGCGCAAAGCTGAGAGTAGCCGGAAGGGTTTAGATTACGTGGAGTTGTAGTAAATGTTATCGTCTACTGATTATTTGTACAATTACGAACCGCATATAGAGGGACAGTATTCAAAGAAGCTCGTATACGGTAATTTTCCGGTATATCATTCTAAACAGAGCCGGTTTATATTTATATTGAACAGTACGTTGAGCGCTGTTTTGATTGGTTTGATTTTGTCGTCTATGGTTTGTTATTCTTTTGTTGTTTCAAAACAGAAATATATCAATACTCTCCACAGTGATACAAGAAGATTGAACATTGAAAACAATGATCTTCAAAACAAAGTTGATTATTTGAAATCTTTTTATAATGTAGACAGCAAGATAACATATTATGACTATCTGGTAAAACCAAAACAGGTGCTTGAAGTAAAAGGCTCTTCAGAATCTGATGTGTTGGTTGAAGCAGCTCCGTCCGGATTGAAAATCAATTCTATGATAGGATATTAATATTAACTGACAAATAACAATTGTATACAGGTTGGGTGCAATGAGCAATTGGTTTGATATAAATCATGGGAAAAGTAACAAACCGGTTATTATTATATGGTTTTTGTTCATTGTTTTTGCTTTGATGATTATATCCAAATTGCTGTGGCTGCAAGTTGTTGAGAAAAAGGATTTGACCCAGAAAGCTCACAGGATGAGGCAGGATAAAGCTGTTTCGTATGTTATGAGGGGAGAAATTCTTGATCGTAACGGTGTCAAGCTTGTGGCAAACAAGACGGTTTTTGATGTCTATGTCGACCCCCGCTGTTTTGAAGAAGATCAAACTCCTCATTCTATTGCGTCAATGCTGGCGCCTATTCTGGGTAAATCAGCATCCGATTTGGAGAAAGAACTTGCTGATTCAAAATATACGGTGATTATTGCGAAGAATGTAGAGAAGGAAACAGTTGAACAGCTTCGTAAATTGAAGCTGAAGAGTCTTGATATAAGAAAGAAGAGCGCAAGAGTTTATCCTCAGGGAACACTTGCCGCACATATTTTGGGTTATGTAAATGTGGAAGCTGACATCTCAGCCGGTATAGAAAAAACAGCGCAGGATGATTTGAAAAAGCTGCCTGAGTATGAATATATAGAAACGACTCCTGACGGAAATGTTATTTATGACTTCAACACAAACCCTGCTATAGCATCAAAACCCTTGAAAGGTGAGGATATTACACTGACAATCGACTCTGCCGTTCAACACATTGCAGAAGTCGAGCTGAATAAAATGATTAAGGAAACAAAAGCGGACAAGGGTTCTGTTGTTGTTATGAATCCGAAAAACGGAGAAATCCTTGCTTTTGTTGTCTTACCTTCATATAATCCCCCGAGTTACAAAAAGCTTCCGCCTCAGTTAATAAAGAACTGGGCTTTGAGTGATGTATATTCCCCAGGGTCTGTATTCAAAATGCTGACGGTATCTTCTGCTATGGAGCTCGGGTATATTCACCCGAACAGCCTTATATCGGATACAGGTAAGATTACCATTCAGGGCAGCACAATCAAAAACTATGACTATAACAGACACCCGAATCCGGGGATGATAAATCTTGAATATTTGTTTGAACACAGCAGTAACGTCGGCAGTGTAAATATTGCGCTTATGATGAAGCCTGAGGAGTTTTATAATATGCTGAAAAAATTCGGCATAGGTTCAAAGACAAATGTCGATTTGCCGGGGGAATCTCCGGGGCTGCTGCCTCACTGGACAAGGTGGCAGAAGCTTGATCAGGCAAATATAGGTTTCGGATACAGTGTTAATGTCACTCCTATACAGCTTGCGTCTGCCGTAAGTGCGATTGCCAACAACGGGGTAAGAGTTACTCCTCATATTATAAAATACTCTTCTCAGGAGGAATATGATAAACATGTAATATCAACGCAGGTGTTGTCTCCGCAGACGGCGCAGGCGATAACATCTTTGCTGACACAAAGTATAGCCAAATCAAAAGCTGTTGCGGGTAAAATTCCGAATTACACCGTAGCAGGGAAAACAGGAACATCAAACAGACCGAATGCAAACGGAATAGGCTATAACAGACATGAAGTTTATACGACATTTGCGGGATTCTTCCCCGCAAGTGACCCTGAAATATTGGTTGTCGTGTTTGTTGACAATCCAAAAAGCGGTGTAGACTGGGGGTCTACAATCGCAGGACCTGTATTTAATGAGATTGCTGTGCAAATCAGCCGTATTATGGATATAAAACCCGATAAGAAGGAGCCTGAAAAAATTGAATCTGAAAGAAATAGCTAGTGTATTAAACACAAAGATGATAATTAACTCAAAAGATTGCGACATAAAAGATGTTTCTTACAACTCAAAGACCGCTAAGGTGGGAGATGTGTTTGTTTGTTTAACGGGCGAGCACACTGATGGTCATGATTATGCAAAGATGGCTGTTGACAACGGTGCTGTTGCGGTTGTTGCTCAGAAAGAAATTGATGTTGATGTTCCTGTGATTATTGTTGATGATACAAAACTTGCGCTTGCGCAGGTGGCAAATGCTCTGAATGATTATCCGTCGCAGAAACTCAACCTGATAGGGGTAACCGGTACCAACGGAAAAACAACGGTTACTCACCTGATTGAGAATATATTTGAAAAATCGGGTCAAAGATGCGGGTTGATAGGGACAATGGGATTGAGAAAGTCGGTGAATGACACTTATCATGATGCAAAACACACGACCCCTCAGGCTCCCGAGCTGCAGAGAACGCTGAAAAGTATGTTAGATGACGGAATAAAAAATGTTGTTATGGAAGTAAGCTCTCATTCTCTTGAACAGCATAGAGTCGGAGGGTGTGTTTTCAACGGTGCTGTCTTCACAAACCTTACGCAGGACCATCTTGATTATCATATTACAATGGCAAATTATGCCAGAGCAAAGGCAAAGTTGTTCAAGTCGTTGAAAAATAATAAAGAAAACCGCTTTGCCGTAGTTAATGCCGATGATGAGTATGCTTATGAGATGTTGAAGGCTGTTCCTGATGATGTCGAGATTTATACCTACGGCATAAAACAGGAGGCTGATGTTATGGCTTCTGATATAGCGTATTCTGTAGAAGGAGTACGGTTTAATTGTGTTACTCCTTCGGGTTCAGGGGTTCTGCAACTTCAGCTTGTCGGTGAATTTAGTGTTTATAATGCTCTTGCGGCATTGAGCGCCGGACTTCTTGCGGGAATTGATTTTGAAACCTGCAAAAAAGCGCTTGAGAGTACAAAAAGCGTAGCGGGCAGATTTGAGGTCGTATCCTCAAAGCCGTTGGTTATTGTTGACTATGCCCATACTCCTGACGGGCTTGAAAATGTTCTTAAAGCTGCAGGCCAGCTGCGGGGAGAGAAATCAAAGCTGATATGTTTGTTTGGCTGCGGCGGTGACAGGGATGCGACAAAACGTCCGATTATGGCACATATTGCTGAGAAGATGGCTGATAAGGTGATTATTACATCAGATAACCCTCGTTCAGAGGACCCTCAGCAGATTATTACGGATGTTTTGAGCGGTATTCAGTCACTTGACCAGGATAGAATTTTTGTTGAAATTGACAGAAGAAGCGCCATTGAACTTGCTATCAAGATGGCATCAGAGGATGATATAGTCGTTCTTGCCGGAAAAGGGCATGAAAACTATCAAATTCTCAAAGATGAAACAATCCACTTCGATGACAGGGAGGAAGCCGTTGCCGCACTCAAGAAAATCAAGGCTTAGTTTCTTTATAGCTGTGAGGCTTTTTCTTCAAAGTATTCCATATTTATGTTCAGTTTTTGTCCTATTATGATAAGGCTTTTAACGAGTTTTTTATGGATACTGTCTTGATTTTTAATTCTTATTAGCTCGAATATATCATCAAGGTAGATGTATATATTGTTGAAGTAGATATTCTGAGCTTCGGCAAGATTCAGTTTCAGACCGATTTTAGAAGCTGTATCAAGCAGATTTATTATAACTTCTGCATGGGATATTTCCATATTCTTTGAAAGTTTGTTCAGATTTTTGTACAGCTCTGCAATGAATAGCTTGTTTACGGACTTTGTGCTGAGCTGGATGTTCAGGGTTTTTGCTTCATTGTTAATATCAACGGCCTGATGAATGAGTTCTTCATCAAAGATATCTGCCGTTTCGTTGAATAAGGCGTTGAAGTCTTTGCTCAGAGAGTACCTTGCCATTATGTCATATTCAGGGATGTGCACTCCGAGTTTCCCGAGCTGGAGGATACCTGTTTTACTTTCGTCATATAATGATTTAAATGTTTGAGAAGATCTGTTGATTTTATTTTTGAGCTGTATTTTGAGGATATCTTTTCTTTCGTCCTGGAAGAGGTTTCTTACCGAGAAGTACTCAAGACCGAAGTTGATATCGATTGCTCTCATTATATCTGTCAACGAGGCGTTCATGTACTTATCAAGCAATTCGTTCTTGATTTTGTTGTAATTCGACTGATTTGAAAATTCTTTGATTGCACAATGAAAATCGCTGTTTGCAAACTTGATAATGACAAACATCATATCATTTGTTTCAAGAGTGATTTTTGATGTGACTTTGATTCGTCCGAATGCCATAACGGTTTTGGCATTTTTGATTTTACGATAATCAAGTCTGTTTATGTTGTAAGAATATAATTCTGTTTCGTCTTCAAAATCCTGATATAATGAAGAGATTGCCCATTGTGCAATAATCTGTTTTGTCGTCACAACTGAAGGTTTGACAAATTTTTGATATATCTCTTTTCCGTTGCCCATATCTTTGATGTTGCTCTGGGCTTTTTCTAGAATATTCAAAAACGGTGTTTCATAATCTTTGTCTGTGAAAGTTTCCGCTAACTCGATTGCTCTTGCTGCATATTTCATAATCTGTGTTGTTTCAATCCCTGAAATATCAGCGAAGAACCACCCGCAGCTTGTGAACATCAACATAGCCTGTCTTTGAATTTCAAGGAGCTTCAGGACAAGAGTTTTCTCTTCTGAAGATAGCTCACGTCGTTGATGTTTTTTGAAAAATTTTCCAAGGCTTATTTCGTTTCTGTCAAGCATTACACTGATATAGTCATTTCTTGATTCCCATGGGTCATCAAGATATTTTGATATTTGTTCTTCATACAGAACGGCAAGTTCATCTCTAAGATAGTTAAGAGCATCCCTGAGAGGTTTTCTCCATTTTTGATTCCATCCGGGTTGTGCGCCTGTAGAACATCCGCAGTCATCTCGCCAGCGTTCAACACCATGGAAGCAGCTCCAGGATGAAACGGGTTTGATATCAACTTCATAAAGCGGAGGATTTTTTTCAAGATATTCACCGTAGTTGGTAATAGTGAACCCTGCATCTTTTGCACGTTTTTTGAGTGCATAAGACAGTGCCATATCACCAAATCTTGTGTGGTGCCCGTAGCTTTCGCCATCAGTTGCGATATTTACAAGCTGGTTGTAATTTCTCTGTGGGGAAACACCGTCTTGAAGTCTTTTGATAAATCTGTTTCCGTCTTTCAGCAGGTTATCAAATGCTACGGATTTTGAGATAGAACCGTCGTAGAAGAACAAATCTATGTATTTGTCAGGTTTCCCTTTGATGAAGTAACGGTAAGCTCTTGCGGGGTCTATACTTCCCCAGCTGACATCTTCCCAGGCAGAATCCTGTTTTGCATTAATTTTTCTCACTCTTGCAGCCTGATACGGTGATAGGATGGTGAATTTTATGCCGCAGTCAATCAGCACTTCCATGGTTCTGTCGTCGGTTGCTGTTTCTGCAAGCCAGATACCTTCAGGCTTTCTGCCGAAGCGGTATTCAAAGTCTTTGATGCCCCAGATTGTTTGGGTATATTTATCCTTGTCGTTTGCAAGAGGCATAATCATGTGGTTGTAGACCTGAGCAATTGCGTTGCCATGCCCTGAATAGATACCTATGCTTTTTCTGTCCGCCTGCACGATTCTTTCATAAGTGTTTGGGGCATATTGTTCCATCCATGACATAAGTGTCGGTCCGAAGTTGAAACTTATCATGGTATAGTTGTTGACTATGTCTATGATTCTGTTTTTGCCGTCCACAATTCTTGAAGCTGAGTTTGGATTGTAGCATTCGTCGCAAATTCTTGCGTTCCAGTCATGGAAAGGAGATGCACTTTCTTGCAATTCAATTGCTTCAAGCCATGGGTTTTCTCTCGGCGGCTGGTAGAAGTGTCCATGTATTGTCAAATAATTTTTCTTTTCATTATCACTCATATTCAAAATCCTCAGACCGTTTTACCTAAGCAAGTAAGAATCAGAATAACATAAAATTCTGATATTAATATCATATCAGTATACTAGAACATTTTCCACAGAAATTATAAGTCGAGCTAAGGGTTAATTTTGCAGGCTGCTCCTGTTTTGACCTTATCGTCTTTTTTTTCTTTTTTTGCGATGATGGTTACCTTGCATGCTTCTACCCAGGGGTCACCTAGTGCAGCAGAAAACATCTTTCCTTCGATTTCGATTTTATCGCCGCTTTCTATTTTGGCGAGTTGTTTTTCGGCTGTTTTTCTGCTGATGAGAATTTTCAATTCTGACATAGGGATGATATGTCCTTGAATTTCGTCTTTTCTGATAAGAAATGATATGTAGTCTTTGGAATCTCTGAATGCAGGTTTGTAGTCAAGCCCGATGGTTACAAATTTATCAAAGATACCTGTGATTTTGACGTTTTTGTTGAGATAAGCTTCAGGATTTTTGACAAGGTCAGCGGCTTTCACCTGGGTTGAAGTTCCCTGCAGCGGGCAGACAGGTGCTGCTGCATAGGCATTAAGAGCCGTGCATAAGCATAGCGCTGATATCAGAAGTGTTGTATTGAATTTTTTTATCATAAGAGGTGTCTCCTTTGACTTTAATATTATCATGGATTGTTTATTTAATGATAGTTCCCTGGACGTCTTTTTGTATTCTCAGACTGTCAAGCAGGCTATGCAGGAGAGTTGCTTCGGTGTCCGCTCTGTAGAATTTGCCTTTTGTTGACATGGCAACACATTTCAGCTGGTTATCGGTTAGTTTGTTTGTTGAGAAAGCTATGGCATCTATTTTTATGTCGCTGCCTCCTCTTACGAGATTAACGGCATATTCACAAGGGCTTTCGTCGCAGTTTTCTTCTCCGTCAGAAAGAAGGATTATACGTCTTGTCCCTGTTTTCCCTGCGAGGTCATAGTTCGCTGCCTGCTTGAGCGAATAAGTAATCGGAGTTGCCCCTATCGGGCGTACTGTTGATAAGGCGGCAGCTATCTGGTTCTGGTTGTTTGTTGCAACAGGTACTTTCAGGTGTGAGCATCTGCAGGCTTTTGAAGGCAGGAAGTAGTTTTCTCCTCCGTAGACTCTCAGCCCGATACCGACATCAGGAGCCACCTGAGAAAGGACTTTCAGGATTGTTCTTTTTGCGATGTCTATTTTTTTTACACCGCCTATTTGTTCATCCATACTGCCTGAGGCGTCGAGGATTATTACAATATTTTCTTTTGCAGAAGATGGCGTGTAGTTGTAGTTGTTTTGATAATATCTGTAACCGCCGTGTTTTGCCGGGTCATATACTTCTCCCGAATAGACATTTGTGGTTATGAAAAATAAAATAATAAGTGCTGTTAAAAATCTCATAATTTCCTGTAAAATAAATATGTAACTTTTTTAATATAAAACATTTTAGGAGAAAAGCCAATGGAGTTGTTTGAAGCAATCAAGACAAGGAAGACCGTCAGAAAATTTTCTGATAAGGAAGTTCCCAAAGAAGATATTCTGAAAATCCTTGATGCTGCAAGAGTCGCTCCGAGTGCTACAAATTCTCAGATGTGGCAGTATATTGTTATCTTAAACAAGGATGTGAAAAATAAAATCAGAGAGGTGATTAATTCTAAGTACGATGAATTTCTTCAATGGGATGAGTCTGAGGAGATTAAGAATAAAATTTTGATGTACAAAAATTTTTCGACTTTCTTCACGGAGGCTCCTGTAAATATTGCCGTTGTTGAAACATCAAGAACCTCAGTGATGGAAAATTTGTTCATAAAACACGGTTATAGTGATTCTGAACTTGTGAGGATGCGTCCTATGCCTTCATTGCTGAGCATTGGTGCGTCGATAGAAAATTTACTGCTGGCTGCTCATGCCTCAGGTTATGGGGCTTGCTGGCTGACTGCGCCTATTTGTGCTTATGAAGGCCTTGAGAAACTTTTGAATATAGAGAAACCTTCAAAATTAGTTTCATTTTTGTGCGTAGGAGTTCCTGAAAATAATAATGTCAATCCTACACCCAAAAAAGAACTTGATGATATAGTTTCGTTTGTTGAATGAGTATATAGAGCAAAATAAAAGCAGTGTATTAATTACACTGCTTAAATAAAAACTTAATTACCATACCTTAAAAACTATTTAAACTTATACAATACCTAATATTTTTTTGTACCAAGAAAAAGTTCTAAGTTCTAAACCGTTAAAAGTTGTTTTGTTTTGTTGACGTTTTAGGTAAGCGTAAAAATCGTCAGTTTTTGGGGATAATAAGTCTTTTTTGATGTATTCCTTGATTGCCATTGAATGCCGCCTCCTTCTTTTGTGACTTCAGTTCAATTAGGTCTTCTTTAACGTGATTATATTTTATCACACAAATTGTAAAAAAGCTATAATTTTTTACTGCCGATATTTACAATTTTTTATATTAATTTTTTGCGCATGCAAATAGCCCAAAAGGCTTATAAATCTTCATTCTTTAGAACTTTTATGGTATAATTATTTTCATAAATCAGGGTAAGTGAGTGTATGAAAAACAATAAAAAAGAGTCTATAAACATCTGTTTTGCATGCTATGATAATTATGCTCAACACACCGGAGTTGTTATTTCATCGGTATTGCAAAACTATAGGGGCAATTTTACACTTAATTTTTTTGTTGTCTACAGCTATATTTCGCCTGAAAATATTGAAAAATTGAAAAAAGTTGCCGAAACTTCAATCTCGCATATAGAATTTGTTTTTGTTGACAGGGAGAAGTTTGCTTCTTTGTGCGGGTCCGCTAATGAGCGTTTTTTGCCCGAGTGTTTTCTGAAGCTTAAGATGGCTGATTTTTTGAAAGGATTGGACAAAGTTATTTTCCTTGATTCTGATATTGTTGTTCTTGGTGATATCTCTGAGTTGTGGAATACGGATGTTGATAATTATTCGATAGCTGCTGTCAGAGATTTTGCCGATTTGTCGCATCTTGCTGATATAACAGGCGGGCATGAGTATTTCAACTCGGGCATTCTTGTGATTAACCTCAAAAAATGGAGAGATGAGAACACTGAAGAGAGGTTGTTCAATTTTCTGAAAGATTATCCTGACAGGATGGTGTGGAATGATCAGGATTTGTTGAACGGTGTTTTATACAACGAAGTGAAATATCTCGATGACGGGTGGGATTTCCAGTATAATGTTGATAATCCGGAGATTGATGAGAAAATTGCGTCAACAGAAATCAAGCTTATACACTATGTCACCAGAAACAAGCCGTGGAGTGCCGGGCATTTTTCGTATAAATTCAGGGATAAATATTTGTATTATCTGATGAAGACACCATGGAGGCTGAATGTTTTTTCGATATATTTCACAATATGGAAAAAGCGTTTATTCGGGGAATATTTTGTAAGAAAAGAACAGAAAAAACAGCTAACCGGGCTGCGTGAGCTTGCAAAAGGAAGGACAGTCGTGTTTTGGGGAGCGAGCAATTATCTCAGGAGTTTTATCATTAATTGCAAACTTGAGGATAATAATATCCTTGGAATTGTTGATGCAAATCGAGAAAAGGCAGGGCAGACATTCGGCAGGTACAAAATTTTTTCTTCTGATTGTCTGTGCGAGCTCAAGCCTGATTTGGTGATATCAGCCGTTGTAAACCAACCAAAAATGAAGAAGACAATTTCTCATGAACTTAAGCAGCTAGGTATATCTTCTGAAGTTGTTGATGATTTGTTTTATTTGATTGATTAGATTTTGATGAGAAGATTTTTGTTTTTGACAATAGGGTTACCCTGAACAAAAACATAGTCAGGATGGCTCTTTTCAAACAGGTCTTTGTAAGTTTTGCCTTCATCCAGTTTGAATACAAGAAAATCTGCATCTTTTCCTTTGTCCAAACTGCCGATAAGGTTGTCCAGTCTGAGCATTTTTGCAGGATTTATGGTAATCATATCAAGCAGTTTGAGCGTATCTATGTCTTTGTCTTTTTTGATATAACGCACTTCGTTCAGCAAGCTTAAGTCATCGTTGCTTGCGAGGCTGTCTGTAGCGATAGCTGATTTCTCAGGGAAAAATTTGAGCAGTTTGAAAATGTTCACGGTCTTTTTATGAAGTTTCTGATTGCTTCTCGGGCAGTGAACAACGCTTACGCCTTTTGATGCCAGCATTTCAAGTTCTTCGTCAAACAGCTGGTTTACATGGACTGCTATCAGATTGCTGTTCAGAACCTTCAGCGCATTGAGGTATTCAACAGGCGTTTTGTTCTCAAGAGAGGGGCGCATGTTGGTAAAATCAATGAACTTATAGAGTTTGTCTATATCGGATGAGCCTTTTTTGAGCCATTCAACTTCTTCGATTGATTCGCCGAGGCAGGTTTGCATCAGCACGTTGTGTTTTTGGGAAAATTTTGAGAGTACTTCCCAGAAACGGCTGTGTACGCTGTAGATTGCATTCGGTTCAAGACCAAAATAAGTGTTGTTGTTTCTTCTTTCAATAAATCTTCTGATTTGTTTTCTCAATTTTCTGAAAGCTTTTTTGTTTGATTTTTTCTCATCTGAGAAAAGTTCTATGAATATGTATGATTTTATTGGAGAAGAGTTCAGAATTTCGACAAATTCTTTTTCTCTTGATACCTGAGCAACGCAAGTTGTCCCCGAGGTAATTGACATTTCAAGCCCGTTTTTGAAGGATTTTATTCTTGTTTTTTTATCCCAGCAGATGTAATTCTTGAGCATTTCTATATACCAGCCGATGAATTTTTCTTTCGGGATATAACCTACGAGAAAGAGTTTTTTCAACGATAAAAGTATTTTTTTGATTATTGCCTTTGAGTCATGCAGTTTGACTTTGCCGACATCCGTGTATTGAAGATGCGTATGTGCGTTTATAAATCCCGGTGTGATTATGGAGTTACCATAACTGAACAGCTGATATTCTTTATCTCCGAGTATATCAGAGATAGAGTTTCCGTCGATGATATCAACAATTTTTCCTTCTTCGACAACGAGAGCTTTATCTTCGAGCGCCTGTTGATTTCCCGGTAATATCCATTTGGCTTTATAAACTTCTAACATTTTTTTTAATCCTGTTTCGGTATCTTCAATTTTTATTTTAAATCATAAAGATTTTTTTGTCAGTTTTTTTTAGTTTGTTGTATAATTAATGCATATTCATGAAACGGGTGTGTGGCGCAGTGGTAGCGCAGTTGACTCTTAATCAATTGGTCGTGGGTTCGAATCCCACCGCACCCAGTTTTTTGTGAGTATGCTAAATGGAGAAACTCAGCGCTTTGTCTTGTTGAAATTTTGCGGAAGTTTATAGAATTAGCTTTATATTCAAATTTATGTTATTCTTTATGCGGAGATGAAATATGGAAAATTTATTATCAGACAGAATCAAACAAACACCGCCGTCATTCATAAGAAGCATATTAAAAACGGCTGCAGACCCTGAGATTATTTCTTTTGCAGGCGGACTGCCAAATCCGATTTCCTTTCCGCAGGAAGATTTGCTTGTATCTATGGACAGAATAGTGAAAACTTACGGAAGTAAGTGTTTTCAATATTCAATAACCGCAGGGCTGCCTGAGCTGCGTCAATATATCGCAGAGAGATATAACAAAAAATTCGGATTAAACCTCAATTTTGAAAATGTTCTTATCACAACAGGCTCGCAGCAGGCACTTGATTTGATAGGAAAGATTTTTTTGAACAAAGATGACGGAGTAATCCTTGAAAAACCGAGCTACCTCGGGGCAATACAGGCATTTTCTCAGTATCAGCCGAAGTTTTATCAGGTTAATCTGACATCTGAGGGTATGGATACTGAAGAGCTAAAGAAAATTCTTCAAAATGATAATATCAAATTTATTTATGCCATTCCTGATTTTCAGAACCCGACGGGATTGAGTTATTCCGAGAAAACAAGACAGGAAATCCGTGACATTTTGAAAGACAGAGATATTGTTCTGATTGAAGATGACCCTTATGGAGATTTGCGTTTCGATGGAGTAAGGCTGCCTTATATAGGAGCAGGGAAGTTAAAAAACAGTATTCTCCTCGGAACTTTCTCAAAGACAGTTACTCCGGGTATGAGAACAGGATTTATCATTTCAGAGAATGCTGAAATATTGAGAAATATTTCTCTTGCAAAAGAAGCAAGCGATTTGCACAGCAACATATTCACGCAGTATTTGATTTGGGATTATCTCACACACAATGACATTGAAAAGCATATTTCGAAGATAACGGCGTTATATAAAGAGCAGGCAGGGGCTATGCTTAATGCTATGGAAAGATATTTCCCGAAAGAGATTAAATATACAAGACCTCACGGCGGTATGTTTCTGTGGGTAACTCTCCCTGAGGGCGTCAGCTCTGTTGAGATGTTTCCGAAAGCTTTGGAGAAAAAAGTCGTCTATGTCCCCGGCGACCCGTTCTATGTCGGCTTAAGAGATGTTAACGCAATGCGTTTGAATTATACGAACGCTGACTCCCGGACAATAGAAGAAGGCATCAAAAGATTGGGCAAACTGCTTGAGGATGTAATTTAGAGAAAAAGTTTTTTATCGGCATTCTCATACTATTTTAATGCGGTGCGTGCTATGGATAGTTTTGCTGTCAAAATATTCAAAAATAAAATATTCAACGAAAATAAACTGCTAAAATTCGGCTTTGTACGGAAAGGTAAAAAATTCGTTTATACCGGAGATATTCTTGATAACCAGTTTTCGCTGACGGTTGTTATATCAGGCGAAAAAGAGATGGAAACAAAGCTTGTTGATATTATATCAGGCGAGTTGTACACTCTTCATCTTGTTGAGACGGCTGCCGGCTCATTTGTCGGGCATGTTAAAGAGGCTTATGAAAACGCTTTGATATTGATAGCGCAGGCATGCTGCAGTGATACATATTTTGCTTATGCACAGGCAAATCGTCTTACTGATTTGATAAAATCAAAGTACCATGACTCTCCTGAGTTTTTGTGGGAGAAATCTCCAGGGTTTGGTGTGTTCAGAAATCCTCAAAGCGAGAAATGGTATGCTTTGATATCACGTGTTGACAGGTCGAAGGTTGATAAAAAAAAATCAGGAGAAGTCGAGATTTTGAACATAAAACTCGACAAAGACGAGATACAAGACTTGCTTAAGCTTGATGGATTTTATCCCGCTTATCACATGAATAAAAAGAGCTGGATAACAATTATTCTCGACGGAAGTATTCCTGATGAGAAAATAATGGAGCTTATAGAAAAAAGCCATGGTTTTTCTGAAGGAAGAAAGAAAACAGAAAATGCGAAGTCAGAATGGCTTGTGCCCTGCAACCCGAAATATTTTGATGTTGATGCCGCTTTCAAAAAAAGCGGTGAAATAATCTGGAAACAATCAAGCAATATTAAAACGGGGGATATTGTTTATTTATATGTCGGTGCTCCTTTATCAGCTGTACGTTATAAATGCGAAGCATCAGAAGTTGATATCCCTTATGATTATAAAGATGAAAATTTAACAATTAACAAAGTAATGAAAATAAGATTGCTAAAAAAATATGACAAAGACTTTTTATCGTTTAAAATATTGAAAGACTATGGAGTTAATGCAATAAGAGGACCGAGAAGCATTCCACGGATATTGAGCGATTTTATAAATAAAAAGGGATAATATGGAACAGACATCAATTTTTACAAATGAATCGAACCAACCGCTGCCATCCCGCCTCAGACCGAGAAATTTGGATGAATTTGTCGGACAGACACATCTGATTGGCGAGGGGAAAATTTTGCGAAAATTGATAGAAGAAGATAAGATTTCATCGCTCATATTCTGGGGGCCTCCGGGGGTAGGGAAGACAACTCTTGCGACTATTATTGCCAACAAAACAAATTCAGCATTCATTAACTTCTCAGCAGTAACAAGCGGTATAAAAGAAATCAAAGAAGTGATGACAAAAGCCGAGCAAGCCCGCAAAATGGGAGAGAAGACGATTGTTTTTGTGGATGAAATACATCGCTTCAACAAAGCACAGCAGGATGCGTTTTTGCCGTTTGTTGAGAAGGGGAGTATTATCCTTATCGGGGCGACCACCGAAAATCCGTCGTTTGAGGTTAATGGCGCTTTGCTTTCAAGATGTAAGGTTTTTGTTTTGCAGGGATTGAAAACGGAAGATTTGGTTTCTCTTTTGAAAAGAGCAATCACTGATAAAAGAGGATTTGGAAATCAAAAGGTAAACATAACAGATGACCAGCTTGAAGTGGTGGCAAAGTTCGCAAACGGCGATGCGAGAAATGCTCTTTCAACTCTTGAGATGGTCATACTGAACGGTGATGTCAACAGCGACGGTGAAATAACCGTTACTGATGACACACTTGAGCAGTGTATATCGAAAAAGTCGCTTTTATATGATAAAAACGGCGAAGAACACTACAATATTATTTCAGCGCTTCATAAATCAATGCGAAACTCTGACCCTGATGCTGCTGTTTACTGGCTTGCAAGAATGCTTGAGGCAGGAGAAGACCCTTTGTATGTTGCAAGAAGAATTACCAGATTTGCAAGCGAGGATGTAGGACTTGCCGACCCTCATGCACTTGAGATTGCCGTTGCTGCATATCAGGCATGTCATTTTATAGGAATGCCAGAGTGTTCGGTGCATCTTACACAGGCTGTTGTTTATATGTCGCTTGCTCCAAAGTCAAATGCGCTTTATGTTGCATATGAAACAGCAAAAAAAGATGCCATAAAAGAACTCGCAGAGCCCGTTCCGCTTGTCATAAGAAACGCCCCAACAAGATTGATGAAAGAGCTTAACTACGGCAAAGGCTATCAGTATGCACATGATACAAAAGAAAAACTGACAAGCATGCAGTGTCTGCCTGACTCGCTTAAGGGCAAGGAATATTACTATCCGACGGAACAGGGTCTTGAGGCAAAATATAAAGCCAAACTTGAAAAAATCAAAGAGTGGAAAAAGTCTCACTGACAGATTCAGGCATATCTGTATTTCATGAATTTTGCTATGTTGTCTTTTGTCAGTTTGCGTTCAAAAAATAAAAACAGTGTGGATATAAGGAACTTATATAGCAAATTCCATATATACTATTAAAAGTCTGTCATTCTGAGGACTTTAGCCTGAAGAATCCTTTTTATTCAGATACTTCGCTAACGCTCAGTATGACGTTGTTTTAGAAATTTGGGGCGGAATTTGCTATATAAATCCCGAATATAAGATTTTTACAAATACCGTAATAAATATTATAATAAGCTAAAAACTCTGTTATACAAAAATAATTCGGATAATGATTATGAAAAATTTATTCTATACGGAAGAGTTTGAAGAAACTCACAGAATTATTCGTTTTTGCGGGATAAAGCTGAAATTCAGACTTTCGCAAAAAGAGCGTGAAGAAAAAAGAGGGAACAAGTTTATTTTGCATAAAGAAAACGGTGAGATTGTCGAGTTTCCCCAAATTGACGGTCTTGATGTTGTGTTCAAAGGACAAAATTGCACTGTAGAAATTTTTGAACCTTGCAATTTCAAAAAAGAGAGCTGGCATCAATCGAGGATTGAAATGGAAGGAGAAAATCATTTTGCACGAATAAAAGGCTCAAAGTATGGTATAGCAAGGCTTGAGGCGAATTTTCGGGGGGGGGGGGAACATCCCTTTTAGTTGGAGAAAATTTTTATCTTACGGGTCATGTTCGTTTTGATATTGAGAGTGAGGGCTGCTGCTCCATAAAAATCGGTGATGATTGTATGTTTGCAGATGGGATAAATTTTTTGGGAACTGACAGGCATACAATTTATGATATTTCTGATAAAAAAAATATAAATCTGACTAAATACGGGATAACAGTTGGCAACCATGTGTGGGTTGCACGCAATGTTGTTGTATTGAAAGATGTCACAATACCTGATAACACGGTTGTTGGCATCGGGAGTATTGTTACCAAATCGTTTGATGAGGAGAATACAATTATCGGAGGGGTTCCGGCAAAAGTCTTGAGAAGAGGAGTGAACTGGGACAGACGCAAACAGACCGAATATCTCAAATCACTTGAAGACACCGGCTTATAATTCTTATATAAAAAGAAAGCTTGAAAAAGCTTGTTTTTTTGACATGGAAATAACAGAGCCGTGGTATGCTCAAGAGGATTATCATGCTTTATATATTGTGCCGGATTGAGAAGATTTTGCTCAAAGACTGAGAGCATATGCAAACAGCTCGCCGACCAGATGGTTATAATATCTTCCGTCGTCTTTTGCAAAAAGATTTTCCCAGTGGCTTTCAGGTGTTCCATCTGTTGAATAGGACGGGTTGCACATCATCAGATGGTGGGTGTTTGTATCATATCTGAGAGGGAAGAGGTCTTCTGTCTGCATAAAACTCGGGAGTTTATCACTTGGATAAGTGAATGCAAACAGGCATGTTCTTATTCTTGAGAGGCGCTGTTCGTAGCTTCTTCCTCCTTCGTCGTTGTCATTTGACACTTCTGCTCCGGGTGCATAGTCCCTTGAATATTTAAGTTTATCAGACCATTCTTTTACGGAATCAAAGTTGTCCACACTGACAAATGACGTGCCTGCTGTAAGACCCATTTTTCTGTAGCGTTCAAAATCATCCGAACTCTTTTCGCCTACGAAACTGAGAGTGGTTTTCCCGGTGCGTCTTCTGATTTCGTGCAGAATATGCTGCATCTGACGGTAATCAGGCAGTGCTCCGACGCCTGTGTAGTTTCCGAGGTCATAGCCCCCGATATGTTTTGCTGAGTCGATAAACATGGCTTCGAACCCGAGGTTGAAGAGTTTCGCGCATTCTTCGATGAAGAGTTCTTCATGTTCTTTGTTCCACCATCTGAACCATTCATCTTCCTGATAAGGTCTTGCTATTTTGAGCTGGTCTTCCGAGATGACCATTCGGAAGCCTGTTTTTATCCCACGGAAATGAGCAAGGTCATTGAAGGCACGGAGCTGGTCTTCCGGGCTTATTTTGCTGATGATTGAGTTTGCTATAATATTTTCGCTGTAGCCGGCGTTTAGTTTTATGCCGTAGATTGAGTTTTCTTCATGAGGAAGTTTGTTGTATCCATCTCCGTAGATGTTCGGGAAAATTTGCGAGAGGATTATGCAGTTTGCCCAGCTTCTTGCTGAAGGAGGAATTGCGCTGAGAAGTTTTATTGTGCTGATTATGCCGTCAGAACATCTGTTTCCGTCCATTTTTGCAATGGCACGGTTATTTATTTCAATATAATTCGCAAGTCTGCCCCATCTGTCGCCGTAGTTCGGGGAGTCGATGTTATCTGGAAATTTGCGGTAGAATATCCCTCCCTCGCTGAGTGTCATAATTGAGTTTACGGCACGTTTGAGTGAGCGGTTCAGAACATCAGAGGGTACGATGTTTGAGAGCCATCTTTTTGAGCCTGCAGCGCCGACTCCTCTGTAAGCTTTTGTTTCGCTCCATTTATCATAGTGCAGGACATCACTTCCGCAGACAGCTTTCAGAAGTTGGCAGCAAGGGTTATCTTGTTTTTCTTCCACGGATGATTCAGCGGAGAATTTCTCTTTTTCATAGTATTTGTTCTTCATGGTATTTTTACTATAAAAAATTGTCAGGAGAAATTCATTGTCAAAAAAGTCAGTTTTGGACGGAGTTTGTTGTCTGCAACTCTAACACTTTCAGATAATATTTTGTCTAAAAAACTCCGTCGCACGGTGTTTTGCAGAAGGCACATTTCCCTTCCCCGTCAATATAAAGCTCTTCAACCATAAAGCCGTTTCTTTTTATAATCATATTTTTGCAATTTTTGCAGTAAGTTGATGATGTTCCGGTATTTTGTATATTTCCCGTATAAACGTAGTTTAAGCCTGTGTTGACTGCTATGTCACGGGCTTTCAGAAGAGTTTTGGCTTTTGTTCCAGGATAATCAAGGAATTTATAACTCGGATGAAATGCGCTGAAGTGTATGGGAGTGTTTTCTCCGAGGTTGTTTTTTATCCATTCGCATTCTTTTTTGATTTCTTCCTCGCTGTCATTTTCACCTTCTATCAAAAGAGTGGTAATCTCTAAGAAGGTATTTGTTTTTTGTTTTATGTATTTTAGGGTATCAAGAACAGGTTCAAGGGAAGCAAGACAGTTTTTGCGATAGAATTTTTCGCTGAAACTCTTCAAGTCAACATTTGCCGCATCAATATGTTCGAAGAGGTCTTTTCTTGCTTCCTTATTGATGTAGCCTGCTGTTACTGCGACGGTTTTTATTCCAAGTTTGTGGGCTTCTTTTGCTGTGTCAATTGCATATTCGAGAAATATGACAGGGTCGTTGTAGGTGAATGCTATGCTTTTGCAGTCATAATCTTTTGCAATTCGTGCGATTTCAGCGGGCGTAACTTTTTGCAGAAGAGAGGTGTCTTCTTTTGACTTTGATATATGCCAGTTCTGACAGAACATGCAGCCCATATTACAGCCAAGAGTTCCGAAGGAGAGAACTTTTGATGATGGAAGGAAGTGATACAGAGGTTTTTTTTCGATAGGGTCAACAGCAAGCCCTGTTGTATAACCGTAAGATGTCAGGATTATTTCTCCGTTGAGATTTTGTCTGATATGGCAGAAACCTCTTTGTCCTTCTTTGAGAATACAGCCTCTCGGGCATACTTCGCATTTAAGAGTATTATCTTTTAGGGGGCTTTGATATTTCATAAAACATATTATAATTAATTTTGGAGTTAAATAAAACAGCAAGGTGATTATGTACAAAGTCAAAACCCCTTCGGTAGCGGGAGCTTTTTATCCGGAGAATAAAGAAGAACTTTTATCGCAGATATCAGATTTTGAAAAAAATTTGAAGAAACATTATGCTTATTCTTCACGTGCGGTCATTGTTCCGCATGCAGGATATTATTATTCAGGGCAGCTTGCTTTTGAGGGATTGAATTGTTTGAATAAGAAAGTTGAAAATATTTTTATTTTTGCGCCTGCTCACAGAGTGTTTGTCGAAGGGGCTGCTCTTTCCGGATTTGACGCATGGGAAACTCCTTTAGGGGATGTTGAACTAAACAAAGAGATAAATAACGAACTTGAAGAGAAGTTCGGATGCGGTTTTTATAATGAGGCATTCAAAGACGAACATGCGATTGAAGTCCAGCTGCCGATGCTGCAAAAGATTTTTGAATATTTCAAAATAGTTCCGGTTCTGGTCGGAAGAGAGAAGGCGTCAAAAATTACCGAAATAATTTCTCACTACTGGGAAGATGAAAAAAATGCGTTTGTGATATCGTCTGATTTGAGCCATTTTCTGTCTTCTCCAGATGCGAGGAAAGTTGATCTTACAACAGCAAGGATGATAGAAGAAGTTGATATATCATCTTTCCATCCCGAGCAGGCATGCGGGTCTGTCGGTATCTGCGGTCTTTGCGAGTTTGCAAAGTCAAGAGGTTATTCTTTGATAAGAACCGGCATGCTCAATTCAGGTGATATAAGCGGAGATAACTCACGTGTTGTAGGTTATGGTTCATGGATGTTGTATGAGGGCGAGAAGAATAAATTTATAAAAGAATATTTCAGCGAGTTTGTTCTTGATATTTGCAGAAAAAGCATTGAACATGACGGGAAATATTCTCCCGAGAATTATGCTCCTGTTTTTGATGAGTTTGGAGCATGTTTTGTTACCCTCGAAATAGGCGGTAACCTGAGAGGTTGCATCGGGTCTATTCTTGCTTATGAGCCTCTTGTTGATAATCTCGTAAAAAATGCTTATAACAGTGCTTTTTCTGATCCGAGGTTCCCACCAGTTTCAAAAGAAGAGTTTTTGAAGACAGAGTTGAAGGTGTCGATTTTATCTGCACCCGTTAAGATGAAGTTCAAAGACGAAGATGATTTGCTTTCACAGATAGTGCCTTTTGTTGACGGATTGATTATTAAAGACGGACGTTATCAGGCTGTTTATCTTCCGAGCGTGTGGGAGCAGCTGCCTGATAAGAAAGATTTTCTGGATTCTTTGAAGCAAAAATCAGGCTTGCCCCGTGACTATTTCTCTGAAACATTTGAGGCATTCAGATTCGGAACGGAATATATATTCTAAGTTTGTAGTAATATTGAATACTTTGAGTTATCTGGTATAATCTTAGATAACTCGGAGTGTTTTATATGTATAAACCGGATTTAGATGAGGCAAGAAATTTAGCGGATGACTACAAGGTTATTCCGCTTAGCACGGAGATTTTTGCAGATGTGAGAACTCCCATCGAGGTATTGAGAATTCTCAAAGGTATTGATGACCACTGTTTTTTGCTTGAGAGTGTTGAAAAAGCAGAGAGGTGGGGAAGGTATTCGTTTTTGGGCTTTGCTCCTTCAATGGAGATAACATGCCATGACAGCAAGCTTACGCTCAAGAGTGATGAAAAGACCGACATAATTAACACTGATGAACCGCAGAAATATATAAAAAGAATAATCGAGGATAACAAAAGTCCGCGTCTTGACTTTCTTCCTCCATTCACAGGCGGTCTTGTCGGGTATTTTTCCTATGATTTTATTAAATATTTTGAGCCTAAGCTCAAGCTTGATGCGCTTGATGAAGAGAATTTCAAAGATGTTGACCTTATGCTGTTTGATAAGGTGATAGCCTTTGACAATCTGCGGCAGAAGATAGTTTTGATAGTAAACATAAAAACAGATAACTTGGAAGAGAATTATAAAAAAGGAATATCAGAGCTGCAGAAACTTGCCTCTTTGATAAAAAACGGCTTCCCTAAAAAAGTTTTGCCGGGAAGATTGAAATCAGAATTCCGCCCTCTTTTTGATAAAGAAAAATTCTGCGATATGGTGAAAAAAGCCAAACATTATATAAAAGAGGGTGATATTTTTCAGGTTGTATTATCAAACCGTTTTGATGCTGATTTTGAAGGTGAGTTGTTGAATACATATCGTTTTTTGAGGACTATCAACCCATCTCCTTATATGTTTTATTTCGGGAGCAATGATTTGGAAATAGCGGGTGCTTCTCCTGAAACGCTTGTCAAACTTGATAACGGTAAATTATATACCTTCCCTCTTGCAGGAACAAAGCCGAGAGGGAAAACTGATGAAGAAGATAGACAGCTTGAGAGAGATTTGTTATCTGATGAAAAAGAGCTTGCCGAACATAACATGCTTGTTGATTTGGGCAGGAATGATATCGGGCGTATTTCAAAATTCGGCAGCGTAGAAGTTGAAAAATATATGACAATTGAGAGGTTTTCTCATGTTATGCATATCGGATCGACTGTCGTCGGTGATATCAGAGATGATAAGGATTCTCTTGATGCCATAGGCTCTATTCTCCCTGCCGGAACACTTTCAGGTGCTCCAAAAATCAGAGCATGCGAGATAATCAACGAGCTTGAAAACAACAAAAGAGGAATTTATGGCGGTGCTATCGGATATGTTGATTTTACGGGAAATTTGGATACCTGCATTGCTATTAGAATAGCCTTCAAAAAGAACGGGAAAGTTTTTGTTCGTGTCGGGGCAGGTATTGTTGCTGATAGTGTTCCCGAGAATGAGTACACTGAGTGCATAAACAAATCCCGTGCTGTTATGAACGCATTGAAGCTGTCAGAGGAGGAAGTATGATTCTTTTGATTGATAACTATGACAGCTTTTCATACAATTTATACCAGCTTGTTGGCTCGATAAACCATGATATAAGGGTGATAAGAAACAATGAACTTACGGTTTCAGAGATTGATGGGCTTTCACCTGACGCAATAATCCTTTCCCCGGGACCCGGGCGCCCTGAGAATGCTGGTGTTTGCATTGATGTTGTGAAATATTTTGCGGATAAGATTCCTATTCTCGGTATTTGCCTCGGACATCAGGCAATATGTATGGCATTTGGCGGAGTGGTTACTTATGCTGAAAGAATTATGCACGGGAAAACATCTGAGATTAGCGTTGATTCATCATGCAGATTGTTTGAGGGCTTGCCTGAAACCTTCAAAGTGGCAAGATACCATTCGCTGGTAGCTGAGGAGAAGACGCTCCCTAAAGAATTGAAAATTACGGCAAAGACCCGTGACGGTGTAATAATGGCTTTAGAACATGTTGATTATGACATCTATGGTTTGCAGTTCCACCCCGAGTCAATCCTTACACCGACGGGCAAAAAAATAGCAGAGAACTTTTTGGAAATAGTGAAAAAATGATAAAAAAAGCGATTATACAGGCAGCAAAAAGAGAAAATCTTGATTTTGAACTGACAAAAGCGGCAATGGAAGAGATTGCCGACGGGAAAGCGACTGATGCTCAAATTGCAGCTTTCTTGACAGCTATGAGGATGAAAGGCGAAACTGCAGAAGAAATTACTGCTGCAGCAAGTGTTATGAAAGAAAAATGCTTCAAAGTAAGCTTACATAACATCGATGCGATAGATATAGTCGGAACCGGCGGTGATTGCGCCGATACGTTTAATATTTCAACAACATCAATGTTTGTTGTTGCATCAGGCGGGGTTGCTGTTGCAAAACACGGGAGCCGTTCCGCTTCAGGTAAAACCGGAGCTGCCGATGTTCTTGAAGCGTTAGGCGTAAACATTCTTACGACACCGTCGCAGGAACGGGAAATTTTTGACAGGACGGGGTTGTGTTTTATGTACGCACAAAACCACCACCCTGCTATGAGATATGTTGCCTCTGTCAGAAGAGAGATAAAAATTCGTACATTCTTCAATATTCTTGGACCGCTCGTAAATCCTGCGAATGCCTCCATGCAGATTATGGGGGTGTTTGAACCCGAGCTTGTTGATATTATGGCTTATGCGATGGTTCACCTCGGGATAAAAAACGGAATGGTTATTCATGGTCTTGACGGGCTTGATGAAGCTACCGTTACTGATGAAACAATGGTCTGCGAAATCCGCAACGGCGAAATGATGTCATACAAGATAAATCCATCTCTTTTAGGACTCGGGACTTATTCTCTTGATGAGCTTAAGAGTGCAGATATCGAAGATAATGTTCAGATTATGAAGGATATTTTCAGCGGTAAAGAACAGGGAGCAAAGAAAGAAATCGTTGTTTTGAACTCGGCTCTTGCTTTCTATACTGCGAAAAAAGTTAATTCGCTGCTCGATGGGGTTGCTCTTGCAAAAGAGCTTATTGAGTCCGGGGCTGCCGAGAAGAAATTTTATGAATTTATAAAAATTACAAATGAGGTAAGATGACGAATATACTCGATAAAATTGTAGATAAGACAAAAGAAAGACTCTCAAATCTGAAAACAAAGCGTTCTATCAAAGAGCTTGAGAGCATTGCAAAGGACTGCATCTGCGAAAAATTTCTGTTTGAGAAAGCTCTCAAAGAGGATGGAATTTCTTTCATCTGCGAAGTAAAAAAAGCTTCCCCCTCAAAGGGAATAATCTCCGAGGATTTTCCTTATATTCAGACAGCCATAGATTATGAGAGGGCAGGGGCATCTGCGATATCTGTTTTGACAGAGCCTTATTTTTTTCTCGGTGCTGATGAGTATCTTTCTGAAATTGCACAAAATGTCAAAATTCCTTTGTTGAGAAAGGATTTTACGATTGATGAGTATCAGATTTATGAGGCGAGAGCTATCGGAGCGAGCGCTGTTTTGTTAATCTGCTCTATACTTGATAAAAGCAAACTTGCTGAATTTATTGCTCTTGCTGATTCTCTAGGGATGAGCGCACTTGTTGAAGCTCATGACGAAGATGAGATTTCGAAAGCCCTTGGAGCAGGAGCAAGGATAGTCGGAGTAAACAACAGAAATCTGAAAACATTTGATGTTGATTTGAACAACAGTTTGAAACTTCGCAAATTTGTACCTGATAACGTGCTGTTTGTTTCTGAAAGCGGGATAAAAACCCCTGAGGATATAAAAATTTTGAAAGAAAACAAGGTTGATGCCGTGTTGATCGGGGAGACTTTTATGCGTTCCAAAAATAAGGCTGATGTCTTGAAAAGTCTGAGAGGAGGTGCAAAATGAGAGGCACTTCTTTAAAGATAAAAATATGCGGTTTAAGAAGAGAGTGCGATGTCGATTTTGTGAACAAAGCAGGTGTTGATTTTGCGGGTTTTGTTTTTGCAAAATCAAAAAGACAGATAACTCCTGCTCAGGCTGCTGTGCTGAAGAAAAGATTATCTCCTGATATCAAATCAGTCGGAGTGTTTGTTGATGAAAGTATCGAAAATATCAAAAAAATATGCGGGAGCGGGATTATCGACCTGATACAGCTGCATGGAAATGAAGACAGTGATTTTATAAAAACATTGAAAAAAGAAACAAAACTCCCTGTCATAAAAGCAATCAGAGGGCTATCCAGTGAATATATAAAAGAAAAGGCACAAAATGGCGCTGATTTTGTTTTGCTGGATTCGTTTAAGGAGAATTCTTTCGGCGGCACAGGATGTGTATTTGACTGGACGCTTGTTCCCGATATCAAACAACCTGTTTTTCTTGCTGGAGGTTTGAACATAAACAATATAGAGCATGCTGTTGATACGGTGCACCCATTCTGTGTTGATATCAGCAGCGGGGTTGAAACAGACGGATTCAAAGACGAAAAAAAAATATTTGAGATAACAAAACTTGTAAGAGGACTGAAATATGAGTATAACTAAGTTCGGGATGTATGGAGGGCAATATATTCCTGAAATCTTGATGAATGAAATAATAGACTTGGAAAAAGCTTATAATTATTACAAAAAAGACCCCGGGTTTTTGAGAGAACTTGATGACCTTTTGAAAAAATATGCGGGGCGTCCTTCATTGTTATATTACGCTGAGAATATGACAAAAGACTTGGGAGGTGCAAAAATTTATCTCAAACGTGAAGATTTGAACCATACAGGGTCGCATAAAATTAACAATGTCTTGGGGCAGGTTCTTCTTGCAAAATATATGGGGAAAAAACGTGTTATTGCGGAAACGGGAGCAGGTCAGCACGGTGTTGCCACTGCGACTGCTGCTGCGTTGTTAGGGCTTGAGTGTGAAATATTTATGGGGAAAGAGGATACTGACAGACAGGCGTTGAATGTCTACAGAATGGAACTCTTAGGGGCAAAAGTGCATCCAGTCACATCAGGCACCATGACATTGAAAGATGCGGTTAATGAAACAATGCGCGAGTGGTCCGCTCGTGCAGAGGATACGCTTTATGTCCTCGGTTCTGTGATGGGTCCGCATCCTTTTCCTACGATTGTCCGTGATTTTCAAAGCGTGATAAGCAAAGAAGCAAGAGAGCAGATACTCGAATATGAAGGCAAGCTGCCTGCTGCAGTGGTCGCCTGTGTCGGCGGCGGAAGCAATGCAATGGGCATGTTTTATAATTTTATTGATGATAAGGATGTTAAACTGATTGGCTGCGAGGCAGCAGGACACGGGCTTGATACTGATAAGCATGCTGCAAGCATTGCGAAAGGTCGGTTGGGAATTTTCCATGGGATGAAATCTTTGTTCTGCCAGAATAAAGACGGGCAGATAGCGCCTGTTTATTCAATTTCTGCAGGGCTTGATTATCCGGGGATAGGTCCTGAACATGCTTATTTACACAGTACAGGCAGAGCAAGCTATGTTCCGATAACTGATGATGAAGCTGTGGATGCTTTTGAATATCTTTCAAGGACAGAGGGTATTATCCCTGCTATAGAAAGCGCACATGCTGTTGCCCATGTGCGGAAAATAGCGCCCGCTATGAAGAAAGATGATATTGTTATTATTTGTCTTTCAGGCAGAGGGGATAAAGATGTTGCAGCAATGGCAAAATACAGAGGAAGGTTAATAGATGAGCAGGATAAATAATGCATTTAAGCAGAAGGCTTTTATAGGTTTTATTACAGCAGGTGATCCTGATGTGGACTCAAGCGGGAAGTTTATTCTTGAGATGGCAAGAGCGGGCGCAGACCTGATTGAAATAGGTATCCCGTTTTCAGACCCTATAGCAGAGGGGGTTGTTATTCAGCGTGCAAGCACAAGGGCATTGAACTCTGGTGTTACCGTATCAAAAATTTTTGATATGGTTGAGTCTGTGCGCAAAAAAACAGATATTCCTCTTGTATTTTTGACTTATTTGAACCCCGTGTTCAACTACGGATATGAAGAGTTTTTCAAAAAATGTGCCGATGTCGGGATTGATGGGATTATTATTCCCGATTTGCCTTATGAAGAGAAGTCAGAAGTTGAAGAAATTTCAAAAAAATACGGTATAGACTTAATTTCCTTGATTGCGCCGACATCACATGACCGCATTCAGCTTATAGCAAAAGAGTCTACAGGGTTTATTTATGTGGTATCATCGATGGGTGTGACGGGTGTTCGCTCTGAGATTACGACAGATTTGGATTCGATAGTCGGTCTTATCAGAAAAGTAACTGATACTCCTACGGCAATTGGCTTTGGCATAAACACAACAGAGCAGGCAGAGAAATTCGCCGGGATAGCTGACGGTGTAATTGTCGGCAGCGCAATAGTCAAGCTGATTGAAAAATACGGCAAAGATGCGGCTCCTTATGTATATGATTATGTAAAATCAATGAAGGAAGCCGCAATGAGAGCTATGCAGAAAGTTTAGTGAAGAGCTTTTTGCAGAAACGATGAAACAAGCAACATTGCTCCTTTTGCTGAAGCTGTATCGGCAAGAGCATTGAGCATAAAAAAGTCATGGAACGTTCCGTTGATTCTGACGCTCATGGTATCAACGCCTGCTGCGTCGAGCTTTCTTGCGTAGGCTTCTCCTTCATCTCTCAGTATGTCATTTTCATCGGTAATTATAAGTGCCGGAGGCAAACCTTTCAGGTCTTCTATGTCAGCTTTAAGCGGTGAAACATATATGTCGTTTTGCTGTTTTTGATTAGAGATATAAGCATTGAAGAACCATTCCATTGCTTTTTTGGTAAGCCAAGGTCCATTTTTGAAGTCATCATAAGATTTTGAGTTCATATCAGCATCGGTAACGGGATAAATCAGCACCTGAGAAGCAATTTTCGGTCCGTTTTCTTTTTTTGCTCTGATTGCTGTGGCAGCTGCCATATTCCCCCCTGCGCTATCCCCTGCAATTGCAATTTTATCCTGAAATATATTGAATTCGTCGTGGTTTTCGGTGATATACATCAATACTCCATAGATTTGATTGAGCGCTGTCGGATATTTCGCCTCGGGAGATTTTGTGTAGTCAACGAATATGACGACGGAGTTTGTTTCATCAGCGAGTTTTTTTGATGGCATATCATAAACTTCTTTATCCCCCAAAATCCATCCTCCGCCGTGAACATAAAGAATTGCAGGAAGTTTTTCATGGTTGTTTTTGGGGCGGATGACTCTTATGTCAACGTTGCCACCGATTGGAGTAAATATGTTGATATCTCTTGTATCTGCTTCTATTTCTTTATAGTGTTTTCTTTGCAGATTTTTTAGAAAAATTCTTGCATCCTCAGGACTCAAATCGTAAAGAGGTGGATTATCTTCTTTTTTTAACATTTCTACAAATTTTTTTTCGGCTGAATTCAGGCATGGTTCTGTCATGTATGTAGCTCCTTATTTTTCTGTGATAAAGAAGATAATAAAATTTCTTAGCTGTCAAATCATCAGACAGGAGAGCCTTCATCAAAGATAATAAAAAGCGTGAAGCCTGTGTTTGTGACTTCACGTTTCTGTGTTTGGACAGATAAGGAATCTAGTGTTTGTTGTTTGTTTTTTGAGCTTTTTTCAGCGGAACATTCCCGTCGATAAAGAATAATAGAGGAATAACCACTAATGCGAGTATACCGAATATGCGGAACGCATCCATGTAAGCAAGCAGTGTTGCCTGCTGCACCATCTGATTATACAGAGTATTTTGCGCCATATAGCTTGCTACCGTCGGATGAGCATATTGAGTCAAGGCAGAGGCAAGAGCTTGCAGTTTTGTGATATAGACACTGTTTGTTTCAACGAGATTGTCAACAAGATAATGCTGATGAACCTGAGAAAATCTTGAGATGGCTGTTGCCACAAAAGATGTTCCGACAGCACCGCCTATATTTTTGAGCATATTTTGAACCCCGCTTGCATTTGTAAGCTGGGCATTAGTAAGCGTATTGTTTGATAAGGTAATAAGCGGTATCATGGCAAATCCCATTCCCAAGCCATATAAGAAGTTTGGAAAAAGGATATTTATGGTGGAAATCTGAAGGTTCAAAAATCCGAAGACAAGACCGCCAAGACCTATGAATATAAGTCCGACAGCTACCAGTATGCGGTTATCAACATAGTCTGATATTGCTGCACATATCAAAACCGAAACAAGGCATCCCAAACCTCTCGGCATCATTGAAAATCCGCTGAGGAAAGCTGTATAACCGAGCATTGTCTGCAAAAATTGCGGGAGGATTGCAAGAGCAGCGTACAATATGAGATTTATTATAACAAGGATTATTGTTCCGTTGAGGAAATTTTTATCTCTGAAAACTTTCAGGTCAATCAGCGAATCCTTGTTTGTAAGCTGGGAGATAAAAAACAAAATACCTGCGATAACAGATACCGTAAAAGTCCAGCATACCCATGTCGAGTTGAACCAGTCTGCGTTATTCCCTTTATCAAGAACTATTTGCAAAGTTATCAGCCATGTTGAAAGGAAGAGAAATCCTAGCCCGTCGGTTTTTACATTTTCCTGTTTTGAAGCATAAGGCGGGTCTTCGAGGATTTCATGGCAGGCGATTATTGCGGCAATCCCGAAAGGAATGTTTATATAGAAAATCCAAGGCCATGTCCAGTTATCGGTAATCCAGCCTCCGACAACGGGACCTATAATCGGAGCCAGCAAGACGCCGAGCGAAAAAACAGACATTGCGGCAGGTCTTTTTTCTTTTGGAAAGCTCTCAAGCAAGACAGCTTGCGCAATAGGTATAATTCCTCCACCGCCTACTCCTTGCAAAATACGGAATAAAACCATTTGAAACAGAGAGTTTGCCATACCGCACAGCATAGACGCCACTGTAAACAGTATTATGCTTATCAAAAGGAAGTTTTTACGGCCGAAAACTTTGCTGAACCAGTCAACCATCGGGATAACTATCCCGCTTGCAATCAGATAGCTTGTTAGCACCCAGGTCGATTCATCATGACTTGATGAAAAGCTTCCTGCCATATGAGGAAGGGCAACGTTTGCGATTGTTCCGTCGATAGCAAATATAAATACGGCAAGCATGAGTGCTGCCGTAATAAGCCATGGATTTTTGGAGGGCTTCCATTCTTCCTGTAAGTTTATATTTGCTTCTGTTGACATAGGGGGAATTCTCGTTTGAAAAGGATTTTTATCTTATTCTTACTTTTGGAACAACTGACATTCCTGGAACTATAGTATATTTATCAGTGTCGATTTTTTCGTCGAATACAATTTTGACGGGTATTCTCTGTACAATTTTGACGAAAGACCCGACAGCGTTCTCAGGCGGGAACAAGCTTGCTTTTGCGCCAGAACTTCTTTGTATGCTGTCTACTTTGCCTTTGAATACTTTGTTCGGATAGGTATCTACTTTAATTTCAACCGGCTGTCCTACTTTCATGCCATTGAGCTGGTTTTCTTTGAAGTTTGCAACAACCCAAACATTTTCTGGAACCAGAACAAACAAAGGAGCTCCTGTTTGGACATACATACCTTTTTCGACTCTTCTGCTTGAAACTGTTCCGCTTTGAGGTGCACGAACTTTTGTATAAGACAAATTCAATTTTGCCATATCTCTCAGGGCTTTAAGCTCTTTAATTTCGGCATCCGCTACTTTTGATTTTGAAGAAGATAAAAGGGCTTCTTCAGCTGAGGTTAACCTTGCTTTTGCTCTGTCATATTGCGCTTGAGCATTATCAAGAGTTTGTTTTGATACGGCTCCTGCTTTATAAAGATTCTGGTATCTTTCCAGGTCTTTTTTAGCAACTGCTATTTCAGAGTTTGTCGCTGAGAAGTTTGCTTTTGCGTTTTTCTGATTTAACAGAGCTCTTTCGTATCTTGCTTCAGCTTGAGCGAGTTTGATTTTGTAGTCGGCATCATCAATTTCCGCAACAATATCTCCTTCTTTCACAAACTGGTTGTCTGTTATGTATACGGCAACAACTTCACCTGAAACTTTGGGTGCTACCTGTACGGTTGTTGTTTCAACATAAGCGTCATCCGTAGATTGATAATGTATGACGTCATATATGATGAAACCTCCTACAATCAGCAGGATAACGGCTACACCCATAAATATAAATCTTTTGAAAGGCTTTTTCGTTTTTTCTTCACTTGCTTGTTGTTCTGTCTCTTTTTCTTCGCTCATTTCTTACCTCTTTTATTTTATATTTGCATTTCTACCGCCTGGCTCAGACTTTCTCTCAGCTTTTTGAGTTTTTGTCTGATGTCGTCAATCTCTTCCTGTGAGATGACCTGTGATATCATTTTGTATGTCGGTTCAAGTTTTTCTGAAACCACATACAGGACTTGTGTTCCTTCTTCCGTTATTTCGAGTCTTTTGACAAGACGTTTGTTTTTTGTGTCATTATAGCGTTTTATGAAACCTTTTCTCTCAAGAGAGTCTACAATTCTTCCTGTGTTTGCCCTGTCTTTGAGAATAAGTTTTGCAAGATCTCTCTGACAGATTTTCGGATGGCAATAAATCGCATCCAGCGCACGAAGTTCGTAGTCATTCATATTCGGATATATTTTTTCAATAAGCTGGCTGCCAAGCATTCTGCAATAAATAGCCGTCAGCTCAAGGTCATAATATAGTGTATTTGTATAATGTTTTATTTCGGCTTGTGTCATAGAATTTTTTAGAAATAGTTTAACTCTGTTGTAAAAAATACATGTTGCATTTGCAACAGTGTTATGCTAACATACTACCATAAAAAATGCAAGCATTTAGATGAAGGGGCAAGAATTGAAAAAGTTTTTGATAATAGCTGTTATTGCTGCTTTACAGGCACCTGTATACATGCCTGCGGTTGCTTATGCCGTTCAGGAGAAAACGGATGCAACGCCGAAGCAGTTCAAGAGTTTTGCGACAAAAAACAAAGTGTCTGATGATTATAAATACGGATATTTGAACATTGACTGGTGGGATAAGTTCAACGATCCCGTATTGAGTGATTATATTGTTCGTGCGCTGCAGAACAATCATGATTTAAAGGTCGCAACTTTAAATGTTGAAACTTATTATCAGAATGTAAGAGCGCAGTTTGCCGGAGAGCTTCCTCAAATTGGAGTCGGGTTTGCTCCGAATTATATGAAGATGCCAGGAACTTCTCATTCTGATTGGATGTTTGCAGCTCCTGGTATTGTGAGTTATGAAGCTGATATCTTTTTGAAAAATCGTGACAAGACAAAGTCTGTCAAGAAGTTGTATGAAGCATCAAAGTTTGATGAAAGAGCAGCATATATTGCTGTTGCGTCTGCTGTCGGAACGACTTATTTGAATATAGTCAAGTTAGATAAGATGATTGAACTGCAGGAAGAGATAGTCGAATCAAGACAGACGATATATGATTTGATGCTCAAGAGAAATCATGAGGGAATAACCTCAACATCAGACACCATAAAAGCAAACAAAGATTTGGTAAACGGTCAGACTGACCTTGTCGAGCTGAAAAAACAGAGAAGCAAACTGCTCAACCAGCTTGCTGTTCTTGTGGGAGAAAGTCCTGCAAATGCAGAGTCTTTGCAGAGGACATCTCTTGATGCGCTGAATCACAATGCAGAGATTCCTTCATCAATTTCATCAGAGGTAATTATGCAAAGACCTGATTATCTGAAAGCTGAGAAGATGGTTGAAAAAGCGGGGATAGATGTCCGTGTTGCGAAGAAAGAGTTTTTGCCGACAATAAGCTTAAGCGGTCTTGCTCTGTTTAATGCGAGTGATTTCGGAAGTATTTTTACCACAAAAAATATGCTCTGGTCTTTAGGCGGCGGTTTGCTTATGCCGTTGTTCACAGGCGGGAGAAGACTTGCCAATCTTCGTTTGAAGAAGACGGAGTATGAAAAAATCTTGCATAATTATTATCAGACAAATCTGACGGCTATTCAGGAAGTGAATGATGCGCTGGTTGCAGTGCGTCTTGATAAAGAGAAAATGGAGCAGACTCTCAAACAGGCTGATTTGGAAGCTGATGATTATAAATATAACGAATTGAAATACGGAGAGGGTATAATCTCAAAACTTGATTTGCTGCAGTTCAAAGAAAATTTACTTTATGTAAACAAACTTGTTGCGCAGCAGAAGGCCGAGTGCATGGTTGATTATATCGCTCTTTATAAAGCTACCGGCAGCAAGCTGTAGTCAATGGAATTTTGCGTTGTTTTCTGCTATGCTTTTTGAGAACAACGGAGATTGCTATGATTAAACTTATTGCTTCTGATTTGGACGGTACTTTGCTCAATGATGACAAAGAGCTTTCGCCTGATTTTTTTGAAATTCTTGAAGAGCTTGATAAAAGAAATATTTTGTTTGTACCGTCAAGCGGGCGGAGTCAGTTCACCATAGGCAGGCTGTTTGAACCGTATAATAAAAATGTTGTTTATATCAGCGATAATGGTGCTTATATCTCAGGGTGCGGGATTGATGTTGTGAATTTCCCGCTGGTTCGTGAACAAAGTGCGTTTATAGCGGAGAGGTGTCTTGAGGTTGACTGTTTGCAGATTGTAATGTGTACAAAATCGAAGGCTTATTTTTTGCGGGTTGAAGACAGATATAAGGATATTATTCTCGAGTATTATGCAAACTTTGAGTATGTTGATAACCCATGGTGTGTAGAAGAAGATGTTTTGAAAATAGCTGTTTTTGACCCTGCAGGCTCAGGTGAACACGGTTATCCGAAGGTGAAGGATTATATTCAGGGAAATTTGGTCGGAGTTGTTTCTTCTCAGAACTGGTTTGATGTTATGGACAGAAGAGTTAACAAGGGTTATGCTCTTTTGCAGCTTCAGAAAAAGTTTGGAATTTTGCCTGAAGAAACTATGGCATTTGGTGATTTTAATAATGATATAGAGATGCTCAATACGGCAAAATACAGTTTTGCGATGGGGAATGCCTCAGAGAGTGTGAAAGATGCCGCAAATTTTGAAGCGCCCGATAATAATTCTTTCGGGGTTTCTAGGGTAATCAGGGATTTTGTTCTCGGAGAGGTCTGTTTGAGATAAAAAATATTTTGTTCTACTTTCGGGGGCTTTAAAATTCTTCGAGGTCGGTTAAGATAAATAAAAACAAAAAGGTTTTATCTTGAAGAGGAGAGGAATTATGACTCTAGAGCTAAATCAGAACAATTTTGATAAAGAGATTTCAAATTATGACGGTGTTACTCTTGTTGATTTTTGGGCGCCATGGTGCGGACCTTGCAGAAAACAGCTTCCGATAGTCGAAGAGCTGTCGAATGATATAGGGGACAAAGCCAGGGTTGCCAAGTTGAATATTGAAGAAAATCAGGGGGTTGCACTTGCTTATCAGGTTGTGTCTATCCCGACGCTTATGATTTTCAAAAACGGTGAAGTCGTTGAAAAAATGAGCGGACTGCATTCGAAATCACAGCTTGAGGCTGCTATTAAGAGAAATTTGTGAGTTTCCGTATTTTCCTTCGAATAATAGATAATTTGGGGTTCTTTTTTCAAAGAGCCTCATTTTCTTGTGAGGTTATCAGCCGTGAGCACCAGGAAATTAGGCTATTATAAGCTTCTTTCAACTGTGTTTCGTCAAAGTTGTGTATATTATGTCTGTTTATGCAGAGTTCAAGGATTTTTTTGTCAGCTTCGTATAAATTTTTTAGAAGTTCGTTTTTTGTCGGGATATATTCATTATTTTTGAGAAAATACTTGCATTGAAGTATAAAGAAAATCTGTTTTGCAAGTATTTCAAGGGAGCTTTTTCTGTCTTCGTCATACAGATAGCTGTGGCATAAAGCGTGGTATAAAGATGTTGCTTCTGCTTTTAATGCGTATTTTATGTCTTCTTGTGTGATGTGAGGGACAATATTTTCAAGAGATTTATAGACAGCTTTTGTGTCGTATAGCAGATGGAATAACTCTGATTTTGTCCAGTTTCTGACCTCATTTTCTCCGCCGATAAACCCGCATGCTTTCTCTTTGTTTGGCATAGAGTTGATAATTGATTTGTATTTATCAAGGTCAGTGATTGTCAGGTTTTTGAGGATTACAACCATATCTATATCACTGTCGTCGTTGGCTTCTTCTCTTTTGTAACTCCCTTGCAAGCCGATGAACAAAAGTTTTTCCCCGAAAGTTTTTTGTACTTTACCTGCGAACAGTTCACACCAGCTGTTTATATCAAAAGTCATAAAATCTTCCTTTTCTCTTATTCAAGATTATTATGGATGTTTGTTCTGTTTCTTGCAAGTGTTTTGTGCAGGCATGGCGGTTTTTGTATAATGTTTTGTATGAAAAAGAATTTTGAGTCTTCAATAAAACTGAATCTTGCACGCAGCTGTCTGAGATATGTAATCAGGGCATATGACATAAGAGAAATGTATGTGCCTTATTATATTTGCCCTGTAATATTCAAAGCCCTGAGAGAAGAAGGCTGCAGGATAAGGATTTATCATATTGATGAGAAATTTTTTCCGGCGCAGGATTTTGGAAAAGAAGATTTTGTGTTGTATCCGAACTATTTTGGGATTTGTTCAAGGAATGTCAAAAAACTTTCATCTTTGTATAAAAATCTGATTGTTGATAATGCACAAGCTTTTTATGCCCCGCATGTAGGATTAGCGAGTTTTGCTTCTGCAAGGAAGTTTTTTGATGTTACCGATGGAGCTTATTTATTCGGGTGCAAGAAACTATTGCGGGGGTTTGAAAAAGATGATTCGGAAAAGAGATATCCGGCTTTGTTTTCTGGCGGCAGTTCGGACTTTTTTGAAAGATTTTGTGCAAATGAAGAGCTGCTTGATAAAGAACCCGTAAAAGAGATGTCTTATTTAACAGAGAGAATTTTATCTTCTGTTAATTATGAGCGGGAGGCAAAGAGGAGAAGAGAGAATTTTGATTATTTGCACTCCTGTTTGAAATATAATAATGAGCTTGATGTCGAGCTTGAAGATGATGATATCCCGATGGTTTATCCTTTCAAGGTTTCTGATGAGAGAGCCGGGAAAAGACTGGTGAGTGAGGGAGTTGAACTTATCAGATATTGGGAGGGAGTGCATGGCGATTGCTACGAACGAGAGCTTGCGCATTATTTGCTTCCGCTGCCTGTCAGTGCGAAATATGAAATTGATTATATGCGAAAGCTTGTTGATATTATAAAAGATGAGATGAAGTTGTTGTAAATATTCTCTTTGAGTTCTAAAATAAAACTTGTGATGGCAGTAAATTTTTCTACACAAAAGTTTTTCGACGAAGTTCCCGGACTGGTTGATAAATACACTTCAGATGAGAGCAGGAAGAAGACTGTTACAATTTTGGGCAGTGCAACAAACAGCAGGGCGCTTGAAGAATATATGGATATGTGCGCTGAGGTGACAGAAGGGCTTGTCAAAAACGGGTATAATATTTTATCCGGCTGCGGTTCGCATGGGATAATGGGGACGGCTTATGAGGCGGCAAAAAAACATTCTGCCGTTGATATGAACGGGCGTCCTGTTCAGAATTTGACAATACTTGTTGAACCGGGGTGGGGAGATGAAGACCTCAAACATTGTGTGCCGATTGGAAAAGCAAAGTCTGAGGCTGAAAGAATAGACAAGTTTTTCAAAACATCGGATAACTTTGTTGTTTTCCCAGGGGGGTCGACTACTATGCAGGAAGCTACCAGTTTGATAAATTTCAAAAAACATCTTGAGGAAACAGACCCCGTAAAGAAAATAATACTTGTCGGAAAAGATTTTTTTGACGGTCTTCTCAAACAGTATGAAACGATTTTCAGGTTTAATCCCGATTGGTACAAACCTCCTGAGAGTTTGTTCAAGATTCTCAATACACCGAAAGAAATCCTCAAGGAATTTCCAAAGCTGTTGAAATAGTTTGTTCTTTGGGAATTTTTCTCAAGAACCTCCCGTTGTTTGCTTAGAAACGGGTGGTGGTTATGCGTCCGAAAAGTGTTCTCGGGTGTCTTCACCCATTGTTAAAAAATGGTTAAATTTCACGGTATTTCTGCAATAGAGAGTAATAATATGTGTGTAGGAAATAAGATATAAAAAATTGAAAGGAGATTAATCATGAAATTCTTAATTAAAAAAAGTCCTGATGGTTTTATTAAAACAGTCAATGATGAAATCAGTTCAATTTTGAACCGTAATTTTGACAGTTTGTTTCCTGAATATATGTATTCGGCAGACGAGATGGACAAACTTGCAATTCCTGTTGAAATAAAAGAAAAAGACAAAGAATATAATGTAAAAGCCGAGTTGCCTGGTGTAAAAAAAGAAGACCTTGATATAGACATCGACAAAAACTACATCACCATCAATGCCAAAAAAGAGGAAGAAAAAGAAGAGAACGCCAAATCTTATAGAAAATCGGAATTCAGATACGGCGAATTTTCAAGAACAGTTTACTTCCCTCAGGAAATTGATGTTGAGAAAACAAAAGCCAAATTGGAACATGGCATTTTGAGAATCGAAGCTCCAAAACTCGCAGCAGAAAAAGAAAACATCAAAAAATTGACTGTTGAATAATAATTATCCGTACAATACCCGAAAAGGCAGGTGAATTTTCACCTGCCTTTTTTCTTCATCTATTCCGTCAAATATATTCATAAAAATTACTCCTCAAAATTCGTTGCATGTGCAACAGATATTTGTATGATAGCAATTTATAATTTGGTTGTGAATATATGGAGATAATAAATATGAACAAGATGTTTTGTTTTCAGTGCGAGCAGACTGCAAAAGGCAGCGGGTGTACGCAGGTTGGAGTGTGCGGCAAATCAGCGGATGTTGCAAACTTGCAGGATGAGCTGACAAGCTTGCTGATAAAACTCGCTCATATCTGTGATAGAACGGATGATAATACAAAATTGCTTATTGATGGTTTGTTTACGACAATTACAAACGTGAATTTTGATGATAAGTCAATCAGAACGCTGATTGAAGAAGCCATTTCAAAGTCTGGAGAAAAAGATTTTGATATCAGGACTGTATGGGATTGCGATGAGGATATAAGAAGCTTGAAATCGCTCATACTTTTCGGTTTGAAAGGTGTTGCCGCTTATGCCCATCATGCGAGAATTCTCGGGTATAAAGATGATGATGTCGACAGCTTTTTTTATGAAGCTTTGAGTGCACTATCAAAAAATTTGTCATCTGATGAGCTGCTTGCCATGGTGTTGAAAACGGGTGAAATAAACCTGAAGTGTATGGAGCTTCTTGATAAGGCAAACACAGAAACCTACGGGCATCCTGTTCCTACAAAGGTGACGACCAATGTTGAAAAAGGTCCTTTTATTGTAGTAACTGGGCATGACCTGCATGATATGGCTCTTTTGCTTGAGCAGACAAGAGATAATGGAATAAATATTTATACCCATGGTGAGATGCTTCCATGTCATGCTTATCCTGAGCTGAAGAAATATAATCATCTCAAAGGCAACTTCGGAACAGCATGGCAAAATCAGCAAAAAGAATTTGACAATCTCCCCGGAGCAATATTGTTTACGACAAATTGTATTATGCCAGTAAGAGAGAGTTATAAAGACAGAGTTTTTACAACTTCTGTTGTGCAATATCCTGAATGTGAACACATAGGTGATGATAAAGATTTTACTCCTGTGATAAAGAAGGCTTTAGAACTCGGAGGATATTCGGAAGATAAGAAGATGACAGGTATCAACGGAGGAGATGTATTAACAGTCGGCTTCGGACATGATACGGTTTTATCGGCGGCTGATAAAGTTGTCGATGCCATGAAGTCAGGTGCGCTCAAGCATATATTTCTCGTCGGAGGATGCGACGGGGCAAAACCGGGGAGAAATTATTATACCGATTTTGTGAAAAATACGCCCGATGATACGCTTGTTTTGACGCTTGCCTGCGGAAAATTCAGGTTTAATGATATTGATTTGGGTGAAGCAGGCGGGCTTCCCCGTTTGCTTGATATGGGGCAGTGTAATGATGCTTATAGTGCGATAAAGGTTGCCGTTGAGCTTTCAAAAGCGTTCGGGTGTTCGGTTAATGAGCTTCCTTTGTCGTTAGTTATTTCATGGTATGAGCAGAAGGCTGTTTGTATTCTTTTGACATTGCTTTATCTCGGGATTGAGAATATTCGCCTCGGTCCGACGCTGCCTGCGTTTGTTTCTCCAAATGTGATGAATATTCTTGTCGAAAAATTTAAAATTAAGCCGATTACGACACCCGAGAAAGATTTGGCTGATATTTTGAATTGACATTGATGGAGGATAAAATTATGACAAATTTTGAAAAACAGGTTATTGATTTGAAATCTGCAATAGATGTGCAGGAAAATGCCGTTGTAAGCAAAATGCTGACAGCAAACACGGCAAGTTCGCTTACGTTGTTTGCTTTTGATAAAAACCAGTCCATCGCTACCCATACGGCTCCTGTCAATGCTGTTGTGCAGGCAGTTGAAGGAGAAGTTGAGATAACGATTTCCGATGAAAAATTTATTCTCAAAGAGGGGGAGATTATTTTAATGCCCGAAGGTGAGCCTCATAGTTTGCTTGCTTTGACACCGTTCAAGATGGTGCTGTTCAAAGTTTAGTTTACACTGAGAGCAGGACATCAAAACCGTTTTTTTCAAACATGGTTTTTATATCAAACAGAGCCTCCTTTTTTGGAGGTTTTGTTGTAAGAGTGTATTTTAGTCCGAGTTTTGTCCATTTTTCCTTGCCCATTTCATGGTAAGGTAGGAGTTCGATTTTTTCGATGATATTTTTGTAGTCTTTAAGATAGTTTATCAAATGGTTTATATAGCTTTCGTCCATAGTCCATTCAGGTAGCAGTACCTGACGTATCCAGGTCTTTTTGTTGTGTTCTTTTAGTGCTTGCAGAAATTTGAGGACTTTTTTGTTGTCTTTGCCTGTCAGCTCAAGATGTTTTTGAGGGTCGAGGTGTTTTATGTCAAGCAGGAACAAATCAGTGTATGTAAATAATTCTTTGATTGTTTCGTCAACATCGACATATCCGCAGGTGTCTGCGGCTGTATGGATATTTTCTTTTTTCAGTTTTTTGAACAGGTTCAGAACAAATTTTGCCTGCAAAAGAGGTTCTCCGCCTGAAACTGTTACCCCTCCGTTTGAGAGAGAGAAGAAGTCTTTGTATTTCATGATATCGCAGAATAATTCGTCCGAGGTTTTTGTTTTATCAGGCTGAAGCTGCCAGGTATCAGGATTATGGCAAAATTTGCATCTGAGAGGACACATCTGAAAAAAGATGACGTATCTTATGCCTGGGCCGTCTACCGTTCCGCCTGTCTCAACAGAGTGTATGTAAGCTTTCTTATCGTTGTCCATAGCAACAAAATTATTACACAAAAAAGAAGAGGCATATATATTACCTCTTCTTTTTTGTGACAATAATGTGAAATCAGAATTTATCATGGAAGGTTCTTGAGATTACATCCTCCTGCTGCGCTCTTGTGAGCTTGATGAAGTTGACTGCATAGCCTGAGACTCTTATTGTAAGCTGGGGATATTTCTCAGGGTGCTCCATGGCATCTTTCAGGGTCTCTCTGTCGAGGACATTCACGTTGATGTGTTGTCCGTGTTTTGACATGTAACCGTCAATCATCCCTTTGAGATTGTCAATTCTGTTTTCTTCCGTTTTTCCTAAAGATGACGGGATGATGGAGAAAGTGTTTGAAATACCGTCTTTTGCGTATTTGAACGGAAGTTTTGCAACAGAGCATAGAGATGCAAGTGCTCCGCATTCATCTCTCCCATGGAGAGGGTTTGCCCCGGGGGCAAACGGTATGCCTGCTTTTCTTCCATCAGGAGTGTTCCCTGTTTTCTTTCCGTAGACAACATTTGAAGTTATTGTCAGGATTGACTGGGTAGGGATTGCTTCTCTGTAAGTCGGGAGTTGTTCTATTTTTTTCATGAATTTTTCAATAAGCGATGTTGCGATAGAGTCAACTCTGTCGTCGTTGTTTCCGAATTTCGGGAAGTTGCCCTCTATTTCGAAATCAACGGCGATGCCCTGTTCATTTCTAACCGGTTTAACTTTTGCGTATTTGATAGCTGATAGAGAGTCAACAGTGACTGAGAATCCTGCGATGCCGCAGCCGAGTTTTCTTATGACATCTTTATCCATCAGCGCAAGCTGTGCTTTTTCGTAGTAATATTTATCGTGCATGAAGTGGATTATGTTCAGCGCATTTACATAAGTTTTTGCAAGCCAGTTCATCATAGCGTCAAATTTTTGTATTACTTCATCGTAGTCGAGATATTCCGATGTGATTGGTTCAAATCCTTCTGCCACTTTTGCAAAAGATTTTTCGTCCACTCCTCCGTTTATTGAATAAAGGAGAGCTTTTGCAAGGTTTGCACGGGCTCCGAAAAATTGCATTTCTTTTCCTATAACCATCGGTGATACGCAGCAGGCAATGCCATAGTCATCACCAAACAGCGGACGCATCAGGTCATCATTTTCGTATTGAATGGATGATGTGTTTATTGAGAGTTTTGAGCAGAATTTTTTGAAGTTCTCAGGCATGTGAGTTGACCAGAGAACAGTCATATTTGGCTCCGGTGCGGGACCGAGGTTGGTCAAAGAGTGGAGCATTCTGTAGCAGTTTTTTGTGACGAGAGTTCTTCCGTCAGTTCCCATTCCGCCGATTGATTCTGTTACCCAGACAGGGTCTCCGCTGAAAAGTTCGTTGTATTCGGGTGTCCTAAGAAAACGAACCATCCTCAGTTTGATAATGAAGTCGTCCATAATTTCCTGTGCCTGAGATTCTGTTAGCAGACCGAGTTTGATATCTCTTTCAGAGTAGATATCAAGGAATGTTGATACTCTTCCTAATGACATTGCTGCGCCATTCTGGTCTTTAATTGCAGCAAGATATCCGAAGTAAGTCCACTGGACAGCTTCCCTGAAATTTGAAGCCGGTTTTGAAATGTCATAACCGTAAGATTGAGCCATTTTCTTCATAGCTTCAAGGGCGAGAATTTGTTCTGAGAGTTCTTCTCTTTCTCTTATGATATCAGAGGTCATATTCAGATGATTGCTTGAAGATTTTTGTTTTTGCTTATCTTCGATAAGTCTGTCAACGCCGTAGAGGGCAACACGTCTGTAGTCGCCGATAATTCTCCCTCTTCCGTAGGCATCAGGCAGTCCCGTAATTATCCCGCTTTTTCTGCAGGCTCTGATTTCAGGTGTGTAGGCCTGGAAAACCCCTTCGTTATGAGTTTTTCTGTATTTTGTAAAAATTTCTTTTACTTTCTCATCTTCTTCCAAACCGTAGGCATGGCAGGAAGCTTCGACCATCCTGTATCCGCCGTAGGGCATGATAGCTCTTTTGAGGGGGGAGTCTGTTTGCAATCCGACAATCAGTTCATCGTCTTTGTCTATATATCCTGCTTCGAAGGCATCTATAGCAGACGGGGTTGAGGTGTCCGCATCAAGAAGCCCGTTGTTGTCGTGTTCCTGTTTCATCAGGTCTTTAACTTTTGCCCAGATACGTTCCGTTCTTTGTGTTGTCCCTGTAAGAAATTCGTCGCTGCCCTCGTATGGGGTGTAGTTTTTTTGTATAAAATCAACAACATCGATATTTTCCATCCAGTTTCCAGGAGTGAAAGTTTCCCATGGCGTTGATAATTTTTCGAGTGTGTTCTGCATTGTTCTCTCTCCTTGTTGGTTTAGAGGCATTTTACGATTATATCATTTTGTTTGTAGCGTGTGTATTTTGTAAACAATTTGTTAGTCTTACCTAACTAATTATAGCAAATATCTTTTCTCGTTGTCAACATCAGCGGGAGTAAGGGAATGGGGTTATTTTGTTTGGGAAGATTTTTTTTCGAGGTGTTTATCGATTTTATCCGAGATATAAGTTGAGAAGACAGGCAGTATGCCGTAGTAGATACCTGCAAAGATTATGGTCGGTCTGAGGATGTTTATGCCTTCGATGTATTTTGTAAGTTTCGGGTCTGCTTTGTTGATTTGTGAGAATTTGTCGATAAATTTATCTGTTTGTTTTTTGATGAGTTTATCGAGGCTGTACCCGCCTGTTAGTGTTATGGCTGTAGATATTACGTTGTTGTAGATGAGGGCTTTTTTGCGGTTGTCTTTAATTTTTTTACTCTTATGCGTTTGGTAGGCAAATGAAGATGTAAGCAGGATGTCTGTGGCTGCAGAGATGTGTTTTGCGATGTTTTTTTCTTCATGTTTATGTCTTTTGACGAAGTTTTGAAATTTTGTGTTGTCGAGAATTTTGCCCAGACCTTTTGCAGTAAGGTTTGTGAGTTTGCCGTTGAAGGAGAGCTGTTTTGTATTTTGTGTTTGGTTTGAGGTTGGTTTTTTTGTGATTGTTGTTTGAGTGTCATTTTTTTTGATGTGAAAAATTTTATCCATCAGAATAGGGAGCAGGGCGATTGTGAGCATTGATTTCGGGATAGCTGTCAGAAAGCCTGTGCCGAGTTTAAGGATTTGTGTTGCGAGGTTATAGCTTTTTGAGTCGAGGAGATTTTTTGAAGATGATTGGAGGTTTTTTATGGTTGATTGTTTGAGATATTTTTGAGGGTTTTGGTCGATTTTTTTTACGGCGTTTTCGACGGGCAGCGCAACGGCTTCTACCAGACCGAATTTGATAAGCCCGGAGCAGATGGAGTTTGTGCTTGCATACTGTTTGTTTTCTTTTTCTGTATTTGGGGTTGAGAGGATTGCAAGCGGTCTGACGCCGAGAGCCATAACGAGGGATGTGCCGGCAGCGAAAGAGGTGCCGTGTTCTGAGATTTTTTCGAGTCCTTTGAGGAGAATTTTGTTGTTCAGCATTCCCGTAAAATTTGTTGAAGATTTATTTATTTTGTTTATTTGCATGTGATTGTACCTGAGAATAGTAGACAACACACAAGGGGAAAAGTAAAACATGAGGGAGTGTTTTGGAATTCAAACAAAACGGCTTTTTAGTTTATAATAGAAGTGATGAGCGTATTAAATTTTGTAAAAGCAGAGTTAAGCGGGTGGGGGAAATATGAAAGAGTGTTGTTTCCTCTCGAAATTTTGCTGATAGTCGGGATTTCTTTTTATACGGGTGATAGCAAGATAGCTCTGGTGTCTGCTGTCTGCGGGATAAGTTATACTATTCTTGCAGGGAAGGGGAAGATTTCGTGTTATTTGTTCGGTCTGTGCGGAACGATGTGTTATGCTTATCTTGCTTTTGTGAATGCATTTTTCGGGAATTTTGCGTTGTATATGTTCTATTATTTTCCGATGCAGATAGTCGGAATATTCAAATGGCGCAAGCATTTGAAGAAAGATACCAGGGAGATAATCAAGACTTCTCTTTCAGCTAGAGAGAGAGTTATTTTTTTCGGGCTGGCTGGTGTTGTTGCTTTTTTGTGCGCACTGGTTTTGAGAAAGCTTGGTGATGCAACGCCTTATGTTGATTCTTTTACGACAGTGTTTTCCGTTCTCGGGCTTTTGTTGACGATAAAACGCTGTATTGAGCAGTGGTTTGTGTGGTTTGCGGTGAATATTTTATCTGTTGTTATGTGGGTTGAGGCTTATATAAACGGTTCAAATTGTTTGGCGACTGTTATTATGTGGGGGACATATGTTGTCCTTGCTGTTTATTTCTGGCAGGCATGGCGGAGGGAGATGTCTGTTAGCTAGTTGTCATTTGATAACGGCGGATACAATTTTGTAGATAAGTTTCTTTTCTTCTTCTGAGGATTGTTCGAGCATTTTTGTGATTTCTTTTTCTAAATTAACAGTTTCTTCCAGATGTTTTGTGTCGAATAAGTCTTTGATTTCGACATGGAATGCTTTTGCAAGTTTTTCGAGATTTTCGTAACTTGTGAAATAGTATCCTGTTTCTATACGGCTGATTGTCTGGTAGTCAAGGTCAATTATTTCAGAGAGTTGTTCTTGAGTGTAGCGGTTTTTCTCTCTGAGTTCTTTTATGCGTTTTCCGAATAATTTGTTGCCTGATGCCATTTTATCCTCCGATATTGATTATGTTATCGAAGAATAGTATTATTAAGAATGTCATTAAATGTTGTATTGAATTGACATATTATATGTATTACGTATACTAATTATAGTTATACATATAATTACACCAGCACTTTATAAGTGTTACATCTAATAAAAAGGTTTGTTATGAAAAATAATATAACTCTGTATTATGTCGGAACGAAGGGGATAAATTTTGGTGATTCAATAAATCCCGTATTGTTTGAAAGGATTTTTGGAGTCTGCGTAAAAAGAGGATTCCCTACAAACTGTGATGTTGTAGGGATAGGCTCTCTTATGCAGATGTTTACGCTTAGGCATATTATAAAGAACAGTAAGTATTTGTATTTTTTGAAGTATAATTACAAGCCTGTTGTTACAATGGGAACAGGGTTTTGCTGTGATATCAGCAAATTCAATTTTGGTATTCAAACATACAGAGAGGTTAATCCGTTGATTTTGAGGGGGAGATTGTCTCATGAGGTATTGGAGAGCGTGAACAAGAAAAGATATTCCGGTGTTGTATATGGTGATTTGGGGCTTTTATGTTCTTATTTGCAGGATAAAAAAACGATAAAACGTTATGCAGTCGGATTTGTCCCACACAAGTTTGATTATGATAATCCGAAGATAGAGTTTTTGTTGAGGTCGATTCCAAAGTCAGTTTTGATAGATTTGAGAGAGCCGCCTATTGAGACACTGAATAAGATTGCGGAGTGTGATACAATCGTTTCTTCGAGTTTGCATGGTTTGGTGGCTGCTGATAGTTTGGGTATTCCGAATATGAGAATGAAGTTGTCAAATCACGGGTTTGATTTTAATGTAGATTTTAAATTTGATGATTATAACTCTGTTTTTTCAGGAAGCAGGCGGTATATTAATCTGATTGATGTTGAAAATATTGAGGGGAGTTTGCTTTCAGAGTTTATGCCTGATAAAATTTGCGGGGATTATGGCATTTCAGGTTCAGAGATAAAAAGCTGTCAAGATAGCCTGCTTGTTGAGGGGAGGAAGTTTTTTGAGTTTATTTAGGGATTTTTGAAACCATTTTTGTTTTTCAGACCCCTGTGAAAGTACGGGTATTTTTGACACCGAGTTTTTCAAGTCCTTTTTTCATTAAATACAATGTCAGAAAGCTCAAAACAAAAACTGTCACAAGTCTTGATGCTGAGATAAAGAATACAAGAACACCGTTTAGCAAGCTGTCAACAGGTATTGAGGGAGCTAGTTTGAATACATAGTTGAAGAGAAATACATAATACCAGTGAACAAAGAACAGCCCGAAGCTGTATTTGGCAGTTATATCCATAAATTTGTTGAATTTTGTCATGGATTTGATTTTTTCATCATAATGTTTGAGATAAGCAAGAGCGATGACAGTGAGCAGAAGTTTTGAAGCTGTACCGTTCATGACATTGTATTTTATTCCGAGGAAAACATCGAAAGCTGAAACCAGCACCATCAGGAATATCAGGAGATATCTTTTGTCATAGAATTTATCAATCATCTCGCCGTATTTTGAAAAATACATTCCGAGAACATAGCATGAAGCGAAGTGAACAAATCCCATAAGGACGTATTTGAGATAAGCTATATACCTCCCCGTATAATCAAGGTTCATTACCCAGTCCGGTTCTATATCTCCTCTTGGAACGAAGATTGTAACAAGAAGCAGGAGGGGAAGAAGTTTGTAGAGGATATTTTTTCTCTCGAGGTATAAAAGCAGCGCACTCAATAGGAAGAAGATGGTAATCATCGGCATAAACCATGTCGGGAGGTTATGGACACGTCCCGTGGTAATGAAGATACCGATTTGAGCAAATATGTTCATTCCATCAAAAGGGTTTTTGTATATATTAGGGATTGCAAGACAGGCAATAATCCCCGGAATTGATGTTATGAAGTAAGGGATTATGACATTTTGCCATTTCTTTTTCAAATAATTTTTGTATTCGAACTTGTATGATAGATACTGGAACAGATAACCGGCAATGAAGACAAACAAAGCTGTGCCGCCTGCAAAAATTTCAAAAGAGATGTATTTTTCGATTGAACCTGCTTCCCCAAACTGCATTGTGTGAGCCATCAGGATAAGGATGATTGCAATCCCCCTGAATACGTTAATGTAGTTGAGCATAGGCTTTTTTTTGATATTTGTATCATTCATGGGGGAGCCTCCTCTTTTTGTATGTATAAAATTTATCATAAACAAATATGTCAGACCACACAAACTTTTGGGGATTTATATAGCAAATTTCGCAGATACTATTAAATATCCGTCATTCTGAGGGCTTTAGCAAGAAGAATCCTTTTTGTTCAGATACTTCGCTAACGCTCAGTATGACGTTGTTCTGGAAATTTTGTGCGGAATTTGCTATATAAGTTCCAACTTTTGTTGCCGGAAAGATTTACAATCTTGCAGAGCCTGCTGCTGAAGAGAAGAAGCCGTAAACAGATGGATTGACCCATAGATTGTGCATTTGGGTTTGACTTTGGTCGTTTATTTAAATAAAGTTATAGATATAGATGAGGTTTGTTCTGAGGGTAAAGGAACAGTTTTATGAAAACAGGTAAAGAGTATTGGAGTCTGAAAATAGCGGACACAAAAGAGCTGTTCAAAAAGCGTCCTGCGTGGATGGGCGGGTATGATGCCGATTATCCTTCGGCTGCTTTTATAAGAGGATTGATAAGCGACTATAAACCTGTAAATATGCTTGAAGTCGGGACAGCTGCCGGCTGGGCTGCGTATTATATGCTCGAGGAGGCTCATAAGTACAGTGATGTAGCAAGGCTTACATCAATTGATTGTGCGGACAGGGTTTATTATGACAGGGAGAAAGAAACAGGGGCTGCGTTTTTTGAAACGGACAGCCAGCTTGCAAAGTTCTGGGATTTGCGCATAAACATTCTGCTTGCTGATTATGTGCAGAGCTGTGAGAAGAAATTTGATTTTGTTTTTATTGATGCAAATCATTCGCATCCATGGGCTGCTCTTGATTTATTATGTGTGCTTCCTTATGTTACCGGTGATTCGGTGATTGTTTTGCATGATGTGTTTTTGAACAGGATTGCAAAGGGTGAGATGTCTTCTTATCTCCATCCTGATGGTATTGTAAGCGGGCATGAGCAATATTTCGGACCGAACAGAGTTTATTCTGTTTTTTCTGACAGGATGGTTTTGTCTTATGATGATATTGCTCCGAATTGTGCTGCGATAGATTTTGGCGATTTGTCTTTGGAGAAGATTTTTGAGGCACTTGATATCCAATGGGAGCAGGATATATTCAGTGCAACAAGGTATGATGAGTTTATTCGTATATTCGGAAAAATCAAGAGATGTGTAAAAGTTTTTGCAGGGGAAGAATACGTGCAAAAATTGGATGAGATATTGCACAGGCGTCTTGATGAAGCTTATGAGAAGGTTATTGAAAAAACGAGGTCTGCTGCAGATTTTGTGAATAAAAAAATTAAAAATAAAAAGACAGTATTATACGGTGCAAGCAAGTTTTTGGAAGATGCTTTGAACAGCGGTTTTATCGAGGTTAAGGATGTTGCCGGTATAGTTGATGCAGACCCGAAAAAACAGGGTAAATTCTTGGGAGGGTTAGAAATTTTTCTTCCGGATAAATTAAAAGAGCTTGAGCCAGAGATGATTTTTTCTTGTGTTGTTACCAGGCCACAGATGAAATTTTATATCGAAAAAGTTCTTTCAGAATGCGGCATTGACCCGGATGTTGAGATTAATGATGATTTGTTTGAGTTTTTTGTTCCCGATAACAGGTTTTGATTTACCACCTGCCAAAGTGCATTTTTTGTTTTGCGCTGTATTCAACCTGTTCTACAACAACTTTGTCCTCGGCGGGATAACCAAGCCCTATATAACATGGCAAAAGATAGTCATCAGGCGCCCCGACTGTTTGTGCGACCGATAATCCTTCATCTCCCACCGGTATTCTCATTGAACATGCAAGCCCTTCTGCTGTTGCTGCAAGAAAAATGTTTTCAATCACACACCAGATAGAAGAAATCGGATTCAGCGAGCTGACAGATGAGGGGTGAAGAACTCCTGAATTTGATTTGAAGAACGGAAGAATAATATGCGAAGCGTTGTATAACATCGAATATTGTTTTGGCATTGCATCAGCATACATCTTTTGTTGCGGGGTGCCGTTGACAAGAGTTTGTTTGAGTATCTCAAGCTGAGGTTTTACGCCTTGTTTGATAAATTGAAGAGCCTGTTCTTTATCCTGTTTGTCTTTCAATATGACAAACTCCCAGTTTCTCAGATGGTCATGTGTGGGCGCTTGAAGACCTGCGTTTATGATTCTTTCGAGAATTTCATCCGGAACGATTTTATCCTGAAAATCCCTTGTAATACGCTTGTTGTATATAGCGTCGTAGATGTCCATTGTAATTTTATTCTTTGATTTGAATTAATGTTTTAATAATTTCTGATAATATTCTGCTTTTTGGGTGTTACCTTTATTTTCATAGTATTTGCTTAATTCAATGTAAATTAAATGCCGGTCTTCCTCGGGAAGTAGTTCTTGTACTTTTTCCAATTCCAGTAAGAGAGATTCAGGTATTTCTCCGGTATTATTAAACACTGTTGAAGACAAAACATACGCTTTGTACAAACTAATTGCTGCGGGTTTAAAATCTTTTTGAAGATTATTTTTTTTCATATATTCATAAGCAGTTCGATATGTAAATATTGCTCTGTTGAAATGTCCGGTATTTGCGGCGTAATCGGCATAAGACATTAATAAAAGACCAAACAGTTGTTTTTCTTTTTTATTTGGATTCTTTTTTTTATGAAAATAGTTAATAGCTTGTTTCGAGTATAAATGTTTTTCTTCATAGGTTGTCGATTGCAGTGCTTTTATTACCAAATCGCATTCATATGAATTTTTGATTATAAATTGTTTGTCGTATGCAACAATAAGGCAAGATTGTTTTGAGTTAAATTTATTTGCATAATATTTACTTTTTTTCAGGTCATTTTTATCTTTATAGTAGTTACTTAAATAGTCATATATAGAAGGATATTTGGGCATTACACCGAGCTGTGTAGTTTCAATTGTTTTAATTATTTCATCTTGATATTTTTTATTACTTGCTGTTTGGGGCAGATATAGAATTTTTGTCAGAGAATAAAAAGCAAGTTCAGAATCTTTATCCATGTTATGTTTTTTTAAGTTATTATATGCTGCTGTATAATTATTTAAAGCTTCTTGAGGTTTATCATTTTGGGCAGCATTTTCTCCAATTAACATGTAAAATCCTGATATCGTTTCGATGTCAGACTTTTTAGGATGTTTTTTATTGCTTAAATAAGTTATAGATTTCTTTAAGTTTGCTACAAAGCTTTCATAATCTGTTGAATTGGCGAGATATTTTTTTACGGTTGAATCTTTAATTTTAATTGGAATGGTCTTTTTATTAGGTGTTTTTGAAATTTCATCTTGTATTGTTTCAATATTTTTCTGGATTACTTCAATTTTTTCTTTTTGATTAACCGATTTATAATTAGCTGAATTTGCCACATTAATCTGTGTTATCAATATCAATAACGCAACAAAAAATGTATATATTAAACTTATATTCCCTGGCATATATTACAATTTAATAATTTTTTCTTTCAAAAAACGGAGAAAGAGGGATTCGAACCCTCGATGCAGATTACTCCACATAACACCTTAGCAGGGTGCCGCCTTCAGCCACTCGGCCATTTCTCCATTTGTTTATTCTAGTCTATCACAAAGAAAACTCCAAACTCAAGTATTATTTTTGAGGATTTATATAGCAAATTACGCCCAAAATTTCCAAAATAATGTCATACTGAGCGTTAGCGAAAGTATCTGAACAAAAAGGATTCTTCGGGTTAAAACCCTCAGAATGACAGACTTTTAATAGTATCTGTGGAATTTGCTATATAAGTTCCTATTTTTGAGAGGGTTGTGCGATGATTGCGCTCCAGTTTTCTTCGCTCAGGATTTCAGACACTTCAAAGTTGTGTTGTTTGAGAGAGTTGATGACCCTCTCATTCTGGTCTGTCATTATCCCGCTGAGTATAAGCTTTGATGAATTCAGGCAGAGTTTTGTCAGGTCATCCATAATTGATACAATGACATTTGCAAGAATATTTGCAGCTACTATATCAAATTTTTGGTCTATATCGGACGCTGAGCCTTCATAGAAGGTGATATCTGATATGCCGTTGTGCTCTGCGTTGTCTTTTGCTACTTGGATTACCGACGCATCGTTGTCTACTCCGACGACTGTTGATGCCCCGTACATTTTTGAGGCAATGGCAAGAATTCCTGAACCTGTTCCAACGTCAGCTACGGTTGTGTTTTTGTTTACATATTTTTCGAGGGCTTTTATGCACAATCTTGTTGTCGGATGAGTTCCGGTGCCGAAAGCTGAGCCCGGGTCGAGTTCTATTTTTATTTCATTATCTTTTGGTGTACATTCTAGCCAGCTCGGGCAGATAATTGTTTTTTCGCCTATTTTTTGGACATCCCAGTATTTTTTCCAGTTGTGAGCCCAGTTTTCGTCCTCAATTTTGATTATATTTTCTATAGACCACTTTCCGAGGTTTGCTTCGTCTATTCCTGCGTCTTTCAAAAAGCTTTTTCTTTCTTGAAGCTTTTTTTCTAAGTTTTCAGGAAGTTTATCGAAGAAGGCTTTAATTATTCCTTGAGTTTCGCTTATTATTTTTTCGTCTTCATAATAAGTTTCTTTGAGAATAACCCCCTCACTTTTCAGTTCGTTGATTAAAAAGTCAGAGATAATTTCCTCGCATAACGGGTTTATTGATATTTCGATTTCAACAGTGCTCATTGTTAGTTTTGGAAAATACCCATATGTCTGAATTTACCGTAGCGTTCATCTTTGAGTTCCTGCCCGCTTTTTGATGAGAGTTCGTCTAAAGCTTTGAGGATTGTCGATTTTAGGTTTGAGGCGGTCAGTTCAGGGTCATAGTGTGCGCCTCCGAGAGGTTCTTTGATTTCTCCGTCGATTACATCAAGTTCGAGCAAGTCTTTTGAAGTAATTTTGAGAGCTTCAGCTGCTTCAGCTGCTTTATCGGCACTTCTATAGAGAATTGATGAGCAGGCTTCAGGGGATATTACCGTGTAGTAAGCATGTTCGAGCATATAGACTTTGTTTGCGACGGCAAGCCCGAGAGCGCCTCCTGAACATCCTTCGCCTGTGATTACCGCAATGATTGGAACTGTAAGTTTTGCCATTTCTTTGAGATTTTCGGCAATTGCAATACCCTGTCCTGTTTCTTCCGCTTTAATTCCGGGGTATGCGCCCATCGTATCAATCAGGGTTACTATCGGAAGATTGAATCTTTCGGCGTGATAGAACAATCTGAGGGCTTTTCTGTAACCTTCAGGCTGAGGCATACCGAAGTTGCATGTGAGGTTTTCTTTTGTATTTTTACCTTTTACCGTGCCGATGAGCATAACAGGACGTCCGTCTATATAACATACACCGCCCATGATGGCCCTATCATCCGTTCCGCATCGATCACCGTGCATTTCGATAAAATCTTCTGTCATAAATTCAACATAGTCAGAGAAATTCGGTCTCATCGGATGTCTTGTGATTTGGAGTTTTTGCGCCGGTTTCAGATTTGCATACAGCGATTCAGAGTATTCCTTTGCCTGTTGTTCTAAAGTTTCGATTTGGTCTTTCAAATCGATTCCTGATGAGTCGCTGAGATTTTTCAGTTCTTGTATTTTATCTCTTATCTGATATAGAGGTACTTCAAATTCAAGTGGTGTAAAGTGTTTGTCCATTTTTATAAACCTGCTTTTTTGTGGAGTTTCAATAATTTTGAGATTGTATCTTTCAAGTCTTTTCTGTGGCTCAGGATATCAATTTGCCCGAATTTCATGAGGTATTCAGCTGTTTGGAAGCCAGCAGGAAGTTTTTGTTTGATTGTTTGTTCTATGACTCTTTTCCCTGCGAAGCCGATTCTTGCGCCTTGTTCAGCGATGATAATATCCCCGAGGGTTCCGAAGCTTGCAGTTACCCCGCCGAATGTCGGTTCCGTGAGTACCGTGATATAGAGGAGTTTTTCTTCATTCATTTTTGCTACTGCGCAGCTTGTTTTTGCCATCTGCATAAGACTAAGGACGCTTTCTTGCATTCTTGCTCCTCCTGATGCCGTGAATACAACGACAGGAAGTCTTTTTGCGATAGCCTGCTCAATCAGGAGGGCAATTTTTTCGCCGACAACGCTGCCCATGCTGCCGCCCATATATTCAAAGTCCATGACGGCAAGGGCTGTTTCTTCGTCGTTTATTTTTGCAAAGCCAGTGATAACTGCATCATTAAGCCCTGTATTTTCCTGGGCTGCTTTTTGACGTTCGCTGTAGCTTATGCTGTCAACAAAATGAAGCGGATCGCTCGGTTTTATGTTTGAGTTGATTTCTTCAAAAGTTCCCTCATCGACGATTTGTTTGATTCTTGTTCTTGCGTTTATTCTGAAGTGGTAGTTGCAGTTTGGGCAAACCATTTCGTTTTTTTCGAGGTCTTTTGTCGGAATGCTTGCGTTGCAGTTATAACATTTAGTCCATAGTTTATACAAATCTTCGTCTGCTATTTTAGGGTCGGCGTTCAATGAAGATTTCTTTTTTTTGTTGTCGAACCAATCTTTTAGTGTCATATATTTATTCCTTTATAAATTGTTGTTTTCTGTTGTCTGTTTTTTTGTTTTGACAGTTTTTTTGTCTTTTTTCCACCTATCCCAGAATTTTGGTTTTTCTTTCGGTTTTTCGAGTTTTTGAGGATCGAGGACAGTAAGTTTTTCGAAGTCTATCTTGCTGTTTTCTGATCCTACGAGCATACTTACATCCATAAGTGTTCTGCTTCTAACTGTATCATAGCCAAAACTTATTTTAAAGTCCGGAGGACCGAATTTTGCATAAAGTCTGTTCTCAGCCATCAGACGTCCATCCCAGTTATCTTTTGAGAGGTTAGCAGAGGCATAATATCCTACGCTCAGGTATTTATTAACTTTATATTCGACCATGCCCGAGAGGTTGTTTCTGCCGTAGTAATACTGGTCAAACCACATTGGAGTTTCTCCTCCGATGCCTGAGAGCAGGTACATCAGGAAGAATTTAAACCTTTTGTATTTTAAGCGCATATCAGGTCCTGTTCTCACGATTGCATAAGTTTCGCCTGTTGCGTATTGTGAGATATCGTATTGCGCACGGTAGTTGAAGGTGATTAAATCTTTCCAGTTGAATATTGGGCGGTTTTTCATTATTTCGCCCTGTGCTTTTGCCCTGAATGTCCCCCAGCTGTTGTCGTTTTCTATTCCTCTTGTTGCGTCTGCAACGTAGCCAGCTGCGTATCTCTGGGTAAATCTCAGGTCGAGATCATCCAGTATCATTGATTTCTGGAAGATAGCTTCTGCTGAATATTTTGGAAGACGATCGCCCATGAACCAGTCATTTGCATAGTTGTTTGCCGTATATTGAAGTTTGAGTTCAGGGATGAAGAGGTCTTGTTGTCCTTCAACAATAAACAAATCTTTAACGCTTGTATATCCGAGGAGGGTTTTATTGGTTTCGCTTTTATACCTGATTAAGCCGCCGCCTCCGAAGTCTGTTGTGTTGAAAGCGAAGACAGGAGATAACTTCAATGTTGAACCAAACGGCAGACTTACCAGACCTGATGGACCGATATACATACCTGTTTGTCTGTTTTGACCTATTTCAGGGAGCATGGTTTCAACTTCTGACATTTCTTTGTCTGTAGTGATATCTACTGATGGAATTGTTGCTATTTTGCGTTTTCCGATGTAGATATCGGCATTTTTCATGGTAATTTTGTTTCTGTATTCATCAGGTTTGACGATAATTTGTTTGGTTTTTATTCTGTAGTTTGTTTTTTTGTCGATATTTTCTTCTGACATAACATCGTTAATCATCTCTTGTTTTGCATCGCCGAACTGGTTGAAGGAATTTGCGACGAGGACGAGATTAAGTTTTTCGTTTGTAGTTGCAACGCCTTTGAAGGCATCAATTTTATCTGTGTGTACGATGGCGTCTTTTGCGTCTATTTTGAGAGCAGCTATGTTTGTTACAGGACGGTCGATGAGGGCAGATTCTTCGCTGAGGTCAACTTTGACGTAGTCGCCTTTCATCTCCATCTGGTTTTTGATAATTCTTACGTTTTTTTCAGCTACAATAATCTGGGTAGCTTTATAGAAAGTGATTAAGTCTGCTTTAAGGGTCGTGTCCTGTCCTCTTATTTTGACAGAGGCGTTTCCTTTTGCGACCATTTTTTCTTCTTCCGGATAGTAGTCAAGGTAGTCGCTTATCATATCAATGTCTACTCCGGGGTCTGTTGGTTCCGGTTCTTCTTCGGTGATATCCGTGATTGCCGTGTTCGCTTTGATGGGAGTATTCCCTGTGGTGTCGATAGAAGACGGTTGTGTATTTTCTTGAGTACCCTCAGGTGTTTCTTCGTTTTCTTCTCCCTCGTATTCAGGGAAGGGGGTAGTGTAGTCATAGTTTTTGTCTTCTCTTGTTTTCAGTTTTTTTCCGAAGAAAGAGAATTTTGATTTTTTGTGTTCTTTTGTTTCTGGTGTTTTGTTATCTGATGGAGTTGTTGTTTGAGTTGTTTCTTCAGGCTGTTTTTCGTTGGCAAAAGAGGCGTTATTTGTATATAGCAATAACGACGCCATACAGGAGATTATTAAAAATATTTTTAAGTTTTTATTCAATTAACTGTTCCCTTAACCTCTTTTGTTTTGTTTATTATAATCCAAGAAAATTATTTGAGATAATTCAGCGGGTTAGTCGGTTTACCGTTGAGTCTGACTTCGAAGTGACAGTGAGGACCCGTGCTGTAACCTGTTGAACCGACATAACCTATAACCTGTCCTTTTCCGACGATTTGACCTTTTTGGACGGCTGTTCTTGACATGTGTGCGTATAATGTTGTTGTCGGAACGTTGTTGTAGCGTCCGTGGTCGAGGATAACAACTTTTCCGTAACCGCCGTACCATCCGACGTAGACGACTTTACCGGAGTTTGCACTTTTGATTGGAGTTCCGGAAGGGCGTGCGATGTCGAGTCCCGAGTGGAACGTTCTTGATTTAAATATAGGGTGGACTCTCCAGCCAAACGGGGAGGTGATTGTTCCCGTGACAGGCCATAAGAAACCGCCGCTTGTGTGCACATCTGTTGAGGGTTTTACGTTTTTCTGAATCATAGCCGAAACTTGTTGAGATTGTTTTTCGAGTTCTTTTTCGGCACGTTCATAAGTTTTTCTGTCTGTTTGGAGTTTGTTGATGAGATACTGGCTTTCTTCGATGGAGTCCTGTATCCGTCGTTTTTTCATATTAATATAGCTGATAGTGCTGACGAGGTTTCTTTTTTCTTGCTCGACAGCTGCTCTAAGAGCTGCCAGTCTGTCAGCACGGCGTTTCATTTCTGTCAGGACTTCCTTATCTTTTTTGATAATCAGCTGTTGATAGTAGATGTTGTCGAGGATGTCATTTATACTTTTTGATTCAAACAGCAGGTGAAGTGCGTTGAGATAAGTTCCTTTGTAGAGAATTCTTATTCTTTCTGCAGCTTTGTCTTCCATTTGCCGGTAGTTGTAGAATGCTTCGTTGCAGTTTGTTTGCAGGTCGTTGAGTTTTATTTTGGTAGAAGAGAGTTGTTCTTTTGAGCTATTGAGGTTTTGGTGCTCGATTTCGAGTTGTCCCTGATTTTTGTAGAGGCGGTTAATTTCGAGTTTTTCACGTTTTTTGAGTTCTTTTATTTTTGCTTTTGTTTCACGTTTTTTTTGTTCGAGCGTTGTCGGATTTGTATAAACGGCATTGGCTTTTGACGGAAATACCATGCTCAAAAGCGATATTATCATTAAACAGACTATATATATTTTTTTGAAATTCATACTTCTAATTTTTTATCCAGAGTTTTATATTACCAAATTTTGTTTAATCAGTTGAACAAAATCGGTAAGAAACCCAGAAAAGTCCAGCCTAAGAAAGATAAAAGTATTATAGCAATTATTAGTTTTTGATTTTGCCTGAAAAATTCCATACAACCTCCACTATCGGACAATATTTTATTCTTTCTAATATTGTACATTAAAAAGATTTTCCAACAAATTTTTTAATGAAGGAGGCGTTACAATTATTTCAGCATGCAGCATTTTTTGTATTTTTTGCCGCTTCCGCACGGGCAGGGGTCATTTCTCCCAATTTTTTGGTCTGCGTATTGGTTTGTTTCTTTCTGAGGTTTTTCCATAAAACCCATCAATTCTAAGAATGCTTTAGAAGTGTAAAGCAGTGTTGTTGATGAGTAGTGTGGTTTTCCGATGTAGTCTGATTTATATTCTTTGATGAGTTCATCGAAAGTAAAATTTTTGTCAAGAATTTCGTTTATGACGGTCATGAATTTTTTGCCATGCTCTTTGTAGGTTTTTTCGAGCAAAAATACCGGAATATTGTTGTTTTCAAGGAAGTTTTTTACACAATTTTGGTAGCCTTCAATTGTTTTGTAGTCTTCTGCTTCGAATATTTTGTTGAAGGTTTGATAAAACGGGATGACGAAGATACCCTGTTTGGGTTCAAACATGATTGTTATATCATAGACTTTGTCTGTTGAAGAAAAACCCCTGGAGGCTGTTTCTATGAAGTCATATGATTTTGAGAAGCCTTCGACCTCGAAATATTTGAAGTCTTGAGGTTGTTCTATATATTTTTTGATTTCGTCATCAGGTGCTTTTTCTCCTGATTCAGTGTAGTTGTTGAAGAGAGCCAGAAGGTTATCGGCACATTTGTTTGTGGTGACAATTTGTTGAGTGTGGAAAAAGTCGTCAAATTGTTTGTGGTTTTCTTCTATAAATTTTTGTATTTCTTTTTCTTTTTGAGGGTTATCTTTGTAGACACTTTCAGGTTGCTGCAGCTGTTTTGCTATAGTCAATCTCAGAGCGTCTTCTCTTCTTCTTTGCGGGATGATTTCGTCAATTGAGAGAATATAGAAATCGTTCTGGTATTCAAAAATTCTTGCGATGGCAAATTCCCCTATGCTTACACCTCTGAAGTGGAGCATTTTGACAAGAGAGAGAGTTCTGTATTCTTTTTCGTTCACAAGGTTGAAGAAATCAAAGCCGTCTTTGTGAATTTTTTTGATTTCGAAGATAGATGATATGGCATTTTCAAGAGAGTCCATAATTTCTTTGACATTATCATCGAGGTTTGTATTTTTTTCTTTGAATAGTTCTATTATGCCTTTTTTTTCATTTGTGAGTTTTCTCTCGAAGATATATGGTATCAAGACAGCTTGCAGCTCGCTGTAAGACTGACCTTTGAACTGGATGGTCGCAAGGTATTCTTCGAAATCTTCTTTTACTGTTTCATCTTCGTTTACAAATTTGATAATTTTGTCTATATTTTCGCTTACAAATTCGGCTTTTTCCTTCAATAACATTTAGTTTTCCTCATTTCATTTGTGCCAGTATGGCATGTCGTTTTGCGGTAGAGTTTTCTTTTCTATAAGAAAAGAATAAATCATTTTGACATACACTGCAATACTCCATTATGTCAATATCTTTGATACCTTCTTCTTCGAGCTGGAGTTTGTTGATTGCTTTCAGGTCTGCAAATATTTTTTCGTTCTTTTCGTGGAAAATGGTTTGAGAGCAGTCTTCATTTAGGGAGTTTTTGAGTTTTTCTTTTATATCTTCGTTAATTTCAAAGCAGCATTTTGATATGCAGGCGCCTATCGCAGCTTTGATATCTTTTGGATTGATATTCAGTTCTTTTTTCATTATTCTTGCTGTTTTTGCAGAGATTGATGATGCTGTTCCCTTCCAGCCTGCGTGGATTAGGGCGTAGGTTTTATGTCTTTTTGAATATAAAATAACTGGAGTGCAGTCTGCAAAGAATAACATCCCCGCAATGCCTGGTTTGGTGATGATTATGCCGTCAGTGTTTTGCAGAGGAGGGATGTTGTCTTGAATAATTTTTATGTTTGCGCTGTGTGTTTGTTCCGGTATGACCAGAGATTTTGAGTCTATATTAAATATAGAGCAGAATTTTTGCCGGTTTTCTTTTATATGGATATCTTGAGGATTGCTTTTATCCATGAGGGCAAAGTTTTTGTCATTTCCGGAGATTCTTGTTGAGAATGCATGAATGAAGCTGTCATCGTCGAAGATGTCTGATGTTATATATTTAATAGTATTGTTTTCTTTGATATGAAACATCTTAAGTATTTCACAAATAAATTCTGCTCGTATTATAATAGAATAAAAAGCGTTGAGAGGGAAATATATTATGTTTGATATTATTACAATCGGTTCTGCAACGTTTGATATATTTGTTCAATCAGAAGATGAGCAGATAGTCACGGTTAGAACTCCAGAGTTGAAAAGAGAGTTTCTTGCTTTTGAATACGGAGAGAAGATTGACATAAACAAAGTTGATTATGAACTCGGCGGAGGTGGTTCAAACACTGCCGTCAACTTTGCAAATCTCGGTTTCAAAACAGCGGTTATTGTAAAAATAGGGAAAGACGTAAATTCAAATTTAATTTTAAACAATTTCAAAAAACGCAATGTATCAACCGATTTGATAAAGACCTCTCAGAGTCAAAAGACAGGTTTTTCTGTTATTCTTGCAACTTTTGACGGTGATAGAACGGTGCTTGCTCACAGAGGTGCAAATACTGAGATAACAGAGGATGATATTCCGTATAATGTTATTAAGGATGCGAAGTGGTTGTATATAGCTCCTCTCAGCGGTAATTCAAATCAGGTATTGGACCCTATTACGGATTTTGCAGAGAAGCATGGAGTTTCGATGGCTTATAATGTCGGGTCAACTAGTATTAAACTTGGTCTTGACAGGATGAGGAAGGTGATTGAAACTGCTGAAGTTCTGATTATGAACAGGTCTGAAGCGTCAAAGATTACGAATGAATATGATGTAAATAAAATGCTTACTATTTTGCATAATGCAGAAGCAAAAGTAGTTGTTATCACCGATGGTAAAGACGGTGCTTATGCTTATGATGGTAAGATTGTCTACAAAATAGATACATTCCCTTCAAATGTTGTATCTACTCTTGGAGCCGGTGATGCATTCGCAAGCACTTTTGTCGGAACGATTGCAAAATATGGTTATGATATTGAGCGTGCAATGAAATATGCATCTGTTAATTCTGCCTGTGTTGTACAGCATTTTGGTGCACAGGAGGAGTTCAGAACATTTGAGCAGATAGAAGAGAAACTGCTGCATCATCCCGGTTATACAGTAGATAAATATACGATTTAGGCAGCAATCAGAGTTATAAAAAAAGACGTATCCATTAAAGATACGTCTTTTTGGTTTTAAATTTAAAATTTTAGTTAATTCTCTGGAACATATATCCCATACCACGAGCAGTCAGAATCAGTTCCGGATTAGCAGGGTCTACTTCTAGTTTGCTGCGCAGTCTGCTGATATGAACATCAACAACTCTTGTATCAATTCGATGATCGGCAGGATAAGACCATACATGCTGGAGGATTTCGTTTCTTGAGAATGGCTGACCTGAATTGTTGACCAACAATTCTAATAAACTGAATTCCATACCTGTGAGTCTGATACGTTCATTTTTGCGGAATACCTGTCTTCTGATAGTATCGATTTTGATATTTCCTGTTGTAATAATATTTTTTGTAACTTTACTTGTAGTAGAAACTTCTCTTTGTTGAGTTCTTCTCAAAACAGCCTTGACTCTTGCTTCGAGTTCTTTCGGACTGAAGGGTTTGATTACATAGTCATCAGCACCGAGTTCAAGCCCTGTAATTCTTTCCGATACATCACCCAAAGCAGTCAATATAATAATCGGGACATCAGAGTTTCTTCTAATTTCTCTAGTTACACCATAACCATCCAGTTTTGGCATCATAACATCCAATATAATCAAATCAGGATTGTGTTTTGAGAATGCTTCAAGAGCTTCTTCGCCATCAGAAGCTGTTATTACGTCATAACCTACCATTTTAAGACGGGTTTCAAGAATTCTTCTGATACTTGCTTCATCATCAGCGACCAAAATTCTTTCCTGATCTATTTGTTCCGGTTGAATTTCACTGTTATCTGTCATTTCCTTATTGCCCTGTACAATTACTACTTTACAAATTTTAAAATAAACATAGAAATATTACAAAATAATAATTTCTATAAATATATATTAACATATAGTTTAAAAAAATTAAAATTTTCTGTTGAAAAATTTCTAGCACTTTCTTGAAAAAAATCAAGCTTTTGTAAAAATATTGTTAAAAATGCCGTGATTTCTATTTTTCAAAAACATGGAAAACCATGTTCAGCCCATGTTTTGGGAATTGTAATCATGAAGACCATGTCGGGATAAGTAAAAGGCGGATTTCATACATGCTTAAGCGTTACAGGGTGCAGTATTGAGGCAATTGTTTAGTAATGTAATAATTGTTCAATTCTTTGTTGTATTTTACAACTTAATGTTTATAATCATTATTAAACATTGACTTTATCAATAGAGAATTTACAATCTTTTTAGGTGTTTGTGGACAATCTTAAGTCAATAGGGGTGAGGGAATCGGAGGAATGTATTAGTGTTAAGATCACGAGATTTGGGAAGAGCGGCTTCCGTCAGAAGATGGACCAGTACTGCCGTAGAATGTTACAAAAGAGGTTGTGTTTGCAACGGTTGTTTTTACAATGATTTTTTCAGAGGAAGCTCTCAAAGATGTCAGATGAAGGCGACTGTGCTTGAGTTGGTGAGAGTATTAGGTACTCCCGATGTTGAGCTACCTCAGGTAATTGAAGTATAGATATTATATAAATTCAAATGTTATAATGACTTTGTCTTTTTTTATAGGCAAAGTCATTTTTACATGAGGATTTACGTTAAGATGAAAAAGTTTTTTCTTATTGTATTTTTATTTTTTATGAGTTTTGTTTGTGTTTTGCCAGCCATGGCGACGAATGATAACTATCTTACAAGCACAAAATTGGGGCAGAGGTATTATATAAGATGGGATAATAATGAACCTATCAGAGTTTATATAGACAAATCTCAAGTTTCGCTGCAGTGGTCTGATGAAGTTAGAAAAGCTTTTGAGAAGTGGCGTGATGCTCTCTCGGGAGTTATGGACATAGAGTTTGTTTCAGACCCTCATGACGCACATATAGTTTGTACTTTTGAGCAGGTAAATAAAAAGCCGAATATGGAGAAAACTCTCGGGTATACAAAAATAATTTGGGAAAGAAAAGATTTGCAAAATCGTCTTGGAAAGATGGAAATAAAAATAGGCACAAAGAAAAATTCAGGAAGTGACTATACACATATTGCAGTTTATAACACAGCGTTGCATGAAGCGGGTCATGCTCTTGGTATTTGGGGGCACAGTCCTTATTACGGAGATATTATGTATCCTGCTATCCGTCCGCTTTCACATACTACAAGACAGGTGCTTACTGCCCGTGATAAAAAGACAATAAGAATGCTTTATTCTACTCCTGCTGATATAACACATACTCATTCTAATATTTAGGCATATTTTTTTGATGAAAAAGGTATTTTTAGCTTTAATAATCTCATTTGCTTTTGCTGCTTCCTCTTTCGGGGCTACATATTTTCAGCAGGGAGTAAGTTTATTCAACAAGAAAAATTATCAAGCGGCAAGAACGACTTTTTCAAAGGCAATAGACCTAAATAACTATGATTTGAGTTCGCGATATTATTATGCCATTTGTTGTGTTCGTCTTGGCGAAAAAGAACGGGCTATTTCTGAGTTTCATACAATAATCAGAATGGATCCTGATTCTTATGCCGCTTCGATGTCGAAGAAGGCACTGATTTCGCTTGACCCTAACGGTTTTTACAAACCTGTCAACTCTTCGTCGAATCAGTATGACAATTATATAAACAACGCCGTTACATCAAACGGGATGTATGTCAGATGGGACAGGACAAAACCTATAAGAGTGTATGTTGACACAGCAAATACGACAATAGAATATTCAAATGAAGTTAAAAAGGCGGTCAAACAATGGACAGAAGCTCTGAAAGGAACTGCAACGATTGTTCCGGCGTATAGCGCACAATCAGCTGATATAGTTGTTGTTTTTTCTCGCAAAACATTTGAAATAACAAAAACTCATCATACTCTCGGTACAACACTGCCTCAATATACTTCTAACAGCCTTCTTAGGCTTTCAAAAGTTGAGTTGAGCACGATGTCACCATCCGGGAAAGTCTATTCTCCCGTGCTTGTTTATAATACGGCATTGCATGAACTCGGGCATGCTCTTGGTATTTGGGGACATAGCCAGAATAAATCGGATATTATGTATGCATATGCCGATGATAACTACAGACGTTCTCTTTCTGCACGGGATATACGCACCATCAAACTTTTATATCAGAATCCCGCAAATATTACCAACACATCGAATTCTTCTGCAAATGTGGCTACAAAGCTGAATAAGAAGCGTATAAATACCAAAGTTGAGGAAGCCTTGAATTATCTCAAAAAAAATCCGACCAGTGTGACCGCTCACAGGCATCTCGGTTCTGTTTATATGGGGATGGGGGATTATGACAACGCTATATTGGTCTATAAGAGGGTTATTGTCTTAAATCCGAAAGATGACCTTTCTTATTTTGCTATAGGTTATTTATATTTTAAGAAAAAAGATACTCAAAATTCTATAGTTTATTATAAAAAAGCGGTTGACTTAAAACCTGCAAAGATTGAATACACTGCTGAACTTGTTAGACAGTATATAAGTGTCAAAAGGTATAATGAAGCCAGAGCCGCTCTTGAAAATTTATACAGATTAAATCCGGAAGCAAAGAAAAATCGTATGATAGCAAAGTTTCAGGTATTTTTGGATTTTGCTACTATATTTAAGAAATAATCTTGAATATATTTCTCTATAACAAGCTTTATCATTGTTTATTTTTGAGATTAAATATAATGGTAAAAATAAGAATGTTATGGGGAAAATAATGCTGATAGCAACAAACAACCGCAATCATATTGCATTTGGCATGGGGGTTCGAATTTCGAAAGGGATTGCTTTTGAGATTTCTCAAAAACCGAAAATTATGCAAAACCATCTTCTCCGCTCGCTTGATTCTTTTGATAAATACAGCGAAGCAAAAGGACTGGATGTTAGTATTACAAAACAGAGCTTGAGCAGGGGAAAACATAATCTGCATGCTGATTATTCAAGGAAACAGGACAATATCAGAGGACGTATCGTCCAAAAAGAAAAATTTCTCAGCTGGGGGAGTTTTTCTTCTTTGCAAAGAAAGCTATCTGACAAATTTGGCAGAAAACCTCTGTTTGAGAGATTGAAATCGTTCTTGTTTGATGGCAGATGATGAGAATATCTTATAAAGATATATTAAGTGTTTTTTTATATAAATATCATGTTTTTACCTTATCTTTTTTTATTAAAGGAAATATCAGAAGGAAGGTAATATATTGTGAATTTGACATCTATAAACAATCAGCAGACATTCTGCAGAGGAGTAAAAATCTCTCGGGAAATCGCCGATGCAATCGGACAGAAACCGAAAATCGTACAAAAATTTGTCGCCGGTTCGCTGAATAAGATGGATAAGTTTGCAAGAGCAAATGAGCTTGATGTTCTTGTGAAAGAAAACAGGCTTGCCAACGGTTTGTACAGTCTGCGTGCTGAATATACTGGAAAATGCGGGAAAGGTTTTGTTTTTCAACCTCATAGAGCGGTAACAGTTAATACGGTTCCTCATTTGCTGAGAGAGTTGAAAAAAGATATCAACGGTCCTCTTATAGAACCTATATTGAAATTTGTCGACAAATAATAAAAAAGAGAAGATTTTTTAATCTTCTCTTTTTTATTGATTTTTTATAATAAAATTAAGCTTCTGCTTGAGCTGTTTCTTCTGCCGGAGCAGCTTCGCTTTCAGCTGCGGCAGCTGCAGCTGCTTGAGCTTCTTTTTCTGCTTCCAGTTTAGCTTTAGCTTTCTTTGAAAGTTTCTTTTCGGCAGGTGCTTCTTTTCTTACCAGTTTGCCTTCATCATCGCTTTTTTCGATAAGATATTTAACCGTATCAGTCGGTTGAGCACCTTTTTTTACCCATTCAAGAGCTTTTGCCTTATCAAGTTTCAGATCTTTGCTTTTCGGATTGTAGTATCCGAGTTCTTCGATAGGAGCACCTTCTCTTTTTGATCTGATGTCAATTACTACAATTCTAAAGAACGGATTTTTTTTGTAACCCATACGTTTAAGACGGATTTTTACCATGAAAAATTTTCTCCTTTTATTTAATTAAAATTGATTTCGTTGCCGCGAAGTTAGTATATTGTTTTTGCTGGAGAGGATAAAAACTTTATACCAACAGTAATATATAGTTATCACAACAAAAGAAGTTAAGCAAGAAAATTATTTTTAAAACCTTTTTCCTCGAATTGGAGGTCTGAACTGTTGATGAGGAAGTCTTTTTCCTTTTAGGGCTCCTAGATTTCCTTTCATTTTGTTGAATTGCTGCATCATTTTTTTCATGTTTTCAAAGTCTTTGAGGAATTTGTTTATGACAGCGACATCGAGTCCGCAGCCTTTTGCAATTCTTTTTCTTCTGCTTCCGTTTAGGATATCAGGTTTTTTCCTCTCCTGAGGAGTCATGCTTTGGATAATTGATTCGACCTGTTTGAGATGTTTTTCTCCAAGGTGAGCTATCTGGTCTTTGTCTTTTTTTGATATGCCCGGGATTGGGAGCATGCCCATAATTTGGTCCAGCGAGCCTAGCATCTTCATTTGTTTTTGGATGTTCATGAAGTCCTCAAGAGAAAACTCTTTTGAGAACATTTTTTTCTCCATTTCTTTTGCCTGTTCGAGGTCAATTTTTTCCTGAGCTTTTTCGACAAGAGAGATAATATCACCCATGCCGAGAATTCTCTGAGCCATACGGTCAGGATAAAACGGGTCGAGTTCAACAATTTTTTCACCCATGCCGGTGAATTTAATCGGCTTTCCTGTTGAGTGAACAACGCTGAGCGCAGCACCACCTCTTGCATCTCCATCGAGTTTTGTGAGGATTATCCCCGTTACATCAAGCTGTTCGTTGAATGTTTGAGCGACGTTGATTGCCTCCTGACCTGTCATTGAATCAATGACAAGAAGTTTTTCGGCGGGGTTATAAAATCTTTCAATCAGCACAAGTTCTGCCATCATTTGAGTGTCAATTTGCAGACGACCTGCCGTATCGATAATTACAGAATTTAAGCCTTTTTCTTTTGCGTAGTCTATTGCTTTTGCGACAATATCTCTTACGTCTGTTGAACCGTCTATTGTGAAGACATCGACACCGATTTGTTTTCCGAGTGTTTGCAGTTGTTTGATAGCTGCTGGACGATAAACATCGGCTGCCACAAGAAGCGGATTTCTTCCGTCTTTGCGTAATCGAAGAGCCAGTTTTGCAGCGCTTGTCGTTTTCCCTGAACCCTGCAATCCGAATAACATAATCAAATTCGGAGAGCCTGCGGTTGAAAGAGGTTTATTTTCTGACCCCAAAAGTTTTGTCATCTCATCATAGACAATTTTTACAAGCTGCTGGGAGGCGTTAACTCCTTTGAGGATTTGTTCGCCTTCCGCTCTGTCTTTGATTGTTGATATGAACGCTCTTACTACTTTGAGGTTTACATCTGCTTCAAGGAGCGCTCTTCTTACTTCACGCAAGGCATCAGCCATATTATCTTCATCAAGTTTTTTTGATGAGGTATTTTGGATTATATTTTGAAGTTTTTCTGATAAGCTGTCGAACATATTTTTCCCTTTGGTTAGTCAAATAAAGCATCTGTAAAATAATCGGAGTTGAATTCTTTCAGATCGGTCATTTTTTCTCCCACTCCTATCAATTTGACAGGAAGCTTCATTTCTTTTGCTATGGCTATAATTATACCACCTTTAGCCGAGCCGTCGAGTTTGGTGATTGCTATTGAACTCAGGTCTGTTGCATCCTTGAACACTTCTGCCTGTTTGAGTCCGTTTTGACCCGTATTGGCGTCAATAACAAGCAGGCTTTCGGTTATTTGCTCGGGCGCTTCTTTTTTGATGACTCTGACAATTTTTTTCAACTCTTCCATAAGATTGAATTTGTTTTGCAGCCTGCCTGCCGTGTCAATGAGGAGTATGTCGTAATTCTCTGCCTGTGCTTTTTTGATTGCATCAAATACGACAGAAGCCGGGTCGGCACCGTCTTTTCTGACTATGTCGGCGCCCGCTCTGTTGCTCCAAATTTCGAGCTGTTCTTCCGCTGCCGCTCTGAAGGTGTCTGCTGCAGCTATGAGCACTCGTTTCCCTTCATTTTTGTATTGATAAGCAAGTTTGCCTATGAGAGTTGTTTTGCCTGCTCCGTTTACGCCTGTGATGAGAAATATATTGAGCCCGTCTTTCAGATGGATTTTGCATTCGCCTGCTTCTTTGAGGATTGTATTGAATTCGTTTTTCAAAAAAGGTTTTATATCATCAGGGGTAAGTTTATTTTGTCTTTCACGTAGCTTATCCACAACGCTGACTGCTGTATCAAGACCTATGTCTGCCTTAATAAGTGTTTCTTCCATCTCATCTAGCATGTCGTCGTCTATTTTTTGTTTTGAAGAAACTATTTCAGATACGCTTTCAGAGATAGCGTTCTGAGTTTTAGAGATTATGTTTTTGAACATAGAAAAAGAGAGGCTAAAACCTTTCTTTTCTTCTTTATTTTCAGCGTTTTCTTCTTTCTTTTTGAAAAATTCGAACATCTGTATCCTTAGAGTTTATTTAAGTGCGTTTGTTTTGACGATTTGTCCGAGGACTCCGTTAATGAAAGATGAACTGTCTTCGGTGCTGTATTTTTTTGCAAGTTCGACAGCTTCATCTATAACGACTTTTATCGGTGCATCCTGTACATAAAGGAGTTCTGTTACGGCTATATTGAGAATGTCATGGTCTATTTTTATAAGACGGCTGATATCCCAGCCGATTGCACAATTTGCAATCTGGTCTTTAATTTCGTCCTGATGTTCTTTGTAATTTTTGATGATTTTGATGATATATTCAAAGACATCATTTGACTGCGAGAGGATAACCATTTCAGCTATCTCAATTGCCTGAAAAGATTTTTCCGCAACGTTAAGCAAAGAATTTACCCTGCCGTTCATATCCGATGTAAGAGGAATCGGAACGGGAAGATTTTCGCTGTCTATTGGTCTTTTGAGGTTTGCCGGATGTTCTATTTCGAGATTATCGAGATATTCCTGCATTTCAAGAAGCGACGATGTCGTCAGTTCAAGCTCGTCTCTTGCAACACTTGTCATTGTTCTTACAGTTTTCAGGAGTAAGTTTATTATTTTTTCGTTATCTAATTTATCTGCCTTTTTTGTCAGCTGAGAAAAAAGTATCAAACTGAGCTCTCTTGCTGCTCTTCTTGCGTTCATTTCATTTTCCCTTATTTGACTCTGTTTAATAAATTAAGACATAAAGAAGATTTTTTTTAAAGAGCTTTTTTAGGAACTTATATAGCAAATTCCACCAAAAATTTCCAAAACAACGTCATACTGAGCGTTAGCGAAGTATCTAAACAAAAAGGATTCTTCAGGCTAAAGCCCTCAGAATGACAGACTTTTAATAGTATCTGTGGAATTTGCTATATAAATCGCTTTTTTAAACAAATCTGATTTCGCCGAAGAAGGGATTTGATTTCTTTTCCCGTTCTATTGTGGTTTCGCAGCCATGCCCTGGGTAGACGGTTATCGACGGGTCAAGGAGAAAAAGTTTGTCTTCAACGGATTTTTCAAGAGTGTCAAAAGACCCGCCCATCAAATCAGTTCTGCCTACGGAGTTGAAAAACAGTGTATCCCCAGAGAACAGCATTTTATTTTTTTCATCTAGCAGGCAGACACCTCCAGGTGAATGCCCCGGGGTATGGATTACTTTCAGCTTGATGTCCCCGCATTCGACAATTTGCCCGTCTTCAAGGTTACCGTCGATAGCAGGCTTTGTTTCTGGAGGAAGTCCGAAGAGTTCTATTTGTTGTTCAAAGAGGTCTACAAGAGGCATATCAAGCTTATTTAACAGTGCTTTAGCCCCCAGCTTTGTTTGGATTTCAAAGTTACCTGATATGTGGTCTACATGCCCGTGAGTATTCAGAATATATTCAAGGGTTGCGTCATATTCTTTCAGATATTTTTCTATGGTGTTGAAATCTCCTGAGGCATCTATCAGGATTGCTTTTTTGTTTTTTTCGTCAATAAGCAGATAATTATTTGCCTGAAATGGACCTGCAGTTATTTTTTTTAGTATCATAATGAAATTCCTTTATAACAAATTTTCGAGAAGAGCTACCATGTGTCTGAATTTATTCAACGAGTATAGATGAAGACCTCTTACTTCAGCATCCGCCAGTTGTTGACACTGCTTTTGCGTAAACTCAAGTCCTGCTTTCGCCATTGAGTCAGGGTCGTTCTCATGCTGCAAGAGATAGTTTTTCAGGCTTTCATCAATTGATGCGCCGCAGAGTCTGGTAATTTTATCTATTTGCTTGTAACTTAAAATCGGCATAACTCCTGGTACAACCGGAATATTTATTCCTGCTTTTTGAGTTTTGTCAAGAAATCTGAAAAACATGTCATTGTTGTAAAACAGCTGGGTAATTATTACTTCTGCACCTGCGTCGACTTTTCTTTTGAGGTTATTGATGTCTTCATCGAAGCTTACGGCTTCTCTGTGCTTTTCAGGATAGCCTGCTACACCTATTGATAAGTTTGAGTGAGCTTTGATAAATTCTACCAGTTCATTTGCATATTTAAAGTCGAAGATAGGATTTTTCATTCCTTCCGGGATATCCCCTCTGAGTGCAAGGATGTGTTCAATCTTTGCGTTTTCTATTGTTTTTAAATAGTTCAGAACTTTTTGACGGGAGAATCCTATGCAGGTAAAGTGCAGCATAGGAATAAGACCTGCCTGTTGTTTTATTTTCATTGCGAGTTCAAGAGAGTTTTCCTGAGAGCTGCCGCCTGCACCGTAGGTAACAGAGATAAATGCAGGTGAAAATTTTTTTATGCATTCTATTTCTTCGATGAGTTTTGTTGATTTTTCTTCAAAATTTTCTTTAGGAGGGAAAACCTCAAAAGATATTACCGGCTTTTTTTTGTTTGTCTGATTTTCAGAGCGTTTGTAGATGTCTTTCAGTTTCAAATTTCAGTACCTGCTTTTTATGGTTCGTTCTATTTCTCTGTTTTGAGATTTTTTGGCTATATCAGCCCGCTTATCGTGGAGTTTTTTGCCTTTTGCCGTGGCAATCTCCAGTTTTGCCCAGCGTCCTTGAATTGACAGTTCGAGAGGAACAATTGTAATGTTTTGTTCTTTTGTTCGCCCCATGAGTTTGTTGAGTTCTCGTCTTGTAAGCAGCAGCTTTCTTGTTCGTTCAGGTTCGTGGTTATATCTGTTGCCCTGTTCGTATTCGCTTATGTGCATTTTGTAGAGAAAAAGCTCGTTGCCTTCCATTTTGGCAAAGCTGTCTTTGAGATTGACACGGGAAGCTCTTATGGATTTTATTTCTGTTCCTGTTAGAACAATTCCCGCTGTAAATCTATCGAGTATGAAATATTCATGAAAAGCTTTTTTGTTTGTAGCTATTATTTTTTTTGACATAATTTGTTTACTTTCCGATAAGTTAGATATTATTTTAAAATAAATTTTGAAGAAAAAAAAGGTTTTGTTTCAAGTTTCTGGAAATGCTGCGTTTTTTCGGATAAAATATAGGTGAACTTTTTTGAGTTCAACTCGTTCTTATAAATAGCATAAGCAAGGTATTGTACTTCGGGAAGATTTCTATATATGTTGAGTTGTATAAAAATCTTTATATCATTAATAATTTCCGTTTTGTCTTTGTCTGCTGTGGTGTATGCTCAGGGAAATTCCGACGGATGTGTTTTGCCCAAGGGTACATTTTACCGTGGAATTTTACAGGCATCTGTTTCAAGTGACTATAGCAATGAAGGGGATGTCGTCAGAATAATTAATCCTCATGATATCTTCATTGGAAAGAAATTGTGTGTCCCGAAAAATTCTATGTTCTTGGGAACGGTGAATTATGTACAACCATCGAAGCAGGGGGTTAACGGGGCATTTTCTGTTAAGTTTGATACACTTGTGTATCCGTCTTCACAAAAAGTTCCGATTAACGGAATGATATGGTCAAAAAATAACGGTATTATCGGTGGTGAGTTTGCACCAAAGAGTGCTTACAGGACAGTTCTTCATCGCACACAGGGATTATCCGGTGTTCAGGTTCTTGTCCCCCATGGAGAAGGCATGATGGGGCAGGAAACAAAGCTTAATGCAGGAGAAGAAGTCAATATTATATTGAATGAGGAGGCTCGTATAAAGTTTTAATAAAAAATAAGGAAAATATAATATAATATGTAATTATATATACAAAAGGGTAGAAAAGTTTAGGTTATTATAAAATTTGGAGGAACAACTATGAAACAATCAAATAAGTTTATTACAGGTGTATTGCTTGGTGCTATGTTATTTACGAATGTATCTGCCGTGTTTGCCGCAAACAGCTATACACCTCAGTACAATCAGGGGTTTAATACGGGAGCTTTGCAGGGGAAAGTTGTTCTTGTTCCGACAGGAACCATGATACCAGCCGTTGCATCAAGCAATATTTCTTCTGATACGATGGATGTTGGTGATTCTGTTTCGCTGGCTCTTGCCTCTCCGTTTTCTTATAACGGGACAGTTCTTGCGCCTGCCGGCAGCACAATCAACGGAATGGTTGTTATGATTAAGAAGTCAGGAAGAACCGGCAGAAACGGTCAGATAAAAGTAAAATTTACAAATATTGTTACACCAACTGGTCAGAATATTCCTATATCTGCAAAAATCGCTACTGAAGATAACTCCGGCATTTTAATCGGAGGTACAAACAAAGACAGAGTGAAAGATATCGCTAAAGATACCGCAATAGGCACTGCTTCTGGTGCAGTTCTCGGTACTGCCGTCGGTGCTATTGCAGGAGGTAAATCAGGTGTAGGAAGAGGAGCATGGGGTGGTACCGCAATCGGTGCCGGACTCGGTCTTGGAAAATCTCTTTGGAATAAAGGTAATCCTGTTGAGTTAGCCCCCGGTTCACCGGTGAATATTGTGCTTGAACAGCAGGCATCAATAAACCCCTACTAAATAGTATGGAAATAAATCCACTTGATTAATTGTTTAAACAGTTTTGGTTGTGTTAGACTTAATTAAGTGAAAACCTGATACAATTAATTGGAATTATAGATGAAAACATTGGGGATAAAACCTGAAGGTACAGGGGACAAGGAAAATTTAAGAAATATATTGCCGGCAACATTGAACGACGATGATGACGTTTCTTTGCTGCAGGCAATATTTGCATCTGTTATAGGGCATATTGTTGTTCCACTTATGCTGTGGTTATTTATCTCTTTAGTTTTGTTTATTCTTACTATATTGGGCATTAAATTTACGCTGTTTGAAAAACCGCCTGCAAAAATGCGCGATATAGAATTTGTTCTTGTTAACACTCCTGAGCAGCAGCCTATAAACAAAAATACAAAATATAGAGCTGATAGAAATTCAAGAGCCGGCGGAAAACATGACCCGACAAGGGCTGTATCTGCTCCTTCTCCTGTGTCTGCTCCAAGCAAACCGCAGAGAGCGGCAACTCCTCCTGCTCCAAAACAGCAGCCAAAACCTGCGAAGAAAGCTGCACAGCCAAAACAACAACAGCAGCCGCAGAAAAAGCCTGCTCAGCAGCCAAAACCAAAGACGGCACCGCCTAGGTTAGCACCGAGCAACAGCTTGCCAAAACCGAAACCGTCGACAACACCGGGGTATAAAATTCCTGTGCCGCCTGTTAAAAAACCGCAGCCGGCAGCTAAAGCGGGTTCTGCAAACGGTACTCCGTCAGGCTCTCCTCTCGGAACAATTAACCCGGGTTCATCAAAAGGCAGAACCGCAAGCAGCTCAGCAGGGCGTTCTTCTTCAGGACAGGGTAAGGCAAACTCGCCTTATTCTTTGGGAAGCGGTAATATAGGCAACCCAAGTCCCGGTAACCCTAATGGAAGACCGGGGATTGATGCAATAAAAGAACCCGATTTCGGCCCTTATATGAGAGATTTGCAGGATCGTATCAAAAGAAGATGGGAACCTCCGAGAGGAAATGAAAGCAAGCGTGTTGTCCTTTTGTTCAAAATAGCAAAAGACGGAAGATTGTTGAGTGTTTCTATGGTGAAAAGCTCTGGTCTTCCCGCTGCAGATAAAGCTGCGATATCAGCGGTTGAAAATGCTGCTCCATTCAAGCCGCTGCCGCCTGAGTTCAGAGGGTCCAATGTGGAAATTCAATTTACGTTTGACTACAACGTATTTGGAGCATCAAGATACTAAAGATTAAGGAAATAATTACGTAAGCGAGGTATATATTTATGGAACTTTTATTACATTCTATCAAACTTGACTGGCCTGTATTGCTGCCGATTTTGATTTGTTCTATTTTGGTGGTGGCTGTAGCTATTACAAGAATATCTTTTTACAATAACAACAAACGTGATGTTGTAAAGTTTATTCAACGCCTTCAAAAAGAACTTTCAAAAAATAATCTGGAAGCAGCACAAACTTTGAGCGAACAATTAGGCGGTGTTATCGGTGAAGTTTCTGAAGAAGGCATAAGGATTTTATCAGAGCAGAAGCATGATTTTTCAAGATCTTTTGATATATCAACCAGCCTTGCAGTCAGAAAACTCGAAAAACATCTGACTATTCTCGGTACCATAGGCGGTGTTGCTCCGTTCTTAGGTTTGTTTGGTACTGTTGTCAGAATTCTTTATACCTTTCAAGACCTTGCAACTCAGGGTAACCAGAGTGCCGCTGTTGCAATGGGCATTGGTTCAGCTTTGATAGCTACCGCATTCGGTCTTGGTGTTGCTATTGTTGCGGTTATCCTCTACAACACTTTCCAGAGCATCGTAAAACGCTATGAAGATGATTTCCAACTCTTGAAATTATTGTTCCTTAGTTTTTGTGATTCCGAACAAAAAGCAAAAGCGGATGATTTTGTTGTTCAGTCAGTAACTCTTGATTAATCAAATTTCTGAATAAGGTGAATACAAAATGGCTATGAAATCAGGTGATTCTAAAGATAAAGGTTTGTTTACGGAGATAAACATTACTCCTCTGACGGATATATTCCTCGTTTTGCTGATTATTATGATGGTTGTCGCTCCTATGTTCCAGAGCATTGACAAGCAGATAGAAATTCCTGAGATTAACAGCGGGATATCAATCGAAGAAGGGAAGACAGTTTTATCCGTTTCAAAAGAAGGGCATTTTTATATTGACGGACGTGAGATTAATCCTGCTTCTTTGAGTGATGAGCTGATAGCCGTTGCATCGGAAAAAAAACAGAAAGAAATTGTTCTTAAAGCGGATGCTATGGTAAAAAGCAAAGAAATAATGAACATAATGAGAGCGTCTGAAGAAGCCGGTTTTGAAAAATTGGTGGTAGCGGGCGAGCCGCTTTCGAAAAAAGACCAGCGTGCGTTAGCCGAACAGAACAAAGATTTCTCCGAGGAATAGAACAAGATGAAAAAACGTGATTCTTTTAATGAAATAAACATAACCCCTCTGACGGATATATTTCTCGTATTGTTGATTATAATGATGGTAATAGCACCCATGCTCGACCAGCAGGGGTTAAATTTGATGGTTCCTCAGAAGGTGGAGTCTGAAAGTCAGGATCAGCCGAAGACTATCAATATTCTGGTATCAAGCAACGGAACTTATTCTATTGATGAGCGTCAAATTCCTGAAGACAGACTTTTGTTTGAGATACAGGACAGAGCAAAACAGTTCAAGGACGGCGTTTTGATAAAAACAGAAGATGATGCTACCCACGGTGCTGTTGTAAAAGTTATGGATGCGGCACGAAATGCGGGGGTGACAAATGTTTCTCTTGTTGAACTTTAGTTATTTCATTAGTGGTTGTTGTTAAAAATAAGGATTTGAAAAGGTGAAAAGGAGCGGTTTTTTATTTGCCTGTGCACTAAGCGGCTTCATTGCATTAAATATGTGTTCTTATGCGGCTAATAACTACAATTTGCTGTTAGACCCGCAGCAGACTTATTCATCGGAAATATCCCGTCTTGAAAAAGACCTGAGAAGCAATACAACAAATAAACAAACCAGAGATAAGCTTGTTAAAATCTATTGTGATAAAGCAAATCAGGCAATAAACAACGGCGGAAACATTGATGATGCTCTGAATGATTATCGTATGGCGCTTTATTACCTCAAATATTTTATCCCTGTAGGGCTTACTTATGACGATAATACAAAAGCTTCTGAAATTGACTCAAAGATAAAAGACCTTCTTGCAAAACAGCAAAAAGGCGTATCTCCAGATGTTCGCTTCAAAGAAGCCAAACGTTTGAGGGGGATGGGACAGTTCCCTCAGGCAGTTGTAGAATATAAAGAAGCAGCCAAGAGCCAATCTCTTGCCAAGTCTTCCTATGAAGCAATCGGCGATATAATGATGGTGATGTCAAAGCCTCTTGAGGCTGCGAAGAATTATGATGAGTGTTTGAAAATTAACTCAAAAGATGCCAAAATGCATTTGAAACTTGCACGTGCTCTGCATAAAACAGGCAATATGGAGTCAGCTCTGCAAGAATATACGCTTGCGCTGAATGATCCCTCACTGCAAGAAGAAGTTGCTCCTGTTGTAGAAGAGCTTTCTCTTGATAAAATCAGCAAAAATCCTGATGACCCGAATTCATATATTGACCTCGGGCGTTCTTATGAGAAACGGGGCAAATACAATGATGCAATGACATATTATACAAAAGCGAGGGATGTTGACCCTTCAAACAGAACAGCACTTGTGAATATTGCAGCTGTGCAGGCAAAGCAGGGTGATTATGCAAAGGCGATAGAAGCTTATGACAACATTCTTGCCTCAAATCCGAACAATGAGGTCATCCATTATGATAAGGCTGTTGCGCTGAGGGGTTTGAAACAATACAAACCTGCCATGGACGAGCTTGTGTATGCTTTGAGAATTGACCCGAATTATGAAGAGGCAAAGATTCTTTTGCTCAAGATAATTGATGAAGATTTGGCGATGAACGAATCGCTCAATATGCTTTCCATGCTTGTTGATGCAAATCCTCAGGATGAAACAGTGATTATGGTCTATGGAAATAAGCTTTATCGTGCACAAAAAGACTTTGAGGCAATTAAGCAATATGATAAGGTTATCGCAATTAACCCGAAGAATGCCGATGCTTATATCAATAAAGCAAGATTATATGAAAGAAACAACGATATCAATAATGCAATAGCCGCTGCAAAAGCAGGCATGGCGGCAAACCCGGGGAATGCGGCACTGGATAAAGTTTTGAAGGATGTTTCTGCAAAGCAGAAGTATGCTCAATTTGATGAAGCTTTGAAACTCTATGAACAGGGGAATTATCAGGGGGCGCTTGATATTTATCTCACGGATAAGAATCCTTCAGAAGCCACTTTGCTGAATATAGGCGGGTGTTATTACGGTCTTCAGGATTATGATAAGTCTATAGAATATTATAATAAAGCATTGTTGAAAAATCCGAAAAATGACAGAGCGCTTTTATATATCGGCGGGAGCTATTATTCAAAAGGAGATACTCAAAAAGCTGTCGAATATTACAAAAAAGCGCTTGTCCTGAAACCAAATGATAAGGAAATAAAAGAGGCACTCAATATAGCGAACCAGAATCTTGGTGATGATATGCTTGAGAAAGCGCTTGCTTTATACAATGAAGGTAAGTTCAACGAAACTTACAGCGTGCTCAATCAAATCTTGAAGCTTAATCCGACGAGTGCTTATGCTTATTATTATCGTGCGCTGATTTATGATGAGTGGAAGAAGTACCCTCAGGCGATTGCTGATTACAAAAAAACAATCAGCTACATGCCCGAGCTTGATACCGCTTATTATTCGATAGCTGTTGACTACGATACATTGAATGATTATGCTAATGCAAGGTCGAATTATCAGAAATTTTTGTCGATGAATCAGGGCAAAAGCGATACATACACTGATTATGCCAAATCAAGAGTATCTGAGTTGAACAGGATTCTGACAAAAAAATAAAAAGGATTTAGCGTGGACGGTCTGAAAGTCAGGGATATTGAGTTTGAGAGCAAAGTGTTTCTTGCCCCCATGGCAGGAATTACGGATACCGTATTCAGACAGCTTATCAGAAAGTATGCTCCGAAAGCTCCGCTTTATACGGAGATGATAAGCTCGGAGGGGCTTGCCGTTAAACAGGATATTGTTTTGACAAAAACTGCGCAGTGTGAATATCCTGTTATTTTTCAAATCTCAGGGCATAAACCCCATCTTATGGCAGAAGCAGCAAGAATTTTGGAACCAAGAGCCACAATGATTGACATAAATATGGGCTGCCCTGTTAACAAAGTTGTTAAAGGGTCTGATGGTTCCGCTTTGATGAAAAATCCGAAGCTTGCCTCAGAAATTATCAAAGCAGTCAAAGATGCGGTAAATGTTCCTGTAAGCGTAAAAACCCGCCTCGGATGGGATATGAAATCAAAGAATTATCTTGAATTTTCAAAGATGGTTGAAGACTCGGGCGCTGATATGATAATGGTGCATGGACGAACCCGCTCCCAGATGTATGCAGAAACAGCAAACTGGGAGGAAATCGGAGAGGTTAAGCAAAATGTCAGCATTCCAGTTGTGGCAAACGGGGATATTGTATCTGTTGACACAGCAAAAAAATGCCTCGAAATTTCTGGCTGCGACGGTATAGCTGTCGGACGGGGAACATTGGGCGATATGGAGCTGATAGGACGTATAGAAAGCTATTTGAAAGACGGAATTGTCAAAAATCCGCCGTCTGTTGAAGAAAAACTGAATGTGGCACTTGAGCATGCCCGAATGGAGATTGAGCTGAGAGGGGAGAGAGTCGGGTTGAAGTTTATGCGTAAATTTTTCGCCTGGTATGTAACAGGCGTAAAAAATGCGGCAAAATATCGTTTTGAACTTGTTCGTGTAGAAAAACTCAGTGAAGCTGAAGAAATCTTTGAAAGAATTCTTGAGGAGCAGAAAACAGGTGTGCTCTGATAAATTTTATACTTATATCATTTTGACGGAGAGAAATACTTTCTACTGCGGGTATACAAATGACCTGAAAAAGCGCTTCGAACAACATAAAAGCGGGCATGGCGCAAAATATACAAGAGTGTTCAAACCTGTTGAAATTGTATATTTTGCAGAATTTGACACAAAATCGGACGCAATGAAACATGAGGCTTTTATAAAGAAAATGAATAGAAAAGAAAAAGAGTTTCTGATATCACAGTTTAATAGAGATGAATTGTCACGATTAAGTTTACAAAAAATTAATATACAGTAAAAATTTTTAACAACACAAATTCTGAAAATCCTTTGTACAACAGGCTTTTAAAATTATAATCAGAATTAGAGAAAATATAATAAAAAAATATTTGCCCCTCGAAATATTTTTATTATAGAATTAATAACTCATAACGGTAAAACAAAGGAAGATAAGGATTTTTATGGATGTTGTCAAACTCTACCCGGATTATATAAAAACGGACAGGAGACAGGAATTTAAGAAGACTTTTGTAGAAAAAAGAATAAGAAAATTTGACAGACGCAAGAAAAAACGTCTTGTTTTGCTGAATAAAATTTTGAGGGATATAAAAAAAATAAAACATTTATTCGACTAAATATCACCTAAAAGTTTTACACTTTTTTTATTTACGATGTATAATATTTGTTGTGAGAATAACAATTATTATTTAGTCGAGGATAAAAGTGGAAATTAGTTTCGGAGAGCATTGGATAGGGCATATTGGACCCATGCAGGTTCATGTTGACACTATTTTGACAGCTTGGTTAGCCATGGCTTTTTTGATAATAGTTGCCCTCATAATCAGATTTAACTTGGAGAGAATTCCATCAAAAATTCAAGCTCTGGCAGAGATGGCGCTTGACTTTATCAAGAATATGGCAACAGGTCAAATAGGAAAAGACGGCAGAAAACACGTCGCTTTGATAGCATCTTTGTTCTTGTTTATCCTGACAGCCAATTTGATGGGGCAGCTTCCTTGGAAGCTGATACACCTGAAAGAGGGCGAATTCGCTTCTCCGACAAATGATATAAACACAACTGCGGCATTAGCGATAATAGTTCTTATATATTATCTCGGCGCAGGTATTATGAAAAAAGGTCTTTTCGGACATATAAAACACTACTTCCAGCCTGTGTGGTTTATGGCTCCGATGAACCTGCTAGAAGATGTAACAAGGCCGTTTTCTCTGGCATTGAGGCTTTTTGCCAATATTCTCGCCGGAGAAGTTATTATAATGGTTTTGGTAGCTTTGATTCCTATAGGATTGCCTATTCCTATGGTGTTATTTGAGTTGTTTGTGGCATTTATCCAGGCGTTTATCTTTGCCATACTTGCCGCATCTTACATAGGCGCAGTTACTTCAGAAGAACATTAAGCATTAATTTCAGTATTATAGGAGAAATTTGAAAATGGAAACAAAAGCGATCGCATTATTGGCAATGGGTTTGGCAATCGGTTTGGGTGCTATCGGACCTGGTCTCGGTATGGGACATGCCGTAGCGTCAGCTATTGAAGCAACAGCCCGTCAGCCTGAAGCTGAAGGAAAAGTCAGAACTTTGATGTTTATCGGTCTTGCATTCCTCGAAGCGTTAGCTTTGTATGCATTGGTTATTGCTTTCATCATTATGGCTCAAATAGGCTAGTTTTAAGGGAAGATAATTACGGGTTAAATTATGTTAGAGTTTGATGCAACAGCTATAGTCATCGCAATCAGTTTTATAGTATTTATGCTTATTATGAATGCTATTTTCTACAAACCTCTTTTGAAATTGCAGGATGAACGAGAGGACTACATAGAAAATAACAAACAGCAGGCACAAAACTATCAAAACGAAGCGCAGGGCTTGCTCTCAGAACACAACGAGATTATCAAACAAACCAAAAAACAGGCAAAAGATATAATCTCAGATGTTCTTGAAAAAGCAAAAAAAGAAAAAGGTGAGAAAGTTGCTGAGGCTAATCAACAAGCTTCAGAGAAAATCCGCAATTTTCACGATGAGATGGCTGTTGCAAAAACTCAGCTTAAAGACTCTCTTTCAAATGATATGTATGAGATAGCAAGTCAAATTTCTGCAAAAATTCTCGGAGAGGAAATACCTCTTATTGTTAACAATCAGGATAAAAGGTAAAAATTGGTCATGAGTGATTTTATCGGATATATTCTACATTCAAATATTATTAACCTGCTTGCCGTTGCGGTTTTTCTCATCTGGCTGGTTAAGAAGTTTAATTTGATTGGGATTATCGATAATAAAATCGAGCAGATAAAATCCTTTGTCAAAAATGCCGAACAGGAAAGAGAACAAGCTATCGCAGAACTCAAGGAGGTCAAAAACAGAGTAAAAAATATCTCCGAGGAAAAACTTGAAATTACTAAAGAAGCTCAGAAAACGGCTGATATGTACAAAGAAAAAATAGAAGCCGAGACAGTGCAATCATTGCAGGAAATAGAAAAAAATACCGAAAAATTTCTTGATGCGGAACAAAAAAGCCTCAAAGAATCAATCGGCAGAGAGGTAGCACAGGACGCTCTCGAGATAGCAAAAGAACATATAAAACATGCTATCAACGACGATATGCAGAAAAAATACATAAATGATTTTATTGACAGTCTTGATGGGATGAAGGTGTAGGATTATGAAAGAAGATTTGGCATTTAACAAACTTATACTTGTATCTCAAAGATATTGCGATGCTTTATTCGAGCTTGCAAAAAACGATGAAGATTTGAACCTCTTCAAACATGACCTGAATGTTGTCGAAGAAACATTCAAGGAAAACAAAGAGTTTTTGGATGTTATGGAGCACCCTACCATCTCAAAAGCAGACAAAAAAGATATTATGAATGCTGTGTTTGAAGGTAAAGTCGCTCAGAATATACTGAACTTTTTGGATTTGCTTGTTGATAGAAACAGAATGTTTGCTTTCTTCGCAATAGTCCATCTCTTCAACAACAAATTCAACAAAAAACGCAACATAATGTGTGTAGAAGTCGTGAGCGCAATAGAAATTGACGATGAAATAAAAAATAAGCTGATAAGAAAGCTTGAATCAATTTATCAGAAAAATGTTTGTCTTGATGTTTCAACGGATAAAGATATTATCGCAGGCATGATTTTGAAAATCGGTGATAACGTAATCGATGGCAGTGTCAGGACAAAATTGGAAAAGATGAAAAGGCAATTAATATAAAGAGGAAATTTGTATGAGTGCAATAAGACCGGATGAAATAAGCTCAATAATCAAATCAAAAGTCGAAAACTACAAAAACACTCTTGAAGTATCAAATATCGGAAGTGTTCTTGAAGTAGGCGACGGTATTGCAAGGGTTTACGGGCTTAGAAATGTAATGTCAGGGGAGTTGATTGAATTTGAAGACGGTCATAATACTCTCGGTATTGCATTGAACTTGGAAGAAGACAACGTCGGTGTTGTAATCTTCGGTGAATATAAGTTTATTAAAGAAGGCACAACCGTTAAGACAACAGGAAGAATTGCCTCGGTTCCTGTCGGGGATGCTCTTCTCGGAAGAATAGTCAACTCGGTCGGTGCTCCTATCGACGGAAAAGGCCCTATCGAAACGGACAGGACAAGACCGATTGAGAAAATAGCTCCCGGCATTGTAAAAAGAAAATCCGTTCATCAGCCTCTTCAAACAGGTATAACTGCAATCGACGCTCTGACTCCTATTGGTAAAGGTCAACGTGAGCTGATTATCGGTGACAGACAAACAGGTAAAACAGCAATCGCCGTTGATACAATCATCAACCAGAAAGGAAAAGACGTAATTTGTATTTACGTTGCAATCGGACAGAAAACAAGCTCTGTAGCCCGTCTTGCAAAAACTCTCGAAGAACACGGTGCTATGGACTACACAATCATTGTTTCTGCAGCAGCAAATGAGTCCGCTCCTTCTCAATATATCGCACCGTTTGCAGGAACGGCAATGGGCGAAGAATTTATGGAGCAGGGAAGACACGTTCTCATCATATATGATGACTTAATCAGACACGCTCAGGCCTATCGTGCGATGTCACTTCTTCTTAGAAGACCGCCTGGTCGTGAAGCTTACCCGGGTGATGTTTTCTATCTTCACTCACGTCTTTTGGAACGTGCAGCAAAACTGTCCGATGAACTTGGCGGCGGAAGCATGACAGCGCTGCCGATTATCGAAACTCAAGCAGGCGACGTCAGTGCATATATCCCGACAAACGTAATCAGTATTACTGACGGTCAAATCTTCCTTGAAACTGATTTGTTCAACTCGGGTGTAAGACCTGCCATCAACGCAGGTATATCAGTTTCCCGTGTCGGCGGTGCAGCACAGACAAAGGCAATTAAGTCAGTTGCAGGCAACTTGAGATTGGGGCTTGCTCAATATCGTGAACTCGAAGCATTTGCCCAATTTGCAAGCGACCTTGATAAAGCAACTCAAGACCAGCTTACAAGAGGTTCAAAACTCGTTGAAGTTCTTAAACAACCTCAATACAAACCTCTTTCGGTTGCCCAGCAGGTATCAATTTTGTTTGCCGTAAACAACGGTGTTCTCGATGAAGTTGATAACAAACTGATTGCTGACTTCAAACGTCAGTGGCTTGAGTACTTCAGCGCAAATCTCCCTGAGCTTGAAAACACTATGAACGAAGGCAACAAACTTAGTGAAGAGCAGGAAAAAACACTGAAAGAAGCATTGGTTAAATTTAGAGATACCGTATTTTTAGCTGACTAATCGGAAGGTAGCATATGTCTAACTTAAAGGATATAAAACAGAGAATAAAGAGTATTCAAAATACCAAGAAGATTACTCAGGCAATGAAGATGGTGGCTGCTGCAAAGGTCAAAAAAGCCGAGAATGCGGTAAAATCAGCGAGACCTTACTCTCAGAGTATCAGGGATGCTTTTGCAAAAGTTTTGAAAAGCTCGCCGTCTTTTGATGCATCGAGCATGAAGTTTGCCCACTCTATCGAGAACTATCCGGAGTTGATGAAACACCGTGAAATAAATACGGTCGGCATCCTTCTCATTACCTCTGATAAAGGTCTTGCAGGCGCATACAACGCAAACCTAGTAAGACGCACTACCCAGAGGATAAAAGAACTGAAATCAGAAGGAAAAGATGTAAAACTCTTTATCGTCGGGCAAAAAGGATTTGTCGCTCTGAAGCGTGTTGTAGAGCAGGAAAATGTGGAAATTCTTGGAACCTACACAAAACTTCCTCCGCTGATTACGGTTTCAAATGCAAATGTAATAGCTGAAGACATTGCCCACAGCTATGTTGAAGCACAAATAGATAAAATTGAAATCATTACAACCCGTTTCAAATCAATGCTCTCATTTATTGTTGAAAACTGGGATATTCTTCCTGTTCTTGCTGTCGAGGAAGAGAAAAAACACGAGCTTGAACCTGAGATGATGTTTGAACCCTCAAGCGAAGAAGTCTTGAAAAAGATAGTTCCCATGTATGTTTCGAACAGTGTCTATCAGGCGCTTCTTGAAGCTTCTGCAAGCGAGCTTGCTTCCCGTATGGCTGCTATGTCAAATGCGTCAACAAACGCTGATGATATGATTCGCTCGCTCACTGTTGACTACAACAAAGCACGTCAGGCAGCGATTACACAGGAAATTTCGGAAGTCGTCAGCGGAGCTGATGCCCTCAAAGGCTAAATTTCAAAAACTAACTGCAAAAAAGACGGATATTCATCATCCGTCTTTTTTTAGTCAACAAGCTCGTCTTGTTTTTCACATGTTTCATATATAAAATATTTTGCTTTTTTATTCTGCAAAAGCATTTTGTTCAGCATTTTTCCGTCTTTCAAATATACATAAGCAAGAAGCCGTCCGTAAGAGTCCCTTTTGTTTTCTTCAAATTCGAGGTATACCATATCATCTGGCTTAAGCTCTTTTTGAACATAATACTTTGCAAGTTTTCCGAGTTCCACAACTTTTTCGACGGTTATTCCTTCCGTATAAGCCTGCTTGTATGCTCTGTTGTTCGGATATGTTTCATAGCAGTCAACGCCGAGCAGCCTTACATTCTCATATTTGTTGTCTAGCAGCACTTCTATCGTATCTCCGTCAATGACTTTGAGAACTCTTGCCGTAGTTTTTTCCATAGCCTGGGTTGGAGTTATCACAAATATAATCAGTAGTATTAATACTAATTTTTTCATAAAAATTTCCTCTAGAGGTCTTAATTATAGAATAATTTTAGCATAAATAAGAAGTTATATTGTAGTTTTTGAAATTTAATGTCGTGGAAATTTAATTTCAAAAATATTACGCTATTAGTGTTATGGATGTGAAGAAAAATTTTGGTAAAAGGTTAAAAGAGTTGAGAGTTAAACACGATTTAACTCAAGAAGAGCTCGGTGAAAAAGTTTCTCTTTCCGCCAGAATGATTAGTTCTTTAGAGAACGGCAAGACTTTTATATCAAGTGATATTTTAGAAAATTTGAGCAATTTATTTGAAGTTTCTCCACGTTATTTCTTTGATGATGTGAGTTTGCTGAAAGATGAAGAAGACAAATTAATTGCTGAGAATATAAAACAAAGAGTAGATGAACTAAATTCATCAAGACTAAAAGATATTTATAATATTATAGTTGCGTTGAATGATTGAATTGGATGAAACGTCACTCTGAGCGTGAGGGAAGAGTCTTTGGTGTTTATTGTTGAATAGATATTTCGCTGTGTTTAATATGACAGGTTTTTTGTTCGTAAGGACGGTTACTACTGCTCCATTGCCATGATGTGAGGTTATTTGAGTTTGCTATAAATCTCATTAATAACGCTATGCCAATCCCCTTCTTCTTTCTGCCTGAAGAGTTCGATGCTTTTATACCATGGTGTTGTCTTTGCGTCGTCGAACCACCGCCATTCGTTTGCATAAGGCAGCATTAGAAATGTCTTTACTCCGAGTGCCCCGGCAAGGTGGGCAATACCGCTGTCTATTGTAACTAAAACATCAAGATTTACAAGCGCAGAGGCGGTATCAGAAAAGTCTTCAAAAGTTGTTCCGAGGTCTACCAGCTCTTGTTTAAATTGTTCGAGCTGGTTTTCTTCATCATTTTTCTGGAATGAGTAGAATTTGCAGTTGTTAAGAGAAAAAAGCGAAGACATTTCTTTCAGCGGTATTGAGCGATTTTTGAAAACATTTTGATTTCCTTTGAAGAAGATACCTATTTTTTGTTTGTCTGTGTTGAAATATTTTTCTTTGTATATGGTTGCTTTGTCTTTGTCATAAATATATTTGATGTCCGGAATGTTGTCGATATCCATATTTAGGAGATAAGGTAAATCAATCATGCATATAGATTTGTTATAAGCAATTTCATCTTTATCCGATGAGGTTTTGAAATCAGGGAAATTCATATTGATTAATTTTTCAAGCTCTTTTGGTACCTGAAGGATAGTTTCTTTGAAATAGTTTTTCAGCATAGGGAGATAACGTGAGAACATGATGTAGTCGCCGAAGCCGCCGCCGCAGTAAACCAGTGCTGTTGCTTCATTGTAATGTTTTCCGTCCCAGTCGTCGTGGTATCGCTTTTTGAGTTCCGGTCTTTTGTTTCTGTAGTGGAGGAAGCCGTTTTTGAAGTCTTTGATAATCAGATAAGACATCCCGAGGCTGAGTTCTGTTTTCGGGTCATTGGGTTTGAGTTTTAGTGCTTGTTGCAGGCATGAGATGGAGTCGTTGTATTTTTTTTGTTTGCGCAGAAGTATTCCAAGGTTGTGATATGCCTCATAGTTTGGTTTGAGTTTCAATGATTTTTTATAAAACTCTTTTGCTTTTTCCGTATCATTCAGCTTTTCGTAGAGGCTTCCGAGGTTTGTGCAGGCTATGTGGTCTTTTTTGTCGAGTTCAAAACTTTTGATATAAAATTTCAGGGCGTTTTCAGTATCATTATCAGCATTGAAGAGTGTTGCAAGTTTTCTTATGTATTCGAGGTTTTTCGGGTATTTGCCGTTTAGTTTGAGGTAGTATTTCAGAGTATTTTTGTTATCATTTGCTTTTTCGTAGCATGAGGCAATTTGTTTGATGAGGTCTGTATCGTTTTCATCTTCGATTGATTGTTCAAAGTATTTTGCTGCGTTTTTGAAGTCTGATTTCCCATAGCAGATAAGCCCGAGGTTATAGGCAGTGTTTGTGTTTGGTTCAAGCTCCATTGCTTTTTTTATAAATTTTTCGGCTTCATCATATTTTTGTTGTTTCAGATATAGCACGCCAAGGAGATTCAAGATTGTTGTTGAGTTTGAATTTTCTTTGAGCAGCTCGAGGTAAATTTCTTTTGCCTTATCGAGTTGTCCGATTTTGTGGTAGCTGATTGCGTCATCTAGTTTTGTCATGTTTTCTCCAATAGGGGAAATATGTCCACGACAGGAGTCGAACCTGCGACATTTACCTTAGGAGGGTAACGTTCTATCCTTCTGAACTACGTGGACATATTATGAAAGAAGTTTGACTACTTCTTCAAGAAGGCTTTTGTTTGAACTTACCAATTTGTTTGCCAAGTCCATTTGCATTTTTGCCATCCGATAGTATGTAATATTATCATCAGTGCTTACATTTGACAACTCTATAAGTCCGCTTCTGATATCACCGCGTCCTGCAACGGGTTTGCCTGATGCAACGGTTTCAACATATTCTCCCGGGGCTGATTCAGCAAGCCCGCTCGGGTTATGGAAGTTCATGACAGCTATTTTGTAGAGAGGAACCGTAACTTTTCCGTCGTCGGATTTGACATAGAGTATGCCGTCTTCTTTGATTTCAAATTCTTCGTATTTACCGAGATATTTGCCGTTGTTCGGGTCTATCCAGAGTTTTATGGAAGTTGTCGGGACTCCGTCGACACCGCCGTTTGTCGGGTCGCCTGATGCGATGTCCTGTCCTGAAGCTGAGTTAGCGCCCATTATTTCGCCGTTTTCATTGAGAATATAACCCTGAACTTCTTTACCGTCTGCTGTTTTATAGACACCTTCTTCGTCGAATTTGAACTCACCGAGGCGTGTGTAGACCATTTTATTTTCATCGTTTTTTACAACAAAGAACCCCTGACCTTCAAGAAATACGTTTTCAGGAGATGTGCCGGGGGTTGATTTACCCTGATCCATATTTATGTAGAGGTCATCGAGTGTTGAACCATTCAGAAAGGAGTTGAAGTTGGTTTTTACTTCTCGAAAGCCCGGAGTATAAATATTTGTCAGGTTTTTGCCCAGAGCATCCATCCAGTTTTTGGTATTTCTTTGCAAGTTTACTGCTGTGATAAAAGAGTCCTGCATTTTTATTCTCCTTTGTTTCTTTGTTGTCTTTGACGCTGTTCGTCTTTTGGCTGGTCTTTGTAGTAGATATCCTTATAGGGAACACCTTCAGAGTCGAGTTTGTTTTTCAGAAAAGGTATATTGCTTTTTAACATAGCTTCCATAGCTTTATCAGAAGAGAGAAATTCAGCAGATAGCTGTCCTTCTTTATCTATTTTCAGGATAACAGAGGAGTTTCCTGTCATTTCAACTCTTACAGGTTTTTGTGAATTGAAGGCGTATTCTACGATATTAAACACTCCTTTTGAGAAGTTTGTTGTTTTATAGCTTATGTTTGTGCCGTCTTTTGTCTGGATTTGTACTTCATCAGAGTTTTGTGAAGCAACCATTTTATCTATGACGGTTGTTGTGTTTGATGAGAGGAGTTTGAGAAATTTTTCGTCTTCTGATGTCATAGGCTCCAGTTTGAAAGTCCTTGGCTGATAGCTGAACATTGAAGAAGAAAGTTTCGGGTCGAGTTTTTGTTCGTTGTCGGTTTGGTTCAAGTTGGCGTCTTTGATGTTCAGACTTATGATGTTCTGGCTGAACATTATGTCGTTGTAAGCCTGGAAAGCCTGCTGTTCATTTTGTTGTTTCTTTTCCGTTTTGATTTTTTTTGTATGAGAAAGAGAGTCTGTTTCTTTTTTCTTGACAGAATCAACAAGTTTTTCAAAGCCGTCTTTTTCGTCTGTTTTTTTTGTATTTTGGGATTTTTGGGACGGTTGAGGAGATATATTTGTTTCGGTTTTTTCTACGTTTTCAATATTCATCTATATCTATACCCATTTGTTTCAGTTCTTCGAGTTCTTCTTCGTGTTTGTTTTTGGTGTTTGTAAAATGTCTTTGAGAGCCTATTTCGTTCAACATTTTCATTTCTTTTTGTTTTTCTTCTTCTTTGTATTCTTCGAGTTTTTTTTCTTTGTGTTTTTCGAGGACTTTGACTGCTTTTTCGAGTTCTACCAGTTTGAGTTTTTCTTCTTCGAGTTTTTGGAGAGCTTCCTGTTTTTTTTGTTCAAGTTCTTCGCCTACTTTGTAGAGGTGTTGGAGAAAGTTGTCGTATGCCTCGAGCATAATATGTTGAGCATGGCGCATATCTTCGCTTGTTTTTGATATTGTCTGGTTGTTTTTTTCGATTTCATTTTCGATTTTGAGTACTTCCATCTGGGCGAGTTTGACAACTTCCAGTTGTTCATCTCTTTTGTTCATTCTGTAGTTGAGTACTTTATCGAGTCTGTAACGAAAAGGCATGTTATTACCTGTATTTGGGGATATTACGCCATAAAATATTATCGTTGTTTCATCGAGAAAATAGCACCACTATTAATATGATTTTTATTATTTAATGATGGAGTTTGTTTTTTCAACATAGAAAAATTTGTGTAAAAAAATGTTTCGATTTCAAATAAAAATGAAATGGGGTTTATGCTTTTTACTTTATATATATATCAGGATAAACGGAGTTAGTTTTTCCTTGATGGAGTAAAAATTTTTTTTAGATATTGAATATTTGTTTTGTTTGGTTAAATTTGCCGTATTGGCAGACATTTGCAGAAAAATCGTGTTCTTTTTCATATCTCCTTTCTTTCTAGCTAAAAACAAACACGATAAAAGACCGCCATTTATTTTCAATGGCGGTCTTTAAATATAATTATATTTTTTATTCTTGAATATACAGACTCAGAACAAGGCTGACTTCAAGAAGTCCTTCTTTATTTTTTCTGTTTCCTTTTATATTCATTGAATCGACTTCAATCAGATATTTATAGTCAGCTATTTGTTGAACAAATTTTGTTAGCTGAGAATAAGTGGTAATCATTGTCATTGATAATTTCATTTTTGAACAATTTGCTTTTTGGAGTTCATTTGTAGAGGAATCCATTTCATAGCCGATTTTGGTGATAGCTATTTGATTTTCTCTAATAACCAAAACAATATCATCTATTAGTTTTACGAAATTATCTTCAGGAGCCAGTTTTATTCCTTCTACTTTGTATATTTCTTTAGGAGCTTCGTCGCTTGAGCCCGGTTCAGCCATTGTTGTATCAATAATGTTATTCATTTCTATTTGTTGTTTCATATTTACTACATCAGGCTTTATAGTTTTTATTTGATTCATAAACTGAACACTTTGAAGACCGAAGTATCCTATGCAGAATAATAAAGCACAAGACACGACGACTGCGACTATTAAAACTATCAATGTTTCTTTTTTTGCTTGGTCTAACATATTATTTTTTGTTTCCTATGATAAATTCATAACAGGGTTCATTAGGTATATCGTTTACATTTGTTATTTGGTCACTTATAGATGGCGCTGCCGTAACACCGCCTTCGCCTTCTAATCCGGGGAGAGTAGGAAGTGCTGATGGGTCAGCTGAGGCCTGTTCAGAAGGAGCAGATGTGTTTGCTCCCATATCATCTTCTCCTGTTTCATAGTCTACATTTGAGTTTGTAGAGTCCCTGCCTTCTCCTGCTATGAGAATTTGTGTGATTGTCAAGTCTTTAAATTTTGAAAAAGTTTTCAGAGCTTTATAGAACTCGATGATATCAGGTACGTTATAAGAATAGCCTCTCATATATACACTCAAATCAGAGTAGATGTTGAATTCTTTTATCCAGAGGTTATCAGGGATAACATCAGATACAAGAGCCAGCGATTTTGAAATATCTTTGTCTTTTTCATATAACTTTTTGATGCTTAATGTTGCATCAAATTCGTTGGTATCTTTTGGTTTAATGTTTTTCAGCTGGATTTCGAGGTCGCTTTTTTCTGCAGTAAGTCTTTTGAGTTCGCCTTGTTGCAGAAAATAGAACAACCCGGTTCCGATAGCCAGCAGTATAAGTATACCGCATACAACCGGAGATATGCTCATTATGAATTTTCTTGTTTCTCTGCCTTCGAGGAGGTTGTTTACTACATCAAGAAATCCTCCTGCGCTGATTTGTAATTTGACGTTGTCAAATGCAAAATCAAAACCGAGTTCAAAATAATCCTGATACAATGCCGTACCTACAACATATGGTGATATATTAAGCGCTTTATCTGCGTCAACAGTTTCTTCATCAATGTCATATACAGGAGCTGTTGCATTTTCGTTTATATCTATGCAGTGGACAGGGAAGTCAAGAGCCATACGGTTTGCAAGTTCTTGAGAAGAAATACCGGGAACGGTATTTACTATAACCATATTTGACATCCACAAACTCTCTACTGCCGGCATTATTACATCAGCGATTTTGTTGTATATTCCAACTGTTCCGTCATAAGATAAAGCTTCTTGAGTAAGAGAAGTAATTGACTTACCGGTCAGTGCAATCATTTCGTATTGATCTTGAGTCAGTGAAAGAATAGCCCATCCGTCACTGCCAATATCAAGATCATCTTCTGTAATAAATCCTGTGCCTATAACACCTTTTATCAAAGAAAAAGAGCTGCTGTCAATGGCAATCAGTTCCATTCCGAGCCCTGTTATTACGTTTTTGAACAGTTCAACGATGTCTTCTTTCATTCCGGAATAAAGAACGGTTTGAGTGTCTTCGTCTTCATCTACATTCAGTTGTTTCCATCTTGCGATAGGGTTGACATCGTCGAACAGATTTGTGTTGACCAAATCCTGTTTAATTTCGGTTTCGATTTGAGTTTCTGACATTCTTGCCGATAAAAGCCGCTGAGAAATATAAATATCAGGAAGGGAAACGAATATAGGCGTACCGGGCATTATGGTCATATGAGTAAATATTTCTCTCAACGCTTCTTCAAGAGCTTCAGGTTCGTCTATTTTTCTTTCATTTTTGTTATAAGAAACTACCGTATTTTCATATTTCAGTACTTTTTTTTGTATTGTATCGTATTCAACTACTTCGAGATATGAATCGAGGTTTAACGAAATAGCAACTACTACACTATATTTTTTTGCGGCTTTCAACATAAGAAATCAATTCCGAAATAATATCCATCCAAACGTTATTGTAATTGTAACTACATAAATTTATAATACAATAAATTGCTGATGTGTGGCAAATTAACAAAAGTTTTTTAAGATGGTTTTTATTTGATGAGAGGTACTCAAAAAAGAGGGTACATAAAAATAATATAAATAAAATAAAACAGAACTTGTTTTTTTAGGAGTAAAACATAATGACTGATTATATTTACGGGAAGAATTCCATAGAAGAAACTATAAGAAACTCTCCTCACCGGATTAATAAAATTTTGATTTCCGAGAATAATAAATTTGATAAAAAAATTAACTATATGATTAATTTTTGTAAAGAAAATAAAATAAAATTTCAATTTGTTCCGAAAGAAAAAATAGACAAAGTCGCTCCGGGTGCAGCTCATCAGGGAGTAGTCGCTTTTATTTCTCCAATAAAATATGCAAATCTTGATGAGTTTTTGAGTTCTTTGAAAAAAACAAATGCTCTTGTAGTTATGCTTGATAGTATAGAGGATGTTCACAACTTAGGTGCTATTATTAGGACATCGGTATGTGCGGGAGTTGACGGGATTATTATTCCTGATAAACGCTCCGTTAGCGTTACATCTGCAGTTGAGAAAATCAGCGCAGGTGCCGTAAATAAAATTCCTATAATCAGGGTATCAAATTTATGCAATTCAATCTTAAAATTAAAGAAAAAAGGCTTTTGGGTTGTCGGTGCGGAAGCTGACTGTGATAAGTATTATTTTGACATTGATTACAACATGAATTGCGTAATTGTTTTAGGAGGAGAAAATCAGGGAATAAGTAATATTGTAAGGAAAAATTGTGACTACATGGTAAAGATACCTATAATAGGAGAATTCAATTCTCTCAATGTTTCAAATGCCGCAAGTGTGATTATTTATGAGGCGCTGAGACAAAGACTATTGAACTAGAACTCAAAACAAGGGGGAATGTTATGTCTTTCGAAAAAGATATATACTATGACAAAATGAACGAAAAGGACGAAGTGTTGGACGATGATATGAACCTTCTCGATGCTGATGATTCTGAACTTGAGAGTATCGAGGAAGAAAAAGTTGACTTTGAAAACGAAAAAAGCCAGATAGCCGACGATTCGGTGAAGATTTATCTCCAGCAGATTGGAAGAATTCCTCTTTTGTCATCAGAAGAGGAGTTGGCTGTCGCCAAGGAAATAAAAGAAAAAAACTCGCAGGAAGCAAAAGAAAAGTTGGTGAATGCAAACTTGCGTCTTGTTGTGAGTATTGCGAAAAAATATATCGGAAGAGGTTTATCTTTTCTAGATTTAATACAAGAAGGCAATCTCGGACTTATGCGTGCTGCTGAGAAGTTCGATTATACAAAAGGGTATAAGTTCAGCACTTATGCAACCTGGTGGATACAACAGGCAATTACAAGAGGTATTGCAGACAAGTCGAGAACGATTCGTCTTCCTGTTCATATGATTGAAACAATCAGCCGTATAAAAAAAGTTTCATCCGATTTAACAACCAAGATGAACAGAACACCATCAAAAGAAGAAATTGCAAAACAACTCGGGATTTCTGTTTCGAAGCTGACTGCGATTATGAAATCTACCCAGCTTACAGTAAGTCTTGAAACTCCTATAAACCAGAAAGAAGACAATTCAAAAGTTGCAGATATTCTGGTTGATTCATCAACTCTTTCTCCTGATACAAAAGTTACTCAGGAAAACCTTCTTGAAGAAATCAGGTCTATTTTGAACCAGCTCAGCCAGAAAGAGAAAGATGTGATTATAATGCGTTTTGGACTTGATGATGACGGTGTGAAGAAAACTCTTGAAGAAATAGGCGCAAGATATGCGGTATCAAGAGAGCGTATCCGCCAAATCGAGAACAGGGCAATCAGCAAGCTAAAAAAAATGTGCCGAAACAACAGAGGTGTCAAAAGTTTGAAGAATTTTATCAACAGCTAAAAACCAGTAAACTCTGACAGACAGACCTCATGGTCTGTCTTTTTATTTTTCAGATACATTCATCACACATTTTTTTGAACACAGGAACATCAACGATACAGAAAGCTTCGGCAAAATCTCTGTTTTTCTGCAACCCTCTGTATTCATTCAATGCTAGAGCTTTTTTTGTGTAGTTTTTTTGTTCTATTTGTGATTTATGAGAGTTTATCAGCGTTTCTTTTTTATATTTGACTGATGTTATATCAACGAATGCATTTGGCAGTGCGAGAGTTGTCCATACTTCGTAGAAGGCTATTTTCAGGTTTGATTTGTGTTTTGTTTTATCAATAAGCCTTCTTAAGAGCAGAGATACCGCTTTGTGGTCAGGGTGCTGGTCAAGCATATTCGGGATAAAGATGTAGTCATATTTTTCTACGGGTATAGTCCTAAATTGTTCAAAATACTCAATGAGATGTTTGTCTTCCGCATTGAATATTTGAAATGAGTTGACACCTGCTGATGTCATTGCATTTGAAAATTCATTTTTCCGTATTTTTATTGCTTCCTCAACAGATACTGATTTTACCCCTTTTCTCCCGTCGGTAAGACAAATTACGTCAAAATTTTTCGGATATAAACTCAATATTCCTCCGCAGCCTATGCTTTCATCATCTGCATGAGGCGCAAGACACAGGCATTTCTCTCCTTCCTCCGGTGTAAATTCGGTTATTTTAAGATTTACCGATAGATAGAATTTGTGAATTTTTGGAATTATTTTGTTGAAAAGAATTTTTTTTATCATACTTCCTCTTACAAATTGTTTGCTATAGTGTTGGCAAAATTTTTCCAGGAATATTTTTTTGCTGTTTCATAAGCGTTTTTTTGAATTTTTTCAAATTCATCAGGTTTTTCTTTTTTCAGGTTGATGACTTCTTTCATTTTTTTGAACAGATTTTTTTTACGGTTATTCTTCATGGAAAACAGGAATCCGTTTTCTTTATCGAAGATTATCTCTGATACCCCTGATGTCGAGCTGACAATAGAAGGTGTCGAAAAACTTGCCGCCTCAAGAACAACAAGCCCGAATGCTTCCGTGAACGACGTCAGCAGAAGACAGTCTGTTGAGGTGTAAAAATCGGTCATATCTTTTTGGAATTCCAAAATCTCGATATCATTTTCAAGCTTGTTCAATTTTATATAAACTTTGAAGAAAGAGTCGTTATTATATTTTGGATAAATCAATTTTAGTCTGAATGGAATTTTTGCTCTTTTCAATAAGCTTAAAGAACTTATGAGGGTATATACCCCCTTGTTGTATCCTCCGCTGTTGACCATACCGAAGGTAAAAATTTGGTTGTCTTTTTGCTCATGACTTTTTGAAGGAAGTTCAACTCCCGGGTAAGCTGTGAAAATGTTTTCGTGAGGTATGCCGAAATTCTTGGCATAATCTTCTTTGACGATGTTTGATACAGCAAAAAATTTTCTGTTTTTATTTTGCAGAAATTTTTTTTGGACAGCTATTTTTTTTCTTTTCAGAAATTTCAAAACCGTTGATGAGAGAAAATTTTTGCAGTTGTCATAACGATAAGGAAGAGAGTTGCAGTTTAGAATCAGGTGTCCTTCTTCTGAAAAAATGTCATTGAATATAACAGCGTCATAATTTTTGTTATTTAATAACTCTTTGAGTTGAAAAAAAAATTGCTCTCCTTCTCCATAAAGATGCCAGTCCAAATTAATAATTTGTCTGACTCCATCAAGCTGGCTCACAGATGATTTGCTTGAGTAAACATCAAGGTTTATCTCCGGATTTTTTGCCCACTCCAAAATCAAATGACGAGAAACTCTGTTTCCGCCGCCTTTTATGCCTTCTTCTGAAAAAGATTTGTCAAGGGAGTCTATTATTAGTGCTATTTCTTTCATAAAAACAAAATTATGATTATGCTCAATACAGAATTAAAATATAAAAAAAGCACTTTGTACATAAAAAAGTGCTTAGAGATATGTGTCTATTTGTTTGTTCAGTATATCTTTAATATTTTCATCTGCTTAAAATCTTCAAAACAAATAAATTGAATAACTCTACATTCCAAGTTTTACAAATATTAACAAAAATTTAAAATATAATTATATAGAAACAAAGGGATACAAAATGGGTGATGAAGATAAGCAGTTTGAGGCTTCGCAGCAGAAACTCGAACGTGCAAGAAAACAGGGTCAGATAGTCAAAAGTAAAGATTTTTCGATGGCAATATCTTTACTTGTTATGTTCCTTGTCATCTTCAAAATAGCCCCTATTCTCTGGGATCAGGTATCAAGGTTATTTGTTCTTTTATATGAGCAGATACCGAATGTGCACCTTGAAGAAATAGGGATGCCTTATTTGTTTACCATAACAATTGTTCCTATGATGTTTATTATTGCTCCGATATTGATTTTGGCTGCATTTATTGCAATTGTCGGAGATTTAATTCAGGTAGGACCTTTGTTTACAACCACGCCTCTTATCCCGAAGCTTGATAAGTTTAATCCTACGAGTTATTTCAAGAACCTTGTGTCAGTCAAGACTCTTTTTGAACTTGTGAAAAATATTGTGAAAGTTGCTGTTTTGGGGTATGTCGGATATCTTGTCTATAAAGACCATCTTCCTGCTATTTTATCCCTTGTCGCAAGAGAGAACAATTTTGCCGTTCTTTATGAATTCGGCAATCTGGTATCAGACTTTGTTATGAAGGCGGGGATTATATTTCTTGTCATTGCTGCTGCCGATTATGGGGTTACTAGATGGAAGTTCATGCAGGATCAGAAGATGTCTTTCAAAGAAGTGAAAGATGAATACAAAAACTCTGAAGGTGACCCTCATGTGAAAGCAGCCTTGAGGCAGCGGCGTCAGCAAATGCTCCAGCAAAGCATGCGGGATGCCGTTCCTGATGCCGACTTTGTCGTCACAAACCCTACGCATGTTGCCGTAGCAATCAAATACGACAAAGAAACCATGCAGGCTCCGAAACTTTTGGCAAAGGGAACAGAGCTTTTTGCAAAGCAGATTATTGAAATAGCAAAAAAACATGCAATCCCCGTAATAGAAAATCCTCCTGTTGCAAGAGCTTTATTCAGACTCGTTGAAGTTGATGCCGAAGTACCTCCTCAGCTTTATAAAGCTGTTGCAGAAATTTTACTCTTTGTGTATGATTTGCGAAAAAAGCAAAATTTGAATAAAATAAGATAAGAAGAATAAAGTATAAAAAAACAGATGGCTGAGAATAATTTAAAAATCAAAGAATATATAGAAGTAATCGAAAAAGTTGCTAAGGTTGAACAGCGCCGTATTCCTTCTCACATGATAGAATACGAAGAACTGGTCAGCATAGGGTTGATTGCCGTCCAAACTTTGATAAAAGACAAAACTCAGGAACAACTCGATAAGTACAATAATTCTTATATCGCAACGGCTGTCAGATGGGCAATCAGAAACGAACTGAGAAATCGCTACAAATGGTATTCTCTCAAACACTCTGTAAAGGATGACGAAAACAAAGAGGATACAGGCGAGAACGGCATCAATCTTTCTCCTGATAAAGTCAGAGAAGCTGTCTATGAAACAATTCTCTCAATAGACGGTCTTGCTGAAGCTGCCTCAGACAACGACTCGCCGTTTGATTTTGTCAAAGATACATCCATTCTGCCTGATGAAAAACTTGAAATCTCTGAACTCGGTCGTGTAATCAGGGAAGCTATCGCCTCTCTTTCTCCAAAAGAAAGAACTATTGTGGAATATCGTTTCTATAGAAACATGCAGGTAAAAGAAATTGCCATGCAGGTTGGCTTGTCTTCATCAAGAATCACCAGAATTGTACAGTCATCTCTCAACCATGTCAGAGATTACCTAAAAAAAAGAGGCCTGAACGGCCTGGATTAAAGTTTTTAAACAAGAGAAGATATTATAACGTTGTTGGAGTTAATTTTTTAGATTTCACCTGCTGCGTCAGCCATAAATGCCTGGTTGAACATCTCAGCTGCCATTGTCATCTTTCCTTCATCTGACATATTTTGATATTCAGGGATATCGCCTAATTCTTTATCCATCTCAGAGAGGAAAGTGGTGATTGCTTCTTCGAAAGAATTCATAAATCCTGCAATTCTTTCTTCAAGACCTACTGAAAAATCAGGTTTTGTCTGGATTTGAGAAACAATGAAATTCATACTTCCTGCATTTGCAAGACCGTTCAGAATTTCATCTCCTGATTTCGGTTGCAGTTGAGGAGCTGCCTGTTGAGGAGCCTGTTCAACTTCCTTTTCGGGGGCTTTTTGTTGTTTCAAATATTGCATACGGTCTGTAATATTGTGGTTAGAGATGTTGTTAAAATAGTTATCCATTTATCTTCTCCTTTTTTGACGACTTATTTCTTTCTATACTTTCTTTATCGGATTTTTCATGGATAACTTTAGATTTTGAAGTCATAAATTTACAAAACTTTATACTTTATAATTTTTAAAAAGCAATCGAATTTAAATTTTATTTTGTTGATGATAAAATTTATCAAGAGTATGTAAAAGAGGATTTTTAGACGTGACTCAACAAAAGACACAGCCGCAATCGGCTCAAGAAAATATAAGAAATACAAGATTGCAAAAACTCACTGATTTGGCTGATAAAGGAATAAATCCTTATCCTTATTCTTTTGACCGCACAGCATCAGCAGCCGAACTACAGGAAAAATACAAAGACCTCGAAGCAGGTGTTGAAACAGATGACCACTACTCTGTTGCAGGTCGTATTATGGCGATGAGAAACACGGGCATGTTTATCGATTTGTTAGACAGCTCGGGTAAAATCCAAATCTTTTGCCATAAAGAATTTATGGATGAAGAACAAATCAAAAATTTGAAACTCCTTGACGTCGGAGATATCATAGGCGTTCATGGAACAATCAGAAGAACTCCGAGAGGAGAGTTGAGCATAAAGGCACATGACTTCAAGTTTTTGTCAAAATCATTGCTTCCGCTTCCAGAAAAATTCCACGGGTTGACAGATGTCGAAACAAGATATCGCCAGCGCTATCTTGATATGATTGTGAACAAAGATACAAGAGATACTTTCAGAAAAAGAAGCGAGATAATTCAGTTTATCAGAAGCTATCTTACCAATCAGGGATTTTTGGAAGTAGAAACTCCGATGCTGCAAACTATGTCTGGCGGAGCTTCTGCAAGACCGTTTGAAACATATCACAATGCTCTTAGCATGCCGATGTTTTTGAGAATAGCCCCCGAGCTGCATCTGAAAAGACTTATGGTAGGCGGAGTCAGTGAGAAGATTTTCGAACTCAACAGAAACTTCAGAAACGAAGGTATTGATACAAGACACAACCCCGAGTTTACAATGCTCGAGTTATATCAAGCTTATGTTGATTACAACGAGATGATGGTGCTTGAAGAAAATATGATTAGCGAAGCAGCAATGAAAGTTCTCGGAACAACAAAGATTACATTCCAGGGTAAAGAAATTGACCTCACGCCTCCATGGGATAGAATGACCATGCTCGGTGCAATCAAGAAATTTACGGGTGTTGATTTCTCTGAGATGTATGATATGAACGAGATTGCCGAGGAAGCAAAAAAACTCGGAATAGAAACAGAAGAAAATGACAACTGGGGCAAGGTTCTTGACAAGATTTTCGAAGCAAAAGTCGAACCCCATCTTATCCAGCCTGTCCACATAATGGATTATCCGAGAGAAATTTCTCCGCTTGCAAAAATTCACAGAGATAACCCGAGACTCGTTGAGCGTTTTGAAACGAGAATTAACGGTTGGGAAGTTTCAAATGCTTTCTCCGAGCTGACTGACCCGATTGACCAGAGAGGAAGATTTGAAGCTCAGGCACGTGCAAAAGCTATGGGAGATGAAGAAGCCTGCGGAATAGATGAAGATTATATCACCGCTCTTGAATACGGACTTGCTCCATGCGGTGGTATGGGCATCGGAATCGACCGTCTTGTAATGCTCCTGACTGACTCTCCGACTATCAGAGATGTCATTGCGTTCCCGACTATGCGCCAGAGAGAAGAAAATTAGTTTTTTCTTTATTGTTAGGATAAAAACAAAAAGCCCCGTTAACGGGGCTTTTTTATATTTTGAAAATTCTGCCAATTTGTTCGTTTAGAACAGATGCTTTATTGGCAATTTTATTTGAGAGATGCCCGAGAGTTTGGGTGTTTGCTATATTTGTTTCATCAGAGATATAGTTTGTCAGAAGCTTTAGCTGATTGAGCAATCTCATCATCTCTGATCTGATGTAGTAGAGTTGTTCTATTTTTTCTTCCATGTGTACCTCTTAATTATTTATGAATAAAATAACAAAAAAATGAATTATTATTCATGTATATTATAAATATATCAAAAATTTGTCAATATATAATATATTTAAGAAATGGAAATAAATAATTGGTCAAACAAAGAAATAATAAAATTATTAACGGCAAGAGCAGGTATAACTCAAAAGAAATTGTCAGAGCTTTTGTGTGAGAAGTTTTCTAAAGAATATTCTTCAAGTAATTTTTATCATAAAATTTTAAAAAATAATTTAAAGTTAGAGGAACTGCAAGCTATCTGTGAAGTTCTCGGGTATAATCTTCTTTTGGAGAAAAAAGAGAAATAGCCTTGTCATGCTGAGCGCAAGCGAAGAGTTTTTGTTCATTTCTTTCTTTTTGTTGCGAGCAAAAAGAAAGAAACGCAACCAAAGAAAGAAAAAACGCCGCCAAAACGAAATCAGGAATTTTTCTCCTGAAACTCTGAAAGTCGCTCTCCTCCACAGAGTTCCAACAAAAAAATTCCGATTTCGTAATCTGTTAGATAATTTTTTCCTTCGAATGCCGCTCTCCGTCATATAAAGTGCAGGTGAAATAATTCTTTCAACAACTACAAAAAGATTCTTCGCTCACTGCACGCCCTTCCTCTTCGAGGACCCTGTTTGTTTCGTTTCGGTTTTGCCTCAACGACAAACAGATGCAGAATGACGAGTCATATTGAGCGTAAGCGAAATATCTTTGTGTATGGAAGAGTTTTAGACCCTTCGTTACACTCAGGGGGACAAGAAACGGGCAGATTCTTCGGCTACGCCTCAGAATGACGGCGGAATGTCATTTTATGAACATGCAATCGCCGTAGCTGTAAAATCTATACTTCATCTCAATTGCCTGTTTGTAAGCTTCAAAAATTTTATCTCGCCCCGCAAGAGCTGATACAAGCATCAAAAGCGTTGACTTTGGCAGGTGGAAGTTGGTGATTAATTTATCGATAACTTTGAACTCATACCCCGGGTAGATGAACATTTCGCTTGAGTCATGGCAGGCTTTTATTTCGCCGTATTTTTGATATGCGCTCTCAAGGGTTCTGACAGTTGTTGTCCCGACGGCGACGATATTTTTGCCCATGGCTTTTGCGTTGTTTATCAAGTCTGCTGTTTCCTGCGTGATTTCATAGGTTTCTGAGTCCATTTTGTGGTCGAGAATGTTCTCGCATTTTACTGGTCTGAATGTGCCAAGTCCGACATTCAGTGTTATATAACCTATGTTTATTCCTTTTTTTGAGAGTTTTTCAAGAATTTCCGTCGAAAAATGCAGTCCTGCCGTTGGTGCAGCTACCGAGCCTCTGTTTTTGGCATAGACTGTTTGATATCTTTCATAGTCAAGGTGTTTTATTTGCTCATCACTGAGTTTTCTTTCGATGTAGGGCGGAAGAGGGATGTTGCCAACCCTGTCAAGGATTGGATAGAAGTCTCCGTCATAAACAAGCTCGACCATCCATTTATCATTCGGGAGTCTTTCAAGAACTTTTGCTTGCAGCTCTTCGCTGAATTTTATGATTGTTCCGTTTTTAACCCGTTTTGATGGTTTTATGAGAGCTTCCCATTGTTTGCCGTCAGTGTTTTTGAGAAGAAAAACTTCTATTTTTGCGCCTGTATCTTTCTCGCCAAGGAGACGAGCGGGGATAACTTTTGTGTTGTTAAGTATCAGAACGTCGTCTTGTGAGAGCAAATCGACTATATCGTAGAAGTGTTTATGGGCGATTTCTCCTGATTGTCTGTCAAGAACAAGCATACGGGACAGTTCCCGCTTTTGAGCCGGGAACTGTGCAATCAATTCTTCAGGAAGATTATAGTCAAATTCGCTTATGTTCATACCAGTTGCGGCTGTTTGTGTATGTTAACTGCCTGCTCAAAGTTGTAGGCAAGATTGAGCATTTTTTCTTCCGATAAGACAGGACCGACTATTTGCAAGCCGATAGGCATATTTTGTTTATCAAATCCGCAGGGCAAACTCATTGCAGGAACACCTGCCATGTTTGCAGTGATTGTGCAGATGTCCATCAGGTACATGCTCAGCGGGTCTGCTGTTTTTGAGTTCAGCTCGAAGGCTGTTGTCGGGCATGTCGGAGAAATCATGAAGTCGACTTTTTCAAATGCTTTATCAAAATCCTGTTTGATGAGGGTTCTGATTTGCTGTGCTTTTTTGTAGTAAGCGTCGTAATAACCTGAACTCAGGGCATAAGTGCCGAGCATTATACGTCTTTTGACTTCATCTCCGAAGCCTTCCGCTCTTGTTTTCATATACATTTCGATAAGGCTTTTTGCGTCTTTGTGGCGGTAGCCGTATCTTACGCCGTCATAGCGGGCTAAGTTGGAGCTTGCTTCCGCTGTTGCGATGATGTAGTAGGTTCCGATTGTATATTTAACATGAGGGATAGAAATTTCGATTATTTCAGCGCCCATTTTTTCGTATTCTTTGAGGGCATTTGAGATGCTTTCCTGAACTTCAGGCTGGACGCCTTCTCCCATAAGCTCTTTGATGATACCGATTTTTGTTCCTTTGATATCTTTGCCGAGAGCCTGTGTATATTTTGGAACTTCGAGGTTGATTGAGGTAGAATCCATTTTGTCGTATCCGCAGATTACTTCTAAGAGAGCTGCCACATCTTCAACTGAACGTCCCATCGGTCCTATTTGATCCAGACTGCTTGCAAAAGCCATAAGTCCATAGCGTGATACTTTGCCATAAGTTGGCTTTAAGCCGACGATGCCGCAGAAGCTTGCCGGAAGTCTGATACTTCCGCCGGTATCTGAGCCTAGAGAAACGGTTGCTTCAAGAGCGCTTACCGATGAAGCGGAGCCTCCTGAGCTGCCGCCAGGGACTTTATTCAAATCCCACGGGTTTTTTGTGACTTTTGTTGCGCTGTTTTCTGTCGAGCTGCCCATAGCAAACTCGTCCATATTTGCTTTACCGACGATAGGGATGAGGTTTGCTTTCAGTTTTTTAACAACGGTTGCATCATATGGTGATATAAAGTTTTCAAGAATTTTGCTGCTTGCTGTTGTCGGGTAGTCTTTTATGACCATATTGTCTTTCAGTGCAAGCGGGATACCTGCAAGAGTCGGAAGTTGTTCTCCTTTTGAGATTTTTTCATCAACTTTTTTTGCCGTTTCGTAGGCAAGTTCTTTTGTCAGGCAGTTGTATGATTGTACTTTCGGTTCTACCTGTTCGATTCTTTTATATGTTTCATCAAGCAGTTCTTTTGCCGAGATTTCTTTATTCAAAAGAGCCTGTGTTTGTTCTTTTGCCGTTTTTTCTATTATACTCACTCTCATATGCTCCATTGGTGTAGTTTATTTACAATATTATTTTAAAAAAAAGTTTTGGCAATGTCATCCTAAAAATTTTATGATTTAATAAAGATTAGATTGAATATGGGGTGGAAGCTATGAAAGAGAAGTCATTTGAAATAATTAAACAAGCTGAAAATAAGTTAACAAAACAATTTGAGAGAGTGGCGCATATTGCGTTCGTCAATCAGGAAAAAGTGCTGAAAGCTTTTCAGGAAGTAAAAATAGGCGAAGAGCATTTTTATTCTGTCAGCGGATACGGGCATGATGATTTAGGGCGTGAGGCGATTGATAATATTTTTGCGAAAGTTTTCCATGCCGAGAAAGCTATTGTCAGAAACCATTTTGTATCAGGTACTCACACTCTTGCATGTGTTTTGTTTGGTAATTTGCGCTATGGCGAAGAGCTTGTAAGCATAGCAGGTGCACCTTATGACACGATGGAGGAAGTAATCGGAAAGAGGGGGAATATTAGGGCTTCTTTAATCGGGCATGGTGTTAAATACAAAGAAATTCCTCTTAAAGACGGAATGGATGTCGATTTGGAGGCGATTGATGATTATATTACAAAAGATTCAAAAGTCGCCTTGATACAACGCTCGAGGGGGTATAGCCTTCGAAAACCTTTAACTGTAGAGATGATTGCAGAAATAGTGAAGAGGGTAAAAGCAAAAAATCCTGATTGTATTTGTTTTGTAGATAACTGCTACGGAGAGTTTGTCGAAGAATTGGAGCCTACTGATGTTGGTGCTGATATTCTTGCCGGTTCGCTCATTAAAAACCCCGGCGGCGGTATTGTTGAAACAGGCGGGTATATCGCCGGAAAAGAAGAATTTGTTGATATGGCTGCGATGAGATTGACCGCTCCCGGTATAGGTTCAAAAGGCGGAGCTATGTTGAATCAGTCACGTTTGATTTTGCAGGGAATTTTTATGGCGCCTGCGATTGTTGCTGAGGCTGTAAAGGGTGCTTTGCTTGCAGCTGAAGTCCTTGAGATGATAGGGTTCAAGACATCTCCTCTCGTAGATGAGAAGAGGACAGATATAATCCAGACAATTGAGTTTGGTTCACCTGAGCCGTTGATTGAGTTTTGCAAAACTCTGCAGTCGTATAGTCCTGTTGACTCTTATTTGACGCCGATACCTGATGAAGTTCCCGGGTATGATGACAAGTTGATTATGGCGGGAGGAAGTTTTATTGAAGGGTCAACCATAGAGCTGTCTGCTGATGGTCCGTTGAGAGCGCCTTATGTTGCTTATATGCAGGGGGGGCTGAATTATTCTCATGTGAAACTTGCCATAGGCGGTTTTTTGGATTCTTATTTGAAATAAAAAACCGAGGCGTTTGTTTTTTTGACGCTTCGGCGATGAATAATATAAATATGGATTATACTATTATCTTATTGTATTTGATGATAAATATGCAAATGTAAATACAGTATTTTTACAAATAGAAATTATATTCATGCATTTGTTGATAATTTTTGATTTGATTTGTCGTTATCTGGTTCTTCAATCAATCTGACAAAGCCTTTTTTGCCTGTAAGTTTTTCTGTTATAAAGTATTGAGTTTTGGGGATAATTGTTGAGAGGAAGGCAGCAGAGATGACCATTCCTATTCCCCAGAAACCTACTTTTGTCAGGAAATTTCTGTTTTTCATTTTTTGAAGAAAATCGGGTGTGATATTTTTGAGATTTTCTTTTTTTGCCTGTTCGATTATGCTTTCGCAGTAGTCAAAAATTTGTTTTCTTGTTGCGTCAACTTTCTTTTGGGATATAAATTTTGTATGATTGAGGGCTCGTCCGCCTGTCGCCGTGTTGATAAGGCTGTTTATTGTATCGCCGTCGTTGAGCAGACCGTTTTTGAATACACTTTTGATTTGCGATGGGGTCAGTATGCTTTCTTTTGCTTTTTGAGGCTGGAGTTTGGCGAGTTTTTCGGCGTTTTCTTTCAGTGCTTTGGCTGTAGTTTTGTCTGTTATATTATCATCGATGAATTGTGACAGCTGTTTGAGGGTGATAATACCGTTTTGTTCGAGATTTGCAGCCTGTTTTACCAGTTGTTCATCAGCAAGATAGGTACCAAAAAGACCTCTTTGAAATTCTTCGAGAGGAATTTCATCCATATTTCTCCAGTCCAGAACTTTTTTGTTGACGGGGTTTTTTATGAGGTTTGTGAGGCTGTCAACTGTGGTCGGATCCAGTTTTGAATTTTTACCTTTCAGAGGGTCTATTTTGTTCAACAATGCAACTATCAAAGGAGTTGAACCAACATAGAAAAAGCTTGAGGATAAATCTCTAAATATACGTTCGATTTTTTCATATTTATTCGGAGCGTTGTATACTCTGCCTGCAAACAGTCCTGCGTCTACGGTAAGCAGGTTAACGATATGGTTGTTTTCCATGTTGTATAAGATTGTGTTCGCTATGCTGTCAAAACCTTTGAAAGAAACATTACTGTTGCTGTTTTGTTTTGTTTCATTAAGAAATTCTTCCATAGATTGAGGTCTGTGGGCTTTAAACATCTGTGAGTCCGTTTTTGGAAGGCGGTTTTGTGCGGGGAGTGTTTGAGGATTTTGTTTTGCCTTATCTATTCTTTTTTGAGTCTGGTTTTGGACAATTTTCGGGAGAACCATGCCCATAAAGTACACTGTAGCAAACGAGCTTGCCAGAATTTTTCCGAGTTTCAGCCCCATGAGTTTATTTTTTTGATTTTGTGGAAGATGTCCTATTGCGTCCTGCATAGGGTATCTTATGTTATCTTTGCCCATATCAAACTGAAAGTTTTTGACTTTGAAGACTTTGTTTATGAGGAAATCAGTGCCTTTGTTGAGTGCAGGGATACCCCAGAGCCAGCCTATAGAGCTGACAGATTCTTCTGTTGCACGTTCTTTTGCTTCGAGGGCGCCTCCCCGTTTGTATGCCTGATAAGTTCTTCCTGTCAGGACGGAGCCTTCGAGAATAACGACAGGCATAAGCGCCGCACCGGTTGTAAGAGCCGTTGCGGTTTTTCTTATGTTTTTGTTATTTACGATATTCGTTATTATTTTGTTTGCAGATATAGGCACAGTTAATTTTTTGGTATATTTTACTTCCAAAATAATTAAATATTCCTGAAAGAAAATTTTTAATACTTTACCAAAAAATTGTAATAAATATTTAATTTAGACATTTTTGGAGATATTCGAGGGTCTTAATTTTGTTGTCATATAGGTATTTAATGAAGTCTATGTATTGAGAATTGTTGCCTGAGACGGTGATGTTTATTTCAAAACCGTCAGAGCAGAAGGGTTCATAGTCATATACCACATAGCTGTTATATTTACTTTTCCATTCTTTTTTTTCTATTCTGCAGTTATTTTCGTACACAATTGATTCGAACCAGAAAACAAGATCTTTTGATATGTTTTTGAATTCGAAAGTATTCGGAGGTGTACTTCTGTAGTTTTCGGTTAACATTTTCTTAGCTCCAGTTGCATGACAAAAAACAAGCTTACTTTTAAAGTTTAAAGCAATTTCTCTTTTTTTTTGATGTGCAAAAGTAGTGGTAAGAAAAGGCTATTTTTTGAAAACTATTCTAAACGTTTAAACTATCGATTTCGTCAACACCGAGGCGTCCGAGGTGGGCAGAGATGTCATCGATATGATGGAAGAGTCTTGCTTCTATGGTTTTTGGTTCGACGATAGCGCCCCAGTCAACTCTTCCGTGGTGAGAGGCAATGATGTGGGCAAGTTTATCGAAACCGTTGCTGTTTGCCCAGCTGAATCCGTAGTAAATATGGCTAAGCCAGCTCTGGTCAAATTTTTCGCTTCTTTGGATATCTCCTGTTTCCTCGTCTACTTCGTATTCGAACATCTTTCCGAGGTCATGAGTTATGCAGGCAGCTAGAATAAGTTCTCTATCAACTTTTTGGTAAGTTATTTCAAAGAGTTTATTTGAGATATCGAGGCACTCGTTTATATGGAGAAGAAGTCCTCCGACGTAGTTGTGGTGCATTCTTTCTGCTGCGGAAGATATTTTCAGAAGTTTTTCGTTTTTTGAAAGTTCTTCGAGGATTGCTGTTTTGAGTTTTTCGTTTTTGAAGGAATTTGTTGTCGAGATTAGGCGTTCATACAGTTTATCTCTCGTTTGAGGAGAAAGTCCGACAGGTGATTCTTTGACGAGTTTAAGCTTGGTGAGGGTGTAGGTGTTGAAATTTTCTTTGAACACAAAGCTGATAACATTGATGATGTTACCGTTTTTTATGACATTATCATCAAGAGAGGCAATCATATCTTCCCATATAACGCATTTGTATTCTTCTCCTGTTGAAAGGCTGCGCAGGTAGAAGCGTTTCATATTTTTGTTATCACGTGTTTTGTCGGATATAAGATTTTTTATTTTGTAGTCATGGTTTTGTTCAAGCATTTTTTCAGCGACCTCCTCTTATATATAATCTTAGCAAAGTAGTAGTACATATCCAAATATTTTTATAATAGAATAATTTTAATAGTAAAAAAGAGGGAAAATTTTGCAAAATATTCTATATTTAGGTCCTGTTGGCACAAATTCTCATATGGCAGCAGAGGAGTTTATCAAAGTAGAAAAAATCGAGGATGCAAAATTGATTCCTTGCGGCAACATAAAGAGTATTATACGGGAAATTGACCAAAATCCTGATTTAACTGCGATTGTTCCCATAGAAAATTCGATTGAAGGTGTTGTCCGAGAAACTCTTGATAATGTAATCAGGACAAAAGACAGGAGTGTTGTGATTTCAAAAGAGATGATTGTTCCGATTCATCACTGTTTGATATCAAAAGCGAGAGATATTTCTGCAATAAAAACAATTATTTCTCATCCGCAGGCAATAGCGCAGTGTCAGGGGTTTATTCTGAAAACTTTCGGCGACGGCATAAAGGTGATGAATGCTCCGAGCACGTCTGATGCGGTTGTATCGCTTCTTGAAAGAGATGAGAATTTTGCGGCAATAGGAAATGCGAAGGCTGCCGAGTTTTATGGCATACCGGTTTTGAAATCAAATATAAACGATGAGGATGATAATAAGACAAGATTTGTCTATTTGAGCAGAAAGCAGGGCAAAAAGACCGGGAAAGATAAGACCTCGATTGTTTTTTCAACAGATAATAAGCCCGGAGCACTTGTCAGAATATTGGATGTGTTCAGGAAAGAGGATGTCAATTTGTCGTATATTGACTCACGTCCTTCGAAGAGGGATTTGAAGGAATACGGTCCTTATATCTTTTTTGTTGATTGTGATATACACTGTTCGGATGAAAAATTTCAAAAAGTTCTTTTTGAGATAAAGCCTTTTATTACTTTTTACCGCTGTATAGGCTCATATCCAAGGGTATTATAAATACGGAAACAGTTATTGTTTTAAAAAAGATAGCCTAAGTGGTTAATTTTATAAAAATAGAGTTTTAAATAATATTATAAATAAGTTATTTCACTTATATAAAATCAGTGATTATAATTTATTGTATAAAGATAGAGAGATATTAGGAAGGTAGAGAATGACAGTTGCCACAAAAGCTAAAGCGCTAAACATTTTTATTGTCGAAGATTATAAGCTGACAAGAGTTGGTTTGCGTTCTGCGCTGAACGAATTTGACGGAATTAATGTTGTAGGCGAATCAGAAACGGCAGAAGAAGGGCTCGAGATGATAAAAGAGCTAAAGCCCGATGTTGTATTAATGGATTTGGGTTTGCCCGGCATGAACGGAATAGAAGCAACACAGAAAATAAGAGAATTTTCGAATGATATAAAAATTATTATCCTCACATCTCATGAACGAGAAGAAGAGGTGTTAGCTTCAATGGGCTCAGGGGCTCATGCTTATTGTTTGAAGGATATAGAACCGACAAATCTTGTAAATGTTCTGACCTCGGTAGGAGGCGGAGCGGCATGGTTTGACCCTGCAATTTCAAGATATGCTCTGAATTTGTTCCCAAGACCGGAGTCAACAAAAGTTTTGAACTCATCTGATGTTCATGATGCAAGAGCTCAGCTGACAGAGAGGGAGCTTGAAGTTTTGAGATTACTGGTAAAAGGAAAGAGCAACACAGAGATTGCAAAAGATTTGATAGTAAGTGTTCATACTGCCAAAGCTCATGTATGCAGCATATTACAAAAGTTGTGTGTAGATGACAGAGTGCAGGCGGCAGTGAAGGCTATAAGAGAAAATATTATTTAAAAAGAAAAGTGCAAGTTACCCATTCACCTATTTATTGGATAGATGCGGCAGAAGTCTGCCGCTTTTTTTTATTTTTGGGCAATAAAAAAACCTCCAAGGGGTTAGAGGTTTTAAGTCCAAAATAGAGAGTTAGAGGTCTCACTTACTTAGCTTTATACTATCATTATAGTATTTTTTTTGAAAAAGAAAAGAGTTTCAAATGTAAAAAATACACTTATTTATTTTTAATGTTTACTCTTTTGCTAAAATGCTTGCCAATTCTATGTCTTCAGGTGTCGTTATTTTTATGTTTTTGTAACATCCCGTAACAATGTACACATTAATTCCCATTTTTTCTATCAGATAAGAATCATCTGTTGCGTTTTCTCCTTTGAATAATTCATGCGCTTTTTTGATGTCTTCGAATCTGAAAGCCTGCGGTGTTTGTATCTGATAGAGGTATTTACGCTCAGGAGTTTCTGTTATTTTCCCTTCTTTATCCGCTTTTTTGATGGTGTCCTTGACAGGCATGGCGGCAACTACGGCATGCCTTTTTTGGACTTCGTTTATTGTATTATTTACAATTAATTGGGTAACAAGGGCACGTGCGCCGTCATGTATCAGAACATAGTCGCAATTCGGGCATGCCTGCAAGCCGTTGTAAACAGACTCTTGTCTTGAGCTACCGCCGGGGACGGTTTTTGATTTCAAAAATGAACGTTGTTTAATTATGGCGTCAATTCCTTCAATTGAGTCAGGAGATGAGGGGATGATTATTTCTGATATTTGAGGGTTATTCTCAAATATTTCAAGTGTCTTTTCGATGACTGTTTTCCCGTTGATTTTTTCAAAGAGTTTATTTTTGCCGAAGCGTCTTGAGCTTCCGCCTGAGGGGATGATTGCTGCAATTTTCATGTGTTTTCTCTTTCTTCAAAGTGGTTAAAACATCTGTGTTTGATATCTTCTTCATCAAGTGTGAGGAATGTGTTATTGTCTTTTATGCAGACATAGTGTTCTTTTTTCTCTGTCATATATCCTATTTGATATAGGTGAAGTCCTTGTTTTTGAAGGTTTTCAAAAGATTTTTCATCTGCCGTGCCTACAAGCTGGTAGTCTTCGGCGCCGAAGAGAATCCAGTTTTTATAATTTTGATTGAGTTTTTGTGCAAATTCTTTCATCTCCTCATCAAAAGGCACCAGCGACATATCAATATGTGCTGTCAGATTGCTTGATGATGAGATTTTGAAGAGGGCATCCCCAAGACCGTCGCTTGAGTCCATTAAGCAGGCATTTTTTACTGTTGATACTATTTTTCGTCCTGTTTCAAGAAGCGGGACAGGAGAGAGATGTGCGTTGATGAGTTTCTGAGGGACGGAGATTTTATTCTCAAGTGCCAGAAAGCCTGCAAAACTTGAACCATGGACTCCCGTTGTGAAAATGATATCTCCTTGTTTTGCATTTGAGCGTTTTGCCTGTGTTATTCCGTTGTTGATGCCAATTGCGCAGATGCTTATTGAAATTTTATCAGAGCCTGTGATATCTCCTCCGGCGACGGAGAGGTTGAACTCTTTGCACATTGAGTCAATGCCTTGATAGAATTCTTTAACAAAACTTTCTTGTGTATTCTGAGGAAGGGATAAAGAAATCATCAGGTATTTTGCCCGTGCTCCTGAGGACGCTATATCGCTCAGGTTGACTGCTATGGATTTTTTCCCGAGCTGATAAGGAGATATTGTTGATGTTCTGAAGTGTACATCCTCGATGAGTGAGTCTTGAGTGATTGTTATGCCGAGGTCTTCAAGATAAGCCGTGTCATCTCCAATCAGCGAGTTGTTTGAGAGAGTGTTTTTGATTATGTTGATGATATCAAGTTCGTTCATAGAATTATTTTAAAATAAACGTCAGAAAGAAGCCAAATAACTTTGGCTTCTTTTTCAAGAATTTAAAATTTTCTATGCAAGCATATAAAGATTTTGACCTTGTTCGGCTGTTCTTGATTCCGGTTGGAACGGATTATAGTTGCTTACGTCAAATGAAGCAAGACCTCCTTGAGCAAACTTGTCATGTGCTTCTTTTGGTATACCTGATGTTCCCCCTTGGAATACCGAAACAGGTTGAGTTGAAGGAGGTGTTACTCCTTGGTTAACGCCCATATTCTGGGGATTAACGCTTCCTGCTTGGAATGGATTAAATTTTATCGAATCCATAATAACTCCATAAAATTACTGATAACTATATACATGAAGTATTTTTTTTACCGGTAATTGCTGAAGTTATTGTTTTTTTTAAGAAAAGTTTACATATTGCCAAACTTGCTCATAGATGAGCAAGATGAGGACAGACAGCTGATTTTTACGAAGCACTGGTTGTTGTATGTGCCGAGCACAGAGAAAATTCTATCGCCTGTGAGATTATTTTGAGCGATAATAAACCCTTTTTGAGTGTCATATGAAAGAATTTTGAAATCTTTTTGACTGAGCAGGTTCATAACCTGAGGCAGCGCATCTTCAAAAGAACCTGTAAGTTTTGCCATAATTGCACTTGGCTGCGGGAGTGATGGAGCGGTCTGCGCCTGTTGGGGAACGGTTGTTGCTGATGCCGTTTTGATTGTTGGTGTTTGTGCAGATGTTTGAGGCAGAGTTGCCGGGTTATTTTGTTTGATTATTTCTTCGGCGGGAAGCTTTATCATTCCATAGTCAGCCATGCTGACCATAGGACAGCTTGCAATAAGAAACAGTGATAAAATTATTTTTTTCATAGGCTACACCACAATCGGCTCTTCGTCCGTTTCCATCCAACTTGAACCTTGTTGGAAATCTACTACCAACGGTACATCCAGTGGTTGGTTCAATTCCATGGATTTTTTTACCAGTTCTATTAACTCATCTTTTTTATTTTTGCTTATTTCGAAAACTAATTCATCATGCACTTGAAGTATCATTTTGGCTGATAAATTTGAATTTTTCAGCCTGTCATAAACATCAATCATCGCCAGTTTAATCAAGTCTGCCGCACTGCCCTGAAGAGGAGTATTGATGGCTGCACGCTCCGCAAATTCTCGGATGTTGCGGTTACGGCTTGAGAGTTCTTCTCTTAGGTATCTTCTTCGTCCGCACATTGTTTCTACATAGCCGTGTTGATGAGCAAACTCTTTTGTCGAGTCCATAAACTGTTTTACTTTGGGGTAAGTATCGAAATACTTGTCAATAAACTCTCTTGCTTCAAATGGAGTTATTCCGAGAGCTTCTGAAAGCCCGAAGCTGCTTTGTCCGTAGACTATACCGAAGTTAACGGCTTTTGCTTTTCTCCGCATATCTTTTGTTACTTCATCGACGGGAACATCGAAGACTTTTGAGGCTGTTGCTGTGTGGATATCTATATCGTTATTGAATGCGTTGATAAGGTGTTCGTCTTTTGAAAAATGAGCGAGCAGGCGGAGTTCTATCTGGGAATAGTCAGCTGAGATTATCAGGGATGAAGTTTGGTCTTCCGGTGTAAAGCATGCTCTGATTCTGTTCCCGAGGGGAGTTCTGATGGGGATGTTTTGCAGATTCGGGTTGCTGCTCGAAAGACGTCCTGTTGCAGTGATTGTCTGGTTAAAGCTTGTGTGAATGCGGTTGTCTACAGGGTTAACCATCTGAGGCAGGGCATCGATATAAGTTGTTTTGAGCTTTGTAAGGTGTCTTTGCTCGAGCATCAGTTTTGCTATTTCATAATCTTTTGCAAGATTTTCAAGGATGTCTGCACTTGTTGAATATCCTGTTTTTGTTTTCTTTTTTCCGGGGAGGTTCATTTTGTCGAACAGGATTTCAGCAACCTGCTTCGGGGAGTTTATGTTGAAAATCTGACCTGCTTCTGAATAAATTTTTGCTTCGATTACTTCAAGATTGCTTTGCAGCTCGCAGGAAAGTTCTTTGAGGTAGTCAGTGTCAATATGCACGCCTGTTCTCTCCATATAGGCAAGCACAAACATAAGCGGCAGTTCTATTTTGTCGTGAAGATTTTTTTGTTTTTCATCGAGATTCAAGTGATAAAACTTTCCGAGTTCAAGAGTGGCAAATGCATCATCGCAGGCGTAGCAGCCTACGTCGTTGATAGGGAGGTTGTCAACAGTTTGCATTTTTTTCCCTTTGCCGGTAAGTTCTTCAAAGGACTGCATTTCAAAGTTCAAAAGGGCGAGAGCCTGTTGTTTCAGCCCGTGTTTGAACGTCGGATTTTTGACATAACTTGCGAGCATGGTATCCATTTTTATGCCGTCGAGGTTTATGTTGCAGCGATGGAAGATATTAACTTCATATTTTGCATTTTGCAGGATTTTTATTTTTTGAGGTGATTCGAGGATAGGTTTGAGTTTTTCGATGACATAATCAAATTCAAGTACCTGTCCTTCTTTGTGACCTACTGCGATATAAAAGCTTTTTGTCTCTGGTTCGCCATCGGTTATTTTGAAAGAGTTGTCTTCGAAAATAAAGTTTTTATCGTAGGCAATTGCTATGCCGACGAGGTTTGCGCTGAGGGTGTCGAGTCCTGTTGTTTCCGTATCAAGCGAGAAGAGGTTTATGTCTTTGAACTCTTCAAAAAATTCATTGAAGTCTTGTTTGGTTGAGATTATTTTTTTAAATTTATTTTGATTTGAGTGCAGTAGTTTTATTTCTCTTTCCGGTTCTTGTTCGACTGTATCAACGCCGAAGAGTGACAGCTGGCTTTTTTGAGGTGTTGTTTCTTTCGCAATTTCTTGAGATGGGTGTTCTTCGCATGGGGATTGAGTTTCTCCAAAGGGAAGAAGCAGGGAGTCAATTTGCCTCAGGAAGCTGTAAAATTGCAGTTTTTTGAAGAAATCAGCAACTTTTTCAGCTTTTGGCATTGTCAAACAAGCTTTTTCGAAGTCAAAATTTATGTCGACGTTTTTGTCTATTGTTGCTAAGAATTTGCTCATTTTTGCAATTTCTTCGCCGTCAATGAGCTTTTGTTTTACGGCTTTTTGAGTTATTTTATCTATATTTTGATAGATATTTTCGAGAGTTTTGTATTCTCCGAGGAGTTTGACTGCTGTTTTGTGTCCGATGCCTTTTACTCCCGGAATATTATCTGATGAGTCCCCGCTAAGCGCTTTATAGTCGATGATTTGTTCCGGGTAGACTTCCATTTTTGTGAAGACTTTTTCGGTGTCATATTCTTCAAGACCGTTGAAAGATGAAGGGATAAGAATTTTGATAAATCCTTCCTTGTCAACAAGCTGGAAAGAGTCCCTGTCACCGGTAAGAATAAAGGCATGGTGACCCGCTTCTTTTGCTTTTGTGGCGATAGTTCCTATTATGTCGTCGGCTTCGAAGTTTTCTTTTTTGTAGATAGGGATATCTAAAGCCTCAAGACCTTCGAATAAAAATTCCATCTGTGAGCGCATAGTGTCTGGCATGGATTCACGATTAGCTTTATATTCTTTGAATACATCAGTTCTGAATGTGTGCCTGCTGCAGTCAAAAGAAACGGCAATTGCGTCTGGATGGTGTTTTTTGAGTATGTCAAAGAAAGCTTTGAAAAAACCGTAGACAGCCCAGGTTGGCTGACCGTCAGAGGTTTTCATTCCTGTTCTTTCGAGAGCGAAGAACGAGCGATAGGCGAGGGCATGCCCGTCGATGAGTATTAAGTTTTTTGATTTCTCTCTCATAATAAATATTGTAGTTTAGATTTGAATAAATTGAAAGAATTTGAGAAAGAATTTAAAAGAACTTTATGTTAATATAGGTTAGAAAATTTTAAGGAGAACAAATCGTGTTATTTGTGGCAGATATAGGGAATACGAGCACTACCATAGGAATTTATGACGGTAAAAACCTTGTGCACAGCTGGAGAGTTGCTAGTGATGACAAGCGTTCAGAGGATGAATACGGGGTTGTTTTATATAATTTTATAGAGTTTGCAAGGCTTCATGGGAAACTTGACGGGGCGATTATCTCGAGTGTTGTTTTATCGCTGACTGAGAAGTTTAAGTCTGCTATTGAGCGTTATTTGCATATACCTGTTGTAAATCTGACACATAAGACAGAAACGGGGATTGTTCTTGATTTGGATAAACCGGAGGAAACAGGTCCTGATAGGATTGCAAACGCAGCTGCTGTGTATCATCTTTATAAGAAGACATCGATAGTTGTTGATTTTGGGACTGCGACGACTTTTGATGTTGTGTTGTCTGATGGAAGATTTTTGGGAGGGGTGATAGCTCCCGGAATACGTATTGGTGCGAAGGCATTGAGCAATTTTACTTCCCGTTTGCCGAAGGTAAAGATTGAGGCTCCTGCAAAGACTATCGGGAAAAATACTATTGACGCAATTTTATCGGGACTTGTCGGCGGGCATGCCGCAATGATTGATGGAATGGTAGACAGGATAGAAGATGAACTCGGCGAGCCAGCTATGTTGATTTTGACGGGCGGATATTCTGATATTGTTGTAGAGAGGATGCGTCATAAATTTGATGTTCTTGACCATAATCTGACCCTTGAGGGGTTACGGTTGATTTATGAGATGCAGAAGGTTTTAGTTCATTAATACTGTTTGATTGTTAATATATATGAGAAAAAACAGCTTTCAAGAATTTCTTGAAAGCTGTTTTAAAATTATTTGGTTGAATTACAAATTATAGTTTGTCAGCAACCATTTTTGTTGTTTCAGCCAATCTTGTTGAATAACCCATTTCGTTATCATACCAAGAAATAATTTTAACCATGTTATCGCCCATAACTCTTGTCAAGAGAGCGTCAACAGTTGATGATTGAGAAGAACCAATGTAGTCTGAAGATACGAGCGGTTCATCTGAGTAGCAAAGAACATGGCCGTCAGCGCCTTCTTTCAATGCTGCATTGACTGCTTCAACAGTAACAGGTTTTTCTGTTTCGAATACAACATCAACCAGTGATACATCAGGAGTAGGAACACGCATAGCGAAACCGTCCAATTTACCTTTCAGTTCAGGGATAACAAGAGCAACAGCTTTAGCAGCACCAGTTTTTGTAGGAACGATGTTCAAAGCGCCTGCTCTAGCTCTTCTTTGGTCTTTGTGACCTGCATCAAGAATTCTTTGGTCGCCTGTGTAAGAGTGAACTGTAGTCATCAAACCTTTAACGATACCGAATTTTTCTTTGATAACTTTAGCTACAGGAGCCAAGCAGTTTGTTGTGCATGATGCCATAGAGATAACATTGTGTTTAGCAGGGTCATAAGCATTGTCATTTACCCCGAGAACGATTGTTATATCTTCGTTTGTAGCCGGAGCAGAGATGATAACTTTTTTAGCACCTGCATCGATGTGAGCTTTTGCTTTTGTAGCATCAGTGAAGAAACCTGTTGATTCTACAACAACTTCAACTCCAAGATCTTTCCAAGGAAGTTTTGAAGGATCTTTTTCTGCAAAGAATTTAATTTTTTTACCGTTTACGATAATACCTTCTTCGTAAGCTTCTACTTGACCGTCAAATTTACCCATAACAGAGTCATGTTTGAACAAAAATGCTGCTTGAGCAGGTGTCAAACCAGGGTCGTTGATAGCAACATAATCAATTTTATCGAAAATACCTTCTTTTACTGCTGCTCTCAGTGTGTTACGGCCGATTCTTCCAAAGCCGTTAATTGCAACTTTCTTAGCCATTTTTTAAGCTCCTCTTTTAAAATGTATAATGTTACTACTTAGTTATAAATAAAAAACAACTTCTTATCAAGTATTTAAAACATGTTTTGTTGATGTTATGATATTGACGACTATTTAGTTTAAATTTAATTAAGAAAGAGGGAAAAAATGACAAAAGAACTTTCTTCTCTTCAAAAAGAGAGATTGAACTATCAACCGAAGTTGCCTGAAGTTCTGGCAAACGGTGTAAAAAACTTGTCTATGAAACAAGGCGAGCCTACGGGTGCCGTAGCTGATGAAGCTGATATCAAAGCTTTATTCAAAAATTCTTTTGGTATGCCTATTGTTACTTTTGAAAAAGGCAGCAATGATGTATCATCAAAGCAGAGAAATGTCGGTGTAATACTCTCAGGCGGTCAGGCTCCCGGCGGACACAATGTTATTGCGGGTCTTTATGATGCGCTTAAGGAAGCTAACCCTGAAAATAAACTTTATGGTTTCCTTGGCGGCCCATCAGGTATTATCGATGGTGAATACATCGAGTTTACCGATGAATATATTGATGCCCACAGAAATACAGGCGGTTTTGATATTATCGGCTCAGGAAGAACAAAGCTTGAGACCGAAGAGCAGTTCAAGAAAACATGGGATAACTGCAAAAAACTCGGAATTTCAGCTGTTGTAATCATCGGCGGTGATGATTCAAACACGAATGCCGCTACTTTAGGCGAATATTTTATGGCAAACAATGCCGGTATTCAGGTTATCGGATGTCCGAAGACAATAGACGGCGATTTGAAAAATGATTATATCGAAGTGTCTTTTGGCTTTGATACGGCAACAAAAACTTATTCAGAGTTAATCAGCAACATACAGCGTGATGTTCGTTCAGCGAAGAAATACTGGCATTTTATCAAATTAATGGGCAGAAGCGCTACTCACGTCGGTCTTGAGTGTGCTCTTCAAACTCAGCCTAATATCACATTGATTTCTGAAGAAGTTGAACAGAAGAAAATGTCACTTGCTCAGATAGTTGATTATATGGCAGGGATTATTGCAAAAAGAGCGGAAATGGGCAAAAACTTTGGTGTTGCTCTGATTCCTGAGGGGATTATCGAATTTATCCCCGAGATGAAGGTGATGATTGCCAATTTGAATGATACGCTTGCTGAGGCAAAAGATTTTGATAATCTTTCTCAGCAGGAGAAAATTGATTTTGTTGAAGCTAAACTCGATTCTGCAAGTGCAGCAGTATTCAAATCTCTTCCAAGATTGATTCAAAACCAGCTGTTGATGGATAGAGATCCTCATGGTAATGTTCAGGTTTCAAAAATCGAAACTGAAAAATTGCTGATTGAGATGATTAAAGTAAAATTGAACGAAATGAAAAAGAACGGTCAATACAACGGTAAATTCTCAGATCAGGCTCATTTCTTCGGTTATGAAGGAAGATGTGCATTCCCGACAAACTTTGATGCTGATTATTGCTATTCTTTAGGGTACAATGCATTTGCCTTAATCCAATTCGGGTTGAGCGGGTATCTTTCTTCAATCAGAAATTTGACAGCACCTGCTTCAGAATGGTTAGCAGGCGGTATACCTCTTACTATGATGATGAATATGGAAAGACGCCATGGAAAGATGAAACCGGTAATTCAAAAAGCACTTGTTGATTTGAACGGTCCCGTATTCAAAAAATTGGAAGCTAACAGAGAGCAGTGGGCATTGAATGATGACTATGTCTTTGTTGGTGCTATTCAATACTTTGGACCGTCTTCTGTTTGCGATACAACAACAAAAACGCTTCTGCTTGAAAAAGAATGCGGCAAAAAATGTGAGTGTGCTTGTAAATAGGCTGATAAAGCAAATAAAAAAGAGGAATCGAACTTCGATTCCTCTTTTTTTTGAGAATTTTTTGTTTAATTTAATCTAGCAATTCTTCAAGAATTTCAGCGTTTTTGCTGGCTCGTTGAGGATTGATGATTGTTGTTTTTTTGATGTAGCTTCTCAGAGCTTCTCTTACTAGCTCGCTTCTTGTTCTTTGTTCTTCGTTTGCCAGTTTGTCTATTCTTGATAAAAATTCTTCAGGCATTGAAATAAGCACTCTAGCCATAACATTTCCCTCCTAAGTCTTTTTTCTAAATAATAGTATACATCATATAACTTGAAGTAGCAAATTTTATATACCAAAGACGTAATATTTTTTATTCAACAGGAACAGGCACAGGAAGAGGTGCTTGTTTTGCACTTTCAGATGGAGTGTTTCCTTGTTCTGATGATATATCCTGAACTTTTTTAGAGCTGTCAAACAGTTTTTCTTTCAGGGTCTTTTTCTTTTTATCACCGTCATTATCTTTCTCGGAATTATTCTGCTTCGGGTCTATAGGCAGAGGAACATCGAGTTTTGTATCGGAGTTAGAGTCAGGTGTAATATTTTGTTCATTAGCGTTTTTTTCGTCTGATTCCTCCGTAGGTACTTCGTCTTTGTCCTGTTGTTTGATATATCTGAGAGGTTCGATATCTATTTCAGGATAGTTGAATTTTGAAGGCGGGATATCGCTCAGCGCAACTTTCATGTAGTTTGCCCAGATTTGAGCGGGAAGAGTTCCTCCGGTGACATTTCTGTGAGGTTTGTTGTTGTCATTTCCTACCCACACGCCTGTAACTATTTCAGGAGTATAAGCTACTATGCAGGCATCTCTGTAGTTGTCTGTTGTACCTGTTTTGCCTGCTATCTGGCGGTCTTTCATTATGATTGCTCTTGCCGTTCCATGGTTTACAACTTCTGTCAGCATTCTTGTCATGGTTGCTGCTGTATAAATATCTAGGACTTTTTCTTGCTGCTGTTTTGCCGTGTATACAACCCTGCCTGTTGAAGTGATAACCTGTTCTACAGAGTAGGGTTTTACTTTTATACCGTTGTTGGCAAGTATTCCGTAAGCTGTTGTTAGTTCGGAGAGTTTTACCCCGCTTGAGCCAAGTGCGATTGTCAAATCATTTTGTATCGGTGTTGTAATTCCCATGCTTCTTGTAATTCTGTAGACTTCAGATAATCCTACCTGATGTATGAGTCTTGCCGCAACGACATTTGATGAAACAGTGAGTGCTGTGTGGATTGGAATTTTTCCTCTGTATTTGTTGCCGTAGTTCCTTGGTGCCCAATCGCCTATTTTGACAGGCATATCATCAAATATGTCGTTTGGTTTTATGCCGTTCAAGATGGCAGCTGTGTATATAAACATCTTGAAAGCTGACCCTGGTTGTCTTACGGCATCAGTTACTCTGTTGAACTGGCTTTGGACATAATTCTTTCCGCCGACATAGGCGAGGATTTTTCCTGTTGGTACTTCAAAGGAGAAAAGAGCAGCCTGATCTTCAGGTTTTGTAAATCCCCATTTGTTTAATCCGTTTATAACAGCGTCTTCTGCCGCTTTTTGGTCTTTATAGTTCAGAGTTGTAATAATTTTATATCCGCCGTTGCTTATTTGCTGTTCAGTGAAACCCAGTTCTTCAAGTTCATCTAAAACGTAGTCTATGAAGTAAGGCGCTTTATTCAGAGAATAAGGCGAGTGATTGGGATTTAGCTGTAGTTCGCTGTTGCAGGCTTCTTTGTATTGTGCCTTAGTAATATATTTTTCTTTCAGCATTCTTTTGAGAACCTGTCTTTGGCGGTTGATTGCGTTTTCTTTTTTGTAGTAAGGCGAGTATCTTGAGGGTGCTTGAGGAAGCCCTGCTATGAGGGCAATTTCAGGCAGTGTGAGTTCATCAAGCTTTTTATTAAAATAAACCTGTGCTGCTGCTGCAACACCATAGGCGCCTTCTCCTAGATATACCGAGTTGAGGTATCTTGTGAGAATTTCATCTTTTGTTAGAGTTTTTTCTATTCTGTGGGAGATGACAAATTCTTTGATTTTTCTGTCCATGGTTTTTTCATTTGACAGATACATAATACGTGCAAGCTGCTGGGTTATGGTGCTTGCACCCTGTGCGTATCTTCCAGCCTGTATGTTTGAGAACAGAGAACGCATAAGAGCGAGAGTGTCAAATCCTCTGTGTTTATAGAAATTTTTATCTTCGGTGGCTATGACGGCTTTTTTCAAAAGGTCAGGTATTTCGCTTGATGAGGCATTGATTGATTTGTATGCGCTGAAGGTTTTAATAATTTCCCCGTCGCTTGATTCAAATTGGGTAACAAAATTTGGTCTGTATTTAGCCAAATCGGGTATTGGTCTGAGCGAAGCCAAAAACATATTGAGTGCAATATTTCCGGCGAGGAATATTGCTATTATTATTACACCTAGAGTTATAAACAAATCAGAGAAGGAAAAATCACTGTTTTTCTTTTTTCTACGTTTTGCCGCCATATTATTTGCCTTTTAATTTCTATGATTTAATTATTATATATTAAGCAAGATTTTTATACGATAATATTAACAATCATGAATATATTAAATCTTTTACAATCCTGTTATTATGAATTTTTGTCTTATTTTGTTCCGGAGAAGATGTATTATGTAGCTAAAGGGAAATGCCGGCAGTGCGGCAAGTGCTGCAGGTATATGTATTCTATGGGGACGTCGTCAGAAACGGATTTTCGAATAATGCAGTTTTTATTTCCGAAATACAGACGTTTTGAAATTATAGGGAAGGATGAATACGGAAATTTGGTTTTTGCATGCCGTCTGATAGGAAAAGACAATCTTTGTCCTGATTACGAAAACAGGCTTTATATATGCAGGAGGTATCCTATGTTCAAATATAAAAACATAGGAAATTTTCATCCCGGATGCGGCTTTGAGATGGTTCCTGAGAAAGAGTTTAAGAGTTTTTTAGATAGAGAATAAAAATTCAGCTTTTCCGATGATATCTCCGTTTAATAATTTTATATCACCGGAAACAGGTATGTTTTCTTGTTTTATCCACCCGAGTTGGCGCATTGTTTCGAACATAACAAGTGCACGTGCAGGTTTATCAGAGTCATCAATTTCAACAACTATTGATTGTTTATTTTGAGGGTTATAGGCAAAGCACAAGCCTTCTGCTCCGACTTTTGCGATAATTTCTCCTTTTGTCGATGAGATTATATCCGTATCTAACCAGCCAGTGCCGCCGATTAGGAAAGGATTTTCGCTGAATGCTTTGAGGAAAATCTTATGCTCTTCAAATATTTTTGAAAGACCTATCGCTATATTTTGAAGCGGGAGTGCTATGATAGGTGCAAGACAGCCATCTCTTGATTCGATGATTTCTCCTGTGTATTCAGAGTAGTCGAGGATATTTTTTTTGATATCTTCCTGGAGAGGATGGTCAAAATCAAGATAATTGTCGGTATCCCAGCCCATATGTTTGCAGACGCTCAACATTCCGCTGTGTTTGCCAGAGCAGTTGTTGTGTATTGGCAGCGGGGAGATATTTTGTTTTTTGAATTTGTCGTAGGCTTCTTCATCAAGAGGGTGGTATGGAGGGCATTGCAGATAGTGTTCGCTTATTCCCGCTTTTCTCAACAAATTTCTGACATGTAATATATGAAAATCAGAGCCGCCATGCGAGGCGCAGCAGATGGCAAGGTCTTTTTCATCGAAGCCGAAAGCGTCATAAGTCCCTGATAATATTATGCTGAGAGCTTGCAGGGGTTTTGCGCAGGATCTCAGATAAAACAATTTTTCGAGATAAGTTTTGTCGTTGCAGTATAAGATTTTGTTTTTTTCGCAAACCAGAACAGCTCCTCTGTGTTCTCTTTCGCACAGAGAATTTCTTTTGAATTGTATAAGTAAGTTATTTTCCATTATCTTTTATATTTTTTCAGCTGTTCTTTGAGAGCTGCGTTTTGTGCTTTAAGAGCAGCCAGCATTTTGGCATCTGCTTCTCCTGCAACTCTGAAAACTCTTGCCGAATCTTCTTTTACCATCAGGATTTCATCACGTTCTTTGGCACTCAGGAAGTTCATATCAACGAGAATATCAGCAATCCCTTTTTCCTGACCCATTTTTTTGAGTTTATTCTGATGGTTTAAAGCTTCAGCAATAGCGTCGATACCTATTTTATCAATTCTTTTGCAGTATTCGCCGAGTCTTAAGTTTCCGCATAGAAAGCTTGCAAGATTGTACATAAGGTCAGACCCTGGTCTTTCAAGAAATTCGATATTGATTAGTTCCACCAGAAATTTTGCTACATCAGTAAGCGACCAGTTGTTGTTCATGGCGATTGTTGCCATATCTGTTTCACCATCGCAGCATTCCAAAAAGATATATTGGTTTTCCTGAAGTTTGTAGTACTGGTCTTTTAGTTCCTTATCACCTCTGAATGTTCTTTCGGGAATATAGAACTGGAGAAGATCTTCTTTATTAATAAGTTGGATGTTTTGCTGGATATTTTCTTCAATATCTTTTTGAAGAGAGTAGTAAAGAACCTGTTTTACCCATATAGGCATATTTTTAATCATTGTGTAGAATTTTGTGTAAGCTGTTGCCATTTTTTCCTCTCGATTATTTTTTGTATATTTTTATCTCAATCTGTATGTATTATAATAGTTTATAAATAATATTATTACAACTTTTAGTGAGTTTTATAATGCATACAGAGCATATGAAAAGATGTATAAATTTGGCTCGTCTTGCAGAAGGGCATACGGCTCCTAATCCTATGGTAGGTGCTGTTGTTGTTAAAGACGGACAAGTTATGGCTGAGGGTTATCACAGGCAGTATGGTGGAGCGCATGCCGAAGTTGATGCCCTCTCAAAACTCGGTAATAAAGCTGAAGGAGCCACACTTTATGTAAATCTTGAACCTTGCTCTCACTTTGGGAAAACGCCTCCATGTGCTGACCTTGTGGTTAGAAGCGGGATAAAGAAACTTATTGTTGGGATGACTGACCCGAATCCGCTTGTATCAGGACGTGGAATTGAAAAATGCAGGCAAGCCGGGGTTGAAGTCGTTGTCGGGGTTCTTGAGGAAGAGTGCCGTGAGCTGAATGAAGTTTTTGTAAAAAATATTACACAGAAGAAAACTTTTGTTGCTCTGAAAACAGCGACAACACTAGATGGGAAGGTTGCAACAAGAACGGGGTCGTCGAAGTGGATTACGAATGAGAAATCGAGAGCTTATGTCCAAAAACTCAGGAACAAATATGACGGTATTTTGACTAGTGCCTCAACCGTGCTTGCAGATAACCCCGCTTTAACCTGCAGAATGGACGGCGGCAGAAATCCCGTGAGGATTATTCTTGATAAAGACGGAATTGTTCCCATTGATTATAAAGTGTTTGAAGATAACTCAACGAGAGTTGTTGTATGCCAAAAAAGCGGGCTAAAAAAGGATTATCCTTCCTATGTCGATGTACTTGAGTGCCCTGTGAAAGATAATCATCTTGACTTGAAGTATGTTATTTCTCAGCTGTATGAGATGCAAATTTTCAGTGTGATGGTTGAAGCGGGAGGAATCCTGAACGGAGCTTTTTTGAAAGAGGGTCTTGTTGACAAGTTTTATCAGTTTATTGCACCGAAAATTATAGGTGATGAGAGAGCGAAGAGTTTTGTTTCCGGTTTGGATATTGAAGATGTATCAAATTGTATAGAATTAGTCCCAAAACACCTTCATTTTTTTGATAAAGATGTTATAATAGAAGCTTGTGTAGAGTAGTTTTTTATAGTTTTTGGTTTATCTGGTTTTAGTTTAAAAAAAGAATGGAAAAATGAACGTTCAAAAAGTGTCTTTGACAGGCAGTTCATCTGTTTATGCAAATGAGCATAAAAACAAAAAGCCTTCTTCTTCGAAGAAAATATTGTACTCTGATTATAATGAGTACAAAAAGAAAGAAGAGCCTATCTCTGTGAACCATATTGTTGCAGGACTTGTTGTCGGCGGTATAATCGGCGCTCTTTTCCCGGGTAATACAAAATCTGCGTTGAATATTATGCTGAGTTCGCTGCGTGGCGCAGGAATTGCTCTTTTGGGAATAGTTTCGTTCGCTTGTGTAAGAAATTATCTATATTCAGGTCCGCATAAGTAGTTTTATTTCTTGTTATTACGTGATAAACTTACTTATGGATTCAGATTTATAAGCAAACAACCATGAGTAAATATGCACTTCCTTTTTTAATAACCTTCCTTGCAGGCATGACGACTGTTATAGGAGGTTTGTGTTCGTTTTTCATAAAAAGAGATAACTCAAAAGTCCTCTCATTAGGGCTTGGGTTTTCTGCAGGGGCGTTGATATATGTATCTTTTATGGAGCTGCTGCGAGATTCTGAAAGAGTTTTGCATAGTGCTTTTCAAGAGCATATCGGCGGGCTTATTTTGATGGTATGTTTTTTTTCAGGAATTATAATCACTGCCCTGATAGATTATCTTATGCCTTCCTATTGCGGAATTGAATCGTTTGAAAAGAATAAAGACTCTCATAATCATCCTCATGAGGGTATAAATAAACTTTATAAAGCGGGGATTTTTCTTTTGATAGCAATTTCTGTACACAAACTTCCTGAAGGCTTTGCAATATTTTTGGGTGCGCAGACTCATATCGAAACGGCGGTTGCTCTTGCTTTTGCCGTTTCCATTCACAATATTCCTGAGGGTGTGTCTATTGCGCTTCCTGTTTATTATGCAACGGGCAGCAAGCTGAAAGCTGTTGGGGCGACGTTCCTTTCAGGGCTTGTGGAACCGCTTGGAGCTTTACTCGGACTTTTGCTTTTAGGACAATTCTTCAATGACATTACGTATGCCATTATGTTTGCCTTTACTGCAGGAATTATGATTTATGTATCGTTTGATTCTCTGCTTCCTATGTCAAGAGAATATGGCGACGGACATTTTTCAATTTTCGGCGTTGGCATAGGGATGTTTTTGATGATGGTTCTTGAGAGTTTGCATGTATTATTTGAATGAAAAAGTCTGCAAAAAATAGAATTTTGATTTGCTTGTCATTAAAATAAAATATGTCATAATTCTATTAATGTAGTAAACGTGAGAAAAATTATGCACAAAATAGCTCTGGTACTGGCTTGTAGCCTTTTATTAACTCTGCCTCCGGCATGGGGTGCGCCAAAAGATGCGGATGCGAATATCAAACCCGCTGTTTTGACAACCCGTGAACAACGGAAGCTGAATTCAAAACTGTCAGAAGTGACAAAAGATGACGAAATCAAAGAAGCAATCAGGATAATGAATGATTGCATCTCCTCCCGTTACTCGTATAATGCAATTCTCGGGAATAACCTGACAAAAAAGCCTGTCAAAATTACTTTTAAGAATCTTGCGGAGATAAACCCTAATTATGCTGATTATGACGCTTTGGGAATGAAAAATAAGGGAAGATTGTATATCTTCATAAACCAGAAACATAAAGGTGCTCCGCCTGAGGCTCTTGCAAGCCTTTTGAGTCATGAGGCAATGCATCAGGATGAGTTTAATTCGGTAAATGAAGAAACTTATGCCTGGAGTCTTGAGGCTGCTGTGTGGACAGAGTTTTTGAAAACCAAACCTGATTTGAGAAACAAAACGGAATATTCTCTTGTGAACAGACTGAACACCCTCAATTCACTGTTTGTAAATGCGAACTATACCGATAAGTACATAAGAAAGGTGATTAAGAACCATCAGGGGTACAAAGATTTACCGTTGAGATCAGTCGGCTTTGACTAAATTTTTTTCTTTTTCGAAAAATTCTATGGCTGAATCAATGCTCTTGATTGTATATGCAATCTCATAAGGGCAGAACTCATGAGTTTCTAACATTTCTTTTTCGATATCAAGGATAATTTGTTTTGCTTCATAGAGTTTTTCTGTCGGATTCATATAAGCTACTCCTTTTATTATTGTTCTTATTTTATCATATTTTCTTGTTTTGGGCTTTTGAGGCGTTGGCTGTCAAACACAGCGAAATATCTTTTATAAGAAAGAGATTCTTCGGGCTATTGCCCTCAGAATGACAGATAGATGTCACTCTGAGCGTGAGCGAAGAGTCTTGAGGTTTGTTTCGATGTAGGTTCATTGACAAACGGAGGCAGAATTACAAAAAGAAAAACACCAGAAACTCGCCTGCAAACGAATTTCTGGTGTAAAATAATTTATCAAATTTTATCCAGCAGAGGCTACATAAGGCATGTTGCTGTCAGGTTGCACAATGACAAAGCCGTTCCCTTCAAATTTCAGCTGGATAGAATCTCCGCTGCCTCTTCCTATGAGTGTTTTGAAAGAAATATCCGTTGCTATGCTTGTTTTGAGATTTCCTGACCATGCGATTGTTGCACTCGGATCAGTGAAAACGGGGGTATTTGGTGTTACCTTCAGTGTAAGCGGGTCATAAGCCGTTGTAATGGCAAGCATACCGGTGCCGTTAATTTGGATGTTTGTGAGCCCGCCGGCCATCATGGAGGAGAGTTTCATCAGTTTGATATCCCATTTGAGCGAAGGTTCAAACGCAAGCACGCTGTTTCCGTTAACGATTATGTTGTCGTTTTTCATGTTCAGTATGCTGATTTTCTTTCCTCCGTCAGCTATATAAACTTTTCCTGTGCCTTTTGCTTTGACAAGGCTTCCGCCTTCACCTGATACAAATCTTTTGAACACTGTTTTTATGCCATGTTCGAACATATTTTCGAGTTCGAATTTGACTTTCCCTGTATACGCAATCATTGCGCCTTTTTTCATCCAGGCGAGATTATCATTGAGGTTTATTTCGATGATTCTCTCCGTTTCCTGCTCAAAGAAACCTTCGTTTTTGTCTTTTTGTGATGTATTTTCAACAAAATCTTTGAGTGAATATCTTGAGATTGCTTCTGTCATAAAATTTACTCCTACCTGTTTAACTAACAAGCAAAGTATAACATTTTTCGCTTTTGTTATCTAGTATTAAGCCATAGCACGAAAAAATTTCGTAAAAAACAACAATAGAGCTATAATAAAACTTGATAGAATTCAAAAGTAATGAAAAATGTTTATAGATAAGGCACAAATAAAAGTAATATCAGGTTCAGGCGGCAATGGTGCAGTCGCATGGCGCCGTGAAAAATATGTTGACAAGGGAGGACCTGCAGGCGGTGACGGCGGCAGAGGCGGAGATGTGTATTTGGTTGCTTCAGAGAGTTTGAGCACTTTGTTAGATTTCAAATATAAGTCGAAATTTGCCGCTCAGAACGGTGAAAACGGTCAGAAAAAGAACTGTCATGGACGATGCGGAAAAGATTTATTCATACATGTTCCCCTTGGAACGGTTGTAAGAGACCTGAAAACAGGGAAAATTATCGGAGATATCAAACATCATGATGAGAAACTTCTCCTCGCAAAAGGCGGACGCGGCGGAAGAGGAAATGCCCGTTTTGCAACTTCAACGAGAAGGACTCCGCAGTTCTGCGAACCCGGTGAATCAGGGATAGAACGTGATATCGAGCTTGAATTAAAGCTGATTGCGGAAGTCGGGCTTTTGGGTATGCCGAATGCCGGAAAATCAACTTTTATCAGCAGTATATCCGCTGCAAAACCAAAGATAGCTGATTATCCTTTTACAACACTTGTTCCTAATCTCGGAGTTGTTCAGAAACCTGACGGGAGTAGTTTTGTGGTCGCTGATATCCCCGGGCTGATTGAAGGAGCAAGCGATGGGGTCGGACTCGGATATGATTTTTTGAGGCATGTCGAAAGAACAAAATTTCTTATGCACATAGTTGATATGACGACGGAAAATCCCGTGAAGAATTTTGATGTTATCAACTCTGAACTTGCAAAATACAACGATAGGTTAGCGCATACTTATCAGATTGTTGTGTTGAATAAAGCTGATGCTGTTGATGAAGAACGTATTCAAGAGCTTAAAAAAGAGTTTGAAAAAAAAGCTTCTGATATTTTTGTTATCTCGGCAGTCACTCATTATGGAGTCGATGAGCTGATGAATTTGGTCTTCAGAAAGGTTGAAGAAATTCCCGCTCCAGAGATAGAAGTAGAAGTTGAAGAAGATGATGCCGCTTATAATAACGATGATAGCGAGTTTCATATTTATAAAGGGAAAGATTCTTATTATGTGACGGGAGGCAAGGTTGAAAGAATAGCATCCGTGACAGATATCACGAATATTGAACAGCTTCATCGTTTTTATAATATACTAAAAGCTATGGGCATAGTTGATGCTCTGGTTGAAAAAGGAATAAAGGACGAGGATATTATACAAATAGGAAAAGTAGAGTTTGTATATTATTCCGATGATGTATAAGTAGAAAAAAGGAGAAAAAAATGCAAGACAAAGAATTTTTGATGATTCCCGGACCAACACCGGTACCTCAAAGTGTTTTATTAGACATGGCAAAACACCCGATGGGGCACAGAAGTTCGGAGTTCTCGAGTTTGCTCTCCGAAGTTTATAATGATTTGAAGTGGGCTTTTCAGACAAAAAATGAAGTATTTGTCTACACTGCAAGCGGAACGGGCGCAATGGAAGCGGCTATTTCGAATGTTGTAAATAAAGGTGATAAAGTACTCTCTCTTGTAATCGGTAACTTTGGCGAAAGATGGGCAAAGATTGCCGCTTCTGTCGGCGCTGAAGTCGAAAAAATTCAGGTAGAACCGGGTCAGGCTATCAACCCTGCCGTTCTTTCAAAAAGATTGAAAGAGGACGTGAACAAAGAAATCAAAGTCGTAACTATGACACATAACGAAACATCGACAGGTGTGACAAATGATGTCCAGACTCTTTGTGCAATGGTACAGGAACATGGTGCCCTTTCAATTGTCGACGGTATTACAAGTGTCGGGTGCATGCCTGTGAAGGCTGATGAGTGGGGAATTGATATTTTGATTTCAGGCTCACAAAAGGGCTTTATGATTCCTCCCGGATTGTCATTCCTTACATGCAGCGAGAAAGCAATGAAGGCTTATGAACAATGCGAACATCCTTCGTTCTATTTTGATTTCAAAGCATACAAAAAAGCCGTTAACGATAATTCAACACCTTATACGCCTGCCGTTAATCTGTTTGTTGCTTTGCATACAGCGTTGCAGATGATGAAAAAAGAAGGTCTTGAAAATATCTATGCAAGACATGCAAGAAATGCGAAAGCAGTCAGAGCTGCGATGAGAGCTATGAATATGCCTCTGTTTGTCGAAGATGATGAGATAGCAAGCAAGGCAATTACCGCTGTTCTTCCTCCTGAAGGAATTACCGTTCCTCAAATCAGAAGCACAATGAAAAAAGATTTTGATATTGTTATTGCAAACGGTCAGGGCAAACTTGTTGATAAGATTTTCAGAATGGGACATATGGGTTTTGTTTCAGACAGAGATGTTTTATCGGCTATCAGCTCGCTAGAAGCAACCATGTACAAACTCGGACATAAGTTCGAAGTCGGTGCAGGCACTGCTGCTGCTATAAAAGTGTTGAATGAAGCAAAACAAAAAGCTTTAGTTTAAGGAGTTTGAGATGAAAGTATTAATTACCGATAAAATAAATCAAATAGCCGGTGATATTCTTAAAGACGTAGCTCAGGTTGATTTTCTTGAAACAATGCCCGAGGATGAACTGGCTGAGAAAATTAAAGATTATGACGCACTGATGATAAGAAGCCAGACAAAGGTCACTGCAAAAATCTTGCAGAATGCCGATAAGCTGAAAATTGTCGGTCGTGCCGGCGTCGGCGTTGATAACGTTGATTTGGATGCTGCTACCCAGAAGGGCATAATTGTTGTTAACTCTCCTGATGGCAACACTACTGCGGCTGCTGAGCATACAATAGCTCTTATGCTTGCGATGACACGTTATATCCCTGAGGCTCATCAGTCAACTATAAGCGGAAAATGGGAACGCTCGAAATTTACCGGAAACGAAGTTTTCAACAAGACACTTGGGATTATCGGACTCGGTAAAATCGGCTCCCGTGTTGCAAAGGCTGCAATTGCCCTCGGAATGAAAGTTCTCGTTTGTGACCCTTATGCTTCTCAAGAACATATTGATGAACTCGGTGCAAAGAGAATTAAGAGTCTTGATGAATTTTGGCCTCTGTGTGATTTCATCACGCTGCATGTTCCGAAAACAAGAGAAACTATGTATTTGATAAACAAAAATACTCTCAACAGAATGAAAAAGGGAGTAAGAATTATCAACTGTGCAAGAGGTGCTCTGATTGATGAGGAAGCGCTGAAGGAAGCAATTGAATCAGGTCAGGTGGCTGCTGCTGCGATTGACGTTTATGAAAACGAGCCGGTAAAACCTGAATGTCCGCTTCTTCATTGCAACGGTCATATTCTGCTGACTCCTCACCTCGGTGCAAGTACAAAAGAAGCCCAGCTTAATGTGGCAATTGATGTTGCTGAACAAATCAGGGATGTATTATCAGGCGGTTCTGCAAAGAGTGCTGTTAATATTCCTTATTTGAAAGCTGACAAACTCGAGCCTGTTAAGGATTATATGCTTCTTGCCGAAAATATCGGTAAGCTTATTCGCCAGCTTGCTGATGGGGCAACGAAAAATATTGCGATTATTGCAAAAGGCGCACTTGCCGAGCTTGATATTACTCCGTTGAAAACAGCTGTGTTGAAAGGCGTTCTTTCTTCATCTCTTGAGGGAGTAAATTATGTGAATGCTCCTTTGATAGCAAAAGCACGCAACATTAGCATAGAAGATACAAAAATCAGCGGTAACTGCAACTATAGCGGTATGATTGAAGTTAAGCTGATTACTGACTCTGATGATGTGCACACTGTTGCAGGTGCTATGATTGCTGATAATACTCCTCGTATCGTGAAGATTGATGACTACAACATGAGTATTTCATCATCAGAGCATATGCTGATTATTCCTCACGAGAACAAACCTGCGATGATTGCTCAGGTTGCAACAATTCTTGGTGCTGCAAACATCAATATAAGCATGATGCAGGTTGTCGATGACAAAATTAATCCGAAAGAAAAATCGATTATGATTATAAACATCGACCAGCCTGTAGGAGATGATTTGATTGCAAAAATCAATGAAATCAACGGTATTTGTTCAGCAAAATATATTCATATTTAACCGGATATAACAAAGTAAAAAGCCCTTCCTTTTTTGGAAGGGCTTTTTGTGTCTGTCAGTTTTTCACCCATATTATTTCAGGCGAAGTATAGCCAATTTGATTTTGTCTTAAGGCGCTTTCAAAGTTTTTATATGTTTTCTCTGCCTCTTCTTTTGAGCGTCCTAAATAAACAGGAGGATATTTTTCATTTATATACACTGTTGTTTTTATCCCATCAGGTGTTTTTTTATTTCTTGTTGTCTTAAGTTTATTTCCTTCGCAGTCGTAAGTATTTTTGATGGTAATAACTTCATCAGCATCTTCTTCTTTACCTCCTAAAAGATAAATCATATTATTAAGATGCGGGCTATCAGGTATTCTAAACAATTTGTAACTGCCAATCCAGGGCTGAAGAGGATGTTTTATAACTTTATTCTCAAGCATTCCATGTTTCCCGTAGGTCGAAGAGATTGTGGTCAGCCTCATTCCATCATCATTCATATCTACAATTTGTTTTGAGGCTCCATTAGCATCTTGCCATATTATTTTTGTGAGCTTGCCCTCAGGGTTAATTATTTTTGTTATTTTTGAGGTTTGTTTATCAACCACTTCTTTTTTCATTCCGTTTGGAAGAGCGGTGACTGTTACTTTGTCACTGCTTTCGAACATTTGGCGTTTGCCGAAGTTGATATTTGATTTACCGAGAGCTGCAAGATAGTTTAAAGAGTTTGTGATTCTTCCGTTGTTTTGTTGTGATACCGCAGGTATTTTGTTGTTAATGGCATCTTTTTGAGAAGGCATTTGTACCGATGCCGTGTTAGGGGATGTGATTTTCATCTTAACTTATCCTCTTTTAGTCCTATCAGAATAGGAAACATCTGAACAACAAAATTTGACAGGCAAAAGTTTTTCATCTTAGTAAAAAGCTTATGTTTGTAAGAAAAGATGCTGTAAAAATTTGTTAATTAGTTATTTTTTGTAGGCGATGAAAGATTTTGTCAGACCGCAAAATTTTTCTTCAAAAATTTCTGCATCTGCAAACAAATCTGAAAATTCTTTTTTTGAAAGAAGCAATATCTCTTCGCAGGTTTGTCTTGCTTTTTCCTTATCAGGTATTTTTGCAAAATTCCCAAGCGAAAAATGCTGCACCAGAAAGGTTCTGAAACCAAGCGGTAAAAATTGGAAAAACGGAAAAACAAAATGAGGTTCTATCGGGAAATATTTATTCGGTGTTTGTATGAAGTATCTGATTGCAAGGCGCCTTATTTCTGATGCCATTCTGTGTTGATTGTCATAATTCCCGAGGTGTTCGATTGTCGAATTTGAGAAAACTATATCAAAGTTGTTGTCGTCAAATTGTGATAAGTCCCTTGCATCACCTTCCAGTGAGATGAAATTTTTCGGAAGATTTTCTTCTTTTTTCAAATTTACCAGAGTAAATTCAAAATCTTCGTTGTCAGCTATCCCCATTTGCTTCCAGTAGAGATAAGTCCCTCCGATATCAAGAATTCTGATTTTTCCTTTCAAATCAGAGATAAACTCTTTGAAAAATTCAAAACGTTTTCTTCTCATTTGATTTGAGAGAGAGTTTTCATTTTTTATGTCGACTAATTTATACAGGATATTTTTCATAACTTTAATTATAAATTAAAACTTTTAAATTCTGTTTTATTTTATTACGATTCAACCATCCGGTGCAGAGATTTTACAAGAAATAATTACTATGTAAATTTTTGTAAATCATGTTTCTTTTATTGAAATCAGAGGGATAAAAAAGTTTTTACATATATATGAAGTATTGAAAGGTTATATATTATGAGTATTGAAGAATTGCGGTTAAAAAATCAAGGATTGGTCGAAGCACAGCAAAGCTCCGGTGTGAAAACGGGTAATGTTTCTTCGGAGGGAACAGATACTTCAGGCTATATTATTGACGGCAGTTCTACAAGTACAGCATCTCAAACGGAGAGCACTGAGTTGGTCAGCGAAGATGATGCCGTAGTAGGCGGAGAGCTGGATATTAATCCATTTTCAATGGTAGATGACAGTGCTATCAAAGCGGAATATATGAGTCTTGATACTGATAATGACGGTGTTCTGACAAAAGAAGAGTTGTTGTCATGGGATGGCATTATAGATGGTATAAACGGAACTCTTGATAATCTTAAATCAGTTTTTGCCGGTTTAGGGTTGAAAGTAGATGATGCATCAGGCAGCACTTCTGCTCCTTCTGCTGATGGTGAAGGTAATGTATCAACTGATGTTCCTGTTGAAAATACTCAACCTGCTGAATCAGGAGAAGAGATTATGCCTGATGCTGTGAAGATAGACGATTTGAAAGATGCTACTAAAGATGAATTTAAAGAAGTTGCAAAACAATCGGAAGAATTATGGAAAGAAATAGAAAACATTGGGATGAACGATGTTTTCAAACTTATAGATACTGATGAAGACGGCAAAGTAAGCGAAGAAGAGCTTCAGGCAATAGCTGAACTTGATAGTGAAAATAATGAAGACGGTAAAGATTCAATATCAATAGAAGATTTGAAAAAAGCAGTCGAAAATGATAAGGCAGCTAAAGCAGAAGAAGCTAAGGCAGAAGAAACCGCTAAAGCAAAAGAAGAATCAAACAAATCTGATACTCAAGTACAAAAACAAAATTTGAGACCAAGCAACGGAGTATCAGGCGGCGGCGGAGTCGGCGGTTCATCGGGAGCAGGCGGCGGTTCTTATGGCGGCGGCACATCAGGAGTGTCAGGTGCTTCAACATCAGACCTCCCGAAAGCCGAAACACTTGAGGAATTACAGCAGCAAAAAACTCAGCTTGAAACTGAAATAACAGATAAACAATCAGAGATGTCAGAAATAAGCGCAGGTACATCTGATAAAGTTTCAGCTGAAAAACAGGCGATGGAAGATGCCAAAGAAGATATGGAAGAAGCCATCAAAAATGATGACAAAATAAATAAAGAAACAAAAGACGAATATCTTGAGCTGACTAATAATATAGAAAAAAACAATCAGGCTATTTCTGAAAACGAATCAGAAACAATGCAGACAGAAAGTTCTATATCTCAAACAGAGTCATCTATTTCGACTCTTGAAAGTTCATTAAATTCATTGAAATTAAGCGGAGAAGAAGATGATGAACAAAAAGCTAAAATTGAAGCCAGAAGAAGCGAGCTTGAGTCGCAAATTGCTGATAAGAAAACTGAACTGGGAGAATTGCAAGATAAAAAAGAACAACTCGTAGCAGACAAATCTGATTTAGAAAAGGAAAAAGCAGACCTTGATAAACAGAAAGCAGAATTGGAAAAAGAAGTTCTTAAAAATGCTTCTCCTGAGACAAAGGCAGCTATAAAGACTTATAATGACAAACAAGAAGCTTTTGAGTCGAAAAAAACAGAAGCACTTTCAACTGCAAAAAGTGAGCTTGATACGAAAGTCAAAGAACTGTCTGAAGTTGAGCAGAAGATAAATGAAAAACAAGACCAGGAAGCAAAAGGACCTACTTTTGATTTTGAAGAAGGCGAATATTCTGAAGCAGAGATGGCTGCTTTTGAAGCAAACTGGGCAGAGAATAAGGAAAGATATGAAGCTGTTGCAGAAAAAACGGGAGTTCCGGCAGAGTTGATAGCTGCAATCCACTGGAGAGAAGGCAGCGGAAACTTTGATACATATCTCCACAATGGAGATCCTCTCGGTTCTCCGACGACACATGTCCCTGCAGGTATCTATTTTGATAACTGGGAAGAAGCTGCCATTGATGCTATAAGCTCTCACCGCGGCGATTCAACACTGACTGCTGACAGCACAGACCTTGATGCGATGGCTGACTTTGCAGAGAGATATAACGGTCTTGGATATAGAAATCGTGGAGTTCCTTCAGCTTATGTTTGGGCAGGCACCGACCAGTATACATCAGGAAAATTTGTGGCAGACGGTCAATATGACCCGAATGCTGTAGACCAACAACTTGGCGTTATGTTGATGTTGAAACACATTATGTAATATATCTTAATGCTTTTCAAAAAAAATTTAATTTTTATCAAAAACAGCCGATATCATGCATAAAGGCTGTTTTTTGAAGAAAGAAGGTTTTTGCTATGTCTGATGTAGAAAGTGTAAGATTTTCAGGTATGTTCGGAGGATATTCCGATTATTCAACAGAAGAAGAATCAGATACAGAAAAATATATGGATGTAGTTATGTCTGATATGCTCAGGGCACAAGCTCTGGCAGCTTCTCAACAGACCATGAATGTAAATGGCTGGGGCGGACAGACAAATTCAAGGAATATGAATTTCAACTTTACTGAGAAGATGTCGGCAAGACAACAATCAGAGCTGGAGCAGTTCAAATCAAATTATGCCCAAAATCAGGCAAGATATGAGTCTGTTGCACAAAAAACAGGCATTCCTCCCGAGCTGATAGCTGCAATTCACTGGAGAGAATCAAGCGGGAATTTTGATACTTATCTCCACAACGGTGATCCTCTTGGAGCTCCTACCGTGCATGTACCTGCCGGAAAATTGTTTTATGACTGGGAAAGCGCAGCCGTTGATGCGCTGAATTCTCACCGAGGTGATTCAACACTGACTGCTGATAGTACAGACCTTGATGCGATGGCTGAATTTGCAGAAAGATATAACGGGCTCGGTTATAGAAACAAAGGGCTTCCATCTCCGTATGTCTGGGCGGGGACTGATAAATATACTTCGGGTAAATATGTTGCCGACGGTGTTTTTGACCCGAATTATGTTGACCAGCAGCTAGGTGTTATGCTGATGATTAAGAGCATTGCATAACTTATGCCGATACACTTTTTATAAGCTTTTTTGCTAAATTTACTGCTTCTTCAAATGCTTGTTTGTTCTCAAGCAAATCAGGCATGTCGAGATATGGTCTGACAATTTTTCTTGCATAAGAACCCATTGCAACCGCATCAGCATTAACCCCGCAAAGATGCGCCAGTTCTGATGTTTTTGAGTTTGTACCTCCTGATAGCATTATGAAAACAGGAAGTTTTGAGTTTTGTATGATTTCGGCAAATGCAACTGTCTGCAAAGTGGTTTTGTAGCTGTCATCACTTCCGCTCATTGGCTTTCCGTCTGTTTGGACAATTGTCGAAAAAGGCGGTCTTTTTGATATAAGCCTTTGCAGCCTTTTGATAATTTTTTTATCTCCTATCTCGCTTCGGCTCTGGCATATGCTCAGAATACCGTTGAAGCAGGTATTCAGCTCGTTCCATTTTTTGTCTATTTCTTCTTCATCTTCGCCTGAGATATGGAGTTCTATGCAGCTTATGCCAAGGGAGATGAGTTCAGGCAGAATTTTTTGAAGGTTTGTATCTTCAGAATGCATAGAGATTGCTTGTGAGGGGCATATTTCAAGACATTTTTGACATCCGATGCAGTTTTTTGAGATTACCGTACATGTTTTGCCATGTTGTTCTATGGCGTGTTGTGGGCATATTTCAAGACATTTTTGGCAGTTTATGCAGATGTCCTTTGCGATAAATGCTTTAGAAATATGCTGATTGTCTTTTATTCCGACGCTTATGCAAAAGTGAAAGTCATTTTGTTCTTCTTTTGGGATTGAATAATCAAGCCCCAGTTTGGCTGCTTGCAGAATTTCTTTTTTTGCACACAGGTCAAAAAAATGACATCCTGCTTTTGAGTAGATTGCGATGAGTTTTTTTATTTCTTCTTCGTTTTCGTTAGCAGCGGCGCATACAAGTTTGAAGCATTTTTTTGTTTTAAGAAGGTCATATAGGGTCATATTAAACACATCCCGCACAGCATAATGAAGACAGAGATTTGTCCGTATCATAGTTTTTGTTGTAAGTCTTATTCAGGTAGTTGCAAATATCTTCTGTTCTCAAATTTCCTTCGCCGCGGCCTATTCCTCTGACAGAGGCGTCGAGTATCAGGTTTCTTGAAGTTTTCATTCTGTTGAGAAAGCTTTTTGCTTTTTGAAAAACAGGCATGGCGTTTCCATGCAGATGAAGTCCGAGTTGAGTTGTTTGCGGAAGTTTTTTGTCGAAGAGGTTTCCGATTGATAGAATTTGTTCTTCTTCAAGGATACCTAAGCTGTCAACAATATAGACTGTATTGCAGTCGAGTTTTTGGATTTCATATGTAAGGTTGTCGAGTTCTTCTTTGTTATATTCGCTGATTACCATAGGTTGAAGATAGAGATTGAACCCTTTTTTTTGAATTTGTTCAGAAAACTCAATAGCATGTTGTTTATCTTTCTTGTGGAAGGCGACTCTTATGCCTGATATAAAGTCATCTTCGTTATATTTAGGGATGTTCTCAGGGTTATATTCTCCGTAGTTTATCATCAGGACAAATTCAGCTTTTGGGGATATGCCCGAGGCTTTGAACAGAGAGTTTGGGGTGTTGAGTGTATCAAAAACGGAGGAGTCTTTTGGTCGTCCGCTAAGTTCGCTCAGATATCCGCATTCGATAATTTCTATTCCCGATTTTTGCAGCATGCCTGCTATTGATATGATTTCGTTGTTCTTGAATTGCCAGTTGTTTTTATAACCGCCGTCCCGAAGAGTACAGTCAAGGATTTTCAAACCTGTCATAAGTTATTTCTTTCAAGTGATTTACTTATAAAAATTTTATCATGAATTTGTATTTGAAATTGTTTTGCCTTAACAAAATATAAAATAATCAAGAGTTGTTTATATCTGTTGTTCAAGTTCAAGAAGAAAAGATTTGATATCCAGTCCGCCTGCATATCCTGTGAGCGCTCCGTTCGAAGAGATTACTCTGTGGCAGGGAATGATTATCGGAATAGGATTTTTGTTGTTTGCCAGTCCGACAGCACGGTAAGCTTTCGGATGGTTTATTTGTTCTGCAATTTCTTTGTAGCTTTTTGTTTCACCATATGGGATTGTTTCGAGCGTTCTCCAGACTTTTTGCAAAAATTCCGTGCCGTTTGGTGCAAGCGGGATAGAGAAGCAGGTTCTTTTTTTTGCAAAATATTCCGCTAGCTGGCTGCAGGTTTTTTGCAGAAGCGGAGTTTCTTTTTGAATACAGTTTTTTTTGTCGAAGTTTTTTCCCGAGTTTTCAAAGATAATATTTGTGATTTTTGAATTTTCTTCTACAATGGTAAGTTCGCCTATTGGTGTTTGGCAGCGGGAAATATATTTCATTATTACCTCCGAATTTTCTCATATTTATTTTAGCAAAAATTTTTTATGTTATGTTTTATATCTGTAGAGAGGATATTTTGATGGCAGTAAATCTTTCTGATACGAACATTTCTTTCGGAAGTTTGAAAGCTCAAAAGCGTTTGGGCGAAAAGATGATGAAAGAGTATAGAAAAAATTATCCCCAGTATTTTCATTCAAATACTATGGTTAAATCATTTATCATCAGACATAACGGTGATAGGGCTTTTAAGCCAATTAATAAAAATCTCCAATCTCTTGCAGACAGATACAATGAAGAAATAGACAATGTCCGCAAGAAATATGGCGGAAATTATGACTCTTGGGATAGTTTTATTGATGATTTGAAGAGAGCTGTTTTATCTGAAAATGCGGCAAATTGCGGAGAACAGGCTTTTCTTATGCAGGATGTTTTTTTGAAAAACGGAGAGGAAGCTCACAATGTGTGTATGACTTTTTATACAAAGAAAGATAAGATTTATGGAAATCATTCATTTGTTGTCAGCGGATTAAGCAGGGAGGCAGATATAGCAAACCCGAAAACCTGGGGAAATGAAGCTGTTGTAACAGACCCCTGGAGTAATGTTGTTTTGGGAGCCAGAGAGGCAATAGATTATTTCAGGAAAATTTTGGGCTTTAATCCGAAATATCACAGGGAAACTTTTGAACAAGCCGATAAGATTAATGTAGGGGACTATTTAGGATATCAACAAGAACTAAGACGTATTGAATTGTGGAAGCATATGAATAAGCGTAAAAAATCGGAATTGTGAGAACCTGCGAGAAGACAAGAAAAAATCGGAATGACAGGATTTCCCTGAATCATAGGCGAAGAATGAGCCGTAGGAGTCAGGGTCAGAATTGCAGATTTTTAGCGACCTGAATCATAGGCGAAGAATGAGCCGTAGGAGTCAGGGTCAGAATTGCAGATTTTTAGCGAAAGCGTAAAAAATCGGAATTGTGAGAACCTGCGAGAAAACAACAAAAAATCGGAATGACAGGATTTGAACCTGCGACCCCCGCGACCCGAACACGGTGCGCTACCAAACTGCGCTACATTCCGAAGTTGTTTTTTTATAAAAATCGGAACGACAGGATTTGAACCTGCGACCCCTACCACCCCAAGGTAGTGCGCTACCAAGCTGCGCTACGTCCCGATTGATATAAAAAAGTTTAGCATTGACAAAATGGTTTTTCAATAGGTTTTGTCATGCGTTTTTTTGCAAACTTTTATATGGTTAGAAAATAAAAGAGGTTTTTGCCCATCATAAGCTTCTATTCTGTAGGAGCCTTTTTCTGCTATTTGCATTTTCAGTTCTTTTTTCTTTTCTTCTTTTATTACTTCTCCGTTGCAAATAACTCTCAAGTTTGCTTTCTTTGGTAATTTGACGAGGAGTTCAAGATTATTTTTCAGTTCGATTTTTTCTCCTGCGTGGGCTTGTGTTTCTCCGTTTGTGATAAAAAATTCCGGGTTTTGTTTTGTCAGAGTCCTGTTGAGGATAATATTTCCGCCGTTTTTGAGTGCGCTCAATATTTGTATTTTTGCCTCTTCGTAGTTATCTGACAGTGGTTTATCAATCAACAGAAGGTTTACTACTGATTTGAACATGGAATAATATGAAAAAACTTTCAGCATGTTGATTATGGGAGCTTTTGCACAAAAGGCATGGACATCTGAACCACCTACAGCAGGGATAATATCTTCTGATTCCTGGTTCAGTTTGTCCCACCATGAGAGGACATCTTTTGTCGGTCCTTTGATATTTCTGTTTTTGAATAATATGGATAGTGCAATGGTCTTGATATTCATATTATCCACCCAATCAGACATATAATTCCAGATTTCAATTCCGCCGAAGTCTTTGATTGTCCAGTCATCCCATCTTAGTGCCGGCCAGGGATTTTTTCTGTTTGTTTGTTCATCAGGGTGCGCTATGAACCCGAAACCTCCCTGTGTTTTTACTGCGTTCACATAGTCCTGCGGCGGCTGGTTCTGGGTTATTTCTTCTTTTATATCAAGGGCAAGAAAGTGATTTCCTTTATCAGGACTGATTTCATCGCCGACTATGACCGCTACTCCGTCGTGATAACCTTCATAATTTTTGCCTGCGAGAGTGTTATGGTCAGTGATGACAATCCATTTCAGACCTGCTTTTTTTGCTTCTTTGATTATGAAGGGGATATCTCCCGTTCCGTCAGAAAAAGTCGAGTGTATGTGGATTGCTCCTGGGTATATGTTTGTCATTTATAACTCCTTTAACTCATCCAAAATAGTTTTACCAGAGCTTGTGCCGAGTCTGTCAGCGCCTGCATTGATTAAGTCTTGAGCTTGTTCCAGATTTTTAATCCCCCCGCTTGCTTTGACCCTAAGCCCGTGAGGTTTGACAGTTTCTGCCATAAGTTTGACATCTTCAACTTTTGCTCCGACTCCGTTTTTGACAAAACCGGTTGATGTTTTGACAAAATCGGCATGCGCTTCAATGCATAGTTCGCATGCTTTTTTGATTTCTTCTTTTGAAAGGAGGTCTGTTTCTATTATTACTTTGAGAATTTTCCCGTTTGATGAGAGTTTTACCGCTTCAATATCTTTTTTCACAAAATCATAATTTTTTGATTTCAGCGCACCGATATTCAGAACCATATCTATTTCGTCCGCTCCGTCTTCGATGGCTTTTTTTGTTTCGAAAGCTTTTGTTTCACTCAGATTTGCACCGAGAGGGAAGCCTATGACCGTAACTATTTTTGTATTTGTGCCTGAGAAAAACTCTTTTGCTTTTTTGATATGAACCGGATTGATACAAACTCCAAAGACTTCATATTTTTTTGAAATTTCGAAGAAATTTTTGAGTTTTTCTTCATTAGCATCAGGAGAAAGGAGGGTGTTTTCTATATAATTTTTCAATTCAATCATGGAAAGCTCTCTATAAACTAAACTTCTTGTATAAGAAATAATAGCATAAAAAAAAGAGTCCTATGCAGGACTCCAAATAGGTTTTAATTAAGAAGAGAGCTTTCTATTTGTATATATAACAACGTATTTTCCTATGAAAAATTGCTTAATTTATTCGAATAAGGTTAATTTATGTAAAGAAAAACGAAAAAATTAAAGAATAAAAAATTACTGACGATAAATTTTTTGTGATATTATAAACTTTACAACCGATAAAGGCTTCAAAAATAAAATCTTTGTGAGATAATTGGTTGGTATGTTGAAAGAGAAAAATAAGGAGACATCTCATCAGTAACAATAAATTCCAGGGCTCAAAATCTCAGCCTGTGCCGATAAACAACTACATTAGAGCAAAAGAAGTCAGATTAATTGACAGCGACGGAACCAATCATGGAGTTGTTCCCACCTCAAGAGCTCTCAAGATGGCAGAAGAAGCAGACTTGGATCTTGTGGTAATCAGTCCTAATCAAGAACCCCCTGTAGCAAAGATTATGGACTACGGCAAATATAAGTTCGAGGCTGAAAAAAAAGCAAAAGAAGCCAAGAAAAAACAACATACCGTTGAGCTCAAAGAAGTTAAGATGAGATATAAAATTGACATCCACGACTACAACGTTCGTATTAAAAATACAAAAAAATTTATAGAAGCTGGAAATAAAGTTAAGGTCGTGATAATGTTAAGAGGTCGCGAAATGCAGCATAAGGCTCTTGCATTTGAGTTGATGGAACGTTTCAAAAACGATATCAGCGAATTCAAATGCACAATCGAAAAAGAACCTGGCATGGAAGGCAGCAATCTGGTTATGATATTAACCCCTTAAGGCAATAAAAATAAATTTTTATAATAGGAGAAAATAAAATGCCAAAGATGAAAACACACCGCGCCGGTGCTAAGAGATATAAAGTTACGGCAAGCGGTAAAATATTAAGAAGAAAAGCCGGAAGAAAACACCTTCTTCAACATAAATCACCTGCAAGAAAGAACAGATTGGCAGGCATGACAGAGGTTTTTGAAGGCAATCTCGATAAAGTAAAAGCAGAATTACCATATTTAAAATATTCTCGATAAGGAGTGAAAGATAATGGCAAGAGTAAAACGCGGAAACGTCCTCCGCAACAGACATAAAAAAATCTTAAAATTGGCTAAAAGCTTCAAAGGTGCAAGAAGCAGAATATTCAAAGTAGCAAACATCGCTGTTATGAAAGCTTTGTGCTATCAATACAGAGATAGACGCACCAAAAAAAGAAATATGCGTCGTCTGTGGATTGTTAGAATCAACGCTGCTGCAAGAATGCATGGCATGAACTACAGCAAGCTTGTGAATGCTTTGAAGAAAGCTCAAATTGTTATCAATCGCAAAATGCTGGCTGATGTTGCAGTGAGAGATTTCTCAGCTTTCGGCAAAATTGTTGAAGCAGCTAAAGCATCCGCATAAGAAAAAATAAAAATCTTTTCAAGAACAGCCCTTACGTATTACAATATACTTAAGGGCTTTTTGTATGACATTTCTGGAGTGAGTTTATGTTTAAGAGTTCAAAAAATGAATATGCTGTGAAAACATGTCCGACTGATGAACCCGAGTTTCTGGAAGAACTCTTGAACTCGATGTCCGAAAAAGGATGGGAACTCTATACTCTTCATGAGGCTGACGGCAGAAACGGTGATGTTGTCTACAACTGTATTTTTTATCGTGATAAGGAAGAAGACTCTGACTCTGATGAAAAAGATGATGAAATAGTTGATGTTGATGATTTTCGCTCGAAAATGGAGAAAATTTTTGAGAAGAACCCCTATATCGAGTGCAAAGAGGTTCAGGAAAAAATTAAAGAACGCCGCCTCCGCATAAAAGAAATTAAGGCATGCCTTGACTCAACAGCAATTGATGAAGATGACCGTATTGCCCTGAACTCTGAGATGTCAGCAGCCATGAAAGACCTCGAAGTGTTGAGAAACAAACTTGCAGAAACAATCTCTCCTCAAAAATTTTATGAAGAAATAGGCGTCAACAAAATAACAATCAAATTAAGCGATGAACTTCTTGATATGGTCAACCCTGATAACGGAGCGGAACTTGTATCTTTGAGTGTCAAATTGCGTCAGGATTTGACTCAAAAACTCGGGTATGTTATCCCGGGAGTTTATTTCAAACCTGATGATACGCTTGAATCTTGCGAGTATAAAATTCTAATCAGAGATATAGAAGTTCTCAAATCGAATGTTTACCCGGATTATTCAATGTTTTATAAGGATGAAATATCTCTGAGCCGTAAGCCTGCTTCAACCATAGAAGGCTTTGACTTTGTCAGCGGTCGGGAAATTCTGTGGATAGACAACTCAAAAACAAAAAAATTCTGGGAAAAAGGCTTGTCTGCCGCTGAGGTGATTGCAAAAAATCTTGAATATATAGTCTGCCGCTATGTTGATGAGATATTTGACTACAGCGATGTGAACAGATTTGTTGAAATAGCAGGCTCTGAAAATCTTTATCTTATTGAGAATATTATGCCCGATTTTCTCTCCGTCGGCGAGCTGAGGTATATTCTTGCTTCGCTCATAAGAGAAAAAGTCCCTGTTCGGGATGTTGTTTATATTTTTGAGAAGATAAATGACTTTTCTGTTGATGCAATCAAAGATGATTTGCTAGAAAAACTGAGAATTTCTCTCTCAAGACAGATTTGCCAGAGTGTATCAGATGAAAATCATATAATCTATGGTGTTACCCTCTGTGAGAAAATTACCGATAAACTGACGAAATATTTGTGTACTCAAAAGAAAACTCTTACTATCAGCGGAAATTTTATCCAGAAAGTGGCGAAAAATTTGAATAAAGTTATCGAGAATTCGGATATTAACTCGGAGTTTATCGTTCTTGTTGTTCCTCTCGAGCTGAGGCATTTTATATTCCAGATTTTTGAACAAATAAGACCAAATCTCTCCGTAATAGCAAAAGAAGAGATTACATCAGAGTTTGTCCTTGAGAATGTCGGTGAAGTTGATATTTAATCTCTCAAAATCCGAAAAACTCTCTCTGCCATGCTTTTTGCATGAATAATAGTATGTTTAGAGGATGAATACCTCCTGTTCCATGGTGTAATCTTTATATAGACATCGAAGAGATATTTGATGTCCTTGGGCAAGAGGTTTTATGGGTGAAAAAGTTTAAATTTCGATTAGAAAACGTTTTGGAACTCAGAACAAAAACTCTTGAAGACAGGCAGCTTGAGATGGCTGCTATCCAGGCCAGATTGAATGATGCGAACAACAAGCTTGATTCTTTGGAGCAAAGCAGGTTGCAAGCAAAAAGAGATTTGGAAAATATACTTGGTGCAGGAGAAAATATAGAATTTATCAGGGTTAAGAACTATCAGGATTATATAGCAAAACTTGATGATGATATATCTATCCAGCATAAAGTGATTGCCGATATAGAAAATGAGCTTGAGCTGAAGCAGGAGGAAGTCAGAGAGGCTCTCAAGGCAAAAAAAATGCTTGAAAAATTGAAAGAAAAGGAATATAAGGCTTTTTTGAAAGATTTTGAGCAAAGAGAAGCAAAGGAATTGGACGATATAGCACTTACAAGGTATAGAGGATCGGGGGTTTAGATGAGCGTATTAAGCGAAAGCAATATTTTAGATTTAAGCTTTAAAGCATTCAGCTCTCAAGAAGATAATTCATCAAAGAATTTCAGCTATGATGATTATGAAAATATTACAAATCAGTTCTCAAGCGTTCTGACACAACAGGTGAACTATGAACCCAAAACAAACTCTTCTTCATCAAATGATTATGTTTATAAAGATGAGTCTTTTGACGGCGGCAATACAAAGAATGATATAACTGAAAAATCAGATGAGCTTAATACAACAAAAGAAAAAGACAGAAGCAAATTTACTGACAGACGTGAAATTTTTTCTAAAGAACATCACCATGACATCAGAAGACAATCTTCAAGAGATGTTGTATCTCCGGCATCCGAACATATAAACTTTAGAGATAGAGTAGAGCAGCTTGCTTACTCCTCAAAAGATATCTCGCAAATTCTCGGTGATAAACACCTTTCTCACTCTGATGCCGTAAAACAAAAATCAAAACTTCAAAAAATTCTTGAGCAGGCTGATGTTCAAACAGACGTTTCTCAAAAAAAAGTCGTGGATAAATCACAGCTTCAAACAGATTTATCAAACAGATTAAGCGAGCTGCATGGCAGAACTCAAAAAACAGACAGCGTAAATTCGTTGAAAGAAAAACTTGAAAATCTGGTCAAGAGTATTTCTGATAAAACTCAAAAGCAAGCGGAAATGCAAAATATCGCAAAACAAACAAAACAGGAGCAGACAGAAGTCCAACCGGTAAAAGAAGCAGCTTTACAGAAAAATGAACTTCTGAAAACTCCTGCTGATGAGTTAGCTGAAACTTTTGCTGATTTGAATGTTGAAGATGTAAAAACTTCCAAACAGGATACATCAAAATCTTTGAAAGGTCAGCTGGGTGAACTAGCGGCAAGAGCTTCGGTCAAAGAGATTGATGCTTCGAACAACGGCGAGAGTTCTTTCATGAATCAACATAATGAGTCGCATGAAGGGATGGACTCCCCTCTTAATTCGCTGAATTCGCTTTTCTCAAACAGCAGCTCCGCAGCAAAATCAGACGGGGTGCACAATACGGAATTTAACAGACTTTTGAGTTCGATGGAACAACAGCATAATGCCGATGTTGATGTCCTCAATCAGGTTGTAAACAACATGAAACACAACATGACATCAATCAACGGCAAAAATTCAATATCAATGATTTTGAATCCTCAGAGCCTTGGCAGATTGAACATAGACCTTGTGTCGCAAAACGGAATTTTGTCTGCTGAGATAAGAACTGAAAATGACCAGACAAAAGAACTTTTGACAAGAAATATTGATTCTTTGAAACAATCTTTGCAGGAGCAGGGAATAACAGTGGGCAATGTGATTGTAAAATCACAGGAATCAACTCTGTCGAATAACAATTTTTCAAAAGATTTTCCGCATGAAAATATGCAGGGGTTTGACTTTGGCGATAACAATAAAACAGGATCCCAGAGCAGAAACTCTGAACATGAAGCGCAGTCAAATTATGAACATGATTTGCTGCAGGAAGAACACCATGACACAAAATCAACAAAGAGTGTTCACAACGGACTGGTAGATTATACAATTTAGAAGATAAAAACGGGGAGCGTTAAAATGCAGTCATCATCAAGTATAGAAAATACACTGACAAATATTAAAAACAACACGGCAAAGGTTAATGCCGAGAATGCGAAAAATAATGTCGGGCGCACCGAGCTTGACCAGAATGCTTTTTTGCAGCTTTTGATGGTACAGCTGCAGAATCAGGATCCGATGAATCCTACTGATAATCAGGAGTTTATTGCTCAACAGGCACAGTTTACACAGGTTACCGAGCTTCAGAAACTGAATGAAACGCTGACTGCATCAAATTCACTGCTTCAGGCAAGTTCTTTGATTGGCAAAGAAGTTACACTGATTGACCCTAATAATACATCACAGAGAATTACGGGTATAGTTGAAGGAGCTATCTATACAGGACAGGAAGCAGGTATTACTATTAACGGTAAAAATTATCCGCTTGGATTGATAGAATCTATCAAAGAACCCGGGGCAGATACAGGAACTGATAATTCTGCCGGCGGTGACGGCACAGAGTCTGTAGCTGATGCAGATAATAAGGAAAATACAGAAAAAGTTTAGAGAAAAATTTCAAAAGAATAATATAAATAAGGAAAATTTAATCAGTCAATAAAAATATAGCAGGAGGAAAAAATTATATGACACAGGGGTTTTACACATCCATAAGCGGAATGAACACAGCGCAGGACAAAATTAATGTTATAGCTGACAACATCGCAAATATGAATACGGTTGCATTTAAACAGTCAAATGTAACTTTTCAGAATGTGTTTTCAAGAACAATTTCAAACGGAAGTTCCCCGCTTGAAAATATAGGCGGAACAAACCCGATGCAGGTAGGTTTCGGTACAAAACTCGCATCGATTACAAGAAACTTCAGCGATGGTACTTTCCAGTCAACAGGTATTGATACAAACCTTTATTTTGAAGGTAACGGATTTTTTACTGTCTTGGATGAAAACAATCAGGTAATGCTTTCAAGAGCCGGTGATTTTACAAGAGATGCTGAAGGATGCCTTGTCACACAGGAAGGTTTCAGAGTTCTCGGGATGTCTTCTCCTTTCAGCAAAAATCCAAGCACTACTCCTATCAAAATTCCTCCTACATTGAATATGTTTACCACCGGTAATGAAAATATAGCAGGCATGGATATCAATTCTTTGAATAATTTTAACTATAAAGAAGGTAAAGTCGCAATTTCAGTAAACTGCGGTGATAACGGAGTTAAGAATGTAGAAGTTGATATCTCGGGCGCTTCTTCTTTGAATGATATAGCAAACAAAATAAATACCGCTTTAGAAGGAGCTTTAGGCGATAAGGGTGTTCAGATGGTCTTTGGAACAGGTGAGAATGCCGGAACAATTCAGATGGTTGTTGATACAACAGCTGCTTCAACTCCTGTGTCTATTGACTCTATGGGTTCTGTAGAAGGCGGCGAAGGAAGTGACTTCTTTTCTGAAATAGGACTTTCTACTCAAATGGGAGAAGGTGACGCCAATGTTACATATACAAGTAATATTCTTGATTATAATGCAACAGTCGGCCCAGGAACAGAAACAGATTCTCCATCGACATTTGTTTCAATGAGTGTAAACGGTGATGGGTCTATAGTTGCAAAATATTCAAACGGTGATAGTTTGACCGTACAAAATGACGGGACAACAATTTCTTTGCTTTATAAAACAGCAGAAGGTGTAGATATTGCCGCAAATAAAATTCAAGTAAATGAAAATGTAATAGAAGCGGGCAACCTTCAATTGCAGCTTGCTACTGTTATCAATGAGCAGGGTTTGACTTCTGTCGGTGGCAACTTGTATGAAGTCGGTCTGAATGCAGGCGAACTGTCTTTCTCCTGCGGCGGTTCGAATGGTCTTGGTACGGTAGGCAATGCCGGTTTGGAATCATCAAACGTTGATTTATCAACACAATTTGCAGAAATGATTATTGCTCAAAGAAGCATTGAAGCAAACAGCCGTACATTCGATACGGTAAACCAGGTTCTTCAGCGAATTGTACAGCTTGGAAGATAATTTTTTGAAATACACTTTTTTAATCACATACTAACCTTTCTTGACTCATTAGGGTGCTTGCAAAAAGTACCCTTTTTTATGTTTAAATGTTATAATTTGAGGCGTTGAGGATTGTAATGAAAAGTTTATGAACAGCCAGAAAAAAATAAATATCCTGCTTATTCCTATTGACAATCGTCCTGTTTGTTATGATTTTGCCGTTGAGATGTGTTTGACAGCAGGCGATATAAATCTTTTTATCCCCCCAAGAGAAATTATGGGGTCGCTCACCTCTTATGCCGATGTCAATTCTATTTTGAGATGGGTGAAAAATCTTGATGTACAAATTGATTATGCAATCTGCTGCCTCGATACGATAGCTTACGGCGGACTTATCGCATCGAGAAGGGTTGAAACTTCTGAGGAGGAAATTCTCAAAGGGGTTGATGAGTTTCTTTCGCTGCTGAGAGAAAAATGTTCAAAAATTTATGCTTTTTCAAGCATTATGAGAATTTCAAACAACAACATCAACGAAGAAGAAAAAGAATACTGGAATAAGTATGGAAAACAGATTTTTGATTATTCATACAATTTTCATAAAAACGGAACGGAACCGGAGCACTCTATCCCAGAAGATATATTAAAAGATTATCTCAATACAAGAAAACGCAATTTTTCCATAAACAAGCACTATCTTTCATCTGGTTTTGACTTTCTTGTTTTCTCAAGGGATGACACATCAAAATACGGTCTGAATGTCAAAGAAGGAGAAGAATTGCAGAGATTAATCCTTGAAGAACATTCTGATGCGATGGTTTTATCGGGAGCTGATGAAATTTGGAGCGGATTGATTGCAAGGGCATATTCTGATTTTCACCAGCAGAAGGTTTCTTTCAATACTGTTTATAATCATCCTTATGCCGGCTCGGTTATCACAAGATATGACGGTGTGAGCATCAAAGAAACTTTTTGTTCTTATCTCAGAATGATTGGTTCATCAGAAAAGGAAGAAGGAGATATTTCTCTTGTTGTGAACGCTCCCTTGAAAATACAGGATGACCTTGCTCTTGGTATTTTTGAAGATGAGAATTTCTCTCATATATTCAAATTTGATAAATCAAAGAATTATGCGATAGCTGATGTAAGGTATGCAAACGGTGCTGATGATGAATTTGTATCAGAATGCGTAGTTGATGAACCTGCTGATATGAAACATTTTTTCGGGTATTCAGGATGGAATACAACAGCAAATGCAACGGGCTCATTGATGTCTGTTGCTGTACTAAAATTTATTGCACAGGGAAAAGGTTATTTTGATGAGAAAAAATTCAAAGAGCTTATGTTTGTGAGATTGGCTGATGATTGGGCTTATCAGGCAAATATAAGGCAGATGCTGCGAAAAGGAGATAGTCGTTCGTGTTCAGAGTTGTTCAAACCTTATATTTCAAAGATTGCGCATTATCTCGGGATGAGAGAACCTGATACGGCTTTTTATTTTCCGTGGAACAGGACATTTGAGATTGGAATTGTTTTGAAATAAAATAAGAAATAAAAAAGAGAGTTTTAGAATAATGAATTATTTAGTCAGATATTTATTACACATAGTTTACAGCGCTCTTCTCGTTATATTTGCTTTGCTGCTGCTGCCTGTTATAGTTATTGCATTGATAGTTGTGCCGAAATTTCGTGCAGGCTTTTTCCAAAAACTGGGGTTTTATTATTTGAACTTGCCTCATGAGAAAAAGACAATATGGATTCATGCCGTATCAGTCGGAGAGGTGAATGCCGTTGAATCTTTGGTCAAAGAAACGAAAGCAAGATTTCAGGGGTGCAATATTGTTTTATCAACAGTTACAAAAACAGGACATGAGGTGGCGAAGAAGAAACTCTCTGATGTTGTTGATGCAATAGTGTATTTCCCGTTTGATTTCAATTTTTCTGTTTTTTCTGCTCTGACTGCAATAAGACCCTCTCTTGTTGTGATAGCTGAGACAGAGATATGGCCGAATTTTTCTTTTATGGTAAATGCAAAAAAAATCCCTTTGATGATTGTGAACGGTCGAATTTCTCCGCATTCTTACAGAGGATACAGGAAGTTTTCTTTCTTTTTCAGAGATATTCTTTCCAATTATTCATCAATTCTTATGCAGACAGAGTCTGATAAAGAACGGATTATAAATATCGGTGCGCCGGAAGAAAAAGTTGAAGTGATGGGAAATCTGAAGTTCAATTTTTCAAATATTCTCGATAAGGAGAAGATTGCAGCTTTCAGACAAGAGCTTCATCTTGTTGATAAAAAACTTTTGATAGCTGGCAGCACGCATAAAGGTGAAGATGAGATTGTCCTTGATGTGTTTGCTTCTTTGAGAGAAGAAATTCCGAGTTTGAAACTTCTTCTCGCTCCGCGTCATCCTGAGAGATTTTTGCAGGTAGAGGATTTGGTTGCCCAGCTTGGAATAAGTTATGGTTTTCGAAGCAAGCATGATACTTTTGAGAATAAGGATATCATTCTTCTTGATACGGTGGGTGAACTTGGCAAGATGTATTCGCTGTGTGAGATAGCTTTTATCGGAGGTAGTTTCTCTCACACCGGAGGACATAACCCGCTTGAATCAACCATATATAACAAACCCGTAATAAGCGGACCTGATGTGTTCAATTTTAAAGATATTTATCAGATACTTACTGCTGACGGTGCTGCTTGTATTGTCTGCGATAAGAAAGAATTTTATAATAAAGCGCTTGAACTTTTATCTGATAAGATTGTTTACAGACAGGCATGCGACAGTTGCAAAACGGTCTTTGAGAAAAATACGGGAGCTCTTGAGTATGCTCTTAAAAAGATGGAGATGTTTTTATAACTCAAGCAATTTTGCGTTTTTGCACCCGCTGTAAAGCTGCCGTCCGACTTCTTCAAACAATTGGGGGTTTTTGCTTGCATAAAATACCGTTTCTTTGGGAGTCCCTGGACTCAGCAGGTTTTGTTTTTCGAGATTGTCTTTTACACTTTTTGCGACAACCAGCGCAGGGTTGATTATTATTATTTTATGATTTGTTATTTCATGAATCATCGATTCAAGAATAGGATAATGGGTGCATCCAAGGACAACAGCCTGTATATCCTGTTTGAGAAGAGGTTCTATATAAGATTTTAGCAACGAGAAGCACTCCTGCGAGTCCGCTTTGTTTGATTCAATCAGCTCGACAAGCCCAGGGCATGGCTGCTGTATGACTTCCGTGTTGTTATTGATTTTTTCGATGGATATTTTGTAAGCAGATGTTTTGATTGTGGCTGCTGTTGCGATTATGCCTACTTTTCTGAAGTTGAGATTTGCGACATATTTTGATGTCGGTTCTATCATTCCGAATATCTCGAAAGGATAAGCTTTTGTCAGATTTGGCAGCACGGCTGCAGAACTTGTGTTGCAGGCAGATATTACTGCTTTTACATTTTTTGTTTCAAAATAGTCAAGTATTCCAAGACAGAAAGACATAAGCTGGGATGGGGTTTTATCTCCGTAGGGCATTCTTTTTGTGTCCCCAAAGTAGATAAACGATTCATTCGGGAGTGTTCTCTTCAGTTCTTTGAGAACGCTCAGCCCTCCGCTGCCCGAGTCATAGACTCCGATAGGTGATTGATTATTTTGATTGCTGCTCATACATCATTCCCAAATACAATAAAATACCATCGCCTATAGCTTTAACTGTTTTCTTCTGTCTTTTTGATGTCTGCATTTCTTTTCTTTCATCCGGATTTGAAATGTAGCCTACTTCGACAAGAATTGACGGAGCGTTTGTATGATTGATTACATAAAATCTTGCTGTTTGCAGACCTCTATCAGGGCTGTCGATGCTCAGAGTCAGGTAGTTGTGTACAATTTGCCCGAGAGCTTTGCTCTGAGGTTGATACCAGTAAGTTTCAAGACCTTTTACATCTGAGCGTGTAAAAGAGTTAATATGCACGCTGACAAAAGCATTCGGATTTATTTCATTTGAAATTTCGCTTCTTCTTTGAAGGGAGAGTGTTTCATCCTTATCTCTTGTCATTATTACTTTGACTCCGTATTTTTGAAGGTAATCTCTCAGTTTTTGAGATAACTCGAGGGTAAGGTCTTTTTCGTTGACGTCATCTCTTATGGCACCATAGTCAGAGCCGCCGTGACCGGCGTCAATTACAACCGTTGTTCCTTTTTTGATGATGACGGTTCCCTGTTTTTGGACATTTTCTTTCAGGAATATTGTGAGTTCTTTCCCGTCTGGTTTGAGTTCTATGGTAGCTTTAGCGGAAGGATTAATCGGAATAGAGAAGATTTGTCCGTTTTTTGTACCTTCAATAGGCGTTGCCGTAATTTTTCTGAATTGTTTTGTCTGAGCAAATGCTGATAGTATTTGCTCATTTGGTGATGTGAGATTGTAGAATTTCAGTTTTATTTCATCTTTTGTTTTAGAAATTGAGTGGTGGATAGCTTTATCAAATTTCAGGATTAATTTTGATGAATAGTTGTTCTGGTTTATTGATTGTACTTCTGTGAGATTTGATACGGGTGCATTGACTATGTTTGATTTTTGTATGGTCAGAGTTTCCGCATTTGGAGAGATGATAGCGTTGTATGCCCCGAAGTTTGATGTTTCGACAACAGCTCTTGCCGTTTGGGCGTCAAATGCGCCTAAACGTACTTTATCCCCGTTTGAGAGGGTAATTGTTTTGTTCAAGTCAGGTTTTTGTACCCTGCTGAAGGGCATATCAACGACAAATCTGTTTGGTGCCGATAATACAAACGGAGAGGCAACGGAGATAATCCCTTTACCTTTTATGACAATTTTATCCTGAATGGTTTCGATGTCCATAATTGTATATCTTGCGAGGAATTCTTCAGATATCGGGATTTGAATCCATCCCGGTTCAGGTGCGGCTGATGGTTTTGCGACATGCAGATTTTGAGGTTTGCTTGCCTCTGTTTTCTTTTTGCCGTCGTCAACTATTACGTTGAGGTTTGTGTAGAAAGCTGTGTAGTCGACATTTGATTGTATATCAGGAGAGGTTTGGTCTTCTTTGAAGATAAAAAAGCTGTGGTCATAGTTATCTTTTTCGCTTCCGAGGTTGAAGGAGATAGAGTTGCTTTTTACTGTCGGTGTAATTCGTTTTGCCGATTCATCGTCTTTGCAATAAAACACAATTCTTACGACATATGGCGCTGTTGAAAATTGGGCAACTCTTACTTCTGTGACATTCGGGTTGTTCAGAACGGCAGAGTTTTTGGGGTTTAGGAGTTTTGCGTCATATATGTCATATATTACCCGAAGCGGGCTAGAGAGAACATGTCTTGAGAGTTTTATGTTTTGATAGTTGGGATTTGTTCCCTGAATCAGGAGATTTTTTTGAGTGCTGTCTATGCTCAGAGATTTTATGGAAAAGCTTTCGGCAAAAGCTGTTGTCGATAACATAAGACAAATAAAAAATGAGAAAAAAATTCGTCCCCAACTCAAATTCATAATACTACCTTCGACTACTAACTTATATTATAATAATGATAATCTAAAAAAAGATTTCAGGACAAGTTTTTTGTTTTTCGAAAAAATAATGCAAGAGGATAAATATGAATACACAACACTACAAAAGAAAACGCTGGTATGATAAATATCCGAAAATTATTAAGATACTCGAACTTCTTCAGCAGTACCCCGAGTCAGACAGGGAAATACTTTTGAAGAATGTTATAGAAACGGCGAATATAATCAAGAAGAATCGTGTTGAATATGAACTGGTCAGCCTCGGAGTAGAAAAAGTAGCGGGGTTGTATCACTCACAGAACAAAAACAGATGGTATGATAGGAGTCCTTCTTTAACAATGGCAATGAATGTTCTGACTGCTATGAACGAAGAAGATTTTTTGAATGTGGTTGATACGCTGTTTTTAATATTGTTTCATGATGAGATAAAAAACATTTGACCTGCGTAATGCTTTAGTTTAATATTCTATTGTTAAATACAACTTATCAAGAGTGTACGCTCTACGTACAAAAGGCAGAGGGAACGGCCCTATGACGCCCGGCAACCTGTAAGATTGAAAAATATCGCACAAGGTGCTAATTCCGACGAAGCAACCCTTCGTAAGATAAGTTGGTGAAATAAGATAGCTTATAAACCAACAACTCTATACTTGATAAGTGTATGGGGTTATTTTTTTATTCAATAAAAGGAGAAAACTTGAAATGGTATCAAAAAGATTTTTCTTTACATCGGAATCTGTAACGGAAGGTCATCCTGATAAGGTTTGCGATCAGATTTCAGATGCGATTTTGGATGCTTTTTTGCTAAAAGACCCGAAGTCGAGAGTTGCTGCTGAAACTTCCTGTACAACAGGCATGGTTCTTGTTAGCGGAGAGATTACATCTGATTGTTATGTTGATATTCCGAGCATAGTGAGAGAAACCGTTAAGAATATAGGATATGTTGATTCACAGGCAGGCGGATTTGATTATAAAACATGTGCTGTTCTGACAAGCATAGATGAGCAATCACCTGATATTGCAGGCGGGGTTAATAATTCTCTTGAAACAAGAGAAACTTCTGAGCAGGATACCGGTGCTGGCGACCAGGGTATTATGTTCGGTTTTGCATGCAATGAAACAAAAGAGTTGATGCCTCTTCCAATCAGCATGGCTCACAGACTTGCTTTGAAATTGACAGAAGTCAGAAAAAACGGAACTCTTCCATATCTTAGACCTGATGGTAAAACACAGGTTACTGTAGAATATGTTGATAACAAACCGGTGAGAATTGATACAGTAATCATCTCTACCCAGCATGACCCTGAAATAAACGGTGAAACTGATAACGCAAAAGTTCAGCAGATTATTGCAAAAGATTTGATGAAATATGTTGTTGAGCCTGTTTTTGCCGAATATTCAATAAAACCCGATTCAAAAACAAAATATCTCATTAACCCTTCTGGCAGATTTGTTGTCGGCGGTCCTCAAGGTGATGCAGGATTGACGGGTCGTAAGATTATTGTTGATACCTACGGCGGATATTCCCGTCATGGCGGCGGTGCTTTCAGCGGTAAAGACCCGACAAAAGTTGACAGAAGTGCCGCTTATGCAGCAAGATATGTTGCAAAAAACATTGTTGAAGCAGGACTCGCTGATAAATGTGAAATCCAGCTGAGTTATGCAATCGGTGTTGCAAAACCGATTTCTATTCTTGTAGATACTTTCGGTACAGGCAAAATTTCTGATGATGAAATAAGCGCACTGGTTGATAAAAACTTTGATTTAAGACCTTCTGCTATTATCAAAAACTTTGACCTGACAAATCTCCCCGCTAAAAACGGCGGTAAATTCTACCAGAAACTTGCAGCCTACGGGCATGTCGGTCGTGTAGACTTTGATGTTCCATGGGAGAAAACAGATAAAGCTCAACTCTTGAAAGAACAAGCAGCTTCCTGCGCAAGGGTCTGAACTTTTTGAATAATGTGATGGGATAAGCTTTTTTAGGCTTATCCCATTTTTTAATTATTAACTATCTTGTGTATTTTTAAATATAATTTTATAATTAATAAGCGAATTACAAAAGGAGGCACTTTATATGGCAAATATTAATTATAAAAATGTGATAGTAGGAGTTATCATATTTTTACTCTTGGGAGCTGTTTGTTATTTGATGTTCAAACCGCAGCAGGTGGCTGTTCTTGATATAGAAGCTGTCGTAAGCAGCTATGATAAGGCACTTGCCGTTGAAAAAGAAATCGGCGAAAAACAACAAGAGCTTGTTGTTTTCCTTGATAAAGCAAAGAACGAAATTAACAAAGGCAAAACAGAAAAAGAAAAAGCTGAATTGGATGCGAAATATACTGCTGAATATAACAAAAAAGCATCAGAACTAGTTGAGTACAGCAAAAAAGAAATAGAAGCCGTCAGAAATGACATCACTGCAGCAGCACAAAAAGTTGCAAAGAAAAAAACAGGTTCTGACGTAGTTTATGAAATTAAAGCTGTTGTAGCAGGCAATGTTGATATTACTGAAGATGTGAAAGCTGAGCTTGCAAAAAACAACAAAGAAACAGAAGCGAAAAAATAATCTGAAATTCAGACAGATGTAAACAAAAGAGAAGAATTTCCTTTTGAAGTTCTTCTCTTTTATTGTCCGGTTCGGTTATTTTACAGGGTAGTTTTTTATCTCCGGATTTTAGAAGGGTGAGTTATTTTCAACAAATATGTTTTCGCATAAAATCCTCATAGAAAGAGGAGGAGATAATGATGACAACATCGCTGTTATTGCAAGCACCCTGTGTTGAGATGGAAAATTTGGAAAATTTGTGGTTCCAACTCAGCAAAACAGCCTGCAATTTGAAATGTAAAAATTGCTTCTTGAGCTGTACAAATAAATATAATGTGAAGAGCTTTCTTCCGATGGACAAGATAAAATCATCGCTTCTTGATTCAAAAGAAAGTCTGAAAGCTGTCTATCTGACAGGAGGCGAGCCGCTTATTCATCCTGATTTCAACAATATATTGAGGCTATGTCTGAAATTCGCTGATACAACTGTGTTAACAAACGGAACCATGCTGAATGACAAGAAAACAAGGTTTCTGAAACAAATTCAGCAGGATTATTCTTATGAACTTATATTCAGAGTCAGCTTAGACAGCTATGATGAGAACAAAAACGATGCAATCAGAGGTTATGGCAACTTCAGAAAGGTTCTATCAGGCATTCAAAATTTGCTGAAATATGATTTTAATCCGATTATATCTGTTGTTAACTTTGAAGGAGAAGATGAAGAGCTAATCAAAAGCAAATTTGCAGAAGTATTTAAGATAATTGACTTTGAAGTTGAAGATATCAATTTCAAAATAATTCCGCCTTTAAAACTCGGCGGCTGCAAAAATATTTATGGCGACTATTCGGATACTGATTTTGTAAGCTCAGAGATGATGAAAAACAAGGAGTTTGACTGCAAAAATTCACGTATAGTTGCTGATGACGGAGTTTATGCATGTGCATCTCTTGTGAACGACTTCAGAGGTAAAGTCGGCTCTTCTCTCAAAGATTTTTCAAGAAGAATTTTCCTTGAGTCAAATGCCTGCTATACGTGTGCTATGTGCAAAACAAGGATGTTCAACAACAACTGGTAATCAGATATCGACATTCGCCATCATTTGCTTCAGGGTGTCTATTGTATTTTTCATATTGACACTGTCTTTGACGGATTGACACAAGAAACCGTTTATTTGAGGCATAAGTTCGATTGCTATATCAAGTTTCGGGTTTGCACCTGCCTGATACATCCCTACATCAATCAGGTCTTTGTTTTCTCGATATAAAGCAAGAAGCGTTCGCATCTTTGCAGCTGCCTTTTGATGTTCGGCGTCGCAGATTTCAGTGAATAACCTGCTTATGCTACCGAGAACATCTATGGCTGGGTAATGGTTCTGCTCGGCGACTTTTCTTGATAAGAACACGTGCCCGTCTACGATACCTCTTACCGTATCAACAACGGGGTCGTTTATGTCATCGCCTTCCATCAATACCGTATAAAATGCGGTAATAGACCCCTTTTGGCTTGTACCTGTTCTTTCAAGCACTCTTTGAAGCCATGAGAAAATAGACGGCGGATAACCTTTCATGGTTGGAGGTTCTCCGATTGATAAGCCTACCTCTCTTCCCGCAATTGCGCATCTTGTGACGGTATCCGTCATGAGGAACACTTTTTTCCCTTGATCTCTAAAGTATTCGCAGACAGCTGTCGCAGACTGAAGCGCCTTCATTCTGATAAGCGGAGGCTGGTCGCCTGTTGCACAGACGATGACTGATTTTGCCATACCCTGTGGTCCCAGGCTGTTTTCGACAAATTCTTTAACTTCTCTTCCACGTTCTCCTATCAGAGCCATAACGTTTACATCAGCATCAGAGTTTCTTGCTATCATCCCGAGCAGTGTACTTTTACCGACGCCGCTTCCTGCAAAAAGCCCCATACGTTGTCCGCAGCCAAATGTCAGCAGGGCATCGATTGCTCTTACCCCTGTTGAAAATTTTTCGCTGATAATCGGTCTTTCAAACGGGTCAGGGGGAGGCCCTTCTATGGGCACCCATTTTGCTGTTGTCGTATCCAATTTTTTTCCGTCGATAGGTGCGCCGAGAGGGTTTATAAGACGACCTAAGAGAAAGTCCCCTACAGGGATGTAAATGGATTTTCCTGTTGAGGTGACAAGATTTCCCTGTCCGATGCCTGCACCGTCGTACAACAACAGGAGCTGTGCGACATCTCCTTTGAATGCAACTACTTCGGCTGCTTTTTTATCGCCACTTGCTGTTTCTATATAGCACAGGTCACCGATTTTAAGCCCGGGGAGTTTGACTTCTACCGTAAGTCCGAGAACTTTTGATACGCTCCCTTTATAGATATAAAGGGGAGTTTTATCAATTATTTCAAGTGCACGTTTTTTAATTTCTTCGACGCTTTTGCTCATGTGGCACTTACACTCCTATCCCGCTGTTTTGACCGATTGTATCAATTGCTTCGACTCTTATATCAGTAATCAGCTCGCTGTAAGATATAACGACGATGGTCGGAATATGTCTTTCAAGCAGCTGATAAAGCGGAAGACGAATTCTCGGAGAACATAATATAACAGGCTGTCTTCCGATGACATGGTGTGCTCTCATGAGGGTTGAGGCAGTAACTTCGATGAGTTCCTGAACCTGCATCGGGTTGAGAAGGAACATAGTTCCGAGTTCTGTTCTCTGGCAAGAGTCGTCGAGAGTTTTCTCCCACTCTGAAGTAAGAGTGAGTGCATAGAGCGTTTTGCCTTCGCAGTTTGATAAACATATTTGACGTCCGAGTGCGGCACGGAGTCTTTCCGAGAGGATATCCGGTTCTTTTGAAAATCTTGCGTAGTCGCAGAGTCTTTCGAATATGAAGATGATATCTTTGATAGAAACTTTTTCTCTGATGAGGTTGACGAAGATTTTTCTCAAATCGCTTGTAGAGATGATAGCGGGAACGAGGTCGTTGACAAGAGTCGGGTCTTGGCTCTTAACGAGTTCCATAAGTTTGAGGACATCTGTTTTTGTCATTACTTCATCTACATACTTACGGCAGCACTCTTGCAGGTGTGTGATGATTACATCCGTTGCAGTGACACCGTTAATTCCTTTTGACGGCGGAATTTCTTTCGGCAAAACCCAGATTGCCTGAGCCTGATATGTCGGGTCAAGACTTTCGACAGCGGATGGCGGAATAGGTACTCTTGAAGCACGCCACTGGTCTGCTATTACCATCAATTTACCCGGATAAACCTTTCCTGTTGCGACGTTGTTGCCTCTGATAGCTATAAGATATTCGTTCGGGTCGAGGGCTGTACTGTCCATAATTCTTATGTTCGGGATGATATAACCGAGTTCATCCGTTACTCTTTGTCTTAGAGCGGCAATTTTTGCGAGGAGGTCGCCTTCCTGTTCAGGGTCAGCGATGCTTAACAGCCCGCTTCCTACCTGCAGGCTGAGGATATCAACTCCGAGTCTTTCATACATTCTGTTAGGGTTGACCATATCCTGCATGTTTTGTTTAACACTCTCGAGGTGTCCGAGTTGTTGTTGAACGTCCTGTGATACGAGAACGGAGAAGCCTGCAAGAGCTGTTATGATTGTAAACAGAGCGAAGAACCATCCCGGCAGACCTGTTATCGGGCTTGTTAAGACAATTAGCAAAAGGAATGCAGAAGCATAGAACAGACCGAACGGTTTGCTCATGAGTTGTCCTGCAAGGTCTTTACCCAAGCTGGTGCTGTCTGCTGTTGCACGGGTCATAACGATACCGCTTGATACCGCCATCAGCAGTGAAGGGAGCTGTGAGGCAAGACCGTCACCTATTGTTAGGATTGTATATTTTGATACGGCTTCCTCAAGGGGGAGTCCGTTCATCCCCATCCCGATGGCAAGACCGCCTACGATGTTGATGATTACGATGATAATACCCGCTATGGTATCTCCTTTTACGAACTTCATGGCACCATCCATGGAACCGAAGAGAGCTGATTCTCTTTGGAGGCTTTCTCTTCGTCTTACGGCTTCTTCAGGAGAGATAAGTCCTGCGTTAAAGTCTGCGTCGATAACCATTTGTTTACCTGGCATGGCGTCGAGGGCAAATCTTGCTGAAACTTCGGCGATACGTTCAGAACCTTTTGTGATAACCATAAACTGAACGATTGTGATGATGAGGAAGATAACACCGCCGACAATCATATTTCCGCCTGTTACGAAGTGTCCGAATGCTTCGATTGCTTCGCCTGCTTCGCCTTTTGCGAGGATAAGTCTTGTTGATGCGATACTCAAAACAAGTCTAAACATTGTTCCAAGCAGAATAATTGAAGGGAATGAAGCAAGCTCGAGAGGTTTTTGTACGAACAAGGATATCATCAACAGGACGATGCCGAGGGTAATATTCAAACTGATTGATGCGTCGATGACCCAGTTTGGCATCTCAACGAGCAAAATCAAGACAAGGCAAACTACAAATATTGCTAAGAATATTTCACTGACAGGTATTGCAGGCATTTGTCCTTGTTGTGCCAATTTAGATTTTACTCCTCCGATTGTTTAGTTAAGTGTTGAGTGCTTTTTTGAGTATAGCCAGCTGTGTTGAGAACTGGGCGTCTATTACCCCGCTTTTTGTCTCGACTATGCAGCTTCCACGGTCGATTTTGGGATTTTTTTCAAGAGTAACTTTTGTATCCGAAAAAGAAGACGGGATAAGCGAAGCGATATTGTCTTTTACGGTTTTTTCATCAGACGGGTTTATTTTTATTATAATGTGTTTTTCGTCTTTAGCTATATCAGAGATAACTTCCGATAAGATATTTAATATAACGGTGTCGTCTTCTTCAATTTGTTTTTTCAATAGTTTTTCAGCTATTTTGACGGAGATTTCTATTATGTCATCTTTGTAGTTGTCGATAGCTTTTTCTTTGACGGCAAGCAGAGATGCAATTGTTTTTTTGAGTTCGTCTATGTTTGCTTTTGCCATATTGAGCCCTTTTGCAAAGCCGTCTTTGATTGCCTGTTGTTTAATATTTTCGGCTTCGTCTTTGGCTCTTGATATGATATTTCTATCGTCTGTTCTTCTGTAGCCTCGGCGTCTGTCGCCGCGTCTTCTTTCCTGCCTCTGCTGAAAGGTGTCAAGGAATTCTTCATCAGAGAATATTCCTGATTCGAGCAGGTTTTTTTTCGGAGTTTGTTCTTGAACAATTTCTTCAACGGGTTGTTCTTTTGCAGACTCTTCTTTTTGAGGTGAATTGTGCTGTAGTTTGTTTTTTTTGATTATCATCTTTTGGTGTACCCAACCGCCTTTTCCTCAAGATAATTATACAATATATTCATTATTTTGGGCGAGAGGTCTTTGAGTGTTTCTTCGTCTTCAAGAATTTTTTTGATATTTTCCCGCTCATTTTTCAGAATATTTTCGAGAGTTCCCTGAGGAAGTGAGGTTTTTAGTTTATTAATTTTGGATATAGTTATATCTTCATTTATTTTTTGAGGTTCTTTGGGCATTTTATGCATAAATTCGTTTATAAATTTTTGAGCTTTTTGCATATCAAGTTTTGTTTCAAGTCCGTCAAGTTTCATATATGAGTTGATTGCCGTAGCATCACGGGGATCAATTTTTGAGAGAATAACTTCTACTTGTTTGGGGGGCATTTTTTTGAGGACAAGAGAGATTGCAGCCAGTTTGAGAAGCTGGTCAGGCATTTCTACCGGTTTCTGGTTTTCTTCAGAGTTATGTTGTTTTGCTTCTTCTGCCATTCTATCGATATTTGATTCTGAGAGTGCCCGCTGAAGAGAGTCCTTGTCTATTTTGTTTTCTTTTGCAAGACCCTGCAGAGAGCTCTGGTAGGCTGCTTTAACACGTTCTTCGATTCTTGTGATAGCTTCATCTCTGTCTACATTATTTATTATGACTTTTTTTGCTTCGTCGAATACAGAGAATGCGACGGCTTGCAGGACGGGTTCTCTGAGTGGTTGAGGTATTTTGGCACGGGAGAGGTCGACTGATTTGTGGAATGCCCATTCGCCTATAAATTGAGTGATTGTTGATGCCTGCTGGGCGTTCAGAGGTGAGTTATCGTCTTTGTTGAGTGCGCCTGCCGCCATGATAAGAAATTTGTAGACGATATTTACTACAAATTTTTTATCTTCTTCCGATAAGTCTTGAGGGATTACCCCGACTACTTGTGAAGTCAGGTTTTTGGAAAATTCTTCAGGGTTAAATCCTTCTATTGGCATGGTATCCTCTCTATTTTTTAAGTATATCGAAAACGGTTTTAATTATTTTTTGAAAGTTTTTCACAGGGTTATTTTGATTTTGGAGGTTAATTTCTTTGGACATTTTATCTATATTAGACTGATTGAGGGCGTTTGTGTAAGTTAGTTCGTCTATTTTGCCGGAGTTGAAGAGGTAGCATAGTTTTTCCATATAGATTTTCTGGACTTTTTCTTCTGTCAGAGCGAGATTTTTTTCAAGAGGAAGGTTATTTGCGAGGTTTTCTTTTGATGTATGAAGAACCTGATAAGAAACAGCCTCGAGTATATTTTCTTTGTAGATTGGGTCTATTTGAGCCCGGCATAAGTCAATTGATTTGTGGAAAATCCATTCGCTTACAAGTTGTGTGAGGAAAATTTTTTTGTCTTTTGATAAGTTTTGTTCTTCGAGTTCTTCAGAGGTTTTTTTGCAGAAGTGATAGACTTTGTCTATGACAAATTTTGCATCCTTATCAGATAGGTCTTTTGGTATGACTTCTAAGGCTTGCGTGGTTATATCTTTTGCAAATATTTCAGGATTAACACCCTCCCCTGTCATTGTTTTTCTCCGTTTTTTAGCTGGCTGATTCTATCCAGGATTTCAGATATTCTCCTACTTCCTCCTCGTCGTATTCTGATGTTTTTTGAGCTACTTCATCAATAGATGTATCTAGTTTTGGTATTGATTTTTGCTGGTTTTGATTTATTTTTTGAGTTTCCTCAAGCAGAGCTTTTTTGAGTTCTGTTTGCTGTGCAAGAAGCTGGTTTGTTGTGTTGTTGAAGTTTTGAATTTGTCTTGATTGTTCTTCATTGAATTTTTTGAGAGCTTCTATTTCTTTTTGATGTTTTTGCGCTTCATATTTTGCTCTTTTCATGATGAAGAAAAGACCTGCAAGAAGACCTATGCAGAGGAGCGCTGCTACTGTCCACCAAGGATTGCCGCTGCTTTCAGGTTTTGGAAGCTGTACGGGTTTTTCTGAAGCCAGGAACGGAGATATATCTTCCGAGAAGACAACTGTTACGTTATCAGGATTTACTTTCGGGCTTGCTGCTCTTGCGATAAGTCCTTTGAGTTCAGATGTGCTTATGCTTGCCGGAAGTGCATTCTGATCAATGGTAACAGCGATTGAGATATCTTCGATTATTCCGGGTTTCTGGTATTCTGTTGTTTGAGTTTGAGATACGTTGTATTGCAGTTCTTTTGCTTCTCTTCCGTAGTTTCTGTTTGTTGCTGAGCTTGCACCCTGAGGAAGACCGGCAGGAAGATAGACGCTTGCTGCCTGATTTAGTTTGCTTGAGTCTTTTGACTGGTCGCCGAGCTGTTCGCTAAAGCGTTGTTCTGTTGCAACAGCAGTATTTTGCGGGTCATATGTCACACTGCTTCTTTCAACAGGTACCTGTCTTAAGAAAGTGCTGACCGTAACGACGTATTTATCAGGACCGATGAGTTTATCTAACTGAGCCTGTACTTTTGATTTCATATACTGGTCATTTTCTTCGGTCATGGTGATACTGTTATCTTCTGCTGATTCTATGCTTTTGTAGACAGTGCCGTTTGTATCTGTTATTGAGATATTTTCGATTCTGAGATTTGGTATGCTGCCCATCAGAAGGTTTTTGATGGCTCTGACTTTATCTCTTTCGAGAGTTGTGCCGCTTGGTATGCTTACCTGAACAGTTGCCGTGATTGGAGATTGTTTTGATGTGAACAGAGAGCTGTCAGGGATTGCGATGAAAACGGAAGCATTTTCGATAGGCGGTATTTTTCTGATGAGGCGTGATAACTCGCCGTTGATTGCACGTGCGAGGCGGATTTTTTTGTCCTGTTTTGTTGAGGTAAAATCGCCTTTATCAAAGATTTCAAGCCCCATATGTTCGTCCATAATACCGCTTTTTACGATAGCGAGGAGGGCACGATCCCTTTCTGATTGAGTATATTTTTCTAGATAGAGAGTGGATTTTTGACCTTCAGCACGTCTTTTTGCCTGAATACCTTCACGGGCGAGAAGTGCTTGCAGTTCGATAGCTTTTCCTATGTTATCGGTAGTGAGGAGTTCAAGTTCTTCTTTGATAACTTTGTTAGCTTCATAAGATACTTTACCTCCCCCCGGAGTTGGTGCTGCTGCCGGTTTGAAGAGCGCAATAATTGACAGTAGCAGTGCGATTGCTACCGCACCGCCTATAACAGCGGCCACCAAAGGCTTGTTCTCCAAGATTTTGTTAAAATCCATAGCTCTTACTCTTTACTCAAGGGATTAATCATAAATATTATATAACATTTTAGGTGTTATACCTGAATTGACATAATTTTTTCGTATGATTGTATTACTTTTCCGGTGATTTGGGTTGCGATATTGACTCCTATTTCTGCTTTTGATACAGCGATGATTACATCGTGAATATCAGCGCCATTGCCTGTTATGGCGTTTTGCAGAACTTCATCCGGGGCATTTACAGTTGAGTTGAGTTCTGAAATCATATTACCCATTACATCGCTGAAACTTGTTGTTTCAGGCTGATTTACGGGTTTTAGGCGTGTCGGGTTGAGGCTTGTGTTCAATTTTCCGTCGCTGATGCTGTTTACTACATCAATTAGGGGAGTAAATTTGTTTTGCATTTTTATATTCCTTATTCATTTTAGCTCAAGTAATTTGCGAGAACTTTTTTCACGTAGTTCTGAGTTTCTTTGAAGGGTGGAACTCCGTTGTATTTTGCTACGTTGCCTGAACCTGCGTTGTAGGCTGCCAGAGCGAGGATTATGTTCCCGTTGTATTTTTTCAGGAGATTTTTGAGGTATTTTGTGCCTCCCATGACATTTTGTACGGGGTCGAAGGAGTCTTTGACTCCAAGCCCTTTTGCAGTTCCCGGCATAAGCTGCATAAGACCTTCTGCTCCGCAGTGAGAAACGGCTTTCGGGTTAAAACCTGATTCTTGTTTAATTACAGCGAGGATAAGTTTTTCATCAACTCCATGGGTGGCGGCTGCTTTTTTGACTATGTCGTTGATTTCTGCTCGGAGAGTTTTCTTGTCTGTTGATGTTTTTTTGATGTTTTTGATTGTATCTATTCCGAAAACAGGCGGAGGGTCGAGTTCGAGGTATTCTTCGAAGCTTTTTGTTTGAGTCGGTTTCGGAGGTTCGAGAGTTTGGATGTTTTTTGTCTGGAGTGTAATAAAATTCTCAATTTGGGCGCTGCGTTGCATGGCTGCTTGTGCGCCTGAAGAGTTTATCATTTTTGTAAGTGTAGGGCTAAACATCTTTCCCGTCCCCGTTTAGTGTTGAGTATTATTTACCGATATCAAGTGCGCTTTGCGCCATTGTTTTTGTGATTGCTATGAGTGCAAGGTTTGCTTCATAGGCTCTTGATGCGCTCATTGCATCTGCTATATCAGTCAAAGGATTGACATTGGAGGCTCTTATATAACCGTTTTTATCGGCGTCAGGGTGCCCGGGCTGGTATATCAGTTCTCCGGGGCGAGGGTCGCCTACTACTCCATTAAAGTTTACTCCTCCTGAGAGATAGGGAATTGTTCCGATTGCGAAGACATTTTCTTTCATGTTATTCATAAGACCTTCGAAGGAGTTGTCTTCTCTTGCCATGAGAAGAGGTATTTTTCTGACATAATTCGGAGTGTCCACATTTGCAATGTTTTGGGTGTGGACATCCATTCTTTTTCCGTGAGCATTCAGAGCGCCTGCGCCTATTTCTATTGCATCTAATAAACCCATAGTCTACTTCTTTCTGTTATTTACCTACCTGAATAACCTGTTTTATTTCCGTGATTTTGCTGGACATTTGTCTTATAGCCATTCTGTAATAGAGTGAAACCTGCTGCATATCCACGATTTCTTGAGCCTGATTGACTTCACCCCCCTGGTTTGTCATGATTGCCGAGGGTCCCATTTTTTTTGAGAGATTTGTTTCAAGCGGGCTGTTGAGGGAACCTATGTATTGTTCAAAACTTATATCCTGACGCTGATATCCGGGGGTATCAATGTTTGCGAGGTTTGCACCTATTACCTGCTGTTTTTTTGCGAGGACGTCGAGTATAAGATTTGTTTTATCTATTGCGTTTACCGGTGTGTATCCCATTTTTTACCTCACTTTACTATTGTCTAAGGTTGATGACTTCTTTGTACATGTCGTCGATGACCTGTGTTAAATTCTTGCTGGCAATAAGACTTGCATTAATCTGAAGAATGTTCTGAACTGTTCCATACATGTCCACATTGGATGATTCCAGTGCATGTTGTTTGAAATTTTTGTTCTCGGACAGGTAAATAGGTTTGCCTGAATCGTTTGTTTCTTCAACTTTGTTGCCCTCCAAAACTTTTAACCCTTCTGGGTTTCTGAACGTAACAAGTGGGATTTCTCCTATTTCTTCAAATTCGCTTGTTTTTGTTTTTTGTATCATTACTTTACCGTTCGGTTGAATTTTGAGTCTGTTGTAGTCAGCGGGGAGATTGATTCCTCCTCCCACAATACAGTTGTCTCTTGTGACGATGGTGCCTTCTGAGGTAACTCTAAAAGAACCGTCACGGGTATATTTAGTTTGTCCGTTTTGGTCGATTACCGGAATAAAACCTGCGCCGTTGATTGCCACATCAAGGTCTCTGCCTGTTTGCATAATAGTCCCCTGAACATAGTCGTGTCTTAAGACTGCTTCAAGGCGACCGTCTTCTTTGAGGTAGTTTTCAAAACGTTGAGATTTGTAGGCTGTAGTTTGGGTATTTGAAACGTTATTTGAAAGATATCCCAATGTTTCAAACTGAACGAGCATATTATTTACTTGTTTTGATATAAGTCCTTGTAAGTTATCCATTTGTTTTATTCCTTATAATCAGCTTCCGAGTTTTGAGACTACCTGAGAGAGTGCGGAGTTTTGGATTATGAACATCTGTCTGCATGCCTGAAAAGTCCTTCGTGGTGCAAGCAATTTGAGATATTCTTCCTGCAGAGTAATGTTAGAGTTTTCGACATAACCCTGTTTGATGTCTGCTGTACTTACAGCGACTCCGTTTTCTGAGGCGACACCTATTGTATCAACCGGTTCCTGTTCCATTGTGAGTTTGTTGAGTATACTGATTTCGCCGTCGGTGTTAACTTTTATGGTTCTAAGGTCGTCCGGTATATGTTGGAATTTTATGGGGCTGCCGGTTCTTGAGAGGACTTTGTGCCCTTCGATGGTTCTTAGCCAGCCGTCTTTGTCAAGTTGAAAACGACCGTCTTTTGTGAGCTTTATTCCTTCAGGGGTCTGGTATTGAAAATATGTTTCGTTTGCACAGGCAAGGTCAAGGGGGTTTCCTGTTTGCTGAATTCTTCCGGGAGTGGTGTCTTTTACCTCTGAGAGTGCATAAGGTCCAAGATATTCGGCAAATGAGGATAAGACGGCTTTTTTGCCCTGATAACCAACTTTGCTTGCGCCTGCTATGTTATCGCTTCCTATTCTGAAAAACTCTGTCTGGAGGTGCATTCCTCTTACAGCTGTGCTCAGACCGTCGTCTTTCATATATATTCCGCCGTATATTTTCATGAGAAAACTCCTGTTTACAGTTATCTACTTCGCTTGTCGACAGTTTTGCTTAAATATTTAACATAGCAGTACAAAAATCATCCGGATAAATGATTTTTCGAGGGAAAAATTTTATAAATTTTTAGTCTTTAAGCTCTCTTGATTTAACTATAGACAGCTTGTTGTCGAGTTCGAGAATCATTTTTATGATTTCGTAAGCTATGATTAATATTTGGGGATGGATTTTTTTTGAAGAGGAGATAATATGCTGTGATTGTTCGTTTGATGATTGTATATTTTTGTTTTTAATTATGCTTATTTCATTTTTTATTTCGAGTTTTTGTTTGATTTCTTTCAACCCTGTCAAAAATCTTTTGTTGAGCGAGTCAGAGTTGTTGTCAATCTGGATATGAGGGGTTGAGTTTTCGAGAAAGATTTCTATTCTAAAGGTTCCCATATTTTTTGTTGTAAGGATTATTATGATAGCATCAGAGTTGTTTTCGGAGTTATCATCGTTGTTGTTTTTGTTTTGGAACCTCAGTTTGAAATCTTCTTTCAACGGCAGATATGGCAGGTACATCAGCATCAAATCTTTGATAAAGTCAGGTGTTTTTGTTTCGGATGAAGGCAGAAATTTTTGGAGAATTTCCATCATTTGTTGAATTTCTGAAGACTTGGCAGCCATCTGCGGTGTGAGAAGTTTGAGAAGTTTGTTGAGGATTTCGTTTGATGTTTGGTTGATATCTTTTTTCAGCAAATTGAAATCTATGAGTTTTGAAAGGAGCTGCTCAGAGTTTGCGCTTGGAGATGATTTCAAAGCGGCGAAGATGAGGAGGTCTTTCCATTCATCAGGAAGGTTGAGCATTTCTTTGAGAAACAGCATTTTTTGAATATTATCGAGTTTGTTAATATTTTCTAGTTTTGATAATATATACATCCCGATATTGTTTGTTGTTTGAATAATTTTGGGAGTATTTTGCGTTGTTGTTTCAGCAGCAACTTCTTTTGTTTTTGAGTTGGTTATAATATTGCTGTTTGTTGTGTTTATATTCGGGTTAATTTTCATGGCGGCTTCTTTTTGCAGTGTTTTGTTTTAATAAGCATATCATATTCCCTTCATTGAATTTATCCTTTATTTTATTAATGTTGTGAAAAATAAAGTCCAATTTTGTTTACAAAACTTAACTTAAATTAATAAAAATACATACAAATTCAAAAAAAGGGGTATAATACCTATAACGTCACTAATTTGAGGTTGCTTGAGATGTCATTTAACTTAAACCCTCCTCAGTGGGAGCCAAATATAAATCGTCCGCAAGCGGCAAATAATAACGGAAGAGGTTCAGGTGGCGGCGGTGGTTATGCCGGCGGCGGGCATAAGAGAGAAGACGAGAAAAAAGTTTCGAACACGGATCTTTTTGTTGGTGAAACCGTTGAAGAAGAGAGTGATGTTGATGTGAACTTCACTACTTTTTTGCGTGTTGTGTCCGGAAAAATTGCAGAATTTTTCAAAAAGAAGAAAAATTGACTTTTTATATAAAATTATTAATCTGAATAAGTAGTTTTTAGGGGATTACTTATTTGTGAATAATTTTTTGTATTTTCTTATAGGTCATAATTTTTGTAAGCATCCGAAGTTAAATTTAAATATGAAATTTCAGTATTGCCCTGATTGCGGAGAGCTTGTCGAACTCAGCTGGTATGTTGTCCGATGCAGATGTTGTGATGTGAAACGAGAAGCGAGGATGAAGCTCGGTGAGATTGTTCCGAGGGATAATTTTTGTACCAACTGCGGCAGCGAGGAATTTTATGTGCAGAAGATAGAAGATTTGAGATTTTATGACATACATCATGCTGTTTTGTTCAAAGAAACGGTAAGTGTTTCTCATACGAGAAGATATACACAAGTATGGGCAGATTCTTGCGAACCTGCCCATACTTACGTGCTAAAGTTACTCCCTATGTTAACTGAACACAAAAGTGTAAGTTAACGAAAAACATGCTCGACCTCTTTGCATACAAATCTTTGTATCGATACCCCGAAGAAGTTTGCCAGACAAGTATTTTCATCAACTTACATATTCATATTAACTTATTGTACAGAGGTTTTCACCCCTCTTGAGAATGATATGAAACCCGCATTGGTATATTCTTTAGAGTTAATACTAAAGACTATATATGGTATTAATGAGTCAGATCTCCGAGAATAGTTTTATTTTTCTTGTTGAGATATTCTTCGTTTGCTTTAAAGAGAGTTATAACAGCTTCTTTTTTTCCGGGATTTTCGTTTGCGACAGAGAACCATGCCTTATTGAGTGATTTTTGCATTTTGTGCTCGTTTTCTCCTTTTATCAGCGCATTTTTGAAGAGTGTTGCTGTAGCTTCTTCTGGTGTTGGATAAGAGAGAATATCGAGAAGAGTTTTGGGGTCGTCTTTGAGGGCATATACCAGTGCGTCAAGTTTGTCAGCTGTTTTGATTGTTGTCAGGATATTTTTCCCGTCAGGATTTTTTGCAGAAAGTGCTTTTGAGAGTGTATCCTCGTTTTTTGTTTTTTTGAGCAGGTCTGCGCTTGCTTTTATGGCTTTTGGAGTCATTCTCCAGAAAATATTTTCTCCTGTTTCCGATTTTGTTCTGAACAGTTTCATATATGTTACCGGTGTAGCATTTTCTGATATTGCTTTTATTTGAGATGCCGTAATTTTAGGATTTTTATCTTTTTTTTGTCCGAAAGATACAGTGTCATGCTCAAGATTTTTGTTATATTTCAGCGGCGGTTCAATTGGTTGAGATGTTTGCAATTGTTTTAGAACAGGTGTTGTATGCGGGTTAAAAGTGATATTCATGTTTGTTCCTCTTTTTATGTCTTTTTTGTATTAAAACGGGACATGAAAATTTTTTGACATTAAAAAGCGGGATTTATGTAGAAAATTCCTCAGATACTATTAAAAGTCCGTCATTCTGATGGTTTTAGCCAGAAGAATACTTTTTGTTTAGATACTTCGCTAACGCTCAGTATGAAGTTGTTTTGGAAATTTGGGGCAGAATTTGTTATATAAGTTCCAAAAAAGCCGATATTTTTTTAATCGGCTTTTTTGATTATTGGATATTGGAGTTTTTATAACTTAGATATTAGCAGCAATAGCATCTCCCATTTCTTTTGTTCCGACAAGGGTCATTCCTTCAGACATAATATCTTCTGTTCTATAACCTTGTTGAAGAGTTTTCATGACGGCTTTTTCTATGTCATCAGCTGCAGCATCCATATTGAAGCTGTATTTGAGCATCATGGATGCTGAGAGAATTGTTGCAATAGGATTCAGTCTGTTTTGTCCTTTGAAGTCAGGTGCGCTTCCATGGCAGGGTTCGAACATTGCTGGTCCTTTTTCTGACAAGCTTGCACTTGCAAGAAGTCCCAAAGACCCGGGGAGCATTGATGCTTCATCAGAGAGAATATCCCCGAAGAGGTTTTCAGTGACGATTACGTCAAATTGCTTCGGCTGTCTGATTAGCTGCATGGCTGCGTTATCAACATACATATGAGATAATTCGACCTCTGGGTAATCTTTTGCAACACGGAGGATAACTTCTCTCCATAGTCTTGAAACATCGAGAACGTTTGCTTTATCAACAGAGCAGAGTTTTTTGCGTCTTTTCATGGCAACTTCGAAGGCAACTTTTGCAATTCGTTCAATTTCCGCTTCTGTATAAATCATGTTGTTGTAACCGACTTTTTGACCGTTTTTTTCTTCGATACCTTTTGGTTCTCCGAAATAAGCACCTCCTGTCAGCTCCCTGATAATCATAATATCAGCACCTTCAACCAAATCTCTTTTGAGAGGAGAAGATTCGACAAGCTCGGGATAAACAACAGCGGGTCTAAGATTAGCGTAGAGTCCGAGGGCTTTTCTTATGCCAAGGAGCGCTCTTTCAGGTCTGAGATGAGGCTCTATGGTGTCATATTTCCAGTCGCCAACAGCACCAAGATATACCGCATCAGATTTTTTTGCGGTTTCAAGTGTTTTATCTGGGAGAGGAACGCCTGTTGCCTCGATAGCGACTCCTCCTATCAGCTCGTATTGATAGTTAAATTTTACGTCATATTTTTTTGCTACGGCATTGAGAACTTTTACTCCCTGTTCGATTACATCAGGTCCGATGCCGTCGCCTGGGAGCACGCATATATTAAATTCTTTCATCTCATAATCTCCTTATTTTGCGAGTTTTTCTTTTGTATATTCAACCAGTCCGCCTTTTGAAATTATTTTTTGGATTTCTTCAGAGAAGGCATTTGTTTTGTATTCTTTGCCTGTTGTGAGATTTTTGATGACTCCTTTTGCCAGGTCGACTTCTATTTGATCGCCTTTTGAGGTTTCATCTGGCATGTCTTTGTTTTCGACAATGGGAAGACCTATGTTGATTGCGTTTCTGAAGAAGATTCGAGCAAAGCTTTTTGCAATAACAACAGATATCCCGCTTTCTTTGATGGATATCGGAGCATGTTCTCTAGAACTTCCGCAGCCGAAGTTTTCGCCCGCAACGATGATGTCGCCTGATTTGACTTCTTTTGCAAAAGTCTTATCTATATCTTCCATACAGTGGCTTGCCAGTTCTTTCGGGTCTGATGTGTTGAGATAACGTGCGGGGATGATTACATCCGTATCGACGTTGTCTTTATAAACCCAAGCTTCGCCTCTTTTTGATGATGTCATAAAAAACTCCTTTATAAAAATAATAATTAATATGTTTATTTTTATATAACTTGAAATAATAAGCAATAAAGTATTGATTATTTTTAATATTTCATACAAAATAAGGATTGTCAGCTTTACACTTTTATTATAGTTTATTAAACATAAAAGAAAGATGGAGGAACCAATGGACATGAATGAAGTAATAGGTCAAGCGGCAGGAAAAGTCTACAACTATTTAAATGGTAAAGATGAAGCTACATTAGCTGCTTTGAAAAAAGATTTGGAAATGAAAGGCGATGAAGCTACTTTTGCTCTCGGTTGGTTAGCAAGAGAAGATAAATTGGCTTTCGAAAAGAAAGGTAATTCTTTGAAAGTAAGACTTAAATAAGATTATCTTCAAGAATTTTAGAAAAGGTCGTTTTTTACGACCTTTTTTTATGCAAAATTTTTCTTCATGATATAATTTTTATTATTTAAATTAAAGCAGGTAGAGTTTGTGAAAATACTTATCGAAGACATAGAAAATGCGCCCGAGTCAATGCTTGATGTTGATTTTTGCGAGATTATAGATGACCTTGGAAACGGAAAAGAAGTCAGAGGAAAACTTGAGGTAAAATCAAACGGTGCAACAATTGAAGTGAAAGGGCATATCAACACCACCATGAAACTTGTATGCGACAGGTGTTTGAGTGAGTTTGATTATGATGTTGATGCTGATATAGATGAAGTTTTTGTAAAAGAAAATGTCTTTGATTATTCAAAACATGAAATTGAGTTGAAAAACGATAATTTTGTTGTAGAATTAAATGGTGAAACTGAGATAGACATAACCGATCTTGTGTATCAATCCGTTATAATCAACATTCCGACCAAAAAAATATGCAGGCATGGCTGCGAGGGAACAATTCCCGTTTTGAGCGAGGAAGAAAAGATTGACCCGAGACTCGAAGTTTTTAAACGATTAACAGATAAAATAAAAGAAGAAAGGTAAGAATAATGGCAGTTCCAAAGAAACGTACAGGACAATCCGCTCAGGCAAAAAGAAGAGCAAATTGGAAGGCTTCAAAAGTAGAGTTAACAACTTGTTCAAACTGCGGTGATACAACAATCGCTCATACTGTATGCACAAGTTGCGGATTTTACAAAGGCGAAAAAGCCAGCAAAAAATAGATTAACAACAGATTTTACTAGAGAAGAGCAGATTTAGTGTTATGGTAAGAATAGCAGTAGATGCGATGGGCGGGGATTATGCTCCTTTGGAAATAGTCAAAGGTTCTGTTTTGGCTGCGAAGGAATATGGTATCGCTCTTGAGCTTGTGGGTAAACAGGATGAAATAGAAGCCGAGCTGGCAAAGTATGATACATCAGGGCTTGATATAAAAATTACTCATGCCTCTGAAGTTATCGAAATGGATGAACCCCCTGGTGTTGCCATCAGAAAGAAAAAAGATGCATCAATTATAAAAGCCGTTGCGGCTGTAGCATCAGGAAGTTCTCAGGCAGTTGTGGCAGCAGGCAGTACAGGTGCTGCCATGGCATCGAGTTTATTTGGCTTGGGACGTTTGCCCGGTATAGACAGACCTGCTATTGCGACGACAATTCCTACCATAAGCAATCCGCTTGTTCTGATTGATGCAGGAGCAAACAGTTCGTCTACCCCCGAGATGCTTTATCAGTTTGCGATTATGGGAAAGATTTTTTCAGAGAATATTCTCGGCATTCCTAATTCAAGAATCGGTGTTTTGAACATAGGTGAAGAAGCGGGCAAAGGAAATGAGCTTGCAAAAGGAGCTTATAAACTGCTTGCGTCGCATAATGACCAGCTGAATTTTATCGGAAATGTCGAAGGAAAAGAACTATTCTCGGGCGCTGCAGATGTTGTTGTCTGCGATGGTTTTGTCGGGAATGTAACACTTAAGGTTATTGAAGGTGTTGCAAGTATGATATTTAAAGCTCTCAAGCAGGAATTTGCAAATTCTCTTCTTGCCAAAATAGGTGCTTTTATTGCAATGCCGGCATTAAAAGGACTCAGAAAAAGAACTAATTATGAGGAATACGGAGGAGCTCTTTTATTGGGCGTTAAAGGTATAACGATTATTGCGCATGGCAGAAGCAATGCTACCGCCATTAAAAATGCAATACGTGTTGCAAAAGAAGCTGTAGATACTGATATAAACGGTAAAATAGCTGCCCTTTACGAGCAAAACAGATTATGATGATACCTGTAAGCATTAAAGGGATAGGGAAATCCCTGCCCGAAAAAGTTATATCTAATGATGATTTATCTGCTATTTTGGATACAAATGACGAGTGGATTTCTTCAAGAACGGGAATAAAAGAAAGACGTGTTGTATCAGGAAACGAAAGTGCTTCAGATCTTGCATATAAAGCTTCTTTGAACGCTCTTGAAAATGCAGGATTGGATAAAACAGAACTTGATATGATTATTGCTGCGACTTCGGCTCCTGACCATCTTTATCCGTCTCTCGGATGCGAGGTTCATGGCAAGTTGGGGTTGGATAATGGTATTCCTGCTTTTGATGCAACGGCAGCCTGCACGGGTTTTGTTTATGCCCTTGGGATTGCGAGGAGTTTTATACAAACCGGGCAATGCAAGAATATTCTTGTTGTCGGTGCTGATGTAAATTCACGGGTTCTTGACTGGAATGACAGAGCCACCTGTGTTTTATTTGGTGATGGTGCAGGGGCAATGGTTGTTTCAAAATCGGATGACGATGTCAACCGTGTATTATCGGTAAAGATGCATGCAAACGGTGCAAAATCTTCAGAGCTGAAGATTCCTCTTGCAGGGAAAAATTGTCCTCTTGTCGAACCACGGGAAGAAGAGCCGCAGTTCTTATCAATGAACGGAAGAGAAATTTACAAATTTGCAGTAAACAGTGTGCCTGCTTCTGTTCTTGAGGCTCTTGAAGATGCCGGTTTGACAATAGAGGATATGGACTACCTTATCCCTCATCAGGCTAATGTTAGAATACTCGATGCGGTATCTGACAGATTAGGTATCAGCAGGGATATAGTTTTTGCTAATATGGATAAATACGGCAATACTTCAGCTGCCTCAATACCGATTGCATTGACGGAAGCGCTTGAAAGCGGTTTTGTTAAAACGCCAGCTAATGTTGTAATAAGCGGTTTTGGTGCGGGATTGACTTGGGGAAGTGCAGTAATCAGGTTAGAAAATACGGGGAAAACAAATGGGTAAAATAGCTTTTATATTTCCTGGGCAGGGTGCTCAATCTGTCGGCATGGGTAAAGATGTTTATGAACACTCCGCTGTCGGCAAAGAAGTTTATGACAGATTTGATGCAATTATAGGCAGAAAGTTAACAAATGTTTGCTTCAACGGTCCTGAAGAGGATTTGAAACAAACAATAAACACCCAGCCTGCTATATTGGCGACATCACTTGCTCTTCTTGAAGCTTTGAAAGAAAAAACAGATATAACTCCTGATTTTGTAGCGGGCCATAGCTTAGGCGAATATGGAGCATTATATACTGCAGGTGTTTTGAGTCTTGATGATACGATTAAGGCAATTGCAAAAAGAGCGGAGTTGATGAGTCAGGCAAAATCAGGTTCAATGGCGGCAGTTCTCGGATTGTCACAGGATGTTTTGGAAGAAATTATTTCAGGTGTTGACGGTGTTGTATCCATAGCAAACTACAATACGCCTGAACAGCTTGTAATTACTGGTGAGGAGCAGGCTGTTGCAGAGGTGTCAAAGCTGGCATCAGAAAAAGGAGCAAAGAGAGTAATCCCTCTTGCCGTAAGCGGAGCGTTCCATTCAGCGTTGATGAAGCCTGCCGGAGAAGAGTTCGCTTTGTTTGTAAAAGATTTGAAGTTCAATGACGCTTCAATTCCTGTGGTGACAAATGTTGACGCTAAGGAAACAACGAAAGGCTCTGATTTTGAAGAAAAGATGCCTCGTCAGATTTATTCATCAGTGTATTGGACTCAGATAATCCAGCATATGATGAGTCAGGGTGTTGATACAATGATAGAAATAGGTCCCGGCAGTGTTTTGATGGGATTGAACAGAAAGATTTCACGAGATATCAAGACTTATAGTGTATCAAATCTTGAAGCTGTTGAAAAAACAGTGAATGAGTTGACTCTTAGAGTATAAGGGGTATAGAAATGACAGAAGAAAAAAAAGTTGCTTTAGTAACGGGCGGTTCTCGAGGAATAGGGAAAGCTTGCGCTTTAGAACTTGCAAAAAGCGGTTATGATGTGGTTATAAATTATGCAGGGAATGACGCAGCAGCGAATGAAACAGTAGGAGAACTCAAAGCACTCGGAGTTGAAGCCGAGGCAATGAAGTTTAACGTAGCTGATAAAGACGCAGCAAAAGAAGCCGTAGCAAAGATTTTTGAAAAATTCGGGCGCATAGATGTTCTGGTAAACAATGCAGGTATTACACGTGATGGTCTTGCAATAAGAATGTCTTATGAAAATTGGGAAGATGTAATCAACACAAATCTTAACAGTATGTTTTATGTAACAAAACCTGTTGTAGAAAAAATGTTGAAGCAAAAAAGCGGAGCTGTTATAAATATGGCAAGTGTTTGCGGAGTTTATGGCAATGCCGGTCAGTTGAATTATTCTTCTGCAAAAGCAGGCGTAATCGGGTTTACAAAAGCTCTTGCAAAAGAAGTAGCTTCAAGAGGCATTACGGTGAACGCTGTAGCGCCGGGGTTTATTGAAACAGATATGACAAAAGATTTGAAAAAAGATTTAATCGCAGAGAAGATTCCTCTTAAAAAATTGGGGTCAGCTGAAGATGTTGCAAAACTTGTAAGATTTCTGGCATGCGAGGGAAAATATATTACCGCTCAAGTTATCGGTGTTGACGGCGGATTGGTGATATAGATTTTCAAATATGTTTTTGTTAGAATTATTCGTAAATAATTTGGCAAGAGTTGCCGATAATAGTAAAATTAAATTCGTATTATGTTATTTTAAGTAAAGAGGAAAAGCAAAATGAGTACATTTGAAAAAGTAAAAAAAGTTGTAGTAGAACAATTGAGCGTAGAAGAAGACCAGGTAACCATGGATGCAAGCTTCACAGCTGACCTCGGTGCTGATTCTTTGGATACAGTAGAATTGGTAATGGCTTTTGAAGATGAATTCGGTGTAGAAATTCCTGATGAAGAAGCTGAAAAAATTGCAACAGTAAAAGATGCAGTTGAATATATCGATTCTCACTCAAAATAATTTGTTCAAATTTAAAAGGTAGCTGAAATGAAAAGAAGAGTAGTAATAACCGGCTTGGGAGCCGTAACGGCTTATGGTGTCGGAGTTGATAAACTTTGGGATGGCTTGACCGCAGGCAAAAGCGGGATATCCAAAATAGAAAATATGGATATCACAGGCTTTGCTTCTCAAATTGGCGGAGAAATCAAGAATAAAGATTTCAATCCTGAAGATTATCTCGACAAAAAAGAAGCAAAGAGAATGGACAGATACATTCAATTTGTTCTTGTTGCCGCTATGGAAGCTTATAAAGATGCAGGACTGAATGAAGAAAATACGGACCCTAACAGATTGGGTGTTATTGTCGGAAGTGCTGCAGGCGGCATGGGAACAATTGAAGCAAACCATAATCAAATATTGGCAAAGGGACCAGGCAAATGCAGTCCGTTTACCGTTCCGATGATGATATGCGATATGGGAGCAGGTCTGATTTCCATAAAACTCAATGCTAAAGGTCCAAATAAGGCGGTTGTAACTGCATGTGCCACATCAGCACACTCTATTGGAGATTCTTTCAGAACAATTCAATATGGAGATGCTGATGTAATGATTGCAGGCGGCGGTGAAGCTGCTTTAACCACATTAGGTTTGAGCGGGTTTATTGCAGCAAGAACTCTCTCTCACAGAAATGACGAACCTGAAAAAGCTTCAAGACCATTTGATAAAGACAGAGATGGTTTTGTTATGGCTGAAGGTGCTGGAATTTTGATTCTTGAAGAACTTGAGCATGCCAAAGCAAGAGGGGCAAAAATTTACGGCGAAATCGTAGGCTATGGCGCTACGGCGGATGCTTATGATATGGTTGCTCCATCCGGTGAAGGTGCAAGAAGAGCGATGAGAGCTGCTCTTTCAGATGCCGATTTTGCTCCTGAAGATGTTCAATACATCAACGCTCACGGCACAAGCACCGGACTTGGTGATATTGCTGAAGCGCTTGCTATTGAAGATGTTTTTGGAGATTATTCCAAAAACGGTTTGATGGTAAGTTCAACAAAGAGCATGATAGGTCACTCTTTGGGAGCTACAGGTGCTATGGAATCAATTGCCTGCATTAAGGCAATCCAGACAGGAGTTGTTCCTCCTACTATCAACCTTGATAATAAGGATGAGAGAATTCCTGATATGGATTTGGTTCCTCATAAGGCAAAGAAAGTTACCAATTTGAAAGCCGCTATGAATAATTCATTCGGTTTTGGCGGTCATAATGCTACTTTGATTTTCAAAAAATATGAATAAAAAGTTGAGAATATACAGAAAGCGGTCTTATTAAGACCGCTTTTGTTATGTTATCTTTTTCTTAAATTTAATAATATAATTGATGTTTACAAAAGTATATAAAAAATAGCAATTTTTTATATACTTTTGTTTTTATATAAATATAGAGAAGACAAAGATAAAAATAGAGAGTCTAAAAAGAGGAATAGTCGTCAAGAGAGTTTAAAAGAGAGGAATAAAAATGGCAAGAATTTTGATATCAATGCCTGATGAATTTTTGGACAGCATAGACAATTTTGCACAGGCAGAACAGCGTTCGAGAAGCGAACTTATTCGTGAGGCGCTGAGAACATATATTCACAAAGCAAGAGTCAGAGAAAATGCTTTGGCGAATAAAAATGCAAGTATTTTGGAAACGCTACTGGAATAGTAAAAGACTTTAAATTGGGGATTTTTGGGATTTTTCTTTAAAAACAGCTTCGGCTGTTTTTTTTTGTATTTTATATCAAATTAATATTTTTGTGATTTCTTTCCGGCATATTGGTCAACTGAAATGAAGGATGCCCAATGACTAAAGCTTGAGATAAAAAATAGCCTTTTGGTATTTTTAAAGACTTTATTAATGGTTTATATTTTAGTAATTTACAACCGACTGTAATGCATCCCATATAGCATCCGCCAAGATTTAAAGCAGATGATGCAAGCAGAATATTCTGAGATATTATCGTTGAGTCATCTGTTGCAAGAGCACTTTTATCGGGTGCAATGAATAATAAAAGCGCAGGAGCATTATATAAAATCGGGTCAGCACCGTTTTGGTAAGCTATTTTTCTTTGTTTATGAGTGTTGACTTCAAATTTTAGGCTTTCAAAATTATTTTTTCCCCCTGCAAACTTAATTATATTTTTTATAAATGGAAACTTGTATATTTTTTCTATAAGGTTATACATCTGCATTGTAATTTTTGTTATATTTTTTAGTTGCTGTTCATCTTGTATTATCATTAATTCTATACTTTGTAAATTAATGCCCGATGCTGAATATTCCATAATTTTTCTAAATGATTCTATTTCTGTGTCTTTTAGTTTTTCTCCTGTAAAATCCCTGACACTTCTTGTTTTCATGATTAGATTTTTGGTCATTTCAAAGTTGGGGAGTTCTCCTATTTTTTCAACGGATTTGATTTTGTAATGATTTATTGCGCCTGTTGGGCATATAGCAATGCAGTGCCCGCAATTGATACAAAATTTCTGAGCACCGTCTTCTATTTTTTCATATCCGCAAAATTTTGTCAGAATACAGGTTTTATTACACAGGTTGCAGTTTATACATTTTTCTTTATCAATTTTTAAAATTTTTTCCATTACTATATCCTTATTAAAATAAAAATTTTATAAGAGCTGCCGTTTTATCCACTCCATAATCAGGTTGATAATATATTCCCGTTGTTTGTTATCAAGTTCTGTACCGGGTTTGAAATGATGCCATTTTGAGATACATCCCCTGCAGCAGGTTGCAGTTGCATGCTGGGCGATAAACACAGGGTGTCCCTTCATAGGGGTTTGTTTGCCGTCATTTGGAATTAGGGCGGGAGCTATCCGCTTGTTGATAAAGTCGCAGGCATGCGAGCGGATTGTGTTCAAGCCTTTTTGTTTGATATAGAGTTTATCTTTATCTTTGAGTTTGAATTTGCTTCTGAAATTTGATTTTGCCAGTTTGTTCAGTATATCTTCGTACATAACTGATAAGTTTAAGTCTAACTTTGCATTTAGGGTTTGTTTTGTTGTTTCTCTGACAATTGGAAATATGATATTACCTAAATCAGAGATAATATTATTCTCTATGTTCATTTATTCGATGAGTTTCTTTATTCTATTATCATATACGATGCATTATAAGCAATTTAAATAAAGATGCAAAAAAGCGGACGACGAGGCTCGAACTCGCGACATTCTGCTTGGAAGGCAGAAGCTCTACCAACTGAGCTACGTCCGCTTAACATAAGTAAATATACAACAAAAGATTTTTTTTTACAACAATAAAATCAAGGGATTTATATAGCGAATTCCGTCAAAAATTTCCCAAACAACGTCATACTGAGCGTTAGCGAAGTATCTGAACAAAAAAGATTCTTCGGTCTAAAGCCCTCAGAATGACAGACTTTTAATAGTATCTGTGGTTTGCTATATATCAGTACTGTTTCAGGTGATTTTTTTCGATGTAAGCTTTGTTGAAAGAATACAATCTCGCAGGTCTTTTTGAACCTTCTTTTGTCATTTCTTCAAGCTCTGTGAGAAGTTCTGAGGCGAGCATTTTCTTTCTGAAGTTTCTTTTGTCGATTTCTTTTCCGAGAATCATCTCATAAGTTTTTTGGAGCTGAGTGAGCGTGAATCTCTTCGGTAAAAGCTGGAAGGCAACGGGAGTGTATTCAAGACGTTCTCTCAGCCTTTCGATTGCATATTCGATAATCTGTTTGTGGTCATAGGCTAATGATGGCAGTTCATAGATTGAATGCCATTTGACGGCTTTTGTTTGATCCGTATCAAAAGAAAGCTGTATGTCTTCAGACCTTATCAAAGCATAATAACCGACGGTGATAACACGTGATTTCGGGTGACGGAGAGGGTCTCCGAAGGTGTAAAGCTGTTCTAGGTAAACGTTTTTGACGCCTGTTTTTTCCATGAGGACTCTTTTTGCTGCATCGTCAAGTGTTTCTGAGAGTCTGATATATCCGCCAGGCAGCGCCCAGTGGTCTTTGAACGGTTCTTGAGTCCTTTGAACCAGCAATACTTTGAGTTTTTTCTTTCTAATAGTGAGTATTACCGTATCGACGGTTATTTCATGTGATCTGATTTCATTAAACATAGTATTTTTATTAGATTTACATACCTATAATATCAACAGGATATCAAAAAAATGCATTTTAGCCAATAGTAAAATGCATTTTTCAATCATAAAAATTATTATTTTTTAGATATTTTGTATAATTTTTGACCTTTTGAGTCTTTTTGACAGAGGAGATTTGCTCTCCATAATAGACTGATATTTTTCAACTTCTTTTATTGCTTCGATTTCTGCAGGAAGTATTTTTTCCTGTGTTTGTTCCTGATTGTTAGCAGAGGCAAGTTGTTTTGAAGATTCTTTTTGTTTTATTTCTTTTTGAACTTTCAAAATAACCGGATCCGGATTAACCTTCAGGTAGTTGTAGTGAGTTACGATTTTTTTGACATAAGCTCTTGTTTCTCTATAAGGCGGTATGCCGTTATGTCTTTTAACGGCTCCCGGACCTGCGTTGTAGGCAGCTATAACCAAATCAACGGAACCGAATTTGTCCTGCAGGCTTTTGAGGTATTTTATGCCGCCTATTATGTTTTCGTTGATGTAATAAGGATTAACTCCGAGGCTTTTTGCTGTTGAGGGCATAAGCTGAAAAAGTCCTACCGCCCCTTGTGCGCTTTTTGCACTTTTGTTGAAGTTTGATTCTTGTTTTACGACGCTCAGTGATAATGCAGGGTCAACACCATATTGCAGTGAGTGTCTAACAATTTTTTCTTTGATTGCTAATTGATTTGAGACAACATTATTTTGTGCCTGTGATGAACTCATTACTGACAGCAGCAATAAAGCAGTTAAAAAAAGTTTTGTGAACTTTCGCACTCTTTATTCTCCTTGTTTTGTATGTTTCATTTAGTTTTTTATATAAAAATGTTCAAATTGTTGTATTATTAAAATATAATCATTATTATAATATAGTACATGCTGAAAAATAATTTTCAAATTTTTTGGTAAATAATAATTTAAAATCGGAGATTTGTATGAATAAAAAAGGTTTTACGCTTATAGAGGCAATTATAGTTATTGCTATTCTCGGAGTAATCGGTGCCCTGCTTGCGCCTGCGATTATGAAAGCTATCCCGAACAGTTATTTTCATATGTTCAGAAAGGCATACACTACTTTTTCTCAGGTTTGCTCAGAACTGGCAAATGATTCTGTTATGTATCCTGATGGTGATTTGAGCAAAGCACCATGTCCCGATGCTACTGTTGCTTGTCCTTGCAAAACTAGAGATTTTAGAGGGTGTTTTATTGCCAAAGTGAATACAATTTCAGGAGATGAAGGCGGAAAATTCACTACCGATGACGGTATTTCCTGGAGAGATGGCGCTCTTGGATGGAACGAAGCTGCTCCGGCAGGTGTTTGTGATAATTATAATAATGTCGGTCCACAGATTGAAGCGAAAGCCAATACTGTAATGGTTGATTTGAATGGAGAAGATAACGGACCGAATGCCTGCGGGTATGACAGATTTTGGTTCGGTGTGTGCCGCAACGGTAAAGTCTTTATCTCTGAGGGCTGCAGTGAAGGCGGCGAAGATGAGAAGAGCGGTAAGGAAACTTATGAAATAGCAACAGAATACCTGAACAGACTAAGACAACAGGTTGAATAATCAGTTCTCTTTTTCGCCTATAGTATAATTTGGATTCCAGAAGTTTATGCTGTTGCAGTTTTCATAAAACTCATCAAAGGTCATCAAGCTTCCGTAAGGAGTATCTGGTGTCGGTTTGAATATGATTACCATATTTTCACTGATTAAATCGGTATCTTTATCCGGGAGACATACTTTTGAAACGTTTTTTGTTGAGCCGTCGTTCATTGTTGCTCTGATTGAATATTTATCGGGAGTAAAAGAAACCATATACAGGAAAAAGTCTTGTCTGTTGACATTTTTTCCGGGTTTTAGGGTTTTCATTACGGTTTCAAACCTGTTTTCTCTTTTGAATTTTTCTGAAACAGCAGGGAGTACCTGTTGTCTTTGCTGAGAAGAGAGAGCTGATGGAGTTGATGTTTTTGGGGTAATTTTCCTGGGCATGTGTGTCTGGAGGCTGCCTCTTATAAACAAAGAGCGCCAGTTTTTGTAGTCTTCGCACAGTTCTTTGGTTGTGACAATTTTTTCTTCGCCGTCTTTTTTCATCACGAGGAAAGCGTTTTTTGGGGTTTTACCTTCACAGCCAGTGATTCTCCAGGTACTGTCATCTTCTTGTGATTGGACGGTAATTTCTGCATAGTTGAAGATTTCTGGTCTTTTGATTATTTCATCGACTTTGTTCGGAGTAATTATATGAAGAGGGGGCGCTTGCCGGGCCGCTTTTTCCGATAAGCCGAAAGTTGTTTGATTTATTTGTTTTTTGCAATTTGTTGTGTTGAAAGATATTGGTGTAATAAACATAGAATATTCCTTATTTTGCCAATTATTATAAAATCGGTGAACAGTTGTAAGTGTTATATTGTATACATTTTTTTACAATTATAAATAAAATATGTGAATAGCAACATTATTGCAGCGAAGAGTCTTTTGGAGTAAACGTCATGTTGAGCGTAGTGAAGTATCTTTGTGTACAAAAGAGTTTCAGACCCTTCGTTGCACTCAGGACGACAAGAGGCGGAGAGGTGAGAGAGATTCTTGCCTCAGATGTAGGCGTTATCCGTACATATGAGGACACCCCAAGGGTGCGGTCGTTGCACTCCCGTGTGCGCAGCCTCAACGACAAACAGCCTGCAGAATGACGTGGTGCGTTTTTCCTTCGTCTTCTGCAGGTCATCTGTTCTTTTACATTAGATTTATTTAGATAATAAATTTACCGTTTTCGTATATCAATTTGTCATCGGCATAGATTTTACCGCCGTTTTTCATATTTTTAATCAAATCCCAGTGGAGCCCTGAGGTGTTTTTGCCGCCTGTTTCGGGATAAGATGCTCCGAGAGCCATATGGATTGCTCCTCCGATTTTTTCATCGAACAGGATGTTTCCTGTGATATCCTGAATCATTTCATTTGTGCCGATTGCCACTTCTCCGACAAAGCGGGCGCCTTCATCCTGGTTTATCATTTTGAGGAGGAATTCTTCTCCTTTATCAGCGTGTGCTTCTATGACTTTACCTTTTTCGAGTTTCAGGTAGACGTTTTGGGCTTCGTTTCCGCGATATATTTGCGGGAAGTCGAAGAAGATTTCTCCTTCTGCGCTGTCTTCGACGGGGGATGTGAAAATTTCGCCGTCAGGGAAGTTATTCAGCCCGCAGCAGCTAATCCATTTTCTTCCTGCAGTAGAGAAAGTTATGTCTGTTTTTTCGCCTACGTATCTGACTTTTGATGTTGTATTCAGGTAGTCTGCAATTTTTTGTTGTTTTTCCCCGATTTTTTTCCATTCGGCAACAGGATTATCGGTGTTGAGATAGCAGGCATTGAAGAGAAATTCTTCATATTCGCTCAGTGACATTTTGCCTTCCTGAGCGAGGGCATTTGTCGGGAAGTTGCAGATTACCCAGCTGAGGGAGCCTTCGGCTGCTCTTTGCAGAAGTTTATCAGAGAGCGGTCTTGTTGCGCTTGAGCGTTTTGCAAGTTTTTCAGAAGGGAGTCTTGTGAGATTTTTTGTGTTGTATGGTGCGTCGATAGATATAAATTTATCGGCGTGGTCATATTCATATTTGATAAAAGGGTCTATGTATTCGAGCTGTTCATCGGTTGCTGTTTTGAAATAGATTTCAGATAGCCCTTCTATTGACAATTTTGTGATAGGATAAGCGCCTTTTTTGAGTACCGCTTCATAGACAGCTTTGATAAGCGGCTGAGCCTGCGCTTCCGAGCGGATGATTACGATATCTCCTTTTTGAACGTTTGTTGAGTAATCTACAAGAACGTCAGCGTATTTTTCCCATATTGTTTTTGACATAAAAATTTCTCCTTTAAAATCTTTATATTTATTATTAATAAGTTTCTCATTTTTATTATAATTGTTGTATCATTATAAAGTACTATTTTTTGAATTAACTAAGGAGGATAAATGAGGGGCTATTCGAATTATAAAAATGCCCAGGTCGTTCCTTTTTTTGAACGTTTAATAGCAGTTTTCACATATTTAACAACAGGGATAGTCGGTCTTCTGTGGATTATACTTGCTCAGATATCAGGTAAAAGGCTGAAATATTTCGTCAAGTTTCATGCGTATCAATCGATTATTCTTGCGTTTTTATATTTGCTTGTTTCGATAGCTTTGAAACTTTTGCTGGCTGTCGGGGTAAAAATTCCTTTTTTGGGCACTTATATTTATTTGCTATATTTTTATATTTTTGATTTCAAATTTATTTTTGGCGTATCAATAGTTGATTTTATTGTACTGGTTGTCCTTGCATATCTTGTAATAGTGTCATTGCTTGGCAAAGAGGGTAATATCCCAAAACTTTCTGATATGATAAGGAAACAAGTTTTGTAGAGTCGGTTATGAAATTCAGCGTAGCAGAAATAGAGGAAGTTACCGGAGCAGAGGTTATTCATTCTGAGGATAAGAGTGAGACGTTTTCAATCTGTACTGATTCGAGAGTAATTGCTCAAGAAGACATCTATTTGCCTCTCAAGGGAGAAAGATTTGACGGTCATTCATTTATCAACAATGTTGTTGAATCTGGGTGCCGGGGATATTTTGTTGATAAGAACCATGTGCCGGCAGATTATAAAAACGCAGATTTTGTGCTGAGAGTAGAGGACACACTGAGTGCTTATTTGAAGATAGCATCTTTCTGGAAAGATAAAGTACATCCTTTTACTATAGGGATTACCGGCAGTTCAGGCAAAACCACCGTGAAAGAGATGGTTGCAAGTGTTCTCTCAAAGAAGGCGAAGACTCGCAAATCACTTTTGAATCATAACAATGAAATAGGTCTTTGCCAGACTCTGCTTTCTTTAGAGGGTGATGAGAAATTTCTTGTTGTTGAGATGGGGATGAGAGGATTAGGAGAGATTGATTTACTTGCGAAATATGCTCGACCTGATATAGCTGTCATAAACAACATCGGGACAGCTCATATCGGACGTCTTGGCAGTGTTGAGAATATTGCAAAAGCAAAATGCGAGATAACAAATTATTTGAGCAAAGACGGTTTGTTGATAGCCTGCGAGAATGAGTTTGTCAGAAAGTATTCAAAGACAGAGAACATAGTTTTTTATGGTTCAAAATCTTATGACATTTTGAGCATGGACGAAGACAGCGTTGAGTTTGAATATAAGGGCAGGAAGTATAAATTGAACGTTACGGGTGTGTATAATGTTCTCAACGCAATAGCAGCAATAGAAGTCGGGGTAGCCTGCGGATTAGGTTATGAAGAGATAGCAGGCGGTTTGATGGAGTATATTCCGATAGAAAAAAGGGGTAGCAGGGTTGCATTAAAAAACGGCGCTCTGTTGATAAATGATTGTTATAATGCAAATCCTGATTCGATGAAGGCTTCTTTGAGTACTTTTTTGAGTACATACAACAGCAGAAAAAAGGTGCTTGTTCTAGGTGATATGGGCGAGCTTGGTGAGCATGAAGAGTTTTATCACAGAGAGGTCGGCAGGCTGATAAAAAACTATGATGTTGACTATCTTGTCGTCATTGGCGAACTGTCAAGATTTACGGCAGAGGAAGCATGTGTAGAAAATACAAAATGCTTTAGTGCTGGTGATATTGATGATGTTGTTTCTTTTTTGAAGAATATTGTTGATAAAGATTCGGTTGTTTTATTCAAGGCTTCCCGAGTTATGAAGCTTGAAGAGATTATAAAAAAGCTGGTGGAGGAATAGATGGTTTTAGTTTATGTAAGTGCTTTAATATCATTGCTGCTGGTGCTTATCTTATCTGTACCTTATATTGACTTTTTGAAAAGGCATTTTTGCGGTCAGTATATTTATGAAGATGCTCCGAAGTCGCATGCCCATAAAGCCGGCACCCCTACAATGGGCGGGGTGATTATTGTTGATTGCGTGCTTGTTGCCGCTATTCTTTCATTGTTGATGTTTGAGAGTTTCAGCATGAAGTCCGTGATAGTCCTTGTATCATTTTTGTTGTTTGCTATTGCCGGATTTATTGATGATTATAAAAAACTAGCAAAGAAGACAAACAAAGGACTGAGGGCAAAGAGCAAGCTGTTTATACAGTTTTTGGCTGCCTTAATCCCCGGGGTATATATGTTAATAACCCATCAGAGCGATGTATCAGTTTTCGGGTTGTTCCACTTTGATTGGGGATATTTTTATTTGTTGTTTGCTTTGTTTGTAATAATTGGCTCATCAAATGCTATCAATTTGACTGACGGGCTTGATGGTTTAGCAGCAGGATTGAGCGGGATAGGTTTTTTGGGGTTGACTATTATGCTTGCTATGCAGGATGATGTAGAGCTTGCAATAATTTCGGCTGCTATATCTTTTGCATGTTTTGCTTTTTTATATTTCAATCATAATCCTGCGAAGGTCTTCATGGGAGATACAGGAAGTCTGGCTCTCGGGGGTGCTTTTGGTGTTTTAGGTGTTGCAGGCAAACTTGAATTCTGGTTAATTCCTTTAGGGATAGTTTTTATTCTTGAAACATTATCTGTTATAATTCAGGTAATCAGTTTCAAAACCACAGGAAAGAGAGTGTTCAAGATGTCGCCTATTCATCATCACTTTGAGCTTTGCGGATGGAGTGAGAAAAAGGTTGTATATGTCTTTTATCTTGTAGGTTTGATTTTTGCAACAGCAGGAGTAGTTTGGTATATATTATGAAAAGAAATTGGCTTGATAAAAAAATTGTTATTCTCGGGTTATCAAAGAGCGGCATAGCTGCTGCAAAATATTTATGCAAACAGGGCGCCGAGTGCACCATCAGTGATTCAAAAGAAGCTAATGAGGCTGATTTGAAAGTTATTGATGAGCTGCAGGGAATGGGCATCAGTGTTGAGATGGGACAGCATAAGACTGAAACAATTGAGGATGCTTATTTGATTGTGACAAGCCCAGGGATACCACCGACGGCTGATGTGTATACTGTTGCAAGAGATAATCATGTACAGGTTATCAGTGAGATGGAGCTTGCTTATTTGGAAACGTATAAGCCGTTTATTGCGATTACCGGTACAAATGGGAAGACGACTACAACTACTTTAATTTCTGAGATATTATCAAACGGAGATTTGTGTGCGCCTGCGTGCGGAAACATCGGCATTCCTGCGACATCGTTGCTTGATGAAGATTTGGATTATTTTGTAGCGGAAATAAGTTCTTTTCAGATTGCGACGAGCAAGACTTTTAAGCCTCAGATTGCATGTTATTTGAACTATACACCTGATCATATTTACTGGCATGGCTCTGAGGAAGCTTATCGTGCGACGAAAGAGTCTTTGTTTATTCCTCCTCATGCTCCTGTATGGGGGGTATTTAACGCATGCGACGAAGTTGTTATGGCTGCTGCTGCGAAGTCACCTTCCGATAAGTGGTATTTTGGAAGAGAGATGAGCAGGCAGTGTTGTTATATCAAAGATGATTGTATTATGTTCAAGAATGCGAAGGGAGAAGAAAGTCCTTTAATCAACATTCATGAGATAAATATTTTCGGCGAGCACAATTATCAAAATATCATGGCATCAGTTATTGTAGCGAAGATAGTTGGTGTTGATGATGAAGTAATCAGAAAAACTCTGAGGGAGTTCAAAGCACCTCCTCACAGGCTTGAGTTTGTTGCAAAAGTTGACGGTAAAAGTTATTATAACGATTCAAAAGCGACAAATGTTGATTCGGCGGTTAGAGCGCTTGAGGCATTCAACTATCAGTCTATTACGCTGATTGCCGGAGGCAGGGATAAGGGGGCGTCTTTGGCTCCTTTTGTTGACGCTGTCAAAAAGTATGTGAATAATGTTGTTTTAATCGGAGAAGCTGCTGATTATTTTGAAGAAGAGCTTAAAAAGGGCGGATATACAAGTATAAAGAAAGCAGACTCAATGGAAGCTGCTATAGATTTGGCTTCTCAGCTTGGTGATGAAGTTGTTTTGCTTTCTCCAGCCTGTGCTTCTTTTGATATGTTTAACAGTTTTGAACATAGAGGGGATGTATTCAGAAATTATGTATTACAGAAGCTCCAAAAAGGCTAAATCCACACCGGGCAATTTTGAAACGATAGTATCACCGGTTGATACATCTCTTTTGCTGATAATTTGTTTATTGTCAATTATCGGTTTGATGGCAGTGTTGAGTGCTTCTTCTTCGTATGGTTTTTCAGATCAGGGGGATTATTTTTATTATTTCAAGAAGCAGTTTGTGAGTTTTATTGTCGGTTTTATTTTTATGGGATTTTTTATCCGTTTCAATTATAAAAAACTCCGTCAATATATTAAACCCGTATCAATGGTGTTGCTGGTTCTGCTTATATGCACAATGATTATGGGGCGTGTTGCTTTTGGTGCTTCGAGGTGGTTTTTGGGTATGCAGCCATCAGAGCTTGCGAAGCCGATATGTATAATTCTTATGGCAATGGGGTTATCAGAGTGTAAAAAAATAGTTGACCCTCTGTTTATGTCCAAAATAGGAACTATTCTTGCGCTGGCTGCATTAATTTTGCTCCAGCCGAATTTAAGTATGTTCATAATAATTATGGTAACGATGCTCGCTATGTGTTTTGTCGGCGGGATATCTTTTTCGCTGTTGTTCTCAGGATGTGTAAGCTTTTTGTCGATAGCGGTTTTATCAATTATGCATAAAGCTTATCAAAGCGCAAGAATTACCGGCTGGCTTGACCCGTGGTCAGACCCTAACGGAAAGGGATATAATTTAATTCAATCATGGTATGCTATATCATCAGGTGGAATTTTCGGAGTTGGATTCGGAGCATCAAAGCAGAAGCTTTTGTGGCTTCCGTTCGGATATACTGATTTTATTTTTGCGGTTATTGCCGAAGAATTCGGCTTTTTGGGGTGTTTATTTTTGCTTGGAATTTTGATAGCATTTATTCATAGCGGTTTTATGGTTGCGAAGAGAGCAAGCGACCGTTTTGGTTCTTTATTAGCATTTGGAATTACTTTTATGATAGGATTTCAGGCTTTTATCAATATTGGAGTCGCAACCGGTGTTCTGCCGGCTACAGGTGTAACCCTGCCTTTGATAAGTTATGGTGGGACTTCTGTTGTCGTAACCATGGCTATGATAGGAATACTCTTGAATATATCAAGATATAAAATAAAGAGGATTAATCCGTATGTCAAATAATGAACAAATAGTGTTTATTACAGGAGGAGGAACAGGCGGGCATGTTTATCCTGCTGTTGCCGTATATGAGAGGCTTGCATTAGAATACGGAGATTGTAATGTGTATTATATAGGCGATCCGGAGAAATTGGACAAGCATGTGGCGGAAGAGAATAATATGAACTTTCTGCCTGTTATAGTTTCCGGTATGCCGAGGAAGTTCAGCTTTACGATATTTTCGTTTTTATTTGAATTGTTTTTGGAGAGCATCAGATGTATAGGTTACATCATGAAATATAAACCCGGAGTAATAATAGGAACAGGGGGATATGTGAGTGCTCCTGCTTTGATAGCCGGAGTGCTGATGGGCGTTCCGATAATTTTGCATGACCCTGATGCTTATCCAGGTATTGTAACTAGAAAGCTGGCACCGTTTGCAAAGCATGTGAATATTGCATTTAAGGATGCGAAAAAATACATCAAAAATAAAAGTATAAGTTGTTATGGTAATCCTTTGAGAATATCTTTATGCAGTGTGACAAAAACTGATGCAAAGAGGCTTTTGCGTCTTGATGCAAATAAAAAGACGCTGTTTGTTATGGGAGGTTCTCAGGGTGCTCAGTCTATAAACAACGCAATAAAGATGATTGCACGTGAACTTGTTGAAGATTGCGGCATACAAATTATTCACCAGACCGGTTCAAAAAATTATGAGAGTTATTGTATGGAGATGAAGGGGATATGGTGGGACAATTTTGCCTCAAATCCTCTTTATGTTGTTCGTCCTTATTTTGAAGATATGTCTTTGCCTTTGAATGCTGCAGATTTGGTTTTGTGCAGAGCCGGATCTTTGAGCATTGCAGAGTTAAATCTTTGCGGAGTTCCATCGATATTAATTCCTTATCCGCATGCTGCTGCCGATCATCAGAAACATAATGCTGTAGCAATGCAAAAGATTGGAGCTTCTTTGTGTATTGCAGATAAAAATTGTACGGCAGAAACACTAAAACCTTTGATTCTTGATTTGATAAATGATTCGACAAAATTAAACCAGATGAGCCAGGCAAACAGAAGGGCTGCAAAACCGAATGCAATGAATGATTTGTTCAATATAATCAGTCAATACCTTGCTTAGCGAGTTCTTTTTTCATTCTGTTTAAACTTGATTGAATGATTCTTGAAATTCTTGATTGGGAAACATTAAATTCTTCAGCGAGGTCTTTGATTTTTTTGTTGTTGTAAAAACGGCTTTCAATCAAACTTCTTTCTCTGTCAGAGAGGACTTTGATTGCTTTTTTGAGTGCGACGCTCAAGTCTTTCAGCTCACAGAGTTCATCGGGTCTTGATGATGTATCTTCAAATTGGACAGGGTTATCTCTTTCTTCGAGTTCGTTTATTGAAAGAATTGCACTGTACGCTCTATCCCGTGCGTCGAAATCAGAATATTTGTAGTGTGACTCATCACCTGAGTCCTCGTCATTTTTGGCTTTATACCATTTGTATCTTCTGCGGAGTTCATTTCTTATTGACCATTTAATAGCAGTAGATATGTATGATATATTGTATTTTTTGTTTGTCTTAAGCAGCGTATGTACGCATAAGGTGCCGATTGCGACAAGTTCATTGAAATCTATCAAATAAAGTTGAGATATTCTGCTATATTCAATTTTTGCAATAGTCGTTATAAGATTCTTATATTCTTTTAGTTTCTGGGATGAATCTTGTTTTACAACAACATTACTGTGATACATACTAACTTTTTTTCTCCACAACCTTATTATTATTCTATATGAAAAAAAATATTTTTAAAGACTAATATTATAAAAAGTTAACTATGTAAAAATTGCTTAATAATTTAAGAAATATTAAGGTTATGAAATTTGTAATTTTGGGTATAAAATATGTATCCCAATAAAATAGGCTATTTCAGGCTGTTTATTTTGAGTGAAAAACACAAACGTTTATATTATTATTATCTTTTTTATTTATAAATAAGTATTCATATTTAAATCACAAAAGTTATATAAAACGTGTTCCATGCCGTTTTTTTTGAAATTTTTTTGAAAAAAAAATCATGATGATGTTACAATCTTAAGTAATATGTTTTTATAGCTGGTATCTAAAGAAGGTGTAAGTATGAATGATGTTAGAGATAGAAGTGACGTGACGCAGGCTGGTTTAGATATGGACAAGCCCATGTTTTCTATAAGCGTACTCGCTGATATTTTGAGTATCCACCAGAGAACATTACGAATTTATGATGAAGAAAATATTCTTAGCCCTTCTCGTTCCCCCAAAAATAGAAGATTGTATTCGTTGAATGATATTGAAAAGGGAAAATTTATTCAATTTTTGACAAGAGAGTTAGGAATTAATCTTGCCGGAACAAAAATTATTTTGAATTTGTTGACGCAACTCAAAGTGCCTCAGGAAGAGTATATTGATTATTTGTCTAATGTTGCGAAGAACGTTAATATTACTCCTGAAGAGCAGCAGCAAAATAAAGAAAAATTGTCAAAAAGAGGACGTAAAAAGAAGTCTGTTTAGAGCTGTTGTTGTATTCTGTTGGTTTGTATAATACTTCAAATATATGATGGTTTAGACCTGTATAAGTATTTAAATTCTCCTAAGGGTTGATGTTTTTATTTTTACAGATTGTAAAATAATAATATAAAGGTCTATCGGAGTTTTATATGAATTTGAATGAGGAATGTCTGCTTCATTATTTGAAGAACCCGCAGAGCTTGAATAACACTATGAAGCAGCTTAGAGACTATATCTTTGTAAAAGAGTCTTACGACATTAAACAGCAGTTTAAAAAATATTTCACGGATGAAAGATAGCTGTCATCAAAGAGTTCGATATACAAAGGCATCGGTATATCATGGTACGGGTAATGTGCCTGTTGGTGCATGCGGAAATATTATTCTTGTTGCAAGAGAGTCACTGACTGACAAGGCACTTGTCGATTTTGAAAAATACGGCAAAGCGATTATTCCACTCAGTTGTCTTGAGATGTTAGAATAGTTGTGTATTTTTTAGAGTGAGAGTTAGTTAGGATTGAATATGAGCAGTAAGTATAAATATTTAACATGGGCTGTTGTTGTTTTGCTTGTGTTGACTTTTTTGAAAATATTACCCGGAACATCAAGTGTTATAGAGGCTTTTGAGCTGAAGAGTTATGACTTCAGGCAGAGTGTCAGTTCGGAAAAACATATTGTCAACGATGATGTCGTTGTACTGGCGATTGATGATGCGAGCATAGATATTTTGAATGAAAAATACGGTCAGTGGCCATGGCAGCGTAATTCTTATGTTGATATAATCAATTTTCTTGAAGAGAGCAAGGCAAAGGCGATAGTGTTTGATCTTATGTTTTTGCCGAATGCGTCGAATACGAAGTATGACCAGCTTTTGAGCGATACGATATCAAAATATGACAATGTGTTTATTGCCATGAATTTTGATAATCGTGATAATGAGGTGCGTCTTCCTCAGTCTATAAAAGCAAAGATGAACATGGATAAGAAGCTTGATTTATTATCATTCAGCGGGTGCCGCCCCGTGCTTCCCCAGCTTTTAAGCGGAACTCCAAATATAGGGATTATAAACGTTCAGCGTGACAGTGACGGTGTTTTGCGAAGAGCCCCTTTGTTTGTAAAATATAATGATGATGTTTATCCCTCTTTGGCTATGAAAGTTTTTTCTTTTGTCAATGGTGTTGATGAGTACAGTGTTGATAAAGATTATGTATTAACGGCAGGAGATAAAAAAATAAAACTTGAGAAAGACGGTGCCATCCATCTGAACTGGTACAAGCTTCGTGATGATATAAGCGGTTCTTTCAAGCATATTCCGGCATGGCGGGTGGTGAAATCTCTTGATGCGAAGAAGAACAACTCAAAGAGTTTTATTCCGGAGGATAATTTTGAAAACAAGATTGTCTTTGTCGGGGTGACTGCGACATCTCAATATGACATAAAAACAACGCCGATAAGCAAGAATACAGCAGGGATAGAATTCCAGACAACAACTTTTTTGAACTTGATGGAAAATAATATTATTCACCGCACATCATTTTTCATAAACGTGTTAATAAGTTTGGTGCTTGTCTTGGCTGTTGGATTTTTGATTTTATATTTTGATTCTGCTATTGTGAGTGTTGTTTTGTCGTCGGTTGTTATTCTGTCATTTTTTGCAACATCCGTTATGTTGTATGTTCATCAAAATATTTGGACTGATATTTTCTTCCCCGTGTTTGCCGTAATTATAATTATGATATTCATGTATTTGGTGAAATACATGACAAAAGCACGTGATTTTGATTATACCTACAAACTTGCTACAACTGACGGTTTAACAGGGTTGTATAACCACAGATATATGCAGGAGCAGATTGCAAAGAACATAGCTTCCTCAAGAAGATATAACACGAAGTTTTCGCTGCTTCTTCTTGATATAGACTTTTTCAAAAAGTTTAATGATACTTACGGGCATCAGGCAGGGGATGCCGTGTTGAGATATGTATCAGAGTTGTTGAAGAAATCTATCCGCTCTACTGATATTGCAGCAAGATACGGAGGTGAAGAGCTTGTTATAATCCTTACCAACACGGATAAAGAAGAGGCGTATATTACGGCAGAGAAAATATGCAAGAAGATAGCCGCCAAGAAAATGCGTATATCAGAAAAACAGGAAGTAAGCGTTACAGTGAGCATAGGTGTTACGACGTATCCTGAGAACGGTTCAAATTCTGAAGAACTGATAGAATATGCTGATAAAGGGCTTTATTATGCAAAAGAGCATGGAAGAAATCAGGTCGGGAAAATACCTGATGACTCTTCCGTACAGTAAATTAAAAGAGGTCATATCTTTAAGATATGACCTCTTTTTTTATTGTTCTTGTATTTCGATATTCAGACCGGTCATAGCCCAGTCATCATAGTTATGAGGTTTGCCGTCGCTTCTCATATCTGCACCTGCCTGAACGAAAATTTCGAGTGCTTTTCCGTTGTTGATTATCTTGCAGCTTGCAGTGCTCGGGCTGCCTTTTGGTGTTTCTTTGTTCAAAGTACCCGGGGTTCCTATTTGGTTTTTGCTTTGATAATTTACCGGACATGCCCATGAGTTTTCAGGGATAGAACAGTTTGTGATTATATATTTATTTTTATCTATATTTGTTACTTCTACCAATTGATTATTTTCATTCAGTTTATAGAAAGTAAATTCATTGATATTGACACGGAAGGTGGCATTGCAGCATGATGCGCCTTTTGTATAATATTGTCCGTTTGCATCTTTTTTCAAGCCGCATGTTTCTTCACATTTTTTGAGTCTTTTATATAGAGTATTTGTACCGTTCTTTCCGAAATATTTGGTACAATTCGGGTCAGAGAAACCGCCGTCGCCGATTGTGTAGATGTTTATGAATTTTGCTTTGTAGACATCTTTCTCTTTTTTGCATTGAGAAATTTTTATGGAACTAGGAGAACCGTCTTCATTTGGCAGATAGTATTCTTCGATATATGCTGCCGGAGAACCGTCGTCATAAGTTTTGCTCGGGTCTTTTTGCTTGACGGAAACAAGGCTGCTGCAACTGAGTTTGCAAACAGTTTGTGTTCCCTTCGGGTCTGTTGTTATTTCTAAAGAGCCTTCTCTGGTATCTTTGTTCCATGAAGCTGAAGCCCAATAGTCTTTTAATCTCTTTTTATCTGTAATATATGCGCAGCAAGGATATTCCTGACAATTGTTCCTGCATTCCTGGATTTCTTGTCCGTTAGATATAAAACTTTGAATACTAAACGGCGAATATGGCAGATAATACATATTACAGTATTGGCTTTTTTGATTGTTATTACATGATATTGTCTTTTGGGCTTCTTTTTTCACAAGACTATCACAGGTTTGTGTACAAATTTCTCCTAAATCATCGATGATTTGTCTGCTTCTTGTTGATTTATTCCAATTTCCCCACGGGTATTCCCAATAGTGGTTTAATATGTAGGCACAACAAGCATAAGGTCCGCCATCTCTGCTGCATTGAGGATAAGGCTCGCAGACGAGCTTGATTTTTCCTTTGTAAGCAGCAGAACAGGAGTTTTCAACAGGAGTTTTAACAAGCTTGCATTTGCTGCAGTCGACATATTTGTGAGTTTTCTGGTCAGTTGTAGAATCACTGGCTTCGTATTCACCGATTTTGCCGTTTTGATAAAGACTAAGCAAAACGACATCTTCACCGAGAATATTGTTTCCTTTGTTAGGTCCGTTGACATCAACAATAATTTTGATAGGAGTTTTTTCATCTTTGAATTTTTGATTAAGCCCGATCCAGGTT